>CAWFXP010000001.1:0-310000 GCA_963819905.1 uncultured Thermoleophilia bacterium
CCATCACCCGTAAACCCGCATGGATACTCGCGTTGCGGGCACCGACGGGTTCGGCCTAGTCGGCGTCCGACGTCCAATCAACGGCCCTTCGTTCCGAAGTCACGCTAATGACTAGAACCGTGACTCTATTCGCGATATTCCGCAGCGGGCAAACATAGTCGTGACTATTTCGGGACGAGAGCATCTTTGCTCGTCCCCACCGTTGGGTTGGCCCGCATGGCTGTTGTGCCCGCCAGGCGCTCGGAGGTGATCCTTTGCGCCGCGCCGACGTGTGGCAGTACGAGCAGCTTCGCGACAACGGAGACCCCGCCCCCTTTAGGGAGGCGGGGTCTCCGACCCAAACCGAGGCTTGGCCGTTGGCCCGGTATGGAACCTCAACCTGACTCTTACGGCTTGAACTGAAGCTCGAGTCCGTCGAAGGTGGTCACCTGCGCTCCCATCAGGCCGTTCTTCGTCACGTACGCATCCGCGCCGTAGTAGGGCTCCGCGAGGAAGGGTGCGTTGGCTACCCACTGAACATTGACAGTCTTCCCGACCGTCCACGACTTGACTTCGGTGAACTGGAGGCCATTGAGTCCCGCCGGATACGGCAGGCAGAAACCCTCGAAGAGAGCACGAACCTCCGTCCGTCCCTCACTGGTGACGCCTCTCGGAAGAAGGATCGCGACGGTCTCCGGGTACTGCGCCATCAGCCGATCTACGTCGCAGTCGTTGAGAGCATCGATGTGCTCCGCCACCACCGCCTCAGGCGATGGTTGGCGATCGAACGGTGGCGGGCCCTGACCTGCCGAGGCGACAACGGCAACGCCCGCAACCACGATGACGACAAGCGCCATGACGACGAGCTTCCGCATCCGACAACCCCCTTCTGAATTCGTCTTACGGGATGTATGGCGCGGCCCAACGGCCGCCATGCCGCAATCGTTACATAGCGACGCCCATCATGCACGACAACGACGCCCCGAAGGAAGCCGGGTCCCTCGGGCGTCCAGGCGGTCGCGGATCGCGGCCTCGGAGTCGCGGGCGAGATGGCCGTAGGTTCGGTCGATCATCGCGATCGACGTCCCCATCACGCGGGCCAGCTCGAACGTCGACACGCCAGCTGCCAGCGCCTCGGTCGCGAACGTGTGGCGCAAGTGGTACGGGCCGCGCCGCACGATCCCGGCGGCCTCGAGCGCCGGGTACCACTCGCGGGTGCGCCAGGTGTCGAGGCCGATGTGCCCGCCCTCGGCGGCGGGGAACAGGAGGGGCGTGTCGAGCCTTGGGGGCAGCTTGTCGAGCGCGGCCAGCGCCCGCCCGGTGAGCGGCACCCGGCGGCGCGAGCGGGCCGTCTTCGGGAACGGTGTCAGAACACCGTCGGCGTAGCGGCGCTGGACGGTTACAGCCCGTCCTGCCCGGTCGACGTCGCGGCGCTCCAGGGCCGCCCACTCGTTCGTTCGCAGCCCCGTCTCGGCGTCGAAGACGACGAGAGGCCCGAAGGCGGGGCCAAGCTCGACGGCGATGGCGTCGATCTCCTCGACGGTGAACGGCTGCAACTCCTCGGCCCGAGGCTGCGGGTTGCGACCGGCGTCGACGGCCGGGTTGCGAGCGATGTACCGCCAGCGCACGGCGGCGCCGAGCGCCTGCCGTAGCGCCCCGGTGAGCCGGTAGCGCGACGTCGGGGAGAGGCTGGCCCGCCACGCGGCGATGTCGCCGGTGGCGCCCTCGAGGTCGCGCAGCGGCCAGTCGCCGAAGCGTACGCGGGCCGGGTAGAGCCGCTCCTCCATCGTCTTGCGGGAACGGGCGGCGACGGTGGCACCCCAGCGGTCGAGGTACAGATCGCAGAAGGCGTCGAACATGATTCCCGGATCGGGTGCGCCCGACCTGAGCCGCAGCCTGACGTTCCCGTCGTACCACTCGCGGGCGGCGGTCTTCGTCGGGAACCCCGACCTTTGTGGGCGCTTGCCGTTCTCCCGCCAGCGGACGCCGTAGCCGTCGCGGGTCTTGAAGACGTAGCCACGGAGCTCAGGTGGCATGAGGTTCCTCCTCGGTTGGCGCTGCCGTTGGCAGCGGGGCAGGTGACACCGACAGGTTACCGTTGCCTCGGCGGGTGGCGTCCGGGGCAGGTGACACTCCTCGGGTTGCGTCACCCGCTATTCCGCCACTGGTGATCCACGCGTCCATCGCCGCGGGCACGAAGCGGACAGCGCCGCTCGGCAGCTTCGACCACGTCCCCGGCGGCAGCTTGCCCGCGCGTCTCCAGCGCAGCAGCGTCTCCTTCGAGACGCCGAGTTGCTCGGCGAGTTCGCGCGCGGTGAGGAGCCTCTCGGTCAGCGGTGGCTCCTCACGGTCACCCGGAGGCCGACGCCTCGATCCCTGCCTTCCCACGCCAGGTCGACGAGGCCGCGCCGCTCGAGTTGGCGTAGCGCCCGCCGTACCTGCCTCGTGTTCAGGTTGGCGAGCCGACCGATGCCTCGAACGTTGAGCCGGTCACCGTCTGAGCGCACACGGCCGAGCACGGCGAGGACACGCTCCTCGTGCGCTTGGGCGTCCTTCGTGTTCATGTTGTTCCTCCCTCGGCCAGAGGTTCGTCGCGGAGCCGCGCGGCGAGCGTGAGGAGCGCCAGCCGGTCGGGGTTCGCGTCGATCCAGTCGGCCAGCCTGTCGAACTCGGACTCGTTGACGACCGCTGGGATCACCTTGGGGCTGCCCTCGACGGGCAACACGATCAGCAACGCTGGGGCACCGGACGGGACGCTCACGCCTGCTCCTCGGCATCCCCGAACAGGTCGGCTGCGGGCGCCTCAACGCGGCTCCCAGGGGCGTTCCCGAAAAGTCGGATGCTCTTTATATGAGTGCTGAGTGTTTCGAACGACTTTTCGGGTATCGCATGGTTGAGCCGTTCGCTTGCCCAGGATTCGAGGTTCCAGCGGTCGGCTGAGCCTTGCTCGCCGCCGTGTCGCGAGACGAGTCCGTGCGCGTGAACGTCCTCGAGCGCCCTCCGGGCCGTGGTCGTCGGGTAGCCGATAGCCTCGGCGATCTCCTTGGTCGTCACCTGACCGGCCCTCCGGTTGAGAGCGCAGAGCGCGGCGAACCGGAGCGCCGGGATGCAATCGACTGCGACCTGGGAGACGACCCGCCAAGCATCGTCGCGGTTGACGCCGATGGAGTCGAGTCCGGCGAGGAGCCGTTCGAGCATGATGATCAGCCGGGTCGGCGCTTCCGGGTCGGGGATCAGTTCGACTTCGCGGCTGTAGGAATCTCGCTCGACCGCCGAGCGGGCACGGACGACAAGCTCGACCGTCGCGACGAGTCTGCCCGTCTCCTCCTCGCTGAGCGGTCGCGGCTCGTCGAGCGCCCGGTCGAACAGGCTGACGACGGCGCCGGCGAGTTCGCCGCGCATCGTTTTCTCACGGCCTGCGTGGGAGAGCGCCCACCGTGCCTGTTCGCCGCTCGCCACGGTGGGGAGTCGAAGTAGGAGGAAACGTTCGCCCATCGCGGCCATGACGGCGTGGTGGCGGTCTATCGTCGGGGTGACGCCTGCGATCAGCCCGACCTTGCCTTCCCAGTGGAGTGTCTGGCCGCCGCCGGTTCCGACGTGGCGTGTCCATGAGCCGTCGTACACCTCGCGTAGCGCGGCCAGCGCCTGGGCGCGGGCATCGCGGTGCATCGACAGGACTGACCCGAAGTCTTTGGCGACGATGATCCCGAACGGGCCGATACGTCGGAGCAGGCCACCTCGAGCGTCGTCCTCACGTCCTTTCTTCGGCGTTCCGGACAGGAGCGCAGGCTCGGTGATCGTCGCGGCCGGATAGACGTCCGCGAGCCGCGTTACGGATTGCAGGAGTTCGGACTTGCCGCCACCAGGAGGGCCGACGATCAAGAGCCAGACGGGGTCGCCGTCGAGACGGTTAGCCGCGACTGTTCCGAGGACGGCGAGGAGCGTCCGCGGGTCGGGAAGGTAGAGCCAGCGTTTGAACTCGCCGACGAGTTCGGCGAGGCGCTGTTCGCGCTCGGCGCGGGCGGGGCCGTCGGCTGGTGGCTTCCAGTCGCCGAGCGCGGCGTCCGACCAACGGTCGTCCATGCCGGTCTCGCTCACCGTGACCCCCAGCGCCGGTCGATCTGCGCGCGCGCAAGCTGCACGAGCTCGTCGCGCTCGGCGAGCCACCAGAAGAGCGAGTGGAGGATCTCGCGCAGCCGCCGGTTCTCTGCGTCGAGGCGGACGGCCTCCTCGAACCACTCGGGGCCGGACAGGGCCGAGCGCCGTTCGCGGGCGCGGCGGTTCACGCCGCCCGCTTTCGGGCGGCGGTTATCTCAGACGGGTCTGAGCCTGATGGGTCGGGGCCGCGGGCCTTCGCCGTACGCGACTGGACGCGTCTCGTCCGGCGGGCGCGGGCGACCCTGCGGATCAGGACGACCGGCATCCGGGGCCGCGAGCGCACGGGCGGGGCGGGCCTCGGAGGGACGGGCAACCGGCCGGACACGCGGCGCGACGGCGTCGTCACGGTTTACGGCTTCAGTTCGGAGGGCGAGTGAGCGCCTACTCGTATGTGACCAGGCTGACGCTGTCGAACTTCAACACCGGCCCTTGCATGGCGCGGCCGCTCGGAAGCCTGGTCTCATAGACGATCGGGACTACGGTCACCGTGACCTCGCGTGTTCCGGCCTCCCTTAGCCGGCGTACCGCCTCGGTGATGATGACCGTCTTGGCTGCCGGGGTGAGCGGGTGCGGGAGTCGCAGGTCGAACGGCAGTACAGGCTCGCTCGGGACGTTGCAGTGACCAACGTCGCCGAAACAGCCGCCGTGCCCGAAGATGTGGAACGACCCGACATAGCCCGCCTCGTCTTCCCGGGGCGTTTCCGCGTTCGCGTCCGGGTTGTTGAGGAAGACGCGCGCCTGGTAGGAGGGCCCAGAGTGGTCGACTCCGAAGAACTTCAGGTCAGCCCGGGTGAGCTCGCCCTCTCCCTCCGGGGTTGGAAGCGGAAGCGGTTCGCTCTGGTATGGCGTCTCGCTCATTGCTGAGGCCCGCCGACGTGGGTGGTTGCGGCAGCGTAGTCGTAGCCAAGCGCCTGCGTTGACAGCGTCTCTCCTACCGTGAGCGGAAAGGGAGGCAGCGCCTGGTTGAGGAAAGCGGCCGGCAGGGTCACGGCCGCGTGGCGCACCTGCCAGATCGCCCACAGGCGGTCGATCATCGCGTGATGAGACCAGAAGATGGGGTCATACGCCGCCCAGGCGATGATGCCCATCGTGCCGCCGACCCAGCCGTGGATGCCGTCGTGGACATCCTCGAGCTGTTCGCTGAAATCGCGGAAGTCGCCCAGGCTTAGGATCTGATCGATCAGCTGCGGCGTTGGCAGTTCGCCCGGGCTGCCCGGCTGGCGTGTCGTTCGCCGCGGCCTGCCCGCGATACGGGCGACGGGCGGAACCGGCGCCTGGAAGAGCGGGTTCGGCTGGCCACCGACCGTGCGTTGGGCGAAGGCTGTCGGGATCCCGCGTGTGCGCGAGGCAGGCGAGGTCCAGTTCCACCACGGCACCATCGCCTCGGGCACCTGGTCGCGCATCGCCCGCTCAAACACGTAGAGGTACGCTCGATGCCAGGGCAGAAACAGCGAGTAGCTCCCTGGCGGGTTGTGGTGTTGGCAGAACTGCAGCGGCAGCCCGTGGACACCGGCGTGGTACTGGTAGCCGCGGTTATCCGAGATCCCCATCAGCGCCTTATAACCCTGGCGCAACCAGCGAAACTGACGCGTCGAGAGCTGCCCGACGTTCTTGCGATGGCGGATCGGCGGCGTCGCCCCTTGCGGCAACGGGGGCATGACGCACTACGGTACAGAGCGCGAAAGCAAAGTCAATGCCCCAACCACGCCCACTCGCTCCGAAGTGCTCTCAGGCTCAGCCCCTTAACGGCACGACGTCAAGGAACGCCACCAGATAAACAGCTGCCACACGGCCAGATGCTGAGGAGCGGGAACTCCTCGCCCGGACGCCAAAACCGTTCCCCAGCCTGTGCCGCAAGCAGGCCGCGGATACGAGCGGAGACGACAGCCGCAGTCGGGGGGCAAGCGCCGCCTCCCTCGAGGGGAGCGCCCACTGCGGCGCAGGCGCTCTCGGGGCCGCTACCCCTTCTGGTCGCCCGGCCAAACGCGGCAAGCAAACCCGCACGCGCAGGCAGCCCCGCCCCGCCGCCGGAGGCCCACCGACACGCACCGAGCGCGCTGAGTAGCCCCGAGTCGCGCTCGCGCCAGGGGGAACTGGGAGACGAGCGAAGGTCCTCGGGGCCCGGAGCCTCCCTTCCCAGGCGACGGACGACCTAAACGACCACGCCCCCGTACCGGCTCGCGCTAGTGGCCGTTCCGACCTTGCCCTAACCCGCCCCAGTAGCGCTGAGATGAGGCTGAGCCGTGAACCTTCCTTGAAGCTAGGCATCGGGTTAACAGAGCCCGAACAGAATGTTTGCCGGCACCGCACAGATTGTCGTGTCACCTTGCCGTTTATCGGGTATCCAGCGAGTGAGGTTTGAAGCGTCGAAGCGTCGCGCAGCTATCCCGGGCGAGCATCGGGCGAGTCCTTTTGTCACATAACGGTCGGAAGGATCCTCAGCCCCGAGGGCGTCCGACGCAAGACCGGGATCGAGAGAAGGGTCGCCCGTCCGGGCGGCCCTTGCTCACTCATTAGGGGCCGCCTATCCAAGCCGGGAGGAGTGTGAGGCGTTTGCCTCGCTCAACGGAGGGAGAGGCGACATGCCGATCTGGGCTTTTTTTTGACCATCGTCCTGATTGTCGTTCTACTTACGGGCGGTGTCGGCGTCTACCGGCGATAGGCGCAGGCAACGGCGACTCGTCCGACCCCCGTGTGCTGGATGACGTCTACGGTCACCTCGACTTCGTGGGGACGGGTCCATGTGTAGGTCCGGGCGCACACGACATCCCGAGCGGGGCCGGTCCCGGCGCATCCGGCCCCCGCTCGCGTTAAGACCTAGACTCGGCGGGATCGGCTAGAGGTTCGGTCGATCCCAGTCCCGGTAACCGGGACCGCCCGGCCCGTAATAGGAGCCGAGTTCACCTCTGTACGCCTCGTCCTCGTAGAGGTGCTCGTCGTACTCGGGGGCGTTCTTGATCTGGTCTTTGGTCCGGTTGACGTAGACCTTCTCTTGCTGCATGTCGACCCGCTCGATCACACCCGCCGGAAGCATGACCATCTTCCCGAAGATCCAAGGGCCCGTGTCCACGACGATGCGCCTCGAGCCAACGTCGGCCGACGCGCGGTCGATCTTGCCGATCGATCCGTCGATCGCTTCGACGCCGAACCCTTCCAAGGCGGCACCGCCCCAGGTCTCGTCCCGGTATTCCCACACATCCACGATGGTCATGGATCCTCCTTCCTTCGCGGTTTCGCTGAAGGCGTTTCCCCTGGCGACCCGATGCCTAACCTGCGTGGCACGAGGGGGAGAGAACGATGGCGTGGGCGTTTGTGCAGACCGCCGACGCGGGCTCGCTCGATCGTGTGCGTCAGTGCCTGACTGAGCTCGGCGTCCACTCATCACCTGTCAGGTGCCGAAGGGCGAACAGGACAGCGACATCCTCCGTGCCGAGACGGTCTCCAGATTCTTCGCGTGTGGCGTGAGGAGTGCGCCTTCGGGGTAGTCGGTTGGTCAAGCGACGAAGGGAGAGCGATGAGGAGGGGTGTCCTGCCGATCGTCAGTCTGGTCTTCGCGGCATTGGCTTTCGCGGCCTGCGGCGGGAGCGACACGTCAGCAGACGAGGTCCAGGCGACCGTGACCGAAGCCGTGGCGAGCGTGACCGAGAGCGCCGGCTCGGTCGCCGAGGATCTTTCGAACGGCGTCGACGTAGCGCTGCAGGAGCAGAATGGGTCCGGACAATCGGGAACCGCGACGCTGACCGTGAACGACGATGGTTCGCTGCACGTTGCCATCCAGCTTTCCGGAGGCTCGGCCGAGCCACAGCCTGCTCATATCCACGAGGGATCGTGCGCCGATCTCAATCCACAACCGGCGTTTCCTCTCACGAACGTCGTGGACGGGTCCTCGGAGACTGACGTGCAGCTCTCCCTGGATGAACTCGCGCTGGGGTCATACGCGATCAATGTCCACGAGTCCGAGGCGGAAGCGGATACGTACGTGGCCTGCGGAGATATCACGGACGTGAGCCCATGACGACGCAGCGGCCACTCGCCCCGACCCCCAGTCAAGTCGTGTCGCGGACGGCCTGGGATTGATTAGGGAGGCTGTGAAATGACGCAGAGGGAGAGTTTCAACGTGTGGCGCGACCACTACCTATCGGAAGGGATGGGGCCACGCGAAGCAGATCTCGAGGCAAGCAAGCGGATCGTGGAAGCCTGGAACCAGCAGAAGTTGCGCCCAACGCAGGGCTGGTTGAAACGCCCGGTGCCGGACAGCCGGGGGGACGAAACGAATGAGAGTGGAGTTCGGCGTGGGGGTTGGTACAGGTAGGCGCGAGTCGAAGACTCAGAGCGAGCCGATTCGAGCCGAAAGAGGGACCCGCTGCCTCGAGCATCGTTCCCAAGGGACGCCGGACCTCGGCGACCTTAGAGGGACCCGACGGGTCGAAGTGCTTCACCGGGGAGGGGTGGTATAGGGTCGCCTCCCAGCCAATCTCCACCTCATGGAGGGCTTTGCCGGTCGGCGCAACCGGCGTTGTCCCAGAGGCCGTTGTCCCAAGAAGCCCTCGTGCTTCTCGCAAACTTCGTTGTCGGGGCGGCCCTGCTTGCGCTTGCGGCCAATGGCCGCCTCGGGCGCTTGCTGTCACGCCACGCTGTGGCTCTCGTGGCCCTCGCCGCCCTTCCGCTCGTGAATGCGGTGCTGGTCACCGTCTACGTCTTTGGCGAGGACAGCTACCGGGGGAATAACATCAGCCGCTGGGACGCGTATCGCTCCCCAGGCGGGGCGCTTGGCTGGATGTTCGTGCTCTCGGTCGCCCTCATGGCCGTATGCGCTGCTGTTCTGTTCTACGCCGGTCTGCGCGGGAGAGACCGTCTGCGGCGGGTGACCGCTTTTGCCGGTGGACTCGCCTCGCTGGGCCTCCTGACGGCGACGATCATCGGGTTCAACATCAACTAGGTTCGCACCCAAACCTGGACGAGACGAGGGTTCGGGCCGCTAAAAAGGCCATAACACTCGCGCCCCTCGCCCCGTGCACGGGACGTGACCCCTACGATCTCGACGGGCACCCCGCGACCCTGGCGATAGCCGTCGTAGTGGAATCTCGCGGCCAAGCCGGTGCCGACGATGCCGACACGAATGGGCGGGCGGTCGGCCACCAGCGAATCATCTCATGCCCTGGGGCGGTAGCATCGGCCACCTCATGGCGATGAGCCCCTCCGAGCTGCGCGGGTTCCTCGACCGGACGAATCCGGCACTCGTCGGCGTCGTTGGAACGCTGCGCAAGGACGGCTCGCCGCACGTGGTGCCGGTTTGGTTCCGGTGGGACGGCGAGGTCGTATTCGTCTGGACCGACGAGCAGCGCGGGTGGGTGCGCAACGCTGTCCGGGATCCTCGAGTCGCCTTCTCTGCGCAGGAGACAGAGCCGCCCTTCGGTGCTGTCGTCATACACGGCACGGCGGTGGTAACGACAAGCGACGACGACGAGACGATGGCCGAGATCCGGCACATCACGCACCGGTACATCGAGGAAGCTCAGGTCGACGAGTACATTGCCGGCTGGGCGCACCTGCGCACAATCGCCACGATCCATCCAGAATCGATCAGCTCATGGGGGCGAGGGTTCTGAGTCCGAGCCACGACGACCGGTCGTCAAGCATCCGGGCATCTGCAGAGGTTCTCCGCAGGGCTCAATGGCCCAGCCCTAGGGTCGTAGCTGCGGCCGTGGTCGTGGAGGTGGTCTCATTGTCGGGCTGAGCCAGCGGCGACCGCGATCACGATGAGCACGATGACAACGGCCACCGCGACCAGGCCCGCCTTCTCAAGGTTCGACCACTCCCACCATCGTGTACAGGGACCCGCGCGGCCGGCTGAGTTCGGCGGGGAGGGGGCCGGCACGGGCGCGGCCAGGGGTACTCGCGCGGGCGCCCGCGTTGTAGCGGGGGATGCGAGCTCTCGAGGGCATGGCTATGCCCCTCCCCCTGCGCCCTTGCGCTACCCCTCCCCCCTGTCATGGCGCATGGTTGCGTGGGTGGCATGGCATGGTAACGGCAGTTACCGTGCGCTATGTGGTTGGATAGTTAGATACGCACAGGGGTGAGCGCACTGTCTGTCGGTAGGTGGTGGGCGCCGCAAGAAAAACCGTGCCTCCGGGTTGAGCTTCTGCTAGGGATGGATGAGAGATGTTCAGGATCTGACATGGTTTCCGGCCGAACGGGGAAGACCACTAGACCGTGTCCCTCGTGGTTGTCGCAATTGCCGTTGCCGTCCTGTTGCTCGTCGTCGCAAACCGTCGGCGATGGGTCGGACTCGGGCGAGGCGCCCGAGTGTTCGGGCGACGCGTCCGGGAGGGTTACCACCGTCCGGGCCTTCCGCCGGCAACGCAGGGGTCTGAGGCTGACCGCGGTTACGGTGCACTCGGCGGCTACCTCCTGATCGCCACCGATGGGAACGCAGGTCAGGTCGAGAGACTCGACGCCTCCACCGGCGAACTCATCGTCACGATCGATCCCCTCGTCTCCGAACGTGTGGCGCGCGTCCCGGCTAACGCGATCCTCGAGATCGACCGAGGCGGCGGGCGCATCTTTATTGATCGATCGAAAGAGGAGCTCGCGACCGCCTCAAGTACCTGATCCACGCTGGCGGAAGCAGGCGCCCTCTCCGGGCAACAACCGAGATGAGGCCAGGTCCGTGCGGAGGGGGCTTCGCATCGGGATGGGCCGCTGTCCCGGCGACTGGCACGCGAGCGCAACTCGCATGTTTACGTACGCCGACGTTAGCGGGCCAAGGCGCCACGCTACGCGCGGCAATCCCGGCTAGTACGCCGGGGCGGGGAAGATTAAGAGCAGCCGGGTTAGGGGTTAGATCTTGGCTGTGTCTCGGGCGAGTTCCTTGGCTCGGGTGTGAGCCTCCTGCTCGCCTAGAACCCGGTCGACGAGGACGCCGTGAGCTCTGAGGTCATACCAACCCCCGCCCACTAGCTCGTACGTCCGTCGGCGCGGTCCGCTCGGCCTCGTGCAGTTGCACGTACTCAAGGGCGAGCTCCGCTATGGCCGACTCCTACCGATCGGCCCGTGGTGAAAACCGAGCACTGGCGCGTCAGAGCAGCAAGATCAATAACACGATTAGGACAATGACAGCGATCGCGCCAGCACTGATGTAGATCACGGTGCGCCTCCTCCGCCTGGATTGACGGCTAGAGGTACCCGCTGACGCGGGGCGGAAAACGTGGCTCGCGCAGTCTGGCAGCCCGAGGGCGGTTACGAACACCCGGAACGGGGAACGAGTAAGTCATGGTGAACACCCGCAACATTGCCGAGTGGCAAGGCAAGACCTTGGTCGACCGCGACGGCGACAAGATCGGCAAGCTCCAAGATGTCTACGTGGACGTTGAGACCGACGAGCCGATGTTCGGCACGGTCACGGAAGGGCTATTCGCTCGCCATCTAACGTTCGTGCCCCTTCAGGGGATCACGATCGGCCCCGACGACCTCCAGGTCACGGTCTCTAAGGAGCACGTGGAGGAGGCACCTAACATCGAGATGAAGAACGAAGAGCTCTCCCAGGCGGACGAGTCAGCCCTCTACCACCACTATCAGCTCAACTACATCCCGCCTCAGACGGAGAGTGGCCGCCGGCTCGCGCGGCGCTAGCACATCGCTCGGCGCCGGCACTGGTTTCATGGGTTGCCCGCGCGGGAACCATCAGGCGACCGCAACGAGAGGAGTTCTGATGGGCGAGAACCTGGACAAGGCAGAGGGAAAGATCAAGGAAGGCGTCGGCGAGTTGACCGACGACGAGGACGTGAAGAATGAAGGCAAGCGCGACCAAGCGAAGGGACACCTGAAGGAAAGCGCCGAGAAGGTCAAGGACGCCGTCGACGACATACGCCGCTGAATCGTCGGCCGAGGCCTGTCGGCTCAATCGAGACGCAAGTCTGAGTCGGGCACGGATAGGGAGATCACCGGGGGCTGCGTGAGCCCGCCGCGGGTCGGGAAAGCGGCCGGACGGATCCGCTTTCAGGGGAGTGGGCTGCCCGGCTAGGCGGCTGTGCCCCCCGGGCCATTGTGCGATCAGGGCCGAGTTGTCCTGCGGCGACAGCTCGGCCCTGTCTTCCTCACGCCGCCCGATGAGCCTTAGGGCACCTGCACGAACGCGATGCTGTTGCCGTCAGGGTCGGTGACCGTAGCCTTACGCCCGCCGCCTTCGGGCACAGGCTCACCCGATTCGATGCCTCGGGCCGCGAGCTGCGCGAGCGACGCGTCGAGGTCGTCCACGAGCCAAGCCATCAGCGCCGATCCTGCTCGCTCCTGATCGAGCACCACGTAGAACCGATTGACCTCCACGAACAGGTCGCGGCCGAGATCCGCCGCGCCATCGCCGAGGGCGAGGCCAAGCCCGGCGAGCGCCTCTCACCCGCCAAAGACCTCGCCGCCATCCTCGAGGTCAACACCAACACCGTGCTGCGCTCCCTACGCCTGCTCCGCGACGAGGGGCTACTCGAGTTCCGCCGTGGACGCGGCATCTCGGTCGCCGCGACACCCGAACGCGGAGCCGTCGTCCAACGGGCCAAGGAGCTCATCCACTTCGCCCGCAGCCAGGGCTACCGCACCGACGAGCTCATCCGCATCATCGAAGACATCACCTGAGGCACCGCTCGAGCGTCACGGTCGTGCTGGAGGGCGGGCCAACCGCCTCGCGCGGGCGCGCGGGTCGTGCGCGGAGCAGCGGGGGAGGCAGCGGCCTAGGTGGGACCCGCCACCTCGAGCCTTTCCAGGGGAGGGGGCCGGATAGGTTTTCGCTCCAGCAGTACCCACCTAAGCAACCCTTCGTCTGACGAGGTGTTCGGGATGGCAGGTAGAGAGCCGGCCACCCCGGTGAGGGTGCTCGCCTACTTACTTACTTACTTACTTAGTTAGACAGGCACGCGCGCGAGGCGGAGGACTCACACTACTGCGGCAGGGACGAACGACCGGGACGTGAGCCCGACCGTTCTCCGCGTTCAGGGGGAGGCGGTCAGCCTCCCGGGTCAGGGACCGGAGGCGAGCCCGCGGGTCGGAGGGCCGGGGTCGCCGAGGGGGGAGGACGGTCAGCAACCCCACCGAGCCCCTGTGCCGATGGGGGCGAACGCGCGGGCACCGCGCGTGCGAGAACCGCCTACGGCCGAGACTCCGATGGGACACCAGCGACCACGCCAGTAACGGCAGCCGGACAGTCACTCGGCCACCTCGTCCGTTCCTTAGCTTCCGGGCGCTCCCCCAAGGACTTTTTTCGTCCCCTGTTGGTCGCTCGATCTCGATGCCCTGCGTTTTCGGGCGACTCGCATTCCGGGGATCACGGCTCATGAGCAGAGTGATCCCGAACGGCCGGAGTCCCATGCGAGCCAGTTGCGGGTCCGTTTGGCCGAACGGACCGGTGGGTACGGAACAACCTTCCCTCCCAATCGAAAGGACGCCCGATGATTCTTCGCTATGACCGGATCGCAACGGAGTTGCCACCGCCGTCGGACCCGGATCCCGCCGGGGCCGCAGCTGTGCAGGAGCTCTTGGGAGGGCGCTTCGGCGAGATGTCCACCTTCATGAACTACACCTTCCAGTCCTTTAACTTCCGTGGCAGACAGGATGCACGTCCCTTCTACGACCTTGTCGCCAACATTGCCGCCGAGGAGTTCGGCCACGTCGAGCTCGTTGCAACGACGATCAACACGATGCTGACCGGCGCCTCGCCGACTGGGAATGGCCGCTCGGGCTCGTCGCTCGTGACCAAGAATCCGCTCGAGGGCGTCAAGGGCATCGGCAATCCGCATCACTTCGTCGCAGGAGGGCAGGGGGCGCTGCTCCAGGATTCGAACGGCCGGCCGTGGAACGGCGACTATGTGTTCTCGTCCGGGGACCTCGTTGAGGATCTGACGCACAACTTCTTCCTCGAGACCGGTGCGCGAAACGGAAAGCTCAAGGTCTACGAGATGGTCGACCATCCGGCCGCGCGTGCTCTGACCGGCTACCTGCTCGTTCGTGGGGGCGTCCACCAGGTCGCATACGCCCGGGCCATCGAGAACCTGACGGGCGCCGACCTGACGAAGATGTTTCCGACGCCCCGGATCGCGACCGACAAGATCCCGGAGTGCAAGCCGCACATCCAGCGCGGCGACCATCTCCGTCTCTACCGCTTCTCGCCGGACGACTACCAGGAGCTGAAGGCTGTGTTCAACGGGCCGCATCCCGAGACCGGAGAGGAGCTCGTCGTTGTCGACGAGGTGCCCGAGGGCGTCCCCCCGCGCGACCTTCCTCCACAGCCGGCCGTCTTCGCGCCCGACTACGCGCCTGAGGAGATCTCCGAGATCGCCGCCAAGCTGCGACAGAGCGCCGGTCTTCCCAAGGAACCGACCGGCCTTGTTGCCGACCTGAAGGCTGCTACCAAGCGCTCAACCAGAAAGGCGAGCACTCGCTCGAAGACTGGCTCTCGCTGAAGCGCGCAGAACGCCGGTCGAAGTCTGGCACGGCTCGGGCGTTAGAAGCCCCACGCGATTCTTGCGTTCCAGGGAAGAGGGTTGCCCCCGGGGAGCGTGAGAGCCTCCGGTCGTTTCACCCTCACCGCCAGTCGCGCGCGCGCACGGGAGAGGCGAACGCGCGCCTGGGGTCGTAAGAAGGGGCCCCGCGCGGGCATCCGCGCCCGGGGGGAGGGGCTTGCCCGGCTAGGCGGTCGCGGAGACGATCCGCGCCGATGCGTAGATCGTCAGGCATCGCCCCTTCCCCTCAGAACGAAGCGGCACGACGGGGTCCCCCAATGCGGGCAGGTGGTGATCGTCGGTTCGGCTCCTAGCTACGACGTGCGATCAGTTCTCCTGCCGTTCTCCCGCCCCTTGAAGCCCGCTATCATCAGATGTTGCGGCGGCTCCGGGGATTCATAGTCCCATGATTCGGCCAGCTGAAGCGGGAACAGGACCGTCCGAGTCGACGCGGACGCCACACACTCTTGTCGAGTCAGGATTTGCGCTCCCGTAATTTGCGCTCCCGTACGCTCCCGTAGTCAGCCGCGCGCGTGCGCGCGCGGGGCGCGACTTGATCGTCGCGCCGAGGAGATGGCGTCGATGAGCGGCTGGTGTTGGCTGGGATTCTGCAGCGTGGTCATGCGCTCGGCGCCTACGTTCAGCACCATCACCGTAAATGCTCCCGATCAGCGACCGGCAGACCTCGAGCAGCGTTCGATTCCAGGCCGGTTCTTTTCGGGCATGGCTTCGACGGCAAAATGGGGGGACATCACCCGGGGGTGTTTGAGGATTCTTCGTCTCCGGGGAAGCTCTTTACATGGCGCATGAAGTTGCCTTGACGACCAGTTCTCTGCGCTTGGCGCTCGGAAGCCGGGCAGCGCGATGAGTGTTGATCCTGGGCGCTGCCTCGCGATCTACCTCCAGGATCATTTCGCGGGGTCGGAAGGTGGTGTTCGGTTGGCAGCAAGAGCTGCTCGCGAGCACCGATCCGGCGAGCTCGGGCGCTTCCTCGAGTGGCTCGTACAGAGCATCCGCGAGGATCAAGACGTCCTGCGACGGATGATGGTCGCGCTGGACGTGCAGCCGAGTCAGACCAAGCGGGTTGCTGTCATCGTGGGCGAGCTTGCTGGGCGCCTCAAGTCGAACGGTAATCCTCTCGGCTCCTCTCCTCTCACGCCGGTCGTCGAGCTCGAGACACTGACGGCGGGAGTGAGCGGCAAGCGGGCACTCTGGTTGACGCTCCGACAGTTGCCGGACGGGAGGCTAAACGGCATCGATTTCGAACCGCTGATTCATCGCGCCGATGATCAGCTGGCGGAGATCGAACGGCACCGTCTCGAGAGTGCTCGGCGGGCGTTCGACGTTCGGCCCCGACAAGGGGCCGGTCCTTTCATTACGGTCTGATCACCGATCGTCCTGATTCGCGTCCGTTAGGCGAGCCGGTTCACGCGTGCGCGGTTCTCGGCGTCAGCCGTGACTCGGGAGAGGAGAGGGTCGCGAAACCGCGCCGGCTTCCTCGGGCCCGCTGGCGCTTCGCGCGCGGGGTCTTGGGCACGGGCCGCGAAAGGGATTCGGTAGGTGGGCTGTTGGAACCCGACCCAAAGCACCTCCTCCCCCCGCGAGATTCTCGAGGCGCGGGCCCCCTCTGCCACGAACCAGGACCGGGATTGAGAGGAGGGTCGCCCGTCTAGGCGCCCTTCGCTTACCTCATTGGAATTGAACAACCCCCGGGAAAACCAGCTCCCGGGAGAACTACGGTCTGCGAATGTCGGGTGAGCTCGGCGAGATCGCAGAGGCCGCCCTTTCGCCGACGCGAAGCGAGCGCGAGCTAGGCGAGGGCGGCGAGCCCGGGGAGTAGCCGGGTCGTTAGGCCGATTTTACACAGGGTTCAGGTCGGGTCGGCGAGCGCTACGGCGCCCGCGACGGTGTCTGCGTGGGGGATCTCGTCGAGAGCGCCTGTCAGCTCCAACGCTCTCTGGACAATCGAGTCGGAGCCGAGGCAAAGGCTGAAGCCGAGACTTCGCGCTGTGGCGTCGGCTCGTGCACGGAAGATTCGATGAATGATCGAGCAATCGATGAAATCGGCTGAGCGAACATCGAGGACAACGGATCGTCCGGACTCCAGAACAGGTGCGAATGCTTCGGTGAGAGAGTTGGCGGAGGCGAGATCGTGCTCACCAAGAAGCCTGAGAACGACCGCACGCTCGCTGGTGTACTCGACCTCGATTTCCGGCTCTGCGCCACCCTCGCCGCTGGCGACACGCCAAGTTTCTGTGTCTTCGAGGTAGTTGCTCAGCTGGCGAACCCGCTCGGCTTCGCCTTCTGCCATCTTCGCCTGACCCGACTGACCTTCGTCTCGCAGCTGCGAGACGAAGCAGCTGAGGCTCTCGACAGCGAGCTCACCTGCTGGCCCGCCTGCGTCGAGCGCTCGTCCAGCTGGCGGGTGAGGTAGTCGCGCGTCTGGCCACCCGCCTCTTTGGCCTTCTCGAGGCCCTGCAGCTTCCTTCCCCTTTTCCTTCGTGCGTTCCACGACCGGCTCCTCGGGCCGGCTCTCGGTGTGGGTGCTCGACATCGCCTCTCCCTTCTGTCGTTTGAACGTCCGTTACCCCAGTGCGTGGAGAAGCGCCTGCTCCAGGTTTGACGTGTTGCCGGGTCTCGTCGAGACGCTTCTCGAAGCCGAGGGCGAGCTCCTCAGTCCGACGCGAGAAAGGCATGTGCTCGGGGCGGTGCGCCCCGAGCACAGCCTTAAATGTCGTGCGTCTAGCGGTTGTTCGACTTGAGCGGGTCTTCGCCGCCGGCGTACTTGGTGCCGGACTTGGCGAGGCCGCGGCTGATCATGTAGCCGATCCCGACTGCGGCGACGAGCGTCCATGCGCGGACGTCGCCGAGTGAGTCGGAGACGGCCGAGGCAATCAGGATGCCAGCGATGCCGACGGCCATCGCCCAGAACTCGGTCGTCTTCAGCGAGTGCTTCGTCTCGTCGGAAACTCGACGGGACACGTTGAGGGGAGTACTCGTGCGCGCCCGCTCAGTTGTTTCCACTGCTGCCATCGTACTTCCTTTCTTTGAGGAACATATGTCCGTTTTCTCATCACGATGCCGATTCTAGCTCTTTTCTGATGAAGTACAAGTGCATGATGAGGTATTTGATGAGGTACTGACCCTATAGTGGTTAGAAATTGCCCTAGATATGAAGGTAATGATGAGGTAAACTGGTCGTCATGCAGCACGGCGATGTTTCGATTTACAGCATTGGCGCGGTTGAGCGCATGCTCGACATCCCGGCCGCGACGATCCGTAACTGGGAGGAGCGCTATGGGCTCGTGAAGCCCGAGCGAAGCGACGGCGGCCACCGGCTTTACACCCGCGCACAGATCGAGCAGCTCCGCTTCGTCATGGAGGGACTCGCTCGAGGGCTACAGCCGGCAGAGGCACATCGCCTGCTCGGTGAGCAGCTCGAGCGCGGTAGCGGCCTCCGCTCAGCGGATGAGCGGGCGCAGGCGCCTCGCCTGCTGATCTTGCTCGCCGAGCGTGATCCGTACGCGGCAGATTTCGCCGAGTTCTTCCTTCAGACCGAGGGCTACGAGGTCGCTCTCGCTCTCGATGCCGATGACGCGGCGCGCAAGTTCGAGCAACTCTTGCCCCAGCTGGCGGTGATCGAGCTGCTTATCTCAGGCGGAACGGGCGCCCATCTGTGCCAGCGTCTGAAGGAAGCCGGCGTTCCTGCGTGCCTGGTGATCTCGACGCTCGACGCGCGCGACCAGGCGCTTGCAGCCGGCGCCGACGCCTTTCTGCGAAAGCCGCTCGATCCGCTGCAGTTCGTCTCGACTGTCAAGGACTTGCTCGGGAAGAGCGCCTTCCTGCAAGGCGCTACGTCGCGATGAGCGAGCGTCTCCTGAGCGGCCATTCCCGCCTCGACGGCGTGCTCGGCGGCGGCCTCCCGGTGGACGCAATCAACATGCTCATCGGTCTTCCGGGAACCGGCAAAACGATCCTTGCTCAGCAATACCTGTTCGCGAACGCGACGCTCGAGCGGCCCGCCCTCTATCTCGCCACGGTGTCGGAGCCATTCGAAAAAATCCTCCGTTACGGGCAGAGCCTCCGCTTCTTCGACTCGGCAGCGGTCGGCCACTCCGTCTTCTACGAGGACCTCGGCCCGGCTCTCAACGAGCGCGGCCTCGCCGGCGTCCTCGAGCAGGTGACTGCGCTGATCAAGGAGCGCCGTCCGGGAATCATGGTGATCGACAGCTTCAAGGCCCTCTCGGCGTACGCGGAGGCCGCCGAGTTTCGCCGCTTCCTCCACGACTTCGCCGGCCATCTCTCCGCATTCCCGGCCTCGTCGTTTTGGATCGGCGAGTACGGCGAAGAGGACATCGCCGTGGCGCCCGAATTCGCGGTCGCCGACGCCATCATCAGTCTTTCCACGACGCGAGCGTCCGAGCGCGAGACGCGTTCCCTCCGCGTCCTCAAGCTCCGGGGAAGCGAATTCGCGCCCGGCCAGCACGCCTACCGCATCTCGGCGAGCGGGATCGACGTCTTCCCGCGGCTCGCCGACCAGATCGACATGACCAGCTACCCCCTCAATGGCGCCAGGCACTCATCCGGGATTGCGGCCCTCGACGACATGCTTGCCGAGGGTTACTGGCCGGGCGCCTCCACGCTCTGTGCCGGCCCCTCGGGCTGCGGCAAGACGCTGATGGGCCTGCATTTCATCTTCAACGGCGTCCGTCAGGGCGAACCTGGTGTGTTGGCGACGCTCCAGGAACACCCGACCCAGCTCGCGCGGATCGTCGAGGGGTTCGGGTGGTCGGTTGACGAGGAGGGCATCGAGCTGATGTACCGCTCGCCTGTCGACATGTACATCGACGAGTGGGTCTACGACCTGCTCGATGCAGTGGAGCGCACCAGGGCACGCCGTGTCCTGATCGACAGCCTCACCGATCTCAAGCTCGCATCGCCGGACGAGATCCGGTTCCGCGAATACATGTACTCGCTCGTCCAGCGCTTCTCGCGCCAGGGAGTGAGCGTGTTCATGACCTCGGAACTACCAGACCTCTTCCACGTCAGGCGACTCTCCGAGTTCGGCGTCTCGCACCTCTCCGACAACGTCGTGCTACTCCAATACACCCGCGACGAAGCAACCGTTCGGCGCGCCCTCACCGTCCTAAAGACCCGCGCGAGCCGACACGAACCGGAAACCCGCGAGTTCAGAATCACTCCCGAAGGGATCGTGCTCGGTGACCCGTTCATCCCCGCACAAACCTTCGACTAGCACGAACCGCGCGGCAGGCAAGCGGACGAGCGCGCACGCGCACGCCACCGACCTTCTCCTGCTGGAAGAACTCCACGCCCACTTGCCGGTCGGCTTGCTCGTCAACGACGCCAACACGCTCGAGATCCTCCACGCCAACCCCCCGCTTCCCGGTTTCGCCGATCACGACCTGCCGTTCGACCAGCTGATCGAATCGCACAACTACACACACCAGCCGCAGCTCCGAGCAGATGAACTAGCGGCACTCGTCGCAGACGTGGCCGCGACCGGAAGGCCGCGTCACCTACCCGAGTTCCGTCACGACCCCCCAGGGCAGGAGCAGAGCTGGTGGAGCGCAGCCCTCCATCGCGTCGACACCGACCGCTGGGGCCCCGTCGTGGTCACGCTCGCAGTCGACGTCACCGACCAGATTCGCGCCCGGCATCTCCTGGAGGAGCGCGAACGGCGGCACCTGGCCCTCCAGCAGACGATCGCTGCCCTTCCCGGCCACAACCTCGTCTCCTCCCTCCAGCAGGTCGCCGATGCCCTCGTCGCCGCGCTACCGGCCGACGTAGCCACGCTCCGACTGCTCGACGCAGACGCCAAGCTCCACCTCGTCGCCGCCAGCGGCCTTCGCCCCGCCGAGACCCGACGCCTCGCGCTCGACCCGATCACCATACGTCGGCTCGAGACGATGATCGAAGCGGGCCGCCGACATCCCCTCCCGGGATCGCTCGGCCTCCACTGGGTCGAGGTGCGCTGGCTCGAGGCCCGCGACAAACCGATCGGGATTCTGACGATCGGTGCGCACAGCAAGCGGCGTCCGTCCGAGAACGACCTCACGCTGCTCGACGTCGCAACGGTGCAGCTCGGCAACGCCCTGGAGAAGATCGAGCAGAGCCCGCAGTTCCTCCGAAGCCGTTCTCTCGAAGTGGCCCGCGTAAACGCGGACGAAGACGAGGCCGCGCAAACCCTCAGTAGCGACCTCCGCCCACGCGAGCTCGCGATCCTCCGCCTCTACGGCG
The DNA here is from genome assembly GCA_963819905.1 of uncultured Thermoleophilia bacterium. Lineage (GTDB taxonomy): Bacteria > Actinomycetota > Thermoleophilia > Gaiellales > Gaiellaceae > CAWCQC01. The sequence goes on from CAWFXP010000001.1 coordinate 20,883, forward strand.
AAGGACTCCGAACAGACCAAGTCGCCGAACTACTCGTACTCTCCCCGCACACAATCCGGACACACGTCAGGAACGCTCGCCGCCACCTTGGCGTCAGCTCCCGAGCCGAGGCACTCGACCTTCTCAAGGCTGCCGACTCCGACCCTTTTATTTGACCGAAGGAAGACTCGAGCGTCCCCGCGGGCTCGTCGACGACGCAGTCCACTTCGCTCCGAAGTGCTCTGAGGCTCAGTCCCTTAACGGCAGGACGTCAAGGAACGCCACCAGATAAACAGCTGCCACACGGCCAGATGCTGCGGAGCCGGAATCCACGCGCCGGACGCCAAACCCCTTCCCCGGCCTGTGCCGCAAGCAGGCCGGGATACGAGCGGAGACGACGGCCGCAGTCGGGGGGCAAACAACGCCGCCTCCCTCGAGGGGAGCGCCTACTGCGGCGCGGGGCGCTCTTGGGGCAGCTACCCCTTCTGGTCGCCCGCCCAAACGCGGCAGGCAACCCCGCACGCGCAGGCAGCCCCGCCCCGCCGCCGGAGGCCCTATCCAAGGGCACCGACGCGCTGAGTAGCCCCCGAGTCGCCCTCGCGCCAGGGGGAACCTGGGAGACGAGCGAACGTCCTCGGGGGCCGGAGCCTCCCTTCCCAGGCGACAGACGGCCTAAAGGTTACGCCTCGTACGGCTCCCGCTCCAGCGCCGACGCTACAGGGATCGTCGCGGTCCGCGATCGCAATCAGTCCGTCAAGCCGCGCCGCCGGTGGGCCTTGACCTGACCCCTCTCGAGCTCATGCTCGGGTTTACTTATCATCAGCGGCCGCCGAACAGGCCCTTCGGCTACTTGTCCCGACGCTCCTCGATCTCGACTGCCTTGCCCGAAGCCGGCTCGTCGGCGTCCTGCGCGCCTTCCTTAGTCGAGCGCTTCTGCCGAACCTGTACTGCCATGTCGTCGAGATATTTTGCGACGCTCTTCGCCGTCGCCGCCAGCCCATCGAGCACCTCCGGGGTATGTTCCTCTGCCTGGTCGCGGAGGCCGAGAATCCACTCCTCGATGCGCTTGTCAAACCGCTGGGGACGGGAAACGTCTTCGGCGCCTGCGTCCTCGTCCGCCTGTGCGTTCTCCGGTCCTGTGTCGGTGTCGGTCATTAGGACAGCGTAGCTGCGCCGATCCTGCGAGCACGACATGGGTCACACGCACTCTTCGTATGCGGTGGAATTGCTGGCAGGAACGCAACGGCCTGTTGTTCGCGTTGAGGACGCCGTTGCAGAGCCACGTCCGCGAGGGCCCAGGCGTGACCGAGACCGCCTGGGACGTTGGCTTCCTCGCTTTGGGCGTGCTGCTCATAAGCACGGGCTGGATCCTCACCCGTTCTAACCAGCGCCGAACCCCCCGCATGTAACGAGTCCGCGAACGCCCGACTGACAGCGCTTCCGTGGGAGGTAGTCAGGGTTTCGCCGTGTCACCGCCTGGGCAGACCGACGTGGATGAATCGGTCCGTGAGTCAAGACTTAGCCGCTTCTGGGCGACGGGTTGGCAACCAGCCTTCGCTCAAGCGCCGGCCTTGCCGAGTGCGCGAGAACGCGTGGGAGTGGCCGATACCCCGAAGGCGTACCCGGGAGGCGAGAAGGCGTGAATATGAAATTGCTCGCAACGGTGGTCGGTGCGATCGCGCTGGTTTCGGCATGTGGGGAAGGGGGCTCCGACAAGACGAGTGAGCCGATTCCGGGTAACGACCAAGGTTCCGTCCCAGATGGGAACGACGAGCCCGGCTCAGGCTCCAAGAAGATCGAGCCTGACGACGAGGGATCGATCACGGTTGGTACATCGACTGTCGAACAGCCCGTTTCGGAGGAGCCGTTCCTGGAGCTCACGCTAGATGACGGCTCAACGCCCATGGGCAGTGTTTACCTACGCGCTACCCGCGACGGAACCCGAACCCTCGTCGTGGTCCAGCTTCGCCAAGGCGCGGATAAGGCCCAGACAGCGTCGATTCAGGAGGGCTCCTGCGATGATCTCGGAGAGACAATCTTCCCGCTGATCCCGCCAAAGAAGGGTCGCTCACGCACCCAGGTGGATACAGCGCTCGACCACCTCCGAACAAGCGAGTACGCCATCACAGTATCGGCGGCTTCCGAATCATCCGACGATGATCCGGTTGCGTGTGCAGAGGTCGTTAGTGAAGAGCCTTGATCCACGGAAAGGTTCTTCCTGCCAACGCCGTACACCGTCCTCCGTCTTCGCCCCCTCCTGGCGCATTCGTTCCAGCCTCGGCACCAGTCTCGTGATCCTTCTTTGCCAGTGTCATGACCTTCTCGTCGCGGCCGGTGCCGCCATGGCCAGACCCGTCACTTCGCCAAGCCTGGATTTCCAGTTTCGTACTTCAGCCTTTGTTTCGCTCCGATCATCGTGGACGGTCAGTGAGCTGCTTCGCTTTCTCTATCGGAGACGCGTTGGTGCACTTGTTGTCTGCGCCTCGACCGCTCCGAAGAACTCCTGCGGCGTCAACTGAACCCCCACGCCGGCGCGTCCTTCACCGATTTCCTCGATCACGACTCGTCCGAAGTCGACATCATCCGGATGATCTTTCAGATGTTCGTCGACCGCTTGACGAACCTCTTGGGCAAACCGTTGTTCCGTCAGGGGTAATGACCTGATAAGGCATAAGCAAGTTCCTCTATTGATATGGAAACGCTGACGACGCGGCCGTCTGCGGCGTTCCCGTAGTTAGGCTCATGAACTCCGGCCGCTGAGGGACGGCGAGGCAGCGCCTCGCCGTCCCTCAGCAATCTACGCAGGAGACTCCGAACGCTGGTCGGCGATGACGTCGCCGGCCCTCGACTGGAGGCTGCTCGCAACGGCCTGCCCCTCCTCGGAACCTCGCTCCTTGACCGTTTCCACGACCTGCTCCGTCGCCTCCTGGGCTACCTGCTTCCCTCGTTCGAGGGCCTCGTGGCCGGTCTCCCTTGCTTTGTCCTTCACGTCGTCTGCCATCTCGCCCAGCCGCTCGTCCTCCAGGCGGGTCGAAGGAATTAGCATCCCGACAAGGAACCCCGTGGCCGCTGCCGCGATAGCGATCCCGAGCGGATTGTTCTTCGCGGTCTCGCCGACGCGGCGGGCGCCCTTCTGTACGCCCTCCCGGCTCGGGAGGACCTCGCCGACCTTGGAGGTGACGGCCTCCTTCTTCTCATTGACGAAGTCGCCGGCTCTCGCCTTGACGTCGGTCTTGTAGCCAATTGCCTCCATCGTCTCGCCGAGTTCACCGCGCGTCTCGCTTATCTCCTGCCTGATTTCAGCTGGGTCTTTGCCCATTCGAGGTCCTCCTTCGTCGATTCGACCGCCTCCCGCGGAACGGGAGGAGGTGCTTCCTGCAGCCGGTTTCGCCCGATGCTCGCGAGCGCGGCGGCCACGACGGCGAGCGCCGCTCCGACCACGAGCGCGGCCGCCCAGTTCGGAATGGCTCCGTCGAGCGCGAGAATGAGAAAGGCCGTCAGGGCCCCGAGGCCGAGAAGGCCCACGATGGCCGCTCCTACCAGGAGCGCAGCCCCTTTAGCCGTCTCTTTCGCTTTCTCCCGAACCTCGGCTTTCGCCAGCTCGGTCTCTTGGCGAACGAGCGTGGTCACTTCGTCCGACAGCTCCTTAAACAGCTCGCCGAGCGGTCGGTCGTGCCGGTCGCCGTAGCTCTTGACGGCCATCACGGCTGCTCCAGGCTCGGCATCAGCGGCTCGGAGGAGTGTCGCTCGGCCAGCTGACTCGACTCCTGGGGCGTGGGCGTGCCCGCCGTAGCGAGCCGGGGCTTGAACGCGTCGCCGGACTGCCCTTCGGTGGAGCGGCGCTCCGCCGAGGCCTTGAGAAACCGCGACGCCACCAGCCCGACAGCGAACGCTCCAGCCGCCACAGCCCAGGGACGGCGCCGAGTCACGTCTTCCAGATCGCGGAGGAAACGATCGCCGTTGCCCTCTTCAAGGTAGCTGCTTAGCCGGCCAATCCGCTCGGCTGCGCCTTCTGCCATCTTCGCCTGACCCGCCTGACCCTCATCTCGCAACTGCGAGCCGAAGCGGCTGAGGCTCTCGGACAGCGAGCTCACCTGCTGGCCCGCCTGCGTCGAGCGCTCGTCCAGCTGGCGGCTGAAGTAGTCGCGCGTCTGGCCACCCGCCTCTTTGGCCTTCTCGAGGCCCTGCTCTGCAGCTTCCTTCCCCATTTCCTTCGTACGTTCCACGACCGACTCCTCGGGCCGGCTCTCGGTGTGGGTGCTCGACATCACCTCTCCCTTCTCTCGTTTGAGCATGTGCTCGGGGCGGGGTGCGCACCGAGCACAAACTTGAATATCGTGCGTCTAGCGGTTGTTCTGATTGAGCGGTCTTCGCCGCCGGCGTACTGGTGCCGGACTTGGCCAGGCCGCGGCTGATCATGTACCCGTCCGCCCGATCTACCGATCTCTGTGAGCCAAGTCCCGATCGTCGTCGGCGATGTACTTCGATCCCGACTTCGCCAGTCCGCGGCTGAGCATGTACCCGATCGCAACGGCAGCGACGAGCGTCCATGCGCGAACGTCCCCGAGCGAGTCGGAGACCTCCGACGCAATCAGGATCGCCGCAATGGCGGCGACCATCGCCCAGAACTCGGTCGTCAAGAACGAGAGTTTCGTCTCGTTCGCACGCCATCTGCGCGCCGACGCACTTGTGCCGCGGCTGCGCTGACCGGTAACGTCTTGCGTGGCCATGGGAACCTCCTGGTAGGGGTTTCCCATGGCCTACCCCCTTCTCAGGAGAAGGCAAACGTTGGAGTGGCGCCGGCCTCTCTTCGGGTGATCCGGCCAAGAGGGACCCGCACCTCGATCATCCGAGAGGGGGAGAGGAGAGGGTCGCAAAGGGGGTCCCATAGGGTCGCCGGAACTCGGAGCCCGTCCCTACCTGACCCCAATTTGACGCCTAACGGTGAAAATACCCCCTGGGGAGTCCTGTATGCCTGAGACCCAGGCTCGCTTTCTTAGACGCGCACGTGCGCGAGGCGGAGGGCCCACGCTTCTTCGGCCAAGGGCCGTCCAGAGAGGGGCCCCGCTCGGGATCACGGTTCGGGCGGCTGGGGTACCGGGCTCGGCGGGACCCGAGGCTAGCCGCACGGCCTTGATGAGCCGTTCGAGTGCCGCGGGTGCGGTCGCGAATGTCCCCTGAGCCGTCCTTTCGATTCTCGCGTCGAGGTACGACCACACGGGACGTGAGAGGGGATTTGGAGCTTGTGATCGCGCGTGCGCGGGGCGGTCAGGCAGGTTGTGCGAGATTTAGCTCGTGGGCTACGACGCGGCTATCGGGGCTGGCCGTTGACGCTGTTCTCGCCGGAGTCGCACGAGCCGCTCACGGGTACGGCGTGGGACGCCGATCGCGTCCGGTCGGCAATCGCCGGGGTCGTCGCTGGTGTCGAGGCGGCGTTCGACCACGGGTGGCCGGTGCATCCGGCTGACGACCATGACGCCCTGACGACGAAGCGCCTCCGGTCGGTCTATATGGGTGGCGCAGGCGTCGTCGACACGCTGCACCGCCTGGCACGGCGCGACTTCGTCGACCTAAGCCGCGACTACGTGCCATATCTCCAGGAGTCGGCCGTTGCGCCGATGGACTGGAGTGAAACCGATGAGACGCGCAGCCTCTCGTTCGGCGAGACGGGCATCCGGCTCGTGCTGCAGCGGCTCGCGCCCTCAAACGCGAACCGCGACCGGCTCGCGGCGCTGATCGATGCCAACGCCCACGACGAGCACTGCGAGCTGATGTTGGGGAGCGCCGGCACGATCCTTGCCGGGCGCGAAGTCGGCGCCGACGTAACCACGAGCGTCGAGTGGTTACGGTCGCAGCGCGACGAGGACGGACTCTGGACACAGCGCGGATTGGGAGAAAGGCCCGTGCGCTTTCTCGGGCCTGCGCACGGGTTCGCTGGCTGCGTTCTCGCCCTCGGTGACGTCGAGGGCGTCTCCGACACAGTGCGCCGCTATGCCGTCGAGAAGGACGGTCTTGTCAACTGGCCGGCGGTCGCTGGGTCGGGCCTTCTCGACCACCGCGACAAACGGATTCGCGTGCAGTGGTGTCATGGAGCGCCGGGGATCGTTGCCACGCTCGGTCCGCTCCTAGACGAGGATCTCGCGCTGGGCGGCGGCGAGCTGACGTGGCTCGCCGGTCCGCTCGAGAAAGGCCCCGGCTTGTGCCACGGCACCTCCGGAAACGGATACGCATTTCTCGTGCTGTTTGAGCGGACAGGCGACGAGCTGTGGCTCATGCGAGCGCGTGCGTTCGCCATGCACGCGCTGGAGCAGCTGCAATCCGAGCACTACTCACTTTGGACGGGCTGCCTCGGGACCGCGCTCTACCTCGCCGACTGCGTCGAAGGCGGGGGCACGCTTCCGATCCCGTGATACGCGGTGTATCGAGCGCCGAGATATCTAATCCCAGCCGAGGTTATTGCGGTCCGCTCGCCGAGGTCGTGACTGACTTGCGGGAAGGGACCCCGAGCCCTCACCGCACCCGGTGAGAATAGGGGCCCCACGCGAGATGCGGTTCAGGGGGAGGGGGTCGTAGGGCGGCCGGGAGATGAGCCGTGCGTGTCGATGAGGCGCTCCAACCCTCCCGCGTGGTGAACGTCCCAGGTGATGTCTTCGATGATGCGTATGAGTTCGTCGGTGCGGTAGCCCTGTTGTCGTGCGTAGCGGACGAGGTCGCGGGCTCGGGCGACGACGGCTCCCTGCTCGGGGGTTGCGGCGACGGTGACGCCGCGGCCGCGGCGGAACTCATGCAAGCCTTCGTCTCGGAGTTGCCGGCCGAAATCGTCGAGGCCGCCCGCACCGCCGTCCGCGATCCGCCAGCGCTGCCGCCGAGCGGCGGGCCGCCTTGCGCTGCCGCCACCCCTGTCCTACGATCCCCGCCATGTTCGTCCGGACGCTCGACGACGTGCGAGCCGCGGGACGCGAGCTCGTGATCGCGCGCGGCGCCGCCCGCACGGCGCGGTTCCTGACCGCGAGCGATGGCGTCGGATTCGCGTTCTCCGACGTCCACCAAAGCGCGGGCGGCGAGGCGCACCTCTGGTACAAGCACCACTGGGAGGCCAACTACATCGTCGAGGGCACCGGCGAGGTGGAGGAGGTCGCCACGGGGCAGCGCTGGCGGCTCGAGCCGGGGACGATCTACGTCGTCGGCCCGGACGACCGTCACATCGTGCGCGCCGAAACTGACCTGCGGCTGATCAGCGTGTTCAACCCGCCGATCATGGGCCACGAGAACCACGACGCCGACGGCGCATACCCGCCGACGGGGCCGATTCCGCCGGGACCGGCCGCCTGAGCACGAATTCACCGCACGCAGCCCGCTTCACACGCGGGAGGCCCGTGGTTAATCCCAGGTGCGCACGTATCACGACTGAAAGCGACCTACTGATTAAGTGTGTTTACGCGTCGAGTTCGAGGCGTCGGGCCCGGTAGGCCGACTGAACGCTTGACGGCCGCCAGATTACCCCATCGCCTGCCAGGTCACACCCTTCTCTCGCCGGCGAATGATCCGGTCCGCGACGGAACGGGGCACGCCAGGGCGTCCGCGGGGTCTGCCTTGGCGGTTTAGTCTGTATGACGCATCGCGGGAGGCCGCGAGTTAGGGTAGGTGCCCGAGCCGACGAAGGGCGAGGTGAATCGTGCCGGCGAGCGGCTTCGCGCATGGTGGGCCCGACGAGGATGAGCTAGCCGAGGACGAGCTGAGCGCCGCGGCCAGCGTCTTGTTCCGCGCCCGGCTTCGAGTACCCGCTCACCAAGGTCGCCGTCGGCCTCCTTGCCTGCGGCGTTAGTCCTACTTGTCTGGGTAGGGGTCTTGCTTGCTGTCGCCTCCGGTGAGGGCTTTCCAGCTGTACGGCCCCTCACACTTCGGGCACGGCGGTAGCGAGACGACCGACTGCACGCCCATCTCGTAGCCACAACTCACGCACTTGTACGTGCCCGCGGAAACGTCACTGCCTACAGGAATCGTGGCCATCGAACCCCCTTAGTGACGGCTACAACCGATGGGCGTCCCAACCAAGACTTTGTCGCTCCCGGCGAGTACCCGGTTCCAGCGAAGCAAAAGCCCTTTGCCTCGCATGGCTCCATATTAGTCCATGGTCAGGGGACCGCAGAGCCTGAGAGGGGTGGGGTAGTCTCGGCCATATCGGCAGCCATATCGGCGACCCGCTCGAGCTTGTCGATCGTACGTCCGGCCGGAAACAGACTTCGGCGTCGGAACCACCTCTCCGTATCTCGCGGGCACTCGCTAGCCGCGCGTCCACGCGCCGCGGCCGACTCCGGCTCAGCCCAGCCCGACAAGGCTCCGCGCAAGGCCACCGAGCGCCCCAATGACGAAGCCGCGGAACGGGGGGCCAGAGCCCTCCTCTCAGCAGATGAGGGGCCCACAGGTAGATTGCGATCGCCGAGCGCCTTCAGGCAACCGAGCGTTAGCCGCGCGCGAAAACGAGCCCGACCGCCGTGAGGACGAGCGCGGCCGCGATCGGCACCATCGTGGCCCTCGACGCCGGTCGACCGAGGATTGCACGGCGCTTTCCGGCCGACAGCACGGAGCCGAGGGAGCCGGCCGAGAGTAGCGACGCGACCGAGCCGGCCGAACCAACCGAGAAGGCCGAAGCGATGGAGCCCACGGACCCGATCGAGAGGATCGAGCCGGCGGAGCCGATCGAGAGCACGGAGCCGTCCGAGCCGACCGAGAGTACCGATGCACGGGAGGCGACGGAGAGACGCGAGTTGCTCATGCCAAGGCTTATGTACCCGCCAAATGCGTCCGCAAACTCCGTCGCGACGTCCCCGGTCCTCCCCGATCCACCCGACATAGCCTGCAGCAAGAACCCTCGCGACACGCGTCGTCACTTGGCACCTCCGATCGTCGATCGCCAGCGGCGATCTTTCGTGAACTGCATCACTGCCGGGCTGGCCGGCACCCTGCCGGGCGCTCGGCACGCGGGGCTGGGCGATGCCTTCCTGGTCCCGCAGGCCGGGACTCTTGCCCTGGTGCCCCCCGATCGTGGTGGTCGTGAATCCGCAGCATTCGAACTCCGGCACCGCTGGACCCGAGGTCTTTGCGATCTTCACGTGGTCGAGCACCGCCAGGGTGTCCGCGAAGGCGGCGATGATCGCGACGCCCCAACCCCGCCCGAGATGCGATCGTATCTGGCTGTGAACGCTGTCAGGCGAGACGCTCGACACCGCGGCGCGCCCCCTTTGCTCTCTTACACACGTACGTGCGCGAGGCAAACGGTTCACACTCCTACGACCTGGGCCCGCCAAGAGGGACCCTTCGCCCTGAGATATGTCAGGGGGGAGGGGTTGCCTTGGGTCGTCTTCCACGAGCACCCCACCTACGAACCCCTTTCGCGCCCAGTGCCCAAGACCCCGCGCGCGAGGCGCCAGCCGGCCCGAGGAAGGTTCCCGCTTTCTTTGACGCGCACGCGCACGAGGCGGAGAGCTCACTCCTCTCCGGCCTGGTGCGAGAGGCTGGGCGGCGTATTCAGTGCTCGAACCGGCAAAGATCAGGGCCCCGCGGCTATACAGGAACGCGCGCGAGCAGATCTGTCCCGGAGAAGGAGCCGGAGCGGGTACCACACGGCGGTCGGCTCAAGCTCAGGTGACCCAGGGTCGAGATTGCCGAAACCATCTGGGACAGGGCCTTGAGCCGCTGGAGCGTGGTTTGACGGCCGAGTCTTGGTGGAAGTGGGCTGAGTAGAGCTACTTTCGTGAGCGGGCCGTTAGCGTGGGCTGCTTCCCGCGCTTCGCAAGGAGGGGTTTCAATGACTTTCGTGAAGGGCCTCGTCGCTCTTGCAGTTTGTGCTGTGCTCCTCGCACCCGTCTCGGCTTTAGCAGCGAAGAAGGAACAGGCTGTCGCTGGAGACGGGGTCACGTGCAACCTGCCCGAGTCGAACGCCGTGGCACTGGAGATCCTGAGCAATTACTACCCCGGCTATTGGTGGGACCACACGAATCTCACCATCGCTGTGCAAGCGCATCCCAGCGCGACTGAAGAGCAGCTGGCGGCGATCAACGCCGCGATCGGAACCTGGTCGGCGACGCTGGAGGAATGCTTCGACGGGCTGATCACCCTGACGGATGTGACCGGCGGCAAGCGGAAGGCGGCCGACATCATCGTCCATTTCGTGCCGACCGCCGGTGGCGTGGTCTTCGGGGGCTACGCGATCTGCGGCCAGCACAAGTGCCCGAACATTCTGGTTCGTTCAGATCTGCCGCCAAGCCTCGACCGAGATCCCTACGACCCGGAGTACCTAGGCTGGGTGACGCTCCACGAGATCGGGCACGCGCTTGGCCTCGGCCACGCGACCAACCTGCTCGAGAGCACCGATCTGATGGGCTACGGCTGGCCCGATCTCGGAGATCCGGTCCTATCGGACTGCGACATCGACGCGCTGGCATTCGTGTTCGCCTGGGCGATCACTGGCACAGACCCCACGCCGCCTGGCGAGGGTCCATACGACTGCTCATTGGACTGAGCCGCAACGTCGACGGTCGATTGCGAACGCCCCGCGCAACCCGGCAGGCCTTCAGCCGGTTCAGCGGTCGCTTCGCTTGGCTCGCGGCGGAATAGAGGCTGGCAGGGTAACTCGCCGTCGACGAAGACCGTCGCCACAGGGGGTGATCCGTCGGCACGGCTTCGAGGGCTATCGTCCGATTGGTAGCAGGGGTACCGTGAGTCGCGAGTGCTCGCGGCTTGGCTTGTCGGCAAGGCTGTGGGCAGTGCCATCATCAGCAAGAAGGGGGCGAGCATGCCGCTGATTGACGTAGACGGACTCACGATCAACTACGAGGTGCAGGGAGAAGGCGAACCGCTCCTGCTGATCCCCTACCTGTCCGCCGATCACGCTTGCTATGCGTTCCAGCTGCCGGCCTACAGCGAGCACTTCAGCTGCATCGCGGTGGACCTTCCTGGCACGGGCGAGAGCGACAAACCCGCCGGACCGTACTCGACCGAGGTCTATGCCGACCAGGTCGCTGCCTTCCTCGAGGCCATCGGGGTCGAGCAGGCCCACGTTGCGGGCGTCTCGCTCGGCGCGGCGGTGGCCATGCACCTCGCCGCCCGCCATCCGGGCCGCGTCCGCTCGCTCTCGCTGCACAGCGCGTGGGACACCAGCGATCTCTATCTGAAGACCATCGTCGAGCTCTGGCGGACGGTCGCGTCGACGCTGCCGAGCGTCGCGGACACCGTGATCCAGGCCATCTTCCCGCTGTGTTTCACGCCCGAGATGTACGTCAGCCGGCCGGAGTTCGCCGACACGCTGGCGGACTTCGTGCGTAGCCGCCCCGCCCAGCCGCTGGACGCGTTCCTCGCCCAGACCGAGGCGGCCATGGCGCACGACGTGACCCCGGTTCTAGGCGAGATCGGGGTTCCGAGCCTGATCACCGTCGGAGCGCGCGACGTCGTCTGCTCGCCGCGCTTCGCCGAGCGGATCAACAGCAAGATCGGCGGGAGCGAGCTGGTGGTCTTCGAGCACCTGTCCCACGGCGGGCTGCACGAGGACCCCGAGTCCTTCAACCGCGCGACGCTCGACTTCCTGAGGCGGCAGCGCTCGTGACGCCCACCCGGCCCACGGCTGCGAGGAGCCGCCGACCTTCACGAACCCACCAGCCAGAAAGACCGCTCCGGACGCGTTGCGGAACCAGCGGATGATATGGCCGACCTCGAGGCCGACCGGCGTCGACCGGTAGGACATGTCCTTCACGGCCTCTCCCATGATCCGGGCGACCTCGCCGAGCGTCAAGCTCGCGCGTTCGCCTTTGGAGCAATGCGGCCTGTCATTCTGGCCGATCGATTCGGCCCGGCTGCGCTCGGGCGCAGTCAGCGTTTCGCCGAGGGAGCCCGAGCTGGCGGCTGGGATCAACCTGGATCCGCGTTTCCCTGACTTGGTGTGCCACCGTCGCAGCGTTGCAGGGCGAACTCCCCAAAAACTCCCAATACCACGCCACCCCCCGCCGTGGCACGCTGTCGCGACCCTGCGTCGGTACATCGAGCGGGGCACAGACCCCGTACAGGCTCCCGGGCGACCAGCTACGCCACCGAATAGCCGGCGAGACACAGATGCACTCACGCGAGTGCGACCCCGACCGCCGGTCCCAATCCGGCTGGACGCCCATAGTTAGAGCGGCAGCTGCTGCGAGCCGTGAGCAGACGTGACGCTACGTGAACCGGCCACGTGACCTCCGATGCGACGCGGCTGCTTACGATTTCCATCAACCGACGTAGATCAGGGAACAGCCTGGCGACTTCGGCGTGTAGCGCACCAGTTGACTTCCTTCGCCGAACGGCAGAATCGCGCCAATCTGCTGCAAGAAGCTCACCTCGTCCAATCGCACCCAGCGCTCTGTGCCCTTTGCGCAACGAGATGTTCGGGTAGTGGTAGATGGAGCACTGGTGGCGTTGGGTCGTGTGCCACGAGCACCCCACCAACCGAACCCCTTTCGCGCCCACCGCCACGATCACGGGCTCAATGTAAGGCGCGCGGAGATCCGCCCGCCAGCGATGTCCGCATCCCAACTCTAGTCTCCCAGGGGGATCTGGCGTCGGCCACATCTCGGGTGTCCACTCTCAGGCCTGGCGGGACCTTCGCGGCTACTTTCTCAGGGTGATCGGCGTGCGAAGGCGACACAGTGTCCGTACGTTTCCGATCGTTGCCGCTACCTCGCGCTTTTTTGAGGGACGCGGCACGCACCTAGCGGCGATGGTCGCCTACTTCGCGCTCCTATCGTTCGTGCCGCTGATCTTTCTCTCACTCGCGGCACTCGGGCTGTCCGGACAGGTCAGCGCGTCGAGCGCACTCGTCTCGTACCTGCAGCACATCTTCCCCGGCCAGTCGGTGGATCAGATCGTCTCAGTCGTGCGTACGGTTCAGGACAACGCCAGAACTCTGACGATCATCGGCTCGATCGGGCTCCTGTGGAGCTCCGTGTCGCTGTTTTCCTCGCTTGAATCGGCGTTCAACATCATCTACGGAAGACCAAACCGGGCGTTTCTTCGCGGCAAGGCGGTCGCCGTCGTCTACATGGGAGCCGCACTGCTGATCCTCGTCGCCGGTCTGATCACAGGTACGTTCGGATACGACCTGCTGCGACGGTACGCACCATCGGTCTTCGGAAACGGCGGGGTTGCGATCGCTCTGACTGTCGCGCTCTCCACTCTCGCGCTCTTCCTCTTCTTGGTCTCCGCCTACTACCGCCTAACGAACGCACGGCTCTCTGTTCGCGACGTGATCCCCGGCGCGATCATCGGCGCCGCGCTTCTCGAACTGACCTTGCAGGCACTTCCCTTATTCGTCTACGTCACGGGCGACGTCGTCACGCTCCAAGTCCTCGGCACAACCTTCCTTCTCCTCGTGTGGCTGTACCTCATGGCGAATGTGATCGTCTTCGGCGCTGCATACAACTTCGAGCTCAGTGCGCGCACCGGCCTGAAGCAAGACCATCCTGAGGACACGCTAACGTCGAGACAGAGAGCAACCGACGAGGCACCTGATCCGGGCCCCGCGAAAGGGGATGACAACCCGCCAGCGGGTCTAATTTGACACCTCGGGTTCGTCGCGGATTCGATCGGGGAGTAGGTCGCCACCCTGGCTGCCTGCGCCAGCCCATTGACTTCTAACCGACACCTGCTTGTCGTAGGTCGTTGGGCGGCCGACTTTGTGACCTCCCCAATTGGGCGCAGACGAGGGAATTCCGCCGTGCTAGGCCGGCTAGGAGGCCAATACCCGCCGCGCTGCCGAGGCTCCTGAGCCGGTGCGTGGCGGTAAGAGGGACTCGCGCCTCGAGAATCCCCCAGGAGAGCGGGTGCTTTGGGTCGCGATTCGGGGCAGCATCGACCTACCGAGCCCCCTTTCGCGGCCAGTGCCCAAGACCCCGCGCGCGAAGCGCCAGCGGGCCCGAGGAAGCCACGGTTTCGCGACCCTCTCCTCTCCCGAGTTACGGCTGACGCCGAGAACCGCCTACGCGTGAACCGGCTCGCCTAACGGACGCGAATCAGGACGTTCGGTGATCAGACCGTAATGAAAGGACCGGCCCCTTGTCGGGGCCGAACGTCGAACGCCCGCCGAGCACTCTCGAGACGGTGCCGTTCGATCTCCGCCAGCTGATCATCGGCGCGATGAATCAGCGGTTCGAAATCGATGCCGTTTAGCCTCCCGTCCGGCAACTGTCGGAGCGTCAACCAGAGTGCCCGCTTGCCGCTCACTCCCGCCGTCAGTGTCTCGAGCTCGACGACCGGCGTGAGAGGAGAGGAGCCGAGAGGATTACCGTTCGACTTGAGGCGCCCAGCAAGCTCGCCCACGATGACAGCAACCCGCTTGGTCTGACTCGGCTGCACGTCCAGCGCGACCATCATCCGTCGCAGGACGTCTTGATCCTCGCGGATGCTCTGTACGAGCCACTCGAGGAAGCGCCCGAGCTCGCCGGATCGGTGCTCGCGAGCAGCTCTTGCTGCCAGCCGAACACCACCTTCCGACCCCGCGAAATGATCCTGGAGGTAGATCGCGAGGCAGCGCCCAGGATCAACACTCATCGCGCTGCCCGGCTTCCGAGCGCCAAGCGCAGAGAACTGGTCGTCAAGGCAACTTCATGCGCCATGTAAAGAGCTTCCCCGGAAACGAAGAATCCTCAAACGCACGATGAGAGTGAGAATTCACCCGAGGTGACCCGTCGTCCAGCGAGGCACACGTTTGGAATTCGCGGTGGCCCGACAGAGAGGGACCCGCGCCTCGAGATCTTTCAGGCGGGAGGGGTTGCTTGGGGTGACGTTGAAGCAGCACCCGACCTACTGAACTCTTTCCGCGCCAGTGCCCAGGACGTCGCGCGGGAGGGCGCCAGCCACCCAGGGACGGTCATCGCACTGTTACACGGTACGTGCGCGAGGCGAAACCACCCCACTCTTCCTGGCTTGGCTTGAGGCGAACCACCCCACTCCTCCCGGCTTGGCTGAAGGGTTCCTCGCTCAGTTTCATGCAACGCGCGAGCCGGGGGCACACGCTTCGTCGGCCTAGGGGGACCTTGGCGACGGGCACGCGCGGCGAAGGGTGAGGCTAGGGCGCGGGCACCTACATGGACGCACCCTTCCCCTACTAGTGCCCCCCGATCGTGGTGGCCGTGAATCCGCAGCATTCGAACTCCTGCACCGCCGGGCCCGAGGTCCTGGCGATCTTCACGTGGTCGAGCACCGCCAGGGTGTCCGCGAAGGCCGCGATGACCGCGACGCCCCCGACCCCGCCCGAGATGCGATCGTGTCTGGCTGTGAACGAGCCGTCCTGCAGGGCCATCCCGAAGTAGGAGTTGTTCCAGAGGATGTTGTGGCTGATCTGCGCGGACTCGAAAAGATACATGCCGACCTGGTTTCCAAAAAGCAGGTTGTGCGAGATAACGGTCGTCCCGGCGGCGCCGGCTGCGATCCCTGCATGCTGGAACTGGGTGAAGAAATCAGGCCCGCAGTCGGGGTCGCCGGCCACACAGATGTTGCCGCTGACGACGTTGTGGGAGATCGTGCCGACGGCACCGAGAACCAGCTCGATGCCATCCGTCGACACCTCGGCCGCCGGGCCAGTGACCACGTTGTGCGTGACCGTCGCGGTCGAGCCCGCGTTTATGACGACGATTCCGACGCTCTGGTAGTCCCTTATGGACGAGTAGCGAATCGTCGCGGACGCCGAGCCCGTGGGAACGCCGACTTGGATCGCGTCGCCGCTGCGGAAGCAGGCGGCGATGGGCGTGTCGTGGATGTGCTTGACCGCAGCGAAGCGCAGGTCGAGGTGACCTCCCTCGAGAACGATAATGCCCTCCTCGAGCGCGCCGTCCTCACACGTCCCGGAACCTGGCCCGCTGACCGTGAGGCGCGACATCGCAACGGATGCGCCGTTGCCGATCTCGACGATCGAGTTGCCGTCGTCCAGGCCCGGAGCGAGGATCGCTGGCGCTCGGATGATCGTCGAGCCGGCACCCGAGCCCGTGATCGCCAGGTCCTTGGTGATCGATACCTGCTCGACATACGTCCCTGCCAGCACCCTGATCCGGTCGCCGGAGCTTGCCGCGTCAACCGCTGCCTGGATCGTGGGAAAGGACGTCGGAACCACCAGCACCGCCGCTCCGGCGGACGTCGGCGCGAGTGCACCGGCGACCGTTGCCGCAAGGGCGGCAGCCGAGACCAGGAGACGTTTGGCGTGAATACCCATCGGGCTCCTCCTTCGCAGACCGCAGAGGGGACGATCCTACGTCACGACAAGCACCAAGTGAACAGGCGGCCCTCCCGGGTGCGTGGACGCGGGAGGGCGTCCTCGGGCATGGTCTGCTGGCGCGGAGGGGTGCCAACATTCGGATAGCGTTCAGCGACGCCCGCCGAGGAGCGTCTTGACCTCTGGCGCGCGGTTGGTCGTTCAAGCACATCTCTGGAGCGGCATCGCGCATCAGTGGCCGTCTTCCTGGCGTATTCGACGAGCCGCGTCAGGATCCGCTGGGCCCGCAAATTAAGCGATGGCGCGTATCTGCGGCTATGCTTGATACAAGCGCCACATAAGTGAAGTTTCTGCAGCTTGTCGGCGTTCGAACGGATGGAGGTTCGATGCCGAGCAGAACACAAACGTGGCGCAGGGCCTGCGAGCCGACGCTGGCAGCCGGCCCGAGCCCGGAGCGGTGGCTGACGTCCTTGAATGAGAGCCTGAGTGATCACATCAGGCTGCTAGCCCAGCGGCGACACACGGCTTTCGGACAAGCGGCGACCCACCGCCGCGCAGGACACTTGGTGCCCGGCTCGGTCACCCAGGAGTTGACGGAGAACGCGTCGGACCTTCGCGGTGCCTTGGAGCGATACGCGGAAGCGACGCGGTAACGCTGATCGACGGCGCATCGAGGGCAACTCTTCAACCTACGGAGACTTTGCGGACTCCTGGGTAGCGGGCCTCCCGCTCGGTCAGGTCGCGGTCGCCAACCGGATCGGCAAGTCGGAGATCCGGTCACCCGGGTACAGGTACAAGGCGATGTCGAGCTCGTCGTTGTACGTCCAGAACAGCGGTTCCTCTTCGTGCAGGGCGATGTGCTCGACGTCGTGCTGTTGCCGGTAGTGCCAGCACCTCCAGCAGTTGCGTGTGGGCGATCTGGACGAGAGGACCTTAGTATCGCCGAGGCCGCCGTCCTCGCCATCGTTCTCGCGCCCAGCGACGCTGCGCTCGGGCAGGCCGTCGTCACCGATCCGCGTCTGCTGTCGCGGGTCCGCCAGGGGCTCAACGTCGAGAGCGGCCTCAAGGATGGGACTCCCGGCCGGTGCGCCTCGAAACGTTTCAGGGGGAGGGGCCGGCACTCGGCTTTCAGCCCACCTACCCAACCCTGTCTCCCGAGGCGCAGAAGAGGGGTGACAGTGGGTCGCGTTCGGACAGCACCGACCCTACTGAACCCCTTTCGCGTCCAGCCCCGCGGACGGTGGGCGAAGTCGCCAGCCGCCCACGGGAAGCCTCGTCGCTTAGTTACATACGTACTCGCGCGAGGCAGAGGGCTCACACTTCTCCGGGCTTGGCGTGGGCCTGGCGGGACCCGTCGCCTCGGCATTTTTTCGGCGGGGAGGGGTCGGATGATTTGCGTTCCAGCACCACCCCACCTAACCAGCCCTTTGTGTGACGAGATGTCTCGGGATGGCAAGAAGAGTGCCGGCCACCCCGGGGAGGGTGCTCGCTTACTTAGTTAGACAGGTACGCGCGCTAGGCGGAGGACTCCCACTCCTCCCGGGGGTGAGGAGGGGTGGCGTTGGGTCGTGTTCCAACAGCACCCGACCCTACCGAACCCCTTTCGCGCCCAGTGCCCAGGGCGTCCCAGCTGCGCCACTCGAGAATGTCGACGGCGAGCACCGGGCGGCCAGGACGTTCGCGTCGGTACTGCTCGTACTTATCGACGAGCATCCGGAGGGCCCGCTCGGCCTCCTCTCCCGTATCGAGCACCCGCGCCTGTCCGCGGAGGCTCACCCACCAGAGTCGGCCCCAGTCGTCTTCGTAATGGTCGACAAGGACGGTCACGTCAGGCCGCTCGCGGGCGTTCGCAAGGCGGCGAAGCCTGCGCGAGCGCTTCGGCTTCGCGTCGACGGCCGAGTACAGCGTCTGGCCATCGAGGACGAAGACAATCGGTACGAGGTGCGGGCGCCCGTCCGGGTCGGTCGTCGCGAGCCGGGCTACCCGCGCGGTCCGCACCCGCCCCCTGACAATCGCCTCCTGCACGTCGGGATTATCGAGGCCCTCGACCTTCACCGCCGCACTGCCGTTTGCTTCCAACCTCGCGAACTGAGGCAAGGAGCCGCTTTTTGCTGGCGGACATGAGTCTTGGCGGTCCGCACGCCCCCGACCATCTCCATGTGCGGACGTCAGCGAGGTGAACGTGAAGGAAAGGGGGGAGCCGACGATCGCCGGAAGACATCCGTGCGGCTCGCAGATCGATCACGAAGCTTACACTCAGGCGATGGATTACCGCCTCGGCGAGTGGCGCTACGCCGGCCCGCGCGGCTGGCAGTCAGCGGAGGTGCTGGTCGGGAGCGTCCGCTGCACCGTCCTGGCTTGCGGCGCGGTGGTCGCCGAGGGCGAGTCGGCCTACAGGCAGCGCGACACGGAGGGGGATTTCTGCGGTGTGCGCGCTGCGGATGATGCGGCGCAGAAGGAGATCGACTTGTGATCTCTCGATTCTGCGCCCCTGGCGGCAGAGGCACCGAAACGCTCAGTGGCACGTTCCAATTGCACTGAAGGCAAGCCAATTCCCGATTCGTGTTTCCCGATCACGCTCGTCCACCGGCTTTCGAAGCCATGCTTGCGCGAATGCCCGCCTGGTTTGACGAAAAGTCCCTGGTCCTTCGCGTTTCGGAAGTACCGGTATCGGTACCCCGGCGCCGCTAGGGGCCGCTAGAGCAGGAGAGGTCTAGAATGCGCGGGCCATGCCAGGGCGCGGGCGAGGAGGGTGAGGCAGAGGTGGCAAAGGTTCTTTGTGTCCTGTACGACGATCCTGTTGACGGGTATCCGGGGTCGTACGCGCGAGACGCGATTCCTAGGATCGAGCGCTACTACGACGGTCAGACTACGCCGATCCCCGAGCGGATCGACTTCGAGCCGGGTGTGCTTTTGGGCAGCGTTTCCGGGGAGCTCGGGTTGCGGCGGTTCCTTGAGCAACGCGGCCACGCGTTTGTTGTCACGTCGGACAAGGACGGGCCGGACTCGGTCTTCGAGCAAGAGCTCCCGGACGCTGAGATCGTCATCTCGCAGCCGTTCTGGCCTGCTTACCTGACGGCTGAGAGGATCGCGAAGGCGCCGGCGCTGAAGCTGGCTGTCACGGCGGGGATCGGCTCGGATCACGTTGATCTGGAAGCGGCGATCGAGCGTGGGATCACCGTCGCCGAGATCACCTATTCCAACAGCGTCAGCGTCTCCGAGCATGTGGTGATGATGATTCTGTCGCTGGTGCGCAACTACATCCCGTCTTATCAGTGGGTCGTCAAGGGCGGATGGAATATCGCCGACTGCGTCGCCAGGTCATACGACCTCGAGGGAATGCAAGTCGGGACAGTCGCTGCCGGCCGGATCGGTTCCGCTGTCCTCAGGCGGCTGAAGCCGTTTGAGGTGGGACTGCACTACACCGATCGACACCGACTCCCGGACGAGGTCGAGCGCGAGCTCGGCGTGACCTACCACCCGGACGCCGAGTCGCTGGTGCGTGTCTGCGACGTGGTCACGATCAACGCGCCCCTCCATCCTGAGACCGAGCACCTCTTCGACGACGCCCTCATCGCCAAGATGAAGCGCGGCGCGTACATCGTCAACACTGCCCGCGGCAAGATCTGCGACCGCGATGCGATCGCGCGGGCGCTGGAAAGCGGCCAGCTTGCCGGGTATGCCGGAGACGTCTGGTTTCCGCAGCCGGCTCCCAGGGATCATCCCTGGCGGTCGATGCCCCACCACGGGATGACACCACACGTGTCGGGGTCGTCTCTGTCCGCGCAAGCCCGCTATGCGGCCGGAGTGCGCGAGATCCTGGAGTGCTGGTTTGATGGTCGCCCGATACGCGAGGAATACCTGATCGTCGATCGCGGCACGCTAGCGGGCGCCGGCGCTCATTCGTACAGCGCCGGCGACGCCACCCGCGGCTCCGACGAAGCAGCACGCTTCAAGCATCGCTAGCCCGCCGAGCCGCAGCACGCCCACGTCCAAGCCGCGCGCTAATCGCGCCGGAGTCCGCCCAATCGCGAAGCGCCTACTTGTGGATACCGATATCGCGAGCGACGTCCGCGATCGGACGGCCCGGACTCGAACACCACCCGACCGCGCGCCACGCAACTCATCGGCGTACTTCCTCGCTGCCCGAGCATCTCCTTCCCCCAGGTCAAAGCCTTGCTTCCCAGCCTCCAGAAAACTCAGGGTCCCTCAGCTCTCTTTAGGCTCTACGCTCAGCCCGCGTGCCCAGTCGGTGATGTGACATCAACGGGCTTCGGGTTTGGGGAACACCACGGAGACGACGCGCCAGGCACCTGTGGGGGAAGCCACCGCTGCGTCTCCGAGCGCCGCGTCGCGGAGCTTCTCCCCTCGGCTGAACGCCTCGCGCGAGTCGGAAACGTCGAGAAGGAAGGAGAGGGCGAGAACCCGCCGTTGTCGAAGCAGTCCAGGCGGCTTCAGCGCCCGTCGGCTGCTGCGCTCCGAGGCGTTCGAGCGCCTCGGTTAGCCCGCCAAGCCTCTCGGCCGGCCAGAGATCAGCCTCGAGTTCGGCAGTTACCCGAGTGAGAGCCGCGACCGCCATTACCCGCTGCGTTGAGTTGCGAGAGGTCACGTCGACACACATCTCTCGACCGAGTTCGCGGAGGTCAACGCGACCCAGTCGGCAAACCAGAGACGCCCGTCGTGCCAGCGGGGCGACTCACCGAGAGCGATTCCGTTCATGAGAACTTTCGTTCGAGCGGATAAGTCTTGCGGCACATGCGACCTCCTGCAGTCAGCGACCCTCTGTCTTGCGACATGGAACCAACGGTTTGGCATGTTCGAGCACGCACTCCGCGAGGCCGGCATCTGCGTGCAGCTCCCTGCTCGAGATTGTGGGCGCCCATTCGACGATTTGTCGAGCTTCGTCGAGTTGACATGCGGCGCTCTTCCCGTAATCGTGGATTAGCGCGGGCGCGGCCTCCGTTGTGCAGTCCCGGGTTCGATTGGGCGGGAGGAGTCGCAGCGTGTTCAAGGTCATGACATGGAACGTGGGAAAACTGACCAAAGCATGCAGCGCATCCGGCCCGGCGAGCACGGCCGTCTACGAGGAGAAGCTGCAGGGCTTGGCCTCAATGATCCCCTATCACCTGCTGCATGCATCCCAGTGGAGGGACCCGCGCTGCACCCCAGTCGGGCGAATCGAGGACGAGAGTCTTGGCTACCTGCCGCCCTACGATCCCGATCTGATGACGCTGTTTAACCCGCAGCAGCGGGGGCTGGCCACCAGGGCGATCACGAACGCACCTGTTCAGTCGGACGGTCTACGCTGCTGCCACTCGACGGGAAAGGAGCAGGCGATGGCGCTCAACCTCACTCCGCCAGCCAACGTCAGCGAGTTGTTTGAGGTCGGACCGGTGGTACATGCGTTAGCCGCCGGGCGGCAGTTCCGTATCGAGACGATGCGTGCCCTTCATCAGAGCCCGACGAGCAAACAGTGGTTCGCCGTCTACTACGAAGACAAGGCCGTCACCGGCACCCAACCAATACCGGGAGGTGTCTGGACCCGCATGGGCCTCCCGTGGGCGTCTGGCAACACGCCGGAAGACTGCTTGCGCCAGGCGCTTGCGTCCCTTCCGGCCTAGGAAGCCCCGCCCGCCCTCACGCAGACGGGCAGCGCGGCGACCGTCATCGCGCCGGGGCAGCCCGCGGCCGGTTTAGTCGGGCTCGCTCGCGCAGGAACCATTGGGCCTGCCTCGCGACCGTGGGCCGCCACCAAGAAGGACGCGTCGCCTCGAGACTCTTCAGCGGGGAGGGGGTCGGATGATTTGCGTTCCGGTTAGCACCCCACCTAACCAAGCCTTTGTGTGACGAGATGCTCAGGTCGCCGTAGTATGACCCTCGCCTCACGACCATCAAGACCCTCGCCTCATACTCGCGTACGTGCGCGAGGCGGAGGAGACCATTCCCCGGGCTTGTGGCGCCAATGCGTGGAGGGACCCGGCACCCTCTATGTCAGCTCGGCCCACGCGCTGCGGCTATCGCCAGCTCACGCGAGTGCGCGATCACGAAATGCTGCTCGAGGCCAGTGACCTGGATCACTCGCTGGACGACCGGAGCGGTCTCCAGCTGCAAAGCGACGCGCGTTCCCTGACTGCGGGCGAGCCTGTCGGCCTTCACGAGCTGATGTATCACGGACGAGTCGATGAACTCGGCGTCGGAGAGGTCAACGATCACGGCTTGCCGTGCCCGGATCGCCAACTCCAGCTCACGCCAGATCCCTTCGCTGGTTGACAGATCATGCTCTCCGGCCAGCGCGATGACGGTGATGTCAGTGTCATACCAGGACACGTCAATGCGACCGGTGCTAACCCCATGCATCTTCACGGCTCCTCCTTTGTAAGCCGTATTGCGGCTGCTTGACCCATCGAATCCCCGCTGCCTATCTGGAAGCGGTTCGAAGACCTGCGCTGGTGGGGGCTGGGAATGATCAGTGCCAGCTTGTCTGCACGCCCGTCGAGATTTCGCTCAGCCTGGAAGAGGACGTGGATGGCGCTCGAGTCGAGATAGTCGCAGTCGGTCAGATCGACGAGCAGCCAGTCGAAGGGCTGTTCGATCACCGCCTGGAGCTCCTCTTGGAACATGGGGCTGGTATTCATGTCGAGCTCGCCGGCAACTCTCAGGATACGGGTGCCACCGCCACGAGAATCTCGGTAGTGCGTACATCCACGATCGACCTCCTCCAACGACAGTGCTATCCTGTGAGATTAAGCGCGAAACAGAATTTATGATAAAGATTTCCTCTATGTCAAGTGGTAGCGACGGAAAGCCTTGGCGGTTCGTCACCAACCACACCCAGGTCTTGCTGTGCATTGCCCGGCAGGGCGACGTGAGGTTGCGCGACATCGCCGAGAGTGTCGGGATTACCGAACGGGCAGCCCAACGAATCGTCAGCGACCTCGCTGACGCCGGCTTCGTCACCCGCGAACGAGTGGGCCGGCGCACCCGATACACAGTCGACCGTACCGCCAGAATGCGCCACCCCTCCCAGGCCGATCACCGCATCGGCGAACTCCTCGACCTACTCGAGCACGATCCGCTCTCCCAAGGCAAGGGCTAGCGCGGCGGACGAACCGTCGCTTGGTGCCTTCGGCTCTCCCTCGCAGCCGTCGTTCGCGACGTTGTGATCGAGGACTCAGGCGGAGCCCGCTGGCGGCTCCCGTTCCGTCATCCACAGAGTGGCGGTGTGCCGCTGACAGGCAGAGGCCGGTGCCCGCCAAGGGTGGAACCGTCCCGATGCAGCCTCCGGCGGTCACAAACCCCGCGTGTTAACCGCTGAGTGATGCCGCGCTAGTCGTACCGCGGAGCACTCAGCTGAGAGCGATCGCGCAGCCAAGGATCTAGCGACTCGTCCAACGCGACCCTGCTCTCGGCTCAGGGCTTCTCCGCACCGACGTTGCGCCGGATCGTGTTGGAGGCGAAGGGCAGACTCCTTATCGGACCGTTGACCGCTGCACCCAAGGCGAGCAACGTCCAATGTTGTGACAAGAGCAACTAAGCTGGGTTGGGTCGGTGGTTGGTGGGAGCCTCATTTTGGCCGGTTGCGGGGGAGGCGAGTCGGGCGGAGGCGGGGAGGAGACTACGCCCGCGCAATCGACGATCGCCGCGATCGCTCCGGAAGACACTGAGACGGCCGCCGGCGAAGGCGATGCCGAAGCCGGGGCACAGGTATTCCAAGATGCTGGCTGGGCGTTTGGGAGAGACGGCACCCTGACACCCGAGCAGATCCAGGATGTCGCTGTCTAGTGTTCAACTCCACCGCCGAGGGAAGCGCCAATCGAATTGGCGGGAAGTGCCAGCCCGGGTAGAACGGGCTGTGCCTTCCCCGGCTTGGAGGTTCGTGAGCGAGCGGGCAGGAAAAGCCCTGACGCGGGGGCTCGACTCGAAGACGGAGAGCAGACGCGGACGGCCAGGTCCCGGAAGGACCTTCGCTCGGCAACCAGCCTGAACAGGTGAACGGCGTGACGCGGGCCGTAGGCTTCAGGAGACGCGGGGAGAGCGCAGCCGCAGCCGCTTCCCGTTGTCGCCGTTCCCGGCCGTCCTACGTGTCAGGTGGCCGCGATGGTTTGGGGATCACCCGGGCGGGATGGGCTGGGGGTGACACCGGATTTGCGGTGTTCGTGTTGTTGGGCGGCCCGGACTCTCCCTGTTGTCCGGGCCGTTCCTTTTGGGTTTGCCCGCTCGTAGCTATGGGGAAATTGCCCCCATGAAGATACGCAACAGGTTGCTTTTGGCTATCGCGATGGCGGTGGCACCGAGGGTTTGGCGCTGGGCGCGCCCTCGGCTTGAGCAGTGGTACGCTCGTCGACGCGAGCTGCAACGAAGCGCGTAACCCAAGCCCAACACGCGGGCGCGGCCGGTCGGCTGCTTACGCTGACGGTGTATGGCGAATCGAACGGCCGCCCCGCGACTCTCGTCAGCCGCCCACCCCGGGAACAGCATCGCCGACTCTCCGGCGCTTATTCCGGCGCCGGGAATGAACGCGCGAGGCCGGGAGATCGCCGACGAACTCATGTCCCCCCACGCGCAGCCGCTGGACGGGTCCCCGGGCGGTGTCAGCCGCGCCGGGGCGTTTTCTGGACGCCAACACCATACCGCCGTCCAACGGATATGCAGTCAGGAGGGCGCCCCGGGATCCCCGCATGGGAAGCGGAATAGCGCAGGAGGGGGTAGCGCGGCGGCCGACAGCCGAGCGCCTTGCTCCGCCTGGATCCGCGTATTACCATGCGTTGCCCAGGACGCCAGCGGCCCCGCGCTCGAGTGAAGGAGGGAAGCGGTGCGCGCTCTACCCAGCAGCGGCCGCCGAACTGAGCCGCGCGCCCGTGAGTCAACCGCGTGCTCCGGGACTTCGCTGTCGAGTTCATCTGGTACACGCACCGGAAGGAGAGCAAGATGAGGAAGCTCATGCTTGTCGTCGCCGCGGCGACGATCGCCTTGACGGCTGGGTTGGGTACGACGCAGGCGGCCAAGCCGAAGCGGCTCCTCGCGACACCCGCGAACGTGTGCAGGGACATCGTCAATATCCGGCCCGATCTCTACTCGAGCTACGGCGATTGCGTAGGGAACTTGAACCGCGACGTCGCCGCGTTCCGGCTCCCCGCGAACCCGGCAGATCCGAACAGCCCATTGATCTCGATCGACGAGCAGTGCACGCGGCTCGAGGAGGGGATTTTCGTCCCGCCGCTCGGACAGTTCATCACGGTCACATACCCGTTCTTCTTCTTCGAGCCACCGCCCTGGCCGTTCCCGGAGTACTGGGCGATGAACCACGGCCAGTGCGAGAACACGCTTTACGCGTACCATCGGTTCGTCGGCTTCTAGTCTCCTAGACTCGCAGGGGGTCTGGAGGGGGTCAGAGATCATGGGAGCAGTGAATTGTGAGGGGAGGATCGGGGAAGCATCCTGGTTCAAGGCCAGTAGTAAAGCGGAATCCGAGGAGGTTCAGGGTACTTCGGGGAGCTAGGCTGCTGTCTTTGCAAGCCGGAGGTCACCGGTTCGATCCCGGTACGCTCCATCCGCTCAGGCAAACGGCTTGACGGGGTCCTCGGCCGCTTGCTCGTCTCCCTCCTGTGCCCAGTAGGTGCCCAAACGATCCAGGCGGGATGGTTTACGTAAACCATGCGGGGAGTCAGACCGACCGAGCGTGACCGACTCGGACCGTCGCGATTCGACCTCAGAGGTATCTCGCGACACCTCTGGGGAGGGGGGCGATCATCTCTACCAACCTGCGTCGAAAAGTCGTTCCTGCCCCCGCGCATTCACGCAAAAATCGACGCCATTTGCACGTCAGATGATCCCGACCGACTCACCCTGAGAGCGAGGCGCGAAACTCCCCGCGCTTTTCGGCCGGATCGGGCGCTCTGGGAGGCTACGCTGCCAGCAAGGATGATTCCCTTCCATCGGCCTCGCAGAGGCCTCTACGGTCGCAGCCGGATGCCGGGAAGGGCCTTCCGGGCATGACGCTGCCGCCTCTCGCGCTCTCGGAGCCCGGAGGCAAGGTGATTCCCTTCGCTGGGCCAGGAGGCGGCCCGTCTAGCGGCCCGTCTGCCCCGGCTAGCGGTGTCGGATCGGGGTGTTGTGGATCACCCGAAAAACGCGATCGTCTCTCCGTGCGGGAGGATGGGGTACGGCCGGAGCGTCTGGCCCTCAGGGCTGATCAAGTCGGGAGGAACGAACGGCGTGCGGCCATCGATGATTGCCGCTTGCGCGGCGTTCACCTCTGGTATGCCCGTTTCGATGAGAGCCGCGTAGAGGGCGCGCACCTCTGCGGTGGTCAACTCGAAGACTTCGACGCTCCTGGTCCAGCTGGGCGGGGGTTCGTCTGGATAGAGGAGGAAGACGTTCTTGTAGGTGGCTCGTTCTGCACCTCGCAAGAGGGCTTGGGCCGCTGCTGGGAAGCGGGCTATCTCGGCTTCAGACAGCGCGTCGATCGCCCACCTGGAGGGTTCGTAGGTGCTGATCTCTGAGTCGGCCCAGGTGCCTGCCGGCACCGCCGAGGGGTTCCTCGGTGCCGGCAACACTGAGAGGTTGCTCGGGCAGACCGCTTTTCCCGGCGCACACGAGGAGACTGACGCTTCATCTAGGAGGGTGCTTGGCGGAATGGCTCCTGATCGAACGAGGTCTACGCCCTCTGGCGTGAGGTGTCGCTCGAACAGCTGGCTGCCGCTCACCCCGGTGAGGCCGTCGAATTGCCAGATCACTCGCCCATCGGCGTAGGCCAGTACCCAGGCCCAATGCATCCTCACGTCGTGTGCGATGACAGTCGCTGCTTCGTCCTGGTTGGCAGCGCCCGCCGGGGTGGGGAGCCCAGACGAGGCGCTCAGCGACGGCCCGGAGCGCCCGAAGACGATGAATAGCGAGACTCCGATCAGCACCAGCACGGCCGTGGCGGTCGCGTAGGTGCGCCGTCTGCGCCGTGTGCGTTGCCTGGCCTCCTCGATCAGCGCCTCGGGATCGTCAGGCTGGTCGGTACCGGTGCGCGCTTCTTCGATCAGCGGCGTCGAGCGGATCGGGATCGCCGGAATCATGGATAACGTCTGGGGCGGATGGGCGGTGAGGTGTGGTGATGGTCATGGTGGCACCCCTTGGTAGATGAAGCTATTATGGGTAGCGTCATGTTGAATGTCAAGGTCGACCGCGCCGAACCGATTGACCTCCACGAGCAGGTCGCGGCCGAGATCCGCCGCGCCATCGCCGAGGGCGAGGCCAAGCCCGGCGAGCGCCTGCCACCCGCCAAGGACCTCGCCGCCATCCTCGGGGTCAACACCAACACGGTGCTGCGCTCCCTGCGCCTGCTCCGCGACGAGGGGCTGCTCGAGTTCCGCCGTGGACGCGGCATCTCGGTCGCCGCGACACCCGAGCGCGGAGCCGTCGTCCAGCGGGCCAAGGAGCTCGTCCACTTCGCCCGCAGCCAGGGCTACCGCACCGACGAACTCATCCGCATCATCGAAGACATCACCTGAGACAGTTCACGAGTGGTTCCTCCAGCACGCGCCGACGTGTGAGGTCGAGCCCCGCTCGGGTCAGCGAAGCGCCTCGGGTCGGGCGGCCCAAGCACGTCGAAGCAGACCGCTCGGCGCAATGCCCAATAGGTGCCCAAACGATCCAGAAATGGCCGATGGAACCATGCGGCCTCGGGACGCACCGATGGCCCGCCAGCCCGCATGGCTGCTGCCGCCAGTCGTCGTTGGTCGTTGCGTGTCGTCATGCCGGGATTGGCTTTGCAAGCCGGAGGTCACCGGTTCGATCCCGGTACGCTCCATCCCGCCGAGCGCCTGGTCACGAACGTCAAGACGAACCTGGGGTTAGAGCCGACTCGCTCACGGGTATATCCCGCCTCATCTCAACGGAGGGAGAGAGGCAATGGCGCTGTGGCTCTGGATCTTGATCATCATCTTGATCGTTCTTCTACTGACCGGCAGCATCGGCATCTACCGCCGATAGCGAGCCGACCGACGATGGCAACTCGTCCAACGACTGATCCCGACGCTCCGGCGCCCGCCGAGCCGGGTGGCCCGGAGCCAGATGAAGAGAGCGTTCCCTCGACGCCTGACGACGAGCCGGATCGTCCGCCCGAACGGGGCGATCCCGATCCTCGTCCGCCGGCACCGGGAGAGATTCCGACGGCCTGAGAGTTGATTGTGGGCAGGGGGCCGCCCCGAGCACAGTGGCAGCCCCCTCGCCTCATGTCGCGGCGTGCCGGCTCGGATACCGTTCAACGGGTCCGAGAGCTAGGAGGAGAGCGCATGTCCGAGGCAGAGGTCAACGGCGTCAGGCTCTACTACGAGCTCCACGGCGAAGGCGAGCTGCTGGTCCTGGTCCATGGCTCATGGGGCGACGCGACGAACTGGCGATTCGTGGTCCCCGGCCTCGCCCAGTCCTTTCGTGTCCTCGTGTATGACCGCCGGGGCCACTCCCGGAGCGAGCGCCCCGACATGCCGGGCAGCGTCGATCAGGACGGCGATGATCTCGCTGCGCTGCTCGAGACGCTCGAGCTGGCGCCCGCGCACGTGGTGACGAGCTCGTGGGGCGGCAACATTGCCCTGCGACTCGCGACCAGGCGCCCGGATGTCTTCCGCTCGCTGTCCTGTCACGAGCCGCCGCTCTGGAGCCTGCTCGAGGGTGACGCTGAAAGCCAGGCGATCCTGCAGCAGAACGCTCGCAGCTTGGCGGCGGTCGGCAGGCGGATCGCCGAGGGCGATCACGAGGGGGCAGCACGGGAGTTCGTCGAGGAGGTCGCCTTCGGTCCTGGTGCGTGGGAGGACCAGCTGCCGCCGGAGACAAGGGCGATATTCGTACAGAACGCTCCTACCTTCCTGGACGAGCTACAGGACCCCGACCAAGTCAGCATCGACGAGGATGCGCTGGCGCTAGTGGGCATACCGGTGCGGCTGACGGATGGCTCCGAGAGTTCGCCGTTGTTCTCGCCCGTAAGCGATCGGCTCGCGCAGCTGATCCCTGGCGCCACCCGCGAGACCATCGAGGGCGGAGCCCACATGCCCCAGCTGCAGATGCCGGAGCTGTATGTAGAGGTCACGACGCGCGCGGTGCAGCAAGCGGCGGCCTGAGCGCCGCGGCAGGGCTGCGGCTCTCCCACGCGGCGTGAAGCCAGCCCGAACGGCGGACGGCGCTACCATCGATCCGGTGAGACGAGAGAGACCGCACCGAAGAGAGAGCCGCGTTCGGCGTTTTCTTCGGCGACTCGGAATCGGCAGCGAGCCCGGCCCCGGCGAGCCCGGCCCGGACGACTCGCCGGCTGCCGGGGTTCGAGAGCCGCGACGACCGAAGCCGTTCGGCTCCGCCGGCGCAGCCGTTCTCGATCCGCCTCGGAGCGACGTCGACTAGGGTCAGCGCTCGACCGGGACGCTCGCGTCGGTCGGATCGAGGCGACGAATCCCGTCGTACGCGAACAGGCGGTGGAGGAGCTGGATGGCGATCGACCCCTCGCCGACCGCAGATGCGACCCGCTTGACCGAGCCTTGCCGAACGTCGCCCGCGGCGAGGACGCGGGGCATGCTCGTCTCCAGGGGATACGGACTGCGCTCGAGCGGCCAGGCCGGGTCGTCCTGGACGTCGGCGCCCGTGAGAACGAACCCTCGGTCGTCCCGGCTGATCTCGGCGGGCAGCCAGTCGGTCCGTGGGCGGGCCCCGATCATGAGGAAGAGCCCGTCGGCCGCAACCGTTTCCTCGCGCCCGCTCGCGTTGTCGCGGAGGACGAGGTGCTCCAGCCACCCGTCACCGCCGCCGCCGACGACCTCCGTTCCGAGGCGGACGTCTATCTCCGGCGAGGTCTCGATCTCGCGGACGAGGTACTGCGACATCCCTGCGCCGAGCGAATCGGCACGCACCACCAGCGTGACACGCCGGACGTAGCTGGAGAGGTGCAGGGCCGCCTGCCCCGCGGAGTTCGCTCCGCCGAGGACGTAGACCTCGCGGCCTGCCATGCCCGGCGCCTCGGACGCAGAGCCGCCGTAGAACACCCCGGCGCCGCTCAACGCCTCGAGTGCCGGGATCCCGAGCCTGCGGTAGCTCGCACCGCTGGCCAGGATCACCGCACGGGTGCTGACCCGTCCGCTCGCCGAGAGGTCGATGACGAGCCGGTCGCCGTCCTGCGCGAGCTTCGTCACCTCCTGCATGAACGCGAAGCTCGCCCCGAGGAGCCACGCCTGTGCGTATGCCTGCTGGGCCAGGCGTCCGCCCGAGATCCCGTCGGGGAACCCGAGGTAGTTTCGAATGAGCGAGCTGGACGTTGCCTGCCCGCCCAGGCCGCCCTCGTCGACGACGAGGGTGCTGAAGCCCTCGGAGGCTCCGTAGACGGCCGCCGAGAGCCCGGTCGGGCCGGCACCCACGACCAGGACGTCGAACTCGCTCCGCGCAGGCTCCACTGACGAGCCTGCACCCCGCGCGAGATCGGCGTCGCTGGGGTTGACGAGGAACGTTCCGTCCGGGAAGACGACGAGCGGGAGCCCTGCACCCGAGTCCACCCCTGCGTTCGCCAGGATGCTCCGGCCCTCGGCCGAGTCGGCGAGGCAGAACGCATGCGGCAGGGCGCAGCGCCCGAGCACGTCCCGCAGCTCGTACGCCCGCCCGGACCAGGTCTCGCCGACGACGTGGATCGTATGGGGAGCTATGCGCCGGGCCTCCGCCCATTCGAGCAGGAAGCCCGAGACGGCCTGATGGAAGAGCTCGTCCGGCGGTGCGGACGGGTGGAGGAGGAAGCGGTCGACGTCACCGCGGGCGATGGAGTCGAAGACCGCGGCGCCCGTTGTCCACTCCGCGAGCCCACCCCACTCGACGAGCAGCGCACGCTCGGCCTGAGGGTGAAGCCGGCGCACGCGGGCGAGGAGCTCGCCGCCCGTCATCCCGGTGAGCTCGCGTCCGGCCAGCACGAGCGCTACCAGCTCCTCCTCGGCCGCGCTCTCCTCGAGGAGCCGGAGCGCCTCCTCCGACGAGTCGACGCACACAACCCGATAGCGGCGCGCGTAGCGCTCGAGCAGCTCCTGCTCGACCGCCTGTAGGGCCGTCGGGTCCTCCTCGACGGCGAGGATCAGGGGATTGGCCACGGGTGGCATTTTACGCGCCCCACTCACCCTCCTCACCGGGTGACGCGAAAGCCCGAGCGGGCGATGCCCCTGTACGTGTCCGAGACGAGGTACAGGACCTCGTACCTCCCCGGTGGCAGCGGCCAGGGCCTGCCGTACGTGCTCGCGCCCTCCATGACGAGCGACCCGCCGGGCCGGGCGGCTCCCGTGCCGGACGTCGCGCCACCCGTGTACTGCCAGATGAGGTAGGGGTCATGTGCCGGATGGGCCGGCGCTCGGTACACGCCGAGCCAGTCCCAGCGATTGGCGGGCGCGTTCGACCAGGTGACGGTGATGGGCTCGCCGACCCGGTAGCGTCTCTTGTCGGTGCTGATCTCCACCCGTTGGCCGCGCGCCCGCAGCCAGAAGGACACGCGTGACAGGACGGCGCCGTCCGTGCCGAGCAATACGACGTCGTAGGCGCCCGGCGTGAGGCTTCCAGTCGGGAACGTGAGCGTGCCGCTCGTCGTGCCGGTCGGGCCGGTGGGGCTGCTGAGCACGGGATCCGTTGGATCGGCGCCGGCCGGGACGACTGCGACCAGCTCGCCTGCGTCGCCCGGAGCGTGGAAGGTGACCTCGAGGTCGGTGCCGGCCGTGAGCAGCGATCGCTCGAGCCCGACGAGCACGGGCATCGTCCCCGGCGTCACCTCGAACGTCGATGCCACACCGCGATGGTCGGACGGCCACGGCGATAACGACACCGTGACGTCACGCCCGCCGCGTTCGCCGACCAGGTCGCTCGCCAGGGTCTCCGCCGGCCCCGCGGCGTAGACGTAGTCGATCCGGTCTCGTGGGTCCTTGATCGTCGGGTTCCCGGCCCATGCGACCACCTTGGGGCGCGCAGCCCACCAGGTGATGCCAGGATTCGCGACCGGGTCGGGATACGCCTCCCGGTAGGAGTCGCGAAAGCCGGCGTCCGCGAGCGCCTTCGAGACCGGCCACTCGACCGCGTAGCGCAGATAGCGCCGGGTGCCGACCGCAGCCTCGGTCCAGTCGAGGTGGGACGGGGCGTTCAGGTCGCCGACGAGGAACACCGGAATCCCCTGCGCCGCCAGGCCGGGCAGGACCTCGAGCTGGGTCTCGAGCGCCGGCAGCCTGAGCCGTCGCTCCAGCGCGAGCACCTTCTCGAGCGGCTTGCCGTCCCGCACCCAGTAGGGGCCGTAGGGATCGGAGGGCAGGTGGACGTTCGACAAGGCCACGATCCGGTCGGCTGCGACGACGATGAACGCGTAAGCCCCGTCCGCGCCGGGAGGCTCGAGGATCGGGTACTTCGACACGATGTGCATGCCGCTGTTCCAGTGGTCCCAACCGAGGGCCCGAGCTAGGCGTGGGATGCTGGTCTCGCCCTCCTCGACGCCGACGACGTCCGGGTCGACGGCCCTGATCGCCTCGACGACCTTGTCGAAGTCGACGAGCGTGCCGCCGTACTCGATGTTGAACGTCATGACCTTCAGGCGCATCGTCTCCGGCGTTGTCTCACCGCCCGAGGCCGAGCCGCCGAGCA
This sequence comes from uncultured Thermoleophilia bacterium, assembly GCA_963819905.1. GTDB lineage: Bacteria > Actinomycetota > Thermoleophilia > Gaiellales > Gaiellaceae > CAWCQC01. The sequence continues at coordinate 53,713 of CAWFXP010000001.1, forward strand.
CCGCCGACCCACAGACGCAGGCGAGCACCGCGAGCAGCGTTCGGACCCTGACCCGGAAGGGCATGGCCGGGATTATCCGCCCTGCCGTGCGCGCGTCAACTCGACGAGCTTCGTCACGGTCCGCCAGTTCCGGGCGGTTCCCCGGACGCCGAGAACCCGCTCGAAGTAGTCGAGCGAGAGCTTCGACCGTCCGAGACCGCCCGGCAGGCGCAGGTAGATCTCACGCCCGGCCAGGGCGTACTCGTCGGGCCGTGAGCGATCCGGGTCGAGCTTGGCCGCCGCAGGCCTCGCGGGCGGACGAGCGAGAAAGACGACGTGGAGCGAGGCCGACGCGGCGCCGTCTGTCGGGAACGGACAGTCGAGCGCCGTCTTCTCGAGGGCGTCGGCAGTGCGAAGGACGACGCCTGCGCGAACGCCGAAGGCCTTCTCGATCCGCTTCTCGATCGAGGCGGCAAGCGCCTTCTCGCCGCCGGAGCGGCTCTCGAACACGACGTTTCCGCTCTGGATGTAGGTCTCCACGTGCTCGAGCCCGAGCGCTTCGAGCTCCTCGCGCAGCGAGGCCATCGGCACCTTGTTTCTCGCGCCGAGGTTGACGCCGCGCAGGAGGGCGACCCGAATCACGCTCACGGGCTCGATTCTCCCAGGTCGGTACCCCAAGCGGCCTCCACGGATACGGATGGCGTCCGTCGCATTCACTAGCGTTCCGGGCATGTGCTGTACCCTTCTGCTCGCCTTCGGGATCGGGCCGCGGATCGCGCTTCTGCTCGTCTGGATCTTCGGAGACCGGGTCGAGCTCGCCTTCGACTCGTGGGTGTGGCCGCTCCTCGGGCTCCTCTTCCTGCCGTGGACGACGCTCGCGTACGTCTTCGCCTGGGGGCCCGTGCACGGCGTGTCCGGCTGGGGCTGGGTGCTCGTCGCCCTGGGCATCGCGCTCGACGTCGGCACGTATGCGTCGCGTGCAGCCAAGCGCGACTAGAGGCGGTCGCGCATGACGGTGCACGCCGAGAGCCGGCCCGTGCGCCGCCCTCCGCGAATCCGCTGGCGTTCGCACCCGCCCGTCCTTGCTCCGGCCGTCCTCGTCCTGCTCGCACGCGGCGCCTGGTGGGTGCCGGGCTGGCTCGGCCGCCTCCTGCCGGACCTCGACATCGAGGGCCAGCATGCGCTGGAGGCCCGGACCGAGGCCGCGACCGAACGGGCCTGAGCGGCGGCGCCCTTTCGGCCCGCGGCGACAGCGAGTACGATTCCGCTCCCGGGCGCATGTGGCTTCCGTATTCGATGGAAGGAGATCTCGGTGGGCTTTCTGGACAAGATCCTCGGTAGAGCGGATGAGGCGAAGGAGGGGTCGGTCGACGGCGCGGACAAGGCGGCGGACGGCGCGGGTGACGCAGCCGGGAAGGCCGCGGACGTCGCGGAGGACGCCGCGGACAAGGCCGTTGACGTCGGCAGGGACGTGGCCGACAAGGCGACAGACGTGGGCGAAGACGTCGCCGACAAGGCGAGGGACGTCGTCGACCGCGACGAGGAGAGGCCCGCTCCCTGAGCCGCACGTAGCGAGGACCGCGGCCGGGGCGTCCGGCCTCGGCGTTCCGGAGGCGAATCACCCGTCCTGGTGAGCGACAGCCGCCGGCCTGCAGTCGATAGAGGAGGGAGTGCGGCGGCTCCCCACCTCGCCCAGACATCTCCTCGCGCTCGCGGCGGCGTCGCTCGGCCTGCTCGGCCTGGCCGGCGCCGCCGGCGCGGTGACGGTGGGCGCGCCCGGGCTCGCCGTTTCCGCCGCCGCCTCGGAGCCGGCGCCTGCCTTCGTGAGTGCCCGCGTGACGGGCAGCGCCGCCGTTCACGACAGGCCCGGCGGCAGCGTGGTCACGACCCTCGGGCCCAGCACCGAGTTCGGCTCGCCGCAGACGGTTTCCGTGGTCGAGCGGCGCGGGCGCTGGCTCGGCGTCGTGACGACCGAGCTTCCGAACGGCGAGATCGGCTGGATCGACGCGCGCACGGCTCCGATCGCCCTCGGCCGGATCGCCGTATCGGTCGAGATCGATCTCTCGCGACGCCTGCTCGTCGTGCACCGCGGTGAAGACGTCCTTCGCCGGGTCACGGTCGGGGTCGGCCGGCCCGGGTCCGAGACGCCGATCGGGCGCTTCGCCGTCACCGACAAGCTCGCCGGATCCGACTACGGCGCGTACTACGGCTGCTGCATCGTCGCGCTCTCGGCCCACCAGCCGAACCTCCCCCCGGGCTGGACGGGCGGCGACCGCATCGCGATCCACGGGACGAACGACCCGAGCTCGATCGGCCTGCCGAGCTCGGCGGGCTGTCCCCGGGCCGGTGACGAGGACATGCGCTTCCTGATGGCGCGCCTCCCGCTCGGCACGCCGGTCCTGATCCACCCGTAACGATCAGAATGCGGGCATGGCCTCCGAGCCCGACTCGCTCAAGGGACAGCTCCTGATCGCCACTGCGGCGCTGCTCGACCCGAACTTCCACCGGACGGTCGTCCTCGTCACGGAGCACAACCCCGACGGGGCCATGGGCGTCGTGCTCAACCGACCCTCACCGGTCGCGGTGGCCGACGCCGTTCCTTCTCTGGGCGTTCTGGTCGAGGACGGCGCTCTCGTCCACGTCGGCGGGCCGGTGCAGCCCGAGGCGGTGGTCGCCCTTGCGGAGCTCGACACGCCGGAGCTCGCAGCGGCGGTCGCGCTCGGCTCGATCGGCTACCTGCGGGCGGACGCGGATCCGGAGGAGCTCGCCGACGTCGTCCGGCGCGCCCGCGTGTTCGCAGGGTACGCGGGCTGGGGCGGCGGCCAGCTCGAGTCGGAGCTCGAGGAGGAGGCCTGGATCGTCGAGCCGGCCGAGCCGGACGACGTGTTCACCGACGACGCAGACGGGCTCTGGAGCTCGGTCCTCCGCCGCAAGGGCGGCGCCTACACGATTCTCGCCCGGCTGCCGCCCGATCCCTCTGTCAACTAGCGAGGTAGGTGCGGAAGAACGCGACGATCCGACGCCGGGCGTCGCGGGCGGAAGGCTCGTGGTAGGCGGCGGCGGCCAGCTTGGCGAGCGCTTTGACCCAGAGTGGCAGCTCGGCCGGATCGTGGTCGTTGAGAAAGCCGTGGCCCGCGTACGGATAGACCTTGACGTCGTGGTCGACCCCGGCCGCGGCGAGCATCGGCTCGAGGCGGCCGGGAATGCGACGCACGCCCGGCCAGCGGTCTCTCGCGCCGTAGCTCGCGACGATCGGGCAGACGTCCGGGAGGGCTCGCGCCAGACGCTCGGTCACGCCCCCGTAGTTGACGCTCGCTGCGGAGAAGCCGCGGTTCGGCGCCAGCGCCAGCGCGAAGTCGCCGCCTCTGCAGAATCCGATCACGCCCACCGTGCCCGTGCACTGTTCGTGTCCGGCGAGCCACTCGCGGGCGGCATCGAGGTCACTGAGCGGCCGCTCCCAGTCGCGGATGGTCGAGACCAGGCACCGCATCCGCCCGCCCCAGTGGTAGAGGTCCGGGGCGGCGGCCAGGAATCCCTCGCTCGGCGAGCCAGTCCGCCTGCGCACGCAGGTCGCGAGACATGCCGAGAGCGTCGTGAACGACGACCACCCCCGGCCACGGCCCGTCGCCGGCCGGGGTCGCGAGGTAGGCGGGCATCTCGCCGCGGGGGGTGGGGATGCTCAGGTGGCCCATGGATCAGGTCGGTCAGCGCCGCCGGGGCGACGGCCGGTGCCGAATATAGTCGCCCGCGAGGTGGAGTCGACCTACCGACCGTTTCTCGAAGGCGCAGCCGCGCTCGTCACCGGGGCGAGCCGGGGAATCGGCCGTGCCACGGCCGTCGAGCTCGCCCGGCTCGGCGCGGACGTCGCGCTCCTCCAGCGTGGGGACGCGGTCGACGTCGTGGCCGCGATCGAGTCGGCCGGCAGACGGGCGCACGTGGTTCAGGTCGACCTCGCCGACGCCGAGGCCGCGGAGCGTGCGGTCGAGGGCGCGGCGAGCGCGCTCGGGCGCCTCGACGTCGCGGTCTGCAACGCGGGGATGATCCAGCGCGGCCCGGCGCTCGACGTCGCACTGGACGACTGGCGGCGCGTCATCGAGCTCAACCTGACGTCGGCGTTCGCTGTCTCGCGGGCAGCGGCGCGCCGGTTCCTGCTCCTGGGCTCGGGCGGCAGCATCGTCCACGTGGGGTCGCAGCTCTCGTTCTTCGGCGGGCTGAACGTGATGGCCTACTCGTCCAGCAAGGGGGCGATCGTCCAGCTGACGAAGTCGCAGTCGAACGAGTGGGCGCCGCAGGGAATCAGGGTGAACGCCGTGGCGCCGGGCTGGATCGAGACGGAGATGACCGAGGCGCTGCGGGCCGACTCCCCGCGCTTCAAGGAGATCAGCGGTCGCATCCCGATGGGGCGATGGGGGCAGGAGGACGAGGTGGCGGGCGCGATCGCCTTCCTCGTCTCGCCGGCCGCGCGCTACGTGACCGGTTGCGTGCTCGCGGTCGACGGCGGCTACCTCGTCCGGTAGGGCCTGCGCCGAGCGGGCGCCTGCTGCACCGCACAGGCAGTGGCTCTAGGATCACGGCTCCAGCGACCGAGGAGGACCGTATGCCCGTGATCGAGGTGAAGCTCTACGACCGGCGGATCGACGATCCCGACGCGAGCGCGAAGATCATCAAGGAGATGACCGAGGCGCTCGTGCGCGCCTGCGGCGACGAGGGCGTCCGCGAGCACACGAACGTGATCGTCACCGGTATCGCCCCGTCGAACTGGGGAGTCGCCGGCAACCCCGGGAGCTGAGGCTAGGCAAGCTCGAGCGACAGCTCGACCGCGGGCGCGCCCGGCGAGGCGGCCTCCGTCTCGCGCGCGTGCATGAGGGTCGTCCTGACGATCAGCTTCGCCCGCGCGTAGTTGTCGATCTCGACCGGAACCGGGCTCGCCGGGCGGCCGAGCGCGTAGGTGGCGGCGTTTCGCCCGATAGCCCGGTAGGACTCGAGGGAGAGCAGCGGCGCCATTCCGAACAGCTCGAGGTTGTCGAGCGGTTCCAGATCGGCCCGGTGGATCACGGCGGTGCCCTTCGACTGGATGCCGACGGCGATTCCCGAGCCGGACAGGCGCGCGCCGTCGTGGCCGATGAAGGCGACGTCCGCCGAGCGGCGAACCCGGACGATGCGCGGACGAGCTCCCTCGGCGCGAATGCCGTCTGCGACCGCGGCCAGCACGGCCTCGTGCGGGAGCCCGTTGATCGTTTCCCGCAGGCCGTCGAGGAACGCAGGGCCGACCGCGACGATGACCTCGTCCTCGCGCTCGCCGCGCTCCGCGGCGCCCCGAGCGACGAGCGACGGGCCTCCGGCGTCGTCTCCGTCCGCGAGGGCGGCCGGGTCGAGTTGGTGCGGCAGTCGCTGGAGGTGCTCCCAGCGTTCGCCGTCGAGCCGGTACCCCGTGCCGGGCCCGGTGTAGTCGTTGGGATCGCTGACGGCCGACTCGACCGCGAAGCCCGGGCCCACGACCGCGGCCGTCTGGAGGTAGTCGGCGCTCACCCGGAGCCGCTGGAGGCCGAGGATCGCCTCGGCGACGTCCGTGAAGCCGGCCTCGTCGAGCGCGGCGGCGACGTCGAGCCCCGAGATGCCCTCCGCGAGAACGCGGTCGGCGGCCGCCACGTCCGCGGCCCGGTCACGGTCGGGCAAGTCGCGGCTGTCGTACCCGAGCGTGGCGATCTCCACCTCCTCGGCCGTGATCGGCGGAAACCCGAACGCCTCGAAGACCGCCTTGACCGCCTCCGCAGCGCGGCGGCGCACCGCCCCGAGGGCATCCTCGGCGAGCGGCTCGATACCGGCGTCCACCTGCCAGTCGCGCTGGACGGTCAGCCACTCGTCGAGGTCGTCCGCGTCGTAGTTCCCGCCGCCGAACACGTTGTCGTAGCGCGGCATGACGCTGTAGCCCGAGGTCACGAAGTCGGTGCCGGGGAGGAACTGGCCCATGAGCTTCGCCGTCTTTCGGATCGAAGAGTGCGAGGCGACCGCATCGTTTCCGGATGCGACCTCGAGGTCGAGCCAGGCCGCAACGAGGTTCTCGGCGAGGATCTCGCGCGTCCCGCCCGGCACGCTGAGCGCCAGCGCGACGCAGCTGATGCCGCCGTTCTGCACGCCCTGCGACCCGGCCGCCCGGATCGTGCAGAGACAGCGTGTCTCGAGGTAGAGCATCGAGCAGCCTTCCGCGTGGCCCATGAGGGCCTCCGAGCCGGCGCCCGACGTGAAGCGCACCTTGATTCCCCGCGACGCGTACGCGGACGCCAGGAACGCCTTCGACCAGGGCGTGTCGTCGCCGTCGGTGAAGCACGCCTCGGTGCCGTACACGGAAAGCGTCTCGGAGTAGGTCGTGAGGCCCTGGATGCCGAGCTGGAGGTTGCGTCGCTCCTCGACGGCGCATTGCGTGATCACGCCGGGGCGGCCGGTCTGGGAGCCCACGAGGATCGCGATCGCGTTCAGCGGCGCGTAGCGCGCGACCCCGACCGTCGTCTCGACCTCGGCGAAGCCTCGGGCGGCGGCCTCGGCGGCATCCGCCGCGAGGAGCGCCGGATTCTCCTTCCGGTTCGTGACGTGTGCCTGGTTGGCCGGCCGCCGCCGCGCGCGAAGCTTCTTCAGCGCGAACATCATCTCGACCGGGTCGAGCAGTGAGACGACCTTCGCGAGCCGCGCGGGGGTGAGGCCGCGCGACAGCCGCACGAGCTCGCTGCGTGGGACGTCCACGTCGACGAGCCGGTGGGCGAGCTCTCGGTCGCCGAGCGTCGCCACTTCCTCGGCGATCGCGAGGTCGAGCCCGTGGGCGGCGATGAAGCGGTCGAGGACGTCGAAGTCCTCGGCGCGCCGCCCGTCCATCTCGACGACCTGCCCGTCCTCGACGACCAGGCTTGCCGGAGGGTCGTGCGGGCCGTTCATGGCGACGAGGCCGAGCTCGGGCACCGGCGGGACGAGCGCTTCCTTGCGCAGCGCCCGGCCGAGGCGCGCTTGCGTCCGTCCCGAATCGGTCATGCCAGCAGCCCGCGCTCGTCGTAGGCGCGTGCCGCCTCCCGAACGAAGGCGGCGACACGCGAGGCGCCGAACTCCCCGTCGAGCCGGCCCGCGAGCTCCTCGAGCTCGGCGGCGCCTGCACGGCGGGGGCGAAGAGCGGTATAGACCTCGAGGATCAGGTCGTCGGGGACGCCGGCCAGCTCCCCGGCTCGTTCCAGGTTCTCGGCCAGCTGGACGCGCCCATGAGCGCGCGCCACCTGGGCCTGGCGGCCGAGCGTGGTAGCCGTCGCGCGCACGTCTCCCGGCTCGATCCCTCCTTCCCGGAGCGCCTCGATCGTCAGCTCGGCAAGCGTTCGCCCGGCCGGGGTGCGCACGAGATCCGGGCGCTTCTCCGCGAGCGGGTAATCGGTTACCGGATCGAACGCGCCCACGGGCTCGATTCTACGGCGCGCGCCTCGGCGCCCGGTGTCGGGAAGACGCGCAGGCCGGGACCCGTCTCGTAGGCGATGGGCGCATACCTCGAATCGATGGGCACGCTCGGCGCTCCGGGAGACCTCGGCGACGCCCGCCGCGCCGCCCGGCTGATCGCGGCCGCCTCCGCGTCGTTCACCGCCGCGATCGGGGTGGTCGCGCTGCTGCTCGCCCTTACGACCTAGGCTTAGAGGCTTGATGTGAAATGACCGCACGCCTGGATACGGGCCTGCACACGGCGGATCGAGGCCGCCTCGATCGGCACCAAGGCCACCAGCCTTGCCACCGATCGAGTCACCCACGCTCCTTGGTGCAGGCGGCGCCCCAGACGCACGCCCATTTCACATCAAGCCTCTCGGCAGCGAGCGGCGGAGCACGCGGAGGGCGTTGCCGCCGACGATCTTGGCCGCCTCTTCCTCGGAGTACCCGCGCCCGAGCAGGCCGGCGGTGAAGAGCGGGAGCGTCTCGACGCGGTCGAGCCCGTCCGCGTAGACGACCCCGGGCAGCATGTCGGGGGCGAAGTCGAGGTAGTCGGGCCCGAGGCCGACGGCGTCGACTCCGACCAGGCCGACGATGTGGTCGACGTGGTCGAGCAGGCGGTCGAGGGAGGGGTCCTCGCCGATGAACATCGGCACGAAGCAGGCGCCGACGAGCCCGCCGCTCTCGGCGATCGCCCGGATCTGGTCGTCCTTCAGGTTCCGCGGGTGCGGGCAGAGCGCGAAGGCGTTCGCGTGCGAGGCGACGACGGGGCCTTCCGCGATGTCCAGGAGCTCCCAGAAACCCGGCTCTGCGAGGTGCGAGACGTCCACCAGGATGCCCTGGCGGCCCAGCTCGGCGACGAGCTCTCGTCCCTCGTCGGTGAGCCCCCGCGGCGAGTCGACCGAGACGCCGTCGGCAAAGCGGTTCCCGCCGTTCCAGGTCAGCTGCGCCGAGCGGAGCCCGAGCTTGACGAAGTCCGGGAGTGGCGTCGTCTTCCTCGCTCCGAACGGCTCGAGCGGTCTGCACCCCTCGAAGTGGAGGACGAGGCCGATCTGATCCTCGAGGAGCGCCTCGTCGAGGTCGTCGGCGTCCTCGACGATGCGGTAGTCGTGCGAGGTCGCCAGCTCGGAGAGGACGTCGTCCATCATCTCGAGCGCCCGCAGGGTTGCCCGGTCGCCGCCGGCCTGAGGAATGTCGCCACCGACCATGAGCATCTGGAAGCGAACGCCGCCGGCGCGCAGTCGACTCAGGTAGTGGTCGTGGAGCGGCGAGCGCTCCCCGCCGAGGCGGCGGCGCCGAACGTCGATCGCGATGTCCGTGTGTCCCTCGACGACCGGATGGATTCGATGGAGCTCGCGCGCACGCTCGAGGAGGTCCTCCGTGATCACGGCTGCATCCTACGTGACGATGTAAAGCGTCCTTGACACCGACGAGATGTCAAGCTAGCTTTCCATCATGGAGAACGAGGTACGAGCGCTGCGCACCGAGCGACACCTCTCGCAGGAGGATCTGGCGCGTGTAGTCGGCGTATCGAGACAGACGATCAACTCGATCGAGAAGGAGCGCTACACACCGTCGCTACCGCTTGCGATGGCGTTGGCCCGCTACTTCGAGACGACGGTGGAGGAGGTCTTCCATGCCAACGGCAACGGATGACGCACGAATCACGCGGTCGCGAGCCGACCGGATGTACCGGTCACGGTGGTTCCTGCCCGTGGTCGCGCTCGCCCTGGGGGCAGCCATGCTTGCCGCGATGTGGGTCGGCGGGAACCTGCGCGAGGGCATCTACTCGTTCGCGATCATGGCCGCTCTCGCGCTCCTGTTTCTGCTCGGCGGACGGAGCGAGACGATTCGGGGTCTCCGCGGGGACGGGCGGGACGAGCGCTTCGCCAGCCTCGACATGAGGGCGACGGCCTTCGCCGGCAACGTCCTGATCGCCGCCGTCATCATCGCGTTCCTGGTCGAGATGGCGCGCGGTGAGGACGGCAAGCCCTACTCCTGGCTCGGCGCGATCGCCGGCGTCGCCTACCTGGCGGCCCTCGCCTTCCTGCGCTGGCGGTCCTGACCAGGCACCGCGGCTGCCTCAGCGGTACTCGTCCGGATGGTGGCGGCCGTGGTAGGAGATCGTGGTCGTCAACAGGCCGACGAGAGCGACGCCCGGGCCGACGGCGATTCCGAGCAGCTCGTTGCGGGAGAACGACGCGTCCAGCACGAGCGCGCCGATCGCGATCCAGACTCCCGCGAAGATGGGAGGGAGGAGCAGCAGGATGACGAGCCAGTCGTGCCAGGGCCTCCCGCGGAGACGCCAGAGCACGTAGTCGGCGAGCGCGAGCGCGAAGACGACGGCCCCCGGGAGCGGCCCGGTCGCGAGCTTCTCGAAGGCCGTCGCGGACGGCCAGAGGTAGACCGCGATCGAGACCCAGACCGCCGCGGCCAGGATCGGCCACAGGAGGAACGAGGGGAGGACGCTCTTACCTGGCGCGTGCGAACCGGTGGACGGCATCGAGGAGCTCTCGGCTCTTCTGCTCGGCCACCTCGGGGTCGCCGGCTGCGAGGGCGCCGGAGACGCAGTGGCTCACGTGGTCGTCGAGGATCTTGAAGGCGACGCTCTCGAGCGCGGTCGTGACCGCGCTGATCTGAGTCAGGATGTCGATGCAGTAGCGGTCGTCCTCGACCATCCGCTCGATCCCCCGGACCTGGCCCTCGATGCGATGAAGCCGCTTGACGAGGGCCTCCTTGCCGGCGCTGTACCCGTGAGTCATGCCACCACCTCCCTGGGGCTCCGGAAGCGGCGCAGCCGGAGCGAGTTCGAGACGACGAAGAGGCTCGACGCGGCCATCGCCGCCGCCGCGACGATCGGATCGAGGATTCCCGCGACCGCGAGCGGGATCGCGGCGACGTTGTAGGCGAAGGCCCAGAAGAGGTTGCCCTTGATGGTGCCGAGCACGCGCCGCGACAGCCGGATCGCGTCCGCGGCCGCCCGCAGGTCGCCGGAGACGAGCGTCAGGTCGGCGGCCTCGATCGCCACGTCGGCGCCCGTTCCGATCGCCAGCCCGAGATCCGCCTGGGCGAGCGCCGGGCCGTCGTTGACGCCGTCCCCGACCATGGCGACCGTCTCGCCCGCCTCCTGCAAACGGCGGACCTCGGCCGCCTTGTCGCCGGGCAGCACGTCGGCCACGACGCGGTCGATCCCGACGGCGGCCGCCACCTGCTCTGCGCTCTCACGGCGGTCGCCGGTGAGGAGGACCGGCGTCAGGCCGAGCTCGCGAAACTCGGCGACCGCCTCCGCGCTGGTCGGCTTGACGGAGTCGGCGACGACGAGGCGCGCCCGATCGATGCCGTCCCAGCTGACGCGGATGCCGTCGCCTGCCTTCACGATCTCGACTGCGTGCCCGTCGACGAGCCCCGCGACGCCGGTTCCGGGCCGGTTGACGAAGCCGGCCACGGGCGGGAGAGATCCGACCTCCTGACGGGCGGCCGACGAGACCGCCCGCGCGATCGGGTGCTCGCTCGCGTCCTCGACGGCTCCGGCAAGGCGAAGGATCTCCGCGCGCGTCGCGCCGTTCAGCGGCACGACGTCGACGAGACGAACCCGGCCCTCGGTGACCGTGCCGGTCTTGTCGAGGACGATCGTGCTGACGCGCCGCGTCTGCTCGAGGATCTCAGGGCCGCGGATCAGGATGCCGAGCTGGGCGCCGCGGCCCGTGCCGACCATCAGCGCTGTCGGGGTTGCCAGGCCGAGCGCGCACGGGCAGGCGATGATGAGCACGGCGACCGCGGCCGTGAACGCCTCGGCGGCGTTGCCGGTGGCGACCAGCCAGCCGGCCAGCGTCGCCGCCGAGATCGCGAGGACGATCGGGACGAAGACGGCGGAGACACGATCGACGAGGCGCTGGATCGGCGCCTTGCCGGCTTGCGCCTCGGCGACGAGACGGGTGATCTGGGCGAGGGCGGTGTCTGCGCCCACGCGGGTTGCGCGGACGACGAGGCGCCCGAAGGTGTTGAGGGTGGCGCCGGCGACCTCTGCCCCGGGGCCGACCTCGACCGGGGCCGGCTCGCCGGTCAGCATCGACTGGTCGATCGCCGACTCCCCCTCGACGACGACGCCGTCGCTCGCGAGCTTCTCGCCGGGCCGGACGACGAACAGCTCTCCGACCTCGAGCTCGCCGATCGGAACGGCGATCTCGACCCCGTCGCGCAGGACGTTCGCCTCCTTCGCGCCGAGCTCGACCAGGGAGCGGATCGCCTCGCCGGAGCGGCGACGTGCGCGCGCCTCGAAGTAGCGCCCGAGCAGGATCAGCGTCGTGATGACGGCGCCGACCTCGAAGTAGAGGTGAGCGTCGTCGAGGGCGACGAGAGCGACGATCGACCAGAGGAGCGCCGCGAGCGTGCCGATCGAGACCAGGGTGTCCATGGTCACCGAGCCGTGGCGCAGGTTCCGGAACGCGGCCCGGTGGAACGGCCAGCCGCCCCAGAGCACCACCGGTGCCGCGAGCGCGAGCGCCACCCACTCCCAGCCGGGGAACTGGAGCGGGGGCACCATCGCGATCAGCGCGAGCGGAACCGTCAGCCCTGCGGAAACGACGAGCCGGAGGCGAGCGGTACCCGTTTCGGCGTCGCGCTCGCTCACGTCGAGCCTGGCTGCGTACCCCGCGCTCCGCACCGCGCCGACGAGCTGCTCGACCGAGACGAGCTTCGGATCGAAGCGCACCGCGGCGCTCTCGGCCGCGTAGTTGACGCTCGCGTGGACGCCGTCGAGGCGGTTGAGGCTCTTCTCTATCCGAACCGCGCACGAGGCGCAGGTCATTCCCTCGATCTCGAGGTCCATGCGCTCGGCCGGCTCGGAAGTCATGCCTTCATAATACCCCTAAGGGGTATAGGGGCGCAACTCAGGCGGCCGGGGCCGGCTGTGTCTGGAGCGAGGCCTGCTTCGTCTGGCGCGCGCGCGCGGCGAAGGCCGTGATCGCGATCAGGACGCCGAGCAGGAAGACGATCAACGCGCCGCCGGGAATCCGGGTGATTCCCTGCATGAGCGCCCCCACGAGCCCGGCGCAGGGGATGGTCATGACCCAGGCGGTGAGGATGTTGCCGGCGACGCCCCAGCGCACCGCGGAGAGCCGCTTCGTCGCCCCGGCCCCGAGGACGGATCCGGAGATCGTGTGCGTCGTCGAGACCGGGAACCCGTAGTGGGCGGTGAAGAAGAGCGTCAGGCTCGTCGACGCCTCGGCCGAGAAGCCCTGGACCGGGTCGATCTTCGCGATGCGCTGCCCGAGCGTCTTGATGATCCGCCAGCCGCCGGCGTAGGTGCCGAGCGCGATCGCGGTCGCCGCGCTGATGATGACCCAGATGGGCACGTCGAAGGTCTCGCCCGACAGGTGGCCGGAGGCGATCAGGGCGAGGGTGATGATCCCCATCGTCTTCTGGGCGTCGTTCGTCCCGTGCGTGAAGGCCAGGAAGCCGGAGGAGACGATCTGGAAGCGCCGGAAGACGCGATGCACGATCCCCGGCGAGCGGCGGGCGACGATCCACACGATCGCCGTCACGAACAGGGCGGCGCCGAGCATGCCCAGGAACGGCGCGGCCAGCGACGGGATCAGCACCTTGTTGATGATCCCGTCCCACTCGATCACCGCGAACCCGGTGGCGGCGACCGCCGCGCCGAGGGTGCCGCCGATCAGCGCGTGGCTCGAGCTCGAGGGCAGGCCGAGATACCAGGTCGTGAGGTTCCAGGCGATGGCGCCGACGAGCCCGGCGAGCACCACCTCGAGGGTGATCGCCTCGGGGTTGACGATCCCGCTGGCGATCGTGGCGGCCACCTCGAGCGAGACGAACGCGCCTGCGAAGTTCAGCACCGCGGCGAAGAGGACTGCGAAGCGAGGGTTCAGCGCTTTCGTCGAGATGCCGGTGGCGATCGCGTTCGCGGCGTCGTGGAAGCCGTTCGTGAAGTCGAAGAACAGGGCGACCGCGACGACCGCGACGAGGAGCGCCCACTCCTCCATCGGCTAGGCGTTCTTCACGGCGATGTTCCCGATCACGTTTCCGGCGGTCTCGCAGGCGTCGATCGCTTCCTCGAGCGCCTCGTAGATGTCCTTCCAGCGGATGACGATCAGCGGGTCGATGCGCTCGTCCTGGAAGAGGGCGGCGATCCCGTCGCGCTCGATCCGGTCACCCGCGTCCTCGAGGCCCTTCAGCTCGCCGAGGGTGCGCGCGGCTGCGACCGGCTTCTTGAGCTCGGCGAGCGCGCGGGCAAGCAACTCGGCCGCGGCGACGAGGACGCGACACTGCTCGAGCGCCGGACGGGCGGGCGACTCGATGTTGTAGAGCCCGAAGAGGTCGGTGGCGTGCTCCATGTGGTCGACGACGTCGTCGACCTTGGCCGCGAGCTCGTAGATGTCCTCGCGGTCGAACGGCGTCACGTACTGCGTGTTGAGCAGCGTGATGATGTCGTACGTGATCCGGTCGCCGACATGCTCGAGCTCCTTGACGTCGGCGTGCGTAACGGATGCGTTCGGGAACTCGCGGACGTAGCGCTCGGTCTGCCTCGCCGTCTCGAGCAGGTTCGCGCCCGCGGCCGCGAACAGGTCGTAGAACTCGGTCGTCTTCGGTACCAGTGCCAGTCGCATCGTCACCCCGTTGTCGCTCGCTGACGCCGATCTCACCTTGCGTCACTTTCTCGTCAACAGGTGGTGACGATGCGGTTACAAACTGGTTACAGTTTCTGCGCGGAGACTCGGAGGCCCCGGGGGAGCCGACCGACGGTGGAGGCCGCCCTACGTTGCTGTGTCGGACGCGTCCTCGAACTCCCGGAACTCGCCCGAGACGAGGTACGCGGTCTGCTCGCCGATGTCGACGGCGTTGTCGCCGACACGTTCGAGACAGCGCGAGACGACGATCATCAGCAACGACCATTCCCGCGTTGCCTCATCTCCCTCGAGCTTCGCCAGGTGCTTGATCACACGGCGGTTCCCGCGGTCGATCAGCTCGTCGAGGTCAGGGAGTGACTCGGCCGCGGCAAGATCGCGATTCTGGAACGAGTCGAGTGCGATCCGTGTCATCTCTTCGGCGCGCGAGCCCATCTCCTCGAAGCCGTCGATGACGACCGGCGGCCCCGAGTGGGCATGGGCGAGCTTGGCGAGCTTGGCGATGTTGACGGAGAGATCGCCCATCCGCTCCAGGTGGATCGTCACGTGGAGCGTGGCGAGCACGAGCCGCAGCTCGCTCGCGACCGGCGACTGCATGGCGAGGATCCGCTCGACCTGCTGCTCGACGGACTGCGACCGTTCGTCGATCGCGTCGTCGAAGGCAATCACCTCGTCCGCCAGCTCGGCGTCGCCGTCGGCCAGCGCGTTCAGCGCCCCGCGGATCGAGCGGAGGACGAGCGCGCCCTGCTCCTGGATGGTGGCCTCGAGCTGCTCGAGCTCCTCGTGGAAGGCGGAGCGGCGCTCGCGCGCCTCACCTCCGTCTGTGGATATCGCTTCGGTCATCCGAACCGTCCAGTCACGTAGTCCTCCGTCCGCTTGTCGGAGGGGTTGGTGAAGATCTTCGTCGTTTCGTCGTACTCGACGAGTATGCCGGTCCTCAGGCCGCCCTCGGCCAGCTCGACGCTGAAGAACGCAGTCATGTCGGCGACCCGGGCGGCCTGCTGCATGTTGTGCGTGACGATCACGATCGTGAACTCCTTCTTCAGCTCGATCATGAGATCCTCGATCGCCGCGGTCGAGATCGGGTCGAGGGCCGAGCAGGGCTCGTCCATGAGGATGACCTCGGGGTCGATGGCGATGCAGCGCGCGATGCAGAGCCGCTGCTGCTGCCCGCCCGACAGCCCGTAGGCGTTGTGCTTCAGGCGGTCCTTGACCTCGTCCCACAGCGCGGCCTGCCGCAGGGCCCGCTCGACGCGGTCGTCGAGGCCGTCCTTCCATCCGAGGACCCTCGGCCCGAACGCGATGTTGTCGTAGATCGACTTCGGAAACGGGTTCGGCTTCTGGAAGACCATGCCGATCAGCTTCCGCACCTCGACGGCATCGACGCTCGGTCCGTAGAGGTCCTGGCCGTGGTACAGGATCTGGCCGTCCACCCGGGCGCTCTCGATCAGGTCGTTCGTCCGGTTGAAGCATCGGATGAACGTGCTCTTCCCGCAGCCCGACGGGCCGATGAACGCAGTGACGTAGTTCTTGTAGACGTTCATCGTCACGCCCTTCAGAGCGAGGTGCTTGCCGTAGGAGACGCCCAGGTTCTCGACGTCGAACACGACTGTCCTCGGTCCTGCCGGGCCGCCCTCCGGAGCCCTCGTCCCGATGTGGAGCGCGCCCGGCCGCGTCTCTGTCTCGGCTTCGGTCATCGAATCACCACTTCTTCTGGTAGCGGTTACGGATCAGGATCGCGAATGCGTTGAGGGTGAGAAGCATCAGCAGGAGAACGATTATCGCTCCCGCGGCGAGCGCCTTGAACTCGTCCTGCGGGCGGCCGATCCACTGGAAGATCTGGATCGGCAGCGCCGTGAACGGCCCGCTGAGCGTCGGGTTGACCGAGACGAACGTCGAGCGCGCCGACGAGAAGAAGCGGGGCAGTCTCGCCGATGCCGCGGGAGACGCCGAGGATCGATCCCGTGGCGATCCCCGGCACTGCGGCCGGGAGGATCTGGCGACGGACGACCTGCCACTTCGTCGCCCCGAGCGCGTACGCGCCCTGGCGGATCGAGTCGGGCACAGCCCGGATCGCCTCGCGAGAGGCGACGATCACCGTCGGGAGGACGACGAGCGTCAGGATGATCGCTCCGGCGATCAACGTTCGCCCGAAGCCGAGGCCGCGGACGATGAACGCGAGACCGAGGATGCCGTAGACGATCGAGGGCACGGCGGCGAGGTTCTGGATCGCGATCTCGAGCATGCGGTTGTACCAGCGCTCTTTTCGAGCGTACTCCTCGAGGTAGACGGCCGCCCCGACGCCCAGCGGGACCGAGAAGGCGATCAGCAGGATGCCGAGGTAGAGCGACGCAAGGATCGCGGGCCGGGCGCCGGCCTTCTCGGGATCGACCGACGGGGCGTTCAGCAGGAGCTGCTTGCCGAGCGACGGCACCCCGTCGATCAGCACGTCGACCAGGAGCACCCCCAGCGTGACGAGGCCGATCGTGAGCGAGAGGAGGAGAAACCCCAGGAAGACGTAGCCGGTCAGCCTGTCGCGGCTGCTGCCCTGGCCGATGATCGTCGCCTCACGGGCGACAGCCGCGGCCCGCCTGGTCGTCATTCGTACACCTCTCGGTACCTGCGGACGAGCCTGATCGCGATCAGGTTCATGACCAGCGTCAGCACGAACAGCGTCAGGCCCACCGCGAAGATGGTCTTGTACTCGATCGAGCCGGTCGGGACGTCACCCTGGCCCGTCGCACCGATGAACGCGGTCATCGTCTCGACCGGGCCGAGCGGGTCGAGTGACAGCGTCGGTTGCTGGCCCGCGGCGATAAGGACGATCATCGTCTCACCGACGATGCGCGAGATCGCGAGGACGAAGCTCGCGATGATTCCGGACACCGCAGCCGGCACGACGACCCTCGTCGCGACCTTCAGACGTGTCGCGCCGAGCGCGTAGGCTCCCGTCCGCAGGTCCATCGGCACGGCCGACATGGCGTCCTCCGAGAGCGAGGCCACCGTCGGGAGCACCATCACCCCGACGACGATTCCCGCCGAGAGCGCGTTGAACGTCCCGACGTCGAGCCCGATGTCCTCGAGGAGGGGCGTGACGAGGAGGAGCGCAAAGTAGCCGAAGACGACCGTCGGGATGCCGGCGAGCACCTCGAGGACGGGCTTGATCGTCCTGCGGACGCGGGGCCGGGCGTATTCGCTCATGTAGATCGCGGCGCCCAGCCCGAACGGGAGGCAGACGAGCGACGCCCAGATCGTGATCGAGAACGTTCCTGCGAGGAGCGGTGTGACGCCGAAGTCGGGAGGCTCGAAGAGCGGAGCCCATCGGGTCCCCGTGATGAAGTCGATGAACGGAACTTCGAGGAAGAACTCGATCGCCGGCTCGACGAGCGAGATCACGATCCCGACCGTGACGATGATCGAGAGAAACGCACACAGGGCGAGGACGACCTTGATGCCGTCCTCGCCCAGACGCCGCCGCTTGGCGCGCAGCCTGGGGGTCGACTGCGCGCCGTCGGCGGAGATGTTCGTCGCGGTCACGTGCTGCTAGCCGCCCAGCGCCGCCTGGAACGCCGTCTGCTGCTCGGCGAGCTGGTCGGGGGTCAGCGGGATGAACAGGGCGGCCTCCGCGATCGCCGTATTGTTGTCCAGGTAGTACTGGACGAACGGCGCGAGGGCCGGGTTCGAGGTGAGCTTCTCGTTGTTCGTGTAGATGAAGAGCGGGCGCGAGAGCGGCGCGTAGGTGCCGTCCTGGGCCGTCTCGGCGCTCGGCGCGACGCAGCCGCCGCCGCCGTCGATCTGGACGGCCTTGACCGTGTCCTGGTTCTCCTCGTAGTACGTGAAACCGAGGTAGCCGAGGCCGCCCTTCTCGCCGGCGACCGCCTGGATGGTCACGTTGTCGTCCTCGGAGGCGGTGTAGTCGGCGCGGCTCGCGCCCTCCTCGCCGTTGACGGCGTCCGTGAAGTAGTCGAACGTCCCCGAGTCGGTTCCGGCGCCGGCGAGCACGAGCGGCTCGTCGGGGAAGCTCGGGTCGACCTGGTTCCAGTTCGTGACGCTGCCCTCGGCGTCGGGGCCCCAGATGGTCGCCAGCTGCTCGGTCGTGAGGCACTCGGCCCAGGTGTTCTCCGGGTTGACGATCACCGTCAGAGCGTCAACCGCGACCTGGAGCTCGGTGTAGGTGATGCCGTTCTGCTCGCAGGCCGGGCCCTCGGTGGGCTCGTCGGTCTTGATCGGTCGCGAGGCGTCGCTGATGTCGGTCTCGCCGACGCAGAAGCGCTCGAAGCCGCCGCCCGTGCCGGAGATCCCGACCGTGACGGTGACGTCCGGGTTCTCGGCCTGGAACGCTTCGGCCGCCGCCGTGGTCAGCGGACCGACCGTCGAGGAGCCGTCGGCTTCGACGGAGCCCGAGACCTCGCCTCCGGCGGTCTCTCCGGCGGCACCACCCGTGTCTGCGGGCGCGGACGTGTCGGCCGGCGTCGTGCTTCCTGCGCTTGTCTCGTCGCCACCACCGCAGCCGGCCGCGATGACGGCAAGGAGTGCGGTGGCCAAGACGACGAGGAGA
This sequence comes from uncultured Thermoleophilia bacterium, assembly GCA_963819905.1. Lineage (GTDB taxonomy): Bacteria > Actinomycetota > Thermoleophilia > Gaiellales > Gaiellaceae > CAWCQC01. Next base: position 72,340 of record CAWFXP010000001.1, read on the forward strand.
AGCGCCTTCGACTGGCGTGGAACCATGCTTCTCCCTTCCGATTTCGGTGAACCGGTCGGAGTGTGGCCCCGGCCGTGTCGCGCGTGGGGCGCAGTTCGGTGAAGGGCTGGTGAAGACCTGGTGAACGCCGTCAGGCGTCTGCGGGGAAGAGGCAGTGCACGGTCAGCCCCTTGCCGCGGGCGCCCGTCGCGTCCACTGTCCCCCCGGCCTGGGTGACGATGTGCTTCACGATCGCGAGGCCGAGGCCGGTTCCGCGCGAGGCGCGGGCGCGGTCGCCGCGGTAGAAGCGCTCGAACAGCCGTGGGAGATCCGTCTCCTGGACGCCGATGCCGTCGTCCGAGCCGGTCAGCCTGATCGTCCCGTCGAGGCGCTCGACCGCGAGGGTGAAGGTGGCCCCCGGCCCCGCGTAGCGGAGCGCGTTCGCCTCGAGGTTCTCGCCGATCACCTTCAGCATGCGCGGACGGAGCGGCAGCTCGACGTCCTCGTTCCCGACGACGCTCACCGTGACCCCGGCGCGGGCGGCCCGCTCGCTCAGAGACTCGACCACCTCGCGCAGGATGGGCACCGCGGGTGCGCTGCCGAGCGCGACGACCTCGCGGCCCGTTTCGAGCTCGGAGAGGAAGAGGACGTCGTCGATCAGCTCGCGGATCTGGTCGACCTCGCCCCGCGCCTGCTCGACGAGCTCGCCGGTGTCCATCCCGGGGAGCTCGGCGGACTCGAGCAGCGCCATGATTCGTGCGAGCGGTGTCCGCAGCTCGTGCGAGACGGCGGCCGTGAACCCGGCGCGGAGCTCCTCGTAGGCCGCGACCTCGCCCGGGGCGGTCAGGTACAGGATCGTCTCTTGCCGGCCGGCGACGTCGTAGGTCACCGCGGAGGGGACGCGGGCGCCCGAACCGAGGATGTCCTCGGGCGGGTGCTTCCCTTCCTCGAGCCCCGGGATGGCCTGCCGCGCCCGTCGGCTCATCGCGACGACGCGGCCGTCGGCGTCGAGGACGATCATCATTTCGCGCGATTCCTCGACGAGCATGCGACCGCGCGCCGCCTCGAGCTCGAGGCCTTGGGTGCCGGTCCGGCCGACGAGCCGCTTCATACTGTGGCCAGTATGGCGAAGGTGCTGATCGTCGAGGACGACGAGGTCATCGCCGAGGGCATGGCGAGGCATCTCTCGGCCGCGGGCTTCGACCCACTGCGGGTCGCGAAGGGCGAGGCCGGCCTGGCCAGGCTGCGCTTCGAGCGGCCCGACGTCTGCGTGCTCGACCTGATGCTGCCCGGCCTGGACGGGTGGCGGCTGATCGAGACGGTGCGCCAGGAGGGGATCGGCACGCCGATCGTCGTCGTCTCGGCGCGGGGCACGGAGCACGATCGGGTGCACGCGCTCGAGATCGGCGCGGACGACTACCTCGTGAAGCCGTTCTCGATGAAGGAGCTGGTCGCCCGTGTCCGTGCGGCTGCCCGGCGGGGCGTGCGCGGCCAGGAGGAGGCGAGAGGCGAGCCGATCGAGATCGACGAGCTGGTCGTCGACCCTCGCAACGTGCAGGCGTACGTCGGCGGCACCTCGTGCGAGCTGACGCCGACGGAGTTCCGGCTTCTGTACGCCCTGGCGCTCGAGCAGGGGCGGGTCGTGTCCCGCGAGGAGCTGCTGCAGCGCGTCTGGGGACGCAAGCCGACCTACCGCGACCGTACCGTCGACGTGTTCGTGCGCCGCCTGCGCGACAAGCTCGACCGGCACGCGCCGGCGAGCACCTACATCCAGACGCGCTACGGCGTCGGGTACAAGCTCGAGCGCGAACCACGGTGAGCAAGACCATCCTCCTCGCGGCGGTCGCGCTCGCGCTCGCCGGCTCCGCTCGGGCCGGGATCGGCGACCTCTCCGGGCTGACGGTCGCGATCGACCCGGGCCACAACTCGGGGAACTTCAGCCACCCCGCGCAGATCAACCGCCTCGTCGACGCCGGCACGCATCGCAAGGCCTGCGACACGACCGGTACGGCCACCGCGTCCGGCTATCGCGAGGCGGACTTCACCTTCGACGTCGCGAAGCGTCTGAAGGCGATCCTCAGGGCGGCGGGCGCGAGGGTGGTCCTGACCCGAACGGCGAAGACCCCCTGGGGGCCCTGTATCACGAAGCGCGCGGCGATCGGGAACCGGGCCCAGGCCGACGCGGCGCTCTCGATCCACGCCGACGGCGGCCCGTCGAGCGGGCGCGGGTTCCACGTCATCTATCCGCCGGGCATCGCGGGGCTGACGAACGACATCGCGAAGCCCTCCAAGCGCCTGGCCTTCGCGATCCGGAACGCGTATCGGAGCGGCACGGGAATGCCGTACGCCACGTACCTGGGCGGCAACGGGCTCGACGTCCGCTCGGATCTCGGCGGCCTGAACCTCTCGAACGTTCCGAAGGTGTTCGTCGAGACGGGGAACATGCGCAACGCGACCGACGCGAGGCTGCTCTCGACCCGCTCGTACCGGCAGAGGATCGCCCGCGCGCTGGCGGGCGGCCTGGCGGCGTTCCTGCGCTAGTTCAGGGCCGGACAGGTCCGGCCCCTACACCTGGTGGCCGCTGCCCTGGAGCGATGGGCCGGTGGACGCTGTAGGGGCGGGACCTGTCCGCCCTGGACCGATGGGCCGGTGGACGCGGGACCTGTCCCGCCCTGGACCGGATGGGTCAGTGGACGCTGTAGGGGCGGGACCTGTCCCGCCCTGGACAGGATGGGTCGGTCTGGGTGCTAGCCCCACGCGACGAGCGCGGCGCCGGCGAGGCCCGTTGCGACCACGACCGCCCAGGGCGGGAGCCGGAGGACCGTCAGGAGCAGGAGGGCGCCGAGCGCGAGCGCGGCGTCGGCCGGACCGTCGATCGCGCTGCGCCACACCGGGTCGTACAGCGCGGCGGCGAGGATCCCGACGACGGCCGCGTTGACCCCGCGCAGCGCGGCGCGCGGAGCCGGGCGCAGGCGGAGCGCATCCCAGAAGGGCAGCGCTCCGACGAGAAGCAGCAGCCCCGGTAGGAAGATCGCGACGAGCGCGAGGACCGCGCCCGGGACGCCGTTCGGCTCGGGCTCCATGACGTACCCGAGATAGCCGGCGAACGTGAAGAGGGGCCCGGGCACCGCCTGCGCGGCTCCGTAGCCCGCGACGAACTCCTGCTCCGACACCCAGCCGGGCTCCACGACCTCGGTCTGGAGGAGCGGCAGCACGACGTGGCCGCCGCCGAAGACGAGTGCGCCGGCCCGGTAGAAGCCGTCGAACGCGTCGAGCCCATCGCTCGCCGTCGCTCGCGCGAGCAGCGGCAGGCCGGCGAGCAGCACCGCGAAGGTGGCGAGGCACGCGATGGCGACCCTCCGTCCGCCCGCGTGGAGTCGTGCGCCGTCGTCCGGCTCGACCGTCCGGTCGAGAAAGCGCCAGCCGACGAGGCCGGCGGCGGCGATCACGACGATCTGGGCGGCGAAGCCCTCCCAGAGAAGCACGACGGCTGCCGCGGCGGCCGCGACCGCGAGGCGCGGCAGGTCCGGCGTGAGGGTGCGGGCCATGCTCCACACCGCGAGCGCGACGACCGCCACGGCGACGATCTTCAGACCGTCGAGCCACTCGAGGTCGTCGCTCCCGAGCCCGCCCACGCCGGCCGCGAACGCGACCATGAGCACCGCGCTCGGCAGCGTGAAGCCGAGCCACGCGAGCGCGCCGCCCGCGTAGCCCGCCCGGATGGTGCCGACGCCGGCGCCGACCTGGCTGCTCGCCGGGCCCGGGAGGAACTGGCCGAGCGCCACGAGGTCGCCGTAGCCGCGGCGGTCGAGCCAGCGGCGGGACTCCACGTACTCGCGCTCGAAGTAGCCGAGATGGGCGATCGGGCCGCCGAACGAGGTCAGGCCGAGGCGCAGCGCGACCGCGAAGACCTCCGCCAGCCGGTTCGCCGAGGCGCCGCTCACCGGGCCGAGGCTAGCGGGCAGGACGGGCGCCGAAGCGGTGTCACCAACCGTTCACCATTCCGTTACCAACGGGCAACCCACGCTCCGGCGTTCGGCCGCGACGATGCGAGGTGCGTGGCGAAGGTATTGATCGTCGAGGACGACGAGGTGATCGCGCAGGGGATGGCGCGCCATCTCGCCTCTGCCGGCTTCGACCCGCTCTGGGTCGCGAAGGGCGAGTCCGGGCTCGCTCGACTGCGGTTCGAACGGCCCGACGTCTGCGTGCTCGATCTGATGCTCCCGGGCCTCGACGGCTGGAAGCTGATCGAGACCGCGCGGCAGGAGGGCATCGGCACCCCGATCGTCGTCGTGTCCGCCCGGGGAACGGAGCACGACAGGATCCACGCGCTCGAGATCGGGGCGGACGACTACCTCGTGAAGCCGTTCTCGATGAAGGAGCTCGTCGCCCGCGTTCGCGCGGCCGCCCGGCGCGGGGTTCGCAGCCAGGAGGAGAGCCGCGGCGACCCGATCGAGGTCGAGGAGCTTCTCGTCGACCCCCGCAACGTGCAGGCGTACGTCGACGGCCGCTCCTGCGAGCTGACGCCGACCGAGTTCCGGCTCCTGTACGCGCTCGCCCTCGAGCAGGGCAGAGTGGTCACCCGTGACGAGCTCCTACAGAAGATCTGGGGCCGCAGGCAGACGCGGCGCGACCGGACGGTCGACGTCTTCATCCGCAAGCTGCGCGAGAAGGTCGACCGGCGGGCCGAGGGGCACACCTTCATCCAGACGCGCTACGGCGTCGGATACAAGTTCGAGGCCGTGCCGAAGGGCCTCGAGCAGATCGCCTAGTTCCGGGGCGCTACGTGCAGCACGCGGTCGTGCCGGAGCAGCAGGCAGCCTCGGAGCGCTCGCCGTGGCCGTCGTCCTCCTCGACGTCCTCGAGGATGGTGTAGACCTCCCAGCGGTTCCCGGCCGGGTCGGCGACCCACACCTTGTCCTGGAGCGCGTAGCAGCACGCCGTCTCGCGTTCTTCGAGCGTCACGAGCCCGGAGCGCCTCAGCCGCTCCGAGGCCGCGCCGACGTCCTCCGACGTCTCGACCCTGACGCCGAGGTGGGAGAGGGCCGGCCGTGCAGCCTGCTGGAGCGCGAGGGCGACCGGCGGATCGGCGAGCTCGAACTTCGCGTAACCCGGCTTCTCCTTCGCCGGCTCGACGCCGAAGAGCTCGCGGTAGAAGGCGACCGCGCCGGCGAGGTCGGGCACGTCGAGCGAGAGGTGGAAGGTGTTCATGGCTCGTCCTTTCATCGATGGATCTCGATCAATCTACCATAGAAACTCTTCGATATAATCTCGGAGGTGAAGCCTCGGAAGTGAAACGCCTGCCCGTGATCGACTGCTGTACCCCGCTCGCCGGAAACGGTCTCCGTGACGACGAGGCCGCAGAGCTCGAGCGCCTCTTTCGGGCTCTCGGCGACCGGCATCGCATCAAGATCCTGAACACCCTCGTGGAGGCGGGCGGCGAGCCGGTATGCGTCTGCGAGCTGGTACCGGCCCTCGGGCTCTCGCAGCCGACCGTGAGCTACCACCTGAAGCAGCTCACGGACGCGGGGCTGCTCGCTCGGGAGAGGCGTGGCACCTACGCCTACTACGGCCTTGCTCCTGGCATGCTCGGCCGTCTGCGATCGCTGTTCGCCGAGCCGGTCGCGGCCTGAGGGCACGTGGCCCGCGTGCTGTTCGTCTGCGTCCGGAACGCCGGGCGCTCGCAGATGGCCGAGGCGCTGTTCGCCGCCCAGGCGCGGGGTGCCCACGAGGTGCGGTCGGCGGGAAGCTCGCCCGCGACCCGCGTCCACGAGGAAGTGGTCGCGGCCATGAACGAGCTGGGCATCGATCTCTCGAGGCGAGCCCCCAGGGCGCTCGCGCAGAGCGACGCCGAGTGGGCGGACGTCGTCGTGACGATGGGCTGCGGCGACGCGTGCCCCCTGCTCCCCGGCACGCGCTACGTCGACTGGGACCTCCCCGACCCGGCCGGGCGACGCCCCGAGGAGGTGCGCACCATCCGAGACGAGATCTTCCGCCGGGTGCGCGCGCTCCTGGCCGAGCTCGCGAGCTGAGACAGCCCCGCGGGGCGGCCAACCGCTCCGCGACCGGATTGTCTCCAAACAGTTGCCCATGCTCCACAGCGCCCGCGCGACACTGGGGACATGATCGTGAAGACACACCCGCTCCTCTGCGAGCTGCACGCCCACTCGACCTGGAGCGACGGCGTCCTGACGCTCACGGAGCTCGTCGACCTCTACGGGGCGAGCGGCTTCGACGTCCTCGTCGTCACGGATCACGCGCTTCGCAGCTGCGACCCATGGCCGACGGTGAACCCCGGCGGCTCGTGGATCGACGCGGACAACCATTCGGCCTACCTGAGCGCGATCCAGGCGGAGGCCGCCCGGGCTCGCACCCGCTTCGGGCTGCTCGTGATCCCCGGGTCTCGAGCTGACGTACAACGACGAGGATCCTGACGAGGCCGGGCATGCCGTCGCTGTGGGGCTTCGGACGTACGTCCCGGTCGACGCCGGGCTCGTCTCGGCGATGAGCAAGGCCCGAGCAGACGGGGCGGCGATCGTCGCAGCCCATCCGCACGACGCGGCGCCGAGCGCGATACCGAGCCGGACGACCCGCTGGTTCTGGCGTTCGTGGCGGACCGTCGGCGGGCTCGTCGACCGGTGGGAGCTGTTCAACCGCCACGAGACGTTCGGCTGGGTGGCCGAAGCAGGGCTGCCGACCGTCGCCTCGGGCGACTTCCACCGGCACGAGCACCTGGCAACCTGGAAGACGCTCCTTCCCTGCGAGAAGAGCGAGGCGGCCGTCGTCGGCTACCTCCGCTCCTCGCGTCCGGCGTACATCACCCGGCTCGGCCTGCCGGCACGCCTCGATCGCGCCGCCGCGTAGAGCCGGCAGCCGCGAGGACTCCTCGCGCGGTTCGTAGAATGAGGAGTCCCATGGCCAGACTCGGAGAACGCGCACGCCCGGCGGAGCGCCTGCTGAACCGGGAGCTCTCGTGGCTCGACTTCAACGCCCGTGTGCTCGAGCTCGCCGAGGATCCCCAGGTCCCGCTGCTCGAGCGCGTCAAGTTCTGCTCCATCTTCTCCTCGAACCTCGACGAGTTCTTCATGGTTCGGGTTGGCGGCCTGATGCGGCAGGCCGAGGCCGCAATGCCGATGCGCTCGGTCGACGGCCAGACTCCGCAGGCGGTGCTCGCCCGCATCCGCGAGCGGGCGCTCGCGCTCACGGAGCGGCAGTCCGCCGTGTGGACCGGCGAGGTGCAGCCGGCCCTGGCAGCCGAGGGCATCGTCGTCGGCACGTGCGTCGACTGCACGAACGAGGAGCTCGCGGAGCTCGCCGCGCTCTTCGACCGTGAGCTCTATCCCGTGTTGACGCCGCTCGCGGTGGGTCCCGGCCAGCCGTTCCCCTACATCTCCGGGCTCTCCCTGTCACTCGGGCTGTTCGTCCGCGACCCGGACTCCGGCGAGGAGCGCTTCGCCCGCATCAAGGTTCCCGAGACGCTGCCGCGCTTCGTGCGGGTGGGCGAGCGCGGTCTGCTGCTGCCGGTGGAAGAGGTTATCGGCCACTTCCTGCCGTGGCTGTTTCCGGGCATGGAGATCGGCGAGCGCGCCGTCTTCCGTGTTGCCCGCGACGCCGACTTCGAGGTCTCCGACGAGGCCGACGACCTGCTCGAGGCGGTCGAGCTCGAGGTTCGGCGACGCCGCTTCGGCGAGGTCGTTCGGGTCGAGGTCTCGCAGGAGATGTCGCGCGCGATGCACGACGAGCTCGAAGAGGGCCTCGACGTGGCGCCGGAGCAGGTCTATCCGATCGCCGGAATGCTCGACCTCGCCGACCTGATGGAGATCGCGGGCATCGACCGGCCGGACCTCCGCGACGAGCCGTGGGGGCCCGTCACGCAGCCGCGGCTCGCCTCCTCGCGCGGGTTCTTCGAGGAGATCTCGAGGGGGGACCTGTTCATCCAGCTTCCGTACGACTCGTTCACGACGAGCGTCGAGGCGTTCGTCCGCACGGCGGTCAAGGATCCGGACGTGATCGGGATCCGGACCACGGTCTACCGGACGAGCGACGACTCACCGGTCGTGCCCGCGCTGATCGAGGCGGCCGAGGACGGCAAGCAGAGCGTCTGCCTCGTGGAGCTCAAGGCCCGCTTCGACGAGCGGAGGAACATCGAGTGGTCGAGGGCCCTCGAGCAGGCCGGCGTCCACGTCGTCTACGGCTTCTCGAACCTGAAGATCCACGCGAAGACGATCCTCGTCATCCGGCGAGAGGGCGATGTCCTGCGCCGTTACGTGCACATCGGCACCGGGAACTACCACGTGCGCACGGCCAAGCTCTACGAGGACTTCGGCATCTTCACCGCCGACGAGGACATCGCCGCGGACGTCGCCGACCTCTTCAACCACCTGACCGGCTTTGCCCGGCCGCAGCGCTTTCGCAAGATCCTCGTCGCGCCCTACAACCTCCGGAACCGACTGATCGAGGAGATCCGGACGGTCGGCTCGGCGGCCGCTGCAGGGCGGACGGCACGCATCAGGCTGAAGTTGAACTCCCTCACCGACGCGGCGGTCATCGAGGAGCTCTACGCCGCCTCCCAGGAGGGCGCCCAGATCGACGTAGTCGTGCGGGGCATCTGCTCGCTGCGGCCCGGCGTCGAAGGCATGAGCGAGAACATCCGCGTGCGGAGCATCCTCGGCCGGTTCCTGGAGCACAGCCGGCTCTACCACTTCGAGACCGACGAGCACAGCCTCTACCTGATCGGCAGCGCCGACCTCATGCCACGAAACCTCGACCACCGGATCGAGATCGTCGCACCGGTGCTCGATCCCAAGGTGCAGCAGGAGCTGAGCGCCGTGTTCGACATCCTGCTCGCGGACAACGCGGGCGCGTGGGTACTGGGCGAAGATGGTGGCTGGGAGCGCCTGAGCCCGGGAAAGGGCAACCGGGCTCGCACTGCGCAGACGGAGCTCATGCGGCGCGCCCGCGCCCGTGGACGCAGGCGGAACGGCCGGCGCCAGCGCTGACGTCACCGGTTCGTAACCGGCTGTACTCCGGACCGTCCCCCCGCCGCGGCCGGGGGTCTCCCACACTGGGAGGAGATGCGCGTTGCGGTCATCGACGTCGGCTCGAACTCGGCCCGCCTCTTGGTGGCCGCCGCCGGCGCGGAGGGCGTGCTGGCCGTTCACGAGGAGCGCGCGCTGCTCGGGCTCGGCGACGAGATCGAGCGCTCCGGGCGTCTCTGCGAGCTGAAGGTGGCCGAGACGGCCGAGCGCTGCCGCTCGTACGCGAGGTTGGCTCGCAAGCTCGGGGCGGTCGACGTCGACGTGATCGTTACCGCTCCGGGCCGCCAGAGCGCGAACGCCGGTGAGCTCCTCGCGGCGCTCGAGCGGGCCACCGGGGTGCGGGCGCGCGTCCTCTCGGCCGACGAAGAGGGCAGGTTGGCGTTTGCGGGTGCGGTCGCCGCGGCGCGTCGCCTTCCCGACCGTGTTGCCGTGTGCGACGTCGGCGGCGGCTCGACCGAGCTCGTCGTGGGCTCGTCCCAGGCCGTCGCCTGGTGCCGCTCGCTCGAGGTGGGCTCGCTGCGGCTCACGCGCCGGTTGTTCGCCGGCGATCCGCCGGGGAAGAAGGCGATCGCCACCGCCCGCGCGGAGCTCGAGGCGTGCTTCGAGGGGGTGGCGCCGCCGCGCGCCGGTACGGCGCTGGCCACGGGCGGCAGCGCGAGATCTCTGCGGCGGCTGACCGGACGGCGACGGCTCGGCGAGGAGGAGCTGACGCGCGCGACCGAGGCGATCGCCCACCGGCCGTCGGCTCAGATCGCACGCGAGGTGGGCCTCGACCCCATCCGTGCCAGAACGCTGCTCGCCGGCACGCTGATTCTCGCCGAGGCGCAGCGCCGTCTGGGCGTCCAGCTCGAGGTCGCACGCGGCGGGCTGCGCGAGGGAGCGGCTGCCGTGCTCCTCACCTCACGGATCGCAGCCTGAGTCGACGCCGGCGCGACCTCACGGGCACGCCGCCTGCAGCCGACCGGCCTACGATGACGGCGTGGCCGCCGGCGAGCGATACCTCTCCGAGCTCAAGGAGCAGCCCGCGGCGGTCGAGCGGCTCGCGGCGCGGGCAGGCGAGGTGGCGGCGATCGCAGACCGCGCGTCGGGCGCACGGCTCGTGCGGCTCGTCGCGCACGGTTCCTCCGACAACGCAGCCGCCTACGGCGTCTACGCGTTCTCGCTGCTCGCCGGCCTGACCGCCTTCCGCGAGTCGATCTCGCTGCTCACGTACTACGGAACAGCGCCGGACCTCCGCGACTCACTGGTCGTCGCCGTCTCGCAGTCGGGCCGGACACCGGACGTCGTCGACTACGTCGAGGCGGCGCGGGGGAGAGCGGCGCTGACGGTGGCGCTGACGAACGACGCCTCGTCTCCGCTCGCGGAGGCGGCCGACGCCGTCGTTCCGCTCGAGTCAGGCCCCGAGCTCGCCGTCGCCGCGACCAAGACCTACACGGGCAGCCTGGCCGGCCTCTCGCTGCTCGCCGGCGCGCTCGGGGGCGCCACCTCACGGATCGCGGACGGCCTTCGCCGCTCGGCCGAGCTCGTCGCCGACGCGATACCCGGGCTGGAGCAGGAGGTTGCAGGTACGGCGGCGCTGCTGCAGGCGACGGGACAGCTCGTGGTCATCGGCCGCGGGATCGAGTTCGCGACCGCCCGCGAGATCGCGCTGAAGCTGAGCGAGACGTGCCGGCTCCTCGCGGAGCCGCTCACGACCACGGCCCTCGCCCACGGACCGGTCGCCGGGCTCGGCCCCCAGTCGCCTGTCTGGGTGGTGGCGAGCGACGACCCGTGCCTGCCCTCGGCGCTCGAAGCTGCCGCGCGAGCTCGTCAGGCCGGATCTCCGCTCATCGCGAGCGGCGACGCGGCCACACGGGTGGCCGGCGCGGGCATACGGCTGCGGACGCCGACCGCGCCGGAGCCGATTCTGGCCCCGGTCATCTCGGTGGTTCCGGGGCAGCTGTTCGCCTGGGCGCTGGCGTTGGCGCGGGGCCTCGATCCGGACAACCCGGCCAGGCTCCAGAAGGTCACCGTCGTTCCGTAGCGACCGGCTGCGCGCTCACTTCGGCGGCTTCAGGTACACGGCCGGGGCGAACCGGTCGCCCTCCGGCTCGAGAATCCACGTCGAGCCCTTCTGCGCCTTCCGCCGATCTCCGATCAGGCCGAAGATGACGTCGCCGTGCGTGCAGACGACAGGTGTGGAGGCCGCGGCGGCGCGGAGCAGCACGAGCGTCTCGTGCACGGGCGCTCCTTCCGCGAGCTCCTCGCACAGCTCGACCTCGAGCCCGAGCGTCTCGGCCAGCGGCCGGACGCTGGCGGCGCAGCGGACGTACGGGCTCGTCAGGACCCGGCCGATCGGGTAGGCGGCGAGCTGATCGACGACCTCGCGAGCCTGCCGCCGGCCGCGCTTGTCGAGCGGCCGGTCACGATCGTCTCCCGACCACCGCTTGCGGCTGCCCGCGCTCCCGTGTCGCACCAAGAGGATGGCCATGCGCCGTCTAACGCTCGAGCCGTGCGAAGCCGCGCAGGAGCTCGCGGTCGTGCTCGTACGTCAACTCGTCGAGCGCGTCGTCCAGCGCGACCCAGCGCGCCTCGTCGACCTCCCCCTGCCCTTGGAGCGGGCCGCCGAGCGGCCGCATGGCGAAGTACTTCACGGTCTTCCGGCGACCGCGGTTGTCGAGATACTCGAGCTCGTCGATCGATCCCCCGAGCTCGCAACGGAGGCCCGTCTCCTCCTCGACCTCTCGCAAGGCACACTCCTCGTCCCGCTCGCCCGCCAGCGCCTTCCCCTTCGGAAGGGTCCAGTCGTCGTAGGCCGGACGGTGGACGAGCACCACCTCGGTGGTGCCGCCGCTCGTCCGTGTGACGATCCCTCCGGCGGCCCTCACGTGGCCGGCGGTCACGACCACGCCTTCTTGCCACGCTTCCGAAGCCGCTTCCACGCCTCCGGCCAGGACGCGCGGGCGCGCTCCCGTCGACGTTCCTCCCGCTCGACCAGCCGCCCGGCCGAGAACGCGAGGACCGTGCCGCCGCGCCCGCGTACCAGCTCGCGGATCTTCGTCTCGGCGACGACCGCGTCCTGGTGGTCGCCGAGCACGTCCTGGAAGGCCTTCGCCTCTCGGATGAACTCGGTGGCGCGCTTCCCGACGACAGTCTCGGCGAGCTCGGCTGCATAGCGGGCGCGCTTTCCGCGAATGCGAAGCGCGTGGAGCTCCTCGTCCGTCGCGTCGGTGCCGGCACGGCGCGCTGCCTTGCGAAGCTTCTTGAACTCGCGCGCGGCGATGTCCTCGACGGTCTCGTCGGTCGCGACGAGCCGCGGCGATTCGACGGCGTGCTCGAGCCGTTCGAGAAGCGCCAGGTACCGCTCGCTCTCGAGCGCGTCCAGCATCGCCCGGCGCTCCTGTGCCCGCTCGGCGTCGAGCGCCGCGAAGAGCTTGCGAAGCGCCCGCTGCTCGCGGAGCTCGAGCGCGGCGGCATCGTCGAGCAGATGCTCGATCAGGACGTCGAGGTCCCGGACCGGCCCGAGCGCGCCTCCCAGCCAGGACAGCTCCGCACGCAGCGACTCCGCCCACTCCTCGTCGAGCATCGGCCGGGCTGCCCGCAGGAAGGCGCGCAGCCGCCGCGTCGCGACCCGCATCTGGTGCAGCTCCTCGGCCTCCGTGCCGAGCCGTGTGCCGGGGTCGTGCGCGAGGATCGCCCGGTACTGCCGCCCGAGCATCCAGCGGAGATGCTCGCTCGACGGCGCTTCGGGGGAGGGTGCCGTGGGCACCTGCGGCGGTTCCAGCTCGAGCGCCTGGAAGAGCTTCGGGCGGGCGTCCGAGTCGTGCGCCCCCGCGTCGCGCAGGAGCCGTTCCAGCCGCTTCAGCGCTTTCTCGTTTCCGTCGACGAGCTCCGCCTCGATCTCTCGGAACGAGCGCGCGATCTTCCCGTCTGCGATCACGCTGACGAGATCGAGCGTGACGTCTGCGAGCGGCGAGTCGCCGTTAGCCACCCTGATGCCCACGCGTCGTGTTCGCAGCTTTGCGACCGGTGCGAGCTCACCGCCTCGCAGGTACGCGGTGAGGAGCTCGCGCATTCGCTCCGGGGGCGAGCTCCGGCCTCCCGGCGCCTCGAGCTCGAGGCGGGCCTGGCCGCGCGGAAGCTTGAGCTGCCAGGCTCCCTTGCTCCGCTCGACCCGCCGGCGCAGCGTGACGCCCTGCTGTGCGAGACGGTAATCCGGCGAGTCGAAGTACGTCGAGGTGAACACGCGCGGCTCGAGGGCCTCGCCCGGAAGGTCCGGAAGCCGAAAGCCGCGTCCGGCACCGAGTTTGAGCTCGCGCTCGAGCGTCTCTTTCATCCCGGCCACGGCCGGGGCATTCTACCCGTGTGCGTTCCACGAACAACGTTCTCCCGGCGCGTTCACGAGTTCTTCACCAGACGGTGACCTGGCGGGCCCGAGAGGAGCTGAACGGGGGTTGCGTGTGGCCGTAGGGGCCGGACCTGTCCGGCCCCTTGTCTCGGTGCCCTTGGGCTGGGCGGGGCAGGTCCCGCCCCTACGCTGAACGGGGCCTAGCATGTCCGGTGTGGCGCGCCCGAGAGTGGTCATCGTCGGCGGTGGCTTCGCGGGCCTCTCGTGTGCGAAGGCGCTGGACGGGAAGGCCGCCGACGTCCTCCTCGTCGACAGCCGGAACTACCACCTCTTCACGCCGCTGCTCTATCAGGTCGCGACCGCCCTGCTGACAGCGCCCGACGTGGCGAGGCCCTTCCGGGCGATCTTCCGCGGCTCCGAGAACGTCCGTTTCCGGCAGGCACACGTGAGCGGCTTCGATCCTGTTCCCCGCGTCGTCCACACCGCTGCGGGCGAGCAGATCGAGTACGACTACCTCGTCCTCGCGACGGGCAGCGCGGACAACTACTTCGGCAACGAGCAGCTCGCTGCGGCCGCGAACGGCATGAAGACGCTCGGCGATGCGCTCGCGCTCAGGAATCGCGTGCTGTCGTGCCTCGAGCGGGCCGCGCAGGCAGGTTCGGACGACGAGCGCCGCCGCTGGCTCACGTTCGTCGTCGTCGGAGGCGGCCCCACCGGTACCGAGTACGCGGGCGCCCTGCAGGAGCTCTGCAGGCTCGTGCTCGGGCGCGACTACCCGGAGCTCCGCCCCGAGCTGGCGAGGATCGTGCTCGCCGAGGGCCACGACAGGCTCCTCTCGGCGTTTCCCGAGAAGCTCGGCCGCTACGCGGAGCGGGTCCTCGCCAAGCGGGGCGTCGAGGTCGTCACCGGCGCCCTGGTCACGGGGGCGGGTGACGGGCGAGCGACGCTCTCGACCGGGGTCACCATCGAGACGCACACCGTCGTCTGGTCGGCCGGGGTCCGCCCCAACGCTCCGAGCGACATGCCGCCCGTGGAACGAGGCAGATCGGGCAGGATCGCTGTCGACGAGCGACTTCGCCTGCCCGGGGCCGACGGGGTGTTCGTCGTGGGTGACACCGCGTCGGTCGTACTGGACGGCGCCGAGCTGCCGATGCTCTCGCCTCCCGCGATGCAGGAGGGCCGGTACGTGGCGAGGGCGATTCTCGCCTCCGCTGCCGGAACGGGCGCGTCCCTCGCGCCGTTCCGCTACCGCGACAAGGGAACGATGGCGACGGTTGGTCGGAACGCCGCCGTCGTGGAGCTCGGCCGCTGGCGGATGACGGGGTTCGTCGCCTGGGTCACCTGGCTGTTCGTGCACCTCTACTACCTGATCGGGTTTCGCAACCGCGTCGCCGTCTTCCTCTCCTGGGGCTGGAACTACGTGCGGGAGGATCGGCCGATTAGGATCATCACGCGAACGGAGCCCGACGACGTCGCGGACGCGCTGCTCGACGACCTGCGCGAGCACGACCCGGCGGCGCCCGGCTCCAGCTGACCTCATGCCGAGCAGCGATCTCCACCTCGACCGACTCCGGGGCGCCTAGCGTGAGCCGCGCACGCTCAGACGCGCTCGTCTTCTTCGGTGCGACCGGCGATCTGGCTTATAAGCAGATCTTCCCGGCGCTGCTCGACCTCGTACAGCACGGAGACCTCGACGTGCCGGTGATCGGGGTGGCCAAGGCCGGCTGGGGCCTCGACGAGCTGAAGGAGCGCGCTCGCGACAGCGTCGAGCACCACGGCCCCGTGAACGAGGAGGCGTTCCAGAAGCTCCTCTCGCTGCTTCGCTACGTCGACGGCGACTACGCCGACGCCGCGACCTTCTCCGAGCTCCGGACGCAGCTCGGAGGCGCTGCGCGGCCGCTCCACTACCTCGCGATCCCGCCGTCGCTCTTCGGCCAGGTCGTCGAGGCGCTGGCGTCTTCCGGCTGCGCGAAGGACGCGCGGGTCGTCGTCGAGAAGCCGTTCGGCCGCGACCTCCGGTCGGCCAGGGACCTGAACTCCGTGCTCCACTCGGTCTTCCCCGAGAGCTCGATCTTCCGCATCGACCACTTCCTCGGCAAGGAACCGATCATGAACCTCCTCTACTTCAGGTTCGCGAACGCGTTCCTCGAGCCGATCTGGAACCGGACCTTCGTCGAGAGCATCCAGATCACGATGGCCGAGGACTTCGGCGTCGAAGGGCGCGGCAAGTTCTACGAGGAGGCGGGCGCGATCCGAGACGTCATCCAGAACCATCTCCTGCAGGTGGCGGCCCTGCTGACGATGGAGCCTCCCTCCGCGAGCGCGCCGGACGCGACCCGCGACGCCAAGTCGAGCCTGCTCGCCGCGGTCGAGCCGCTTCACCCGTCGAACGTGGTGCGCGGCCAGTTCGCCGGCTACCGGGACGAGGACGGCGTGGCAGCCGGCTCCACCGTCGAGACCTACGCGGCGATCCGGCTGACGGTCGACACGTGGCGCTGGGCCGGCGTCCCCATCTACATCCGCGCCGGAAAGCGCCTGCCGCTGACGACGACCGAGGTGCTGGTGGAGCTCAACGCGCCGCCGCAGGTCGTCTTCGGAGAGCGCGAGCCACCGCAGGGGAACTACTACCGCTTCCGGCTCGGGCCGGACGTGCTGATCGCGCTCGGCGCGCGGGCGAAGGTGCCCGGCGAGGAGATGACCGGCGAGAACGTCGAGCTGGTCGCGCGCCATCACAGCCCGGCCGAGCGCGCTCCGTACGAGCGGCTGCTCGGCGACGCGATGGAAGGCGACCAGTCGCTGTTCGCGCGCGAGGACACGGTCGAGGCGCAGTGGCGGATCGTCGATCCGATCCTCGGCGACAAGACGCCGGTGCACGTCTACGAGGCGGGAACCTGGGGCCCGGCCGAGGCCGACCGGCTCACCCGGGTGGTCGGCGGCTGGCACGAGCCGAGACCGGAGCCCGGGCCGTGACGGCCGCGCAGGACGTCGTCGTCCTGTTCGACGTCGACAACACGCTCCTCGACAACGACCACGTGATCGCCGACCTCCACGGCTTTCTCGAGGAGGAGGTCGGCGCGGAGCGGGCGGGCGAGTACTTCGAGATCCTCGAGGAGCTCCGAGCAGAGCTCGGCTACGTCGACTACCTGGGCGCCCTCCAGCGGTACCGGCTCGGGCAGCCGCACGACTCCCACGTCCTGGCGGTGTCGCCGTACCTGATCGACTACCCGTTCGCGAACCGCCTCTATCCCGGAGCCCTGGACGCCGTCCGCCACGCGCGGACGATCGGCCGGCCGGTGATCCTGTCCGACGGCGACGTCGTCTTCCAGCCCCGCAAGATCCACCGTTCCGGGCTCTTCGAGGAGTTCGAGAGCCACATCCTCGTCTACATCCACAAGGAGCAGGAGCTCGCGGACGTCGAGCGCCGCTATCCGGCCCGCCGCTACGTGCTCGTCGACGACAAGCTCCGCATCCTCGCGGCGATCAAGGAGGCCTGGGGCGACCGGGTGACGACGGTGTTCCCCCGCCAGGGCCACTACGCGACCGACCCCGAGGTGGTTGCGACCTACCCCGCGGCGGACATCACGATCGAGCGCATCGGCGAGTTCGTCGACCTCGCGCCGGCAGCGCTCGCCGGAGCGGCAGAGGCCTCGCCGTGACATCGCGTCCGCTGAGGGAGAGGGACGCGTGGGGCAAGCTCGAACGGCATCACGCCGAGATCGGGGGCGCGCATCTGCGCGACCTCTTTGCGGCCGATCCCGGCCGGGGGGAGCGCCTGGCGCTCGAGGCCTGTGGGCTCTACCTCGACTTCGCGAAGCACCGGGTCACCGACGAGACGATCCGCCTGCTCGTCGCGCTCGCCGAGGAGTCAGGCGTCGCCGAGCGTCGTGACGCCATGTTCCGCGGCGAGCACATCAACCCGACCGAGGATCGGGCCGTTCTCCACGTCGCGCTGCGGATGCCGGCCGGAGCCTCGCTCGTCGTCGACGGCGTCGACGTCGTGCGGGAGGTCCACGAGGTTCTCGGGCGCATGCGCGCCTTCTGCGATCGCGTTCGCAGCGGCGAGTGGAAGGGGCACACGGGCAAGCCGATCCGGAACGTCGTCAACATCGGCATCGGCGGCTCCGATCTCGGGCCGGTCATGGCCTACGAGGCGCTGCGCCACTACTCGCGGCGCGACATGACGTTCCGGTTCGTGTCGAACGTCGACGGCACGGACTTCGCCGAGGCCGTGCGCGACCTCGAGCAGGCCGAGACCCTCTTCGTCATCTCTTCGAAGACGTTCACCACGCTCGAGACGATGACGAATGCGCACACGGCGCGAGCGTGGCTCCTCGACGGCCTCGGCGACGAGTCGGCGATCGCGCGGCACGTGGTCGCCGTCTCGACGAACCGCGAGGAGGTCGAGAGGTTCGGGATCGACCCGGCGAACATGTTCGGCTTCTGGGACTGGGTCGGTGGCCGCTACTCGATGGACTCCGCGATCGGCCTGTCGACGATGCTCGCGATCGGCCCGGAGAGCTTCGAGGCGATGCTGGCCGGCTTCCACACGATGGACGAGCATTTCCGCACCGCCCCTTTCGCCGGAAGCCTGCCCGTCCTGATGGGCCTCCTCGCCGTCTGGTACCGGAACTTCTTCGGGGCACAGACCGTGGCGGTGCTGCCGTACGAGCAGTACCTGAAGCGCTTCCCCGCGTACCTCCAGCAGCTGACGATGGAGTCGAACGGCAAGCACGTGACGCTCGACGGCCGGGTTGTCGACTACGACACGGGCGCCGTCTACTGGGGCGAGCCGGGCACGAACGGCCAGCACTCCTTCTACCAGCTGATCCATCAGGGAACGACGCTCGTCCCGTGCGACTTCATCGGCTTCGGCAAGCCGCTGAACCCGCTCGGACGCCACCACGACCTCCTCCTCGCGAACGTGTTCGCCCAGGCCGAGGCGCTCGCCTTCGGGAAGACGGCCGACGAGGTGCGGGCCGAGGGAACGCCGGACCGGCTCGTCCCGCATCGCGTCTTCGAGGGCAACCGCCCGTCGACCACGATCCTCGCCGAGAAGCTGACGCCCACGATCCTCGGCACGCTCGTCGCCCTCTACGAGCACTCGGTGTTCACGCAGGGCGCGATCTGGCAGATCGACTCGTTCGACCAGTGGGGTGTCGAGCTCGGCAAGGTCCTCGCGAAGCGCATCGTCCCGGAGCTGGAGTCAGAGAAGGAGCCGCAGCTCACCCACGACTCCTCGACCAACACGCTGATCAAGCGCTACCGGGATCTCCGGTAGGGGCGGACTGTTCCGGAAGGATAGGTAGGTAGGGGCCGGACCTGTCCGGCCCTTCAACGTCCTACGTCACCGCGTCGCCCCCAGCAGCCGGGCGTTCACGATCATGTCGGGGAGCCACCCGTCGGCGGTGGTTCCCCACGCGAGAGCATGTGCGACCCCCCACAGGCGCATTCGCTCTCGATCGAGCTCGAGGTCGGCCGAGAGATGATCGAGCCGGTGGGCGACGCGCCGGCGCGAGGCTGCGTCGTCGTCGAGGTCGCGATCGCGCAGAAGGGAGGCGGTGTCGAACTCGCGCTCGCCGACAAGCGGCTTCGGATCGATCGCGAGCCACGACTCACGAGTCGCTCGCAAGACGTTGCCGCCGTGGAAATCCTGGTGCAGCACCACCTCTCGTCGCTGCGTCGGGCCGAGCTCGCGCAGCGCGGCGACTGCGAGGTCGACCAGTGAGCGCTCGACAGGGCGCCCGAAGCGCTCCCACTCGGCCGGAATGTCCTCGGCCCACCGGGCCGCTTCGTCCGCCAGCAAGCGGAATGGATGCTCGGTCGGTGCGGGCCGCCAGAGCCGACGGAGAACGGAGGCGGCGATCGTATTCGCCTCCTCCTCGTCGCGGACCCGCCAGAGCTGCGTCCCCGGCTCGCAGCGCTCGACGAGCAGTGCGCGCAGGGTGCGATCGTGCGCGAGGAGACGAACGGCTCCCCGGCCGTCCCAGTTCTCGAGCGCGTCGGGCTCGTGCTCGCTCTCGGGCTCGGGGACATTCAGCTTGAGCACGGCGGGCGACCCGTCGATTCGAGTCGCACGGGCGACGTACGCGATGGTCGCCGGCTCGAACGGCTCGCCGAGCTCGAGACGCCAGCGCCGGCAGCACGTTTCGACGAGTTCCGGGAGCCGGTCGAGCCACGCCGCGCCCTCCGATGTCGTGCCCCACCACCGCAACCCGTCCGGAATGCGCATCGACGGAGTCTTACTGCAGCGCGTCCGAGAATCCGGCGCGCCATCCGAGTTCGGGCAGGCCTGAGGGTCTACAGTTCTTCGGATGACGACACCCACGGCCCTCGTCACCGGCGTCGACTTCGTGTCGCTGCCGACCGCCGATCTCGAGCGCGCGATGGACTTCTACGGCAACGTGCTGGGCCTGCCGCGGTCGAGCGTCTGGCAGCGCCCGGGAACGGAGGCGATGGGCGCGGAGTTCGAGACCGGCACGGTGACCGTCGCGCTCATCGCCTGCGAGCCGCTCGGCATTCCCTTCCAACCCAGCAAGGTTCCTCTGGCGCTGCACGTCGACGAGGTCGCGGGCGCGCGTGCCGCGCTCGAGTCGCGGGGCGTCAACTTCGGAGCCGAGACGATCGACAGCGGCGTCTGCCACATGGCCCACTTCGAGGACCCGGACGGCAACGTGCTGATGCTCCACCATCGCTACGCCCCGCGCCGCTCGGACGACTGAGCTTCGCGGGCGCGTCCGTAGAATCCGCCGCGTGAAGGTCGTTCTCCCCGACGAGACCGAGCTCGAGCTTCCCGACGGCGCGACGGGTCTCGACGCCGCCCGCGCCATCGGCCCGAAGCTCGCCGAGCAGGCGGTACTCCTCCGCGCCGACGGCGAC
This sequence comes from uncultured Thermoleophilia bacterium, assembly GCA_963819905.1. GTDB lineage: Bacteria > Actinomycetota > Thermoleophilia > Gaiellales > Gaiellaceae > CAWCQC01. Next base: position 92,560 of record CAWFXP010000001.1, read on the forward strand.
CCGCAGGACCTTCGCCTGCCGCTCGCCGAGGGCGCCCGTATCCAGATCCTGACCACACGCGACCGCGACGACCCGGACGCGCTGTTCGTCCTGCGCCACTCGGCGGCCCATCTCCTCGCGGAGGCCGCGCGCCGTCTCCATCCCGGCACGAAGGTCGCGATCGGCCCGCCGATCGAGAACGGCTTCTACTACGACTTCGAGTTCCCCGAGCCGATCGGCGAGGAGGATCTGGCCGCGCTCGAGGCCGAGATCGAGCGCGAGATCGCCGAGGGGCGGACCTTCGAGCGGTGGGAGGTCGAACGGGACGAGGCGCGCCGGATCTTCACCGAGGAAGGCGAGACGTACAAGGTCGAGCTCGTCGACACCGCCGACGGCGACATCTCGTTCTACCGGCAGGGCGATTTCACCGACCTCTGCCGCGGCCCCCACCTCCAGACCGCGGCTCCGATCAAGGCGCTCAAGCTGACCTCGCTCGCCGGCGCCTACTGGCGCGGCGACGAGCGCAACACGCAGCTGACCCGGGTCTACGGCACGGCGTTCTTCGACAGGAAGGATCTGGCGGCGCACCTCGAGCGGATCGAGGAGGCCAAGCGGCGAGACCATCGCCGCCTCGGCCGGGAGCTCGACCTCGTCCACTTCGACGAGCACTCGCCCGGCTCGCCGCTCTGGCATCCGCGGGGCATGGTCGTCTGGAACCAGCTCGAGGACCTCCGCCGCCAGGAGAACGCGAAGCGCGGCTACCTCGAGGTGAAGACGCCCCTCATGTACGACACCGAGCTGTGGGAGATCTCCGGCCACTGGGAGAAGTACCGGGACAACATGTTCCTCATCCCGAAGGAGGAGAAGACCTACGGGCTGAAGCCGATGAACTGCCCGGGCCACATGCTGCTCTTCGGGAGCCAGCTGCGAAGCTACAAGGAGCTGCCGGTTCGCTTCGCCGAGTCGTCCACGCTGCATCGGGACGAGCCGGGCGGGACGCTGCACGGCCTGCTGCGCGTGCGCCACATCACCCAGGACGACGCCCACATCTTCTGCTCGGCGGAGCAGATCGAGGACGAGATCTTCGGCTGTCTCGACTTCGTGGCGTACCTCTACGAGCTGTTCGGGATGGAGGCGCGCTTCGAGCTCTCGACGCGGCCGGAGAACAAGCTCGGCTCCGACGCGGAGTGGGACTTCACCGAGGAAGCGCTCCGCGCGGCCCTCGAGCGCCAGGGCATCGACTACGTCCTGAACGAGGGGGACGGCGCCTTCTACGGCCCCAAGATCGACCTCCACATGACGGACGTCCTCGGCCGCTCCTGGCAGATGGGGACGATCCAGCTCGACTCCCAGATGCCGCAGCGTTTCGGCCTCGCCTATGCAGGCGCGGACAACCGCGAGCACATGCCCTACGTCATCCACCGGGCGCTGCTCGGCTCGCTCGAGCGGTTCATCGGCATCCTGATCGAGCACTACGCAGGCGCGTTCCCCGCCTGGCTTGCCCCGCTCCAGGCGCGGATCGTCCCGGTCGCCGAGAGCCACCGGCTCGCCGCACGCGACGTCGCGGGCGAGCTCGCCGGCCGCGGCGTTCGCGTCGACGTCGACGCGAGCGACGAGACCCTCGGCAAGAGAATCCGAAGCGCAGAGCTCGAGCGCGTCCCGTACGTCGTCGTCCTCGGCGACCGCGAGGCCGACTCGGGCACCCTCTCGCTCCGCATCCGCGGCCGGCAGGAGGTCGTCGAACGCCCCCGCGACGCAGCGCTGTCCGAGATCGAGCAAGCTGCTACGCTGTGACCCTGCAAGCAGGAGCGATCAGTTCCTCACCCCCGGGGCCCTAGGCTTGTCGGGGGTTCAACCGAAGACCGCGAGGATGGTTGGCTGCTGCTCGCAGCCATTCGTCGTTTCAGGAAGGGAGTACGCGTAGACTTGGTGAAGGTGCTTTGAGGTCGCGGCGAGCGTTCGAGCCCGTCCGGCCGGTCGTCTCACAGTCGAGGATCAACGAGCAGATACGGGTACCGCGTGTCCGGCTGGTCGACTCCGACGGCACGCAGATCGGCATCAAACAGACAGACGAGGCGATCGACTACGCCTTTTCGAAGAACCTCGACCTGGTGGAGGTCGCCGCGGGAGCAGATCCCCCGGTGTGCCGGGTCATGGACTACGGGAAGTACCGGTACGAGCAGGAGCAGAAGGCAAAGCTCGCACGCAAGCACCAGCTGCAGGTTCACGTCAAGGAGATCAAGCTCCGGCCGAAGATCTCCACGCACGACTACGAGACCAAGAAGGGCCACGTCGCCAGGTTCCTGGGGCAACGCGCGAAGGTGAAAGTTACGATCATGTTCAGGGGACGAGAGACGACGCATCCCGAGCGGGGCCACGACCTGCTGATGCGTCTCGCCGAGGACGTCAAGGAGCTCGGTCACGTCGAGGCGTCCCCGGTTCTCGACGGGCGGAACATGACGATGGTGCTCGCCCCCGAGAAGAACGTCGCACGAGAGGTGGGAGCTGCCTGAGATGCCGAAGCAAAAGACGAACTCCGGCGCGAAGAAGCGGATCAAGGTCACCGGCACCGGCCGCTTGCTACGCCGGCACGCGATGAAGAGCCACAACCTCGAGAAGAAGACCGCCAAGCGACGGCGGGACTTCGGCAGAGACCACGAGGTGGCGGAGGCGGACGCGAGCAGCGTGCGCAAGCTCCTCGCGCGCTGAACGAGGCGACGAAGGGGGAAGACAATGCCGCGCGTCAAGCGATCCGTCCATGCCCGCAAGAAGCGGCGCAAGGTCCTCGAGGAGGCCAAGGGGTACTGGGGCCAGAAGCACATCTCCTACCGGAAGGCGAAGGAGCAGCTCCTCGCCTCCGACAGCTACGCCTATCGCGACCGGCGCAACAAGAAGCGAACCTTCCGGCGGCTCTGGATCATCCGCATCAACGCGGCGGCTCGCCAGCAGGGCCTCTCCTACAACCAGTTCGTCGCGGGCTGCCGAAAGGCGAACATCGAGCTCGACCGCAAGGTGCTCGCCGACCTGGCGGTCCAGGATCCAGCGGCCTTCTCGGCGATCGCCGCCCGCGCCAGAGCAGCGCTCGAAGCCTGACTCCAGAGGCGCGCGGCGGCCCCGGCGCCCGGTGATCACGTCGGCCTCGAACCAGCGGCTGAAGCTCGTCCGCAAGCTGCGCGGCCGCAAGGCCCGCGAGCGACTCGGCCTCTTCGTGTGCGAGGGCGAGGACCTCGTCGCATCGGGCCTCGACGCCGGTCTCGAGCCGGCAGACGTGCTCTTCGACGGAAGCCGGTCGGCGCTGACCGACCGCGTGGAGGGCGAAGCGGTCGAGCCGAAGTTGCTTGCCGAGCTGTCCGAGCTCGGGCACCCGCCGCGCGTGATCGCGATCTTCCGCAGCGCCGATCTGCCCCGCTTCGATCCCGGCTCGGCATCTCCCGGCCTTGCGCTCTGGCACGTGGGCGATCCCGGCAACGTCGGCACGCTCCTCCGAACGGCTGACGCGCTCGGCCCGGCGTTCGTCTGTCTCTCGCCCGGATGCGCCGACCCGACGGGCGGCAAGGCGCTCCGTGCGTCCGCGGGCGCGGTCTTCCGGGTGCCCGTCGGCCGGTTCGACGAGGCACCGAGGCCGTGGGTGGCCCTCGCCCCCTCCGCGACCGCTCGGCTCGCCGACACGGCGCTCGGCGAGCGAGTCACGTTCGTCCTCGGGGCCGAGCGGGAGGGGCTCCCCGGCGAGCTCGTCGCGAGGTGCGACACGGTCGCCGGAATCCCGCAGGCGCCTCTGTCGGAGTCGCTGAACGTGGCGACGGCGGGCGCCATCGCCTTGTACGACCTCAGGCGGCGCGGCGCCGGGGGATGAACCGCCGCCGCGGGCTCAACAGCTCGTGGCGACTCGTCGAGCCGGGCCTTTACAGCCTGCGAACAGGCGTCTCCTACGCTCGACGTGGATGCGCGTCCTCGCGGCACTCCTGTTTCTCGCCTTCGCGCTGCCCGCGCAGGCCCTCGCGACGTTCCCGGGAGAGAACGGGCCGATCGCGTTCGTCTCGAGCCGAGCGCCGGACGGGAACGCCGACATCTACGTCATGCGTACCGACGGGTCGGGTCAGACCCGCCTGACGGCCGAGCCGGGTGAGGACTTCAACCCGGTCTGGTCGCCGGGCGGGGACCGGATCGCGTTCTGCTCCGACCGCGCCTCGACCGACTCGATCGAGTTCCACCTGTACCTGATGGAGGCGGACGGCTCGGACGTCCGGAGGCTCGGGACGCCGCAGTCGAACGAGTGCGGCCTCGCCTTCGCGCCCGGCGGCAGGCGCGTCGTCTTCTCGAGCGACGCGGCCGGCGGGCCGGACCTGTTCGTCGTGAACCTCGACGGAAGCGGCCTCCGGCGGCTGACCCGTGGCCGGGCGAGCGACGTGGCGCCCGACTGGTCGCCGGGCGGGCGGCGGATCGCGTTCGTGCGCGACGGGGACATCTGGGTCATGAACGCGGACGGGACGCGGAAGCGCAAGGTGGCAGGCACACCCCTCTCGGTCTCGTGGAACCCCTCCTGGTCGCCGGACGGCAGGCGGCTCGTCTTCGACGACGACCGCGCCACCGGGGAGATCGACCCGACGCCGGAGATCTGGATCGTGCACGCCGACGGTACCGGGCTCCGGCGGCTGACCCGGAACCACCACCGCGACTTCCAACCCGTCTGGTCGCCGGATGGACGGCGAGTCCTGTTCGTCTCCGACCGCGACGGCCTCGACCACCTGTTCTCGATCCGGCCGAACGGGAGCGGGCTCCGGCGGCTTACGAACACCGATGCGACCTACGCGCCGGGCGACTACCAGCCCTCCTGGGCGCGTCTCCCGCTCAGGGCGGGCGCCGGGCCGTGAACACCATGTCCTCGCCGCCCGAGTAGCGCCTGCCGTCGAACCAGCCGGACACGCGCACGTCCACGAACCCTGCCCGATCGACCAGCGCAGCCCAGGCCTCGGCCGGAAGCCACGCCAGCGTCATCGTCGTCTCGCCGTCCTCGCCTCGCACGGAGAGGTCGACTCGACGGCTCTCCGGGAACCAGTCGGCGCGCTCCCAGATGCCCGGCTCGCGCTCGAGCCAGCGCGCGTGGGTCTCGCGAATGTCCTCCGGGCTCGGCGCGAACACGTCGAAGGCCAATCGCCCTCCTGGCACCAGCAGCTCGAACGCAGCGCGGAGAGCCGACAGTCGCTGCTCCTCGCCATGCAGGTGGAGGTACGAGCGGAACGGGCAGGTGACGAGTCGCACCCGCTCGGCGACCGGAGGCGCCGAGTAGTCGCCGGGTCGAAGGTCGAGGAGGTCGCCGACGCCCGCCGGCCCGGCCCGGCGCCGGCACACCTCGAGCATCGGGCGCGAGGAATCGACGCCGATCACCGGGACGCCGGCGAGTGCCGTCGGGATCGCGATCCGTCCCGTGCCGACGCCCAGCTCGACGACCGGGCCCCCGGCCGCGACGGCCTCCTCGACGTAGAAGTCGACGTCCTCGACCACGGTCCTGCTCCACGCGTCGTAGATGTCCGCGATCGGCGCGTAGGGATCCACGGGCACGATGGTAGTCTCACGCGGATGGACCCTCAGACGCTCGAAACCGAGGCGTCGAGCGCGATCGCGGGGTCGTCGTCGACGGACGAGCTCGAGGCAGCCCGCGTCCGCTTCCTCGGGCGAAACGCCGCCCTGCCGCAGGCGCTGCGCCAGGTGCGAGACCGTGAGACGGGGCGGACGCTGAACGAGCTGCGCAGCCGGCTCGAGCAGGCGATCGCGGATCGCCGGTCCGAGCTCGAGCGCGAGGAGCTCGACCGGCTCCTGACCGAGGACGTTGTCGACGTGACGCTGCCGGGCGAGGCGCCGCCGCGCGGTCACCTCCACCTGATCACCCAGATCCGTAGGGAGGTCGAGGACGTGTTTCTCGGTCTCGGCTACCAGGTGGTCGACGGGCGGGAGGTCGAGACCGGGTACTACAACTTCACCGCGCTCAACTTCCCGCCGGGGCACCCCGCCCGCTCGCCGCTCGCCTCGGTGTACCTCGACGAAGACACGCTGCTCCGGACGGAGACGTCGCCGTCGCAGATCCGCGTCATGGAGACCGTTCAGCCCCCTGTCTACATCGTCTCGCTCGGCCGCGTGTACCGGCGGGACACCCCCGACGCGACGCACGTGCCGATCTTCCACCAGGTCGAGGGTCTGGCCGTCGACCGCGGAATCACGCTCGCCGACCTGAAAGGGACGCTGCTCCACCTGATGCGGGCGCTCTTCGGGGAGGAGCGGCAGGTCCGCTTTCGCACGCACTACTTTCCCTTCACCGAGCCCTCGATCGAGCCGGACGTGTCCTGCTTCCTGTGCGACGGCGAGGGGTGCCGCGTGTGCAAGTTCTCGGGCTGGATCGAGATGGGCGGCGCCGGGGTCGTCGACCCGGAGCTCTACGGCTTCGTCGGCTACGACCCCGAGAAGGTCTCCGGCTTCGCGTTCGGGCTCGGCCTGGAGCGGATCGCCATGCTCCGGCACGGGCTGCCCGACCTGCGCGAGCTGTGGGAGAACGACCTGAGGCTGCTGCGGCAGTTCTGAGGTGAAGGTCCCGGTCTCCTGGCTGCGCGAGTACGTCGCGTTCACGGCGCCTGTCGAGGACGTCGCCGAGCGCCTGGCGATCGCGTCGGCCGAGGTGGAACGCGTAACGCGTCGGGGGGTCCCCGACGAGAACGGCAACCTCGGCAGCTTCCTCGTCGGCCGGGTCGTCGAGGCGGGCAAGCATCCGAACGCCGACCGGCTCCAGCTCTGCCGGGTCGACGTCGGTGAGCCCGAGCCGCGCCAGATCGTCTGCGGCGCCTGGAACTTCGGCGCCGGCGCCACCGTGGCCGTCGCGCTGCCGGGCGCGGTCCTGCCGGACGGGCGGACCCTCGAGCGAGCCACGCTGCGCGGCTCGGTGTCCGACGGGATGATCCTGTCCGAGCAGGAGCTCGACCTCGGCCCCGAGCATTCCGGGATCCTCGTGCTTCCCGAGCCCTGGGAGCCCGGAACGCCGCTCGCGGACGTGATCCCGCTCTGGGACCAGGTGATCGAGCTCGAGGTCACCGGCAACCGGCCCGACCTCCTGTCGGTGCACGGGCTCGCCCGCGAGATCGCCGCCCTCTACCGGCTCGACCTCGCGCCGCTTCCCGTGACGGGCCCGCCGGCCGCAGGCGACGAGGAGGTGATCGTCGAGATCGACGATCTCGAGGGCTGCCCTCGCTACATCGGCAGGCTGTTTCGCGAGGTGACCGTCGCGCCCTCGCCTCCGTGGCTCAAGGCGCGCATCGTCGCGTCCGGCATGCGACCGATCTCGAACGTCGTCGACATCACGAACTACGTCATGCTCGCCTTCGGCAGCCCGCTGCACGCGTTCGACGCGGAGCGGCTCGCCGGCGGCAGGATCGGAGTCCGGCGCGCCCGTCCGGGAGAGGAGCTCGTGACCCTCGACGGCACGCCTCGGGCTCTCGACCCGAGCGATCTCGTCATCACCGACGCGCTCCGCCCGGTCGCGCTCGCCGCGATCATGGGAGGGCTCGAGTCGGAGGTCGGCGAGACGACGACGGACGTGCTGCTGGAGGCCGCCAACTTCGAGCCGCTCGGCATCCTCCGCAGCTCCGAGCGCCTCGGACTGCGCACCGAGGGGTCGAACCGGTGGGAGAAAGGGGTCGACCCGTACCTCGCCGAGCCCGCTGCCGTGCTGGCGACGGAGCTCTTCGTCGAGCTCGCCGGGGCCCGCCTCGCCGGGCACGCGGACGTGCACGCCGGCCTTCCCGAGCGGCCGGTGACCCGCCTGCGTCCCGAGCGAACGGACGCCCTCGTCGGGCTCGAGATCGCCCCGGCCGAGCAGCGCGACATCCTCGAGCGGCTTGGCTTCGACGTGACGGACGAGTGGGCGGTGACGGTCCCCACCTGGCGCGCACGGGACGTGACCAGGGAGGTCGACCTGATCGAGGAGGTCGCCCGGATCCACGGCCTCGACAAGGTGCCGTTCACGCTCCCGAGGCGTCGGGAGATGTTCGGCCGCCTCAGCCAGGAGCAGCGGCTGCGCCGGGCCGTCGAGGACGTGATGGTGGGCTGCGGGTACTCCGAGGCCTACACCTGGAGCCTCGTCAGTCGCGACGCCGACCCGGACGCGATCCGTCTCCCCGAGCCCCTTTCGGCAGAGCACGCGAACCTGCGGACGAGCCTCCTCGACGGGCTCGTCGAGGCGGCCGGGCTGAATCGTGACGGCGGGAACGAGGACATCGCGCTGTTCGAGATCGCCCGCGTCTACCTGCCGAGCGGGGATCGGCTTCCCGAGGAGCGATGGCGACTCGGTGCGATCGTCGAGGGCGGGTACTTCCCGGCCAAGGGGGCCGTCGAGGCCGTCCATGCGGCCCTCGGCGTCGAGCCCGTCTTCTCGCGCGCGCGTGAGCCGTTTCTACACCCCGGCAAGGCCGCCCGGGTCGATGCGGGCTGGGTCGGGGAGCTCCATCCGACCCTGCTCGAGGGTGCCTGGGGCGCCTTCGAGCTCGATCTGGCGAGCCTCTTCGCCGAGGTGCCGGAGCGGATCCTCTACGAGGACGTGGTCACGTATCCGGCTCTCCGGCAGGATCTCGCGTTCGTGGTCGACGAGGAGACTCCCGGCGGGCGAGCTCGTCCAGCTGCTCAGGGACAGCGCCGGCCCGGAGCTCCGCGAGGCCCGGGTCTTCGACGTCTACCGCGGCGGCCAGATTCCCGAGGGCAGGAAGTCCGTCGCGATCCGGGTTGCGTTCCAGTCGCCGGAGCGAACGCTCTCCGACGAGGACGCCCAGGCGATCCGCGGCCGCATCGTGGCGGCGCTCGCCGACGCCGTCGGCGCCGAGCTGCGGGCCTAGCGCTGCTAGATGGTTGATCGGAAAGTGTGGTGGTGTCGGGGACATCCGAGACCGAGCATGAGGCCGTGATCGTCCGCAGCCGATAGCAGCGCTATCGGCGAGGACGAGCGGGGGCTCAGGCGATGTGTCACGGGTGTCATCCGGCGCCGCCACGGTTTCCGGTCAATTTCCGATCAATCATCTAGACGGCGCGCCCGTCGTCGCGCCAGACCGGGCCCTGCGTCAGTACGTGGCGCGTCTCGGAGTGGACCCGGAGCACGCGGAGCTCGCCGGCGATGTGCTCGTCGTCGAGCCGGGCGAGGCAGCGACGCACCATCATGGGCGCTGCGCCGTAGCCCGAGCGGCGGGCGGTGCGAAACTTGAGCGCGGGACGCCCGGAGCTCTCGACCAGGAATGGATTCACCGGGCTGCAGAGGAGCGCCGCGCGCTCGATCTCGTCGGACGAGCCGAGCGCGACCTCGAGGTAGAGGTCTGACCAGTCCTCCGGCAAGGCCCGTGCGACCTCGTCCCAGCTCGCCGCGAGGCCGGCGGGGGCCAGGACGGCGGCGGCCGGCTGAACCCGGAACGCGGCCGTTCCCGGGAGCGTCAGGCGGGCGTCGATCCCCTCGCTCTCGAGGCGGTCGAGGGCCCGCCGCGCCGCATCGACGGAAGGCCCGTCGAGCCCGCTCGACGAGACGGTGATCCGGAACGTGCGGCCCCGGCGGCCCGGGGACAGCGGGCCGAGCACGAGGGCCGCCCGGTCCGCGTCCTCCTCGCTCTCGACGCCGACGACGAGAGTCGCGTCGGCCCAGGCCGCAGGCAGGCTGTCGAGGATCTCGAGAAGGCGCTCGCCGAGGGTCACGAGGGCGATTCTAGAGGGTCGTTCTCTCTGCTAGCGTGACACTCCGTGGCTCGAGTCGAGCAGAGGCAGGGCCTGTCGCGCGAGCAGCTTCTCGGCTTCCTCCGGGAGATGCTCCTGATCAGGCGGTTCGAGGAGAAGGTCGAGGAGCGTTTCCGCGCGGGCGACCTCGCCGGCTTCCTGCACGTGGCGATCGGCCAGGAGGCGATCGCGGTCGGCGTCTGCAGGGCGCTCGGAGAGGACGACGTCGTCGCGTCGACACACCGCGCTCATGCGCACGCGCTCGCGATCGGGACGACGCCGAACGCTCTCATGGCGGAGCTGTACGGGAAGCTCGAGGGCTGTAGCCGCGGGTACGGCGGCTCGATGCACCTCTACGACCTCGAGAACGGCCTCATCGGCGCGAACGCGGTCGTCGGTGGCGGCCTGCCCGCGATCACCGGAGCGGCGCTGTCGTTCAAGCTGCGTGGCGAGGCCCGTGTCGCGGTCGCGTTCTTCGGCGACGGGGCCACGAACATCGGGACGTTCCACGAGTCGCTCAACCTGGCGCAGCTCTGGAAGGTACCCGCCGTCTTCGTCTGCGAGAACAACGGCTACGCGGAATCGACCCCCGCCTGGCAGCAGCTGCCGATCACCGACATGGCGAAGCGGGCCGAGGCGTTCGGCATGCACACGATCGTCGTCGACGGCCAGGACGTCGAGGCCGTGCACGAGGCCGCCAAGGCGGCGCGCGAGTACGCGGTCGAGGGGAACGGCCCCGTGTACCTCCTCGCCAACACCTACCGGCTGACGGGCCACTACGTCGGCGACCCGCAGGTCTATCGCCCGCGCGAGGAGATCCGCGAGGTGCGCCAGAAGCACGATCCGCTCACGGCTCTCCGCGGCCGCCTCGAGGTGCCTGACGCCGAGTGGGCCGAGATGGAGCAGGAGGTCGCAGACGTGGTCGAGGCCTCCGTCGAGTTCGCGGTCACGGGAACCGATCCGAAGCCCGAGGACGCGATGAAGAACGTGTACGCCTGATGCCGACGCTCACCTATCGCGAGGCCGTTCGTGACGCGATGGTCCAGGCGATGCGCCGCGACGCGGACGTGTTCATCATGGGCGAGGACATCGCCGAGATGGGCGGCTCGATGGGCGTCACCCAGGGCATGCTCCAGGAGTTTGGCGCGGACCGCGTGCGCAACACCCCGATTTCCGAGATGGCGATCGTCGGCGCCGGCATCGGCGCGGCGATGCAGGGCATGCGCCCGATCGTCGAGATCATGTACCAGGACTTCACCACCCTCGCCATGGAACAGATCGTGAACCAGGCCGCCAAGCACCGGTACATGTCCGGCGGGCAGCTGAGCGTCCCGTTGACGATCCGCACGCAGGGCGGGGCGGGCTGGTCGCCGGGGGCCCAGCACGCCCAGCAGCTGGAGGCCTGGTTCGTGCACGTGCCGGGCCTGAAGGTCGCGTTCCCCTCGACGCCCGGCGACGCACGGGACCTGCTCTGGAGCTCGATCTACGACGACAACCCGGTGCTCTTCTTCGAGCACCGCCTCCTCTATCCGGTCAAGGGCGAGGTGCCGGAGGAGCCCGAGGCGCTCGAGTTCGGCAAGGCGCGGGTGCACCGGGAAGGCGACGACGTGACCGTCGTCGCGACCGGCCGTCTCGTGCACGAGGCGCTCAAGGCTGCCGCCGAGCTCGAGCAAGACGGGATCTCCGTCGAGGTGTGGGACCCGCGCACGTTGCTGCCACTCGACGAGGAGTCGCTGATCGCGTCCGTCGCGAAGACGCACCGCTGCGTGGTCGCCCACGAGGCCGTCACCCGGATGGGCTGGGGCGCCGAGATCGCCGCGATCGTGCAGGAGCAGGCGTTCGACGAGCTCGACGCCCCCATCCGGCGGGTCGGCTCGAAGTTCGCCCCGCTTCCGTTCGCGCCCGTCATGGAGCAGTACGTCGTCCCGCACAAGGCGGACGTCGTCGCCGCCGTCCACGAGACCCTGGGGAGGACGTAGCCGTGTCGACCGAGGTCACGCTCCCCCGGCTCGGCCAGGGGATGGAGTCCGGCACGATCGTGCGCTGGCTGAAGTCCGAAGGCGACACCGTCGCGCAGGACGAGCCGTTGTACGAGCTCGACACCGAGAAGGTCACCCAGGAGGTCGAGTCGCCGGTCGCGGGCGTCCTCCTCAAGATCCTCGCCGGCGAGGGCGAGGAGATCGAGGTCGGAAAGCCGATCTGCGTGATCGGGGAAGCCGGGGAGGAGGTCACCGTCGAGGCGCCGCCTGCCGCGACGGAGGAGGCAGAACCAGCCGAGACGGACGGGGCACGGACGGGGCCGAACCGGCCGAGGCGGACGCCGGCCTCGAGCAGAGCGCCGAGGCGCCTGCGCCGGCGCCCTCGCACGAGCCGGAGCGGGAGGAGGGCCGCGAGGCGGCTGCCGCGAAGGCCGCCGAGCAGACGGCCCCTGCCGAGAGCCGGGACAACGGTGGGCGCATCAAGGCCTCGCCGCTCGCGCGCAAGATCGCGAAGGAGCGAGGGCTCGACCTGCGCCGCGTGACGGGAACGGGGCCCGACGGTCGGATCGTCGCCGAGGACGTCGAGCGCGCAGCATCGGCGCCCGCCTGGGAGGCCAAGCCGGTTCCGGTCACCGAGGGGAGCGAGGCCGTTCCGCTGACGAGCGTCCGCCGGACGATCGCGCGCCGGCTCAGCGAGGCGTGGCAGGCGCCGCACTTCGCGATCTCTCTGTCGGCTGACATGTCGCGTGCGATCGCGCTGCGCGAGAGGCTCGTCGAGCTCACCGCCGAGGGAGCGCCGCGGCCGACCTACTCGGACATCCTGACGAGGATCTGCGCGGTCGCCCTGCTCAGGCACCCCGGCCTGAACGCCCATTTCGAGGGCGACCAGGTCCGCCTCTTTTCGACGGCGAACGTCGGGCTCGCGGTTGCGATCCCGAACGGGCTAGTCGTGCCCGTCATCCGGCACTGCGAGAGCCTCTCGATCCCCGAGATCGCAGCGGCCAGAGCCGACATCGTCGGCCGAACGCGCGAGAACAAGCTGAGCCCCGAGGATCTCGAAGGCGGCACGTTCACCATCTCGAACCTCGGGATGTTCGGCGTCGAGCGCTTCTTCGCGGTGCTGAACCCGCCGCAGGTCGGCATCCTCGCGACCGGGGCGATCGAGGAGCGCGCCGTCGTGGTCGGCGGCGAGGTGGCCGCGCGTCCGATGATGGAGATGACCCTGTCGTGTGACCACCGGGCGGTCGACGGCGCCACGGCGTCCGACTTCCTGCGAACGCTGAAGCACCTGCTCGAGGAGCCGGGCCTGGCGCTCTGAGCCGGCCCGGCGTACGACTCAGGCCGGATCGCGCACGAACAGCCCGCGCACCATCCCCCGCAGGCGGGTCAAGACCGGGCGCTCGTCGGGGACGCTCGGAGGACGGCGGTCGGCCGCAGAGCGAGGCCAGGCGGCGGCCAGGCCGGCACCCAGGAGAAAGACGACCGCCGACAGGTAGACGAGGTACAGGAACGCGACGACCGCTCCCAGCGATCCGTAGACGACGTCGTAGTTGCCGAAGGTGCGGACGAAGAACGCGAAGCCGACCGCGAGCACCTGGAGCAAGACCGCAGCGACGAACGCGGGGACGAGCACGTCGCGCAGGCGCACGTGGGCGGCCGGCACGAACCGGTAGAGCAGGGTGAGTGTGACGAAGGCGATCGCGATCGGGACGAGGATGCCGAACACGAACGAGCCTGCCTCGGCGAGCGCGCCGCCGAGCGCGCCGAGCTGCTCGTCGGCGTCCGCCGCGAGCCGGTCGACGATCTGGGCGATTCCGGTGAGCACCGCGGCGGCCGCGAGGAGGGCGCCGACCCCGAGGACGAGGACGAAGTCGACGAGCTTCGAGCGAACGAACGGCCGGTCGTCGTCGACGTCGACCTGCCAGAGCGCGTTCAGGCCGATCCGCACCGCACCCATGAGGCCGCTCGCCGTCCAGAGGGTGATCACCAGGCTGACGAGGCCGACGAGGCTCCACGTCGGGGGCACGCTCTCGAGCGCCCGATCGAGGCGCGCCGCGCTCTCCGGGCTGAGGGTGAAGAGGTTGACGACCGAGTCGACGACGTTCTCCCGCGTCTGCGGGTCCTGCAGGAAGATGCCGAGGATCGAGACGAGGAAGATCACGATCGGGAAGACGGAGAAGATGAAGCGATACGAGATCGCGGCCGCGAGCTGCTGGCCCCTGCTCCGCTGAAACGCCCCGAGGGCGTCCGAGCCGAGGTAGAAGCAGCGATCCCAGGCTCGGAGGAGGAGGTCGCGCACTGCGGTACCTTGCCCGATCGAGACCACGGAGCGCGGCCGGGCGGACGGTCCGGCTTCGTCCCGCGGGTAGGATCGGAGACTTCCGCACCACGAACGGAGGAGACCCTGCATGGAGTGTGACGTCGCCGTCCTCGGCGGAGGGCCCGGTGGCTATACGGCAGCGATCCGGGCGGGACAGCTCGGCGCGAAGACGGTCTGCATCGAGCAGGAGGAGGCGCTCGGCGGCACCTGTCTGCGCGTCGGCTGCATCCCGACGAAGGCGTGGGTGCAGACCGCCTACGCGCTCAAGGAGGCCGGTGAGACGTTCGCCAAGCTCGGCGTGAACGTCGGCCCGGCCGAGCTCGACCTCGCCGCCTCGAACACCTGGAAGGCCGGGATCGTCAAGCAGCTGACCCAGGGGGTTGCCGGGCTGTTCAAGGCGAACGGCGTCGAGTGGGTGAAGGGAACCGGCCGGTTCAAGGACGAGCGGACGATCGCGGTCGAGGGTGGGGAGGACGTGACGTTCGAGAACGCGATCGTCGCCACGGGCTCGTTTCCGATGCGCCCGCCGATCGAGGGCATCGACTCGCAGCTGTGCGTCGACTCGACCGGGCTCCTCGAGCAGGAACGCGTCCCGGAGCGGCTCGTCGTCCTCGGCGGCGGCATCATCGGCTGCGAGTTCGCCTCGATCTTCAACCGCTTCGGCTCGCAGGTCACGATCATCGAGATGCTGCCCGGCCTCCTGCCGAGCGAGGACGGCGAGGCCGCGGGCGAGCTCGCGAAGCTCTTCGCGAAGCGGGGTATCGACGTTCACCTCGAGTCGCGCTGCGACAGGGTGGAGGAAAAGGACGGCCGCCTCGTCGTGAGCTTCAACGACGGCGAGAGCGTCGACGCAGATCTCATGCTCGTCGCAACCGGCCGCGCACCGCGCGTCGACGAGATCGGCCTCCCGCAGGCCGGAGTCGAGTTCGACGTCAAGAAGGGCATCTGGACGGACGACCACCGCCGCACGACGAGGCCGCACATCTACGCCGTCGGAGACGTCGCCGGCTACTGGCAGCTCGCGCACACTGCGTTTCGGGAGGGCGAGGTGGCCGCCGAGAACGCCTGCGGGCACGAGGCCGTCGTGGACAACCGCGGCGTGCCGCGGCCGATCTACACGGATCCCGAGATCGCCGGGGTCGGCCTCACGGAGGAGCAAGCCCGCGAGCAGTACGGAGACCTGGTCGCCGTCGGGAAGTTCCCGTTCGCCGCCAACGGCCGCGCCATGATGCAGAACGAGACCGTCGGCTGGGTCAAGTCGATCCACGAGACGCAGTACGGCGAGCTGCTCGGCCTGGTGATGATCGGTCCGCACGTCACGGATCTCGTCGAGGCAGGCGTCGTGGCGCTCGACGCCGAGTCGACCGTCGAGACGGTCGCCGACGGGATGACCGCCCATCCGACGCTGTCGGAGGCGATCAAGGAGGCGGGGCTCGTCGCCCTCGGCCGCGCGATTCACCTGCCGAACCGCAAGCGAGCGGCCGCGAGCGCGTAGACTCACGCCGGTGTCCCGCTGGAAGATCCTGATCGGCTATGCGACGTTCCGGATCGCCTTGTACGTGGTCAAGCGTCTGACGAAGAGGAAGGGAGGACGGATGGCAAGCAAGAAGAGCGTCGGCATCATCGCCGCCGTCGGCGCCGCCCTCGGCGCGCTCATGTTCTGGCGCCGGCGGAAGGCGAAGAACGAGGAGTTCTTCGAGACGTAGAGTCGACGGTCGACGAAACGCGCCCGGACGGTCGGCCGTCCGGGCACGCCCCGGTCAAGCGGGCCCGATGACGCGCCGCGCCGCGCACGCAGCGGCGTGCGCCGCTCGCGTGGAGAGACCGGCCGGGGGCGCCGATACCCTGAGGCACATGGTCTGGCTGTACGTCGTGATCGGGGTCATCGTCCTCGTCGTCGTCGCCCTCGTTCTTCTCTACAACCGCCTCGTTCGGCTACGCAATCGCACCGAGAACGCGTGGGCCCAGGTCGACGTCCAGCTCCGACGGCGATACGACCTGGTTCCGAACCTCGTCGAGGCCGTCAAGGGCTACGCAGCGCACGAGCGCGAGACGTTCGAGGCGGTCACCGTCGCCCGCTCCGCGGCGCAGGCCGCAAGCGGGGTCGAGCAGCAGGCGAGGGCGGAGAACGTCCTGACCGCGGCGCTCGGGCGGCTGATCGCCATCGGCGAGGCCTACCCCGAGCTGCGGGCGAGCGAGAACTTCCTCGACCTCCAGGCGCGGCTTGCCGACATCGAGGAGTCGATCGCGGTGTCGCGCCAGGTCTACAACGACACGGTGCTGACGTACATGAACGCGATCCAGACCGTGCCGGCGAACATGGTCGCCGGGATCTTCGGCTTCGGGCGACGACCGTACTTCGAGATCGACGACCCGGCCCGCGAGCCCGTGCAGGTGCAGTTCTGAGGCTCGCCCGCGCGGTTGCCGCCGCAGCCGCGGCGCTCGCCGTCCTGCTCGCCGCCGCTCCGCCCGCCTCGGCCAAGTCCTTCACGCTTCCGCAGGCCGACGTCCAGATCCGCGTCGAGCCGGACGGATCGCTCCGAATCGTCGAAGCGATCACCTTCGACTTCTTCGGCGACTTCACGGGCGGCTTTCGCGAGATCCCGCTGCGGGACGGCGAGTCGATCTCGGACGTGAGCGTCTCCGAGGCGGGAGTGGCGTATCGCGCGGGAGCCTCGGCCGAGCTCGGGAGCTCCGGGCCGCCCGGCACGTTCGGGACGGCGCGCACCGAGGAGGGGGTGCGGATCGTGTGGCACTACCAGGCGCTCGACGAGCGCCGCACCTTCTCGGTCGGCTATCGCCTGCGCGGGCTGGCCGTCGCCTACGACGACGTCGTGGACGTCAA
Source organism: uncultured Thermoleophilia bacterium (assembly GCA_963819905.1). Classification (GTDB taxonomy): domain Bacteria; phylum Actinomycetota; class Thermoleophilia; order Gaiellales; family Gaiellaceae; genus CAWCQC01. The sequence continues at coordinate 109,412 of CAWFXP010000001.1, forward strand.
CCTCCAGGTGTGGGGCCCCGAGTGGGAGGTCGGCCTCGCCAGGCTGACGGCCGAGGAGATCCTCCCCGGCCGGGCGTCCGGGCCGGAGTACCGCATCTTCGGCCACCCGGTCTGGGTGCGCGGCGACGTCAGGCGCCTGCCGCAGCGGGTTCTGCTGCGGGCGCAGGACGTCCCTCCGCGGCAGTTCGTCGAGCTCCGCGTCGTCTTTCCCCGCTCGCTCCTCACCTCGACGGCCGGCGCACGGGTGGTTCCCGGGGACGGTCTCCCGAGGATCCTCGCCGAGGAGCGGGCCGACGCGGCGTCGTACGACCGTGACCGGGAACGGATCCGGAACGCGCTCGACCACATCGGCCGGACAATCCTCGTCCTGCTCGCGCTCGCCGTCGGGCCCGCGCTCCTCCTCGTCGCGGGCACCTGGCTCGTGTTCGGCCGGGAGCGCTCGGCGGGCTACGACCGCGAGTACGAGCAGGCGCCCCCGTCGGAGCTCGCGCCGGCGCTCGTCCCCGCCCTACTGCGCCAGGGCGGCCAGGCGGGCTCGAACGAGTTCACGGCGACGCTCTTCGACCTGATCCGCAGGGGGCGATTCGAGACGATTCCCGTGACGACCTCGAGGTCGACGTGGGGCGGCCTCCGTCACGAGGACGTGGCCGACCTCGAGCTCTCCGTGGGTGACGGCCTGGCGGACATCGCGGCGTTCGAGAAGCCGGTCGAGCGAGTCGTCACGGCGGTCCTCGAGAGCGGGCCCGAGCGGCTGTCGCGCTTCCGCGACCGGATCGAGGAGGATCGGACGGAGAACGCCAAGCGCTTCGCCACGTTCAAGGAGCGCGTCGCCTCGGCGGTGAAGGCCGAGCGCTGGTTCGATGACCGCGGCGCCCCCGTGCTCGGGGTCGCAGCCGCCCTGCTCGGCGTTGCCGGCATCGTGCTGCTCGTCGTCGGCATTCACGGCTTCCGCCCCGTCGCCCCGCGGTGGAGCGACATCGTCCTGATCGCCGTCGGCGCGTGCCTCGTCGCCGACGCCCTGCTGCTCGGGGTCGCCTCGGCCCTCGGCCGGCGGCTCTGGCGGAGGCGGCGCCCGCAGGCGGAGCTCGAGGCGCAACGCTGGGAGGCGTTCCGGCGCTACCTGACGGACTTTCCGCGCCTCGCCGATGCTCCGCCCGCCACGCTCGAGCTGTGGGAGCGCTTCCTCGTCTACGGGATCGCGTTCGGGATCGCCGAGCGCGTGCTGCAGGGCGCAAACCTGCTCATGCCGGAGGAGATCCACCGGGCCAGCTCGATCTACTGGATCGTCCCGTATGGGTCCGACCTCGGATCGGGCCCCTCCGCCCTCGGCATCTCCGACCTCTCGGCCGGGTTCGGATCGGCGCTGGCGCCGCCCTCGAGCGGCTCGGGCGGCGGTGGCGGCGGCTTCTCGGGCGGCGGCGGAGGCGGCGGAGGTGGTGGCGGCGGAGGCGCCTGGTGAGGAGAGGGTGGCCTGCGGGGCCGGTGGGCGTTCCCGCCCCGGCGTCCGGCCCCTACAGGCTGATTGCGATGCCCGCGACGGCGACGGTGAGCATTGCGAGAAGAAAGCCCATGCCGAGGAGGAAGAGGGGGTTCCAGCGTCGCGTCATCGCCCTTGCATCGTTGCGGACCCGTATTGAGCCGGGGGTGCCGCTTCGGTTAAGGGACTGTGAAACACCTGCGCGACTCCCGTCGAGCCATGCGTATGCTCGGAGCCATGAAGGCCCTTCTCGCGGCAGCTCTCGTCCTCGCGCTCGGCGCGGCTGCCTGCTCGGCCGGAGGAAACGACGGGAAGGGGGAGGCGGCCGGTACCGGCGGGATCGTTGCGAGGATCGCCGACGGCGATTCGCTCGAGCTCGAGAGCGGGGAGCGCGTCAGGCTGCTCCAGGTGGACAGCCCGGAGCTCGGGGAGGGCGAGTGCTACGGACGGGAGGCGAAGGAGACGCTCGAGCGGCTCATGCCGCCGGGCACCCGGGTCGGGCTCGAGACGGATCCCGGCCTCGACGAGGTCGACGGCTTCGGACGGCTCCTTCGCTACGTCATCGTCGGCGGCGAGAACGCGAACGTCGAGCTCGTCCGCGCCGGCTCGGCCGCGCCGTACTTCTTCGAGGGGAACGAGGGCGCCTACGCGTTGGAGCTGATCGACGCCGTCAAGGACGCGAAGGACGAGGGCGCCGGGATGTGGGGCGCCTGCGAGGTCGACTGGAGTCAGGCGCGGCAGGTCGACACGTTCCCGCGCTGAGCGGTCAGGCGAGCTTGCGAGGCCAGACGTAGTCGCTGAGCTCGGCCGTGGCAGGCGCGAGGTCGCGCCATCCACCCGGGACGAGGAGCGTCGCGAGCGCCCCGGTCGGGAACTTCTCGTGCAGCGCCGGGAGCGCGTCGCCCGTCCGGGCGAGCATGGTGGCGAGCTCCTCGAGCCCGGGGTTGTGCGCGACGATCATGACTGACCCGATCCCGTCCGGCACGCGCTGGAGGCGGCGGAGGAGCTCACCGGCGCTCGCGCCGTACAAGCCGGGCTCGATCTCGAGGCGCGACTCGCCGAGCGCAGGCTCGATCCCTTCGAGGGTCTGACGGGTTCGCGTCGAGGGCGAGCAGAGGATCAGCTCGGGGTGGATCGCGTTCTCCGCCAGGTAGCGGCGGATGAGGCTCGTCGCCTTGCGGCCCCGGGGAGCGAGCGGACGATCTCGGTCCGCGAGCGCGGGATCGTCCCAGCTCGACTTCGCATGCCGCAGGAGATAGAGCGATCGCACCACCCGGCGCATGTTCCCGGATCGCGAACTCGGCGTCCACCGGCGTCGGTCGCCAGCGCGTCTGCGACACTGGCGCTCGTGCGCCGCCGAGCCCTCCCAGCGCTGCTCGCTCTCGTCGTCGTGCTCGCCGGGACCGCGTGCGGCGGAGGCTCACAGCCGGCTGAGACGACGACGGGTGCCGCGACCACCGGGCTCTCCGAGGACGAGGAGATCGCGGGGGTTCTCACCCTGTTCGTCGAGGCGGCCGGCCGCGGGGACGCGGAAGCGATGTGGGGGCTCCTCTCGGAGCAGAGCCGGGAGCAGCTCGGGCCGACGCTCGAGGAGTTCGCGGCCGAGTACGCGACGGGCTTCGAGGAGGGCGTCGGGGCATTCGCCGGAACGCCGTACGACGTGCTGCTCTCGGACGTGACCCCGAGCGGCTGGGGCATCGGGGCGATCGCCGGCGACCGGCCGGGTGACGGAGAGCCCGAGTACGCCGCCTATGCAGCGATGCTCGTCGAGGAGGGTACGGGGTGGAGGCTCGAGCTCGGCGACCCGGTCGCGGTGCGGCTACTCGCGCCCGTCGGCCAGACCCACGAGAAGCAGCCGCAGATCCGGTTCAGCGTCGAGGCGAACGCCGCGGTCGAGGAGGCGGGGCTCTGGGTCGACGGCGAGCCGGTGGCCGGTACAGTCGAGGGCTCCGGCGAGCAGGTGCGCATAGCGGGCACGCCGGCGAAGCCGCTCGCGCCCGGGCGGCACGTGGTCGTCGTCTTCGGACGGAGCGGATCGAACGCGACGGCCGGCGCCTCGCCCTTCGTCGTCGAGTCCGGGCCGAGCGCCTAGGGCTCGGGGCAACCTGACGTGCCGCCGGCGAGGGGCCGAGCCTGGTCGTCCGCGCTCGGCCCGGCCCCGCCGTCGGTTCAGCGCAGCGGCTTCAGATGCGTCAGCGGCTCGTCGTCGGGGAGCTGGTCCCAGGCGAGGCCCTCGTCGGTCGCGGGGACGTAGCGCGGCTCGAGGCCGAGCTCCTCGAGGACGATGTTCCGCCCCTGCGGGATCGCCGTCGACTTGAAGAAGGCGACGTGGCGGTTGAACCCCTGCCGGCCGAATCCGCAGTCGGTCGAGAGCACCAGCTTGTCGGCCGGGATGTGCTCGAGCGCACGCCGGATCCGGCCGGCGACGACCTCCGGGAAGTCCGCCTGCAGCGTGCGATGGCTGACCACGCCGACTGCGACCTTCTTCTTCAGGGAGTCGCGGTGGGGCCCGAATAGCGGTAGCTCCTTCAGGTCGTTCTCCGTCGCTTCGATCGTCCACACGTCGCCCTTCAGGCGGTCGAGGTAGATCTCGATCGAGTTCGCGTACGACTCGTCGGAGAACACCTTCTGCATGTTCGGGTTCCCCCAGCACGTGTGGATCCAGATCTCGACGTCGTCGAGCCCCTCGATCTCCCGGTTGAAGCAGTCGACGAGGAAGTCGAGCAGCTCGGTCATCTCGGGGTAGTAGCAGGAGATGAAGTGGAGGGTCGGCTCCTCGATCTGGATGACCTCGCAACCGGATGCGGCGAGCTGGCGCAGCTCGAGGTTCATCGCCTCCGCCATGTCCCAGGTGAGCTGCTTCTTGTCGTCGAGGTCGTAGTCCTTCGTGTGGCTGTCGAGGAAGAACGCGAGCACCTGGGCCGAGCACGTGCCGAACTTGACGGGCTTGCCCGAGGCGGCGCTCTGCTGCGAGATGCGCCAGATCTTCGCGTACTCGAGCGGGTTCTTCGGGTCGTGCTCGACCTTGCCCACGACGCGCGGCCAGCGCCACGTCTTGTAGATCGAGTCGAGCATCGTGCCGACGGGATAGGAGAGGAGCGGCGAGCGCGTCTTGTCGGTCTGGAGCTCCTCGTGCTCGAGGCCCTGCCAGCGCTGCAGCGGGTAGTGGTGCCACGAGCGCCCGCCGACGTCCTCGTCGAGGTGGTAGTCACCGGTCGTCAGGATGTCGAGCCCGGCGCGCTCCTGGTCGGAGACGACGATCGCATGCGCGTCGGTGAACTGCTCCCGGTACCAGGGGTCCATCATGGCCGTGTCGAGCGGCCGGCCCCACATGTTCATCGTGTACCAGCGTGGGCGCGGCCAGGAGCCCGTCACGGTCGCCGGCAGCATCAGGTCGTTCGTCGCGGTGAAGGCCATTCACTCCTCCTCTCGGATCTCGCCTGCAAACGTTTCAACCGCTGCCGCCCGTGTCAACGCCGGACCGGCGCGTGATCTCGAGCAGGTACGAGACGACGACGTCCTCGCCGCCGAGATCCAGGTGGTACGCATCGGAGAGCGCCTCGACGCGCCGGATCTGCTCCTCGTGCTCGTCGAAGACCGGCCCGTAGCGGAAGAAGCCGAAGTCGACGACGCGGGCGGCGAGGCCGGTCTCCTCGAGGATCTCCGCGGTCCGGAGCTGAGAGATGATGGAGAGCTGCATCAGGTACGCGACCCCCTCGTCGGCCAGCACGCGGGGGAGGAGCCGGATGAAGTGGTCGACGAGGTTTCGTCCCCAGTAGTCGAGCGGCCGGTGGCCCGTGAACTGCTCGTAGGGGTCGACGGGCATCTGGTAGAGGCTGGCGACGACGACGTCGTAGCGCTCGGAAGGCTCGTACGTGTAGATGTCGGCCTCGGCGCCCGTGACCCGGTCCGAGACGCCGTTTCGGAACGCGTTCGCGAGCGTGTTCGCGACGGCCTGGCGCTGGATGTCGACCGCATGCACGTGCTCGGCGCCGTTCAGCGCGAGCTGGATCGCCAGCAGTCCCGAGCCGCAGCCGACGTCGAGGCACCGCTTCCCGGCGCCGATCTTCTGCTCCCACACGTGCTGCCAGACGAGAAGGCTGCCTGACGTCGGGACGAAGACGTCGGGCTCGCGGATGATCTCCGGAAAGGGCAACGGGTAGAGGTCGCGTCCCAGCTCGTCCCGCCAGGGCGCCGGGGTGAACGCTGGCTCGAGGGGAACGGCATCGGTCTCGACCTCCGCGAGCGGCTTCGAGGACGGCCGGCCGGGAGTCGTTCCGGCGAGTCGGCGGCCGACCGCGGCGATGTGCGCCGGCGAGGTGCCGCAGCAGCCCCCCACGATCTGGGCTCCGTCCTCCCGCCAGGCGGCGGCCATGCCCGCGTACGCCTCCGGCCCGACGCGCTCGTCGAAGCGCCAGCCGGCCTCGGAGTAGTAGCCGAGGTTCGGATAGCAACCGAGCGGCAGGTCGGTGAAATCGCGCAGCCAGGGCAGCATTCCGTCGAGATGCTCGGGCGGCAGGCAGTTGATGAGGAGCGCCCCGGCGCCGAGCTCCTCGAAGCGGCGGGCGGCGCGGCCGAAGAGGTCGCCCTCGGGTCCTCCCCAGTGCTGTCCGTATACCCCGCAGACCCCGTGCCGGCAGCGGCGAAACGCGAGCCAGACCGGGATCCCCGAGCCCACGGCCAGCTCGACCGCCTCGTAGGTGAGCCCGTTCCGGATCAGCGACATGGTCTCCATCAGGAGCAGGTCGGGGGGATCCTCCTCGAGGGTCCGAAGGAGCAGCCGCAGCGTCGACAGACGCTCGGCCGAGTCCACGTCGCCGTTGACCGAGAAGGCGACGGCGCACCCGCCGGTTCGCCCCGCGTCCTCCACGGCTTGCCGGGTCAGGCGGATTCCGAGGCGCGCGATGTCCATCCAGTGCGTCGCCCCGGGCCGGCCGACGAGGCCGCCGGCCTCGAGCTCGGAGGCGCCGAGGATCGACCAGGTGTCGGTCGATACGACGTCGCAGCCGGCATCCACGTACGCGCGGTGGACGTCGAGCACGGCGTACGGCTGGTGGTAGAGGCCCCACGTGCCCCAGAGGCCGTGGTCCCTCGCCCGCAGCTCTCCCGCGAGGCTCCGCTCGAGCTCGGTGGCGATGCCGCCGTCGAGGAGAACCGGCCGCTCGTCGGCGAGGAGCGCCTCGACTCGCTGGTACGCGGGCGACGGCACGCGCCCGATGATACGCGCGAGCTGTCGACGATCCGCGCCGAACCGTCCACAGGCACCACCTGTCGAGAACGGCCGGCTCGTCCCGGCGCCAGGCGCCTCGGCTTGCCCGTTCCTGACGGCCCGGCGAGGCCGGCACGCACGAAAGCCGCGCCGGAATGCAACGGATTCGTGGAGCGTCTCGGAGGGGTCTGGCACCAGGACATGGCCGCTCGGGACACGGACGGCGGGGACGGGGCGGGACGGGTGCGGGTGAGCGTTGCCACGTATGGCAACGAAGCGCTGTCCGGCAGGACCCGGCTCTAGAATCGCAGGGCCGTGAGCGCGCCCTTCGTCCACCTGCACGTCCACTCGGAGTACTCGATCCTCGACGGGGCTTGCCGGATCCCCGACCTCGTGTCGAGGGCGGCCGAGCTCGAGATGCCGGCGGTCGCGCTCACCGACCACGGCTCGCTCGCAGGCGCCGTCGAGCTGTACCGCCACGGCCGGAAGGCCGGCGTCAAGCCGGTGATCGGCTGCGAGGTGTACGTCGCCGACGACCGGAAGGCCCTGGTCAAGGGCTACGCGCACCTCACGCTGCTCGCCGAGTCGAACGAGGGCTACGCGAACCTGATCCGGCTCGCCTCGGCCGGGTACCTGGAGGGCTACTACTACAAGCCGCGCGTCGACTGGGAGCTCCTCGACGCCCACTCGAACGGTGTCGTCGCGCTCTCCGGCTGTCTCTCCGGTCGCGTCTGCCGCGCGCTCGAGCAGGGTCGAGAGAAGGACGCGGAGGCGGAGCTCGCCCGCCTGGTCGAGATCTTCGGCCGGGACTCGGTGTACGTCGAGCTGCAGGACGCCGGGCTGCCGGTGCAGCGTGAGGTGAACCCCAGGCTCGTCGCGCTGGCCGGAGCGACAGGCATCCCGCTCGTCGCGACCGGCGACATCCACTACCTGCGCCACGAGGACGCGCGGGCGCACGAGGCACTGCTCTGCATCCAGTCGGGCGACTCGCTCGCCAACCCGAGCCGTTGGAGGTTCGAGACCGACCAGTTCTACTTCAAGACACCGGACGAGATGGCCGCCCTGTTCGGCGAGCAGCCGCAGGCGCTGGCCCGCACGCTCGAGATCGCCGAACGGTGCACCGTCGAGCTCGAGCTCGAGCGGATCCTGCTGCCGACGTACCCGACGCCGGACGGGCGCGATGCCTTCGCCTACCTCGTCGAGCGGTGCGAGGAGGGCATCCGCAGGCGCTACGAGCAGGTGACCCCCGCGCTCGAGGAGCGGCTGGCGTTCGAGCTGAAGACGATCCGCGAGATGGGCTTCGCCGACTACTTCCTGATCGTCTGGGACTTCATCGCGTTCGCGAAGCGAAACGGCATCGGGGTCGGACCCGGGCGCGGCTCGGCGGCAGGCTCGCTGGTCGCCTACTGCCTCGAGATCACCGACATCGACCCGCTGCGCTACGACCTGCTCTTCGAGCGCTTCCTGAACCCCGGTCGCAAGTCGATGCCCGACATCGACATCGACTTCTCCGTGCACGGACGCGACCAGGTCATCAACTACGTGGCCGAGAAGTACGGCCGCGATCGGGTCGCGCAGATCATCACCTTCGGGACGATGGCCGCGCGGGCGGCCGTTCGCGACGCCGGGCGGGTGCTCGACATCCCGTACGGCGTCGTCGACAAGGTTGCGAAGACGATCCCCGAGGGCCCGAAGATCTATCTCGACGACTGCTTGAAGCCCGGCGCCGACCTGCGGCAGGCGTACGACGGGGACGAGGTGGTGCGCCAGATCGTCGACCTCGCGAAGCCGCTCGAGGGTCTCGTCCGGCAGGACTCGATCCACGCCGCGGGAGTCGTCATCGGCGACCGGCCGCTCGTCGAGTACGTCCCGCTCCAACAGAAGGGCGCGGACCAGGAGGTCGTCACCCAGTTCGCGATGCAGGACGTGGAGGCGCTCGGCCTCCTGAAGATGGACTTCCTCGGCCTGCGGAATCTCGACGTGATCGACGAGGCGATCGCGCTCATCGGCGAGATCGAGATCGCCGAGCTGCCGCTCGACGACCCGAAGACGTACGAGATGCTCCGCCGCGGTGAGTCGACCGGGGTGTTCCAGTTCGAGTCGTCCGGGATGCGCGAGGCGCTCAGGCACGTGAAGCCGACCGAGTTCGAGGATCTCATCGCGCTCGTCGCGCTCTTCCGCCCGGGGCCCATGGGCTACATCCCCGTGTACGCGAAGCGCAAGGCAGGGCAGGAGCAGGTGACGTTCGCGGACGAGCGGCTGCGGTCGATCACGGAGGCGACGTACGGGATCTGCATCTACCAGGAGCAGTACATGGAGATCGCCAAGCAGCTGGCCGGCTTCTCCCCGGCAGAGGCCGACGATCTCCGCAAGGCGATCGGGAAGAAGATCCACTCGCTGATGGCGTCCCTCAAGGACAAGTTCATCGCCGGCTGCGTCGCGAACGAGGTCGACCGGGCGGTCGGGGCCCAGCTCTGGAAGGACATGGAGCAGGCGCAGGATTACTCGTTCAACAAGTCCCATGCCGCCTGCTACGCCCTGATCGCCTACCGCACGGCGTACCTGAAGGCGAACTACCCGGCCCAGTACATGGCGGCGCTCATCTCCTCGGTCATGAACACGAAGGACAAGGTGCCGTTCTACGTGTCGGCCTGCGAGGAGATGGGCATCGAGGTCCTGCCCCCCGACGCCAACACGTCGGCGCTCGACTTCGCGGTCGTCGAGGGCAAGATCCGCTTCGGCCTGAACGCCGTCAAGAACGTCGGCGAGACGGCCGCACGGGCGATCGTCGCGGCCCGCGACGAGGGAGGCCCGTTCCTCTCCCTGTGGGACTTCTGCGAGCGAGTCGACCCGCAGGTGGTCAACCGGCGAGCCCTCGAGAGCCTCGTCAAGTGCGGGGCGCTCGACTCGACCGGCGCCTCCCGGAAGGGCATGCTCGCGCTCCTCGACCAGGCGCTCTCGTCGGGCGGCCGTCATCAGGCCGACCGGCTGGCCGGGCAGGGGTCGATCTTCGACCTCGGCTTCGAGAGCGAGCCCGAGGCTGCCCGCCCGGTGCGCCATCCCCCGATCCCCGCCGAGGAGCTCGAGAAGGCGGAGCTGCTCGCGCTCGAGAAGGAGACGCTCGGCCTGTACGTCAGCGAGCACCCGCTGCACGGGATCAGAGACCAGCTGCGGCGGAAGGTCGACCTGCCGCTCAACGAGGTTGCGAGCCGCCGTGACGGCGACGTCGTCACCGTCGGCGGCATCGTCGGCGCCCTCAGGCACCTGACGACGCGCCGCGGAGACCCCATGGCGTTCGTACGCCTCGACGACCTCTCGGGCTCGATCGAGGTGATCGCGTTCAACTCGGCCTACGCGGCGGCGCGGGAGCTGCTCGAGGCCGACCGCATCCTCCTCGTCAAGGGGCGCGTCGATCACAAGGACGGCGAGGTCAAGCTCGTCGCGCTCGAGGCATCCGCCTTCGAGGCGGTTCCCGAACGCCGGGAGGTCCGTCTGCGGGTCGACGCGCGGCGGGCCCATGCGGGGGTCATCCGCGAGCTCGCCGAGGTCGTTCGCGGCTTTCCCGGGGAGTCGCCCGTGTACGTCGCTCTCGACACCTCCCTGGGCCCGAAGACGCTCCAGCTCGGGCCCGCCTTCCGCGTTCGGCCGGAGCCGGACTTCTTCGCCGAGGTCAAGGCGCTGCTCGGCGAGGCCGCCGTCGCCTGAGTCGGCCGGCGCGCTCGCGCTGGTTCGGCAGGCCAGAACGCCGGGCGCACCGTAAGCTCTCGCGCACGACCCCCGACCTCTCGTGATCCGCTACGTCATCCCCCTCGCGCTCTCCCTCGCGCTCGCCGCGCCCGCCGCTTCGCTCGCGGGCTCCGAGCGCAAGATCACGGGAGCGGCGTACAGCTTCTCGGCGACCACCGGGGCCCGCTCCCAGTCGAAGGGCACCGGCTCGCTCCGCAAGACGGGGGACTTCCCCGCGATCGTTCGCGGCCGGATCCGAGCCCGAACCTTCGCGTCCCGGGTCTTGACCTGGAGCGTCGACCGTCGCACCCCGAGCGAGTCGCCGCAGATCCCGCGGACGACCCTCGTTCTCGGGGTGCGGGTGACGTCGTCGGTAGGCGGCTGCAGGGTGGGGACGCGCGGGAGGGTCACACTCGTCGACTGGGACGAGCGGCTCGCCAACGGGCGGAGGTCGGACCGGGTGTCGGTTCGCTTCCCGGCCGGATCGTGCCGCGCGTACGGCGGGACGTGGTCGAACACCCGGAGTAATGAGCGGGTTCGCGTCGAGATCTCGCTGCGCTTCTGAAGCCGAGCCGTCCGCCGCCGTCCGGATCCTCCTCTAGGGTTCCGCGATCGTCAACAGCCGATTAAGGCGAGGTTAAGCGGTTGGGAAGGTGTAATCCGCCGGGACTCATCGGGCCGAACAGAGGGTAGGATCGGATCGAAGGACGAGATGAACGCGACTGAAACCGACATCACGATCGAGACCGAGCTCGGCCGGGTGGTCGACTGGCGGCTGCGCGAGCTGCTGCGGGCCGGCTACGAGGAGCCGGGAGCACGGCAGCTCGCCGAGCGGGTCGAGGTCGACCTCCATCGCGCCATCGACCTCCTGAAGACGGGCTGCCCGCCCGAGACCGCTCTCAGGATCCTTCTCTGAGCTCGGCGGCCCGGGGGCCGCGTATATTCGCCTCTCGATGACGGGCGCCGGGCACGTTCTCGCCTCCATCCCGAGCCCCTCGGAGGGGGTGCTCGAGCTGGGGCCGCTGACGCTTCGGGCGTACGGGCTCATGCTCCTCCTCGGGATCCTCGTCGCGGTCTACGTGGCGGGGAAGCTCTGGGTGAGCCAGGGCGGCGACTGGGATCTCGTCACCCGCTGTGCGATGTGGGGCGTCCTCGCCGGCATCGTCGGCGCCCGGCTCTACCACGTGATCACGAGCTGGAACGAGGTGCCCGACGAGTGGTGGGGGGTCTTCGCCGTCTGGAAGGGTGGGCTCGGAGTCTGGGGCGGCGTCGCGGCCGGTGTCATGACGGGCGCGATCATCGCCAAGCGCCACGGCGCCAACGTCCCCCTCCTCGCGGACTGCGTCGCCCCGGGGATCCTGCTCGCCCAGGGGATCGGACGCTTCGGGAACTACTTCAACCAGGAGCTCTTCGGCACGCCCACGACGCTCCCGTGGGCGCTCGAGATCGATCACGAGCACCGCCCGGAGGCGTACGCGCAGTTCGAGACGTTCCACCCGACGTTCCTCTACGAGTTCATCTGGGATGCCGCCGGCGCCGCCGCCGGGATCTGGCTCGTGCTGAAGCGCAAGCTGAAGCCGGGCGGGGTCTTCTTCCTGTACGTCGCGTGGTACTCCCTCGCCCGGTTCTCCTGGGAGGAGCAGCTCCGGATCGACCCCTCGCACGAGGTGTTCGGGATGCGCCTCAACTTCTGGATCGCGCTCGGCCTCTTCATCGTGGGCGTCGCGGGCTTCGTCTGGACGCAGTGGGGCCGCAAGGAGCCGATCGCGCTCGGCGTCCGTTCGGCCGGTTAGCATCGGCGCGCGTGACCGTGACCGCCGTTCGCGATCTCGACCTCGAGCTCGAGGCCTTCGAGGGCCCGCTCGATCTGCTCCTGACCCTCGTCCTGAAAGAGGAGCTGGCGCTCTCCGACGTCCAGGTCGCAGACGTCGTCGTCACCTTCGTCGAGCAGCGAGCCGGGAGCGGCCTGACCCAGACCGATCTCGAGCTCTGCGGTGAGTTTCTCGTCCTCGTGGCCGCCCTGCTCGAGCTGAAGGGGCGCCTGCTGCTTTCCGAGGACGACGAGCTCGACATCGACGAGCTCGACGCGGACGAGGCGGCTGCCGAGCTCGCGGAGCGCCTCGCCGAGTACCGGCGGGTAAAAGCGGGTGCAGCCTGGCTCGAAGAGCGGCTGGCCGCGGAGGCGGATCGCTTCTTCCGAACCGGCCCGGCACCGCTCGCGCCGGTCGCTCCCCGGCCGCTCGCGACTCAGGACCCGGCGAAGCTCGAGTCGGCGCTGAGAGCCCTCGCTGCCGAGCCGCCGGCGCCCTCGCTGTCGCATCTCGGTCTTCGCTTTCCGCCCGTGTCGCTCTTTCTCGAGCGCTTTCGAGCCGTTCTCGCGCGGCGCACGCGCTTCGTCTTCGACGAGGAGGTGGAGGAGCTCTCCCGGGTCGAGCAGGCAGTCGCGTTCCTCGCCCTACTCGAGCTGCGCAAGACCGGGCGAGATCAGGCTCGGCCAGGACGAGCCCTTCGCGCCGATCACCGTTGCCGCGGAGCCGGCGGCACGGCGGTTGGCTGCCGCAGGCTAGGGCCCGCGCGCCGGTCGCCTTCCTCGCGCGTGAGGGGCGCAGTCCCTCCGACGGCCCGGATAGGCTGCGCCGGCAGGATGGGAGACGCCGCCGCCGAAGCTCGCAGCATGCGCCAGCTCTACCTCGTGGACAACCCTGTCGACCGGGTTGCCCGCAACCTCGAGGCGCTCCTCGTCGTCGCGTCGAGCCCGCTCTCGATCGACGAGTTGGCCGACGCCGCGGCGGCCGATCGCGAACGCGTGGAGACCGCTCTCGGGATCCTCGCGAGCCGCTACCGCGAAGGGCGAAGTGGCATCGTGCTCGAGCAAGTGGCCGGCGGCTTTGCGTTCCGGGCGGCGAGGGAGGCAGCCGACGCGTGCGCGCGTCTGGTCGAACGTCCCGTCCAGCGTGGCCTCTCCCCGGCGGCGCTCGAGACGCTCGCGATCATCGCGTACCTCGGCCCGGTCAGCCGGCCGGAGATCGCCAGGATCCGCGGCGTGGCCTCGGACTCGGCCGTGGCCGGTCTGGCCGATCGCGGCCTCGTTGCCGAAGCCGGACGTGACGGCGAGGGCGGCGCGATCCGCTACCGGACGACGCCGCTCTTCGAGCGGGTCTTCGGCCTGACGAGCCTGGCCGAGCTGCCTGCGCTCGACGACCTGGCGGGCGACGCCGAGGACCTGCGCGTGCGGCTCGAGTCGGTCGCGGACCGCCGCGGCGCCTGAGCCCTCGGCCCGTCCGCTCACAGCCCGCGGACGATCTCCTCTGCCTCCTCGCGGGTGAACGCGCGCAGGGTCTCCGTCGTGACGTTGCCGTCGCGCGTGACCGCCACGAGGATCTGTGCCGCCGTCTCGTCGTCCGGCGCCTCGAAGATCTCGACCACGTCGTAGCGGCCGAGCGTCACGTAGACGCCGAGCAGCTTGCCGCCCCTCTCCTCGATCGCATGCTCGCCTTCGTCGAGGCGGTCACGCCAGGCCGGGAGCCCGCCGAGCCCCGTTGACGTCCACTTCATGAGGGAGACGTAGACCGGCACGCCTCGATAATGACGGATGTGCGTCTGAATGCCTACCTGGCCCGGGCGGGCGTTGCCTCACGACGGGCGGCCGACGAGCTGATCCGCGCTGGGCGAGTGACGGTCGGCGGCCGGGTCGCAGGGCTCGGAACCCGGGTCACGGAGGACGACCGCGTCGAGCTCGACGGGAAGCGTCTCACCGCGGAGCCGCTCGTCTGCGTCCTGCTCCACAAGCCCGCGGGCGTCGTCACGACGGCTCGTGACCCGCAGGGGCGACCGACGGTCGTCGGCCTCGTCGGGCACCGCTACCGCGTCGTCCCGGTCGGCCGGCTCGACGCAGACACGACCGGTGTGCTGCTCCTGACGAACGACGGCGAGCTCGCGAACCGTCTCTCCCATCCCCGCTACGGGGTCGAGAAGGTCTACGAGGCGAAGGTCGAGGGGGTTCCCGATGCCGGCGACCTGGATCGGCTGCGCTCGGGCGTCGCGCTCGACGACGGCGTCGTCACCGCGCCTACGCGCGTCCGGATTCTCGGCCGGCCGCGTGCCGGCGCCGCGAGCTCGACGCTCGAGCTGACGCTCCACGAGGGCCGTAAGCGCCAGGTGAAGCGGATGTGCGAGGCCGTCGGTCACCCGGTCACCCGCCTGCGGCGAACCCGGTACGCCGGCCTCGGCGCGGACGGGCTGGCCCCCGGGGAATGGCGCGAGCTGGCGCCGGACGAGGTGGCACGGCTTCGCCGCGACGTGCCGAGGCGCGACCGGCCGCCTACGCGGCCGTCGGCGGCTCGGGCGGCGGGGCGGCGCTGAGGCGCTCGGCGGCCTCCACCGGATCGTCCCGGAGGAGCGTGGCGCCGGTTCGCAGCGCGAGCTCGGGGGTGGCCGCCGCGCCCGCCACGGCGAGCGGTGCCTCGCGGGCGAGAGCGGCAAGCTGCTCGGCGGCGGCCTGCAGGTGTCCGGGGATCTCGCCGGCGACGACGACGATGGCGGGTGACACCCGACGGGCGGCCTCCGCCACGGCCGCGACCGGCGTGTCGCCGCCGAGGAACGTGATGCGCCAGCCGCGGGCGCGCAGCGCGAGCCCGAACGCCACCAGCGGCAGGTCGTGCAGCTCGCCTTCCGGGCACGCGAGGACCGCGACCGGGCCACGGCCCTGGCCCCAGCCGCGGCCGAGCGCCGTCATCCGTCCCCGCAGCACGTTGGTCGCGAAGTGCTCCTGCGCGATCGAGACGTCCCCGACGCCCCAGCGCTCGCCGAGCTCCCGGAGGACGGGGAGGAGCACCTCCTGCAGGAGCCCGTCCGTCGAGAACCCTGCGACGAGCCGGTCGAGGAGGGCATCGGCTCTCGGCTCGTCGAAGGCGAGCAGCGATTCCATGAGCTCGTCGATCGCGGCGGAGAGCTCCGGCGCCGACACGGCGGCGAGGCCGGTCGCCTCCCCCGGCGGTTCGACGAGCGCGAGGCGGGCCGCCTCGGCGGCCGAAAGGCCGTTCGCGAGGTTCGCCTGCATGGCGTTCACCCGGGCGAGGTCGCGGTCCGTGTAGAGACGGAAGCCGCCGGGGGTCCGCTGCGGCTGGAGGAGCCCATAACGGCGCTCCCAGGCTCGGAGAAGCTCGCGGCTGACCCCGGTGCGCCGGCTCAGCTCGCCGATGCGAAGGTACGCCTCGTCACGGCCCGGCATTCCTCGACAGAGATTAGCCAATCCTTCGACACAGCTATCGGCACAAGCATCTACGATCACTGGACAGAATCGATACCACCGGGCGGGCGGCGGACGCTCAGCGAGCGGGACCGGCGGCGAAGCCCATGCGCTCGAGCATCGTCCCGAGCGTCGGATGCGAGGCGGCGTACGCCTTCTCCGCGCCCAGCGCGAGAAGCTGTCCGAGCTCCGCGGGATCTGCCCGGAGCTCCTCGTAGCGGAGGCGTACGGGCTCGAGCAGGCCGACGACGGCCTCGGCCACGTCCGACTTGAAGGCGCCGTAGCCCTGCCCGTCGTAGCGGGCCTCGACCTCGTCCATGGAGTCCCCGGTCGCGACGGACATGATCTCGATCAGGTTCGAGACGCCTTCCTTGCCCGGGCCGCGGCGGACCTCGCGTCCCGAGTCGGTCACCGCCGTCTTGAACTTCTTGCGGATGACGTCGGGCGGGTCGAGCACCTTGACCGTCCCCTGCTCGGTTCCACCGGTCGTCGACATCTTGCGCTCGGGCTCCTGCAGATCCATGATCCGCGCCCCGACGGTCGGGTAGATCCCCTCGGGGAGCGTGAGCGTCTCGCCGAAGCGGGCGTTGAACCGTTCGGCGATGTTGCGCGACAGCTCGAGGTGCTGGCGCTGGTCGTCCCCGATCGGCACGGCGTCGGTCTGGTAGAGGAGGATGTCGGCGGCCATCAGCACGGGGTACGTGAAGAGGCCGGCCGAGACGAACTCCTGCCGGGTCCCCTTGTCCTTGAACTGGTGCATGCGGCGCAACTCGCCGTAGCTCGCGACGGCGCCGAGCAGCCAGGCAGCCTCGGCGTGGTCGGGGTTGTGGCTCTGGACGAAGACGGTCGAGCGCTCGGGGTCGAGCCCGGAAGCGAAGAGGAGCGCAGCGAGCGACAGCGTCGACTCGCGCAGGACCTCGGGCTCGTACCCGACGGTGATCGAGTGCAGGTCGACGATGCAGAAGTATGCGTCGCCCCGCTCCTGCTGCTCGACGTACTGACGGAACCCGCCGGAGTAGTTGCCGAGGTGCTTGTCGCCGGTCGGTTGGATGCCGGAGAAGATGCGCATTTGCCCTTGGGGATTATCCCTACACTGAGGCGATGGCCGTCGTCGGTTTCCCCTGGTCGCCTTCCTCCTGGCGCGCCTACCCCGCGCTCCACCAGCCGGAGTGGCCGGACGAGGCGCGTGCCGGCGAGGCGCTCGCGCGGCTCAAGGCGCTGCCGCCCCTCGTCTTCGCCGGGGAGGCACGGCAGCTCTCGGCCTCGCTCGCCGAGGTCTGCGAGGGTCGCGCGTTCCTCCTCCAGGCGGGCGACTGCGCCGAGTCGTTCAACGACTTCTCTGCGATCACGATCCGGGAGAAGCTGAAGATTCTGCTGCAGATGGCCGCTGTGCTCACGTACGGCGGGACGCTGCCGATCGTCAAGGTCGGCCGGATCGCGGGTCAGTTCGCGAAGCCCAGGTCGTCCCCCATGGAGCGCGTCGGCGGGCTCGAGCTGCCGTCGTTCCGCGGCCACATCATCCACGACGACGGTCCCACCGAGGCCGCGCGGCTCCCCGATCCCGATCGGATGGTGCAGGCATACCATCAGTCGGCGGCGACGCTGAACCTGCTGCGTGCGTTCACGAAGGGCGGGTTCGCGGACATCACGCGCGTCCACACCTGGAACCAGGAGTTCGTCGCGAGCTCCCGGGAAGGGCGGCGCTACGAGGCGCTCGCCTCCGAGATCGAGCGGGCGCTTCGCTTCATGGCCGCGTGCGGCATCGATCTCGCCTCCGAGCGCCAGCTGCACGAGGTCGACGTCTACACGAGCCACGAGGGCCTCTTGCTCGACTACGAGGAAGGGCTCACCCGCAAGGACTCGCTCACCGGCGACTGGTACGACTGCTCGGCCCACATGCTCTGGCTGGGTGAGCGGACGCGGTCGGCCGACGGCGCGCACGCGGAGTACTTCGCGGGGGTGAACAACCCGCTCGGCGTCAAGATCGGGCCGTCGGCCACGGGAGACGAGCTCTGCGAGCTCTGCGAGCGGTTGAACCCCGGTCGCAGCCCGGGGAGGCTGACTTTCATCGCGCGCATGGGCGCCGGGGCCGTCGGCGAGCACCTAGGGCCGCTCGTCCGGGCGCTCCGGAACGCCGAGCACCCCGTCGTCTGGGCCTGCGACCCGATGCACGCGAACACGGTCCGGACGGAGTCCGGGGTGAAGACGCGGCACTTCGACGCGATCATGGCCGAGCTCGAGGGGTTCTTCGCCGCGTGCTGGCAGGAAGGAGCGTGGCCCGGCGGCGTCCACCTCGAGTTCACCGGCGAGGACGTGACGGAGTGCCTCGGCGGGGCCGAGGCGGTGCTCGAGGAGCAGCTCTCGCACCGCTACGAGACGCTCTGCGACCCGCGCCTGAACGCACGGCAGTCGCTCGACGTGGCCTTCCGCGTCGCCGACCTGATGCGGCAGAAGGACGCCTTCCCCGGCCGGGCCGGGTAGCGCGCGGGTCCCGAGCACGCCGCTCCTAGACTTCGCCTGAGATGGGGATCTCGCGCCTGGCCATCGTCGGCACCGGCCTGATCGGAGCGTCCGTCGGCCTGGCGGCGAAGAAGGCCGGCATCGACCGGGTCGCCGGCTGGGATCCGGACGGCGCCACGCTCGCGACCGCGGTCACCCGCGGTGCGCTCGACGTCGCCGCGCCCGAGCTCGAGGAGGCACTCGCCGGTGCCGACGTGGCCCTCGTCGCGGCCCCGGTCGCGGTTCTCGTCCAGCAGATCACCGCGAGCCTCGACGCGAGCCCCGAGGGGTGCGTCGTAACGGACGTCGGCTCGACGAAAGCCGCGGTGTGCGGTGCCGTCGGCGATCGCGTCAGGTTCATCGGCGGGCACCCGCTCTGCGGCTCGGAGGCGCGCGGGCCCGAGCACGCGAGCGGAGAGCTCTTTCAGGGCGCGACCTGGTTTCTCACACCGGTGGCCGAGACCGATCCGGCCCGGTACCGGACGCTGCACGGCCTCGTCGCATCGCTCGGCGCGATTCCGACGGCCGTCGACCCGGCGGCGCACGATCGCCTGCTCGCGCTCACGAGCCATCTCCCGCACGCGCTCGCGAACCTCCTGCTGAACCAGGCCGGATCGTCCCGGGTCGACGGCCACGAGGCGCTGTCGGCCGCCGGCGGATCGCTGAAGGACATGACCCGGGTGGCCGGCGCCAACCCGCGGATCTGGGTCGACATCTTCGTCGAGAACGCCGAGGCGCTCGGCGCCGCGCTCGGGGAGCACCGCCGCCGGGTGGACGAGCTGGAGCGCGCGCTCGCGCGCGGCGACGCCGGGTTCCTGGCCCGCTGGATCGGCGAGGCGGCCGGCAACCGCCGCCGTCTGCTCGAGCAGTCCTACGACGATGCCGGCGCGCTGCAACGCCTGACCGTGCACGTCTCCGACCGGCCGGGCGTGTTCGCCGGGATCACCCAGGCGCTCGCAGCAGACGGGATCAACATCGAGGACTTCGACGTCCACCACATGTCGCCCGAGCGGGGCGGGACGCTCGAGATCCTCGTCGGCGGCGAGGAGGAGGCCAAGCGAGCAGGCCGGCTGCTCGAGGCCCAGGGGTACTCGGTGATCGTCGCGCCGGCGTTCGACGAGGACGACTGAGGCCGGTGCGGCTCGAGCCGGCCGTCAGCCTCCGTGGCGATCTCGCCGTGCCGGGCGACAAGTCCATCTCCCACCGGGCGCTCCTGCTCGCCGCGATCGCGGACGGCGAGAGCGAGATCCGGGGCTTCGGACGCTCGGACGACACGCTCTCGACGGCGGCTGCGGTCTCGGCGCTCGGTGCGACCGTCGAGGAGGCGGACGACGTCCTGCGGGTCGCCGGCGTCGGCGTCCGTGGCCTTCGCCCACCGGCCGTCCCTATCGACTGCGGGAACGCGGGCACCCTGATCCGGCTGCTGCCGGGGCTGCTGGCCGGGCAGGAGGGCCGCTTCGAGCTCGTCGGAGACGAATCGCTCTCCCGCCGTCCGCTCGAGCGGGTCGCGGAGCCCCTCCGGCTGATGGGCGCCACGGTCACGACGACCGACGGGCACGCGCCCCTGCGCCTGGCGGGCGGACGCCTCGCTCCCGTCCGCTACGAGCTCCCGGTCGCGAGCGCGCAGGTGAAGTCGTGCGTCCTCCTCGCGGGCCTCTACGCCGAGAGCGGCCCGACGACCGTCGTCGAGCCCGCGCAGAGCCGCGACCACACCGAGCGGATGGTCGCCGCGGCCGGGGCGCGCGTCTCGCGAAGGCCCGGCACCGTGAGCGTCTGGCCGGTCGACCGGCTTGCCCCGCTGTCGCTCGACGTTCCGGGCGACTTCTCCTCGGCGGCGCCCTTCCTCGCCGCGGCGACGCTCCTCCCCGGCTCCGAGGTGCGCCTCCACGGCGTCGGGATCAACCCCACGCGAACCGGCTTCCTGCACGTCCTCGAGCGGATGGGAGCGCGGATCTCCATCTACAACCGGCGAGGTACGGGCGGCGAGCCGATCGCCGATCTCGAGGTCGGTTCGGCCGAGCTGACGGCGACGACGATCGGACCGGCCGAGGTGCCGACGCTGATCGACGAGCTCCCCCTGTTCGCGCTCTGCGCCGCCATGGCACGAGGCGAGAGCGCCGTGACCGGCGCACAGGAGCTGCGCGTCAAGGAAACAGACCGTGTCGAAGCAGTGACGAATGCCATGAGAGCCCTGGGAAGTCGAGTCACGCCGAGCTACGATGGCTTCCGGGTTCGTGGGATTCCCTCCCGCCCTCAGGGTGGGGGCGTGGTCGATTCGGCGGGAGATCACCGCATCGCGATGCTGGGGGCGCTGGCCGGGCTCCTGTCGCGGGAGGGCGTCGAGCTGCAGGGCGCAGAGTGCGTCGGAGTAAGCTTCCCCGGCTTCTACGACGTTCTCGACTCGCTCGCAGTTCGCTGACACACCCGACGATGGCCGATCCGACGACCCCGCGCCCGGCGAGGAACCGACTGCCCGTCCGAGGCGGTTCGGCCGACCGGTCCGGCCCGCCGGCGCGGCCCGGTGGGCGCCGTCGGCGAGCGCTTCCCGGCGGCCTTCGGGGCGGACCGATGATCGTCGCCATCGACGGGCCCGCAGGGGCGGGGAAGAGCACCGTCGCCCGGCTGCTCGCCGGGCGCCTTGGGTTCAGCTACCTCGACACCGGGGCCATGTACCGGGCGGTCACCTGGCTGGCCATGGAGCAGGGGATCTCGCTCGCGGACGGGGAAGCCCTGGCCGCACTCGCAGCGGAGCACCCCGTTTCGTTCGAGGACGGCCGGGTCGACATCGCCGGGCAGGACGTGACGGGTGCAATCAGAGAGGCACGTGTGGAGGAGGCGGTATCGGCCGTCGCAAGCCACAGCGTCGTCCGCGGAATCATGCGCCAGCGCCAGCGGGATCTCGCTCACGCCGGGGACTCCGTCCTCGAAGGTCGCGACATCGGGACCGTCGTCTGCCCGGATGCCGAGGTGAAGATCTGGCTCGTCGCCGACCCGGCCGAGCGGGCACGGCGGCGCGGCGCGGAGCGTCCCGAGACGTCGGAGGACGAAACCCTGACGGGACTTCGCCTGCGGGACACCCTCGACGCCCGGCAGATGCAGCAAGCCCCGGACGCACGGATCGTCGACTCGACGAACCTCGACGTGGAGGAGGTCGTCGCCGTCATCGCCGCCATGGTCGACGAGCTTCGGCGCCGATGAGCGACTCGCGCGTGCGGCGTGCGGCCGTTCCGCTCGCCTACTGGACGTTCGGGAAAGGGTTTCTCGGCCTTGTGACCCACACCGTCGCCCGGCTCGTGGTGTACGGAGCGGAGCGCGTCCCCCGTGAAGGCGGCGCCGTGCTGGCGTGCAACCACTTCGCCTACATGGACCCGGCCGCGTTCGGGACCGCCTGCCCGAGGCGCATCGTCTACGTGGCGAAGATCGAAGCCCACGAGACGCCGGGGCTCGGACCGCTCATCCGCTCGCACGGAACGCTTGCACTGCGTCGCGGGGAATCCGATCGCGAGGCGCTGCGCAGGATGCGAGAGGCGGTGCGGGGAGGAGAGCTGCTCGGGATGTTCGTCGAGGGAACCCGGCAGCGCGGCGGCGTTCCCGGCGAGGCGAAACCGGGTGCGGCCATGGTCGCCATCCAGGAGGGGGTTCCGATCGTCCCGGCCGCCGTCTACGGCTCGCTCGAATGGAACTGGAACTTCAAGCCGGTGTCGGTTGCGTTCGGCGAGCCGATGCGCTTCGAGACGTACCCGCGCTCGTCGCGCGGCTATCGCGCCGCGAGCGAGGAGGTGATGGTCGAGATCCGGCGGCTCTGGTCGTTCCTGGGCCGAATGCACGAGCTCGGACGGCCGGCCGGGACGCCGCCGGCGCGCCTCCACGTTCCTTCGCGCGCGCCGGTATGAGTCCCGTACCGCTCGCCGGGACGGTGGCCGTCGTCGGCTTCCCGAACGTGGGGAAGTCGACGCTCGTGAACCGGCTGTCGGCGACGAGGTCGGCGGTCGTCTTCGAGACGCCCGGCGTGACGCGCGACCGCAAGGAGGTCGTCTGCGAGTGGTCCGGCACGCGCTTCCTGCTCGTCGACACGGGCGGCGTCGATATCGCCGACGCGTCGCCTCTCACCCGGCACGTCGCCGAGCAGGCCCGCGCCGCGGTCGAGGAGGCCGACCTCGTGCTGTTCGTCGTCGACACCACGTCGGGGATCACCCCCGGCGACGAGGAGATCGCGGCGATCCTCCGCGCGTCGCGACGACCGGTCGTCGTGATCGCCAACAAGATCGACGACCCGGCGCGGGACGTGGAGGCGGTCGAGTTCCACCGGCTCGGGCTGGGAGATCCCTTCCCGCTGTCGGCGCTCCACGGCCACGGCACGGGCGACCTGCTCGACCTCGTCGTCGAGCGGCTCCCGGGTCACGGACGGGACGAGGTCGGCGAGGAGGCGATTCGCGTCGCCATCCTCGGCCGGCCGAACGTCGGCAAGTCGAGCCTCCTGAACGCGCTGCTCGGCGAGGAGCGCGTCATCGTGTCCGAGATCCCCGGGACCACGCGCGACGCGATCGACACGATTCTCGTGCGGGACGACACGACGTTCGTCTTGGTCGACACGGCCGGCCTCAGGCGCAAACGGCGCCAGCGGCAAGGGATCGAGTACTACTCCGAGCTGCGCGCGATCCGCGCGGCCGAGCGGGCCGACGTGGCGCTCGTCCTCGTCGACGTGGGCGAAGGGCTCGTCGACCAGGACCTGGCCGTCGCCGACGTCGCCCGCAAAGCGGGCTGCTCGACGCTCGTCGTCCTGTCGAAGTGGGACGTCGCCACGGTCGGGATCGAGGACGTTCGCCCGCGTCTCGAGGCGCGCCTGCGCCAGCGACCTCCGATCGCCGCCGTCTCGGCGAAGACGGGACGCGGCCTGCGGAGGCTGCTCGACCGGGTCGAAGCGCTGTACGCGAAGCACACGAGCCGCATCCCGACGGGCGAGCTCAACCGCTTCCTCGAGGAGCTCCGCCAGCGCCCGGGCCCGTCGAGGAACGGGCGCCGGCTGAACCTCATGTACGGGACCCAGGTCGAGACGCGTCCTCCTCGCTTTCGCTTCTTCGTCAACGATCCCGGGCTGATCACGCGCGACTGGGCCTACTGGGTCGAGAACCGGGTGCGGGAGCAGTTCGAGCTCGCAGGCGTGCCGGTGATCATCGACTTCGTCCGGCGCTCGTGAACGGTCGGGCGCGGGGAAGGGAGCGAGCGTGAAGGTCTGCGTCGTCGGCGGCGGCTCGTGGGGATCGGCGTTCGCAGCGCTCCTCGCCGCTCGGGGGCACGAGGTGTCGCTGGCCTGCCGGGACGCGGCCCAGGCGGCGATCATCGGCGAGACGGGTCGCAACCCGCGCTACCTCACCGAGATCGATCTCTCGCGCGTGCGGGCCTGCGCGCTCGCCGAGGCGCCGCTCGAGAACGCCGACCTCGTCGTCCTGGCGGTGCCGAGCCGGGCGTTCGCCGAGGTCGTCTCGGCGCTTCCGGCCGACGGCGGCCCGCTCCTGATCCTGACGAAGGGGCTCGATCCCGCCACCGGGAAGCGGCTGTCGGAGCTCGTCGAGGGGCGTCCGAAGGCGGCGCTCTCCGGACCGAACCACGCCGAGGAGATCGGCCAGGGGCTGCCGGCGGCGACGGTCGTCGCCTCCGACGATCTCGAGCTGGCCGTGCAGCTCCAGCACGAGCTCATCTCGCCGGCGTTCCGGGTCTATGCCAGCGACGACCTCGTCGGCGTCGAGCTCTGCGGAGCGGCGAAGAACGTGATCGCGCTGGCGGCCGGCGGCGTCGACGGCCTGGCCCTGGGCGACAACGCGAAGGCGGGGCTGATCAGCAGAGGGCTGCGCGAGATGGCCCGCCTCGGCGAGGCGTTCGGCGCCCGCCCCGAGACGTTCGCGGGGCTCGCGGGCATGGGCGACCTGGTTGTCACCTGCTGGAGCCGGCACAGCCGGAACCGGCGCGCGGGCGAGCTCATCGCGCTCGGGCGGACGGCGGAGCAGGCGGCCGCCGAGATACGGACCGCGGTCGAGGGGCTCACGACCGCCCCGGTTCTCGCCGAGCTCGGTCGCCGCGCCGGCATCGAGCTTCCGATCACGGGGGCGGTGGTCGCCATCATGCGCGGCGCTCCGCCCGGGGAGCTCGTCGCGGCGCTGATGGAGCGAGAGCCGAGAACCGAGTAGGTACCGTGGGGGGCATGCCCTCCCGCAGACGGCGATGGGTCGCCGCAGCCTCGCTCGTGGCGGCCGCCGCGATCGCCTCGGCGGCGTGCGGCGGCGCCTCCGGCCCCTCGGGCGCCCGCAGCGAGGGAGCGGCGCACGTCCCTGCCGGCACCGTCGCCTACCTCTCCCTCGACACCGAGCTCGAGTCGGCGAAGTGGCAGGCGCTCGCCGCGCTCGTCGATCGCTTTCCCTCCGGCCCCGAGGTGCTCGACCGGCTGGCGGATCTCGGCCCTGCGCTCGGGCCGGAGGTCGGGCTGGCGCTCCTCGGGCCCGCCGGCGGCGCACACCCGGCAGCCGTCGTCGTGACGGATCCCGCCGAGCCGGCCGCGCTCGAGCAGGCTCTCGACGAGGAGGGGCTCGTGTGGGACACCGACGACGGCTGGTACGTCCTCGGCCGAAGCCGTGCGGCGGTCGACCGGGCCGTCGCCGGTGCCGACGAGGCGTCGCTCGCCGAGACCGATCGGTACCGCGCGGCCGTCGACGGGCTCCCCGCCGACGCGGTCGCAACGCTCTACGCGAGCGGTACGGCGCTCCTCGCTGGAGCACCCGCCTCCGGCCTCACGTCTCTGGCGGTCGCCCTGGGCGCGCCGGAGGCACTCGGCCTCGCCGCCGTGGCCGAGCCACAGGGCGTCAGGCTCGTGGGCGCGCTCCCGGGCGCGCTTCCTCCTCCTGCTCCGCTCGCCCCGGAGCTGCCCGCCGTCGCGCCCGCCGATGCGCTCTCCTACGCCTCGGTCTCCGACCTGGCGCCCGCAATCGAGCGCCTCGCCGGCGCCTCGCAGCTCGGGGGCCCGCTGGCAGCGGGGCTCGCCGACCTCCTCGCGCCGGTCGTCGCGGGCGAGGCGGCGCTCGTGGTCGGGCCTGGTGCGCCGAGGCCGGTGGTGACGCTCCTGCTCGCGCCTCGCGATCCGCAGGCGGCCGCCGAGGCCCTCGACGAGCTGGTCGAGTCGCTCGGCACGCTCGCGCCGCTCCTCGGCGGGGAGGCCCCCTCGCTCACGCTCACCCCGGTCACGGTGGCCGGCATCGAGGCAACCCGGATCGAGCTCGGGGCGGATCGCGAGCTGTTCGCCGCGCTCGTGGGCGACCACGTCGTCCTGACGAGCGCCGAGGACGGGCTGGCCGCGATCGCCGCCGACGACGTGAGGCGCCTGGCCGAGGATCCTCGTTTCCTGTCGGCCGTCGCTGCGAGCGGGATGCCCTCCGAGACGAGCGCGTTCGCCTGGGTCGATCTCACCGAAGCCACGGCCCTCGCGGCCGCCGACCTCGAGGCCGAGCTCTCCCCGCTCGGGTTCGTCCTCCTGTATGCGCTGCCGGGCGCCGGCGGAGGGGTCTCCCTCGCCGGGTACCTCGGCGTCGAGTAAGGTCGGGGCCGATGGCGCTCAGGACGTTCCCGTTCACCTCCGAGTCGGTCACCGAAGGACACCCCGACAAGGTCGCGGACCAGGTGTCGGACGCGATCCTCGACGCGATCCTGGCGGAGGATCCATTCGGGCGGGTCGCCTGCGAGACGCTCGTGACGACCGGTCTCGTGGTCGTCGCCGGCGAGATCACCACCGAGACCTACGTCGACATCCCGAAGGTCGTGCGGAGCCAGATCAAGAGCATCGGCTACGACCGTGCCAAGTACGGGTTCGACGCCGACACGTGCGGTGTCATCGTGTCGATCGACGGCCAGTCGCCGGACATCGCCCAGGGGGTCGACGACGCCTACGAGCGCCGGCACACACCGGGCGACGACGATCCGCTCGACCGGGTCGGCGCGGGCGACCAGGGGATGATGTTCGGCTTCGCCTGCACCGAGACCGACGAGCTGATGCCGCTGCCGATCCTGCTCGCCCATCGCATCTGCCACCGGCTCGCCGAGGTGCGCAAGGCACAGCTCGTGCCGTACCTCCGCCCGGACGGCAAGGCGCAGGTCACGGTGCGCTACGAGCTCTCCGAGGACGGCGTTCCGCGACCGATCGAGATCGAGCGGGTCGTCGTCTCGACCCAGCACGCGGACGGCCTCGACATCGAGGCGATGGTCAAGCCGGACGTGATCGAGAACGTGCTCCACCCGATCCTGCCACACTCGCTGTACGACGAGCGCCGCCTCGAGGAGCGCGACTTCGTGCTCGTCAACCCCACGGGGCGGTTCGTCGCGGGCGGCCCGATCTCGGACACCGGGGTCACCGGCCGGAAGATCATCGTCGACACGTACGGCGGCATGGCCCGGCACGGCGGCGGCGCCTTCTCCGGGAAGGACCCGACGAAGGTCGACCGTTCCGCCGCTTACATGACGCGCTACGTCGCGAAGAACGTCGTCGCCGCGGGGCTCGCCGCTCGCTGCGAGCTCCAGGTCGCCTACGCGATCGGCGTGGCGCACCCCGTGTCGGTCGAGCTCGACTGCTTCGGGACGGAGGTGGTCGACCTGGGGACGATCGAGGAGCTCGTCCGGGAGCACTTCGACCTGCGTCCTGCGGCGATCCTCCGGGATCTCGACCTCCGCCGGCCGATCTACGCGAAGACCGCCGCCTACGGCCACTTCGGCCGTGACGACCACGACTTCACCTGGGAGCGGGTCGACAAGGCCGAGGCCCTGCGCCGGGCGGCAGGCCTCGAGGCGGTCTACTCGTCCGGCTCGAGCTCGAGCGCCACCGAGTTGATGCAGTAGCGCAGCCCCGTCGGGCCCGGGCCGTCGGGGAACACGTGGCCGAGGTGGCCCTCGCAGGAGGCGCAGAGCACCTCGGTGCGGGTCATGCCGTGGCTCGCGTCCTCCTCGGTCGCCACCGCGTTCTCGGAGGCAGGCTCGTAGAAGCTCGGCCAGCCGGTGCCGGACTCGAACTTCGCGTCCGAGCGGAAGAGCTCGGTTCCGCAGCCGGCACACCGGTACGTCCCGGTCTGCTTGGAGTCGAGGTGCTCGCCGCTGAACGGCCGCTCGGTCGCCTTGCGGCGGAGGACCTCGTACTGCTCCGTCGAGAGCTCCCGGCGCCACTCCTCGTCGGTCTTGTGCACCCGCTCGGGCATGGGCTCCTCCTCGTCTGGGTCAGGCAACCGGCCGCACGAACAGGCCTCCGGCCGCCCGCTCGCCGATCGCGCGTTCGTCGCCCTCGACTCGCACCACGACCTGGCCCGCTTCCGGCTGTGCGGTCCGAACCTCGACCTCGGTCCCCGGCACGAGGCCCTCGTCGTAGAACCAGTGCAGGAGCGACCCGTCGTGCTCGGCGAGCCGGACGATCGTCGCCCGGGCGCCGGGCTCGAGGTCGGAGAGCGGCGTCAGCTCGCGGTTCTCGGCCTGCTCGACGTCGGGGTCGACCGGCCAGCCGTGCGGGCAGCGGTCGGGGTTCCCGAGGCGCTCGCGGATCCGTTCGATCATGTCGTCGGTAAACGTGTCGGCCAGCGCGTCCGCGTGCTCGTGCGACTCGGCCCCGGTGTAGCCCATGAAGTCCGTCAGCAGGCGCTCGATCAGCCGGTGCCGGCGGATTACGCGCTCTGCGGCGACCCTTCCCGCCGGGGTGAGGATGACCTCCTTGCGCTCGCCCCGCTCGACGAGGCCGTCCGCCTCGAGCCGCTTCAGCATCTCCCCGGCCGATGCCCGAGACACGCCGAGCATGTCGGCGACACGGGCGGCGAGGGCGGGGGAGTCCTTCACGACGGGCCCGTACTCGCCTACGGGAAAGGCGAGGAAGTAGATCGTCTCGAGATAGGTGTCGACCGAATGGCCGTGCCCCTGGCTCATGGGGCGAGTCTACCCGCCGGCGCCCGTAGCTGATCGCGGCCGGGCCGAGGCCGGGCGAGTCTCTAGGCTGGCCTCGTGGCGCTCTACGCCTCCGTCTTCCCGCTCGTCACCACGCGTGCCCTCGCCCGCCCGTTCACCTACCTCGGCGACGGGCTCGAGAAAGGCACGGTCGTCTCGGTCCGGCTCGGCGCGGCGCGGAGGCGGGGGGTCGTCGCGGAGCTCACCGAGGACGCGCCCCCCGGGGTCGAGGCGGTCCCTGTCGAACGTGTGCTCGGAGCGATCCCGCCGGCGCTCGTCGACCTCGCCCTCTGGGTCGCGGACTACTACGGCTCGACGCCGGCTCGCGCGCTCGCCCTCGTCGCGCCCCAGGGGCGAGTGCGAGCACGGCGTGCCCGCAAGGAGCGCCCGGCCTCCCGCCGGCTGGAGCCGGACGCTCGGCCGCTCGCCCTGACCCCGACGCAGGAGGCGGCGCTGGAGCGAATCGTGGCGGCCTTCGGAACGGGAGCGCGCTTCCTTCTGCACGGTGCGACCGGCAGCGGGAAGACCGAGGTCTATCTCCGCGCGTGCGCCGAGGCGCTCGAGCGCGGACGCACCGCGATCGTGCTCGTGCCGGAGATCGCCCTCACCCCGCAGATCCTCGCCCGCTTCCGCGCTCGCTTCGGCGACACCGTGGCCTGCCTCCACTCGGGCCTCACCGAAGCCGAGCGCCGCGACGAGCGCGAGCGGATCGCCGGCGGGGAGGCGCGCGTCGTCGTGGGCGCCCGCTCCGCCGTGTTCGCGCCGCTCGAGCGGCTCGGCGTCGTCTGCGTCGACGAGGAGCACGATCCGTCGTACAAGCACGAGTCGGATCCTCGCTACGACGCGCGGACCGTGGCCGCCCAGAGGGCGTCCTTCGAGGGAGCGGTCGCCGTCTTCGGCACCGCGACGCCGCGGCCGGAGAGCTGGGCGCTGCTCGACCGCATCGAGCTGGGCGGTCGCCTCGGCGCGCCGCTCCCGCCGGTCCGCGTCGTCGACCTGCGCCGGGAGAGCGGCTATCCGCTGTCGGCGCCCCTGCTCGCCGGTCTCGGTGAGATCGCCGACCGCGGCGGCAAGGCGATCCTCCTCCTCAACCGCCGGGGCCTCGCTCCTGCGCTCCACTGCCGGGGCTGCGGCGGGACGCTTCGCTGCCCGTCCTGCGACGTCGCGCTGGCGCTCCATTCGGATCGGCGCCTGCACTGCCACCACTGCGGCTACGCCGTCTCGGCGCCGGCGCTCTGCCCCGCCTGCGGGTCGGCCGAGCTCGCACGGCTCGGGGCCGGAACGGAACGGCTCGAGCAGGAGCTCGCCACGAGCCTGCCCGAGCTCGAGCTCTTCCGCCTCGACGCGGACGCGGCCGCGGCGCCGGGACGCTACGAGGAGATCCTGGCCGGCTTCGCACTGGCCGACCGGGCCGTGCTGCTCGGGACGCAGATGGTGGCCAAGGGGCACCACTTCGAGTCCGTGGCGCTCGCGGCGGTCGTCGACGCCGACACGGGCCTGCTCTTTCCCGACTTCCGCTCCGAGGAGCGGACGTTTCAGCTCGTCACCCAGCTCGCCGGCCGGAGCGGCAGGGACGCGCCGGGGCGCGTGATCGTCCAGACCTTCAGCCCCGACGCGCGTCCCGTGTCGCTCGCGGCGCGCCACGCGGTGGAGGAGTTCCTGGCCGGTGAGCTCGCGCGCCGGCGGGAGCTCGGCTATCCGCCCTTCAACCACCTGGTCAGGCTGCTGGCGGCGGGCCCGGCTGCGGAGCTCCCGCTGGCGCTGCTCGGCCAGCTTCGGGCCAGCCTCGAGAGCACGGCCTCCGGCGCGACGTTGCTCGGGCCGGCGCCGCTCCTTCGCCTGCGAGGGCGCTTCCGGGCACAGCTGATCGTGAGGGCGCGCGACCCCCGGCCGGTCGTCAAGCGGGCGGCAGGGCTCCTCGAGTCGGCCGCGCGGGCGATGCGCCGCGACGAGGTGACGGCCACGATCGACGTCGATCCGCAGACGCTCTGAGCGATCGGCGTCACTAGACTGGAGCCGTGGCACAGAGTGAGGTCACCGAGCGAGAGCGCGCGGCGGAACGCGAGGCCCGGCGCCGTTACGTCCTCGCGCAGGTCCGGCAGTACCCCGACCCCGTGCTCCGTCTACAGACCCGCCCGGTGGAGGAGTGCGACGACGCGCTCGCGACGCTCGTCCAGCGGATGACCGATGTCATGGCGGCGGCCCAGGGGGTCGGGCTCGCCGCGCCGCAGATCGGGATCCTCCAGCGCGTCCTCGTGTACCAGGCCGAGGAGGACGCCGAGCCGGCTGCCCTCGTCAACCCGGCGATCGTGTCCCGATCCGAGCAGGTCGACGTCGTCGACGAGGGATGTCTGTCCCTCGACGCCGCGGGCGTCACGGTGCCCGTGGAGCGGTCGACGTCGGTCGTCATCGAGGCGCTCTCGCCGGTCGGCGAGTCGATCCGGATAGAGGCGGAGGGTCTCGAGGCGCGCGTGATCCAGCACGAGGTCGATCATCTCGACGGCGTCCTGATCATCGACCGGACGGCGCCCGAGGAGAGAAAGCGGGCGCTGGCCCAGCTCCGCCCGCAGCCGGTGCTCGGGCCGCTCTCCTGAGCCGCTTCCGGGTGGCAGCCTCGTGAAGCTCGTCGTGGCGGCGACTGCGCCGTTCGGCGCCGCCGTGCTCGAGGGGCTCGTCCGCCGCCACGACGTCGAGCTCCTGCTCACCCGGCCGGACCGCCCGCGCGGCCGCGGCCGGGCGCTCGGCGCCCCTCCGGCCAAGGAGGCCGCGGAGCGTCTCGGCATTCCGGTCGACCAGCCCGAGCAGCTCGAACGCGCGCCGGGCACGGCCGGGACGATCGTCGTCTGCGCGTACGGGGTGCTCGTGCCTCCGGCGCTCCTGGACGAGCGGCTCTGGTTGAACGTGCACCCGTCACTCCTGCCGCGCTGGCGCGGGGCCGCACCGGTCGAGCGCGCGATCATGGCGGGCGACGCCGAGACCGGGGTGACCATTCACCGCACGACGGCCGACCTCGACGCGGGGCCGGTCGCGGCACAGGGGAGCTTCCGGATCGGCCCCGAGGACGACGCCGGGGTCGTGTACGAGCACGCTGCCATCCTCGCGGTCGAGCTTCTCGACCAGGTTCTCGCCGAGCCGCGCTTCGAGCCCCAACCCGCCGCGGGAATCACCTACGCGGAGAAGATCACCGCCGACGACCGCCTGTTGGACTGGTCTCGACCGGCGCGGGAGCTCGTCGACCGCGTTCGCGCGCTCTCCCCCCACATCGGGGCCCGGGGCGTTGTCGCCGGCAGGCCCCTCACCGTGTGGCGCGCTCGTCCGGCCGGGCCGGAGGCGCTGCTCGTCGCCGGCGACGTCGAGCTGCTCGAGGTGCAGCCGGAGGGTCGCAGGCGCATGTCCGCCGCCGAGTACCTCCGCGGGCACCGCCCGTGACCTTCGACACGATTCCGAGCGACTTTCGACTCACGGTGCGCGGGTCACGCGCGGATTCACCACCTAGGATCGAAGCGGGAGGAGGCGAGGGGTGGCCCCTCGGAACCGGGTGAGCGAGCGGGCGCCCGGGTCGCCGCGCGACGTCGCGCTCCGCGTGCTGCTCAGGGTCTTCGAGGACGGCGCGTATGCCGATCGTGCCTTCCGCGCCGCCGCGGACGGCGCCGGGCTGACGGGGAGAGATAGGGCGTTCGCCATGCAGCTGGCCTACGGCGCGGTGCAGCGCGTCCGGACGCTCGACTACGGCATCGAACGGCTGGGCGGCCGACCGTTGCGAACGCTCGATCCGCCCGTCCGGGCGGCGCTCCGGCTCGGCGGCTACCAGCTCGCGTACGTGAGCTCCGTTCCGGCGCGCGCCGCGGTGCACGAGACGGTCGAGCTCGTCCGGCGGGCGGGGCTCGAGCGGGCGGTGGCCTTCACGAACGCCGTGATGCGCCGGCTCGCGGAAGGCCTCGCCGGCTGCCTCGCCGCGCTTCCGGAGTCGACCGCAGCGGAGGCCGCGCTTCGCCACTCGTACCCGGACTGGGTGGCGAAGACGTGGTGGGAGGAGCTGGGCCAGGAGGAGGCGCTGGCGTTGATGCGAGCCCAGAACGAGCCCGCCGAGACGGCCGTGCGGATCAACCGCAGGCGGGTGGACGACGGTGCGCTGCCGGGCGAGCGAGACCCGGACCTCCCGGACGCCCTCGTGGTCGCGCGGATTCCCGCCGAGTGGCTCGACCAGGGTCTCGTCTGGCCGCAGAGCCGCGGCTCACAGCTCGCGGGTCTCGCGGTCGAATCACGGCCGGGAGAACGAGTGCTGGATCTCTGCGCCGCTCCCGGGGGGCAAGGCGACGCAGCTCGAGGGCGACGTGACCGCGATCGAGCTCCACGAGGGGCGTGCGCGAGAGCTCCGAGAGAGCTGTCGGCGGCTCGGTGCCGACAACGTCACGGTGCTCCAGGCTGACGCGCTCGCGCTCCCTCCGGGGCTCCGCGGCTTCGACCGGGCGCTCGTCGACTCGCCGTGCTCCGGTCTCGGCACGCTCGCCTCCCGGCCCGATCTTCGCTGGCGGGCGAGGCCGCTACCGGAGCTCCAGCTCGCCATGCTGCGCGCCGCGGCCGAGCGCGTGCGTCCCGGAGGGACCCTCGTCTACGCCGTCTGCACGATCGCCGCCGTGGAGAACGAGGACGGTCGTCGACGCCCTCGGCCTTCCCGTAGACGACCTCGGCGCGCGCTGGCCCCGGTTCCGACACCCGCGCCGCCCCGAGTTCCTCCTCACCCTGCCGCACCGAGACCGGACGTCGGGCTTCTTCGTCGCCCGGATGCGCCGGCCGTAGGATCTGCGTGTGAGCTGGCGGCAGTGGGTGCGCGGGACCGAGGTCGAGCCCTCGATCTACGCCGCGGACTTCCTGCGGCTCGGCGCCCAGCTCGACTCCCTGATCGCCGCGGGGGCGCGGATCTTCCACGTCGACGTGGGGGACGGCAGGTTCATCCCGCCCGTGACCATGGGTGCGGTCGTCGTGGAGGCGATCGCCCCCGTCGTGCACGAGGCCGGCGGGAGGATCGACTGCCACCTCATGGTCGCCGACCCGATCGGCCAGTTCCCGCAGATGGCCGCCGCCGGCGGGGACAGCGTGACCTTTCACCTCGAGGCCGTCGACGATCCCGCCGCCGCGGTCGCGGGCGCCCGCGAGGCCGGCCTCCGAGTCGGCGTCGCCTTCAACCCCGAGACGAGTGTCGAAGCGGCGGTTGCGGGGGCGGTCGGGGCCGATCTCGTCCTCTGCATGAGCGTGCACCCGGGCTACTCCGGCCAGGCCTTTCTCCCGGGCTCGCTCGACCGGGTGCGCCGCGTGCGGGAACTCGTGTCGGACGCGACCCTCGTTCAGATCGACGGCGGCGTGGGAGTGGCGAACGTCCGCTCGGTCCGCGAGGCGGGAGCCGATCTGATCGTCGCCGCAAGCGCCATCTTCGACCCGGACGACGTCGCCGCGGCCTACGGCGTCCTCGCCGACGCAGTTGTCTGACGGCGAGACCGAGCGGTTCCTCTTCCGGGCGCTCGAGCTCGCCGAGCGCGGACGCGGGACCACAGCGCCGAACCCGATCGTCGGGGCCGTGGTCGTGTCACCTACGGGCGAGGTCGTGGGGGAGGGGTGGCACGAGCGCCCGGGGTCGTCGCACGCCGAGGTCGCGCGCCCTTGGGGCAGCAGGCGAGCGATCGCGGGGAGCGACGATGTACGTGACCCTCGAGCCGTGTGCGCACCACGGACGAACGCCGCCGTGCGCGGACGCCGTGATCGCGGCCGGCATCGCACGCGTCGTCGTTGCGGTCGGCGACCCCAACCCGAAGACGAACGGCGAGGGCCTCGCGCGCTTGCGCGCCGCAGGCATCGAGGTCGAGACGCCGGCCGGGGAGCTCGAGTGGCGGGCCAGGGTCCAGAATGAGGCGTATCGCACGTGGATCGCCCGTGGGCGGCCCTTCGTGACCTACAAAGCGGCGACGACGCTCGACGGGCGCCTGACCGTACCGGGATCTCGCTGGGTGTCGGGAGAGGCGTCGCGGCGGCTGGTGCACGAGCTCCGCGCGGCCTCCGACGCGGTGGCGGTCGGGATGGGAACCGTGCTGGCGGACGCTCCGCTCCTGACGGCGCGGGACGTCGACGCGCCTCGCCAGCCGCGCCGCCTCGCCTTCGGGCGAGGCCCCCTGCCGACCGGGTCGGAGCTCGAGCTGAGAAGCGGACCGCTCGAGGACGAGCTCGCCCTGCTCGCGGGCGAGGGCGTCCAGTCCCTCCTCCTCGAGGGCGGGCCGACCCTTGCCGCCGGCTTCCTCGAGCGAGACCTCGTCGACCGGCTGCTCGTGTTCGTCGCGCCCCGCCTGTCCGGCGTGGGGCCGGGCTTGCTCGACCGCGTCTCGGCCCCGACGTCGCTGCAGCGGCTCGAGGCGCGGCCGGTCGGAGAGGACGTGCTCCTCTCGGCGTACCTGCACGAGCCCTGAGCCGCTCCGCTCCGGTAGCTCCGCACGAGGGGGCTATCCTCCACGCGTGTTCACGGGCATCGTGCGCGAGCTGGGTCGGGTCGAGTCGTTCGACGGAGACGATGCCGGTGCTCGCCTTCGCGTTCGCGCTCCGGAAACGGCGGCAGCCGAAGGCACGGGCGACTCGATCGCCGTCAACGGCGTCTGCCTGACCGTGATGGGGTCCGCGGCGGGGGTGCTGTCGTTCGACGCGGTGCCCGAGACGCTTGCGCGCACGACCCTCGGCCGGCTCCGGCCCGGCGACCGGGTGAACGTAGAGCCCGCGCTCCGGGCGGGCGACCCGCTCGGCGGGCACTTCGTCCAGGGACACGTCGACGGGATCGGGCGGGTCCGGGCCGCGGCTCCCGAGGGCGACGGCGTCAGGCTCGAGGTCGAGGCGGCTCCCGAGCTGCTTCGCTACTGCGTCGAGAAGGGCTCGATCGGGGTCGACGGCGTGAGCCTGACGGTGGCCTCCCTCGGTGACGAGGCGCTCACGATCGCCCTGATACCGCACACGCTCGCGGCGACCACGCTCGGCGGGCTCGGCCCGGGCGACGAGGTCAATCTCGAGGTCGACCTGCTCGGAAAGTACGTCGAGCGCCTGCTCGGCGAGAGCGTCGGGTAGCCGGCGCCCGCGCGGTACGATTCTCCTGGAATGGCGACCCTGAGGGCCGAAGAGGCCTCGTCGTTCGCGACGATCGAGGAGGCCATCGAGGACATCCGCGACGGCAAGCTCGTCGTCGTGGTGGACGCCGCGGATCGCGAGAACGAGGGCGACCTGACGATCGCCGCCCAGTTCGCGACGCCCGAGACGATCAACTTCATGGCGACGCACGGGCGCGGGCTGATCTGCCTCTGCCTCACCGGCGAGCGCTGCGACGAGCTCGGGCTTCCGCAGATGACCGAGCGGAACGAGGCGCCGCACGAAACCGCGTTCACCATCACGATCGAGGCGCGGGAAGGGGTGACGACGGGTATCTCCGCCGCCGACCGGGCGCGGACGATCCAGGTCGCGATCGACCCGGCCAAGGGGCCCGGCGACATCGTCAAGCCGGGGCACATCTTCCCGCTGCGGGCCCGACCGGGAGGGGTTCTCCAGCGGGCCGGCCAGACGGAGGCGGCGGTCGATCTGGCGAGGCTCGCCGGCCTGCAGCCGGCCGGCGTCATCTGCGAGATCATGAACGACGACGGGACCATGGCGCGCGTCCCCGACCTGATCTCGTACTGCCGGCGGCACGGGCTGAGAATGGTGACGGTCGCCGACCTGATCGAGTACCGCCGCCGGACCGAGAAGCTCGTCGAGCGGGCGACCACGGTCAAGCTCCCGACCGAGTACGGCGACTTCACGGCCGTTGCCTTTCGGGAGACCCTGACCGAGAAGCACCACGTCGCACTCGTCCACGGCGAGGTCGAGGGAGAGGAGAACGTGCTCGTCCGCGTCCACTCGGAGTGCCTGACGGGCGACGTCTTCCATTCGCTGCGGTGCGACTGCGGGGAGCAGCTCGAGCTCGCGCTCGCCCGCATCGCTGCCGAGGAGCGCGGGGTGCTGCTCTACATGGCGCAGGAAGGGCGCGGCATCGGCCTCCTCAACAAGCTGAAGGCCTACGAGCTCCAGGAGAACGGGCTCGACACCGTCGAGGCGAACCTCCAGCTGGGATTCCCCGCCGACGCGCGAGAGTACGGCATCGGCTCCCAGATCCTCGCCGACCTCGGGCTGAGCACGATCCGCATCCTCACGAACAACCCGCGTAAGATCGCCGGCATCGAAGCCTTCGGTCTCAAGGTCGTCGAGCAGGTCGCCATCGAGGTTCCGCCGAACGCGGAGAACCGCCGCTACCTGGCTGCGAAGAGGGCGAAGCTCGGCCACCGGCTGCACCACCAGGAGCTGAAGGACTTGGCCCTCGAAGAGGACGCCGGGTGAGCGAGCGCGAGGAGCCGCCGGAAAGCGGCATCTTCGATCACGAGGCCGCCGAGCCGCCGGTTGCCGAGGTCGAGCGGCCCCGCCCGGAGACCGAGCCGCAGGTCGCGGCGGAGCCCGGGGCGCCGGCCGAGGAGCCGCCGGCCGCGCAGGAACCGCCCCCCGCCGAGGTGGAGCCACCGGCCGCCGAGGAGCCACCCCCCGTCGCCGACCCGTCTCCGCCGCTTGCGGAGGCCGCGGCCGTCCCACCGGCCGAAGGCGAGCAAGCGCCGCCTGCTTCCGATGCCGTCGTGCCCCCGCATGCGTTGGGCGATCTCGCCGTACCGCCGGGCATCCGGGTCTTCGGGGGCACGCCGAACGGCTCGCGCCGCTCGGTCGGCATCGCCGTCAGCAAGTTCAACGGAGGCATCACCTCCCGCCTCCTCGAAGGAGCGCTCGGCGAGCTCGCTGCTGCCGGGGTGGCCGCGGAGGCGATCGAGATCATGCCGGTGCCGGGCGCCTTCGAGCTCCCGCTCGCCGCCATGGCGCTGGCGAAGTCGCGCCGCTACTCGTGCGTCCTCGCGCTTGGCTGCGTCATCCGCGGCGAGACGCCGCACTTCGACTACGTTAGCTCCGAGGCTGCGAGCGGCGTGCAGCTCGCCGGGCTCGAGACCGGCATCCCCGTGTCGTTCGGCGTTCTCACCTGCGACACGCTCGCCCAGGCCGAGGCCCGCGCCGGGGGGCCCCTGGGGAACAAGGGTGTCGAGGCCGCGCGCTCGGCGCTCGAGATGATCGAGTCGCTCGGCCTGCTGCGGGCGACGATGACCGCCTAGATGGTTGATCGGAAAGTGTGGTGGTGTCGGGGACATCCGAGACCGAGCATGAGGCCGTGATCGTCCGCAGCCGATAGCAGCGCTATCGGCGAGGACGAGCGGGGGCTCAGGCGATGTGTCAAGGGTGTCATCCGGCGCCGCCACGTCGTTTTCCGGTCAATTCTCCGCCGGGCGTTCTGGCCGGGGCAGCTATACTCCGGCGGCTCATGTCGAAGGTCTGCTCCGTGTGCGGCAAGGGCCCGTCCTTCGGGCACAATCGAAGCCACTCGATGGTGGCGACGAAGCGCCGCTTCGATCCGAACCTCCAGCGCGTTCGCGTCCTCGTGAACGGCGCTGCCAGGCGCGTGTACGTGTGCACGCGCTGCCTGAAGGGCGGCAAGGTCGTCAAGGCGCTCTAGACGGTTGATCGGA
This sequence comes from uncultured Thermoleophilia bacterium, assembly GCA_963819905.1. Taxonomy (GTDB): domain Bacteria; phylum Actinomycetota; class Thermoleophilia; order Gaiellales; family Gaiellaceae; genus CAWCQC01. The sequence continues at coordinate 147,142 of CAWFXP010000001.1, forward strand.
AAGTGGTGGTGTCGGGGACATCCGAGCCCGAGCATGAGGCGACATCAGTACGAGTGCGGCGGCGCCAGCGCGTTCGCCGCCTCGTACGACCTGAGCTGGGGCCGGGTGAAGGCGATCACCCGCCCCGCCCCGGGGAATCACGAGTACCAGACGGGCGGTGGAACGAACTGCGACACGAGCGGCAACGCGGCCGGCTACTACGGGTACTTCGGGCCGGCCGCCGGCGACCCGGCGAAGGGCTACTACAGCTACGACCTCGGAGACTGGCATCTCGTCGCGCTCAACTCCGAGTGCGGCAAGGCGCAGGGGTGCGGGGCCGGCTCTCCCCAGGAGCAGTGGCTCCGGGCCGACCTGGCCGCGCATGAGTACGCCTGCACGCTCGCGTACTGGCATCGCCCGCTGTTCAGCTCGGGCGAGCATCGCGGGTTCGCGGACGTACGCCCGCTCTGGCAGGCGCTCTACGACGCGGGGGCGGACGTTGTGCTGAGCGGCCACGACTACGACTACGAGCGCTTTGCGCCGCAGACGGCGGCAGGCGCCGTGGACGCGGCGCGAGGCATCCGCCTGTTCGTGGTCGGCACGGGCGGCAGGCATCTTCGGGCGTTCGGGGCGACGGCGGCGAACAGCCAGGTGCGCGACTCGACGAGCTTCGGCGTACTCCGGCTGACCCTCCGTCCGACCTCGTACGACTGGCAGTTCGTGCCCGCGGCCGGCTCCGCGTTCACGGACAGCGGCTCCACTGCCTGTCACTGACGCACCCGAGCCCTCCGCGATACTTGCTGCGTGCCGATCGAGGTCCTCATCGTCGAGGACAACGCCGTCTTCCGCGAGGCGCTCGAGGTGCTGCTCGGGCTCGACGGCGACCTCGAGGTCGTCGGCTCGGTCCCGGACGGACGCGGCGCCCTCGCCGCGTGCGAGGAGCACCCTCCTGACGTGATCGTGCTCGACTACCGGCTGCCCGACCTCGACGGGGTCGAGACGGCACGGTCGCTCCGCGCCGTGTGCCCGGGGGCAGCCGTCGTGGCGCTCACGGCCGCGGCCGAGGAGCCGGTGGCCGCTGCCCTCAGGGAAGCCGGGGCGGTGGCCTGCATCACGAAGGATCGTGATCTCGGCGAGATCGTCGCCGCGATACGCGCTGCTGCGAGCACCGGTGGCACGGCTCGCTGAAGGCCTCGACGCTCGGCCGTTCGCGGGGCTCGAGGACCTGCCGGGGCGGGGGCCCCACCTGCCGCGGCCGGAGCGGTTGGACGCGCCGGTCGAGTCGCTCGCCGGCGTCGGGCCGAAGCTGGGTGCCAGCCTGCGCGCGCTCGGTCTCGTCGCAGTGCGCGACCTCGTCTTCGACCGCCCGCGCCGCTACGAGCAGCCCGCGCCGGAAGCGCGGGTGAGCGATCTCCTGGCCGGCCAGGAGGCGACGATCGAGTGCGAGGTCGTCAGCATCGCGAGCCGCCCCACCCGCCGCAGGCGGCTCAGGATCGTCGAAGCCCGCGTCCGGGACGACACGGGCTCGGTGCCCGCCGTCTGGTTCAACCAGGAATGGGTGGTCGACCGGCTTCCCCCGGGCACGCGCGTCCGCTTGCGGGGCGCGATCGAGCGCGGCGGCGGCTTCGTCGTGAAGGACTACGAGACGGCCGCCGACGCCGGGCGCATGTCCCTGCCGGCACCCGTCTACCGCGCGAGCGAGGCGCTCCCCTCCCGCCGGGTGCGGGACATCGTCGCGAAGGGCCTCGTCCACCTCCCGGACGTCGCCGACCCGCTGCCCGCCGATCTCCGAGCGCGGCTCGGCCTCCCGCTCAAGCGGGACGCGCTCTCGGTGCTCCATCACCCGGACACGCTCCGCCGCGCGGAGGCCGGACGGGCGCGGCTGGCGTTCGAGGAGCTGCTCGTGCTCCAGCTCGGTCTCGCGCGCCGCCGCCGCGGCCGCGCGGAGCAGGTCGCCGTCTCGCTCGCGGCCCCGGGAGACCTCGCGGGCAGCTACCGCACGGCGCTCCCGTTCACGCTCACCGAGGCACAGGAGCGGGCGATCGCCGAGATCGACGTCGACCTGGCGCGCACCGAGCCGATGGAGCGGCTCCTGCAGGGCGACGTCGGCTCGGGGAAGACGGTGGTCGCGCTCTACGCCCTCGTCCGCGCGGTCGAGCGGGGCTGCCAGGGAGCGCTGATGGCGCCCACGGAGACCCTGGCCGAGCAGCACTTCCTGACGATCGAGGGCATCTGCGCGCGGCTCGGCGTGCCGGCCGTGCTCCTGACGAGCAGCCTGGCCGCGCGCGAGCATGCGGCGGCACGGGAAGCGCTCGCGGGCGGCGGTCCGGCCGTCGCGGTCGGGACGCACGCGCTCATCCAGGAGGGGGTCGAGCTCCCCGGCCTCGCGGTCGCCGTCGTCGACGAGCAGCACCGGTTCGGGGTCGAGCAGCGGGCCGCCCTCGCGCGCGAGCAAACGCCGCACCGGTTGCACATGACGGCGACGCCCATTCCGCGGACGCTGGCGCTGACGGTCTACGGCGACCTGGCGGTGAGCGAGATCGAGCGGCCTCCGTCGGGACGCAAGCCGATCGTCACCCGCTGGGTCTCCCACGAGCGCAGCGCGGAGGCGTACACGAGGCTCACCCGCCACCTGGCCGAGGGTCGGCAGGCGTACGTCGTCTGCCCTCTCGTCTCGCCGTCGGAGGCGATCGAGGCCCGCGCCGCGGAGGACGAGGCGAAGCGGCTCGCCCGCGCCGAGCTCCGCGAGTTCCGAGTCGGCTGCCTGCACGGCCAGCTTCCGCCGGCAGAGCGCCGCTCCGTGATGGACGCGTTCGCCCGCGGCGAGCTGGACGTGCTCGTCGCAACGACCGTCATCGAGGTCGGGATCGACGTCCCCAACGCGACGATCATGATCGTGCAGGAGGCCGATCGCTTCGGGCTCGCTCAGCTCCACCAGCTCCGGGGGCGTGTCGGCCGCGGCGAGGAGCAGTCGTACTGCCTGCTCGTGTCACGCCCGAAGGAGGAGCTCACGGAGGCGGCCTGCGAGCGGCTGCAGGCGCTCGTCGACACGAGCGACGGGTTCGAGCTGGCGGAGATCGACCTCGAGCTGCGGGGGGAAGGACAGCTGCTCGGGACGCGCCAGACCGGGCTCTCGGACCTCGCCTTCACCCGGCTGCGAAGCGACCGGCGCCTGCTCGAGAAGGCCAGGCGGCACGCCGCCGGGCTGGTCGACAGGCAGGGCCCGCTCGACGAGGAGGTCGAGCGGATGTTCGGCGGGGCCGAGCCCGGTGCCTGATCAGGCGGTCCGTCCCCGCGAAGACTGCGATCCTGTCTCGGTGAGGATCATCGCGGGCTCGCGGAAGGGTGCGCGGATCGCGGCCCCGAAGGGCCGGGACACGCGCCCGACAGCCGACCGCGTGCGGGAGGCGGCGTTCAACCTCGTCGGTCCCCTCGAGGGCGCCCGGGTGCTCGACCTGTACGCGGGCTCCGGTGCCATGGGGCTCGAGGCGCTGTCGCGCGGAGCTGCCGGCGCGACGTTCGTCGAGACGGACCGGGCGGCCGTCGCCGCGATCCGGCGCAACCTCGCGAAGCTCGGGCTCCCGGGTGCCGAGATCGCGGAGCAGGACGTGGCCAGGCGGGTTGCAGCCGACGCGGCGGCGGGCAAGGTTTACGATCTCGTGCTGATCGACCCGCCCTACGACATGCTCGAGCGCGCCCTCACCCGACTCGCCCCCTCGCTTCCCGCCGTGCTGGCCCCGGACGCGCTCGTGGTCGTCGAGTCGGCGGCGCCGAGCGAGCCCGAGCTCCCGCTCGCGGTGCGTACGAGCCGACGCTACGGATCCGTCAGGCTGACCGTCTTCGAGGCGCCGTGAGCGACTCGGCCCCGGTCACCGCGATCTGCCCGGGCAGCTACGACCCGGTCACGAACGGCCACGTCGACATCATCCGCCGGGCGGCCCTGATCTTCGACCGCGTCGTCGTCGGGGTCGTGCGCGAGCCGCAGCACAAGTCGCTCATGTTCACGGTCGAGGAGCGGGTGCAGTTCCTGACCGACGCCCTCGTGGGGCTCACGAACGTCGAGGTCGAGGTGTTCTCCGAGCTGGTCGTCGACTTCGCCCGCCGCTGGGGGGCGGGGACGATGATCAAGGGACTGCGGGCGATCTCCGACTTCGAGTGGGAGTTCCAGATGCACCACCTGAACCGGCGTCTCGCGCCGGACATCGAGACGATGTACCTGATCGCGAACTCGGAGTACAGCTTCGTCTCGTCGAGCGGCGTCAAGGAGATCGCCGCGTTCGGCGGAAACGTCGACGGCCTCGTGCCGTCGCCGGTCGCCCGCCGGTTCCAGCAGCTCTTCCCGCGCCCGAAACCGGGTGCCCCCGTCTCACCGCAAGAGTAGACTGGAGGGCCATGGACGTTCTCGTTCTCATCGACAAGCTCGACGATCTCGTGCACAACGCGAAGGCGGTGCCGCTGACCGACCAGGTTCGCATCGACCGCGAGGAGATCTACGACATCCTCGACCAGATGCGCGCCACGATTCCTGAGGAGATCAAGCAGGCCCGCTGGATCGTCAAGGAGCGCCAGGAGATGCTGGCCGAGGCGAAGCGAGAGGGCGACCGGATCCTCGGCGAGGCGCGGGAGCAGGCCGTCCGCGAGGCCTCCCAGACCGAGATCGTGAAACTCGCGGAGCACCAGGCCCAGGACATCGTCGAGGACGCGCGGCGGCAAGCGCGCGAGACGCGCCTCGAGATGGAGGACTGGGCGGATCAGATCCTGTCGACGCTCGAGACGAACCTCGACAAGTTCCTCGGCGCGGTCCGCCGCGGCCGGGAGCGTCTGCACGAGCGCTCGCAGGAATCCGTCGTCGCGACGTTCAGCGACGAGAGCCTGCACTAGGCCCCGTCCCGAGTCTCGGCTGCCGTCCTCCTGGCGCCGCGCGCGGGACAGGTCCCGCCCCTACATGGGCGGCGTATAGGGGCCGGACCTGTCCGGCCCGGATCCGCGGCCTCGACCTGCGGCCGCGCGCTACCCTCGAAGGGTGACCGCCTTCAACCTGCGCAGCGTCAAGCTCCGCCCGGGCGAGCGGTACGAGGGACGGCTGCCGGTCGAGCTCGACCCGGTCGAGCTCGGAGGCCAGAGCTACGCACCGGTACCGCCGAGCCCGGAGGCGTCGCTCGTCGTCAACCGGCTGGCGACGGGCACGTTGTTCGAGCTCGCCCTCGACGTCTCGATCGAGGGCGCGTGCTTTCGCTGCCTCGAGCCCGCGGCCGTGCCGCTGCGGATACGGGGCCGGGAGTACCAGGCCGACTCGGCCGACGACGAGGAGCTGCAAACGCCCTACGTCGTCGCCGGGCGGCTCGACCTGTCCTCCTGGGCACGCGATGCGGTGGTTCTCGCGCTGCCCGAGAAGATCCTCTGCCGCGACGACTGCGCCGGGCTCTGCGCCCGCTGCGGCGCCGATCTGAACCGCGCTGCGTGCACCTGCGGCCCGCCGGAGCCGGATCCCCGCTTCGAGAAGCTGAGGGAGCTCCTCTAGGTGTAGGACCCAAGCACGTTGGTTCTCGTGACCGGGGGTTGGTGGCCGAGCGCTGAGTGTTTCCTGCGATGGTTGTAGTGCCAGAGCCAGCCGTCAAGGGCGGCGGTGCGTTCGCGGCTTGAGGCGTAGATGGCTCCGTAGGCCCAGCCGTGCAGGAGAGTGCGGATGAAGCGCTCTGCCTTGCCGTTGGTCTGGGGCCGGTAGGGACGGGTGCGAAGGTGGCGGATGCCGAGCCTGCGACAGGCGAGGGCGTGGATCGTCGAGCGGTAGCACGATCCGTTATCGCTGAGGACGCGCTGCACGCGGATCCCATGGCGCCGGTAGAAAGCGGCGGCGCGGCGCAGGAAGGCGACTGCGGTCGTCGCCTTCTCGTCTTCGAGCACCTCCGCGTAGGCGAGCCGGCTGAAGTCGTCGACGGCGACGTGCACGTACTCGTAGCCGACTGTATGGCGGCGGTGGCCGTTGCGGTCCGTGAACGTGCGGTTGTAGTGCTTGGCTCCTCCGCGGACGCGCCAGCCTGCTCCGCCCTCGATGCGGCCGAGCTTCTTGACGTCGACGTGAACGAGCTCTCCCGGGCGTGTCCGCTCGTAGCGCAGGGGCTGCTCGAGCCCAAGCCGGCCGAGCTTGCCCATGCCGACTCGACGCAGGACCGCCGAGACGGTCGAGAGCGCCATCCCCAGCAGCCCTGCGATCTCGGCGGCCGTGAAGCGCAGGCGGCGTAGGGCGATCAGCGCCGCTACCCGCTCGGGAGGCGTGCGGTTAGCGACCCGCTTGGGCGCCGATGATCGGTCGTTCAGCCCGAACTCGCCTTCGTCGCGATAGCGGCAGACCCACTTGCGGGCGCAACGCACGCTGACACCTGCAGCCGCAGCTGCCGCCCTGAGCGTCCAGCCATCCTCGACAACTCGGGTCGCCAACCGGCGACGTCCCTGCCAGCTGAGAGCCGCGTTACCGTGAAGCTTCATCCGGTGTCCTCCTTGGACTGGGTTGCTTGGCAGCTCCCAGCCTCCAAGGAGACCCGGATGAACCAACGTGCTTAGGAACTACATCTAGGACGGCTCCCCTGCCCGGGAACCCCGCCCGAGGCAGGTATACTCCCCCGCGGCTCATGGCTGTCCCCAAGCGAAAGACGTCGAAAGCGCGCCGCGACAAGCGCCGTGCGCAGCACAGGCTTCGGCCCCAGGCGCTCGTCGAGTGCCCGCAGTGCCACCAGCCCAAGCGCCCTCATCACGTCTGCCCGACCTGCGGCACGTATCGGGGTCGCGAAGTCGAGCCGCTCGAGACGCCTGCACCCTAGGGGGCCTACGGACGTGCGTATTCGAGTCGCCGTCGACGCGATGGGCGGCGATCACGCGCCGAGCGAGGTGGTCGCGGGCGCGCGTGAAGCGGTGTCGGCCGACGTCGAGCCGGTCCTGTTCGGGCCGCGCGAGGAGATCCAGCCGCTCGCGCCCGACCTCGAGATCGTCGACGCGCCGCAGGTCGTCGGGATGCACGAGAAGCCGGCGGACGCCGCCCGTGACAAGCGCGACAGCTCGCTCTTCGCCGCCTGCCGAGCCACGGCGAGGGGCGACGTCGGCGCCGTCGTGTCGGCGGGGAACACGGGCGCGATGCTGGCGGCGGGCCTGCTCGAGATCGGCCGGCTTCCGGATGTGAGCCGGCCCGCGATCGCCGCGCCGCTTCCCGCGATGCGCCGCGTGTCCGTGCTCATCGACGCCGGCGCGAACGCGGACGCGAGGCCCGAGCACCTGCTCCAGTTCGCGCACATGGGGGCCATCTTCTCGCGGGAGATCATCGGCATCCGCAACCCCGAGGTCGCTCTCCTGTCGATCGGCGAGGAGCCGGAGAAGGGAAACCGGCTCGTCCGAGAGGCTCACCGGCTGCTCGCCGAGGACGAGGACATCCGCTTCATCGGGAACATGGAGGGGAGGCAGCTGCTCGAGGGCGGCGCCGACGTCGTCGTGTGCGACGGCTTCACAGGGAACATGGGGCTGAAGGTCCTCGAGGGGACGATCCGGAGCGTCCTGGACGGCTTTCGCGAGGAGGTCGTGAAGTCGCAGCGCGGCAAGGCGGGGGCGCTCATGATCCGTCCGGCGGCGCACGCTCTCCGGCGCCGCCTCGATCCGGACACCTACGGCGGCGCCTACTTGCTCGGGCTCAAGGGCCTTGCCGTCATCTCGCACGGGAACTCGTCCCGCGTCGCGATCCGAAACGCGATTCAGCTTGCCGCACGCGGCATCAGCCACGACGTGATCGGTCGCATGTCGGAGGAGCTGACGACGCGGGTTTCCGCACTGCGGACATAGGTCTGCTTGCGTGGTAGCATCGGCCCTCCGCCGACGCCCAACACACCGACGACAGGGGAGATTAGGAACATGGCAGCTTCGCGCGAGGAAGTCTACGAGCGGGTCAGGGACGTGCTCATCGAGCAGCTCGGGGTCGACGAGGCCGACATCAACGAGGCAGCGTCCTTCCAGGAGGATCTCGACGCGGACTCGCTCGACCTCGTCGAGCTGATCATGGAGCTCGAGGACCAGTTCGGCGTCAAGATCTCGGACGAGGACGCCCAGGGGATCCAGACCGTCGGCCAGGCGGTCGACTACATCGCGGCGCGTACGTAGTCGGCGGCCGGGACTCCCTCACCGCGCTCCTCGAGCTCATCGAGGGCCTCCCGACCGCCCTCGCGGAGCGCGCCTCGACCCACCCCTCGTTCGTCGTCGACCGGGCGCGCTCGTACGAGCGCCTCGAGTTCCTCGGGGACAGCGTGCTCGAGCTCGCGATCGCGCAGGTTCTCTTCGAGGCGTTCCCGGACTACCCGGAGGGCGAGCTGACGAAGGCTCGGGCGCACGTCGTCAGCCGCTCGAGCTGCGCGGTCGTCGGGCGACAGCTCGGCCTGGTCGAAGGGCTCCGCGAGCGGGGGCGAGGCCTGGTTTCCGGCGACGACCTGGAGCGGCTGGTAGGCAACCGGAACGTGCTCTCGGCCCTCCTCGAGGCGGCGCTCGGCGCCTGCTACCTGACGTACGGGTTCGACCGCGTCCGCGAGCCGATCGCGGCCGCGTTCGGGGAGCGGATCGACTACGCGATCACCTCGCACGTCGACCACAAGACGGAGCTCCAGGAGGAGCTGGCCCGGCTCGGCCTCCAGGTCGACTACGCGCTCCGGACGACGGAGGGCCCGCCGCACGCACGCAGCTTCACGACCGCAGCCCTCGTCGACGGGGAGGAGTGGGGAGTCGGGACGGGGCCCTCGAAGAAGGCCTCCGAGCAGGCCGCCGCGATGGAGGCGCTCGTGCGGATCCGCCGCGAACGGGCGCACGGTTGACCCCGGCTCCAGCTCCGGCCGGGGCCGTCGTCAGGATGTAGCCGCGGTGCATCTGCGCTCGATCAACCTGCGCGGCTTCAAGTCGTTTCCCGACGCTGTCGAGGTTCGCCTCGAGCCGGGCGTTGCCGTCGTCGTCGGGCCGAACGGATCCGGGAAGTCGAACGTCGCCGACGCGATCGTGTGGGCCGCCGGGAGCCTTGCTCCGAGCGTCCTCCGGGCCGAGAAGCCCGAGGACGTCCTCTTCTCCGGCTCGTCGTCCCGGCCGGGTGTCGACCACTGCGAGGTCGAGCTCCTGTTCGACAACGCCTCCGGGGACGGGCCGCTCCCGTATGCGGAGCTCTCGATCGCCCGCCGGCTTCACCGCGGCGGCGAGGGGCAGTACCTCGTCAACCGCGCCGCCGTTCGGCGCACGGACGTGCTCGAGCTGCTCGGGGACGCGGGCCTCGGCCACGAGATGCACGCCGTCATCGGCCAGGGGCGGGTCGAGCAGGTGCTGTCGTCGAAGCCGTCCGAGCGGCGGGCGTTGATCGAGGAGGCGGCAGGGCTCGGGAGTTTCAAGCATCGCCGTCACCGGGCCGAGCTGAAGCTCGCCCGCGTGGCGATCCAGGCCGACAAGGCACGGGCGCTCGAGGACGAGGCACGCAAGCGGCTGCGCCCGCTGGCGCTCCAGGCGACCGCGGCCCAGCGAGCCGAGAAGCTCGCCGTCGAGATCGACCGGATCAGGGCGTGCCTCCTCGCCGGCCGGCTGGCCTCCCTCGAGGACCGACTCGCCGGGCTCGAAGGGCAGCGTGCCGGGGCCGTGCAGGAGCGCAGGCGGCGTGACGAGCGCCTCGAGGGCGTCCTGGCAGAGCGCCGGAGGGCAGAGGAGGAGCTCGAGCAGGCCGCCCGCCGGCACGAGCAGGCGACCGCGTCGCTCTACCGCCTGAGAAGCGCGGCCGAGCGCCTGTCGGTCCGGCACGAGCACGCGGTCGAGTCGGCCGCGGCGCTGCGCCGGGAGGCGACCAGGGCGAGGGCCCTGGCCGACGCGCCGCACGACTCGACGCCGCTCGACGAGCTCGCCGCCGCGGAGGGCGCCCTCGGCGAAGCGGGAAGCGCGTCGCGCGCCGCCCTCCACGAGCGCGAGACGCTCGAGGCCTCGGCCCGACTCGCCGCCGACCGTCTGGTCGCACTCGAGCGGGGCCTTGCCGAACGCGAGGGTCTTCCACCCGCCGCACGGGCGCTTGCCGACCGGGGCGAGCCGCTGGCGCTCTCGCTGCTCGACGTCGATGCCGGCTACGAGCGGGCCGTCGCCGCGGCGCTCGCGTCCCGGGCGGCGGCGGTCGTCGCGGCCGACGCGCGGAGCGCGTTCGAGCTCGCCGAGGAAGCGCGGACGGGCGGGCTCGGGTCGCTGACGGTGCTGCTCCCGCCGCGGGCGAGAAGCGGCTCCGGGCAGCGCGGGGCCCCTGCGGGCGCCGAGGCGCTCAGCGAGCACGCGCGCCCGCTTCCCGGCGGAGAGCGGGTCGCAGCGCTGCTCGAGGACGTCTGGGTCGTCGAACCGGTCGACCTCGCCGAGGTCGGCCACGGTGTCGCTGTCACGCGCGAGGGCCATGGCTTCGATCCCGCGAGCGGGGAGCTGTGGTTCGCAGGCAAGGCGGCCGAGAGCGTCCTGATCGAGCTTCACGCCCGCAGCCGGGCGCTCGCGGCGGAGGTCGAGCAGCTCGAGGCCGACGTGGCCCGCGCTGCCGGCGACGCAGCGCGCGTCTTCGAGGTCGAGCGCGCCGCCCGGGAGCGCGTCACCAAGGCACGGGCGGCGGTGGCGCTGATGCCTCCGCAGGTCGAGCCGGAGGAGGCGGAGCTGCTCGAGCGGCTTGCCGACGCGGCCGAGCGCCTGTGCTCGACGCTGACCGCGGCCTCTTCGGCCGCCGGTACCTTCGAGCCCGCCCTTCAGGCCCGTGTCGACGCCGGAGGCGCTTCGAGCGCCGAGCTCGGCGAAGAGCTCCGCCGGCTCGGGGCGCAGGAGTCCGAGTTGCGGCGGGCTGCGGCAGAGGCGGCTCAGGCCGTCTCGGGGCTCGAGGTGGACGCGGCCCGCGTCGGCGCCGAGCGCGACGACGTCCGGGCGCGGCTCCCCGACGACACCGAGCCGGCGCAGCTGGACGTAGCGGCCGCCGAGGAGCTCGAGTCGACCCTCGGCCGGCTCGAGCGGCGGCGTGAGCAGCTCGGGCAGGTGAACCCGCTCGCCGCCGAGGAGCTCGAGGAGGAGAAGGCCCGCCTGGCCGAGCTGACCGAGCAGCGGGAGGATCTCGACCGCTCGCTCCAGGAGCTCGAGGCGTTGCGCGACGAGCTCTCGGAGACGGTCGAGCGCCGGTTCGAGGAGACGTTCGCCGCCGTCGAGCGGCATTTCGCCGAGGTCGCGGCCGCCCTCTTCCCCGGGGGTGAGGGCCGTCTTCAGCTCACCGTTCCGGAGGACGATGAGGCCGAGCCGGGGGTGGAGGTCGAGCTGCGTCCGGCCGGGAAGAAGGTGACGCGGCTGTCGCTTCTCTCCGGCGGCGAGAAGGCGCTCGGCGCGCTCTCGTTCCTGTTCGCGCTCTTCCTCGCGCGGCCGTGCCCGTTCTACCTTCTCGACGAGGTCGAGGCGGCGCTCGACGACACGAACATCGGCCGGTTCGTCGATCTGCTCCGGCGCTACGCGGACCGTGCCCAGTTCATCGTCATCACGCACCAGAAACGGACGATGGAGGCCGCCGATATCTTGTACGGGGTGACCATGGGCGCGGACGGAGTTTCGCAGATCGTCTCGAAGCGTCTTCAGACCCCTGCCGCCCGGGTCGCCTCCGCGTGACCCGAACGTGGGCCGAGCTTCTCGGCGACGAGGAGCCGGTCGAAGACGACGCCGGGCCAGAGCGGAAGCGACGGTTCAGGCGGCTGCGCTCGGGTCTTACGAAGAGCCGCCAGGCCATCGCGCGCGGCCTCACCGGCTGGCGCTACGACCCGTCCGACCTGGACACGTGGGAGCAGCTCGAGGACGTTCTGATCGCGGCCGATGTCGGGGTGGAGACGACGCAGGAGGTGGTCGCGCGGCTCGAGAAGCGCAGGCCGGAGAACGACGACGAGGTCGTGGACGAGCTGCGCGACGTGCTCGCGGAGCTTGCGTCACCCGACGAGGAGCCTCGGCTTCGCCTGGACGGGCAGCCGTCGGTGATTCTCGTCGTGGGCGTGAACGGGACGGGGAAGACGACGACGATCGGCAAGCTCGCCGCCAGGCTGCGCGACTCCGGCCGCTCGGTGCTCGTGGCCGCTGCGGACACCTACCGGGCGGCGGCCGACGAGCAGCTCGAGATCTGGGCCGAGCGGGCCGGGGCGGACTTCGTCGGCTCGACGCGCGGTGGCGACGCGGCCGCGGTCGCCTTCGACTCGATCGAGGCGGCGCTCGCGCGGGGGCGCGACGTCGTCATCGTCGACACCGCCGGGCGGCTGCACACGCAGGTGGGCCTGATGGAGGAGCTGACGAAGATCCGCCGCGTGATCGCTTCGCGGCTCGACGGCGCGCCGCACGAGACGCTGCTCGTCGTCGATGCGACGACGGGCCAGAACGGGCTCCGGCAGGCGGAGCAGTTCGACGAGGCGGTCGAGGTGACGGGCGTCGCCCTGACGAAGCTCGACGGCACCGCGAAGGGCGGCATCGTCGTCGCGATCGGCCACGAGCTCGGGCTGCCCGTGAAGCTCGTCGGGGTCGGCGAGGGGCTCGACGACCTGCAGCCGTTCGACGCCGAGGAGTTCGCCCGGGCGCTCGTCTCGGACACGGACGCGCCGGCGGACGACGAGGGCGACGGCCCGGAGGACGACGGCTCGTAGCGGGGGGCCGAGCATCCGGCCCGTACAATCCCACGGATGTTCGATTCGCTTTCCGAGAAGCTCCAGGGCGTCCTCGGCGACCTGCGCGGACGCGGGCGCCTCTCCGAGGAGGACGTCACGAAGGCCATGCGCGAGATCCGCCTCGCGCTACTCGAGGCCGACGTCAACTTCAAGGTCGTCAAGGAGTTCGTCGCGACCGTCAAGGAGCGCGCCCTCGACGCGGAGGTGCTGAAGAGCCTGACGCCCGGCCAGCAGGTCGTGAAGATCGTGAACGAGGAGCTGACGGCGCTGATGGGGCAAGGCAGCTCGAAGCTCGCCTTCTCCGGCCGGCCGCCGACGGTCATCTTGCTCGCGGGCCTGCAGGGGTCGGGTAAGACGACCGCCTCGGCCAAGCTCGCGCTCCACCTGCGCAAGAAGGACGGCAAGACGCCTGCGATCGCAGCGTGCGACCTCCAGCGGCCGGCGGCGATGGATCAGCTGGAACAGCTCGGCAAGCAGATCCAGGTGCCCGTCTACCGGCGCGGGGACACCGGCGACCCGGTCGAGGTGGCCCGCTGGGCGCTCGAGCAGGCGAGGGCGCAGGGCCGCGACGTGCTCATCGTCGACACCGCGGGCCGGCTCCACGTCGACGAGGAGCTGATGGACGAGCTCGTCGCGATTCGCAAGGAGACGAAGCCGACGAACGTCCTCCTCGTGCTCGACGCGATGACGGGCCAGGACGCGGTGAACGTCGCGGAGGCGTTCCAGGAGCGCGTCGCCTTCGACGGCGTGATCCTGACCAAGCTCGACGGTGACGCGCGAGGCGGGGCGGCGCTGTCGGTGAAGGCGGTTACCGGCCAGCCGATCAAGTTCGCCTCGACGGGCGAGAAGCTCGACCAGCTCGAGCCGTTCCACCCCGATCGGATGGCGTCGCGCATCCTCGGGATGGGCGACGTGCTGACGCTCATCGAGAAGGCGGAGGACGCCGCCGAGCAGGACGAGCAGGAGGAGCTGGAGGCGCGCCTGCGGGCGGGGAAGTTCACCTTCGACGACTTCCTGAAGTCCTACGAGATGATGCGCAAGATGGGCCCCCTGCGCAGCGTGATGAACATGATCCCGGGCGTCGGCAAGCAGCTCCAGGGCGTCAACCTCGACGATCGCCAGCTGGAATGGGTCAAGGCGATCGTCCTCTCGATGACGCCGGAGGAGCGGGCCCACCCGGAGATCATCAAGGGCGCCCGCCGGGCTCGCATCGCCCGCGGCAGCGGGACGTCCGTCCAGCAGGTGAACCAGCTGCTGAACGGTCGCAAGCAGATGGAGAAGATGATGAAGCAGATAGGGCGCGGCAAGCAGCCGAACCTCCAGTCGCTCGTCACGCAGCAGGTGCGCAGATGAGCGGCGGGACGACGTAGGCCGCGAACGCAGACGACGCGACAGACGGAGGAGAGATGGCAGCGAAGATCAGGCTCGCGCGCGTGGGCTCGAAGAAGAACCCGATCTACCGGGTGGTGGTCGCGGACTCGCGCTCGCCGCGCGACGGGCGGTTCATCGAGATCGTCGGGCGCTACAACCCGCAGACCGACCCGTCGACGATCGACCTCGACGAGGCGAAGATCAAGGACTGGGTCGCGAAGGGCGCCCAGCCGACCGACTCGGTCAGGCGCCTGATGAAGGCCCAGGGCTTCTAACCCTCGGTGGAGGAGCTGGTCGCCTACCTGGCGCGTTGCCTCGTCGACAACCCCGACGACGTTCGCGTCGAGCGGGTCGAGCGTGACGACGCGGTCGTCCTGCGGCTGCACGTCGCCCAGGAAGACCTCGGCAAGGTGATCGGCAAGCAGGGGCGCCTCGCGCGGTCCTTGCGGACTCTCGTTCGGGCGAGCGGGACGAAGCGCGGCGAGCGGACGCTCCTCGAGATCGTCGAATGACGCACTGGGTGTCGGTCGGCCGGGTCGGCCGACCGCACGGGCTCGACGGCTCCTTCGTCGTCGAAGCCGGAAGCGAGGAGCCGGGTCGCCTCGCCGAGGGCGCTCGCGTCTACGTCGGCGGCGAGCCGGCGACGGTCGTCGCCGCGAAGCGCGCCGGCGGGCGCACGGTGATCTCGCTGGATCGCCGGGTCGAGCGCGGGGCGGAGCTCGAGATCCCCGCCGAGCAGCTGCCCCCGCTTCCCGACGGCGAGTTCTACGCGTTCGAGCTCGTCGGGCTCGCGGTGGAAGACGAGCAGGGCCGTCGTCTCGGGCGGGTCGCGGCCGTCGCACCGGGCGTCGCAAACGACGTGCTCGAGCTCGATTCCGGTGCCGCGCTCCCGCTCGTCGAGGACTGCGTGCGGGCCGTCGATATCGGGGCCGGGCGACTCGTCGTTGCCGCCCGGTTCGTCGACGACGGCTAGGTAGAGTGCGGAGCCGCACGATGCAGATCGACGTCTTCACGCTCCTGCCGCACGCGTTCGCCTGGATGACCGAGCAGCGCCCGATCGCGGCCGTCCTCGGCACCGAGCTCGACCTGCGCCTCTACAACTACCGGGAGTTCACGCCGCTTCGCGCGGGCCAGGTCGACGACGAGCCCTACGGCGGTGGCGCCGGGATGGTGATCCGGGTCGACGTGGTCGACGCCGCGCTGCAGGCGGTCTACGGAGGCAGTCCCGGCCGTCGCGTCGTCGCGTTCTCGCCCCAGGGCCGCCTGCTCGACGAGGAGCTGGTCGGAGAGCTCGCGGGAGAGGAGCGCCTAGCGCTCCTCTCCGCCCGCTTCGAGGGCTTCGACGAGCGGGTGCACGAGCACCTCGTGACGGACACGGTCTCGATCGGCCCCTACGTGCTCTCGGGCGGGGAGCTGCCGGCGATGGTCGTCCTCGACGCGGTCGCGCGTCGACTGCCGGGGGCGCTCGGAAGCCCGGCCAGCGCCGTCGAGGAGACCTTCTCCGACGCGCTCGGCGGTGGCGCCGAGTACCCGCACTACACCCGTCCCGCCGAGTATCGCGGCTGGAGCGTCCCCGACGTCCTGCTGTCGGGCGACCACGCGCGAATCGACGCGTGGCGGCTGGGGCAGAGCGCCGAGCGGAGCCTGCGCTGAGGGGGCCCATCGACCGGCTGACCGCCGGCCTCCCCAAGCCGTGGCGGACGATCGTCGACTGGGGGCTGACGATCGCGATCGCGGTCGCCGCCGTCCTGCTCGTCAAGGCGTTCGTCGTGAACCCCTACAAGATCCCCTCGGCGTCCATGGAGCCGACGTTCCACTGCGCCGAGTCGAGCGGCCAGGGCTGCATGGGAAACTACAACGACCGGGTCATCGCCAACCGCTTCATCTACCACTTCCGGGATCCGAAGCGCG
Source organism: uncultured Thermoleophilia bacterium (assembly GCA_963819905.1). GTDB lineage: Bacteria > Actinomycetota > Thermoleophilia > Gaiellales > Gaiellaceae > CAWCQC01. The sequence continues at coordinate 163,095 of CAWFXP010000001.1, forward strand.
GCGACATCGTCGTCTTCGACCCACCGGCCGACGTCGTCTCGGCCTGCGGCGCCGGGGGCACCTACGTGAAGCGCATCATCGGACTGCCGGGCGACGAGATCTCGCAGCGTGACGGTGTCGTCTTCATCGACGGCGAGGCGCTCGACGAGCCGTATCTCGAGCCCGGCAGGGAGGGGGGGCCCGACTTCGGGCCGCTGACGCTCGGTCCGGACCAGTACTTCATGATGGGCGACAACCGCCAGCTCTCCTGCGACAGCCGCCGCTGGGGGCCGATCTCACGCGAGCAGATGATCGGGCCGGTGTTCATGACCTACTGGCCACCGAACCGAATCAGCTTCAGCTAGGATTTCCGGTCGCGCCGGCTCGGCGCGCCTTCCTTATGAGCAACGTGATCGAGTCCATCGAGCGGCGGCAGCTGCGTGAGGTCCCGCAGTTCAAGGCGGGCGATACCGTGCGCGTCCACTTCCAGGTCATCGAGGGCCAGCGCCGGCGCGTCCAGGTGTTCGAGGGGACCGTCATCAAGCGCCAGGGCCCCGGCGCGCGCGAGACGTTCACCGTGCGCAAGCAGTCCTTCGGCGTCGGCGTCGAGCGCACGTTCCCGGTGCACTCGCCGAAGATCGAGAAGATCGAGGTTCGCTCGATCGGCGACGTGAACCGCGCGAAGCTCTACTACCTGCGCAGCAAGGTCGGCAAGAAGGCCCGCGTCCGCGAGAAGCAGGTCCGCTGAGGCCCGGGCGGGCTTCGGCGGGCCGGTCTACCCGAACGAGACCCGTCGCGCGCGGGCGCGGCATTTCGACACGGTTTCGGCGCGGAGCGGGCACACGATCCGTCGTCGGACGCCGATATGCTCGGCGAGTGGCCTCGACGCGCAGCGGGCGCAAGCTGATCGCCTTCGATCGCCGGCTCGGCGTCCGGTACGTCGCCGGGGCGGACGAGGCGGGCCGCGGCAGCCTCGCGGGGCCCCTGGTCGCAGCCGGCGTCCTGCTCGACTACGGCGAGCTGCGCGGCCGGCGCGTCGGCCGCGCTCGGCCTGCTGAACGACTCGAAGCAGCTCGACCCGGACCTCCGCGAACGGCTCTTCCGGGCGGTCGTCGCGAACGCGACCAGAGTCTCCGTCCAGGTCGTCTCCGCCGGGGAGATCGACCGCTCGGGCCTCCATCGCTCGAACCTGAGAGCGCTCGCGGCCGCCCTCGCCGCGCTCGGTGACGAGGCCGAGCTGCGCCTCGTCGACGGGTTTCGCCTCGGCCCTGCCGCTCCGCCGCATCGGGCGGTCGTCGACGGGGACGAGAAGAGCGCCGCCATCGCGGCTGCGTCGGTCGTCGCGAAGGTCGTCCGCGATCGCGCCATGCGCCGCCTCGACGCCCTCTATCCGGGCTTCGGGTTCGCGCGTCACGTCGGCTACATCACGCCTGCCCACTCCGCCGCGGTCCGCCGCCGGGGCCCATGTCCGATCCACCGTCGGAGCTTCCAGGCGCTCTGCTACGCGGAGGTCCGCCCGGACGCGGCATGAACCCTGCCGGCGCTGCGGCCGAGCGGCGGGTCAGGCGCCACTACCGGCTGCGGGGCTACCGCATCCTGGCGGCGAACGAACGGGCCGGCGGCAACGAGCTCGACGTCGTCGTCCGGCGCGGCCGGCGCCTCGTCTTCTGCGAGGTGAAGTTCCGCTCCGGAAACCGCTTCGGGGATCCCGTCGAGGCAGTCGGGCCCGAGAAGCAGCGCCGCGTGCGCCGTGCAGCGGAGGGATTTCTCGCGCGCCGGCCGGAGCTGGCAGGGCTCGAGATCGTGCTCGAGGTGGCAGCCGTAGGGCCCTCCCGGATCGAGCGGGTGCGCCTCGTTCCGTGACCCCTCCTTGCCGGTTGACGCACGAGCTTAGTCTTCGCTAACTTCAACCTTCGTGGAGGATTCCGCGACCGGAGGTGAGGAGACGGCCATCGGCCGGTGGACGCGGGCGATGATCCGCTGGCGCTGGCTCGTCGTCGCCGTCTGGGTCGTGATCCTCGCCGGGTCGGTGGCCGCGACGCGCGACCTCGGCGACCTGCTCACCAACCGGTTCCAGCTCCCCGGAACCGACACGAGGCGGGCCGAGCAGATTCTCGAGAATCGCTTCGGCCAGCGCTCGAGCGGCTCGTTCACGATCGTCGCGGTCTCGGAGTCGGGAGACGTCGCCGCTGCGCTCCCCGCCCTCGACGAGGCCGCCGCGCGCGCCGCCCGGACGGTGCCGACGGGCACGTACGTCGGTGCGGTGCCGGTGTCGCCGGAGATCGCGACCGCCACCGTCGTCTCGAAGCTCGAGCCGGCGGATGCGAAGGGCTACGTCGCCGGGCTCCGTGAGGCGCTCGGCCGGGTCCCGGGGGTGACGCTCGCCGTCACGGGGCAGGCGGCGATCGAACACGACCTCGAGCCGATCCAGGACGAGGACCTGCAGCGAGGCGAGCTGTTCGTCGCGGTTCCGCTCGCGCTCCTGATCCTCGTCTTCGTCTTCGGGACGCTCGCCTTCCTGATCCCGTTCGTATTCGCGCTGACTGCAATTCCGACGACGCTCGGGGTGGTCTGGATCTTCGCCAACACGATGGAGCTCTCGACGTACGTCACCCAGCTCGTGTCGCTGATCGGGCTCGGTATCGCGATCGACTACTCGCTCCTCATGGTCTATCGCTATCGCGAGGAGCGGCGTGCCGGGAGGGATAAGACCGAGGCCGTCGTCACCACGATGGAGACCGCAGGGCGAGCCGTCGTCTTCAGCGGCACCGCGGTGGCAATCGGGCTCGCGCTCCTGCTCGCGATGCCACTCCCGTTCATCCGGGGCTTCGGCGTCGCCGGTCTCACCATTCCGATCGTGTCGGTCATCTGCGCCGTCACGCTCCTGCCGGTGCTTCTCTACCTCACGGCGGACGCCCTCGACCGGGTGCGTCTCGTGCCACGGCGGCTGCTGGAGCGGCGTGCGGACACCGACCAGGGATTCTGGATGCGGCTCGCCCACGCGATCATGCGTCATCCGGCCCGCTTCGCCACCATCGCCGTCGCGCTGCTCCTCGCGATGGCGATCCCCGCCTTCTGGATCGAGGTCGGGCCGGGGACGAACCAGGGGATCCCGCAGGACCTCGAATCGACCCGGGCGCTCACCATCCTCGGCGAGGCTGCGGGAGACGGGGCCACGGCGCCGACCGAGATCGTCATCGACACGGGGCGTCCGGGCGGCGCGTCGCAGCCCGCCGTCACCGCGGCCGTCGAGCGCCTTCGGGAGGGGCTCGAGGCCGACCCGGAGACCGCGGCGGTCGTCGTCGGCCAGGGGAGCCAGCACGTCGATCCGACCGGTCGCTACCTCCGGCTCCAGTCGATCGGCGAGAGCGAGTACGGAACCCCGGGGGCGATGGACTTCGTCGAGCGCGTTCGGAGCGAGATCGTCCCGGCGGCCGGCTTCCCCGAGGAGGTCAGCGTGTTCGCGGGCGGCGGACCGCCCTCGAGTGTCGACTTCCTCGATCTCGTCTACGGCACCTTCCCGTGGCTCGTGCTCGCGGTGCTCGCGCTGACCTACGTCCTGCTCCTGCGAGCGTTTCGCTCACTCGTCCTCCCGCTCAAGGCGATCGTCCTCAACCTGCTCTCGATCGGTGCCGCCTACGGTCTCCTCGTCGTCTTCTTCAAGTGGGGGGCGGGGGAGCCGTTCGGGCTCCAGAGCTACGACCAGATCGAGGGCTGGATCCCGGTCTTCCTGTTCGCGATGCTGTTCGGCCTCTCGATGGACTACGAGGTGTTCCTCGTCAGCCGCATGCGCGAGGAACGGGACGCGGGTGCGCCGAACGAGCGGGCGGTCGCGGTCGGCCTGGCGAAGACCGGCCGGATCGTGACCGCCGCCGGTTTGATCATGATCGCGGCCTTCTCGGGCTTCATGATCGGGCGCATCCTTGGTCTGCAGCAGTTCGGCTTCGGCCTGGCCGTCGCGATCGCGGTGGACATCACGATCGTCCGCGCGCTCCTTCTCCCGAGCGCGATGGCGCTGTTCGGGCGCTGGAACTGGTGGTTACCCGGGAAGGTGGCGCGGGTGGCACGGGTCGAGCCCTCGCCGCTCGCCCAGGAGCCCTCCCGGCCTGCGGTCTCGCCGTCCCGCGCCCGCTAGCGTCTCCGGCTCTCGGCGCGGGTCAGCCGCTCGTCGAGCGTACGACGTAGGCGGAGACGTCGAGGATCTGCGTCTCGCTCAGCTGATCCTGGAACGCCGGCATCCCGCCGCCGCCGTTCGTCACCTGCTCGACGGTCGCTTCGAAGTCCGGCTGGAGGTCGTCGAGGTTCGGCCCGACGCTCCCCTCCGATCCGGCGGCGGCCAGGACGTGGCAGCCGCCACATCCGCCCGACTCCCACACCGCCGCGCCCGCCTCGGCGTCGCCGGTTGCCCCTTCGCCGCCGCCCGTCGTGGCCGACGTCTCGGCGGTCGTCGCCTCGGTGGCGGTCGTCGCCTCCGTCGCCTCGCCGCCGCCGTCGCCACCGCCGCCGCAGGCCGCGGCGGCCGGGACGAGCAGCGCGAGAAGCGCCAGCAGCACGAGCCTACGCCTCGGGGAGAACATCGTGGCGCGAAGCTTCTCACATCGCCGGGACGGATGCCTCCGAATCCGACTCGCGGGGCCGGGTTCGTGCGCCATGAGCGTGGGGTACCCTCGTAGAGGAGCGAGGAAACGTGGACGCGAGGACGATCGACGAGCTGGGAGTCGGGCTTCGCAGCCGCCGCCGGCGGGCGATCGAGAGCCTGGGCCTCGCCGGCGCGACCGTCGCGCTCGCAGCCGCCGTCTGGAGCGTGTCGACCCCACTCGCGATCGCGCTCGCGGCCGGCGCCGTGGTCGAGATCGTTCTCTTTCTCGCAGCGTTCGTCGGGCGGCGGACGCTGATCGAGCAGCTGGCGCTCGATCCCTCTGCCTACGCGCTACCCGAGGTCGAGGCGTTCGGCTCGCGGCTCGTGGAGCCGAAGGCTCGTGCCCGGCTCGCCGCGAGCATCCGCTCCATGCTCGACGACAACGCGAAGTCGGAGGGACGCCGGGTCGTCGCCGCGGTCTACTACCTCCGCGGGCGCGTCGCCCGGTACTCCCGCGAGCTCGAAGCGATCGCGGCGGCGCTCCTCTCGCCGGCGGTCAGGGTGCAGCCCGTGAGCGCCGCCCGCTGTCGCTGGCTCCTCACCCAGGCCGCCGAGAGCCCGCTCTACAACCCCCGCATCCCCGCCGAGGATCTCGGCGTGGCGCTCCGGCGGATCTCGGACGGCCTGCAGCCGGCAGCGCAGTAGGCAGAGCCGCCGCGGCAGCCCGCCTCAGGTGCGCCGCACCAGCTCGTCGAGCGGGCGGCGGTTCGCGGCCGCGCTCCACTCCTCGACGGTGCGAGCCTCGACGACGGGCTCCCGCTTCGGATGGCCGAACGTGAGCACGATCTGCAGCCGCTCCTCCTCGCCGAGGCCGAGGACGGCGGCCGCGCCGTCGTGGTCGGCAACGCCGTTCGGCGTCGAGGCGAGGCCCGCGTTCCATGCTGCCAGCAGCATGTTCTGCGACGCGCGGCCGCAATCGAACGCCACCGGCCCCTTGCCCTGCCCGACCACCGCGACGACGAGCGCGGCTCCCCGCACGTTGTCGGGGACGTAGACGGTCTCCGCGAGCTGATCCCGGACTGACCCCTCGACGAGGACGAACTGCCAGGGCTGGCGGTTGCGCGCGCTTCCCGAGAGGCGACCGGCGTCCAGGATCCGCTGGACGAGCGCCGGCTCGATCCCGCGCTCGGCATAGCGCCTGCGGTCGCGCCGGCTCGCGATTGCGAGCGAGACGTCCACGGTGGGAGGGTAGCGGCGATGGAGCCGGTCCGACGAGAATCGGCACAAAGGCGACACCCCTCCGCGTGGCCTCGCGGCCTACCGTCGAACCATGCTGGCCAGGGCGCTCACGCACACGCTCGTGGGCCTCGACGCGCGACCGGTCGAGGTCGAGGCGCATCTCCAGCTCGGGGTGCCTGCCTTCGCGATCGTGGGCCTGCCGGACAAGGCGTGCCAGGAGGCGAAGGAGCGCGTCCGGAGCGGCATTGCGAACGCCGAGCTCGAGTGGCCGCTTCGCCGCATCACCGTCAACCTCGCGCCGGCCGATCTGCGCAAAGAGGGCTCGGGCTTCGACCTCCCGATCGCTCTTGCGGTGCTCGCGGCATCCAGGCAGCTCTCGGCGGAGCGTCTCGAAGCACACGCGGCGCTCGGCGAGCTCGCGCTCGACGGACGGCTGCGCCCGGTGCCCGGCGCGCTCGCGTGCGCGGAGGCGGCGCGCCGGGCGGGGATCGACCGCGTTCTCTGCGCCGCCGAGTCCGCGGCCGAGGTTTCCCTGGCCGGGGTCGAGCCGGTGCCCCTGCGTCACCTGGCCGAGGTCGGACCCTACTTCCGCGGCGAGCAGGAGCCCACGTATCGGCCGGTCGTCCAGCGCGGGGTCGCGCCGACGCATCCGGACCTGGCCGACGTCCGCGGGCAGGACCGGGCGAGGAGGGCGCTCGAGATCGCCGCGGCCGGCCGCCACAACCTCCTGCTCGCCGGGCCGCCGGGGACGGGCAAGACCATGCTCGCCAGGCGGCTCGCCGGCATCCTGCCGCGACTGACGTTCGAGGAGGCGCTCGAGGTCACGAGGATCCACTCGGTTGCCGGGCTCCTACCGCGCGGGCGCCCGCTGCTCGAGCAGCCGCCGTTCCGTGCGCCGCACCACACCGCCTCGGCTGCGGCCGTGGTCGGCGGCGGCCACGGGCCGACGCCGGGGGAGGCGAGCCTCGCACACCACGGGATCCTGCTGCTCGACGAGCTGGCGGAGTTCCACCGGCCGGTGCTCGAGGCGCTTCGCCAGCCCGTCGAGGACGGCGTCGTGGCCATCGCGCGGGTTACCGGCCGGGCGCTCTTCCCGGCTCGCTTCACCCTGGTCGCGACGATGAACCTCTGTCCGTGCGGCGCCCGTGGCGATCCCGGAGTCGAGTGCTCGTGCACGCCGCAACGAATCGCCGCCTACCACGCGAAGCTCTCGCGGGCGCTTCTCGATCGGATCGACCTCGTGCTCCTCGTTCCCCGAGCGCGGGCGCGTGAGCTGTCCGCTGGAGCCGGTGAGGCGAGCGCGGCCGTCGCGATGCGGGTCGCCGCTGCCCGGTCGCGGCTGGCGGAGCGTGCTCCCACGCTCGATCAGGCCGCCTCGGCTCTCCTCGATCGAGCAGTCGACCGCGTGCCGCTCTCGGGTCGCGGCCGGGCCCGTGTGATCCGTGTCGCCCGCACGGTCGCCGCACTGGCCGGCTCGGAGGCGGTCGCCGCCGAGCACGTGGCCGAGACGCTCTCGTATCGGGCTCCGCGCGAGCTCGCGGGCGCGGCATGAGAGCGAGCCCGGCAGTCGTCGCCCGGTCGGATGGGGCCTACCCGGCTCTCCTCGCCGCGATCTACGATCCACCGCCGCGCCTCTACCTGCGCGGATCCCGGCCGGATCTGCTGCACGGGCCGTGCGTGGCGCTCGTCGGCGCACGCTCGTGCAGCTCCTACGGGCGGCAGGTCGCGCGTTGGCTCGGTCGCGAGCTCGCCGCGGCGGGGGCAGTGGTCGTGAGCGGCCTCGCGCGCGGGGTGGACGGGGAGGCGCATCGCGGCGCGCTGGAGGCGGGTGGGTCGACGATCGCCGTCCTCGGGTGCGGGATCGATCGCGACTACCCGCGTGCCCACGCCGAGCTCGCGCGGAGAATCGCGGCGGAGGGGTTGATCGTCTCGGAGTACCCCCCGGGCACGGAGCCGGCCCCGTGGCGCTTTCCCGCCCGCAACCGCATCGTCGCCGGGCTGTGCCTCGCGGTCGCCGTGATCGAGGCGAGGGAGAGATCGGGCGCGCTCATCACGGCCGACTTCGCGCTCGAGGAGGGGCGCGAGGTGCTGGCGGTGCCCGGCGAGGTGACGAGCGCCCTGTCAGCCGGCTCGAACGCCCTCCTCAAGCACGGCGCGGCGCCGCTGACGAGGCCCGACGACGTGCTCTCGGCCCTCGGGCTCGAGGGCGCGCCCTCCGTGCCGGGCCCGCCCGCAGGAACGCCGGGTGCCGTTCTCGGCGCGCTTCGCGACGGTGCAGCCGGTGTCGACGAGATTGCGACGGCAACGGGGATCGTCGCGGCAGAGGTCGCGGCCGCGCTCTCGCAGCTCGAGCTCGACGGGCTGGCGCAGGTAGCCGACGGGATCTACCGGGCGACGGCGTGACAGTCCCGATCACGTCAGGGTGCGCGCTCCGGCGACCACGAACCATGCTCCGAAGCCGGCGATCACGATCGCCGCCACGGTCGAGACCCAACGCAGGAGGCGCTCGGTGACGTAGCGGCCGGCGTAGGCGCTTCCTGCTGAGACGATGGTGAACCAGGTCAGGGTGCCGGCGCCGACTCCCGCCGGGAGGAGCACGAGCGTCTCGACTCGCGTCGGGTCGAGCCGCGAGACGACGCCGGCGAAGACGGCGGCCCACGAGAGGATCGTGAGCGGGTTCGCGAGCGTCGCTCCGACCGAGAGCACGAAGGTGCCGGAGAATCGCGACACCGCGAACCGGGCGGGCCGCCCTCCGCCGGCGAGCGCTGCCGCGCCGCCCGCAGGGCTCGGACGGTTCCGACCGACGGCGCCCATCCGCCAGGCGACGACGATGAGCGCGACCCCGCCGACCACTTCGAGCCAGCCTCGGGCCGAGCCGGTGAAGAGCGCGGCCGCGCCGATCCCGGCGATGAGCGCGTAGAACGCGTCGACGACCGCCGCGCCGAGCCCGACCCCGAAGGCGGGCCAGAAGCCGTAGCGGAGCCCGGAGCTGAGGCAGAAGACGTTGATCGGCCCGAACCCGGCTGCCACGGCGAACCCGAGACCGAACCCGGCGAGGAGGGCGCCCACGACGCCACGCTACGGGACGGATAGGATGACCGCTCGACGGACGCAAATCACGGCCAACGCGGAGAAAAGGAGGCCGGATGGGACTCATGGACAAGCTGAAGGCCGGCGCCGAGCAGGCGAAGGACCTGGCCGGTGAAGCGGCCGCGAGGGCAAAGGACGAAGCGCGTGACCTTCAGACCAAACGGGAGCTCGGGCAGGCATACGACGAGCTCGGGAAGACCGTGTTCGATCTCAGCGAGAAGGGCGAGCTCACGCACGCGAGTCTCGAGCCGCACGTAGCCAAGATCCGCGGGCTGAAGGAACAGCTCGCGCAGCGAGCTGCGAGTGCCGAGCAGGAGGCGGCTGCCTCCGAGACTCCACCGGCGGCGGAAGCCGAGGGCGCCGCGCCCGCCGGGGACGACGGGGCGGAAAAGCCCTCCTCCTGACCGTCTCGCCACGGTAGCGCGCCGCCGGAAGGCTCGTCTGGCGCGCCGTCGAAACTGCTAGGGTCGAAGTCGGACCTTCGGATCCCGGGAAACGCCAGGCACGTGGCAAAAACAGTCGAGGAACGCGATCGGGTCGTCGTCAGGTTCGCCGGCGACTCGGGCGACGGAATGCAGGTTGCCGGCGACCGCTTCACGAACGCGACCGCCGTCCTCGGCAACGATCTGGCGACGCTTCCCGACTTCCCGGCCGAGATCCGCGCCCCGCGCGGCACGCTGCACGGCGTGTCGGCGTTCCAGATCCAGTTCGCGTCGCGCGACATCCTGACCCCCGGCGACGCGCCGAACGTTCTCGTCGTCATGAATCCGGCTGCCCTGCGCACGAACCTGTCGACCCTGGTCAAGGGTGGAACGATCGTCGCGAACGAGGACGAGTTCACGGCACGGAACCTCGAGAAGGCGGGGTACGGCGCGAACCCGCTCGACGACGGCACGCTCTCCGGCTACCAGGTGTTTCGCGTGCCGATGGAGTCCCTCACCCTGCGCGCGACGGAGTCGATCGAAGGGTTGACGAGCCGGGAGGCCCAGCGGGCGAAGAACTTCTTCGCGCTCGGGCTGGTGTCGTGGATGTACGGACGCCCGACCGGCGTCACCGAGGAGTGGATCGGGACGAAGTTCTCGTCACGGCCGGAGATCCGTGACGCGAACCTCGCCGCCTTCCGGGCCGGCTGGAACTTCGGCGAGACGACCGAGGTCTTCGCGACGCAGTACGAGGTCAAGCGTGCCCCTGCCGAGCCGGGCGTCTACCGGAACGTCTCGGGCGCGGCGGCGCTCGCCTGGGGGCTGATCGCAGCGAGCGTTCGCAGCGGTCTGCCGCTCTTCTACGCGAGCTACCCGATCACACCCGCGTCCGAGCTTCTCCACGAGCTCTCCCGCCACAAGAACTTCGGGGTGCGGACGATCCAGGCGGAGGACGAGATCGCCGCTGCGAACCTCGCGCTGGGCGCTGCCTTCGGCGGCCACCTCGGCGTGACCGGCACGAGCGGACCGGGGATGGACCTAAAGGCCGAGACGATCGGCCTGGCCGTCATGCTCGAGCTGCCGATGGTGATCGTCGACGTCCAGCGGTCGGGCCCCTCGACCGGGATGCCGACGAAGAACGAGGCGGCCGACCTGCTGATGGCGCTGCACGGCCGGCACGGCGAGTCCCCCATTCCGATCGTCGCTCCGTTCACCCCCGCCCAGTGCTTCGACGCTGCGATCGACGCATGCCGGATCGCGATCACGTACCGCACGCCGGTGATCCTCCTGTCGGACACGTTCCTCGGCAACTCCTCCGAGCCGTGGCAGATCCCCCGATGTCTCGTCCCTCCCGACCATCGACCCCGCCTTCGCGGCAGAGCCGAACTCGGCCGAGGGGTTCCTCCCGTACCTGCGCGACGAGAACCTGGCGCGGCCTTGGGCCGTTCCAGGCACGCCCGGCCTCGAGCACCGGATCGGCGGGCTCGAGAAGGAGGATCGCACCGGCAACATCTCGTACGACCCGGAGAACCACGAGCTCATGACACGCCTGAGGGCCGGGAAGGTCGCGCAGATCGCGCACGACATCCCGCCGCTCGAGGTCGATGATCCGGACGGCGCCGAGCTGCTCGTCGTCGGCTGGGGCTCGACGTTCGGGCCGATCCAGGCGGCGATCCGCAACGTTCGCGCCCGCGGTGGAAACGTGGCTACGGCCCACCTCGCGCACCTGAGCCCACTCCCTCGAAACGCCGGCGAGGTGCTCGCCGACTATCCGAGGATCCTCGTGCCCGAACTGAACACCGGCCAGCTCGTGCGCGTCCTGCGCGCCGAGTATCTCGTCCCCGCAGAGGGGCTCTCGAAGGTCACGGGGCAGCCGTTCCGGACGGTCGAGATCGAGCAGGAGATCGAGCGGAGGCTCTGAGATGGCCGTAGCGGCGAAGAAGGCGTGGGCCTCCGACCAGGAGGTGCGGTGGTGCCCCGGCTGCGGCGACTACGCGATCCTGAACGCCGTCCAGGGGTTCATGCCGGAGCTCGGGCTGCCGCCGGAGCGCATCGTCTTCGTCGCCGGGATCGGCTGTGCGGGGCGGTTCGCGTACTACATGAACACGTACGGGATGCACGGGATCCACGGCCGCGCGGTGCCGCTCGCCTCGGGGCTCGCCGTCGCGCGACGCGATCTCTTCGTTTGGGTGATCACGGGCGACGGGGACAGCCTCTCGATCGGGGGCAACCACCTCATCCATGCTCTGCGTCGGAACGTCCCGATCAAGATCCTCCTGTTCAACAACCAGATCTACGGGCTCACGAAGGGGCAGTACTCGCCGACGAGCGAGGTCGGGAAGATCACGAAGTCGACGCCGTTCGGGGCGCTCGACCACCCCTTCAACCCGCTCGCGCTGGCGCTCGGCGCCGAGGGGACGTTCGTCGCGCGCACGCTCGACGTCGACCGGGCGCACCTGACCGACGTGCTCCGCCAGGCCGCCGAGCACAAGGGCGCCGCGGTCGTCGAGATCTACCAGAACTGTCCGGTGTTCAACGATCACGCATTCGACGCGCTCACCGACAAGGCAACGAAGGGTCTGAACCAGATCCGGCTCGTCCACGGCGAGCCGATCCGCTTCGGCGCGGAGGGCGAGCGGGGCGTCGTCCAGAAGCCCGACGGCGGCCTCGAGATCGTGGAGGTCGCCGCGGTCGGACAGGACGCGCTGCTCGTACACGATGCGCACCGTGAGGATCCGAGCCTTGCGTTCGCGCTCGTCCATCTCGCCGAGCGCCCGACCGGCCCGACGCCGATCGGCGTCTTCCGCGCGGTCGAGCGTCCGGTCTACGGTGAGGCGATCGACGACCAGCTGGCGGCCGCGCGGGCGAAGCTCGGCGAAGGCGACCTCGAGGCGCTCCTCAACGCGGGCGACACCTGGACGGTCGCCTGAGCCTCCGGCGAGCGTCCGCAGCCCGCGCGCGATCCAAGCAGGCAGCCGACTTGCCAACCCCAGTCCGCCCCTAGCAGCTTTCGGCCCTCGACAGGGGTCAGACCCCGGCCGGGGCCGTGCGAATCCCGGCACAGAATCGCTGCGCAGACGTGCGGAAGCGGCCGGCGATCGACGCAGGGGCTGTCGGAAGAAAACGATGTTGGGCGCGGACGTTCGCGTTCTCCCTATGGAGCATTCGGCACACTTCTGGCGCAATCGAGGCTCGGGCGTCGGCGTTCGCGGCCTTCGCGACCTGTCCGGCTCGGGCGCCGGAAAGCTCTCCAGGATGCTTCAGGCGGGGAAGGACGACGGCTCGTCGCAGGCGCGGCGCCAGAGGTCGTCGTCGATGTTGCGGCCGGTCACGACGAGGACGATCGGCCCCTCGACATCGCTGAGCTCGGCAAGCGCCGCGAGCGCCGCTCCGGGGGCGCCCTCGACGCGGATGCCAGCCCGCGCGTAGGCACCGACCGCCTCGGCGATTGCCCGCTCGGAGACGAGGACCATCCGCGAGACCACCTCGCCGAGCACCTCGACGGCCAGAGGAACGGCGACCCGAACCGCGAGGCCGTCAGCGAAGGTGTCGGCGCGGTCGGAGGTCACGATCTCGCCGGCCCGCCAGCACTCGACCATCACCGAGGCTTGCGCCGACTGGACTCCGATTCGCTGCGTGGACGGCGCGTGCTCGCAGAGCTCCAGGCCGATGCCGCCGAGGAGCGCGCCGTTGCCGAGCGGGACGACCACCGCTGCGGGCGGCGCCTCGAGCTGGGCCAGGATCTCGGCTGCGATCGCCCGGTAGGCCTGGAACTGGAGCCACTCGGCGCCGTCCTCGAACAGCGGCAGCCCCTCGTCCGCAGCAAAGGCGGCCGCCGCGGCCTTGGCCTGGTCGAAGTCCGACCCGGTGAGCCGGATCTCGGCCCCGTGGCGCTCGATCAGCTCGAGCTTGGCCCGAGCCGCGCCGGGAGGCGCGAACACGATCGCCCGCACGCCGGCCCGGGACGCGGCCCACGCCGTCGCGGCCCCGTGGTTGCCGGTCGACGCGGTGACCACCGCCACCGCGCCTGCGTCGCGGTAGGCCTCGATCACGGGCAGCGCGCCGCGCCACTTGAAGGCGCCGAGCTCGTGGACGTCCTCGCGCTTCAGGAACACGTCGCTCCGGGCGCCTGCGATCTCTGCCAGGGGCCGGCTCGAGCGGCGTGGGCGGTGTCACGCCGTTCAGGCCGTCAGGTCGACGAGCCCGCTCGGCCGCGACCACATCTCGTCCGCATAGGTGACGGACGCGCGGGACAGGTTGCCGCGGTCGTCGTAGCTGTAGAAGCCCATCCGCCAGAGCGCCGGCGAGTAGAGGTGCAGAGAGACCGCCGGCGGGCCGCCCGGGTTGCGCACGCAGTGGATCCGGGCGGCGTCGAAGTCGAAGACAGTGCCGGCCGGGTGGCGATGGCTCACCTGCCGGATCGCGCCGTTCTCGAGGAGCAGGCGGTCCTCGGCGAGCTCGCCGTCCACGACGTAGACCGCACCGCAGGACGTGTCGTGGTCGTGGAAGCCTGTGTCCTGCTCGCGGTCCCAGCAGATGAGCCAGACGTCGAGGTGGACGTCGCGGTAGAGCTCCGAGTAGACGCGCTCGTCGGGGTCGTGCTTGACCAGCTCGCTCCAGAGGTCTCGCTCGCGGCCGAGCTCGACGGCCAACTCGGCGAGGAAGGCCTGCCCGAGGTCCTCGTTGCCGGGCAGCCGCTCGGCGATCCAGGTCGAGACGTCGCTCACACCGCCGATCGTACTCCCTCGAGCAAGCGCCGCGGATTCTCGTTAAGGACCATGGTCGCCACGGCATCGCCGAAGCCCCGGATCGCGGCGAGCGTGGGCGCCGGATCGATCACCGGGACGTCGCTCCCGTGGACGAGCTGGGTGACCCCGTAGGTGGCGAGGCAGAGGTCGAGCGCCCGCCGTCCGTACGACGACGTGTCGAGGAAGACGTTCGGGTGCATCGCGGCCCGGTCGTCCACGCCGCGCGAGCGCATCCGTTCGAGCTGGATCGGCGCACCGCCGGCGAGGATCGCGAAGACCACGGGCAGGTCGGCGAACCGCGTGGCGTCGCGCGCGAGCCACGTGGCATAGGCGGCCTGCATCTGCGCGCTGTAGTCGACGACCGCGCCCCACCAGGGCGGCGCGTCGCCCGGGAGCTCGCGCGGCGGGCCCGGGTGCACGAACAGGAGCTGGCGCGCCGCGCGGAGCTCCCCGAGCAGTGGGTCGATTCCGCCGACGAGCTCCCCTGCTGCGACGCAGGCGCCGGCGAACCCGGGCCGACAGACCCCGGCGGCGAGCGCCTGGATCCGGCCGGACGCCGATCCGACGAGCTCGAGCGCGCCGGTGTGATACGCGTCTGCGAGCTCCCCCTCGGGATCCGTCAGGTACCCGGGCGGCACCGAGACCAGGGCGACGTCGATCCCGTGACGATCGAGCAGCGCCAGGCGGGTATCGAGATCGTGGTCGCCGAGGTCGATCTCCGAGTCGAGCTCGCCCGGAAGCCGAAGCACGCGCCCGTCGAGGCGCGGCGGCTCGCGTCGCCCGGCGAGCGCAGCCGTGAACGCCTCCGGCCAGAGATGCTGATGGACGTCGAACGCCGGCACGGCGGCTAGCCGTCGTGCAGGGTTCCGCCGAGCCGGGTCCGCGCTGCCGCGATCGTCGTCATCGCCTCCGCCCGGTTCCCGAAGCCGCGCGTCGACGTCTTCTTCTTCTCGAGCTCCTTGTAGACCTGGAAGAAGTGCTCGATCTCGTCGCGAAACTCCGGCTGGAGGTCGTGGATGTCGTGGACGCGACTCCATGCGGGGTCTCGCAGGGACGCGCAGAGGATCTTCTCGTCGGAGCCCTTCTCGTCTGTCATGTAGAAGACGCCGATCGGGCGCACGCGGATGCGGCAGCCGGGAAAGGTCGGGTCGCCGACGAGGACGAGGGCGTCCAGCGGGTCGCCGTCCTCGCCGAGCGTCCCCTCGATGTAGCCGTAATCGGCCGGGTAGGTCATCGACGTGAACAGGCGCCGGTCGAGCACGATGCCGCCCAGCCCGGGATCGAACTCGTACTTGTTCCGCGATCCGGCCGGTATCTCGACGAAGACCACGATCTCGGGCTCGGTCATCGGCCTGAGGATAGATTGTCGCCGCCGCGGAAGCGGAGCGCCACGACCGCGAGCCGCCGACCGATCTCGTCGACGACCCGGCGCTCGAGCGCCGGGAGCGTCACGACGCCGGGGCCCCGGCGAGATCCCGGTCGAGCACCACGATCGTCCGGGCCCCTTCCCCGCGGCGCAGGCGGGCGAAGGCCTCGTCGATCCCGTCCAGGTCGGTGAAGTGCGAGACGACGTCGGCGATCTCGAGATCCCCGTCCGCCGCCAGCTCGGCCAGCCTGCTGATCTCAGCCGCCGGGTTGCCCGAGCCGTAGAACGAGCCGCGCAGTGACTTCTCCGAGAGGAAGTCGACCGCCGGCACGGACGCGTCGACACCGACCGGCGCGAGGCCGACGACGGTGGCCGTCGCGCCGGGGCGGAGCGTGTCCCAGGCGAGCCGGATCGTCTCCGCCCGTCCGACGACCTCGAAGGCGTGGTCGACGCCACCCGCGGTCAGCCTGCGAACCGCGCGGGCGGCGTCCGGCTCCGACGCGTCGACGCCGTGTGTCGCGCCGCGGGCCTCGGCGAGCGCGAGCTTCTCCGCCACGCGGTCGACGGCGACTATCGGCCCGGCCCCCGCGAGGCGCGCCGCGGCGACGACCTGGAGCCCGACACCGCCGCAGCCGACGACGCAGACGCTCTCCCCCGGCGCCACCCCGGCGGCGTTGCGAACGGCGCCGAACCCGGTGACTACCGCACAGCCGATGAGCGAGGCCTGCCAGAGCGCCAACCCGTCGGGAATCGGCACCGCCGATGCGGCCGGGACGACGCAGTGCTCGGCGAAGCAGGCGATCCCGAGAAAGCTCTTGAGCTCGACGCCGTCACGAGCCGCTATCCGGAGGCGACCGTCGAGCGCGGTTCCCGCGAACGTCGCCCGCGAGTTGGTCTCGCAGAGGTTGCTGCGCCCCTCGCGGCAGCGGCGGCAGGCGCCGCACGCAGGCAGAAAGCAGAGTGCGACGCGGGTGCCGGGGGAGAGGTCGGGGACCCCGGCGCCCACCTGCTCGACGACACCGGCGCCCTCGTGGCCGAGCACCACCGGGAAGCGGTTCCCGCTCAGATGCCCGTCCGCGCAATGGAGATCCGAATGGCAGACACCCGCCGCCGCGAGGCGCACCAGCACCTCGCCGGGCCCGGGCGCGGCGAGGACGACGGGCTCGATCGACGCCGGTGCCTCCGGTTCGCGGAACACC
Organism: uncultured Thermoleophilia bacterium; assembly: GCA_963819905.1. GTDB lineage: Bacteria > Actinomycetota > Thermoleophilia > Gaiellales > Gaiellaceae > CAWCQC01. The sequence goes on from CAWFXP010000001.1 coordinate 179,717, forward strand.
GCCGCTCGCGTCTCGGTCACCCGGTCACCCGACCCGGAACGCCTCGAGCGCGTCGAGGTCGGGGGTTACGCCGAGGCCGGGACCGGGCGGCGGCGCGATCGTGCCGTCGGGAGCGATCTCGAGCGGGGCCGGGAGAATGGAGTCACGCCGCTCCGGGGTCCAGGCCGGCGGGTCGAGCGGCACCTCGAGGTAGGGACAGGTCGAGACGGCGAGCGCGAGGTGGAGGTTGGCGAGCAGCCCGTAGCCGTTCGTCCACGTGTGTGGCGAGAAGCTCCGCCCGCAGAGATCGGCCAGATCGGCGATCCGTCGGCAACCGGACAGCCCGCCGGCGAGCACGACGTCGGGTTGAACCACGTCGACCCCGCCGCGGAGGATCAGGTCGCGCGCCTCCGACAGGTGACGAACCATCTCCCCGGCCGCGATCCGAAGGGTCGTGCGCCGGCGAAGCTGCGCATAGCCGTCGAGGTCGTCGGTCCGCAGCGGCTCCTCGAGCCAGAAGACGCCGAGCCGCTCGAGCTCCGCCGCGCAGCGGCTCGCCGTGGCGAGATCCCAGCGCGGCGCCCGATCGCCGGGCATCCGCCAGCCGTGGTTCGCGTCGACCATGATCTCGAGCTCAGGGCCGGCGGCGTCTCGAACCTGCTCGACGAGCTCGACGTCGCGGCGCCAGTCGTCGTCCTGGAAGCGGAGCTTGATCGCCCTGACGCCCGCGGCGCGCAGGGCGACGGCGCGGCGCGCCCGCTCCTCCGCTCCGACGGGCTCGCCGCTCGAGGCGTACGCGAGGATGCGATCCGAGCGACCGCCGAGCAGGCGCCAGAGCGGCTGGTCGAGCGCACGCCCGACGAGGTCCCACACGGCCACCTCGGCCGTCCACGGGCGCCCGCCGTGGAAGTCGACGGTCTCGCAGACCTCCCGGACGACCTCCGTCCGGAAGGGATCGACCCCGACCAGGTGGCGCTCGAGCTCCGCCGCGTCAGGCAAGTGGTCGCCGCTCGCGTAGCCGCAGAGGCCCTCGTCCGAGTGGATGGTGACGAGGGTGGCCTGCAGCGCGGTTCGAGGCACGGGATCCCAGGCGGCCCGAAAGGGGGGATCGAGTGGAAACGCGTAGCGTCGCGTCTCGATACCCGAGATTCGCACTCAGCCGCCTCGGTAGTAGGCGTTCGCGGCCTCGTCGCGTCTCGCGGCGAGGGCCAGGACGTCGTCTCCCGTCGGCGGCTCGAGCGCGTCGGCGACCGCGGCGCGCGTCGCCTCGCGGTTCGCGTGGCGCACCGCCGTCTCGTCGTCGACGGCCGGGTCGACCCAGACCGCGACGAGGCAAACCAGCTCGGCCGCCTCGGCGGCGCCGAGCAGCCCGTCGTGCACGGCGTCGAGCATGCCCTGTGCGATCCCGAGCTGGGCCGCGCCCCAGGTGATGCGCTCGTGCTCCGATCCGCGCTCGAGCGTCGCCTTGTTGACGACGATCGTCAGCGGCCGGACGACGGTTCCCGGGGTCAGGCAGGCGAGAAAGGGAACATGGCCCGGCCTCCCGGTGCCGAGGAGAGCCGCCAGCGCGGCCGACGTGGGAGATCCCCTCCGGGCGAGGGCGACGTTGATGTGGCTTCCGTTCGGCACCTCGCCGGACCACGCCTCACCGATCCGGCCGTCGAGAGCGTCATCCATCATGGTCCTTTCGGTCGAGTTCGAGCACGACACGGAGCGCCGTCCCCGATTGCATCAGCTCGAACGCCTCCGCCACCGCCTCGAGCGGCAGCCGGTGCGAGATCAGGCGATCGAGCGGCAGGCGCCCGCTGCGGTAGAGCTCGAGGATCGCGGGAAAGTCGCGCTCGGGCTTCGACGAGCCGTAGATCGAGCCGAGCACGCGTCGCTCGCCGCGCGGGATCTGGAGCGCCGGCAGCGTGACCACGGCGTCCGCCCGCGGAATGCCGATCAGGACGGCCGCTCCCCGCGCCCGGCACGCGAGGAAGGCGGCGAGAGCGGCCTCGGGCCGGCCGGTCGCCTCGAGCGCGTAGTCGACCCCGCCGCCGCTGACCTCGCGCACGCGCTCGGCCGTCGACTCCGCGTCGCCGGTCCACGCGACGGTCGCGGTCGCGCCGAGGCTTGCCGCCTCGGCGAGCTTCGCCGCGGCGACGTCGACGGCGACGACGGGCTCGGCTCCGGCGGCGAGCGCGGCCAGGAGCGCCGAGAGGCCGACACCGCCGCAGCCGATGACGCAGACCCGGTCCCCCGGGCGCACGCCCGCTGTCCGCCAGACGGCGCCGACCCCGGTCGCGATCGCGCAGCCGACGAGCGAGGCGACGTCGGCGGGGACGTCGTCCGGGATCGGGATGCACGAGCGCTCTGCCACGACGGCGTGGTCGGCGAAGGTCGAGAGGAGCGAGTAGTGATAGACGGGCAGGCCGTTGCGCGACAGGCGCGGGGTGCCGTCGAGGAGGCCTCCGTGACCCATCGCGCTCCAGGCCGTGCGGCAGAGATGCGGCAGGTCGCGCAGGCACTCCTCGCAGGCGCCGCACCAGGGAAGCCAGGAAAGGGCGACTCGCGTCCCCGGTCGGAGCGACACGTCCGGCCCGATTGCCTCGACGACTCCGGCGCCCTCGTGGCCGAGAACGGCGGGGCAGCGCGTCTCTGCCGTACCGTCGATCGCGTTCAGGTCGGAGTGGCACACACCGCTCGCCTCCAGGCGGACGAGCACCTCGCCTGGCCCTGGCGCCGCGAGGTCGAGCTCCGTGACCTCGAGCGGCGCCCCGGTCGCGGGCAGCACCGCTCCGCGAATCCTCACGTGCCGGCCTCCGCGCGGGTCTCGACCGCTTCGTCGGCCGGGAGCGCCTGCAGCCGCCGGAGCTCGTCGATCGGGATGTGGCAGCGCATCATGTGGCCGGGCTCGACCTCGGCGAGCGGGGGCTCCTCGGTTTCGCAGATCTCGCCGACTTTTCGCGGGCAGCGGGTGTGGAAGACGCAGCCGGACGGAGGGTCGGCCGCGCTCGGGATCTCGCCCTCGAGCCGGATCCGGAGCCCCTCCTCGCCGTCGAGCTTGGGCACGGCGGACAGGAGCGCTTCGGTGTAGGGGTGGTGCGGCCCCGAGAACACGCGCTCGGCGCCGCCCAGCTCCATCAGCCGGCCGAGGTAGAGAACCGCGATCCGGTCGGACAGGTAGCGGACGACTCCGAGGTCGTGCGAGATGAAGACGTACGCGGTGCGGTCGTCGCGCTGCAGTTCGGCGAGCAGGTTGAGGATCGCCGCCTGCACCGAGACGTCGAGCGCGGAGGTGGGCTCGTCGCAGACGACGACCTCGGGGCTGCCCGCGAACGCGCGCGCGATGGCCACTCGCTGCTTCAGGCCTCCCGAGAGCGAGGTCGGCCGAACGGTCAGGTACCGGTCGGCGAGCCGGACGGAGCGGGTGAGCTCGACGAGGCGCTCGTCGCGCGCCTTGCCTTTCAGGCCGCCGAGACGCGTCAGGGCGCGGCCCACGATCCGCCGCACGGTGTGGCGCTGGTTGAGGGCGGAGTCGGGGTTCTGGAAGACGATCTGGATCGCCCGGATCTCCTGCCGTCCACGCTTCGAGATCGTCTCGCCGAGAGGCCTTCCGTCGAGCTCGAGCGTCGAGTCCGCATCCGGTGCCGTGATGCCGAGGAGCACGCGGGCGAACGTGGTCTTGCCGCTGCCCGACTCGCCGACGACGCCGAGCGTCTCGCCCGGCCAGACGTCGACGCTGACGTCCGAGAGCGCGTGGATCCGGTGCCCGGCCTGCCGGAACGTCTTCGACACGGCTTCCGCGCGGATGATCGGAGTCGTCGCGCGATCGAGCTTCGACGGCGCTCCGAGCTCCTCCGGGATGACGCGCGGGATCGACTGGGCGCGCTCGTGGTAGTAGCAGCGGCTCGAGCGGTTTCCGAGATCGTACGGCGGCGGCTCCTCGGCGCGGCAGCGGTCGTCGGCGAGCGCGCAGCGGTCTGCGAACACGCAGCCCGGCAGGTCGGCCCCCGGCGAGGGCAGGAAGCCGGGGATCGTGTCGAGCCGTCCGTGGTCCTTCCGCCGGCCGCCGCGCGGGATGCAGCGGAGGAGGCCGACGGTGTACGGGTGCCGGGGGTCGTCGAACAGCGCCCGGGCCGGGCCCTCCTCGACCAGCGTGCCGGCGTAGAGCACCCCCACGCGGTCGCACATCTTCGCGATGACCGCGAGGTTGTGCGAGATGAAGAGGACGCTCGTCCCGAACTCCTGGCGGAGGTTGAGGACGAGCTCGAGCACCTCCGCCTCGACGGTCGCGTCGAGGCCCGTCGTCGGCTCGTCGAGGATGAGGAGCGTCGGGTCCTTCGCCAGCGCCATGGCGATGAGGATCCGCTGCTGCATGCCGCCCGAGAGCTGGTGCGGATAGCGCTGCATGACCGACGCCGGGTCGGCGATCTGCACCTTGCGCAGCATCCCCTCGGCCCTCGTCGCCGCCTCCGCTGCGCTCGCTCCTCCGATCGCGTACGCCTCGGCGAGCTGTTTCCCGACCCGAATCGAGGGGTTCAGGGCTCGTCCGGGATCCTGGTAGACCATGGAGACGCTCTTCGCCCGCAGGTCGCGAAGCTGCGACGCACCCATCGCGAGGACGTCCCGGCCGCCGACGCTGATGTGCGCCCTGGCGTACACGCCCGTTGCGCGCGAGGTACCCGACGATGGCGAACGCCGCGGTCGACTTGCCGCAACCCGACTCGCCGACGAGCCCGTAGCTCTCGCCCTGCCCGATGTGGAACGTCAGGCCGCGGATCACCTGCCGGTCGTGGCCGCGGATCCGGTAGGCGACGTCGAGATCGACGACGTCGAGGGCGTTGGCCGTCGTCTCGGCGCTCACCGGTCGACCACCGCCTGAATGCCGTCCGCGACGAGGTTGACGGCCACGGCCAGCGACGCGATCGCGAGCGCCGGGAACAGAGTCGGCCACCAGATGTTCCCGGAGATGAGACCGTAGTTCTCCGCGATCTGGAGGCCCCAGTCAGGAGACGGCGGCTGGATGCCGAAGCCGAGAAACGAGAGCGTCGCGACGGCGAAGATCGCGTAGCCGAGGCGGACCGTGAACTCGACGATGATCGGGGGCAGGACGTTCGGCAGGATCTCGACGAACATGACGTGGGGCGCCCGCTCACCTCGCAGCCGGGCGGCGGATACGTAGTCGAGCTCGCGCTCGCTCAGCACCGTCGAACGAACGGTTCGCGCGATGATCGGGGCGAAGACGATGCCGATCACGACGATGACGGTCCAGCTCGACGGGCCGAGCGCCGTGATGACGAGCAGCGCGAGCACGATCAGCGGGATCGCGAGGAACGCATCGACGATCCGGGAGAGCGTGTCGTCGACGAAGCCGCGGAAGTAGCCCATCACGAGGCCGAACGCCGTCCCGAGGGCGGTGCCGAGGATGGTGGCGAGCAGCGCGACGACGATGATGCTGCGCGCGCCGACGATCACCCGCGACAGGACGTCTCGGCCGAGCTGGTCGGTCCCGAGCCAGTGCTCACCGGAGGGAGCCTGGAGAATCTCGGGGCTCGGGGCGAGGTAGTCGTACGGCGCGAACAGCGTGCCGAAGATCGCGCACACGACCCACCAGAGGACGATCAGCGAGCCGACGAGGAACGTCGGCGAGCGCCAGAGCGCGCGCAGGGTCTCGCGGCGAGCGATCCTGACCTCGCTCCGGTCCGGAGCGGATGGGGTGGCCGCCGTCGTCATTCGCGGGCTCCGTAGCGGATGCGGGGATTCAGCACCGAGTAGAGGAGGTCTGCGATCAGCGTTGCGGCGATGTAGACGAGCGCCACGGTGAGAACGCCCGACTGGAGAACCGGGAAGTCCTTCTTGCGGGCGGCGTCGTAGATCAGGCGTCCGATGCCGTTGTAGTTGAAGAGGAGCTCGATCGCGACGAGCCCGCCGATCAGGTACCCCAGCTGGACGGCGATCACCGTGATCGTCGGAAGAAGCGAGTTCCGAAGCACGTGCCGGCGCACGACGGTTGTCCGCGGGAGGCCCTTGAGAACGGCGGTGCGCGTGTAGTCGGAATCGAGCGAGGCCACCGTGCCCGCACGCGCCATCCGTGCGATGTACCCGAACAGGACCGCGCACAGCGCGAGCGCCGGCAGCAGGAGGTACTTGACCTGGGTGAAGACGCCGCTGCCCTGTGGGGCCGTGGCCGTGATCGGGAGCCACTCGAGCCAGATACCGAAGACCATGATCAGGACGATGCCGGTGACGAACTCCGGCACCGTCGACAGGGAGAGGCCGGTTACCGTGATGAACCGGTCAGCCGGACGGTTCAGATGCAGCGCGGCGAACACGCCCCCGATGATGCTCAGGGGGACGACGATCACGAAGGCGACGGCGGCCAGCTTGAGCGAGTTGACCAGCGCGTCGCCGATCAGGTCCGAGACCGGCGTCTTGAACACGTACGACGTGCCCATGTCGCCCTGCATGAAACCGCTGAACCAGTCCCAGTAGCGCGTCAGGAGCGGGTCGTAGTACCCGAGCTCCTCGTTCAGGGCCACGACCACGGCGTTGTCGGCGAACGGCCCCAGGATCGCCCTTCCTGGGTTGCCGGGCAGGACCTGTGCACCGACGAAGACGATCACGCTCACGAGCCACAGCGTGATGAGTGCGAGGCCGAGTCGGCGGAGAATGAAGCGGGTCACGGCCGGGCTGCGGCCGGGCGTCGGTGGGGGCTCCCCGGCCGACGCCCGGCCGTTCGACTCATGCGGTGATCGAGGCCTGGTCGAGGAAGATCTGACCGACGGCCGTGTTCACGACGCCGCTGACGTTCGATCCGAGGGCCGAGAGGAAGTTGTAGAAGTAGGCAAAGATGATCGGCGTCTCGTCGAGCAGCAGCGTCTGGATCTGACCCGCGATCTGCTGCTGGGTCTGGAGGTCGGCCGTTGCGATGAACTGAGGGACGAGCGCGTCGTACTCGCTGTTCTTGAAGTGCGCGGCGTTCCACGTTCCCTCGGATAGGAGCGGGGCAGACAGGAGCGTGTTCGGCACGCTGCGGTGTGCGTAGTCGACGAGGCTCATGATCGAGTCCAGCCACGGTGACGATCCGAAGACGCCGTCGCCGTAGTAGGTCCCGAGATCCTGGACGACGAGGTCGATCTCGACCCCGATCTCCCTCGCCGCGGCCTGGACGAGCTGGGCGTACTGCGGTACCTCGACCGTCTTGGCGACGTTCATCTGCGTCTTGAAGCCGTTGGGATACCCGGCATCCGTCAGGAGCTGCTTCGCCTGCTCGAGATCCTGCGCCCGCTGCGGGACCGACGTGTCCGTCTGCGGGTAGAAAGGCGCCAGCGGGCTGTCGTTGCCGAGGTCGGCGAGACCCTTCCAGAGCGTCTCGATGATCGCCGGCCGGTCGAGCGTCAGCGCGATCGCCTGGCGCACCCGCTTGTCGTCGAACGGCTTCATGTCGGTCCGCATCGAGAGCTGCCGGTGAGGCGTGCCTATTGCCTTGAGGACGGTGAAGCTCTCGGGGTCAGCGAGGATGGCCTGTCCTCCCACGGCCCCGAACTGGTCGATTGCGTCGATCTGCTTGCCGACGAGCGCGAGGATGTGGGCCTGCTCGTCCTCGTAGTAGGTGACCTCGACGGCGTCCAGAGGCGGAGCCGGGCCCCAGTAGGTCGGGTTCCGCGCCAGGCTTGCACCGACCTTCGGCGTGTACGCAGTCCGCGTGAACGGACCCGTGCCGATGAACGTGTTGTCCCAGTCCGCCGGGTCGTAGTTCTCCGGAAGGATGATCAGGTTGTAGTTGTCGGAGGAGACGATGTTCGGGAATCCGTAATTCGGCGCATCGAGGGTGAACACCACGGTCGTGTCGTCGCTCGCGACGGCGTTTCCCGGTGTGAGGACGCCGCCGAGCGCGGAGAGCGCGTTCCCCTTGTTGGCCGGATCGGCATGCAGGTTGAAGGTGTAGGCGACGTCCTTCGCGGTCATCGGCGTCGCCGCCTCGTCGTTGAACGTGACACCCTGGCGGATCGTGAACGTCCACTCGCTCAGGTCGTCGTTCGGAGACCAGCTTTCGGCGAGCTGAGGCTGGACCTCGGCTTCGCCGAGCGACAGCGTGAGGAACTGGCCCGTCAACGCGTTCATGACGAGACCGCCCTGATCGAGAATCGTGACCGGGTTGAGCGTCCCGGCGGGCGTCGTCGACCCGAGCCGGAACGTACCGCCGGTAGCCGGTGGCGCCGTCTCGGCCGGAGCGCCGGTGTCGGCGGGAGCACCCGTGTCGGCCGGCGCCGTCGTCTCGCCGCCGGCGTCGCCGTCGCCGCCGCCGCCGCACGCGGCGGCCAGGAAGGCGACCATCGGGATCGACATGCCGATGACGGTGCCGCGGCGCACAAAGTCGCGCCGACTGAGCCTGCCGGCCGCGTACTCGTCGATGATGTGGTTCTCGACCTCGCTCCGCTCCTTGCGGATCTCGTCGACCTTTCGCTGGGTCTCGTCCATGCCCGGTTCTCCTCCCGTTCTCGTTCGGCCCTTCGCCGCTTATTGCAGCTGGCGCCGCCGGTGTCAACCGTCCGTGCACCTGAAAGAGACGTGCTCCGCGCCGCGCGGTTAGGCCCGCCCGGAACGCATCTAGACCGGCCAGGCCTCCTTCCGGTGGCCCATGTCCCAGAACATCCACTCGTAGCGCGACGCCTGGACGAAGATCTCGCGGGCCCGCTCGCGATCGGTCGCCGAAAGCGTCGCGCCGAGGCGGTCGGTCAGCTCGAGCCACTCGCGCATGCCCTGCGCGTACTCCTCGCCTCCGTACGTCTCGATCCAGCGCCGGTAGGCGGGGTCGGGCGATCCGCGCGACAGGAGCTCCTTGCCGACCTCCCAGTAGATCCAGCCGCAGGGGAGCACGGCCGCCACCGCGTCGGCGTAGCTGCCGTTCTGCACGATCCGAAGCAGGTAGCTCGTGTACGCGAGGTTCGTCGGAGCCGGCTGCGCGGCGTCGACCTCGGCCGCGTCGATTCCGAGCTCCGCGAGCAATTCCTCGTGCAGCGTCGCGTTCCGCCGCGATGGCCGTCAGGGCGCTGCGCGTGAACACCTCGGTGTCGGCCTGCTCGGGGGCCCGGGCCCCCGTGACGGCGAGCGCCTTCGCGTAGTCACGCAGGTAGAGGCTGTCCTGCACGACGTAGAAACGGAACGCGTCCCGGTCGAGGGTCCCGTCCGTCAGCCCGCCCAGGAAAGGGTGGTCGAGGATGGCCGCATAGATCCCGCCGATCGACGACCAGAGATCCTGGGTGAGCGCTCCCCGCCCCGTTGCCACGCTCGCCATGGAGTGTCGAGAATACCCGGTCGCCGTGAACCGGTCCTGACGCCATGCCCTCCCGGGTAGGTTGTCCGGCGTGGGAGGGGGAAGCGCATGCGCGTGAAGGACGTCCGTGCGACGGCCGTCAACGTCCCGATGGTGGCGCCCTACCGGTTCGCGTTCGGCTCCCTCGCGAGCTTCACGACGACGGTCGTGGAGGTCGAGGACGAGGACGGCGTCGTCGGTATCGGAGAGAGCCCGCACGGCGACCTGGCTCGCGAGGTGGAGGTGCTCGGCGCGGCGCTGGCGGGGACGCGAATCGACGACCTGAACGGCTGCGAGGCGCGCGTCCTCTCGCGAACGGGGTTCTCGCCGTGGTCGCAGGACGCGACCGCGCGCCGTGCCTTCGGCGGTATCGAGATCGCGCTCTGGGATCTCAGAGCGCGGCGTGAAGGACGCCCGCTCGTCGAGCTGCTCGGCGGCCGAGTGCGCGACGAGGTCGCCTTCACGGAATACTTCGCGCTGCGCCACGGCGCCGAGGAGACGCCAGAGGCCGTGGTCGCCTACTGCGAGCAGATGGCGGCCGAGCACGGCTCCCCGTGGTTCGAGGGCAAGCTCGGCGTGCTCGACGTGGCGGAGGAGTTGGCGATGGTCGGCGCCCTCTCGGAATGCCTCGGCCAGCGCCTCCTCAGGCTCGACGCAAACGGCGCCTTCACCGTGCCGACGGCGCGTCGCGTCGTCGCGGCGCTCGCCCGTCTCGGCATCCCTTGGCTCGAGGATCCCTGCCGGACGCTCGACGAGGTCGCCCGACTGCGTGCCGACGGCCATCCGGTCTCCTTCTCGACGCACGAGCCCGAGCTCGCACGGGCTGCCCGCACCGGTGTCCCCGACGCGTTCTGCCTCGACGCGGCAGAGCTCGGCGGCATCCGGCGAACGCAGGACTTCCTCCGGGCCTGCGAGGCGATCGGGATCGACTTCTGGTGCTACAGCGGCGACGCCGGGGTCATGACCGCGGCGTACCTGCACCTGACCGCGAGCGAGCCCTCGCTGATCCATCCCCATCAGGCGCTCTTCCGCTTCACCGCCGACGTGGTGGTCGACCGTGGCCACTACGCCCCGAAGGACGGTCTCCTCTCCGTTCCCGACGGCCCGGGTCTCGGGATGGACCTCGACCGCTCGGCCCTTGCCCGGATGCACGAGCGCTACCGCTCCGAAGGCGCGATGCCGACCGGCTTTCCGGGCGAGCGGTCCGGCGGCGGCTTTCGCCGGCGGTGACGTCCGCCGCGAGCGGCTCGCCGGGAGGTGTCAGGTCGATCCTGGCTGACCGCCGGGTGGCGACCGTCATCGCGCTCGCCTTCGTCGTGATGGTCGGTACCGGGCTGACCCTGCCCATCCTGCCGCTCTATGCCCGCTCGTTCGATGTCGGGTACGGGGCCACGGGCGTGCTGATCGGCGCGTACGCGGCCGCGCGCCTCGCGGCTGACCTGGGGAGCGGCCTGGTCGTACGGCGGTTCGGCGAGCGGCGGACGGCTGCATGCGGCCTCGTCCTCGTCGCCGCCAGCGCCGCCGCGACGGGTCTCGCGCCGACGTTCCCAGCGGCCGTCGGGTTCTGGGCCGTGTCGGGAGTCGGCTCGGCGGTCGTCTTCTCGGCGATGTACAGCCACGTGATCAAGCTCGCTCCGCCCGGCGGCATGGGCCGGACGCTCAGCCTCCTCTACGGCGCCTTCAACCTCGGGGTCGTGGCCGGAGGGTTCCTGAGCGGCGTCATCGCCTTCGCGCTCGGCCTGGCTGCGCCGCTCTTCGTCATGGCGGGCGCAGCCCTCGTTGCCGCGGGCCTCTACCTGCGCTACCTCCCGGACGTCGGGTCGCCAGCGGACACGGAGGTGAAACCGGAGACGCACGGACGCGTGACGACGGGGCTGCGCGCGGTGCTCCGCCGGCCCGGCTTCGCGATGGTGCTCGTCACGAACCTCGCCTACCTGTGGATGATCGCGGCCGTCGTCGACACGCTGCTACCACTCTATGCCGGCGAGGAGATCGGGATGTCGACGGTCGGGATCGGCGTCGTGCTCGCGCTCCTCATCGCCGCCGAGTTCGTCGTGCTGTACCCGGCCGGAGCCATCGCCGACCGCCGCGGCCGTAAGGTAGTCATGGTGCCCGCGCTGGCCGCCCTTGCGGTGGCCACGGCGGCGATCGGCTGGACCGAGTCGGCCGTCGTCTTCGGCGTCGCCGCCGCGCTCCTCGGCGTCACGTCCGGGTTCGCCGGCGTTCCCCCGGCCGCGATGCTGGCCGACGTGGTTCCCCGCGCCGAATCGCCGGTCGCGGTCGGCGTCTTCCGGTTCGCGGGTGACCTCGGCTTCATGCTCGGCCCGCTCGTCGCAGGGTTCGTGGCCGGCGTGGCCGGGTTCAAGACCGCCTTCCTGGTGACGGCGATCCCGACTCTCGTGGCCCTCGGCTTCGTCCTGGTCACCCCCGAGACGCTTCGCCGAGCCGTCAAGCCGGTTCCCGCGGGAGAGTAGTATCGAGCCCGTGATCGACTGCGATATCCATCCGCAGCTCGGCAACGTGGACGAGTTCCTCGGCTACGTCGAGCCGGCCCAGCGCGAGTGGTTTCGGCTCCAGGGGCCGACGCTCGGCCTTCCCGGCTATCCCTGGAACCACCCGAGCTCCTTCTTCCGGCAGGACCTCGAGCACGGGGAGGCGCTCCCGCCGGGCTCGACCGCGGCCGAGGTCGTCCGCGACCTGCTCGACCCGTACGACATCGACGTGGGCGTCCTGAACGGCGACGACGCGATCTACCTCTCGCTCGTCGCCAGCCCCTACCGGGCGACCGAGTTCGCGCGCGCCCACAACGAGTGGATCCGGGAACGGTGGCTCGACGCCGACCCGCGCCTGCGCGGCGGTATCGTCTGCGCGGTCCAGGATCCGCTGGCGGCCGCATCCGAGATCAGACGGGTGGCGCAGGACCCACGCTTCGTCCATGTCGTCCTCGTCGGAGGGTCGGAGCGGCCGTACGGGGAGCCACGCTATCTGCCGATCTTCGAGGCGGCTGCCGAGTGCGGCCTTCCGATCGCAATTCACTCCGGCGGCGAGGGCATGGGGCTGGCCGCGCCCCCCGGCGGTGCCGGGATGCCGACCTTCTACATCGAGTGGCACACCCTGGGCTCCGCCGGAAGCATCATGGCGCACCTCGTGTCGCTCATCTGCCACGGCGTCTTCGAGCGGCTTCCCTCCCTCAAGGTCCTCTTACTCGAGGGCGGTCTCGCCTGGCTTCCCGGGATCCTCTGGCGGCTCGACACCAACTGGCGGGCGCTGCGGCTCGACACGCCGTGGCTCGAGCGCAAGCCGAGCGAGGTAGCCCGCGAGCACGTGAAGTTCACGACCCAGCCGCTCGAGCACACCGACGGCCACGACGAGCTGCTCTTCCAGATGCTCGAGGCGGCAGGAGCGCCGGACAACCTCTGCTTCGCCTCCGACTACCCGCACTGGGACGGAGACGATCCTGCGTACATGCTCAAGCGGCTGCCAGAGACGTGGCGCGAGCGGGTCATGAGCGGGAGCGCCGCCGAGCTCTACGGCGAGCGGCTCGGCCTCGTCGCGGCGTGACCGCCTGGCACGACCTGGGCTCCTACGAGGAGCTCGAGCGCGCCGGGCGCCTGGTGGCTCGGGTCGAAGGGCGCGAGGTGGGGGTCGTCCTCGACCGGACCCGTGACCGGCCGGTCGGGATCCGCAACCGCTGCCCGCACAGCGGCGCGCCGATCTGCCTGGGGACGGTGCGCGAGCGCGTCTCCGGCACGCCTGGGCGCTACGAGCTGACCGGCGAGCCGGTTCTCCGCTGTCCCTGGCACGGCTGGGAGTTCGACCTCGAGACGGGCCGCTGTCGCGACGACGCGTCCTACCGAGTGGCCGTCTACCCGGCTGAGGTCCGGGACGGGCGGGTGCTCGTCAGGGCGTAGGGGCCGGACCTGTCCGGCCTTTCGCTGGGACGCCTGGTTCCCGGGCGGGACAGGTCCCGCCCCTACGGTGGCGTCAAATCTCGGGCGGGACAGGTCCCGGCCCTACGACGGTATCTGTAGGGGCCGGACCTGTCCGGCCCTTCCTAGCCGAGCGCGCCGCTTCGGACGAGCTCGACGACCGGCTCGAGATCCTGGGGCACTGAGTCGCCCTCGTCCATGAAGGGAACGAGCTCGCGGACGAGCGCGTAGGCTCGACCGGTCGCCTCGCCGAGCGCCGGCCTGCCGCGCAGGTCGACCGCCTGGGCGGCGAGGACGAGCTCGATCGCGACGAGCCGCTCCGTAAGCGAGACCATCTCGGCCAGCCGGCGGGCCGCGAGCGGGGCCATCGTCACCCGGTCCTCGATGCCCTCGGCATGTGACGTCGAGACCAACTCGAACGAGACGGGCTGGGCAAGGAGACGGGCCTCGGCGGCGAGCGCCTGCGCCGAGATGCCGAACTCGGACACCGAGTTCTCGGCCAGGCCGGGACGTGGAGCAAGTCCCTCGGGCAGGTCGGTGAGGTGGGCCTGCAAGAGCTTCACCGAGCGCTCGCAGGCGGCCGCGATGACCGGCGCCAGCCCGATCCGCAGGTAGTCGAGCGCGGCGGCCAGCGGCAGGACGTCGAAGTTGGAGACCGACACGATCCGATCCTCGGCTGCGATCGGCAGCGGGTTGTCCTGCGATGCGTTCAGCTCGACGTCGACAGCTCGCCGGGTGAAGGCGAGCACGTCGCGGAGCGCTCCGTGCATCTGCGGGACGCAACGGAACGTGACCGGATCCTGGAGGTTCCGGGCCGTTCCCTCCGTCCAGAGGTAGCTGCCGCCGAGCAGACCGCGCAGCCGCGTGACCGTCTCGGCGAGGCCCGGATACGGCCGGGTCTCCGACACCCGTAGGTGGAGAATCGTCAGATTCGCGACGAACGCCTCGAGATCGAGTGCCGCGGCGACGTCGAGCGCGTCCGCCAGCCGAGTCGCGTCGGCGAGCGCGAGCGCCGCGAGGCTGGTCGAGAAGGCGCCGCTGTTCAGGAGCGCGATTCCCTCCTTCGCGGCGAGGCGATCGGTACCGAAGACCCCGTGCGCGAGGTCGGCCAGCGGGGCCAGATCGGCGAGGCCGACCGAGCCGAGCGATCGGACGGCCGGCACGCGATCGTCGTTCAGCGCCGAGACGAGGCGTTCGGCGAGCTCCGGGCGGACGCCGGGGAGCCCCGTCGCGAAGGAGTTCGCCAGTCGCACCATCGCGCCCCGCACGACGTCGTCTCCGAACGGCGGGCCCTGGCCTGTTCGGTGGTTGACGATCATCCGGCGGTTGAACTCCTCGTGCTCCCCGGCTCCGATTCTGACCTTCTTGCGCATCCCCACCCCGGTCGTCATCCCGTAGACGGGGTCGCCGCGGGCAAGCACGTGCTCGACGAACGCGCGCGATTCCTGCATCCGTTCCATGGCGCCGGCCGACAGCTCGACCGGCTCCGAGGCGCGCGCCACGCGGACGAGATCATCGAGCGTGAGGTCGCTTCCCGTGAGGACGACCGTCATGCCCAGACGGCCTCGGCGGTCTCGGCCACCGCCCGGAGCTTCGCCGTCTCGTCCTCGATGGTGAGAGCGTTTCCGAGGATCGACGTGGCGAAGCCGCACTGCGGCGAGACGGCGAGGCGCTCGACCGGGATGAAGGCGCTCGCCTCCCGAATCCGTGCCACCAGCTCCTCGACCGTCTCGCGGCGTGCGGTCTTCGTCGTCACCAGGCCGAGCACGGCCACCTTGTCCTCGGGAACGTGCGCGAGCGGCGCGAAGTCCCCGGAGCGCTCGTCGTCGTACTCGAGCAAGAGGCGCTCCGCGTTGATCTTCGGGAAGAGGCGCGCTGCCAGCCAGTCGTACCCACCGGAGACGAGCCAGCGGCTCGCCTGGTTCCCGCGGCAGAGATGGAAGCTGAACGTCACGCCGGGATGGCTTCCGATGACGTGGTTGTCCAGCTCGAGCCCCAGGTCGAGCCAGCGCTCCGCGGGCCAGCCGCGGCTCGCGTAGAAGTCGCGCCAGCGCGGCTCGACGAGCAGCGGGTACTGCGGTGCGTCGATCTGGATCGCCGTCGCTCCGAGCGCGACCAGCTCGCCGACCTCCTCGCGGAGGATGTCGGCGACGTCCTCGAGATACCGGTCGAGGGTCGGGTACTCGGCCGGTGCCCTCGCCGGGTCGTAGAAGCTCGACAGCATGCTCGGGCTCGGCAGCGTCACCTTGAGCACGCGGTTCGTCCGGCCCCGGGCGTAGACGAACTCCTCCGTCGAGAGGCCGCGCAACCGCCTGAGCTTCCCGACGACCGCGAGCGGCGGGCGCTCGAGCGCGAGATCGCCGACCTCGTCGGAGTGCCACTCTCCCCAGAGGAACGCATCGAGATCCCAGTCCGCGAAGCCCTCGACGGCCGCCGGGAGCTGGCTCTGGAAGGACAGCCGCCTCATCTCGCCGTCCGTGACGACGTCGAGCCCGGCTTCCTCCTGGAGGCGGATCGCCCAGTCGACGGCCTCGTCCTCGATGCGCTTGAACGCGGGAATCGAGAGCTCGCCCCGCTCGAGCCCCTCACGCGCGTCGAGCAACTCGGGTGGGCGCAGCAGGCTGCCGACGACGTCGCTGCGCGGCACCATGCGGCGAGTCTAGAGCCTCGGAGCGCCGCCGCACGGCGGGTCGGCTCGTCGTGTTTGTAATGCTGCCCGCCCGGGGACGACTACCCGGCAAGCTGTACCATTTCGGCACAGGCCCGGTCACGGCATGAGAGACATCCTCGTCGTCTGCCCGCAGGAGCGGGACCTCCAGGCAATCCGGGCCGCGGGTCTCGATTCGCGCTACCGCATCCACTTCGCGGGCGCCGATCTCGACGCGATCGACGTGTTCGACCCGCAGGAGTTCGTCGAGGAGTGCGACGAGATCCCGGCCGACGGAGTCATCGGCACGAAGGACCGCTCCGCGCTGCTCGCGGCGCTCATCGCCGAGCGCCGTGGCCTGCCGGGCCCGAGCCCGCGCGCCCTCATCGCGTGCCAGTTCAAGCCGACCGCGCGCGCGCTCGAGCGCGCGACCATGCCGGCGGCCACCCCGAGGTTCGCCCTGCTCGACGGGCGCCCGCCGTTCGGCCCGCCCTTCTTCGTGAAGCCCGTCGTCGGCCGGCTCTCGCAACGCGCTCGTCGAATCGACGACCCGGCCGACATCGAGCGGCTCGAAGACGTCGACGAGTACATGACGAGCTACGCGCGCATCGCGGAGCTCGCGGGACTGCATCCCGACGCCGTCCGCGGGTTCCTTGCGGAGGAGCTCCTCTCGGGCCAGGAGGTGACGGTCGAGGGCTACGTCCACGACGGCGAGATGACCGCCATCGGCGTCACCGACTCCGTCAAGTACCCGGGCACGAACAGCTTCGAGCGGTTCGAGTACCCGACGGCCCACTCCGCGGAGCGCGAGGCGGAGCTCGCGGACGTCGTCGCCCGCGTGCTGGCTGCGCTCGGCTTCGACGGAGGCTTCTTCAACGCCGAGTTCTTCATCCCGGACGAGGATTCGCCCGCGCGGATCATCGAGGTGAACGCCCGGATCTCGTCCCAGTTCTGGCCGCTCGTCCAGGCGGTGGACGGGCAGTCGACCTACGAGGCGCTGTTCGCTCTCGCCTGCGGCGACGACCCGGCCTGGCAGGTCGGGCCGCCGCAGGGTGTCGCCATCTCGTACTGCCTGCGCGTCTTCGAGGACGCCTATGTCCGGCAGGTGCCCGATCCCGAGGACGGCCTCGAGCTCCTCGCCCGTCCGGGACTTCGGCTCTCCCAGCAGGGACGGAACGACGCCCAGAGCTACCGGCTCTGCATCTTCGACGAGGTCGGCGAGACGCGCGAGCAGGCGGTCGAGCGCTGCCGGGCGCGGGCCGAGCGTCTCCGGGAAGGGTTCGAGCTCGAGCCCGTGCGCGTCGGCGCCCGGTGACCCGGCTCGGCTACGCGATCCTCTTCGTCTCCGACCTCGAGCGCTCGATCCGCTTCTACCGGGACGCGCTCGGGCTGCCCTTCCGGTTCGCGAACGAGAGCTACGCCGAGTTCGCCACCGAGGGCGCCAAGTTCGCGCTCTACGCCCGCTCGCACCTGCCGGAGCTGATCGGGCGCGAGGCGCCGCCGGGGCCCGCGCCCTGGCCGCAGGGCGAGATCGCGTTCCTCTGCGACGACGTCGACGCCGAGCACGAGCGCCTCGCCGCCGACGGCGTCACGATCCTCTCGCCCCCGACCGACCGGCCCTGGGGCGAGCGGACACTGCACGTCGCGGATCCTGACGGCAACGTCGTCGAGCTCACGAGACCGAAACATCCGTAGGGGCCGGACCTGTCCGGCCCCGCTCACGGGGGAAGCAACCGTAGGGGCCGGACCTGTCCGGCCCGCGCTTCCCGGGCCGGTTACCCGTTGGCCTCGTCGTAGCGCCGGGCGACCTCGTCCCAGTTCACGACGCCCCACCAGGCGGCGACGTAGTCGGGTCGGCGGTTCTGGTACTTCAGGTAGTAGGCGTGCTCCCAGACGTCGATGCCGAGAAGCGGCGTCTTGCCCTCGGAGAGCGGGCTGTCCTGGTTCGGCGTCGACATGACGGCCAGGCTGCCGTCCCAGACGAGCCAACCCCAGCCGCTGCCGAAGCGGGTGATCGCTGCCTGGCCCATGGATTCCTTCAGCCCGTCGAGACCGCCGAGGGTGGAGTCGATCGCGGCGGCCAGGGCGCCGCCGGGCTCGCCGCCCCTGGGGCCCATCACCTGCCAGAAGAGCGTATGGTTCGCGTGTCCGCCGGCGTTGTTCCGCACGGCCGCCCGCTTGTCGTCGGGGATCTGATCGAGGCTCTTCAGGATGTCCTCGACGGGCGTGTCCGCCCAGTCGGTGCCGGCGAGCGCCTTGTTCGCGTTGTCGACGTAGGCCTGGTGGTGCTTGTCGTGGTGGATCCGCATGGTCTGCTCGTCGATGACGGGCTCGAGAGCCCCGTAGTCGTACGGCAGCGGAGGAACCTCGAACGGCATGGCGCGGTCCTTTCTCCTGGTGGTTTCCGTGGAGGGAATCTACCCGAGGAGCGAGGGATCCCACGCTGCCGAGAAGCGCGCGGTCGTTCGCCCGCCCGGCGTTACCAGGCCTTCACGGAGCCGCCACGTAGGAATGCGCCGGCGCAGGCGGCAAAAGCCGCCCGCAGCCAGCGCGATCCCCGCTCGGCGCCGCTCACCGAACGGTCCGTGCCGCAGCGTCTTGGGTGGGGGGTCCCGGGGTGCCGCATGGTTGTCTCTTGCGACCGCTCCGCTTCGTTTCTCTCGCCTCGAGATCCGAGGTGCGCGGGGGTCGATGCAAGGCTTGGTTCGCACTCTATGGAGATCGCGGGATTCGTCAAGGGCTGTCGGGCTGCGTCGTAGACTTCGCCTGTGTCCGCTAGATACGGGCATCCGGGCCGCGGCGGTTTGTGATGCGCCGCGTCCTCGTGACGGGCGCCGAGGGCGTGATCGGTTCGGCCGTCCGCGAGCGGCTGGCGGGCCGCTACGAGCTCGTCTCGCTCACGCGCGCGCCCGCAGGCTTCGCGAGCCACGTCGGGGACATCGCCGATCCGGCGGCGATCGCGCCGGCGTTCGAGAACGTCTCCGCTGTCGTCCATCTCGCGGCCTCGGTGTCGGTCGACTCACCCTGGGAAGACGTGTTGCGCGACAATGTGATCGGCACGCGCAACGTCTTCGAAGCCGCCCGGCTCGCCCGCGTCGAGACGGTCGTCTTCGCCTCGAGCAACCACGTCGTCGGCTCGTGGGAGCTGGAGCACGCCCCATCCCTCTACGAGCTCGACGACCCGCGGCGCCTCGACGAGCGGGCGGAGTTCCGACCCGACTCGCTGTACGGGGTCTCGAAGTGCTTCGGCGAGGCGCTCGGCCGGTACTACGCGGAGGCGTTCGGCATGCGCGTCGTCTGTCTGCGGATCGGCACCGTGCGGGGCGACGACGATCCGTGCGCGAGCCCGGCTTCGAAGCGCCTGCGCGCGACGTGGCTCAGCCGGCGGGACTGCTGCGAGCTGATCGCCTGCGCGCTCGAGTCAGGAGACACGGGCTTCGCGATCGTCTACGGAACGTCCGACAACCCGCGCCAGATCTGGAGCCTCGACGGAGCGCGGGCCCTCGGCTACGAGCCGAGAGACGCCGCGCCCGTCGACTGCTGAGCTCGTCTCAGCTCGAGGCCGGCTCCCCGTGCAGATCGCGCTGCAGCTCTTCCTCGGCCTCCTTCGAGAGCGAGGTCTTCAGAACCGTGCCGCCGAACTTGCTGAGCGCCTCGACGGCCTTGTCGGGCGTGACCTTCTCGACGATCAGGAAGAGCGCCGAGGTCCCGGGCTGCAGCATGTCCCGCACCTGGTTCTGGAACTCCTTGTCGATCCCGGTCTTCTCGATCTTCCCGAAGAGCGCGCCCAGGCCTGCGCCGACGGCCATGCCGAAGACCGGCACGAAGAAGATGAGCCCGAACAGGAACCCCCAGAACATGCCCCAGGTCGCCCCCGCGCCCACCGTGTGCTGGTGCGTGGTGGTGTGGAACTTGCCCTCCGCGTCTCGGCGGATGGCGGCCATTGCGTCGGCTTCGATCAGGAGGTCGCCCTGCAGGCGCTCCGCCTCGCGAAGCGCGAGCTCGGCGGTTCCCTCGTCGTCGTAGCCGATCGCGATCAGATCAGACATCGATCACTCCTTCCCATGCATCGGTTCGCGGGCGGAGCATACCGTCGCTTGGCCTCATCGACCCGCGATCCCGTTCACTCAGCGGGACTGGCATGGCGATCGTCATTGGAGAGTCTTGATCGCCCGCATGACCGCTTCGACGCCCGGCAGGGTCCGGTTCTCGAGATCCTTCTGATAGGGCACCGGCCGATGAGGCGCGCCGACCCGCACAATCGGCGCGTCGAGGTTCCAGAAACCATGCTCCGCGACGGCGGCGGCGATCTCGGCCCCGATGCCGCAAAACTGGACTGCCTCGTGGGCGATCACGACGCGCCCGGTTCTTGCGACCGACTCGAGGATCGTGTCGAGATCGAGCGGATAGAGGGTCCGCGGATCAACCACTTCGACGTCTGTTCCTTCGTGTCGTAGCCGCTCCGCTGCGCGCATGGCAGCCGGTACGAGAGCCTGGGTCGCGACGACCGTGATGTCGTACCCTCTTCGCTTGATCTCTGCCTTTCCAAGCGGGATCTCGTAGCGTCCGGCCGGGACCGGGCTCTCGTCGAAGAGCAGAGACTTGGCCTCAAGAAAGACCACGGGATTGTCATCACGAATGGACGCTGCGAGCAGCCCCTTTGCGTCGGCTGGAGAGGACGGCGCGACCACCACGAGCCCGGGGATGTGTGCGAACCAGGCTTCGAGGCTTTGGGAGTGCTGAGCTGCAAGGCGGATGCCACCGCCGGAGGGGCCGCGCACGACGAGAGGAACGTGCGCGGCCCCTCCGGTCATGAACCGAAACTTCGCGGCCTGGTTGACGATTGCGTCCGCCGCGAGCGTTACGAAATCGAAGATCTGGAGCTCGACCACCGGCCGCAGCCCGGTGAGGGCTGCGCCGACGGCCATGCCGACGAAGCCTCCTTCCGAGATAGGCGTGTTGCGGACCCGCCCGGCACCAAATTGCGCCCACAGCCCCTCCGTTGCGCGGAAGATCCCGCCGAGCGGCCCGACATCCTCACCGATCACGATTACGGTCTCGTCGGTCTCCATCTCGAGACGGAGGGCATCGCGGACAGCAGCGTAGAAGTCCATCGATATCGCCTCGTCGCTGACTGGAGGCGAGCCTTGCGGGGCATGCTGGACGTAGACGACGCTGTCGAGATCATCCACCCGTGGCACCGGCTCTCCCTCTGCCCAGCGAATCGCGTCTTGCAACTCGGTCTCGACCAAGTCGCGCACAACGGCCAGCGATTCGTGCTCGACACCCAGTCCGATGAGCACCGACTCCGCACGAGCGACGGGATCGCGACCGGCCCACTCGAGTGCGGCTCGAGGATCGCGAAGGTCTGGGAGGTTCGTCCGAACGGAGTGTTGCATCCTCCGGTATGTGGTCGCCTCGATGAGCGTGGGCCCGGCGCCGTCCCGGGCGCGGCGAACCGCAGTCTTCGTGCCACTACGCACTGCTGCCACATCGTTCCCGTCGATGGTTACGCCTGGCATCCCGTATGCGGCGGCACGAGCGGCGATGCTCTCGACCGCTCGCACCTCACGCCATTCGGTAGACAGTGCAACGTCGTTGTTCTCGCACACGAAGACGACTGGGAGTTGCCAGACCGACGCGAGGTTCATGGCCTCGTGTGCGATCCCTTGATTCACGGCACCGTCGCCGAAGAACGCGATGGTTACCTGACCGCTCCGGCGGAGTTGGGCGCTGAGCGCGGATCCACAGCCGATCGAAAGGCCGGCGCCGACGATGCCATTGCAGCCGAGCACCCCAAGCTCGATGTCCGCGATGTGCATCGAGCCGCCCAGGCCGCCGCAGTAGCCGCTTGCCCGCCCCATCAGCTCGGCCATCATGCGCCTGATGTCCGCCCCTCTCGCGATGAGGTGCCCGTGGCTGCGGTGATGACCCACGATGTAGTCGTCGGGCCTGAGCACCGAGGTGGCGCCGACTGCAACGGCCTCTTGGCCGATACAGCTGTGCGCGGTGCCTGTCACGATTCCGGCGGCGAAGAGCTCGGCAATCGCTTCCTCGAACCTCCGGATGAGGAACATCTGCCGGTAGGCCTCGAGGTCGTCCCGGGCGAACGACGGCGCCAGAGGAGATGGATCTGCCGGCATTACGTTCGCTCTCGTCCGGAGGGGAGCGCCTTTTCCGGCGCAAGGTTTAGCATTCCCCAGCCTGTAATGCATTATACGGAGTATCTTGCATCTAAATGAGCATATGGTATTCTCCTCGGCCGTGTTTGAGAGTCGATCCCGCCCGATCGGCCACGCCGGCAAGAACAGCCCCGTGTCGTCGCCTGGAAGGGCACCAGGGTCATGAAGATGGAACACGAGGTGGCTATCGTCACCGGCGGAGGGCATGGCCTCGGTGCGGCGATCTCGCGCGTTCTTGCAGACGAAGGCTGCGCGGTCGCGGTGACGGATGTCCAGACGTCGGCAGCGGTGGCATGCGCCGGCGAGATAGGCGGGAAGGCGATCGGACTTCATCTCGACGTTCGTGACCGATCGTCGATCGAGGCCGCCGTCTCGGAGACCGTGGAACGCCTGGGCGAGGTCTCGGTGCTCGTGAACAACGCTGGCATCAACCGAGTGGGGCCCTCGGAGACGTATGACGAATCGCTCTGGGACGAAGTGGTCGAGATCAACCTCACAGGCGTATTCCGTTGCTGTCAGGTCGTCGGGGCGCGCATGCTCGCCAAGGGGCGCGGATCGATCGTAAACCTCGCTTCGATTCATTCACGTATCGCAAGCCCCGGACGGGCCGCATATTGCGCCACCAAGACCGGGCTCGTCGGACTTACGCGTGCGCTGGCAGTCGAATGGGCATCACGAGGTGTCCGGGTGAACGCTGTTGCACCCGGGTACATCGACACCCGCCTGACCAGAGACGCGATCGCGTCGGGGCTCATCTCGGAGGAGCAACTCCTCGACCGTGTCCCGCTAGGCCGACTGGGCACGCCGGAGCATGTCGCGCGTTCGGTCCTGTTCCTCGCCTCCTGGGAATCGGAGTACATCACAGGCACGACGATCGAGACGGATGGGGGCTACGTCGCATTCGGGGCCCCCGGACCGGCAAGCCGGATGCCTCCAGCTCCCTCGGCGCGATGACGGGAGCTGTCCTCGACCCGAAAGGAACGACGGCATGAGCAGGCCCTATGACGAGTCGTTCTACCGGGGTCATGGTTGGGACAACGTGACCGGACCCGACGCGGAGCGGACGCGTGAACTGACGGACACGCTCGAGGCGCGCAAGGAATGGCTCCCGCTCGTCGGCAAGCTCGACGAGGCCCGGCTGGTCGCTGAGTTCCCCGGATCGCAGTGCCTGCTTCCGATCAACTGGCTGGCGATCCCCGAGCGGAAATTCGAGTATGTCCTGATTCGAACTGAGCCGGGTCGCTCGTTTCCGGAGCACGTCCACGGATACGGCGACGAGATCTACCTCGTCCTGGGCGGTGAGGGAACCGTCTTTCTCGACGGGAAGGCGTACGAGGCCCGCGCGTCGGACATCTTTCACATCCCACCGGGCACGCCCCACGGCTACAAGGCATCAGAGGAGTCCGACACGACATTCGATCTCTTCGTCGTCAGTGCGCCTGGGGTCGCGGCCGAGCTACGGTCGCGCTACTGGGCGGTCGAGTCGGTCCCGCGCGAAGCGCCAAAGGACGCCGCTACAGGCAGCGCGCCCGAACGCGACGACGGGTCGCGATGACGCAGATCTCGACGAGCATGACAAAAAGGGACTGGGTGGCCAGCGAACTTCGCCGGCTCATCCTCAGCGGGTCGATTCCGAGAGGCAGGCGCATCCAGCTCGACGATATTGCCTCTCGATTCGAGGTCAGCATCACGCCGGTTCGCGAAGCCTTGCGCCAGCTCGAGGCCGAACGCCTCCTCGTCAGCGAGCCCCACAGAGGAGTCACCGTCCCGCTCGTCGATACCGAAGCGCTCAAGGCCGTGTACGTCATGCGTCGGCTCGCCGAGCCGTATGCCTTCGCTCGCGCCTCCCGCCGATTCTCGCGCCTCGACATCGAACGTGTCGATGAGCTCACGAGCGCGATGGAGACTGCCAACCTCGCTGGAGACGCTGCGGGCGTCAGCGCCGCGAACAGAGGCTTTCATTTCCTCTTCTTCGAGCGGTGTGGAATCCCCGGTCTGCCTGAACGGTTGGAGGAGCTCTGGATCGCGTTCCCGTGGGACGTGCTGATGAGCGGCGATCACGTGGGCGGTTCGGTGGTTGAGCACCGCGAGATCATCGCGGCGGTTGAAGCAGACGATCCGGACCGTGTGAGGGGCGCAGCAGAAGCGCACGTCGCGCGCAGCTACTTCCTGATCGTCGATCACCTGCAAGTGGAATCTGGCCCCGATCCGTTCGATCTGACGCTCGACTGACGACCGACGGAGCCACAGACAGATGTCATCTGAAACGAGGAGGTCGACGTGCAACTGGGGATGATCAATTCCGCGTGGTTCGGATCGAAGTACGACGGTCGGCCTGGGCTCGAGAAGATGAAGGAGCTCGGGTTCGACGCAGTCGACGTACTCGCCGACCCACTCGATCTCTCGACGGACGCACGAGCGGCCCTCGTGCGGGACGTGGCTGAGGTCGGCTTGGCGTTGCCGTCGGTGATCGTCGTCGCGTTCGGTTTCTCGGACTTCAATCCGTCGATTCGACGGTTCCACCTGGACCGAGCAAAGGCTCACGTTGATCTCGGCGTCGAACTGGGCGCGAAGCTGATGGTCGTCGCCCTCGGCGAGTACATCTGGCAGCACGAGGTGATTCCGCCCGAAGCCCAGTGGCACTGGGCTGTCGATTCAACGCGGGAGCTGGGTGACTACGCGGCTTCGTCTGGACTCGAGCTCGCGATGGAACTCGAGCCATTCGACCTTTCGCTTGTCAACACGATCGACAAGCTCGCAAAGTTCATCGACGACGTCGATCACCCCGCCGTCAAGGCGAATCTCGACTGCTCGCATCTCTGGCTCATGGGGCTCGACGCCTCGGAGATTCTCAAGCTCAAGGGAAGAATCATCCACACGCACTTCTCCGACTGCAACGGCGAGACCCACGGCGATCTCCCACCCGGTCGCGGGAACACACCGCTCATTCGGTACCTCGAAGCGCTCGTGCAAGCAGAGTTCGACGGAGTCCTCTCGCTCGAGCTCGAGTACGCTCCCCAGCCGGACCAGATCGTCGAATGGGTCACGGAAGCCTACGACGCAACCGCGGCCATGATGGACAGCCTCGGTATTCGGACTCCGGATCGCGCGCGATGAAATTCGTCTGAGTGGCATGAATCCCGCTCGCTAAGCGGGATTGCGCCTATCCATCGGAACAGGGCAGGCAGGACTCGAACCTGCAACCCCCGGTTTTTGGAGACGATGGCGAGGCGCGATTCGATTGTCGGAACGCCTCGTATCGGTGCTCGTGGATCGCCGCCGCAGGCGGCCGCCTTCGCAGGTCAAATCCGGTCAGCCGGCGACCGCCGAGATCGCAAGCGACTACCACGCTCGAACCCGGTAAACGGCCCAATCCACGTTGCCGGAGCAGCGCCCGGCGATGCGCTCGCCGTTCGAGTCGAGAAAATTCTGCCTCGGATCGATCAGTGTGCCACCTACGTATGGCCCTACCCGTACGCGACCGCTGCCCTTGGCGCCGATACGCAACATGAGACCCGGATCTGTGCGATTCGAGAGGGAAGAATCTTGTGGGATGGCGCTCTGACGCTGCCCTATCGACCCATGGTCGGAGTCATCGCCACTGCCCCAGAATGCGAGGTGCCTTCGACCGAGGCAGCCGGCGACTGGGGCGGGAACCTCGACCTAAGAGAGCTGGCACCGAACAATACGGTCCTCCTGCCCTGTCATGTTCCCGGCGGACACCTCTTCTTGGGAGACTGTCACGCGTGCCAAGGGGACGGAGAGGTGAGCGCCGCAGCGCTAGAAATGTCTGCACGAATCACTATCCGCATCGACCTTGTTCGCGCAGCCAACCTGCCAGGCCCGAGAATCCTTACCCCGGATGAGTTAGTCGCTGTGGCCGTCGAACGGTCACTCGAGGAAGCGATCGGGTCAGCCTATGGGAGGCTCGCCACGTGGCTCGAGAGCGACTACGGTCTCGGGCGCTGGGAAGCGTACTCATTGCTCACATAGGTCGGCGCGCTGAGCATCGGCTATTTCCGCCTCGGCGTCGTCGGCGCGAAGATCGAACGCGCTTTCATCCCACCCATAAAGCCTCAGGGTTCATCGACTCCTTCGGCGTAAGTACCCACTCGGAGGGCGGCGCCGTTGTCCTTGGGGACGGGCTTCGCCACCTCCTTCAGCTGAAGGACATCGGGCGGGCCGTACCGTTCGACAACGACTGCCTTCATGGCTTGTCCCTCTCTCTGCTCTATCGGACAGCTTGCCCGGTCCCCGCGATGAGCATCCAAAGCGTTCCACGCCTCCCACGGATCAAGGGACGCCCGGATGACCAACGTGCTCAGAATCACAGCTACTCTCACCCTCGCCCCGAGACAACATGAGGAAGGACGTCCGCGAGTTCATCCGCCGGCTCGAAGCAGCCGGCCTCACCGTCGAGCCGACTCCCGGGCACTACCGCGTCCTGCGCGACGGAAAGCCACTCCGAAAAACCAACGGGATGCCCTTCACGCTGCCGTTCTCCCCCGACACGACCCGGTGGCGCAGAGCGGCGATCCTGGACCTCCGCAAGCTCGGCATCCACCTCTAGCCGCGTTGCATCTAGGTAGAGTGGTCTTAACTGGCCCCGCCCTCAGAGCCAGGCCGAAAGCTCGCACCCCACCGACGCGCTCTGCGCGCGAGGCGAGGAGCTTCACCGGCGAACAGACTTCGACTGCGGGGCCAGCCTCTTCCTCGTACCCACGGTTTCTCGTTTGCTCTCTCTGACAGACACCGGTCTCGGTGGTAGTACCCCGCGCGGGCACGGCCATCGGGTGCGGCGAACCGCAAGGAAGGAGTTCGAGATGCAGGCCAAGGTCGGAGATAGGATCGTGATCGAGCCCGCAAAGGTCACGCAGCCCGGGCGGGCGGGCACGATCGAGCAGGTGCTCCATGCCGAGCCGCCGACGTACAGCGTCAAATGGGACGACGGTCGGACGAGCGTCCTTGCCCCGTCGGCAGGCGGCGCACGAGTCGAGAGCCCCCAGCCGAAGCGGGGCCGAGGAAAGCCCACGGCCTAAACGGGCTAAGCCCGCCGGCGACGCCCAGGGGACGGTGGGTCTGTACGCGGCTTGTCTGAGCGGATGTCGTGATAGGTAGTGGCGAGCCGGTTGGCGACCGCGGCCCAGGTGTACCGCTCGTGGGCGTGTCGGTGAGCAAGGGTTCCTCGGCGTCGGCGCTCCTTCGGGTTGTGTAGCGCGTGGTTGATCGCTTCGGTGAGCGCCTCTCTGTCGTTTGGAGGCACGAGCCAACCTGTTCGATCGTGTTCGACGATCGAGCGTGGGCCCGCGCAGTCTGTGGCTATGACGGGTAGGCCGCAGGCCATCGCCTCGACGAGCACGAGGCCGAACGACTCGCGGGCGGATGGCAGCACGAGCAGGTCTGAGGCGTTGAGTGCCGCGGCGACGTCGAGCTGCTCGCGCCAGCCGGCGAGGAAGATGTTCTGCGCTGCGAGCGTCTCGATCACCTCGATCGGGTGCTCGCCTTCGTATTCGCCCGGGTAGCCACCGACGAGGACGAGCGTGGCGTCACGCCCGCGTTGTGTGCGTACCCGCGCCCAGGCGTGGATGAGAAGCGGCAGACGCTTGACCTCGGTGTAGCGACCGACGTAGAGGACGATCGGGGCTCCGTCGCGGAAGCGGTGGAGGTCTGCCTCGTTGTAGCTGACGCTGCCGGGCGCACCACCGGGCCGCCAGCCCTTGGGCTCCTCCCCCAGCCAGCGCTGCCAGAGCGCGCAGCGGTCCTCGGGCGAGAGCGGACGACAGGCGAAGGTGTTCGTGTCAACGCCGTTTGCAAGGCAGATGAGCCGGTCGCGCTCAAGCCCAAGCAGTGCGCGCGCCTCCTCGGCGAGTGCGGGTGCGGAAACGATCACCCGCGCCGATGCGTTTGCCCACTTGCGCATCCGCTCAGCCCAGGTGCGGGCGTGCCCCAACGGTGGGCCGCAGCCGCGCTCGATCCGCTCGAGCAGAGCAAGCTCCGTTCCATGCAGGTGCGTGACGATCGGAACGTCCGCGAACGCGCGCAGCGCCGCCTCGTGGATCGGGGTCAGGTGGTTGAGGTGCAGGATGTCGACTCCTTGCGAGCAAGCGCGCCGCAAAGCCACGATCCAGGCCTCGACGATGCGCTCGTAGGAGCGGTCATCCACCCGGGCGATCAGCCGTTCCCCCGCTGACGCCCCTTCCTCGTAGGTCGGTAGGAAGGCGATCGCCGGCCGCTGAGGCTCGTCGAGACCGACCTCGACCGGCTGAACGTCGAGACCAGCGAAGAAGGTCGGGGCATGCGACGGCTCGCCCGGCTCCCCCTGCGAACCAGCCGCCAGGGTCAGCGCGATCCCGTGCGAAGGCACCGCCCGAGCGAGCGAGCGCGCGACGTGAGCCGAGCCACCGCGAGGGA
The DNA here is from genome assembly GCA_963819905.1 of uncultured Thermoleophilia bacterium. Classification (GTDB taxonomy): domain Bacteria; phylum Actinomycetota; class Thermoleophilia; order Gaiellales; family Gaiellaceae; genus CAWCQC01. Next base: position 208,166 of record CAWFXP010000001.1, read on the forward strand.
AAAAGAACAGGCCCATCGCCACGCCTACCTTCGGCAGACCAGACGTACTCAATCACCTCTCCCAACGCGTTAGCAGAGCCGCCACGGACGCGCTTAAGCCAACCTCATCTCACTCGGCAACCGCCGCGAAGCTGCCCGATCACGGCACTCACCTATCGAACGATGTGGCACCCATCGCCGATCGTCAACCACAGACCGATCAACCTGAAGCCCCCGCCGAGGTCGCGGGCGATCGTCCGACCACGCCCGGACGGGCGGCGCGCGAGTGATCGCCGACACTCTCAGGCGAAGAGCGATGCTGACAGCAATTCCGCAGCGGTGCGCGATGACCGGTCGAGACCGTATTTTCGCCTCGTCCGCGCTCAGGAAGTAGTCGCGCTCCATGTCTTGCAGACCTTCTCGAGCGGCTGGCCGGTGTGGAGAGCGATGATCTCCTCGAGGGCCGTTTGACGCTGATCACCTCGCGCGCTGGGATCTCGATGTCGGTCGCCTGCCCCTCGAAGCCGCCCGAGACCTGGTGGAGCAGGATCTTCGCGTTTGGCAGCGCCATCGTTTCCCCTTTGCCCCTCCGGCGAGCAGCAGGGCGCCGATCGACAAGGCCGTCCCGACGCAGATCGTCTGCAGTCGGTTTGACGAACTGGATCGTGTCGTAGACCGTGAGCCCGCGTGGACGGAGCGCCGGCGAGTTGACGTAGATCGCGATGTCTCTGTCGGGATCCTCGGATTCCAGGTGCAGCAACTCGGCCACCACGAGGTTCGCGACTCGTCATAGATCGGCTTGGAGGAAGATGATCCGCTTTGAGGCGGCCCGAACGGGTTCCAACCGCTGCCCGCCCGGCGGGAGCCTCTAAATCACCTGCTCAGAGGCCTCGGGGAGGGGGCTCGATGGAGCCCAAACAGGGCAGGCAGGACTCGAACCTGCAACCCCCGGTTTTGGAGACCGGTGCTCTGCCAATTGAGCTACTGCCCTACGGCAAGGCCCATTGTAGATCGGGGCGGCCAGGGCTCGCCCTACACTCCAGCCGGTGGCCAGGCCGAAGCGACCCGCGCTCGGGGTGCTCTTCCTCGTCATCGCCGGCTGCTTCGGGGGCGTGGCCGCCTACGCGGCGATCGAACGGGCGTGGATCATCGCGATCGCCGCGGCCGTGCTCGCCGTCTGGATGGGTGAGCTGACCTATCGTGCTCTCCGTTGAGGCCCGTATCCTTGACGCCGTGGCGCAGGTGGAAGACGTCGAGACCCTCTGGGCGCAGTACAAGTCGGAGCCGGATCGGCAGATCCGCGACCGGCTGATCCTCACGTATGCGCCGCTCGTCAAGTACGTCGCCGGCAGGCTCGGCGCGGGCCTCCCCGCGCACGTCGACGAGAGCGATCTCGTCTCGTACGGCCTGCTCGGTCTGATCGACGCCATCGAGCGGTACGACCCGACCGCGACGTCAAGTTCGAGACCTATGCCGTCGCCCGCATCCGCGGTGCGATCATCGACGAGCTTCGCTCGATGGACTGGGTGCCGCGCTCGGTGCGCTCGCGGGCGAGGGAGATCGAGCGGGCGATCGCCCAGCTCGAGGCGACAGCTCATGCGGGCGCCCACCGACGAGGAGATCGCGGCGAAGCTGGGCATCACGCGAGGAGGAGCTCGACGAGTCGCTGCTCGAGATCTCCCGCTCGTCGATCGGCGCGCTCGACGAGCTCTGGTCGAGCCCCACCGGATCGGGCGACGCGGTCGCGCTCGTCGACACGCTCGAGGATCCGAACGCGGTCGAGCCCGGCGGCGAGATCGAGGCGACCGAGGTTCGAGGAGCTGATCGGCGAGGCGATCGCCGCGCTGCCCGGAGCGGGAGAAGCTCGTCATCACGCTCTACTACTACGAGGAGCTGACCCTGCGCGAGATCGGCGAGGTGCTCGGCGTGACCGAGTCCCGCGTCTCCCAGCTCCACACGAAGGCGATCCTGCGCCTCAAGGCGCGCCTCGCGGGTGCCGCGGCGCGCGCCACGATGGAGCAATAGCCTCGCGGATCGCCGGCAGCGCACGGCGCTACCCTCCGACCGGCCGAAACGGCCGATCGGACGCTCGAGGAGAGCTACACTCCTTCGGCCGAAGGGAACCGAGAGGAAGGAACGTCCGTCCATGCCAGCGCACGATCCGAGCTACATTCGCAACGTCGCCGTCGTCGGTCACCGCGGGACCGGGAAGACGTCACTCGTCGAGGCGATGCTCTTCCAGTCGGAGGCGACGAACCGGCTCGGGAACGGTCGAGCAGGGCTCGACGGTCGCCGACTGGGACGAGGACGAGCACAAGCGCCAGATGTCGCTGTCGGCTGCGCTCTGCCACCTCGAGTGGCAGCGGGACGAAGATCAACCTGATCGACACGCCCGGGGACGCCGGCTTCCAGGCCGACACGTCGCCTCGCTCCGCGTGGTCGAAGGGCGCGCTCGTCGTCGTCAACGCGGTCGCCGGCGTCGAGGTGCAGACGGGCCGTGTCTGGGAGCGCTGCGAGCAGCTCGGCGTCTCGCGCCTCCTCTTCGTCAACATGCTCGACCGCGAGCGCGCGGACTTCTTCGCCGCCCTCGAGCGGATTCGCGCCCAGCTCTCGGACCGCTGCGTCGCGGTGCAGATCCCGATCGGGCACGAGCACGAGCTGAAGGGCGTCGTCGACCTCCTCCACCTGCGCGCCTACCTGTCGCCGGGGGGCGGGCGGGAGGGCGAGCCGGTGGAGCGTGCCCGACGAGGTCGCCGACCAGGCGGCCGAGTATCGCGAGAAGCTCGTGGACGCGGTCGTCGAGACGGACGAGGCGCTGATGGAGCGCTACCTCGAGGGGGAGGAGATCGGCGGCGACGAGCTCGCGCGGGCGCTCGAAGCGCGCCGTGTCGCGCGGCGAGCTCTTCCCGGTCGCGTGCGGCGTCGCGACCCAGAACCTCGGGACCACCGGCCTGCTCGACCTGCTCGTCGAGGGCATGCCCTCGCCGGCGGAGAAGCTCGACGAGGCCGCGTCGCAACGGCACAGCGGCCTTCGTCTTCAAGACGGTCGCCGACCCGTTCGCGGGCAGGATCACGGTTTTCCGCGTGCTCTCGGGCACGCTGAAGGGCGACTCGACGGTCGTCAACACGCGGACGCAGGGCAAAGGAGCGGCTCGGCCAGCTGCCTGCTGCTCCAGGGCAAGGAGCACCAGCAGGCGCCCGAGTTCGGCGCCGGCGACATCGGCGCCGTCGCGAAGCTGAAGGAGACGGTCGACGGGCGACGTGCTGCTCGGCGAGCGACAAGCCGATCGAGATCGAGCCGATCGACTTCCCGCAGCCCGTCATGAGCTTCGCGGTCACGCCGAAGGCGAAGGGCGACGAGGAGAAGGTCGCGTCCGCGCTGCGGCGCCTGGCGGAGGAGGATCCGACCCTCGTCCTGCGGCGCGACGAACAGACGGGCGAGCAGCTCCTCGCCGGGATGAGCCAGATCCACGTCGAGGTCGCGGTCGAACGCCTGAAGCGGCGGTTCGGCGTCGAAGTCGACCTGCACCAGCCGCGCGTTCCCTACCTCGAGACGATCCGCAAGGAGTCCCGCGCGCAGGCACCGCTACAAGAAGCAGACCGGTGGTCGCGGCCAGTTCGGCGACTGCCACATCGTCCTCGCGCCGCTCGAGGGCCACGAGGGCTACGAGTTCGTCGACAAGATCGTCGGCGGCGTGATCCCGCAGGGCTTCCGGCCGGCCGTCGACAAGGGGATCCAGGAGGCGATGCAGGCGCGGCGAGCTCGCCGGCGCGCCGGTCCAGGGCGTGACGCGTCCGCTCGTCGACGGCCAGTACCACACCGTCGACTCGTCGGAGATGGCGTTCAAGATCGCCGGCTCGATGGCGTTCAAGGACGGCGTACGAGAAGGCGGATCCGGTTCTGCTCGAGCCGATCATGGCGGTCGAGTCGACCGTGCCCGACGACGCCGTCGGCGCCGTCAACGGCGACCTCAACTCCCGCGCGGGAGGCTCCAGGGGATGGACCCCGGCGGCGGCATGACGACGATCCGCGCCGAGGTCCCGATGGCCGAGATCCTCACGTACTCGCAGTCGCTCACGTCCCTCACCGGGCGGTCGCGGCGACTACTCGATGAGCTTCCTACGCTACGAGGAGGTGCCGGCGCACATCGCGCAGAAGGTGATCGACGAGGCGAAGAAGACGCGGGAGGAGCCCAAGGCGTGATCGTCAGGAAGGTCGACACCTCCGGACGTGCGCGGTCTGCCACCGCACGCTGCTCCTCGGCGAGCGGGCGACGCGCTATCAGCCCGGCGGCGACGACTGGGTCGACGTCTGCGCGCTCTGCACGGACGAGGCGAACGAGCACGGCTGGGTCAGGGAGGGAAGCCCGACGACGCCGCTCGTCTCCGGCGCGCGCCGGCGCCGGCGCCGGCTGCCGCACATCGGCCTGGCTCGAGCCACCGGCAAGGCCGAGTCCGAGCCCGCACCGCCGGAGCCGATGCTGCGCCGGCTTTCCCGCCCGAGCAGGCGATGGTCGAGGCGGCCGAGCGCTTCAACGAGAGCCCCTTCAAGCGAACGGTCGCCGGCATCGCGAAGAGCCTCGGCGATCCGCGGGTGAGCCTGCTTCCGCTCTCCGGCACGAACCCCGAGGTCGTGATCACGGTCGCGTGGGACATCTCCTGGTACCAGTACCGGGTCGTCGCTCGGCTCGAACCAGCCGATCCGGCTCGCCGAGCGCGGCTACGAGATCGAGCGACCTGGACTCGCGCTTCAAGGACTGGAACGCGGACGCTCGACCCGAGCGGCCGGGTCGTGGCGGACATCCCAGTCGAGTTGCGGGCCAGACCGTCCGCCTGAGCAATGGCGATCGGCGTGCGACCGGAACTTCGTCGGCGGCGAGTGGGTCGACGCTGCGGAGCGGTGAGACGTTCGAGACCGTGACCCGGCGACGGGAGAGCTGCTCGGGGTCTTCCCGCTCTCGACCGAGGACGACATGGATCGCGGCGTCGACGCCGCGCGAGAGGCCTGGGAGAGCTGGCGGCTCGTTCCGGCGCCGAAGCGCGCCGAGATCCTCTTCCGGGCCGCGCAGAGCCTTCGTCGAGCGCAAGGAGGAGCTGACGGAGCTGATGGTGCGCGAGATGGGCAAGGTGCGCGCCGAGGCCGGCGGCGACGTCCAGGAAGCGATCGACATGACCTACTACATGGCGGGTGAGGGCCGGCGGCTGTTCGGCCACACGACGCCCGTCCGAGCTGCCCGACAAGTTCATGATGAGCGTGCGCATGCCCGTCGGCGTCGTCGGCGCGATCACGCCCTGGAACTTCCCGATCGCGATCCCGAGCTGGAAGATCGCGCCCGCCCTCGTCTGCGGCGACACGGTCGTCTTCAAGCCGGCCGAGGACACGCCGCTTCTCGGCGAGCGATTCGTCGAGATCTTCGAGGAGGCCGGCCTGCCCGACGGGCGTCCTCAACATCGTCCACGGCGCGGGCGAGATCGTCGGCGAGCATCTCGTCGAGCACCCGGACGTGCCGCTGATCTCGTTCACGGGCTCGCGCGAGGTGGGCGCTAGGGTGGTCAGCGAACGCGGCGCCGCATCTGAAGAACGTCCATCTCGAGCTCGGCGGCAAGAACGCGATCATCGTCATGGACGACGCCGACCTCGAGCTCGCGGTCGACGGGATCCTCTGGTCGGCGTTCGGGACGTCCGGGCAGCGCTGCACGGCGGCGAGCCGTGTGATCGCGACCGGCCGGGTCTACGAGCGGCTGCAGTCGGCGCTCGTCGAGCGGGCCGAAGGCCTCCGCCTCGGCAGCGGCCTCGAGCCGAGACCGACGTCGGGCCCGTCGATCAACGGCGCGGCGCTCGAGAAGGTGCACTCCTACACGCAGGTCGGCCTCGACGAGGGAGCGAAGCTCCTGACCGGCGGCGAGATCGCGACCGAGGGCGGGCTCGACCGGGGCTTCTTCTACCGGCCGACGGTGTTCGCCGACGTCGACCCGGAGATGCGGATCGCGCAGGAGGAGATCTTCGGGCCCGACGACGGCGATCATCCCGGCGCCGGACGTCGACGAGGCGATCCGGATCGCGAACGGCGTCGAGTTCGGCCTCTCCTCCTCGATCTTCACCCGCGACGTGAACCGGGCCTTCCGGGCGATGCGCGATCTGCGTACGGGCATCACCTACGTGAACGCCGGCACGACCGGCGCCGAGGTGCACCTGCCGTTCGGCGGCATGAAGGACACCGGGAACGGCCACCGCGAGGCGGGCCAGGCGGCGCTCGACTTCTACACCGAGTGGAAGTCGCTCTACGTCGACTACTCCGGGCGCCTGCAGCGCGCCCAGATCGACAACGCGTGAGCCGGAAGCTGGTCGTCTTCGTCCCGCGCGAGTCCCTCGACGTAGTCCGCGAGGCGCTGTTCGAAGCCGGCGCCGGCCGCATCGGCAACTACGAGCGCTGCTCGTTCTACGTCCTGGGAACGGGGACGTTCCTGCCGGGCGAGGAGGCGGAGCCCGCGATCGGCCGTCCGGGCACCGAGCAGCGCGTCGGCGAGATGCGCCTCGAGACGGTCTATCCCGAGGAGCTCCATGCCGAGGTGCTGGCCGCGTTGCGGCGAGCCCATCCCTACGAGGAGCCGGCCTTCGACGTCTACCAGCTGCTCGATCCGTGAAGGCGCGGCTCTTCACGGACGGCGGGGCGCGTGGGAATCCCGGGCCCGCCGCAGCCGCCTACGTCCTCGAGGCCGAGGACGGCTCGGTCATCGACTCCCGAGGCGAGGCGATCGGTATCGCGACGAACAACGTCGCCGAGTACCGCGCGCTGATCGCCGGCCTGGAACGGGCGATCGAGCTGGGCGTCACGGAGCTCGAGGTCGTCTCCGACTCGGAGCTCCTCGTCAAGCAGATGAGAGGCGAGTACCGGGTGAAGAACGCCGCCCTGATCGACCTCTCGCTCGAGGCCGGGCGCCTCGCCCGCCGGCTCGGTGCCGTCCGCTACACGGCCGTCCGTCGCGAGCACAACGAGCTCGCCGACCGCCTCGTCAACGAGGCGCTCGACTCGGCTGTCCTGGAGCTCGGGGCAGCTGTCTCGCCCAGTGGCATCCCTCGAAAGGGGGATTTTCTTTACCTCCACCCTTGCGGGTGATCGAGGCGTCACTAAAGTGAGGGATATGCCCCGGACTGGCTTGGCCGCTGTCGCCGCGGCCACACTGCTCGCGCTGCTCGGATTCGCCTCCGGAGCGAGCGCCGACCCAGGCGACATCGGATTCAAGGGACCGACCTTCGACGGCTACTCGGCGGCGAGCGGCGTGCCGCCGACCGTCTCGAAGCCGCAGTCGAAGCTGTGGTGGAACGACGGCTTCTGGTGGGCGGTCATGTGGGACACGGACACGCCGCGGGCGTTCCACATCTTCAAGCTGAACGCGGCCACGCACGTGTGGGAGGACACGGGCACCGTGGTGGACGACCGCAACGGCACGGTGGCGGACGTCCTCTGGGACGGCTCGAAGCTGTACGTCGCCTCTCAGGTGTACGTCCAGGACAGCGCGGGCGCGGCCAACCAAAGTCGCCTCTACCGCTTCTCCTACAACGCCGGTAGCGACACATACAGTCTGGACGGCGGCTTTCCGGCGCAGATCAACAACACGAGCTCCGAGTCCCTCGTGATCGACAAGGACTCGACCGGCCAGCTCTGGGCGACCTGGACGCAGGGAAACCCGAAGGTCGTCATGGTCAACTCGACGCAGGGCAGCGACGCCACGTGGGGCACGCCCTTCCAGGTGTCCGCGAACACGATCACCGCGGACGGGATCTCGTCTCTCGTCGCCTTCGGGGGGAAGATCGGCGTCATGTGGGGAGATCAGGACACGACGGACAAGGCGTACTACTTCGCGATCCACAACGACGCCGACCCCGACGCCACCTGGAGCGCTCCCGAGGTCGCGATCGGCCCGGCGACCTGCCCCACGACCAGGCAGTCAGAGCTGTGCCGACGACCACGTCAACCTGAAGGCCGACTCGGCGGGGCGCGTGTTCGCGGCGGTCAAGACGAGCCTCGGCGGGACGTCGCCGACGAATTACCTGCTCGTTCGTACGCCGGGTGGGGCGTGGGTCAAGCACCTGTACGGAACCGCCGACCAGCAGCACACCCGTGCGATCGTCGTCCTCGACACCACGAACGGGCTTGCCCGTATGTTCGCGACCGTCACCGAGGCGGGTGGGACGATCTACGAGAAGACGCTTCCGCTGTCCCAGGCCGACACCGACGGTGCGAACTTCCCGGCCGGGCTCGGGGCGCCGCGTCTCGTGGCGGAGGACGCGCAGGGCGCGGTGATGAACATGAACAACGCGACGTCGACGAAGCAGTCTGTGAGCGCTGCCACCGGCCTCGTCGTGCTCGCGACGAACAAGAGACGAGCGACCGGAAACGTCCAGGACTACTGGCACCACGAGGACTCGCTCGTCGGAATGGACACGACGGCGCCGGTCTTCCAGTCGGCGTCCGTCACGGGCTCGAAGATGACGCTCGTCTACAACGAGGTGCTGGACGGGAGCTCGGTGCCGGCGACCGGCGCCTTCGCGGTCACGGTCGGCGGCGTCGCCCGGCCGGTCACCACGGTCACCGTCTCGACGAACGCGGTGATCCTGCGCCTGCTGTCGCCGGTGATCGCGGGCGAGGCCGTCACCCTCAGCTACACGATGCCCGCGAGCGGGCCGATCCAGGACATCTCCGGGAACGACGCGGCGAGCCTGACGAACCGGACGGCCACGAACACCACGCCGGCCGGCACCGCGTTCGACCTGATCCCCATCGGGGACGGCACCCGGTCGGGCGTGACCGCGAACACCGGCGCCACCACGAACCTGTTCGCGTTCGTCGACGACGGCATCGCAACGCCGGACGACGGCGGCACGTACCTCCACAACAGCGCCACGGGCGGGGGCGTCGCTCAGCCTGGCCACGTCTTCCTCCAGCTGACCGACATGCCGTCGAACTTCACGGCCATGTCCTCGATGACGATCGACGTGCGTGTACGGACGCAGAATCGCGTCGACGACAACACGGCGCTCTTCGGCGCAGCTCTTCAAGGCCGACGAGGTGACGCCGCTGTCGAGCGAGGTGCAGGTCGCCCTCAACCCGGGTCTCGCGAACTGGGTGACCGTCTCGGGGGTTGCCTTCACCGGGCTCGTTCCCGGGACGAAGGCCGACTGGGACGGCGCACGCGTCAAGCTGCGCTGGTTGCCGCCGCGGTGGGTACGCCCGACAGCCAGAACCGCCTGCGCGTCTCCGCCGCCGAGCTCCACGCCACCCACGGCACGACGGGCGGCGGGCAGGCGCCGGGATACCTACGTGCGTTCACGACGCCGGCTGGGCGCGGTTCCGGGCGAACATTCTGCTGACGACGGCCGGTGGAAGCACGCTCCTGTGGCGCAATCAGTGGGCCACGGACTGGATGAAGCTCGCGCCGGGTGTGTACACGATCGCGGCCACGGCGGTTGAGGGCTTCGTTCCGCCGGCTCCGCAGCAGATCACCATCACGTCGGGGAACACCACCACCGTCGACCTGCACTACCAGATGCTCGGCAACCTGCGCGTAATCCTCAGTCCGGCGGTGGCGGGAACGATCACGATCGACGGCGATCGCGTGAACGACGGAGGGTTCTTCGCCCCGTACCCGGCCGGCTCCCACCAGATCTGCTTCGGCGCCGTCGCCGGTACGACCGCCGCCGTGCCAGACGGTCAACGTCGCCGCGAACCGCGCCTCGCTCACAACGTGACCGGACGTACACGGCCAACCCTTCGGCGGTGGGAGAGAGCGGCGTGGGCTACCTCCGCGTCGCATTGCAGCCCGCAGGCCAGGTGCCCGCGCTCATCTACATCGACGGGAAGCAGCGCAACCAGTGGGGTCTCGATTGGCTGAAGCTGCCGCCGGGGACGTACACGATCTCCTACAGCGACGTCGAGGGCTTCCGACCCCCGCCGTCGCAGCAGGTGACGATCACAGCGGGGCAGGTCACGACACTGACGCCGCAGTTCGAGACACTCGGAAACCTGAGGGTCCGCACGAACCCAGTCGGTGCCCGGAACGATGACGGTCGACGGCTGCCGATCAACGACGGCAGCGTGTGGACGCCGTTCGCCGCCGGACACACAGGTGTGCTTCGGCGCCGTCGCCGGGGTACACGGCTCCGCCCTGCCAGACAGTCAACGTCGCCGCCAACCGCACGCAGCTAACGGACATCACGGGGACATACGTTCAGAACTGACCTGCGAGGGCGATAAGGGCGGGGCCGACGGGCGGCCCCGCCGCCCCGCTCAACCAAAGCGGCGACAGAGCCTGCCCGCAACGCGCTCTCGCGCGCCCCAGTAGCGGACTCCCGCCCGCCAGACGCGCGTCGCCCTCATCATCGCCATCTCCGCTCGCAGCTCATCAATCTCGCCCTGCTGGCGAGCGAGCGTCTCACCTACATCGAGGCGGCGCTCGCCGATGTCTCGTGGGCCGGGAGTAGAGGGGCGCGAGGGCGGAGAGGCGGGCGGCTTCGTCCATGAAGTCGAGATTCTCGACCACGAGATTCTCCGCCTGCGGACGGTTCGACTCTGAGCGAACGAAGGCCGAGAACGCATCAGATGGGAAGTCCGTCCCCCAGTTGACAAGCTCCTGGCTGATGCACCGCAACCCTGCCTCCCCGCAGATCTCTGCGAACAACGCGGCCGAAATGTCGTCGCTTCGCCAGTGCACGTTCTGAACCGAACCGCGGAGCTCACCGGTCTCGGCGTCGATGAAGGCGCCCGACATTCGAGTGATGGAAGAACCCGACGCCTTCGGGGGTCAGCTTCCTCGAAAGCTGCTCGACGTAGGACTCGAGCACGTCGCGATCCGCCTGAACGAGTGAGTCGAAGGAGCACGCTCGAAGTCGATCGAAGAATCGTCCAGCATGACGAGCGACCGTCCCGTCGTTGACGTGGTACACGAGAGCGGGCTTTTCACGAACCGGAGCTTGCAGGCGCCGATGCAACGGTCGCTCAGATCGACGACGACGAGCGTCTGACAGAGATCCTTGAGAAACGCCGTCCAGCGTCCGTGGCCCGGAGCGATCTCGAGAATCGTCAGCACCGCGAACGAACGCGTGAACGCGCGGGTAGATCGTGCCGTACCACTGGGACTCCACGCTTCCCCATGCCTCTGACCACTCGTCTCCGGCTCGCTGCCAGTCGTAGTCTCGTGTCCCAGATCCGCCGGTTGTCGTCAATCGAGGGGCATCGTTCTTGCCGGCAAGAAACGGATACCGATCGAGAAGTGCCGACCACTCGTCGGACGTGTCGATATTCGTGACGGCGAGCATCGACGGCCTTCCGGTCCGGTATCGAGCCAGGATGTTCGAGACGCGAATGCCTTGCATCCCCCGCGCCGCGAAGCGGCACCAGAGCTCGAAGTCTTCCCAGCCGAGGAGGAAACGAGGATCAGTCGTATACCCGCCCACCTCGATGAGATCCGACTCGCCGGATCATGGCCATCGCATCGACGTAGTTCCCGTATCGCAGCCGGTCGGATCCCATGCAGGCCACGAGAGGAGCCCAACCGCTCCAGTGTGATCGAAGCGCTCGATCACGCTGTAGGCGAAAGAGAGGGAGGGTCTTCGCGGAGTGGATTCACGAGCTCGGCGAGGGCGCGTGGGTAGACGACATTATCCGCGTCGAGGATGAAAACGAACTCACCTCGGCACCGACTCACACCGGTGCGCGGCGGCAAGCGACCGTTCGACGGCTGACGGACGAGCGTGCGGGGAGCAGGGACACGCGAACATTCCGGCCGCGGAGAAAGACCCATCAGTCGGCGCGTCGTCACGCACCACGAGCTCGAAGGCCGGTTGCCGAGATCGACGAAGCTCGAGATCGCTACTCGGACCAGCGACGCGTAGTCCTGAACGGTGAGCACGACACTGACCTCGGGAGCGGCACTCGGTACGGATCGTGGTAGCTCACTTCCGACACGCCGGCGATCCAGAGGCACGCTCAGTTCGAGCGCATGACGGGCCTGAACTCGGCTCGAAGGATGGCTTCAGCGCGAGGCGAACGATCTGATCGCCTGACTGCGGCTGTCGCAGGAACGCCCAGCCGGGCTCCGGGGAGAGCGAGTCTGGCGTCACAGGCTGTTGGACGCCCTCTCGTGGGCTACGGGGGGTCAGCATGGGTCGCGAGAGGACGGCTGTGACCGTTTTCTCCAGCACATCCGCCATCGCCTCCGGAGGAAGCTCGCCCGGATTCGACGGATCGCGGCGTGCTGGATCTCCTGTCGAAGATCGTGATCCCGCAGCAGGAGCTCGAAGGAGACGAGGGCAGAGGACTCCACCGACGAGGAGACGAAGTCAACGCCGGGAACGAGTGGCGCCGGGTCCGTAGCGATGCTCGGTCACGACGACGCAGCCGTTGAGCATCGCCGGCGAAGAGCCGGTGCCACTCGAAGTAGCGGTCGCTCCGGCTTGATGCACGTTCAGGAGCGTCTTCGACTCCGCATAGAGCATGCGGGCGTCCGCACCGAAGCGCGACTCCGGGCGTGCCGGGTCGGAGAGGTCTCGAGGGATCGGTCAGGCGTATCTCGGCGTGTCGATTGCTGAGACGCTGGCGCGCAGCGCGCGATGCGCCCGCTCGCGCCGTGGGCGCTGAACGCTCCGAGGAAGAGGACGTCATGAGACCGCTCGCTGTTCGGCGTTGCCGTGCCAGACGTCCCATTCGGGACAGTACGTCAGGGGAAGATGCTTCGCGGGAACTCCGCTGGCCTCAGAGCGCCGATGCGCCACACCCGGCTAATGTCGAGCGTGGCTGCGCGAGCGGGTGCAGAACTCGCAGGGAGAGGTCGAACAGCACGGCTCTCTCCAGCGAGGGCGGTCGGCACGGCAGAATCGGCTCGTCCGGATGGCACGTCGAATGCGTCAGCGTGAGGAATCGTGGCCGGACACGAGGAAGACGCGACTGGGAGCGGCGCGGGAAGCCGTTCACCGCGTGTCGGACGTCGGCGCCAAGGAGCTGGAGGGCATAGGCAGACGGACCGCTGCGATGTCCTCGAAGTAGGCGTTCTGCTCGCTCGCCGAGACCACGGTTACTCGGACGCCGCTCGAGGCTCATCGGCCTCGTTCGAGCTCGTCGAGGGACTCGAGCTCGGGACGCGCTGGAACCGCGAAGCCGGCGGAGCGGCCGAGTGAGGCGCCAGCTCCTCGACTCGAGCACGCTCCCGAGCCGGCCGCGAAGCCGGAGCAGCACGCTCCGCTCGCATCACGCAGCTCGGCGCTGCGCGCGCTCGAGCTCGTCACTCGCACGCCGCGCCTTCTCGAGCTCCGTTGCCGCACGCTCACGCTCGTCTCGCAGGCGTTCGGCGTCGGCCATATAGCTGAAGCCTGGCTGCTTGCGGCTTCGTCGAGCGCCCTCTCGACCGATCCGAGCTCTGCCAGGGCGTTGGCGAGCTGCGTCTCGGTCGAGAGCTGGCCGCGGGCAAGCTCGGTCAGCATCGTTCGGAGACGCTCGATCTCGCCCAGCCGCGCATCGGCCTCCTCGCGCGAACGCCACCACGTTCGTCGCGTGCCAAGGCGACGCCCGTCTTCGAGGGCGTCCAGCTGTGATTCGAACGATTGAGGTCACGCCCACAGCCGCTCGTGCTCCTCGATGACTCGGCTCTCCGCATCCGGAGTAGATCGATGGCCTGGTGAGCGAGGCTCCTGGAGGCGCCCGTTCGATCCTTGCGACCCCTATGAGGTATTTCGGCCCCGCGCGTGCTCGCCGAGGCCGAGCAGAGCTCGGCGTGATCGGGCTCGGCGTGCGCATCCATCTCCCAGATGAACGACGCTCCGGAGACGCGTTGCCCGAGAAGCAGAGTCGGAAGGGAAGTCGGCCGTCAGGAGCTCGCCGGAACTCCTCCACGGTGAGCACCCGGCGATGGAAGGGATTGACGCTCGGGATCCACGTCGGGCGCGAGCGCGGCGTTGGGAGTGGAGACGATCAGCAGCCCGCCGGGTCGCAGGACCCGCCGCGCTTCCTTGAGCAGCAACGCCGGCTCCTCGACGTGCTCGATGACCTCGAACGCAACGAAGGCATCGAACACGAGGCTCCGAACGGCAGTCTGGCGGCGTCCCCCACGACGAAGCGGACGTTGCCCGCGCGAGTACGTTCGCTCCGCGTGCGTGACGGACTCATCGTCGAGGTCGATTCCGACGACCCGTGCGGCTACGGTTCCGAGCCGAGCCGCCCCATAGCCCTCCCCGCACCCGATGTCCGAGCACGGTGAGTCCAACGACGAGAGCCTGAGCGAAGGCGTACCGGTGCTCGTGCTCGAGGGCGATGATGGTCTCCCCCTGCTGAGGGATATGCCGCTCGCCTGTGTACTCGAGGCCACTCTCGTGAGACATCGGGCTACGGCCGCACCACCCAGGTGCCCCCAGGCGCACGTCGGCCAGCGGTATTCTCACACACGGCTCCGGCCCGGCCACGGGCAAACCGGCCGCTTCCATGTCTGGTGACACCTCGCGACCCGCCACGGCCATTCGTCGCTCACAGGGTCGAGCTCGCGCCTGGGCTTTGGACGGTGGACGGCGGCGACGACCCTCTCCGCGTGCAACCGACGTCCGTTCTCCTCGACCACGCCGGCGGAGACGCTTGCCGGCCGCCGGATTCTCGATGTTGGCTGCAACGAAGGAGGCTACACCATCGCCTTCGGCCGGCTCGCCGCCCTCGATGCCGTCGGCGTCGAGATCCGTGCGTCGAACCTCGAAAAGTGCCGATACCTTCAGGAAGTGACCGGGCTCACGAACGTCCGGTTCGTCCAGGGCGACGCGAGGCAGATCTCACCCGACTGGCTAGGAACGTTCGACATCGTCTTCGCGTCGGGCATCCTGTATCACCTCGACGACCCGTTCGACTTCCTCCAACGCTGCTCGGAGATGACGACGGACTTCCTCCTTCTCGACACTCACGTGGCTGCGATCGACGCCGGTCGCATGGCTGCGCCGACCGGCTGGTCACGCGCTCCTGCGGCGGCCGCAGTGCATCGGACGAGACGCGGTGGAGTACCCGCAGGACATTCCCACAGACGAGCTCGAACAGCTCGAGTGGGCGTCGTACGGCAACCCGGCCTCGTTCTGGCTGATCGAGGATTCCCTCGTCCACCTGCTTTGGGATCTCGGCTTCCCGTACGTCTCCAAGGTCTTCAACCCGCGACCGTATCGATGCATCGCCGGTTGCACCTGGGAATGCCGGATCGTCGTAGTGGCCGAAGAAGACGTGGTCGCCAAGCAACGACGCAGCGAGCATCGCAAACAAGCCCGTCTCGAACATCGGCAGGTAGACGTCTATCAGAGATGATGAGGCCGAGATGCCCCCGTGTCTCGGCCTCATCATCAATCCGATCGCAGGTCTCGGCGGCCGTACGGCGCTGAAGGGAAGCGACGATCCGGAGCTCGTCGCACGGGTGCTCGCGCAGGGCGCCGAGCCCGTCGCGCCGCGTCGGGCCGGCGAGGCGCTCCGCGCGCTGGCAGCTGCCGGCAGCGACGTGAAGCTCCTCGCGGCTCCCGGCGAGATGGGATCGGACGAGGCTCGTGAGCACGGATTCGAGCCGGTCGTCGTCGGAGCCGTCGACGAGATCACGACCGCCGCCGACACGCGGCGGATCGCCGCGGAGCTCGCGGCGGGCGGCATCGACCTGCTTCTCTTCGCGGGCGGCGACGGAACCGCCGTCGACGTGCTCGCCGCGGTCGCCGACCGCGTCCCGGTGCTCGGCATTCCCGCCGGGGTGAAGATGCACTCGGCCGTCTTCGCCGTCACCCCGAGGGCGGCCGCCGACGTGGCGTCGCGCTTCGTGCACGGCACGAGCCGGCGAGATGCTCCCGCCGAGGTGATGGACGTCGACGAGGAGGCGCTCCGAGCAGGAAGCGTGTCCGCTCGGCTCCACGGCTACCTCCGCGTCCCGGCGGAGCCGGCCCGCGTCCAGGGCGGGAAGGCGCGAAGCAGCCACGGAGAGCTCCACGCGCAGGAGGCGATCGCCGGCTCCATCGCCGATCGGATCGCCGACGGCCGCCTCTGCCTGATCGGGCCAGGCACGACGACGGGGGCGATCATGCGCGCTCTCGGCCTGGAGAAGACCCTGCTCGGCGTCGACGCGGTGCAGGGACGCCGGCTCGTGGCCGCCGACGCCGACGAGCGCACGCTGCTCCAGCTCGTGAGCGGGAACGACACACTCGTCGTCGTGACGCCGATCGGTGGGCAAGGATTCGTCCTCGGGCGCGGAAACCAGCAGCTCTCGCCGCGGGTGATCGAGCGCGTCGGCATCGAGAACGTGCTCGTCGTCGCAACGGAGACGAAGCTCGCGGCGCTCGGCGGCCGCCCGCTGCTCGTCGATACCGGCGACGAGCAGCTGGACGACGCCCTGTCCGGGTACCGCCGCGTCGTCACAGGCTACGGGCGCGAGGTCGTCTACCGCGTCGCGTCCTAGCCGCCGGGCGGGTAGGGTCGGGCTTCCGCTCCCGAGGAGGTCGCCCAGTGCCCCAAGTCGCTGCCCACCCGTACATCCCGAACTCCGCGCCCGAGGTCAAGGCGGCGATGTTGCGGGAGATCGGCGTCGAGTCCGTCGAGGACCTGTACGCGCGCGATTCCGGACCGTCTTCGCCTCGATCGTCCGCTCGATCTGCCCCCGGCGATGCGCTCGGAGGCGGAGCTTCGCCGCTTCATGAGCTCGATGCTCGGGCGGAACGAGAGCTGTGCGGAGACACTCAGCTTTCTCGGCGGGGGCTGCTGGCAGCACGAGGTGCCGGCCGTCTGCGACGAGATCGCGGGGCGTGCGGAGTTCGTGACGGCGTACTACGGGGACACCTACACGGATCACGGGAAGCTCCAGGCGCTGTTCGAGTACGCGAGCCTGCTCGGCGAGCTGGTCGAGTGCGAGGCCGTGAGCCTGCCGACGATCGACTGGGCGGCCGCGGCGGCGACCGCGATCTCCATGGCAGCTCGTGTGACCGGCCGGGCCTCGGCGCTCGTTCCCGCCTCGATGTCACCCGAGCGGCTCTCGGTCGTCGAGGGGTACTGCCGCCCCTGGGTGAGGATCGAGCGTATGCCCTTCGACCCGGAGAGCGGGCTCGTCGACGTTGCTCGCGTTCCGGCAAGCGCTCTCCGAGGACACGGCCTGCGTCTACCTCGAGAACCCGGGCTATCTCGGCACGATCGAGGTCGGGGCGCCCGAGATCGCCGCTCTCGCGCACGAGGCCGGCGCGCTCGCGGTCGTCGGCGTCGATCCCAGCTCGCTCGGTGTCCTCGAGGCGCCGCCGCTCTACGGCGCCGACATCGTCTGCGGCGAGCTGCAGCCGCTCGGGATCCCGATGCACTTCGGGGGCGGGCTGGCCGGCTTCGTCGCCTCCGCCGATACCGAGGAGCTCGTCTCCGAGTATCCGACCTTCCTGATCGGGCTCGAGCAGACGACGGAGGGGGAGTACGGGTTCGGAGAGGTCACCTGGGAGCGCACGTCGTACGTGCAGCGGGATGCCTCACGGGAGTTCACGGGCACGACCCAGAACCTCTGGGCGATCGTGGCCGGCGTCTACCTCGCGCTGCACGGCCCCACGGGCATGGCCGAGCTCGGCCGTACGATCATGCAGCGCTCGCAGTACGCGGCGCGGCGCCTCGGCGAGGTCGCCGGCGTGCGCTGCCCCGCGCTCTCGGCGCCGTTCTTCAAGGAGCTCGTCGTCGATCTCGGGGACAGCGGCAAGACGGTCTCGGAGGTGAACGCTGCCCTGCGGAGAGCAGGGCATCTTCGGTGGACGCGATCTCTCCGGTGAGATCGCGGAGCTCGGCCAGAGCATGCTGATCTGCGTGACCGAGGTGCACTCGCAGGCGGACATCGACCGGCTCGCCGACGCGCTCGGCGAGGCGGTGGCCTGAGGAGGCGAGCATGGCGACGAAGAGCAGGCATGCGCTACTCCGGCCCTTCCACCAGGCGAGCTGGAACGAGCCGATCATCCTCGAGCAGACGAGCCCCGGCGAGCGCGGGATCGTCCCGCCCGAGACCGAGCGCGAGATCGCCGAGGCGGTCGGCGACGGCGTCTCGGCGATCCCCGAGGCGCTCAGGCGCAAGTCGCCTCCCGGGCTGCCCGAGCTGTCGCAGCCGCAGGTTCTGCGTCACTACCTGCGGCTCTCGCAGGAGACGCTCGGGAACGACGTCAACATCCACCTGGGGCTCGGCACCTGCACGATGAAGTACAGCCCGAAGGTGAACGAGGCGCTGGTCAGGGCGCCCTGGGTCGCGGCTCTCCACCCGTTCCAGGACGACGACACCGTGCAGGGGCTGCTCGAGGCGATCCACCTGTTCGAGCGCGATCCTCTGCGAGATCTCCGGCATGGACCGGTTCACGTTCCAGCCGGCCAGCGGCACGCAGGGCGTGTACGCGAACGCCCGCATGATCAAGGCCTTCCACGCGTCCCGGGGCGAGGACGAGCGGGACGAGATCGTGACGACGATCTTCTCGCATCCGTGTGACGCCGCTTCCCCGGCGACGGCCGGGCTCAAGATCGTGACGCTCTACCCCGGTCCGAAGGGCTATCCGGAGCTCGACGCCGTCAAGGCGGCCGTCTCGGAGCGAACGGCCGGGCTCATGATCACGAATCCCGAGGACACCGGGATCTTCAACCCGCTGATCGACGAGTTCGTCGAGGTCGTCCACGACGCCGGGGGGCTCTGCCATTACGACCAGGCGAACGCGAACGGGATCCTCGGCGTGACCCGCGCGCGGGACGCGGGCTTCGACCTCTGCCAGTTCAACCTCCACAAGACCTTCTCGTCCCCGCACTCGTCGATGGGGATGCCGGTCGGCGCCTGCGGCGTGACCGAGGCTCTGGCGCCGTTCCTGCCGGCGCCGACGGTCGAGTTCGACGGGGCGCGCTACTCGCTCGACTACGACCGGCCGCAGTCCATCGGGAAGGTACGGGCGTTCCACGGTGTTCCGGCCACCGTCGTCCGGGCGCTCGCCTGGGCCCTGAGCCTCGGGGCCGACGGGCTCCGCGAGGTCGCGGAGGTCGCCGTGCTGAACAACAACTACCTGGCGAAGCAGCTCGAGGACGTCCGCGGCATCGACGTGTCCTTCGGCGAGGGGAACACGACGCGTCGGCTCGAGCAGATCCGCTACTCGCTCGCGCGCCTGAAGGAGGAGACGGGCGTCGGCACGCTCGACGTGTCGCGCCGCACCGCCGATTTCGGCGTCTCGACGTACTTCCCGAGCCACGAGCCGTGGCTCGTCGAGGAGCCGATGACGCTCGAGCCCTCGGAGTCGTACTCGAGGGCCGATCTCGACACTTACGCGGCGATCCTGCGACAGATCTCGGAGGAGGCGTACTCGGATCCCGAGGTCGTGCTCTCGTCACCGCATCGCAGCACGGTCCACAAGCTCGAGGGCGACACGCTGAACGATCCCGAGCGCTGGGCGCTCACCTGGCGGGCGTATCGTCGGAAAGGAGGTCAGGAAAGCGGCTCGAGGCCGTAGAGCGCGTACGCGGCGGCTTCCTGCTCCTTGGCGATCCGGACGCTGCCGTGATGTTCCTCGTAGCTCGGCGCTTGCTCGACCACGTTCTTCGTGTACGGAACGTGGATCTTCGCGATCTCCCGAGTCGCGCCTCGGATCGGGACGATCCGGCGATGGCTCAGTGGCTCGCCGTTCCAGACGCCGAGCCACTCCGGCCGCCCGGTTGCCTCGTCCGAGAAGACGAGGTCGATGCTCCCGACCCAGTGGCCGTCTGAGCTGACGACCTCGTAGCCGTCGATCACCCCGAGGTCCTCGAGCGTCATCTCCTCGAGCTTGGTGGGGAGCACGGCATACTCCCTTCGGACGAAGCTATTCGACGACGAGGACGTCGCAGCCCGCGTGCTTCGTCACGTCGTCCTCGACGGTCATGCCGAATGCCTTCGCGAAGAAGCCGTGGTGGTGTCCGCCGATGACGATGAGGCTCGCGCTTCGCTGCTTCGCGACCTCGACGATCTGCCGGGCGGGATCGCCTGCAGCGAACACGTAGTCCGCGCGGACGCCAGTCGGCTCGACGACAGTGCGCGCGTCCGCAAGCGCGTGCTCGAGCTCTGGCGACTCGGCGATTCCGATCTCGGCCGGGCCGTCGTCGAGCGTCCCGAAGTTGCGAGGGTCGGCGGGGTCGAGCGGCATCTCCTCGACCGCGACGACGACGAGCTCGGCGTTCCTCGAGCGGGCTTCCTCGAGCGCCCGGTCGAGCGCCCGCTTCGCGGGGTCCTTGTCGTCCCAGCCGACGATAATCGTCTCGGGCATGCGCCGAAGCATCGCACACGGAGGCCCGGGTTGCGCCCGGACCGGAATCTCCGTCGGGCTGGTGTCCCTCGAACGAGAAAGCCCCGCCGGGCGAGGCCTTTCGAGGAGCGGATGAAGGGACTCGAGCCCTCGACCTTCTGTATGGCCCATCGCGAGGTCGATGCGCTTCCTGCGTAGACCCATTCGGGTCACCGACAGGGCGCCTGAGCGGCCGTATCGTCGAATGAAGTAGGAGGCCACCTCAGTCACGTCCCGTCGAGACGCGGTAGCCGCGTCGCACGGGGTCGGACGTTGCCGCCGTCTCGATCAGAGACGACAGGAGATGCATCAGGCGTCTGGTTATCGCTGCGCTCGTCGTGGCGGTCAACGGCACGGGTCGAGCGTGATCTACGACAGCACCAACACCGACCCGAACAGTGCGCCGTCGAACCAGGTCAGTCTCGGGCCCGAGGCGAACCCGCCTGATCATCCACCGGAGCATTACGTCGGAGCCGCTAGACCTGGCATCGGCAACGTCTTACCTGTTTCATGTAGATGATGCGAAAACTGCCCGCAGGTACGGTCACATTTCTCTTCACCGACATCGAGGGGTCGACGCGGCTCCTCCACGAGCTCGGCGACGACTACGCCGGCGTGCTCGCAGACCACCGGCAACTCGTTCGCGAGGCGTTCGCACGCTATGGCGGGGTCGAGGTGGACACGCAGGGGGACAGCTTCTTTGTCGCCTTCTCTGATCCACGCGGTGCGCTCGCGGCCGCGGTCGCGGCACAGATAGCGCTCACTCGGCATAGGTGGCCCGACGGCGCGGCGGTCCGGGTGCGGATGGGTCTGCATACGGGTGAGCCGCTGGTCGCGGACGGTCACTATGTCGGCGTCGACGTGCATCGCGGCGCGCGAATCGCAGCGGCAGCGCACGGTGGCCAGGCGCTCGTGTCGGCGAGAACGCGTGAGCTCGTTTCCGACGGCTCGGCCCCGGCGGCTTTCCGTGACCTCGGCGCGTATCGCCTCAAGGATCTGCCCGAACCGGAGCGCCTCTACCAGCTCGTGGTCGAGGGGCTGCCGGGCAGCTTCCCGCCGCCACGCGTTCACGAGGAGACGCTCGAGGCGGCCGGGTTGCCGGACTACTCGCTTCCGCCCGCCGATGTACCGTGTCCCTACAAGGGCCTTCCTTCGTTCGAGCCTGACGACGCAGATATCTACTTCGGCCGCGAGCAGCTCGTCAAAGACCTTGTCGGCCGGCTCAGCGCCGCCACGTTCCTCGCAGTCGTCGGCGCGTCGGGAAGCGGAAAGTCGTCCCTCGTCCGTGCCGGCGTGCTACCGGAGCTTCAGCGCCGAGATCCCACGCTTCGTGCGGTGCTCGTGACTCCGGGCGAGCATCCGCTCGACGCGCTCACGGCCACAGGCGACAGCCGGCTAGTCGTCGTCGATCAGTTCGAGGAAGTGTTCACGCTCTGCCGCGACGAAGACGAGCGGCGCGCCTTTCTCGACACGCTGGTCGACGCCACTGAGCGTGGAACGCTTGTTGTCATCGCTCTACGGGCGGACTTCTACGGCCACTGCGCCGCATATCCGCGCCTAGCCGCGTCGCTCGAGGATCACCAAGCGCTCGTCGGGCCGATGAGCGAGGAGGAGCTTCGGCAGACGATCGAGCGTCCGGCCGAGCACGCCGGCCTTGTTCTCGAACCTGGCCTCGTCGAAGGGATCTTGCGCGACGTCGTCGGTGAGCCAGGTGCCCTGCCTCTCCTCTCGCACAGCCTGCTCGAGACGTGGAGGCGAAGGAGCGGCCGCATACTGACGCTGATCGGTTATCTGCAAGCCGGCGGTGTTCAGGGAGCAATTGCGAAAACGGCGGAAACGGTATACCGCGACGCGCTTTCGCCCGGGCAGCAGGCACTTGCACGCAACATCTTCCTTCGCTTGACAGAGCTCGGCGACGGCACCGAGGACACCCGTCGCCGCGTCACCATCGCCGAGCTCACGCCGCGCGCGGAGCAGCGTCAAGACGTCGAGGATGTCCTCCGCACGTTGGCCGACGCGCGGCTCGTGACGATCGGCGCAGGGGCCGTCGAGGTGGCACACGAGGCGCTGATCCGCCACTGGCCGACCCTCCGCGCCTGGCTCGACGAGGACCGCGAAGGCAGGCTCGTGCACCGCCGCCTCACTGACGCGGCGCAGGAGTGGGACGCCACCGGTCGCGACCGCGGGCTGCTCTTCCGTGGAACGCGCCTCGCCGTTGCAAGCGACTGGTCACAAGGGCACGACAGCGAGCTGAACGACCTTGAGCGCGAATTCCTGCGCGCCAGCCGCGACGCGGAGCTTCACGAGATCGAGATCGCGCGAAGGCGCAATCGCAGGCTGAGGATGCTGCTCGTGGGCACCGGCGCTGCGCTTGCCATCGCCGTGGCCGCAGGCGTGCTGGCGATGTATCAGCGAAACACTGCCCGCGCCACCGCGTTGACCGCCGATGCACAGCGCCTCGGCGCCGAGGCGATCACCGAAGACCGCCTCGACCGCGCGCTCCTCCTGGCGCGCACAGGGGTCGCGCTCGAGGAAACGGCTCGGACACGCGGCAACCTCCTTGCGGCGCTGCTTCGCAGCCCGCACGCCACAATCGGTGTTTTGACCGGCAGTGCGGATGCCGAGATCTTCACGACAGCGGTCACCCCGAACGGGCGAGTGCTCGCAATCGGACAGGCCGAGGGGACTGTAACGACCTTCGACACATCCAGCCGACGCAGGCTCGGCCAGTACCGCATGGCAAGTGTAATCGGCGAAGGGCTCGTGCAGAGCCTCACGTTCTCTCCGGATGGGGAGACGCTCGCCGTCACCGGTCGGGCGGGGTTCAGCGAGCCAACGCTCGTACTCGATCTCCTCGACGCGCGCACGCTTCAGCGGCGTTCACGTGTCGAACTGCCGCCCTTTCCCGAGCAGGTCGACTTCGTCGTCGCGACCCCGCAGTTCCTGCCCGGCGGACGCGATGTGCTCGTCCTGCAAGGAAACCCCGACGGTCCGGCGAGAAGCGTGCTTCTGCGGGTCGACGGGCGCACGGGAAACATCGAGGGAACTCCACTGCGCGTCGGCGGAGCAGCGCTGGACATGCTGCCAACGGGCGACGGGCGCGTGTTCGTGACGAGCCCAGACGATGACGCGACGGACGAGATCGACACGAAGTCACTGCGTGTCGTGCGGCGGCACGATCTCGGCGGCTTCGCGGGCGCGCTCAGCCCGGACGGCGGCTCTTTAGCGGCCGGATCGCGGGACGGAAGTATTCGCCTGCTCAATCTGCGCTCGGGAAGGATCCGTCCCTTCGCACGCGGCCATACAGCGGGCGTCGTCGATATGGCGTTCACGCCCGACGGCCGCACGCTCGTCTCGTCCGACTTCGACGGCCGGGTGATCGCTTGGGACGTCGACCGGGGCGAGGTGAGCGAGGAGCTATTGGCGCACCGCGGCCCCGTTTGGGCGCTCGCCGTCTCCCAGGACGGGCGCACGCTCTACAGCGCAGGAAATGACGGTCGCTTGATCCTCTGGGACCTGGCAGGAGATCGGCGACTCGTCCGGCCATTTTCGCTCGGGCAACCCTTCCCGGAGATCCAGACGCCACGAGGGATCGCGGTGAGCCCCGACGGCGGGACACTCGCCTACACACACGGCGATGGCACTGTCGACCTCGTCGATACCGCGACACTCCAGCGCAGGCGAAGCATCCAGGCGATGCGAGGCTTCGCCGCCGCGGTTGCCTTCAGCTCCGATGGCCGCCTGCTCGCAGTGGGCGGGGACGGAGGGAGCATCACCCTTTGGGATGCCCGGACACTGAAGCCTGCGGGAGAGCTGACGGGGCTATCGGGAAGCATTCAGACGATCGCCTTCTCACCCGACGGGAAATCGCTCGCCGCCGCCGAGGTCGAAGGGGGCCAGCGCCTCCGCGTGTGGAGCGTTCAGCGACGCGCGGTGATCGCTCGAGCAGACACGATGCCCATCACCTCGCTCAGCTTCAGTCCGGACGGCCGTCTGATCGCGCTCTCCGCGATCGACGGCGGCACCGAGATCCGGGACGCCCGAAACGCCAAACTCGTCAAACGCCTTCCCGCGGATGGCCTGGCGCGCTCGGTCGCGTTCTCTCCAGACGGGAGCCTGCTTGCGGTGGGCGAGTTCCGGGGCGACGGTCAGCTCTATTCCACCCGGACCTGGGCGCCGCTCGGCCGCCGGCTCGAGGGCCACACGCAGCGGATCACCAACGTCGAGTTCTCGCGGGATGGCCGCACGCTGGCAACGTCGAGCGCGGACGGGACGGTGCTGCTCTGGGACGTGGAAACCCAAGAGCCGATCGGCTCACCGCTTCCCGTCGGTCCCGACGCGTTCGTCTCGGCCGCGTTGAGTCCCGACGGAACGTACCTCTTCGCCGTTTCCACCGGTCTGCGCGGCATCCGCCTCGCCACCGCCCCCGACGCATGGAAGCGCCACGCATGCCTAGTCGCAGGACGGGAGCTGACTCGGCGCGAGTGGAGAGACGCGCTCCCGGGGCGGCAATACCGGACCCTTTGCAGCGAAGACTGACGCGCGGCCAGGCCCTACTTCGAAGGCGCACTCCACCGGCATGCTGGGCGCATGCAGGGCGTGGAGGCGCGCGGTGACGGGCAAGCGGCGGAGGCCGGGACAACCCGGCCTCCGAGATTGGCTGTCGCTAACGCCGGTCAGGCGGTCGGCGCAGCAGGCGCCGGCACGGC
Organism: uncultured Thermoleophilia bacterium; assembly: GCA_963819905.1. Lineage (GTDB taxonomy): Bacteria > Actinomycetota > Thermoleophilia > Gaiellales > Gaiellaceae > CAWCQC01. The sequence goes on from CAWFXP010000001.1 coordinate 233,144, forward strand.
CGGGCGGCATCGTATCGGCCGCGCGCCAAGGTACAAGAGGCCCGTGGCAAGGGCCGCGAGGATCGCTCCGCTCACCCCAGCGCCGACGCCGATCCAGGTGAAGTGGGACCCCTCGTTGTCGTGCTAGCTCCCCGGCTCGACGCGTTCGAGGCCCGCACGCGGGAACTGGCCGAGCAGGCTGCCAGGGTGCGCGTGCTGCTCAACCGCCTGACCGACGAGCTCGATCGCGGACGGTGCGAAGGCTGACTAAAGGCTGACTTTCGAGCCGCCCGGTACTCCGGTGCGAAATGGCCTCGAACGAAAAACCCAGCCTGTGCGGGGCTTTCTAGGAGCGGATGAAGGGACTCGAACCCTCGACCTTCTGCATGGCAAGCAGACGCTCTAGCCAACTGAGCTACATCCGCCGGAGGTGCCGAGTATAGCTGCGTCCCCGGGAAACCGGTGCCGGCCGGCGGTGCCGTCAACCCCGGGACTGCGTTGAGTCGCCGGCCGGCAGGCGTGAATTCGCGCTTATGTTCGCGACTCCTTCACGTAGATTGCGGGGGTGGCGACGCTGCTCGTCTTCGGTGCAAGGAACCTGGGCCGCGCGATCGCGAGCCGGATGGCCGGCGACGGCTGGGATGTCGGAGCGGTGGCGCGAAGCGGCGACTCGCTCGAGCGCCTCGCGGGCGAGATCCCGGGAGCGCTCACGATCGCCGGGGACGCAGGCAGCGTGGAGGACGTCGAGCGCGCGTTCGCCGAGACCCGCGAGCGGTTCGGCTCGGTCGATTGCGTCGTCGTTGCGATCAGCCCGTCGACCAGAGGGCGGAGCTTCGGGGGAGGAGGCATCGCCGAGGCCGACGCCGATGCGTTCGCGCCGTACCTCGAGGAGCTGCTGCCGGCGCTTGCGAACGTCATGCGGGTGGGGGCGCGCGTCCTGCGGGAGCAAGGCGGCGGCACGTACGTTCAGATCACCGGTGGGTCGGCTCGGCGGGGCATGGCCGGGCGCGGGCCGTGGGCTGCCGCCGCCTTCGCGACGCGGGGGCTCGTCCAGGCGGCTGCCAGCGAGCTCCGCGAGCACGGTGTCCACGTCGCGCTTCTGATCGTCGATGCCTCGATCGAGAGCGAGAAGACACGCGAGCGGCTCGCGGGCGCGCCCGCCGAGCAGTCGGCCTCCGAGGACGACGTCGCGGCGGCGGTCGCGTATCTCGCCGGCCAGTCGCCCCGCGCCTGGACGCACGAGCTCCAGCTAACGCCCTCGGGCGATCGCTGGGTTCCGTAGCGCGATGCGTCGGCCGCTCGAGCTCTCGGAGAACCTGCGCTGGTGGCCGAGCACGCTCTGGCAGACGACGACCCTCGAGGTGCGTCGCGACAGCGTCGGTCTGCTGGTCGACCCGGGCATTGCGCCGTGGGAGGTGCACGAGGCGGCGGCCGGCGGCGTGGAGCACGTCCTCATCACGCACGCCGACTGGGATCACGTCATGGGCATCGCGCTCCTACCCGACGCAGTCGTCCACGCGGGAGCGCCGAGCGCCGCGCGGATCCGCTCGGGCGAGGCTGCCGCGAGCGTCCGTCGCGAGGCGGCCGGCTACTACCTACCTGCGGACGCGGCCGAGGGGATGCGGGTCGACGACGTCGTCGAAGCTCCGGGCGAAGGCTCGCTCGGGCCGTGGGCGGCGTTCTTTCTCGCCGCGCCCGGCCACACCGACGACAGCATCGCGACCTGGCTTCCCGACGAGCGACTCGCGATCGTCGGCGACTACCTCTCGCCGCTCGAGATCCCGTTCGTCTACTACTCCGTCAACCGCTACCGGAGCACGCTCGAGCTGCTGAGCGAGCTCGTGTCCCGGGAACGGCCGACCCACGTCGTCGTCGGCCACGGAGCCCCGCTCGACCCCGACCGGGCGCTGCGAATCGCGGGGGAGGACCTCGCCTACCTGGACGCGCTGATCGCCTACGCGGCGAGCGGCGGCGACGGCGAGCGACCCGAAGCGGTGTCGGCGCACGTGCGCGAGGGCGGAGTCAGCGAGCGCGAGCACGCGGCGAACGTGCGCCGCGCCTGCGAGGAAGCGGCGTAGCCCGCTCGGGGCGGCGCTCCCCAAGCTCCCCCTTTCAGCACTTGCATCCGCCGGGTGAAAGGGGTACTCCTTGCATCGTGCGACCTGCCACGTGCCCGCTCGCCGACCGCCCATGGCCGACTGGCTCCTAGACGAGCGCGACGTCAGTCCGGCGGCCCTCGAGCTCGAGGCGGGACCGGCCGACGTGACCCTGCGCGGGTCGCGTCCCACCGCGTCCCTGGCCGTCCGGCTCAACGACGTCGTCATCCACGACACGCGCAAGTGGTTCGGCGGCGCCGATATCCGGCTCGACACGATCGTCGTCAACGGGTTGACGGCCGAGAACGGCGAGCAGCAGGGCTTCTACCAGCCGACCACCTTCCGCTTCGCCGGCGTCCAAGACGGCGATCGGCTGCCGATCGATGTTCCCGGGCTCCTCGTCTTCTACGGGCAGCCGGCTCACTTCCTCGACATCTCCATCCTCGTGTCGCGCGACCGCAGCGACTCGAAGGATCTCGGTGAGCTCATCTCCGGGCACCTGAACTCGGACACGTGGAAGTCTGCCGCCGGCTCGCTCCTCGGCCTCGCCGTGGCCGCGCCGCAGGTAGCGGTGATCACGGCAGCGGTCGGCGGAGCGGCGGTCATCGCGAACCTGGCTGCGGATCTCGTTCGGGAGGTGACCGGCGACTCCATCGGCCTGTACCGGGTCTCGTGGCTCCAGCATCGCGACCGCTTCGGGCTCGGGCGGCATCCGGACGAGAACACGTACCGGGAGCGCGACCTCTCGTTCTGGTACGAGATCGTGATGGACCGACGGCGCCGCGGGCGCGATGACCGGTGAGTGGTCGACACCGGACCGCCCTGAGGCACAGCTCTGGCTCGCCGAGTTCAACGAGCACTACCGCGCCTGGCTCGAGGCCGGGCTGACCGACCCGGCCGCGGCCGGCGGCCTGGTCGACGCCCTCCAGAACCTGCTCGAGCGTTCGCCCGAGGACGGCGTCCTCGTGGCCGGCCTGGCCACGACGCTCCTTCATCAGGGCTCCGCCGAGCTCGGCCCGCCGCTGGCGTCGAGGCTCGCCGGAGTGGGCCTCACCGCCGGGCGGCTCGTTCCCGACCCCGACCCGTTGACGCTCGCCTGGCTGACCGTCGAGCGCGGGCTCGCCGGGCTGGCGGACGGCCGCCTCCTGGACGCAGCCCGGGACGGGCTGGCGGCGATCGGGACGCTCGACCGCGAGGCCGCCGGGCAGGAGGAGCTGCAGACGTTCCTGTGCGCGAGGGCACACGCGCTGCGGGCGCTCGCGCTCGACGCGCTGCTCGACTACGGGCAGGCGGAGGAGCAGTACCGCCGGGTGGAAGAGCTCGCCGCCGGGTACTCGGAGGCCGGCGAGCAGCTCCAGCAGCTTCTGCTCGAGGTCGTGATGTTTCTCTACGGCACCGCCCCGACTGAAGCCGCCGGTGCCGAGCTCCAGCTGCTCTGGGGAGAGCTGGCGAGCTTGCGCATCGGCGCTGCCGCGGGCCGTGCGCGGTGCACTGCCTTCACGGATCCAGATGACCTGGGAGCAGCCCTCGTCCAGGCGGCAACGGTTTTCCGTGAGCACGGCCTCGGCGCTCTCAGCCCGCTCGAGCTCACGGCGGCCGTTCACCTCGCCGATCCCCCGGCCGCCGCCGCGTTCGTCGAGGACGTGGTCACGCTCGCCGGTGAGCTCGACCTGCGAAGCGAAGACTGGACGGCGGTCCTCTTTGCCGCCGCTGCGTTCGGCGCGTCGGATGCCGCCGGTCTCGAACGGGCCACCAGCGCGAGCGAGACCGCGCTCGCGGAGGTCGACGACCTGATGCACGCGGCCGTCGCGTGCGGGTTCCTGTACGCATCGCAGGTGCGGGCCGGAGCCGAGTCGGCGGAGGCTCAGACGGCGTTCCTCGACCTCGTCGAGCTGCTGGCGTGGACGCGCGACGAGCGGCTCGACGATCCCCGCTTGCGCGCGGCCTTCGACGAGCCGGTCGCCACGGTGCTCGGAGCCCTCGCCGATGCCGTGGCCGAGGAGCCTCTGTCGCCGCGGCGCATCCAGCTCGCACGCCTGATCGACTTCGACCTCGGCGGCCGTACGCCCCTCGATCGCTGGCTTCCGACGGAGAGGCCGCCCGAGGCTGCGACCGAGCTCCAGCTTGCCGAGGCGCTGCTCGGCGATCGCATCGCAAGGCTCCAGCAGGCGCTGCGGCGCTGGCCGGGCGCTACCGCTCTGATCCTTCGCTCCGCAGGAGCGTCGTCTCTCGTCTTCTGCATGTCGGCCGACGGCGACGCGTCGGTCAGCGACCTCGGCAGCCCGTACGAGGCGGCTGCCGAGGAGCTGGCGTCGTATCTCGCCGACGAGATCGCTGCGCTCGAGCTCACCGGAACGGCTCCGGTCGATCAGGCCGGCTTCGTCGACCGGGGAGAGGCTGCCTACAGGGCGCTCCCCGAGTCGGTGAGGGCCAAGGTCGAGGCCAGCGACGTCCTGCTCGTCTGCGCCGACTACCGTACCGGCGGAGACACGATCCCCTTCGAGCTCTTCCGCGGCGAATCCGACTGGCTCGGCACCGAGAAGGTGGTCGCCCGCTTCCCCTCGCTTCGCGCGCTCGTCCACAGCGCCGAGGCGACGGCTCGCCGCGACTCGCATCGACGTCTGCTCGCGGTCGCCGTGCCCGACCCGCCGGGCTACCCGCCCCTGACGTTCGCGCAGGAGGAAGCCACAGCCGTGCGAGAGCTCCTGGACGGGCTCGGCTGGGATGCGCCGGCGATCGACGCGCCGCGCGTCACTCCGGGCTTCGTGACCGACCGACTGCCGTACGCGACGCATCTGCACCTCGTCGCACACGGCGAAGCGGACGGCGTCGAGGACGCGTTGCTGCTCGCAGACGGGGAGCGGCTCAGCTCGACCGATCTGGCCGCGCGCTTCTTCCCGCGGGCGCCGAGCGCCTATGTGAACGCGTGCTCCCTCGCGCTGACGCGCTGGGCGGGAGGCGGGAAGAGCCGGGGCGTCGCGCAGGGTCTGCTCGAAGCCGGGAGCCCTGCCGTCATCGCCAACCTGCTTCCGGTCGACGACGATCGTTCGTCGGAGATCGCCGGTGCGTTCTACCGGGAGGCCGAGGCCGGCACCTTCGGCGACGCGCTGCGCGCTGCCCGCTCGGGCGCGAAGGACGGGATGCCGCCGCTCTTCTGGGCCAGCACCGTCCTGCTCGGCGACCCGCGCACGACCTTGACGCCGAGCGAGACCGAACGATCGCTGAGCGAGCAGCTCCTCGACACGATGCTGGCCGGGGAAGAGGGTACGGAAAACGAGGAGATCAGGTCACGGGCCGACAAGGCGCTTGTCTCGGATCACGGGGACCTACGCCTCGCGGCCGCTGCCGCGCTGCTGCGAGAGATCGCCTCCTGGGGCGAGTCCATTACCCGAGATCTCAGACCTCGCATCGCCGATGCCTGCCGCGTAGCGGCAGAGCTGGATCATCTGCCGGCCGCCGCAATGACCGCGTTCCTCCTGGCCGAGACGTACGACGAGGACGACGATCCGAACGAGGCGCTGCGGGTGCTCGAGGGCGTGATCGAGCTCTTCGAGCCGCTGGAGCAGGACAGCCAGCTCTGGAAGTCGCTTCTCGACCGCGTGCTCACGCGCTGGATGCTCCTGCGGGCCGGCGAGCGGGCTCCAACGGTCAATGTCTCGGGTGCAGCCGAGTCCGAGGCGGACGAGCTTCTGCGGGTCGGCGAGGCGCTACGCGACGCCCAGCTCGCGATCGACGCTCGCGCGCTTCGCCGGGGACACGCGTCGGCGGCGCGGGAAGCCGAGCGCTCGGCAGCGGACGTCCTCTGGAACGCCGTGCAGGCGAACCGGGAGCTGCAGCTCGAGAGCATGCCCGAGGTGCGTTCGTTCGCCGATCAGGTCGCTGAGAAGCTGATTCGTGCCGGCGAGCTCGGCGAGGACGCGCAACCGCGCGCGGGCTGCGCGATCAGCGGGCTGCTCAAGTGGCTCTGGGACTCCCAGAACGTGGCCGCTCTGCCGCGGGAGATGGCCGACGGGCAGGCCGGGACGCTGGCGGAGCTCGTCCGCAGCCTGCGCGAGAACTGGCCTCCCGCAGAAGCGCCGTGGTTCGAGCTCGTCGGCGGCCTCCCCGAAGAGATCCGGGCAGAGCTGGCAGCTCTCGTCGGGCTGCCCTACGACGATGCGCTCTATCCGGCCATCGACGCGGCGATGGAGCGGATCGAGGCCCTTGCCCGCGACTCGCTGGCAGCGGTTGCCGAGAAGCACCCCGAGCGACAGCCGGATGCGATGGCCTGGGCGCTCGGCGTGCTGATCGAGTGCAATACATTCTCCTGGACGGAGGGCTCGGTGCCGGAGTCGAAGCAGGAGCGTCTGACCTCGCTCTTCTACAGCATCGGCTCCGATGCCGAGAGCGCGTTCTCCCCGTGGCTCTTCGTGGGCTTCCAGTCGGTTCGCGAGGCGGAGCTCGACGAGCTCGAGCGCTGGCGGCTCGGGCTTCCGCAGCCTGCCTAGCCCCGCGCTTCGGCCGCTTTCATGATTGAGGCCCGCCGGGTGCGGGTACTCGTTCGGCTGGACGATGCAAAGGAGGCTCGAGATGGCATGGGCGTACGTGCAGACGGTGACGGGCGGCTCCCTCGAGGAGTACGACAAGGTGACGGCCGAGATGGGCGACATCGGGAAGCCGGACGGGCTGATCCTCCACCTCGCCGGCGAGGTCGACGGCGGTTTTCGCATCGTCGACGTCTGGGACTCGCGCGAGCAGTACGAGCGCTTCCGGGAGGAGACCCTCGAGCCCGCGATGCGACGGGCCTACGGCCAGCTGCCGGACGCGCCCGTCGTCTTCGAGGCGATGGAGGTGCACCATCTCGTTCCCTGACGAGCCGACCATGCTGATGCTCCACCAGGCGGAGTGGTGTCCGCACTCCCACCGGGTACGGCAGCGGCTGACCGAGCTCGGCCTCGACTTCGTCGCGCGCCAGGTGTCGCCCGACGTCGCCGAGCGGGACGGGCTCGAGGAGGCGACGGGGGAGCGTGAGATCCCCGTGCTCGTCTTCCCGGACGGCGAGGTCGTCGCCGGGGACGACGAGATCCTGACGGCGTTGAACGCCCGGTTCAGCGAGAATCGGGACGCGGCGGCCCACCGCCGCAAGGCCGCCGAGCACGCCTCGCTGCTCTGAGCGGCTGACGGCCGAGACCGGCCTCCCGGAGCAGGCGTCACGGCGCGGCGGCCTGCGGTCCGTAGGATGCGTGTTCGCTCGTGACCCCGGACGGGAGGATCGGTTGAGACGCGCACCTCGCGCCGGCAGCACGGTGGTTGGCTCGTGAGAGATCGGGCCGAGATCGTCGTGATCGGCGGAGGGGTCGGCGGCTGCTCGATCCTCTACTGGCTGACCGAGCTCGGCCAGCGGGACGTGCTGCTCCTCGAACGGGCGGAGCTGACCTCGGGCTCCACGTTTCACTCCGCCGGGCTCGTCGGCCAGCTGCGCAGCTCGCTGCCGCTGACGAAGATGATGATGTGGTCGGTCGACCTCTATCGCACGCTCGGCGAGAAGGTCGGGCTCGAGACGGGGTGGCGGGAGGTCGGCTCGCTTCGGCTCGCGTCGTCCGAGGAGCGGATGGAGGAGTTGTCCCGGCAGGGGGGCTGGGCGAAGACCTTCGGATTGCCGCTCGAGCTCGTCTCGGCGGAGGAGGCACAACGGCTGTTCCCGCCGATGAGCAAGGACGGCGTGCTCGGCGCCGCCTACCTCGCGACCGACGGCTACATCGATCCTTCACAGCTGACGTATGCCCTGGCCGAGGGCGCCCGGCGGGGCGGCGCGGAGATCGCCCAGCACACCCGCGTCACCGGCCTCCGCGTCGAGAACGGGCGGGTGCGGGGCGTCGAGACGGACAAGGGCGACGTCGAGACCGAGATCGTGGTCAACGCCGGAGGCATGTTCGCCCGTGAGATCGCGGCTCTCGCCGGGGTGACGGTGCCGATCGTTCCGATGGCCCACGAGTTCCTCGTCACGAAGCCGTCCGGGCTCCCGCTCGACATGCCGACGATTCGCGATCCCTCCTTGCTCGTGTACTTCCGACCCGAGTCGGGCGGACTGATCATGGGCGGCTACGAGCGGCACTGCGCTCCGTGGGGTCTGGACGGGATCCCACCGGACTTCAACGGCAAGCTCCTCTCCGAGGACTGGCCGCGTTTCGAGGAGCTGATGGAGAACGCCCTCGTGCGGGTTCCGTCGCTCGCTGAGATGGAGGTCGTCCGGCTGGTCAACGGCCCCGAGGCGTTCACGCCGGACAACGAGTTCATCCTCGGGCCGACGGACATCCGCGGCCTGTGGACGGCCGCCGGGTTCTGCGCGCACGGGCTAGCGGGCGCCGGGGGCATGGGACGGCTGGTCGCCGAGTGGATCGCCGAGGGCGCGCCCTCGCTCGACACCTGGGAGATGGATTCCCGGCGCTTCGGCCAGGCGTACCGCTCGCTCGATTACACCCTGGCGAGGACGAAGGAGGTGTACGAGACCTACTACGACGTGAGGTACCCGGGGCACGAGAGGCAGGCCGGCAGGCCGCTCCGGCTCTCGTCGGCGTACCCGGCCCTTCGTGACCTGGGCGCGGTCTTCGGTGAGAAGTCCGGGTGGGAGCGCGCCAACTGGTTCGAGCCGAACGAGGCGAGCGGCGACCCCGACCTGCGTCCCCGCGGCTGGGCCGGGCGGCTGTGGTCGCCCGCGATCGGCGCCGAGCATCGCGCCTGCCGCGAGGCGGCGGCGCTCTTCGACGAGTCGTCCTTCGCGAAGATCGAGGTCGCCGGCGAGGGTGCGCCGGAGTTCCTCGAGCGCATGTGCGCCAACCGCGTCGCCCGCGATGTCGGTCGGATCGTCTATACACAGATGCTGAACGAGCGCGGTGGTATCGAGTGCGACTTCACCGTCACCCGGCTGGCCGGGAGCCGGTTTCGGATCGTGACCGGCACGGCCTTCGGGCAGCACGACCTCGCCTGGATACGCCAGCACGCCCCCGAGGACGGATCCGTTCAGGTCACGGACGTTACCTCGGCGTACGCGTGCTTCGGGCTGTGGGGCCCCGCGAGCCGGGACATCCTGCAGCCGCTGACGGCGGCCGATCTGTCCAACTCGGCGTTTCCGTACATGGCTGCGCGGGAGGTGGCGGTCGGACCGGTGCCCTGCCTCGCGGCCCGCGTCACCTATGTCGGGGAGCTCGGCTGGGAGCTCTACTGCCCGGCTGAGTTCGGTCTCGGCCTGTGGAACGCGATCTGGGATGCAGGCCGCGAGCACGGCCTCTTCGCCGGCGGGTACAAGGCGATCGACTCGCTGCGCCTCGAGAAGGGCTACCGCGCGTGGGGAGCCGACATCACTCCCGAGGACACCCCGTTCGAGGCAGGGCTCGGATTCGCCGTCAGCCTCGACAAGGACGACTTCATCGGCAAGGGCTCGCTGCGCACCGAGGTCGACCGGCGGCTCTGCTGCCTGACGCTCGAGGACCCGAGAGCGGTCGCGCTCGGGTCCGAGCCGGTACGTGTCGAGAGCGCCTCCGTCGGCCGGGTGACGAGCGGCGGCTACGGCTATGCGATCGGCCGATCGATCGCATACGCCTACCTGCCGGTCTCGGCGGCCGAGGTGGGCCGGCCGGTCGAGGTGGAGATCTTCGGCGAGTGGGTGGCGGGGCAGGTTTCCGCAGAGCCCCTCTACGACCCCGACGGCCGGCGCATCCGAGACGAGCCCGCCGTGTCTGCCGCGGCCGAGCGCGAGGCCGTCGGCTAGCCCCGAGTCGCGTCGGACAACAGGCGTCCGAGCTCGTCCGACTCGAGGTCACGCACCGCGTGGCCCCACTTGTCGAGCGCCTCTTCCCAGTAGTCGAACTCGACGTCCTCGTTCGGCTCGAGCATGCCGGAGTGAACCGAGAACCAGAGCGTCCAGGTGAAGTTCGACATGATCAAGTACAGCCGCGTACGGGCCACCTGAGCCGGGATGCGCGAGCCGAAGTACGCCTCGCACAGGAGCTCGACGTCGTCGGGGGTGAAGTCGCTCTCGGCGGCGAGATCGCCGAGCTCGAAGCAGCGGTCGTGAAGCCCGCTGAGCTGGTAGTCGATCAGCCTGATCGATCCGTCGTCCATGACGTTCTCGGCGAGCAGGTCGTTGTTGCACGAGACACCCTCCGTCCGCCGGACGCTCAGAGCCTGCTCGATCCGCGTCACCGTCGGGAGGTGCGTCTCGTAGTCGTCCGGCTTGCGGAGCCCGTTCTGCCTGCAAATCTCGAGGAAGCCCTCGAGGTGGCGGAAGATGTCGAACGGGTTCGAGAACGGCCGGCAGCGGTCGTGCAGCTGCCTGCAGGCTCGTCCGATGCGCGGGATGTTCGCGGTGTCCCGCACGTCCTCGGAGTGGAAGGTCACGCCGTCGATGTGCTCGAGCACGAGCGCCGGGAGCTCCGGGAAGGCCGCGAGGACGCCCGCGCCGATCCCGGTCTCGCCTGCCTTGGTCGTGTTCTCGATCTCAACGTCCGCCGGTACTCCGAGCAGCACCTCGTTGATGCCCGGTTGCAGGAGCCTGACGATCCACCGCTCGCCGTCGACGGTCACGAGATGCGTGACGTGGCTCAGGCCGCCCTTCATGACGGTCGACGCGACCTGCCGTCCGCTCCACGCGGGCATCCGGTCGATCACGTCCTGAAGCGTCGCCGGCCCCGCCATCACGACGCTCCTGGTCTCACTGGAGGCTCCACAGCGCGACCCTATCGCCCGCGCGGGCGCTCTCCGGCGAGAGGAGGAGTCCGATGAGTAGCGCGCCCGAGGAACGGGTAGGCCAAGGGTCCACGTCAAAGGAGGAAAGTCATGCAGATGCAGTCGCTGAACGACGTCCTCGTCGAGCAGCTTTCGGACCTCTACAGTGCCGAGCGCCAGCTCGTCGACGCGCTTCCCAAGGTCGCGAACGCGGCCAGCGCGCCGGAACTGCGTGAGGCATTCGAGAATCACCTGTCGGAGACCCGCCGACATGTCGCCCGTCTCGAGCAGATCTTCGAGAGCGCCGACGTGCGGCGGCAGGAGGAGCACTGCGAGGGGATGGAAGGCCTCATCCGCGAGGGCGAGAGCATCGTCTCGGCGAGCGGAGACCCGGCCGCCAAGGACGCAGCGCTGATCGCCGCCGCCCAGCGAATCGAGCACTACGAGATCGCCGGGTACGGGACGGCCCGGACGCTCGCCGACCAGCTCGACCTCGACGAGGCAAAGGATCTCCTCGACGAGACGCTCGACGAGGAGTCGAAGGCGGACGAGCGTCTCACCGCGATCGCGACGGGTGGGATGTTCAAGGTGGGCGTCAACGAGGACGCAGCGAACCGCTAGCGATCAATCTCCGGGCAGGCGAGGCGGCACGCGCCTCGCCTGCCCAGCCTGGACACACTCCGCGCCGGTCAGCGGGCCGAGCGTACTTCGAGGCGGCCGTCGCTCCGGCGGACGTCGAGGGCTGGCTGTGGAGCGAACGCGGGGCCCCTCCGCACCGAGCCGTCGAGCGCGAAGGTGCTGCCGTGGCAGCCGCAGACGACATGCCCGGCTTCTAGGGTGCCCTCTGCCAGCGAGCAGCCCCGATGGGAGCAGCGGTCGAGGAGCGCGCGCGTCTTGCCCTCGTACGTGACGAGCACCACCGCCACATTCGAGGCGAGGGCTCGGCGCATCGTGCCCTCGGCCGGCGCATCTCCGCGGATCGCAGTCCAGTCCTCCGGCGGCGACTCGAAGACCGTCTCGTTGACGCCGACGCCGAGCGAGTACGTGAGGTGGCTCCCGAGCCAGCCGGCCGTCGCCGCGGCGGCCGCTCCGAGGAGGGACAGGCCGACTCCGAGCCGTCTACATCCCCGACGGCGCGCGGTGAGCGAGGCGGTGAACAGCGTCAGCGCGGCCGCGTTTCCGGCTGCGTGGAGGACACCCGTCCGCCGCGCCTGGCCGGAAACGTCTGCCCAGTCGGAGAGGCCGGCGGCGACGGCGGGGACGGCCGAGGCGACGCCCACGGCAACGAGCTTGTCCGCAGCGGGCTGGGCCTTCGGGCCGCCGACGAGGTCGAGCACGAGCGAGCTCGTCCACGAGCCGAGGACGACGTCGGTGAGGAGCGGATGGAGCGGGTGTCCGAGCCAGGTGCCGGAGAGAGCCTCTCCCACCGGCGAGCTGCGAGGCACGGCCTGCTTGATCTTCTCCTGCGCGGCGCCTGCCGGGTCATCGAGCCACTCGAGGCGGTCGAGCAGGTCCGGCACGTTGTCCGCCGGAGATCTCATGCCTCATCATCCTTCCCACGCGACGGCGCCAGCTTCTCCGTGCCCATGTGCACCTCCGTTGGCTTCGGTGCTGCCTTCCTTCCCGGCACCGATCCGCGCCAAACTGTCACGGTCGGCTCACCGGCTGCCTGGCAAACTGCGTCGGGCTTCATCACCCCGGAAGGAGGCACGGTGATCTCTCGGATCGGGCACGTCGCCTTGCGCGTTCGCAATCTCGACGACGCGGTCGTCCATGCAGTCGAGGTGCTCGGCCTGCGCGAGGTCGAACGCAGCGAGGGGACCGTCTACCTGACCTGCGACACGACGCACCACGGGCTCCAGCTGCTCGAGGGCGACGACGTCTGCCTCGACCACGCCGGCTTCGAAGCGCTCGGTGCGGATGGTCTCGCTCGCGTCCGGGAGATGCTCGAGCGCGAGGAGGTTCCGATCCTGTCCGACGGCGCCCGGGAGCTCGGCATTCGTGACTCCGTGCGCTTTGCCGGCCCGGGTGGCCTCGTGCTCGAGGTCTATGAGGGAATGGAGGCGGTGGAGCTGCCGCCGGTCGCAGGCGGGGTTCGCCCGGTCAAGCTGCAGCACATCACGTTCAGAACGGACGACATGGATGGTCTGGAACGGCTCTTCGGGCTGCTCGGCTTCAGGCTGTCCGACCGGATCGGAGACGCTCTCACCTGGATGCGCTGCAATCCCGATCATCACGGCGTCGCCTTCATCAGCGGCGGCAGCGGGCTCCATCACTACGCCTGGGAAGTCGAGAGCTGGGCCGACCTCGAGCGGCTCGGCGATCACCTCCTCGCCTGCGGCAAGCGGTTCATGTACGGGCCCGGCAGACACGGCCCCGGGCTCAACCTGTTCTGCTATCACCTCGACGGCGCCGGCGTCCTCGTCGAGTACGCGGCCGATCTCCAGCGCATCTACGACGACGAGCAACACGTCCCGCGGGACTGGCCGATGGCCCCTGAATCGATCAACCAGTGGGGCCCCGGGCCTCCCGAGGAGTTCATGGCCCAGCTCACGCCGGCCGCGAGCGCGAGCGCCGGCTGAGAGCGGCGCAGAGCCGTTCAGGAGGCGCGCTCGGCGCGGTACCCGACCGCCTGGACGACGCGTGGCAGTCCGAGGAGCGTCGTCGCATCGCGCGCGATCGCGTACAGCTCGGCCACGATCTCGCGTACCTCGTCTTCCGTAGCGAGATTCTCGGCGATCGCTGCCGCTGCGATGTTCTCCATCGTCACCGGGTGAAGCAGCTTGACGTCCCCCTCGTAGCCCTCGGGACTCATCGCGAGGGGTTGAGAGACGCCGATCTCGACGCGTTCGCAGCCGGCTCCCAGGAGGAGCGACGGGAGCTGACGACCCAGGTACGCGTCGCCTCCACGCGCGGCGGCCGTGCTCGTGTACAGGTCGCAGTACCGGTCGAACGTCCCGTTCGGCGGGTAGCAGAACGCCCCGGCGTAGTCGATGTCCTCGAGGACGGCGATCCCGTCCGGTCGTAGCGCTTCGACCAGACGCGTCACGACGGCTTGTCGCTCGGGGAGATGCGAGATGAGAAACCGCGCGTACACGACGCCGTACTCGGCGTCGATCGGCGCGGTCAGGACGTCGCGGCATACGTACTCGACGTTCGCGGCGCCGGCATCGGCCGCTTCGTCCCGTGCTATCCGGATCTTCTCCTCGTCCATGTCGACCCCGACGACCCTGCCGCCAGGGCCGACGCGACGCGAAAGCTCGAGCGCCACGTCTCCTCCCCCGCAGCCGACGTCCAGGCAGACGGCGCCGGGTGTGACGACGCGGTCGAGCAGGGCCGCCGTCGTCGGCTGCATCACGCGGGCCAGCAGACGGAGACGCTCACGTCCCGCCAGCCCGCCGCGGATCATGTATCGATCAGGCGAGGACACGGATCGCTAGCCGACCAGCTCCTTGAACCCCGGCTCGCCGCGGATCGGATCGAAATCGGAGTCGCCGGCGGCGAACGAGCGCGACACGTCGGACTTGTCGATCGCGAGCCGAAGGTGCTCGATCGCATCGTGCGGCCGCCCGGCGAGACTCTCGCAGCACGCGACGTTGTAGAGCAGCGCCGGGTACTCGGGATGGGCCGCGATGAGCTCGCGTCCACGGTCGGCAGCCTCGGCGTAGTCGCCGGACTCGTAGAGCGGGTTGAGCGGCGCCCAGATCTCCCAGCCCATCGGTTCGTACACCTTCCCGGGCCTGCCGCCGACCGCGACGATCGTCGTCCCCGACTCCTCGGCGAAGGCCGTCCGCTTGACGCCCGGGGGGACGAAGACGAGCGTGCCGGTCGGCGCGTCCACCCGTTCGCCGTCGAGGACGAACGTCGCGTGGCCGCTCTGGACGAGGTAGAGCTCCTCGTGCGCGTCCTCCTGCTCCTCCTCCTCCGACTCGTCGTGCTCGTTGATGATCCTGTCGCCCACGGCGCGGGCCGTCCACGCATTCACGCCGAAGGATCTGATGCCGAAGTGGTGGCGGAGGGGCCGGAAGGGGCAGCGCCCGTCGCTGACCTCATCGACCTCGTCGAGTTGCGCCACCGAGTAACCGCTCATGAGACCTCCCCGGGGATCGTGGTGGTGCGGAAGCGACCCTCCCGAGGGTAGTCAGGTCGACGCTCGCACGCCACGGCTCAGGGGCGGCGGGCCGGAACTCGGATGGGTTGGGCGTACCAGGCGACCGAGCCGGCGCGATCCTCCATGCGCACCTGGACGCGGGCGCGCCCTGCCTTCAGCGTGTCCGGAAGCGCGAGCGAGACCAGCCACCTGCCCGGCCGCAGCCAACGCGTCGTGAACCTGGATATCACCTTCTGGTAGCGGATGACTCGGAGCTGCACGCGGATCACCTCGTCCGTTCTGATCTCCGCCATCACCGCACCGGCGCCGTGGGCTTTCGGGACGGCCGAGACGCCGAGCACTTCCGCGTCGACACCGTTCGCGCCACCATCGGCCGAGAGCGCGCTCGGCGCCGATACGAGCACGAGCACGACGACCAGGAACAGCACAACCGGCCCGCGAGGCCGGCGACCTCGGAACTTCGGTGCGCGTAACACTTTCAGCGATTCATACACAAGAAACGCCGACCGCGTTCCCACCCGCCGAGCACGGGCTCGCGCGATCCGCGACGAGTCTGATCGCGGGAACGAGCCGGTTGACACAACGAGAGGCTTGCAACCTATCCTGATGAATGCGCCTGGACGGGCCGGATGCGTCGCTCGCCAACGGGGCTCAGCGGCTCTTGTCGCTCGACTTCGTGTATTTACCGATCGAGGACGTGGACGAAGCCGCGGCCGACTATGTGAGGCTTCTCGAAGGTGAGCTCCTCTGGAGGGTCCGCGGGCTCGGCACGACGGTCGCCTGTGTTCGCCTCCCCGGTGTGGGACCGTTGATGCTCCTGTCCGGCCATCTGGAAGGAGCGACGCCGATCCTCATCTACCGCGTTGCCGACTATGCGGCAGCCGTCGAGCGGCTCCGAGCCGCCGGCGCCTCAGACCTCCGGGAGCTCGAGATCCCGCAGGGCCCGTGCGCGAGCTTCCAGCTTCCGAGCGGGCAACGCTTTGCCGTCTACGAGCTCGTCCGACCAGGCGTAGATCGGCACTTCGAAGGCCGCTTCGACGCATGAGCTCGTTCCGGTCACTACACGCCAATTGCCCCAGACCCGCTCGGAGCTCGTCTTGGAGGCGTTTCGAAGGGAGCTTGTAGATGTCATCTCAGAAGTACTTGTTGGCAGATCAGCCCTCGGAGTTGGAGCGGCTGCAACTCCAGTCGCGCGTGTGGGAGCCGAGCGGTCGTCGTCTTCTCGACGAGATCGGCGAGGGTCGTGGGGCGCGCGTCGTTGACCTCGGTTGCGGCGCGATCGGCTGGCTGCGACTGCTGAGCGAGTGGGTCGGCCCCGACGGACAGGTGGTGGGGACCGACATCGACGAGGCGTTGCTTGGCGCCGCTGGACACTTCGTGGTTACGGAGGAACTCGGCAACGTCGTACTCGTGAAGGACGACCTCTTCGCGAGCCAGCTCGAGTCGTCCTCGTTCGATCTCGTCCATGCCAGGTTCCAGATCGCGCCGCTCGGTCGCGGCTCGGCCCAGATGTCTACCCACGTCCGGCTCCTCCGTCCGGGAGGCACGGTGGTGTTGGAGGAGTGGGATGTGAGCTCATGGCACCTGAACCCTCCTGCGCCTGCACTGCACAGGCTGATCGAGCTCATCGGAGAGGCGTTCGTGCTCTCCGGCGGGGAAATGGACGCCGGACGCAAACTGCTCGAGCTGCTCCGCAGCTTCGACATCGACGGGAACGTCCGGGCCGAGATCGTGGCGCTGCCTCCGGGTCACCCCTATCTGCGGGTGCCGTTGCAGTTCGCAACCGCATTGGAACAACGGTTGCTGTCCTTGGTGACGGCCGACGAGCTGGCGCAGCTTCGAAGAGACGGGGAGGCTGAGCTCGAGGAGCCCGGCCGCTGGGGAACCACATTCACGCTCTTGCAATGCTGGGGCCAGCGCGGCGCGTAGCGGCAAGCTCTCCATCGCGACTCCCACCGATTTGTCACCGGACGAGCTCGCCCAGCTAGTCGTCAGCTTCCAGCCGTGCGGGCGATATGCGCCTCGGCCATCCGCTTCAGGCCTGTCCGGTCCGTCTTCCCGGTGGCAGTCCGCGGCATCTCGTCGAGGACGATCACCTCTTCGGGCGCCTTGTAGCCCACCTTCGAACGAGCGAACTGGATCAGCTCCTGGCTCGTCGGACGCTCGGCCCCGGCCCGGACAGTGATGTAGGCCCGGACGTTCTCGCCGTGGACGAGATCGTGGATCCCGATCACCCCGGCGCTCTCGACGCTC
Source organism: uncultured Thermoleophilia bacterium (assembly GCA_963819905.1). GTDB lineage: Bacteria > Actinomycetota > Thermoleophilia > Gaiellales > Gaiellaceae > CAWCQC01. The sequence continues at coordinate 250,286 of CAWFXP010000001.1, forward strand.
GGGTGTTCGAGCAGGATGCTCTCGATCTCTTGAGGGCTGATGTTCGAGCCGTCGTGGACGATGATCTGTTTTCGGCGGCCGCAGAAGTGGAAATAGCCCTCGTCATCGATCCGCATCACATCGCCCGAGTCGAGCCAGCCGTCGCTGAATGCAGCCTCGGTCGCGGTAGCGTCGTCCCAGTAACCGACCATGGCGGCAGGCGTTTTGACCCACAGGCGCCCGTCACTCCCCACGGGCAACTCGTGACCCTCGTCGTCTCGAACCGAGAGCGACACGTTCGGGACGACCTGACCGACCGAGCCGAGCTTGATCCGACCTGAAGGTGGGCTCACGGTGACGAGGCCGACCTCTGTCAAGCCGTACGCCTCGTCGATCGCAAAGCCGCTCAACTGCATGAACTCCCGCTCGAGCACGGGCGATACCGTGTCGCCTGCCGCACGGCAGAGCCGCAGCGACGCGAAGTCCTCGTGAGAAGCACCGTGATCGCGTGTAAGGGCGAACAACGCCGACGGGAGCATCGACAGTACGGTCGGCCGGTCGCTCCGAAGAAGAGGCAGCAGCTCGTCTCCATCGAAGGTTCGGGCGACGATCGCGCCGGCCCCGACGCTCAGCGCGGCGAACGAGACGTAGAAGGCCCCGATGTGGGAGAGCGACGAGCCGGCAAGCAGCAGGTCAGAGGGGCCGAGCTCGAGCGCTGCTATCGCCGTGGCGAGCATCCAGCCGAGCGTCTCGTGCGTATGGGTGACTCCTTTGGGGCGTCCGGTACTCCCAGATGTGAAGAAGATGACGGCCGGAGCCGAAGGGGAGGGAGGCGTGAGGCGCTCCGGAGGCCGCTCTCCCTCAATGAGGTCATCGAACGACGGTCCGCTTCCGCCCTTCCCTCCGAACTGGATGCGGCCAAGGGGCAACTTCCCGGCGAGCTCACTCGTCGCGAGATCCGCCTCCCTCTCCACGTGCGCGAGCAGGACACGAGCGCCGCTGATCTCCAGCGCATGATCGATCTCCGGTCCCATGTAGCGGTAGTTGAGAGGTGTCGCGACAAGTCCGGCCTTGAAGCAGGCGATGTAGTGCACGACCAGTGCCGGCCGGTTCGGCATCAGCGAAGCGACCCGATCACCCGGCTTCAGCCCGAGCTCGAGCAGGCTGTGCGCCAGACGGTCGCTGAGGTCATCGAGCATCCGCCAGGTCCACCGAGTATCAGCGGAGATCAGAGCCAGGCCGTCAGGACTCTCCGCCACGCCGATGCCAAGCAGATCGCACAGGCTGAGCGGCCCCTCCACTGTCCTCCCGCCATGCGCTGACACGGCATCACCCTAACGAAGCCGAGCGCCAGGCCTCATCCCGCGGGGTTTCCCTCGAACTTGACCCTGGGACCGGCTCTGCCTCAGTGCCAGGCGAGCGCGAAGGCAGCGAGGGGAAAGGCGTAGACGCGCTCGGATCGCTCGGCGTCCGAAAAGACGAGCTCGCTTCCCGTCGAGCGGACGAGCCACGCACCGTCCGGCGACCACGTGAAGGCCTTCGTCAGCGAGGGCGAGAGGCGCAGGCGATGGGTCTGCGCGTCGACGACGAGGAGCTCGAACGTGCCGCGGGCGAGCCCCACGGCGATCTCCTCTCCCGAGGGGCTGAACCGAACGAGCTCGTCCAGGAAGCCCGGCCCGGGAACGGCGGCGAGCGGAAGCACGAGCGACTCGAGGAGCGTATGCCCCCGCCAAAGCTCGAGCCAGGCGCGCGGCAGCGCATCGGGAAACTCGGCCACGGTGACCGCGAGCAGCCCGTCGGCGGACGCGTCGAAGCCGAGGACGTCGACGCGCGAGGCCGCCTCGCGGAACGGACGCGTGAGCTCGCTCCGGTCGAGGCGCGCGGTGCCGCCCTCGAGCAGTTGGGAAGCGAGAGGCGTGTCCGGGCGGGTCAGGACCCCGTCGGGGGTCAGCTTCGGCCGACAGCCTCGAACATGGGTACGCGAGCCAGTCTGGACCTCGAGAACGACGGTGGACCCGTCGAGGGTGCACCAGGCGAGGCGCTTCCCGTCCGCCGACCACGACGGGTCTCCCACGACGAGCCCGACCCGGCGGACCAGCCGCGGCGGATCGGCAAGCTCGGCGAGCCAGAGCTCCTCGGCGCGATCATCGCGAGGAGCACGTGTGACCGCGGCGAGCCCGCCTGTGGGCGCCGTCCAGAGCCCGCAAGACGTCTCAGGCCCGGGATCGCCCTGAGTGACCTGTCGTAGGTCGATGGCCGTCAGCCGGCAGCGGTCCCCCGCGGCGATGTAGAGCGTCCCCTCGAGGACTGCCGGCTGCGGAACGTTCGGGCCGGTAATCCGCTCGACGCGCGGAGCCGGACGCGCGGTCGGCTCCGATCCCTCTCCGCCGCCGAGCGCGTCGATGACGATCGCGATCCCGAGACCCGCGAGAGCGACGATCGCCAGGCGCCAGCCCCAGGTCCCGAGTCCGCGCGGCCTCACGGGCTACCGCCCGCGGAGCGCCTGGTCCGCCTTGTCCTTGAGATCGTCCACGATCGCCGGGTCACGCAGTGTCGTCGTGTCGCCGATGTCCTGGCCTTCGGCGATGTTCTACAGGAGCCGCCGCACAGACGAACTGATCGCGGCGATGCGAATCGCCGGCGAGCGATGGCGCTCAGGCTGACCGGCCGGCAACGAGTGCGTTCGGGAAAACCCGCAAACAGCGGGAGCAGTAGGCGCGGAGCGGACTCGAACCGCTGTACGAGGCTTTGCAGGCCTCTGCCTAACCACTCGGCCACCGCGCCGGACGGCCTCATTGTAGGCGCGGGCTGCTCGTGGCCCTGCGTCAACGGCGCGACCGGTTTGAACGTGGAAGCCGGCTCCTCCCGCCTTCCCTTCGGCGGCGTCGAGCGACGCTTCGCCTCGCGGCGGAGAGCCAGTTCGAGGATCAGCTTCTCTCTGCGATGCGCTCGGAGTTCGGCGGCCACGCCGAGAAGAGTCGCCTGACAGCACCCTGACCTTCTAGGCTCACCGGATCGAAGCGTGGTTCGAGAGCCTGTGGGACACGCTGACGAGCGTCTCGATCTGGGCGCTCCTCGGCGCTGTCGTCCTGCAAACGCTGCAGACGACGATGGTCGGCACCGCGTACGTCGGCATCCTGCAGGCCGCGTATCCGGCGGGAGGTGTCCGCTACCTGCCGATCATCGCCTGCTACGCAGCCTCGGTCGCGATGAACGGCGTGCTGCCGGCGAACATCGGCACGTTCGCGCTGCTCTTCATGTTCCTGATGATCATCCCGGCGGCGACCTTTCCGGGGGTCGTGTCCGGGTACCTCGTCCAGAAGATCTTCTACACGGTCGTCGGCACGATCGTCTATCTCTATCTGTTCCTCAGCGTCGAGGGCTCCTTCGACGTCAATCTGAGCGGTCTCGCCGACCACAGGTGGCTCGCCCTCGCGATCGCGGGCGGCGTGATCGTCGGCATCGTGCTGCTCGCCCGGATCTTCTGGCGCAAGATCAAGCATCTCTGGGAGCAGGCGAAGCAGGGAGCCGTGATCCTCTCGACGCCGTCGCGCTACGCGATCCGGGTGCTCGCGCCGCAGACGGTCGGATACCTGGCGAAGCTCGGCGTGATCGCGATCTTCCTCGCCGCGTACGGCATTCCCGTCACGCTCCATTCGATCTTCTCGGTCGTCGGCTCGAGCTCGATCGCGAACACGGTCTCCGTCACCCCGGGCGGGGTGGGGGTCAACCAGGCTGCGAACGTCGTCGCGCTCGAGAGCGTGACGGACTCGGCGACCGCGACCGCCTACTCGATCGGGCAGCAGGTATTCACGACCGCCTGGAACATCGTCTTCGCCGTCATCATGATCAGCTGGGCGTTCGGCTGGACGGGCGGGAAGCAGATGGTCACGGCGTCCTACATCCAGGCCAAGGCAAAGGCCGCCGAGGAGAAGGCGCAGCGCCAGGAGCGAAAGGCGGCCCGCAAGGCCGAACGGCATGCGGATGGCCGGTCGGGTGCCGCCCCGAAAGAGTGAGGCGGGCATGATCCTCGCCGGCGACATCGGGGGCACGAACAGCCGACTCGCCCTCTTCGCCGACGATCTCCGGGAGCGGGTTGCGATCGCGACGTACCCGTCGCGGGCTTACGGCGGGCTCGAGGAGGTCGTCCGGGTGTTCCTGGACGAGCATCAGGCCGACGTCTCGCGGGCGTGCTTCGGCGTCGCCGGGCCCGTTCGCGACGGCCGCACCGAGGCGGTGAACCTCGCCTGGCCGGTCGACGCCCGCAGCGTGGCAGCCCTTCTCGGCCTGGCGCGCGCCGGCCTCGTGAACGACCTCGAGGCGAACGCGCTCGGTATCGAGGCGCTCGGCCCTGACGATCTCGCAACGCTGAACGAGGGCGATAGGTCGGCAGGTGGGAACATGGCCGTGATCTCGGCGGGCACGGGCCTCGGCGAGGCGGGAATCTACGCGGCAGGCGGCCACCGCCACGTCTTCGCGAGCGAGGGAGGGCACGCCGACTTCGCGCCGCGGACGGAGCTCCAGGCCGACCTGTTGCGGTGGCTGAGCGAGCGCTGCGAGCACGTCAGCTACGAGCGAGTCTGCTCGGGCATGGGCCTGGTGAACGTCTACACCTTCGTGCGGGAGCGCTCGGGCGAGTCGGCTCCCGACTGGCTGCGGGCCGAGATGGCCGAGCACGACGCGGGAGTGGCGATCACGCAGGCGGCGCTCGAGGGCCGTGACGAGGTCTGCGCGCAGGCGCTCGACGTGATGGTGTCCGTCTTCGGGGCCGAGGCGGGAAATCTCGCACTGACGGTCATGGCGACCGGAGGCGTCTACGTCGGCGGCGGGATCGCGCCGAAGATCCTGTCGAAGCTCGAGGACGGGACGTTCATGCGCTCGTTCGTCGACAAGGGCCGGCTCGAGGATCTCCTGCGCGCCATTCCGGTTCACGTCATCCTGAACGACGAGACGGCGCTCCTCGGTGCGGCGCTCTGCGCCTCGCGACAGTGAGGGCGGCTCGCCATGAGGCTCGTCGTGCGCAACCGCTGGACGACGGCAGGGGCCTCGCTCGGCTTCCGGGTCGCGCTCGCGGTCATCGAGCCGAGCTCGTTCGTGATGGAGCGCGGCATGCTCCTCGGTATCAAGCATCGCGTCAGACAGCTGTCTGGTGCCCTCGGGACGGGGCGGGACAGGTCCCGCCCCTACGCCTTTAACGGGATTGCCCTGTGGGCGGTTCGTAGGGGCCGGACCTGTCCGGCCCTTGCAGTCGGGCAGAGCGCTCGGCCTCTGCCTTGACCGCCTTCAGGCCGCCTCGCATGAGGAGCCGGGCACCGGGCCCGACGATCCTCCAGTAACGCCGGAACGTGCGCAGCGCCTCCGGGTCGGTCGCCTTCGTTCGCGTCTCGTAGGTGAGGAGCGTCCGGGCGCCGTACGGGCGCACGGTGAAGGAGACGGCCACCTTCGCGAATCCCGGACGCGTGAACGCGGCGAACTCGTCGGGGCTCACGTGGACAACGCCGTAGTCGCGCCGCCAGAACGCGCCGACGAGGCCGACCACCAGCTCGTGTCCGTGCTCGTCGGCGAGCACGACCCAGCCGGCGTCTGCATCCATGATGTCCCTGAACGTGCGCGGTGCCCGCGGCTCCTCCTCTCCGCGCAGCCGGCGGGAGACCCGGTTCGGGAGGTCGCGAAGCGCCGACAGCGCGCGGGTCAGGGGATCCGCTGTGATGTCGGCCCGGCCGATGGCGTCGTACGTTTCCGTCGGAGAGGCGTCGACGACGGTGTGGGCGAACACCGCCTCGTCGCCGTCGGGCAGGAAGTCGTCGATGCGCAGCACAGCGGTCTCGGAGGTCACGTCACGCAGCGTCGCGCCCGCGCCGCGGGCGCGCATCGGATGAATCCCTGATCCCGCACACGGTCAACTACGGACGTGCACGAAAACCGGCAACCGCCGGCGTGCGTTCGGTACTTCTCCGAAGGCGGATGCGAGTTTCGGCCGATGCGCGCTGAGCGGGCCGTCTGCGAGATTCGGCTCTGGGCCACACGGCCGAAAGGAGGAGTCGATGAGCAGGATCCTGATCGTCTACGGCACGAAGGAAGGGCACACGGCAACAATCGTCGAGCGGATGCGCGAGGCGCTCGAGGCGCGGGGGGATGCGGTCGCAACCGAGCGGGCCGGGAAGCCGCTGCCTTCGATTCCGGACGACGTCGACGGCGTGATCGTCGGCGCCTCGGTGCACCTCGGCAAGCATCAGGGCGAGATCCGCGACTTCGTCAAGGAGAACCGACAGCGGCTCGAGGCCGTGCCCTCCGCCTTCTTCCAGGTATGTCTGACCGCCGCCGACCCGACCCCCGAGGCGCAGGCGGCAACGCGCAAGCTCTTGGACGAGTTCAGTGAAGAGACCGGGTGGCGACCGGAGACGGTCGAGACCTTCGCCGGCATGCTCGCCTGGACGCAGTACGACTTCTTCACGCGATCGCTGATGCGCCTGATCACGCGGAAGCAGGAGCCTCACCCGGATGTGCACCGCGACTACGACTACACGGACTACGACGCGGTGCAGCGCTTCGCCGAAACCTTCGCCGACTCGCTCTCCCCGTAACGGCCCGACGATCTCCGTAGTGTCCCGCCGTGATCGCGATTCTCGGTGGGCTCGGCGCCGCTCTTGCCTGGGCGGCGGCGACGCTGTGCTCGGCGCGGGCGAGCCGGCTCCTCGGCGCGGGCTCGACGCTTGCGCTCGTGATGCTCGTCGGCCTCGTGGTGATCGTCCCGTTCGTCGCCGTGGAGGGCGTCCCGGCCGGGCTCGACGCCGACATCTCCGCCTGGCTCGTGGTCGCCGGGTTCGGGAACGTCGCGGGCCTCGCTTGCGTCTACGCGGCCCTGCGCATCGGGAAGGTCGGGATCGTCGCCCCGATCGCGTCGACGGAGGGCGCCGTCGCCGCCGTGATCGCCGTCCTCGCCGGCGAGCAGCTTTCCCCCGGGGCCGGCGCCATGCTCGGGTTGATCGTGGTCGGCGTCGTGCTCGCGGCGGTCGCCCCACGTGGCGGAGTCGCTGCCGAGGGAGCCGGCCGCGCCGCGCTCCTCGCCTTCGCTGCGGCGCTCCTGTTCGGGGTCGGCCTCTATGCGGTCGGCCGGGTCAGCGTCGATCTGCCGGTCTCCTGGGTGCTCCTGCCGACCCGGGCCATGGCCGTGCTGTTCGTTGCCGTACCCCTCCTGCTCACCCGGAGGTTGCGCGTGACACGGGCGGCGCTCCCGCTCGTCGTCGCAGCCGGGCTCTGCGAGGTCGCCGGGCTGACCGCGTTCACGCTCGGCGCTCGCCACGGGATCGCGGTGACCGTGGTCGTGGCGTCCCAGTACGCGGCGATCACAGCCGTCGGCGCCTACGTCGTCTTCCGCGAGCGACTCGCCCCGATTCAGATCGCCGGCGTGGCGGCCATCGTCGTCGGGATTGCGTCGCTCAGCGCCCTGACGGCCTGAGGCCTGCCGGGCGGCTTACGCCGACGCGATCAGGTAGTGGGACTCGTTCTCGAGCCTGTAGCCGCCGTCGGTGGTTCGATACGGCGCCAGCGTGTCGACGATCGTTCGCCGAAACCCTGCCAGCTCCGCCGGAGCGAGCAGCTCACTGATACCTGCCGCGGACAGCATCGCGCGGACCAGCGCTGCCTCGTCCGCGAACTCGTACGCCCAGGACGTGTCGAAGGCGTAGCGCGGCGTCAGGCCGGCTGCTGCGGCGAACGACTCGAGAACGCCGGCCTGCCAGAGGGGAGGCGGTTGGGGCGTGCCCGGCGGGGGCGCCGGGAAGTACGGGCGGATGAGCGCCTTCATGGCTTCGATGTCGCAGCGCTCCGGGTCTCCCCAGACCTGAACGACCACCTGCGCGCCCGGTTTCGCGACGCGTCCTGCCTCGCGGAGAGCGGCGGTCAGGTCGTCTGCGAAGAAGAACGAGGTGAACCCGCAGACGAGGTCGAAGGAGTCGTCCTCGAACGGGAGGTGCTGCATGTCGGCGACGCGCACATCGGCATCCGGCACGCGGGCCCGCGCGACCTCGACGAGCGCCTCGGAGGCGTCGATTCCGACTGTCTCGGCGCCTCGTTTGGCCGCGGCTTGGAGGAACACGCCCGAGCCGCAGCCGATGTCCAGCGCTCGCTGCCCGGGTGCGAGCTCGACACGGCGGATCGCTTCCTCGTAGACCTCGATCTGTTGCTCCTCGACCTCGGCCCAGTCCGAGGCCCGAGCTCCCCAGAGAGGGCCCCACCGTGCCGCGCTTCCGGCTGCCTGTTGCGTGGCCATCGAATCCGTCCTTCCGGTAGGCTATGATTCGTAGTTATAAACTATGGAGAATAGTGATGTCAAGAAGTGAGCAGCTGAGCCTCTTCTCCTACGAGATCATGGGGCTCGTCGGGCGGGGAGGAGCCGGCGCTCACGATCTCCTCCGGTACGCACGGCGCGGTCGGATGCTCGACTGGGCGGGAGAGAGCCAGTACTACGTCGAGCCCAAGCGGCTGGCAAGGCTCGGCTACCTGGAGGCCCGAAAGGAGCCCGGCAAGACACGGGAGAGGACGGTCTACACGCTGACCGACAAGGGCCTCGCGGCGCTGCGCGAGTACGGACGAACGCCGGTCACCGTCACCCCGCTGAAGAGCGAGCCGCTCCTCCGGCTCCTGATCGCCGATCTCGTCGGCGAGGAGGCGACCAGAACGAGCATGGCCATGCTTCGCGAGGACGTGGCCGACCTGCTCGCCCGACTGGAGGATGCCGAGGCGACCGCCGAGTCCCTACCGCACCGGCGGAAGTACCTCCTGCTCGTGATCGACTTCCTGCGCCGGCTGCTCGAGCTGCATCTCGAGCTGGTGGACGACGTGGAGCGTGACTTCTCCTCGGCCACCCGCCCGAGGTCGAGCCGGGCTCGCTGACAAGCCGCTCAGCGGCGACCGATCTCGGCTCGTTCGATCGAGGCGCCGCGGGCCACGATGACCTCGTGGACGAGCTCGGGTGGGAAGAGCCCGTGCTCCACGACCCCGGGGGTGCCGGCCAGCCGGGCGGCAAGCGCCGCGGGGTCGCCGATCTCTCCCCGGAAGTCGGCGATCACGCCCCCGTCGGGGCTTCGCGGCACGTCGCGCAGCTCGATCGGGTCGAGCCGTCGCAGGGTCGCGGCGAGCCCGAAGGCGACGAGCTCGACCGGGACGGGCGGCTGCAGCGCGGCGACGGTCTTCGAGCCGTCGGCGATGACGACGAAACGATCGGCGGCGGCTGCGACGATCTTCTCGCGCGTGTGTGCCGCGCCGCCTCCCTTGACGAGCCAGCCGTCGGGCGCGATCTGGTCGGCGCCGTCGATCGTCAGGTCGAGGCGGTCGATGGCCCCGAAGTCCTCGACGTCCAGCCCGAGCTCTCGCGCGGCGGCCTCCGTTCGCGGCGAGGTCGCGACGCAACGAAGGGACAGCCTGCGGCGTGCGATCGCGGGCAGCAGGAAGGCGACGGTCGAGCCGGTGCCGAGGCCGACCGTCATCCCGTCCTCGACCAGCTCCGCGGCCGCCTCGGCGGCGAGCTGCTTCTCGGCCTCGTTGCCCATGCGCGGAACCGGTAGAGCCTAGTCTGGCCCGGGCTCGAGCTCCCGTGCCGGCGCCGGCACCAGGTGTGCCGCCGCGCGTCCCTCGCGGAACGCCTCCAGCGCCATCTGGATGCCCTTCGTCACCGGCACCGCGATCAGCGCGCCGACGATCCCGAAGAGCTCGGTGAAGACGATGACGGTCACCACCGAGAGGAACGGGTGGATCTCGACGGTGTGCTTGAAGATCTTCGGCGTGATCAGGTTGTTCTCGACCTGCTGGTAGAGGATCAGGATCGCGCCGATGGCGACGCCCTTCCACGGCTCCTCGAGCAGCCCGACCAGGACGACCGGAATCGTGCCGATCGTGGCGCCGATGTTCGGGATGAGGTCGGTGATCGCGACGAAGAGCGACAGCGGGGCCGCGTAAGGGAGGCCGAGCAGCTTCATCGACACGAAGCACGTCAGGCCGGCGATCAGCGCGATCAGGAACTTGCCGTACCAGTACCCCTTGTTCATGCCGTAGATGCGGCGCGTCGCCGTGAGGAACGGCTTGCGGTATTGCTCCGGCAGACGATCGCCCGCGAGCCCGATCAGGTCGCGCCCGTAGACGAGGAAGTACAGGGTGAAGGTGAAGATCATGAAGGCCGCGAAGCCTGCGCTCACGAGGCTCCCGACGAGATCCAGCACCCGGTTCGAGCCGGCGAAGAAGTTCGCCGCACCCTGGGCGGCGTTCCCGGTCGACTCGATCGCCTGGTCGGCGTTGAGGGCATCGGATGCGTCCGTTTCCTGCAGCTGGCGGACGTACTCGGGGATGTTCGCCGCGAGCTCCTTGGCGCCGTCGACCACGGAAGGGACGATCGCAAGGGAGAAGACGAGGATCGCCGCGGCGATCGCCACGAAGGCGAGCGCCGTGGACATGCCTCGCCCCAGCCCGCGGCGCCCGAGGATCCGGATGAGCGGCTCGATCGAGAAGGCGAGGAAGGCCGCGGCGACGAGCCAGGTGATCGTCTGGCGGACGAGCCAGGTGCCGATCAGGAGCGCCGCGACGGCGAGCACGACCCCGACGACGACGAGCGCGCTGGTACGGAAGAAGGGTCGGTTGGGCCGTCCCTCGGGCACGAGCGGCTTCGTGGCAACGGGTTCCACGGGCGCGTAGAGGGTTCAACGGCCCGCCGGGGAGTCCTGCCGAGCGGGCGGCGGCAAGACCGCGTCTACGGAGTGGCCAGCGTCACTCTGAGCGGAAGCCGCTTGAGGCCGTTCGTGAAGTTCGAGCGGAGGCGCTCCGGCTCGCCCGCCAGCTCGAGCGACTCGACCCGCGGGGCAAGCTCTTCGAGGAGGATGGTCAGCTCGAGCCGCGCCAGGTGCGCGCCGAGGCAGAAGTGCGGCCCGACCCGCCCGAAGGTGGCGTGCTCGTTGGGGCCGCGGCGGATGTCGAACCGGTCGGGCTCGGGGAAGATCTCCGGGTCGCGGTTCGCGGCTCCGTACCAGACGACGACCTTGTCGCCGGCGCGGATCGCGGTCCCGCCGAGCTCCGTGTCCCTGGTCGCCGTCCGGCGGAAATGCCAGACCGGGTTCGCGTAGCGGAGCATCTCCTCGACCGCGCCGGGGACGAGCTCCGGATCGGAGCGCAGAAGCCGCCACTGGTCGGGGTTGCGCGCGAATGCGAGCAGGCCGGAGGCGATCGCCTGGCGGGTCGTCTCGTTGCCGGCGACGACGAGGATCGAGAAGGTGTTGTCGAGGTCACGGTCGGAGAGCGGGCAGCCGTCCAGCCGGCCGTTCGCGATCAGCGAGAGGACGTCGTCGCGCGGTGCCGCGCGGCGGTCGGCGTAGTACTCTCGCCCGAGCGCGCACAGCTCGGCCGCCCACGGGCTTCCGAACGGGAGATACCGATCCTCCTCGCGCTCGCCCTCGTACGCGCGCTCGCCGACGTACTCGGGCTCGGTGTCGACGAGCATCTTGTCGGCCAGCTCGACGAGGCGGGGCAGATGCTCGTCACGCAGCCCGAGGATTCGAGCGAGGACTCTGATCGGGATCGGCGCGGCGATGTCGTGCACGACCTCGATCTCGTCGCGGGCGAGCGCCTCGTCGAGGACCTCGACGACGAGACCGCGCAGCCAGGGCTCGTAGCGCTTCACGGAGCGGGGCGTGAAGTCGGCGGCGAAGATGCGCCGGAACTGGCTGTGCCGTGGCGGATCGGTCTCCATGAAGTTGCGCCGAGCAAGGAGCACGTCGTCGGGCAGCGTCTCGATCGTGGCCACCCCGCCGAGCTCCGACGAGAACGTCTCCCAGTCCTTCAGCACGGTCATGACGTCGTCGTAGCGGGTGACGACCCAGAACCCCTCGCCCGGCGGGGGCTCCGGATGGCGATAGACCGGTGCCTCGCGGCGAAGCAGCGCGAAGACGTCCCACGGCTCGGCCTCCACGAAACGATCGTGGTCGAGCAGGTCGACGTCGTCGAGGCCGTCAGCCGGCCCGCTCATCGGTTCAACCCTTGCGCTTCGAGGTTCGCTCGCATGTCGGTCTCGTCGCCTAAGGGTGCCATCGACGGAGGAGTCCGGTCGCCGATCTCGTACCGGAAGGCGATGAACGCTATCCGTGCGTACTTCCGTCGGCGGGCCCTGCGCCGAGCCTGGTCGCGCGGCGAGCTCGAGTTCGCCGGCGCCATGGGACGTAGCCGGCGCCCTCGGGTCACCGTCAGGTAGGTCGGGCCGGTCGCTCGCCGGCTGCCTGCCAGCGATGCGCAGATGGCTGATCGTTTCGACGCGGTGATCATCGGCGGCGGCCCCGGAGGTGAGGTGGCCGTCAACACGCTGCTGAAGGCGGGCAAGCGAGTGGCGCTCATCGAGAACACCGTTCTCGGCGGCGAGTGCTCGAACTGGGGGTGCATCCCCTCGAAGACGCTGCTGCGGCCGACGGAGATCCAGGGCGAGGCCGAGGCCATGGCCGGCGTCGACACGCCGGCGCTCGACTTCGAGCGGCTCGCCGCCTATCGCGACTACATGGTCTCGAGCCACGACGACACGAAGCGGGTCGCCTCGTACGAGGATCGCGGCGTGCGCGTCGTCAAGGGCTCGGGCCGAGTCGCCGCCCCGGGACGCATCGACGCGGGCGGGAAGCTGCTCGAGACGGATGCGATCATCGTCGCGACCGGCGCCGAGGCGGCCGTGCCGCCGATTCCGGGCCTGGCCGACGCGGGCTTCTGGACGAACCGCGAGGCGACCGACCTGACCGAGATCCCCGAGAGCGTGGTGGCGATCGGCGGCGGCGTCGTCTCGATCGAGCTCGCTCAATTCCTGGCGCGCTTCGGATCGCGGGTGACCATCGTGCAGGGCCCGGAGCGCCTCGCCGATCGCGAGGCCCCGGAGATCGGCGACGCGCTGGCCAAGATCCTCGAACGAGACGGCATCGAGCTGCGCCTCGGCGTCCACGCGAAGGGCGTACGCGTCGAGGACGGCGAGAAGGTCGTCGAGCTCGACGACGGCTCCGAGGCGCGAGGGGCCGAGATCCTCGTCGCCACCGGCCGCCGCCCGCGCACCCGGGATCTCGGCCTCGAGAAGGTCGGCATCGAGCCGACCCGCCGCGGGATCGAGATCGACGAGCGCTGCCGCGCCGGCGACGGCGTCTGGGCGATCGGGGACGTCACCGGTCTTGCTCCGTTCACCCACGTTGCGAAGTACCAAGCTCGGATCGCTTGCGCAGACATCCTCGGCCAGCCGGCGAAGGCCGACTACCGGGCGGTTCCACGCGTCATCTTCACCCAGCCGGAGGTCGCAGCCGTCGGCCTCACCGAGGCGCAGGCCCGCGAGCAGGGGATCGATGTCGCCGTCTCCATCGTCGACCTGCCGAGCTCGGTCGCGCGCGCGTACACGTACGAGGAGAACCCGAGCGGCACGTTCGGCGTCGTCGTCGACCGCGGGAGGCAGGTCTTGGTCGGCGCCTGGGCGGTTGCCCCGCTCGCGGGCGAGTGGATCCACACCGCCGTGCTCGCGATCCGCGCGGAGGTCCCAGTGTCGGTGCTGAAGGACACGATCGCGCAGTTCCCGACGTTCTCCGAGGCGATCGGCGTCGTGTTGCGAGCGATCCCGGATGACGAGCTCACCCAGGAGACCTCGGATCACGGCGCCCATCCGATGATGGCGCAGCCGCTGTCGGCCGCGCCCTAGGAGGCGCTCACCGGGGCTGAGACCGGCTCGCGGCCTCTAGGATGAGAGCAGGCTGCGCCGCGGATCGATCAGGTTGCGTCCGGCTCCCGTGAAACCCCGACCGCCAAGGAGACGAGATGACTGTCAGCGCCGTGCGCCCGGCTTCGGACTTCCGGGTCGCCGACCTGTCGCTGGCCGCGTTCGGCCGCAAGGAGATCCAGCTCGCAGAGCACGAGATGCCGGGGCTGATGGCGATGCGCGCCGAGTTCGGAGCCGCGCAGCCGTTGCGCGGCGCCCGGATCACCGGCTCGCTCCACATGACCATCCAGACCGCCGTCCTGATCGAGACGCTCGTCGCGCTCGGAGCTGAGGTCCGCTGGGCCTCGTGCAACATCTTCTCGACGCAGGATCACGCCGCGGCGGCGGTGGCGGTGGGGCCGCAGGGAACGCCGGAGGAGCCGCGTGGGGTGCCTGTCTATGCCTGGAAGGGCGAGACGCTCGAGGAGTACTGGTGGTGCACCGAGCAGGCGCTCAGTTGGCCGGCGCCTGACGGGAGCGGGAGCCACGGGCCGAACATGATCCTCGACGACGGCGGCGATGCGACCCTGCTCGTGCACAAGGGCGTCGAGTTCGAGCGGGCGGGCGCCGTGCCGGATCCGGCCGCGGCCGACTCGGAGGAGCTCCGCGTCGTCCTCGCGCTGCTCCAGCGCTCGCTCGCCGAGGACGCGACCCGCTGGACACGTCTCGCTGCGGGAATCACCGGGGTGACCGAGGAGACGACGACGGGCGTCCACCGTCTCTACCAGCTCGCCGAGACAGGCGATCTGCTCTTCCCGGCGATCAACGTGAACGACTCCGTCACGAAGTCGAAGTTCGACAACCTCTATGGCTGCCGCCACTCGCTGGTCGACGGCATCAACCGGGCCACCGACGTCATGATCGGCGGCAAGGTCGCGGTCATCCTCGGCTTCGGCGACGTCGGCAAGGGCTGCGCCGAGTCGCTCGCGGGCCAGGGTGCCCGGGTGATCGTCACCGAGATCGATCCGATCTGCGCCCTCCAGGCGGCCATGCAGGGCTACCAGGTCGCGACCCTCGACGACGTGGTCGAGACGGGCGACCTGTTCGTCACCGCCACCGGGAACCGCGACGTCATCACCGTCGAGCACATGGGCCGGATGAAGCATCAGGCGATCGTCGGCAACATCGGTCACTTCGACAACGAGATCGACATGGCCGGGCTCGCCGCGGTGACGGGGATCGAGCGGATCACCGTCAAGCCGCAGGTCGACGAGTGGACGTTCCCGGACGGCCACTCGGTGATCGTGCTGTCGGAGGGACGGCTCCTGAACCTCGGCAACGCCACCGGCCATCCGAGCTTCGTGATGTCGAACAGCTTCACGAACCAGGTGATCGCCCAGATCGAGCTCTTCACGAAGGCGAGCGACTACGAGCGCAAGGTCTACGTCCTGCCGAAGCACCTGGACGAGAAGGTCGCGCGCCTGCACCTGGACGCTCTCGGCGTCCGGCTCACGGAGCTGACGCCCGAGCAGGCGGCGTATCTCGGCGTGCCCGTCGAGGGCCCCTACAAGCCCGATCACTACCGGTACTGACGGACTTGGCCGGCGAGCTCGACGTCGTCGCGATCGGCAACGCCCTCGTCGACGTCATCTCCCACGAGCCCGACGAGCTCCTCGCCTCGTTCGGGCTCGCCAAGGGGACCATGCACCTGATCGACGAGGACCGCGCCCAGGCGCTCTACGAGGCCATGGGCCCGGGTACCGAGATCTCCGGGGGCTCCGCCGCCAACACCGCGGTGGGGGTGGCGTCGTTCGGCGGACGGGCGCACTACATCGGGAAGGTGAAAGCGAGACCAGCTGGGCGAGGTGTTCGGCCACGACCTCCGGTCGACCGGCGTGGGCTTCGAGACGGCGCCGGCCGTCGACGGTCCGGCGACCGGGCGTTGCCTCGTCCTCGTCACGCCTGACGCGCAGCGAACGCTGAACACGTTCCTCGGTGCGGCGGTGCACCTCGGCCCCGAGGACGTCGACGAGAACCTCGTCGCGCGGGGGCGGATTCTCTTCCTCGAGGGCTACCTGTTCGACCCGCCGCGCGCGCAGGAGGCGTTCCGGGTGGCGTCCCGGATGGCGCACGCGGCCGGGCGCAGCGTCTCCCTCAGCCTCTGCGATCCCTTCTGCGTCGACCGCCACCGCGAGGCGTTTCGAGCGCTGGTCGAGCAGCACGTGGACGTGCTCTTTGCCAACGAGCTCGAGATCCTCTCCCTGTACGAGGTCGACGACTTCGACGAGGCGGTGAGCCACGTGCGGGGGCATTGCCGGATCGCAGCGCTGACGCGGAGCGAGCGCGGCTCGGTGATCGTCGCCGGGGACGACGTCCACGTGATCGAGGCGGTCCCCGTCGACGATCTCGTCGACACGACCGGCGCCGGCGACCTCTACGCAGCAGGTTTTCTGTACGGCCTCAGCCGCGGGCAGGAGCTTCCCGCCTGCGGTCGGCTGGGCTCCCTGGCCGCGGCGGAGGTCGTCTCCCACGTCGGCGCCCGCCCACAGGTCCCGCTCGCTTCTCTCGCGGCACGGTAGCTCGACAACCGCCTGCGGTCCTAGACTCTGCCGGATGGCGACGCGGACGCAGCAGGCGCTCTACGCGACGATCGACCTCGAGCTCTCGTGGTCCGAGGAGGCCCTTCCGCAGGCCGAGCGAACGAAGCACGTCCACGCCCTTCACCCGTACCTCGGCAAGTTCGTGCCGCAGCTCGTCGAGACGTTCCTTCGGCGGCACTTCGAACCGGGGCAGTGCGTCCTCGACCCGTTCGTCGGCTCGGGCACGACGCTCGTGGAGGCGAACGTCCACGGCCTCGCAGCAGTCGGCTACGACGTCTCGGCGTTCAACTGCCTGCTCACGCGGGTGAAGACCCGCGCGTACGAGCACGCGAAGCTGGAGCTCGCGCTTCGGACGGTGCTCGAAGCTGCGCGGCGGAGCGGGCCGGCCGATCCGGCGGGCGGCAGCGCGTGGGCCCGCCGCTGGTTCGCGCCGCTCTCGCTCGGCGAGCTCCTCGCCTATCGGGCGGCGGCCGAGCGGCTCGACGAGCGAGAGCGGGACGTCGCCCACGTCGTGCTCTCGCGGGCCGCCAGGTCCGCCCGTTTGACCACGCACTTCGATCTCGACTTCCCGAAACGGCCCTGCCGCGGGCCCTACCACTGCCGCAAGCACGGCCGCACCTGCAGCCCGGTGCAGGAGGCCGCGAAGTTCCTGCGCCGCTACACGGACGACACGATCGCGCGGCTCCGTGCGTTCGCCGGGCTCCGCACCGCGTGCCGGGTCGAGGTCGTGCACGGCGACGCACGGACGCTCGCCCTGCCGACCGCGGCTCGACGGAGTGGTGACGTCGCCGCCCTACCCGGGGCTGATCGACTATCACGAGCAGCACCGCTACGCCTACGAGCTGCTCGACCTCGCCGACCTGAGCGAGCTGGAGATCGGCGCCGCCCGCGGCGGGCGGACGCGCAGGGCGCTCGCCGCGTACGTCGAGGGCATCGCGGCCGTGCTCGGTTCGGCTCGCCGGGCCCTCCCGCGGGGTGCGCCGGTGATCGTCGTCGTGAACGACGCGCGAGATCTGTACCCGACGATCCTCGCGCGCGCTGGGCTCGACCTCGAGACCCGGCTGACACGTCACGTCAACCGGCGAACGGGGCTTCGCGCCGGCGAGTTCTTCGAGGACGTGCTCGTGTGCAGGGCGTGATCCGCACCGAGCGGCTCGAGCTGCGGCCCCTCCGCATGGACGACCTCGAGGCATACGTGGCCATGCACGCAGATCCCCGGGTCGCGGACTGGATCGGGGCGTGAGGACCCGCGAGGAGACAACGGCCTGGCTCGAGGCACGCATCGAGGCGAGCACGGCGCGCGGG
The DNA here is from genome assembly GCA_963819905.1 of uncultured Thermoleophilia bacterium. Lineage (GTDB taxonomy): Bacteria > Actinomycetota > Thermoleophilia > Gaiellales > Gaiellaceae > CAWCQC01. The sequence goes on from CAWFXP010000001.1 coordinate 267,860, forward strand.
TACGGGCAGCTGACGGTGCGCGAGCGCGAGAGCGGCGCGTTTCTCGGACGCTGCGGCCTCACGAACTGGGAGATCGAGGGGCAGGACGAGCTCGAGGTCGGCTACGGGCTCGTGTACGCGGCCTGGGGGCAGGGGTACGCGACGGAGGCTGCGTCGGGCCGTTCGCGACTATGCCCTCGGCCAGCTCGGCAAGCGGCGGCTCATCGCCCTCGTCGTCTACGAGAACGAGCGCTCCGCGAGCGTTGCGCGCAAGCTCGGGATGAGCCACGAACGTGACGTCGAGTGGCACGGCAGGACGCATCGCCTGTTCGCGCTCAACAGGTAGCGTGCCGCGCATGACGAACGCAACGCTCCACACCAACCACGGCGCGATCGACGTCGAGCTCTACGACGAGGACGCGCCCAAGACCGTCGGGAACTTCGTCGAGCTCGCCTCCAAGGGCTACTACGACGGCCTGACGTTCCATCGCGTCATTCCGGACTTCATGATCCAGGGCGGCTGTCCCCGCGGGGATGGCACCGGTGGGCCGGGCTACGAGTTCGAGGACGAGCCGAACGGCCGGCCGGTCGTCCGCGGAGCGCTCGCGATGGCGAACCGCGGCCCCGACACGAACGGCAGCCAGTTCTTCGTCGTCACCGCCGAGGAGGCCTCCTGGCTCGACGGGAAGCACACGGTCTTCGGGCAGGTCACGACCGGAATGGACGTCGTCGACGAGATCTCGAACGTCCCGCGGGACGCGAGGGATCGCCCCCGCGAGGCGGTCGTCGTCGAACGCGTCGACCTCGCCAAGAGCGCCGAGTGAGCGCCACGCTCCTGGACGGCAAGGCGCTCGCCCAGAGCGTCCGCGGCGAGGTGGGCGAGGAGGTCGCAGCGCTCGGCCGGCCGGTCGGGCTGGCGACCGTCCTCGTCGGCGACAACCCGGCCTCGGCCGTGTACGTGCGCTCCAAGCGCCAGGCCTGCGCCGAGGCCGGCATCGAGTCGTTCCACCACGAGCTGCCGACCGACACCAAGGAGGAGGCGCTACTCGGGCTGGTCGGCGAGCTCAACGCCGACGAGCGCGTCACCGGCATCCTCGTCCAGCTGCCGCTCCCCGACCAGATCGACGAGAGCCGGGTGATCCAGGCGATCCGGCCGGTCAAGGACGTCGACGGCTTCCATCCCGTGAACGCCGGCTTCCTGCTGCAGGGAACGCCGACGCTGCCTCCGGCGACGCCGGCCGGAATCATGGAGATCCTCGACGCCTACGACGTGCCGCTCCAGGGCTCGCGGGCCGTCGTCGTCGGGCGCTCGAACATCGTCGGCAAGCCGATCTCGCTCCTCCTCCTCGCACGCCATGCGACCGTGACGATCTGCCACAGCCGCACGCAGGACCTGGCCGGTGTCTGCCGGGAGGCGGACGTCCTCGTCGCGGCGGTGGGAAAGGCCGCCGCCGTGACGGCGGCCATGGTCAAGCCGGGGGCGACCGTCGTCGACGTCGGGATCAACCGGGTCGAGGGGAAGCTCGTCGGCGACGTGGCGCCCGATGCGGTGGACGTCGCAGGCAAGCTGACGCCGGTGCCGGGCGGCGTGGGGCCGATGACGATCGCCGCGCTGCTGCGCAACACCGTGCGCGCCGCCCGCTATCAGGCGGGCGAGCTTGCCTTCCCGGGCGACTGACGTTATCTTCCCGTCCGCCGCTGCCTGCGGCGCTGTCCTGGGGGGCGGCTCGGCGCCGGGCCGCCGCCTCGTTCGTGAAGGAGGAGTAGTGGCACAGGGCACCGTCAAGTGGTTCTCGAACGAGAAGGGCTACGGGTTCATCGAGCGGGACGAGGGGGACGACGTGTTCGTCCACTTCTCGGCGATCGCGATGGACGGGTACAAGTCGCTTCGCGAGGGCCAGCGCGTCGAGTTCGAGGTCGTCGAGGGCGGCAAGGGCCTGCAGGCGGCAAACGTCCAGGCGGCTCCGTAGCCAGGCGCGCGAGCAGCGAGATCCGAACGGGCCCTGCGGGGCCGTTTCGCTTTCTTCAGACGAGCGTCGTCGGCGGTGCGGAGGCGCGCCCAACGATCGCACGACACGGGGAGGAGCGCGAAGTGCCTAGGCCTCGGTCGGGAGCCGGCTGGAACTAGACTGCGGCCGATGTCGATCAGCCGCGAGCAGGTACTCCACGTCGCCCGGCTGGCGCGGCTCGAGATCCCCGAGGACGAGCTCGAGAGCGTGCGCGAGCAGCTCGGCGCGATCCTCGAGGCGGTCTCGAAGGTGTCGGAGCTCGATCTCGCCGATGTGCCGCCGACGTCTCATCCGCTCGATATCGTCAACGTCTGGGGCGAGGATGAGCCCCGCCCGTCGCTTCGGCGGGACGACGCGCTCGCGAACGCTCCGGATCCGGCCGACGGCGCCTTCCGCGTTCCCGCCGCCTGATGCTGGACACGCTCCGGACGACTGCCGAGGAGGCGGCACGCCTGCTCGAGCGCGGCGAGGTCTCGCCGGACGAGCTGTCGGCCGCCTACGCCGAGGCGATCGCGAGCCGGGACGAGGAGCTCCACGCCTACCTGCACGTCGAGAACGAGGTCGGGGCGGGCGTGCCGGTCGCGCTCAAGGACTGCATCACGACGAAGGGCGTTCCGACGACGGCGGGCTCGCGGATCCTCGCCGGCTATGTGCCGGTCTTCGACTCGACGGTGGCCGCCCGCTGCCGCGAAGCCGGCCTGCCGCTCGTCGGCAAGACGAACATGGACGAGTTCGCGATGGGCTCGTCGACCGAGAACTCGGCCTACGGGCCCTCGCGAAACCCGTGGGACCCGTCGCGCGTGCCGGGCGGTTCCTCCGGCGGCTCGGCTGTGGCGGTCGCCGCTGGGCTCGCGCCCTGGGCGCTCGGATCGGACACCGGCGGCTCGATCAAGCAGCCGGCTGCGCTGTGCGGGCTCGTCGGGCTCAGGCCGACGTACGGCACCGTCTCGCGGTACGGGATCATCGCCTTCGCCTCGAGCCTCGACCAGGTCGGCCCGATCACGAAGACGGTGCGCGACAACGCCCGCCTGTACTCCCTGATCGCGGGCCGCGACCCGCTCGACACGACCACCGTGGAGCTACCGGTTCCGGTCGAGATCCCGTCGGGCGAGGATCTCCGCGGGCTGCGGATCGGCGTCCCGACCGAGCTGAACGAGGCCGAGGGCATCGAGCCCGGTGTGAGCGCGCTCGTGACCCGGGCGATCGCGCTCGCCGCAGGAGCTCGGCGCGGAGGTGGGCGAGTGCTCCCTGCCCCGCTCGGTCGAGTACGGGCTCGCTTGCTACTACCTCGTCGCGCCCGCGGAGGCGAGCTCGAACCTCGCCCGCTACGACGGTGTTCGTTACGGCCACCGGGCCGACGGCGTCACCGATCTCCTCGACATGTACATGCGCACGCGCTGGGAGGGGTTCGGCGACGAGCCGAAGCGTCGGATCATGCTCGGCACGTACGCGCTGTCGGCCGGCTACTACGACGCCTACTACGGTCAGGCGCAGAAGGTGCGGACGATGATCGGGCAGGAGTTCGCGGCCGCGTTCGAGGACTTCGACCTGCTCGTCAGCCCGACGTCGCCGACGGTCGCCTTCCGGATCGGCGAGAAGGCGGACAACCCGCTCGCGCTGTACCTCTGCGACGTCCTCACGATCCCGCCGAACATGGCCGGGCTCCCGGGTCTCTCGATTCCGTGCGGGCTCTCCGACGGGCTGCCGGTCGGCCTGCAGCTCCTCGGCCCGCAGTTCTCGGAGAACCTCCTCTTTCGCGCCGGCCACGCGCTCGAGCAGGCGATCGGGTTCGACTACGTCCCGGCGCGCCTGCGATGACCGGAACGTTCATCGCAGGCGCCTGCAGGGGCCGGACCTGTTCGGCCGGGGACGGCGTGTTGGTCGTAGGTGTCTGTAGGGGCCGGACCTGTCCGGCCCGGGACCGCCTGCGATGACCGGCACGTCCTCGCAGGCGCCTGGGAACCGGTCATCGGGCTCGAGATCCACGTCCAGCTGAAGACGCGGACGAAGATGTTCTGCCGCTGCGAGAACGTGTGGGGAGAGGAGCCGAACACGCGCACCTGCCCCGTCTGCCTCGCGTTACCCGGCTCGCTGCCGGTTCCGAACCGAACCGCGATCGAATGGACGGTGAAGCTCGGGCTCGCCCTCGGCTGCCGCATCGCCGAGCGGGCGATCTTCGCGCGCAAGCACTACTTCTACCAGGACAGCCCGAAGGCCTACCAGATCTCCCAGTACGAGGAGCCGCTCTGCCTCGACGGGCGCTTCGTCGTTCCCGGCGAGGCCGGCGACCACGAGATCGGGATCGTCCGTGCCCACCTCGAGGAGGACGCCGCGAAGACGATCCACGTCGGTGGCGCAGGGGGACGGATCCACGGCGCCGAGACGTCGCTCGTCGACTTCAACCGGGGCGGCACGCCCCTCGTCGAGATCGTCTCCCAGCCGGACCTCCGTTCCGCGGAGGAGGCGAAGCGCTTCCTGCAGCTCCTGCGCCAGACGGTCGTCGAGCTCGGCGTCTCGGACGCTGAGATGGAGAAGGGGTCCCTGCGCTGCGACGCCAACGTATCGGTTCGGAAAGCGGGCGAGAGCGGGCTTCGCACCAAGACCGAGCTGAAGAACATGAACTCGTTCACCTTCGTCGCCCGTGGCATCGAGGCCGAGGTCGAGCGCCAGATCGGCATCTACGAGTCGGGTGGCGAGGTCGTGCAGGAGACGCTCCACTACGACCCGCAGTCGGGTGCGATCTCCTCGCTGCGCTCGAAGGAGGAAGCCGACGACTACCGCTACTTCCCTGAGCCCGACCTCGTCCCGGTCGAGCCGCCGGCGGCAATGGTCGAGCGGATGCGGGCCGAGATCCCGCGGCTACCGGCAGAGCGCATTCGCCTGCTGGAGCAGGAGGTCGGCTTCGAGCTCGCCGAAGGGCTCGTGACGAGCGGACGGGACGGGCTCTATGCCCGGGTGGACGGCGACCGGCGCGCGGTCGCGAACGTCGTCATGAACCAGCTCGCGGCCACCGGCATCGACCCGGCGGACGTGAACGGCGGCGAACTCGCCCGGCTCGTGGAGGCGCGGGAGCGGATCCCGCGATCTGCCTTCGACGAGGCAATCGCGCGGCTCGGGGAGGCGGGGTTCAGCGCCGATCCGTTCCTCGAGCAGGAGGCTGTCTCCGACACGGCGACGCTCGACCCGCTGATCGACGACGTCCTCGCCGCGAATCCCGGCCAGGTCGAGGCGTTCCGGAACGGCAAGGAGGGGCTGCTCGGGTTCTTCGTCGGCCAGGTGATGAAGGCGACGCAGGGGCAGGCGAACCCGAAGGTCGTCAACGAGCGGGTGCGCGAGAAGCTCCGAGCCTGAGGGGCCACCGGAGGCGCTCGCCGGTGCCGACGACGAAGCCCGCGTAGAGGAGCGCCGCAGCAGCGGCGATGAACGCGGCCGTCTGAGCCTCGCCCAGACCGGCCACCGCACTGCCCGCGGCCGCGACGGCGACGCCGAGGAGGATGAGGGCCGTCGCGAGCGGCCGTCGCCGGATCGTCGCCAGCGCGACGACGACGACCGCGATCGTGCCGAGCGTGTTGCCGAGGACGGCCACGAGTCTCGCCGGGACGAAGGCCAGGTGATCCTGCGCCTCGGGGATGGACGTCCCGCCCACGGGATCGGTGAGCGGCACCGCGACGGCGATGCCGATCGCGAGCCCCGTGTACACGAGGCCGAGGGGCGCGGCGAAGCGGCGGCCTACGAGCAGGAGCGAGCCGACGCCGAGCAGGGCGGCCGTGAGGAGGCCTCCGAACAGGTAGTACACGCGGAAGGAGCGGTCGTCCCAGCCGGCCGCGGCGCCCCAGGCGAGCGCGCCGCACGCGAGCGCGTAGGCGGTCAGGGAGGCCGACCAGGCTGCGAGCTGCGGCGCGCGGGTCGCGCGATACCGCCAGAGCAGATCGCCGGCCAGCCGAAGCGCCAGGAGGGCGGCGAGGAATGCGAGAAGGGCCTCCACGGTCGCAAGCGTACTGCGGCCCGGGTGCCGACCTACCCGGTCTGTACCCTGCCCGGGTCGTGGCTGTGCGGACCACACGCGACCACTACGTGGTGCTCGGCGTGCCGCGTGACGCAGACCGCGTGCAGGTGCGGAAAGCCTACCGGGCGCTCGCGGCAGCGCTCCATCCGGACGTCTGCGACGAGCCCGACGCCCCCGAGCGCTTCCGCGAGGTGGTCGCGGCGTACAAGGTCCTCTCCGACCCGGACTCCCGGCGGCGGTACGACCGGATCGGGATGTCGCGCCGGGCGCCGTTCGACGACCTGTACGCGACGCGCGGGGCCTCGGCTCCCCGTACGGGCGAGCGCGGGGAGGACATCCGCGTGGACGCATCCGTCGATTACCTCGAAGCGGCGCGTGGAACGATCCGCGGGCTGACGTACGACGTGGTCGCCGCCTGTCCGGTCTGCGACGCCACCGGCGTCGGCGCCGGCGGCCGCCGCCTCCTCTGCGGCGACTGCGGCGGCTCCGGCCGGGTTCGCGAGGTGGGAAGCGGAGACCGCGGGCGCATGATCCGTTTCCGCGAGTGCCCCGGCTGCCGCGGCAGCGGCTCGGTCGTCGATCGCCCGTGTGGGACGTGCGCGGGCGAGGGACGTGTGTCGGAGGCGCGCGTGACGCGCGTGACGATTCCTCCTGGATCGTCGGACGGCGACGAGATCCTGCTCGCCGGCGAGGGCCACGCGGGCGGACACGGCGGCCCGTCCGGGGACGTCGTCGTCACGCTGTGCGTGCGCGAGGCGCCGGATTCTCCCCTGCGTCAGGTACCTGGCCGCGGCCGGGGCCGCGTGCGCCGCGATCCTGCTCGTCGTCACGCTGCTTCTCCACTAGACGTCTCGGCCGGGCGGAACGCGGGGTCGGCGGCCTTCGTTACCCTCCGTTCGTGACCCCGTCGAAGCCCCGCCTGCTGACGCCCGGGCCGACCCCCGTGCCATCGGAGGTGGCCGCGGCGATGGGCGAGCCGATGGTCTATCACCGCTCGCCGGAGTTCTCCGCGATCCTGGCGCGCGTCTTCGAGCGGCTCCCCGAGGTCTTCCGCACGGACGGCGAGGTGATCATGTTCACGGCGTCGGGCAGCGGCGCGATGGACTCGGCGGTCGCGAACCTGTGCTCGCCCCGTGAGCGGGTGCTGGTCGTGTCGGCCGGGTACTTCGGCGAGCGCTGGGCGCGGATCGCGGAGTGCTACGGGACCGAGCTCGTCCACCTTCGCTACGGCTGGGGCGAGACACCTGACGCGGACGACGTTGTGGCGAAGCTCGAGGAGATCGGCGGCGCGGCCGCCGTCTACTGCACCCACTGCGAGACGTCGACCGGCGTCGTCGCCGACGTGCGCTCCCTGGCCGAGCGGGCCCGCGCCGCAGGAGCGCTGACGGTGGTCGATGCAATCTCGTCTCTCGGCGCCGTGCCGCTCGAACAGCAGGGCTGGGGAATCGACGTCGTCGTCTCCGGTTCGCAGAAGGCCCTGATGACGCCGCCGGGCCTTGCCTTCGCCTCGGTGTCGCCGGCGGCGGTCGCCGCGTCGGCGAAGGCCGCCTCGCCGCGCTTCTACCTCGACTGGGGTCGCGCTCTCGAGGCACAGGCCTCGGGACGCACGCCATTCACCTCCGCCGTGTCGCTCGTCCGCGGCCTCGACACGGCGATCGGGCTCCTGCTCCAGGACGGGCTCGAGTCGGCCTGGGAGAGATCCCGCCTGCTCGGGCGGGCCTGCCGGGAGGGCGTCAAGGCGATCGGGCTCGAGCTCTTCTCGCCCGACGAGGATCGCTCGGCGGTCGTCACCGCCGTTCGGATGCCGTCCGGCGTCGACGGCTCCGCGGTCGTCCGGGCCATGCGCGACGACTCGGGCGTCACGGTCGCCGGCGGACAGGGGGAGCTGAGCGGCCGCATCGTCCGGATCGGGCATATCGGCGCCACCGCGCTCGACGACGTCGCCGCCGCGCTCGGCGCCCTCGAACGGGCGCTTGCCGACACGGGCGTCTCGGTCGAGCCCGGTGCTGCGGCGGCCCGCGCCCGCGAGGCGTTCGACGCGGGCGTCAGCGTGTGATGGACGACCCGAGGCCTCGCGTACTCATACGGGAGCGCATCGCCGAGGCCGGCGTAGACCTGCTCCGCGAGCGATTCGAGGTCGACGTCGACTTCGACGGCGACCTGTCGGCACGCATCGGGGCCTACGACGCGATCATCGTTCGTAGCGCGACACGCGTCACGGGCGAGCTGATCGACCGGGCCCCGCGGCTCAAGGTGATCGGCCGCGCCGGGGTCGGCGTCGACAACGTCGACCTCGCCGCCGCCACGAAGCGCGGCATCGTGGTCGTGAACGCGCCGCAGTCCACGGTCGTCTCGGCAGCCGAGCACACCATCGGGCTTCTGCTGGCGCTCGTCCGCTCGATCCCACAGGCGTACGCCGCGCTCAAGGACGGCCGCTGGGAGCGCTCCCGCTTCGGCGGCGTCGAGCTCGCGGACAAGACGCTCGGCCTGGTCGGGCTCGGCCGCATCGGTCAGCAGGTGGCGAGGCGGGCCAGGGGCCTGTCGATGCACGTCGTCGCCTACGACCCGTTCATGCCGCCCGAGCGGATGCGCGAGCTCGGCGTCGAGCCCGTCGCGAGCCTCGACGACCTGCTTCGCCGCTCGGATGTCATCTCGCTCCACGCGACCCTCACCCCGGAGACGCGTCGCATGATCGGCAAGGAGGAGATCGCGCGGATGAAGCACGGCGTGAGAATCGTGAACGTGGCGCGCGGCGAGCTGATCGACGAGGAGGCGCTGGTCGAGGGTCTTCGCTCGGGCAAGGTCGCGGGCGCCGCGATCGACGTGTTCGAGCAAGAGCCGTACACGGGCGAGCTACTCGGGATCGAGAACGTCGTCGTGACTCCGCATCTCGGAGCGTCCACCCGCGAGGCGCAGGATCGGGCCGGCGTCATCGTCGCCGAGCAGGTTGCGGCGACGCTCGAGGGCCGGGTCGCGTCGAACGCGGTCAACGTGCCGGCCGTCCCGCCCGAGGAGCTCGAGTTCCTCGGGCCGTTCCTCCCCCTCGCGGCGATGCTCGGCGAGCTGGCGTTCGAGCTCGCCGGCGGGAACCCGAGCCGCCTCGAGCTCGAGTACCTCGGCGAGCTGGCGCGCCGCGACACGCGCCTCCTCACGGTGGCGGCGCTGAACGGGGCGTTCCGCGGCCGGGTCGAGGAAGCGGTCAACTACGTGAACGCGCCGGTCGTCGCACGCGAGCGCGGACTGGAAGTTCGCGAGGAGTCCTCGAGCGCCACGCGGGACTTCACCAGCCTGATGCAGGTGACGGCGGTCGCCGCTGCCCGCGAGGTGACCGTTGCCGGCACGACGATCGGGGCGGAGCATCGGCCCAGGCTCGTCAGCGCGCTCGGCTACGAGATCGAGGTGGATCTCGAGCCGAACATGATCTTCATCGTCAACGAGGATCAGCCCGGCCGGATCGGACTGGTCGGGTCGATGCTCGGCCAGGCGGGTGTCAACATCGCGACGATGGCGGTCAGCCGGAACCGACCGGGCGGCAAGGCGCTGATGACGCTGACGGTCGACACTCCGTTGACTGCGGAGCTCGCCGATCGCCTGGGCGGCGAGCCGGGCTTCGTCGAGGTCACGATCATCACGCTCGAGACCTGATGTCGACGTCCCAGCGGGAGCCGCTGCCCGAGCCCGTGCAGCGGGTCGCCCGCTTTCTCGCCGATACCCGGGCCGAGGCACGGCTCCAGGAGTTCCGGTCGGGAACCCCGACCGCCGTCGACGCGGCCGACGCGGTCGGGTGCGAGCTCGACCAGATCGTGAAATCGCTCCTCTTCCTCTGCGACGGCGATCCGGTGCTCGTTCTCGTTCCCGGCTCTCGGCGGGCGGACCCGGGCAAGGTGACGGCCGCGGTCGGCGCAGCCTCGGCGAAGATCGCACCGCCTCCGGTCGTCCTCGAGATCACGGGCTTCGAGGCGGGCGGAGTGGCGCCGTTCCCCCAGCCGGGCGTGCGCGAGGTCCTGGTCGACCCATCGCTTCTGTCCTGGCCGGAAGTCTGGGTCGGCGCGGGCTCGGACCGGCACATGGCGGGCCTGACCCCGGTCGAGCTCGTGCGGCTGTCTCGCGCCCGCCAGGCGGACGTCTGCCGGGAGACGTAACCGGCGCTACCCTTCGAGCCGGTGGGGAAGGCGCGGGGCAGGGAGCGCCTCGACAGGCGCACGTACCAGACGGAGCTCGTCCGGCTTCAGGTCGAGCTGGCGCACATGCTCGACTGGGTTCGGGCCGAGAAAGCGCGGGTCGCCGTCGTCTTCGAGGGTCGCGATGCCGCCGGGAAGGGCGGAACGATCAAGCGGGTCGCCGAGCGGCTCAACCCGCGGTTCTGCAGAATCGTCGCGCTGCCCGCCCCGACCGAGCGCGAGACGAGGCAGTGGTACTTCCAGCGCTACGTGGAGCACCTGCCTGCGGGCGGCGAGATCGCGCTCTTCGACCGGAGCTGGTACAACCGCGCCGGCGTCGAGCAGGTGATGGGATTCTGTACGCCGCAGGAGCACAAGCGGTTCCTTGCGCAGTGCCCGCGCTTCGAGCGCCTGCTCGTCGAAGACGGGATCGTCCTCGTCAAGTACTGGTTCTCGGTCTCCGACGAGGAGCAGGAGCGGCGCTTCCGGGCCCGGATCGACGACCCGACGCGACGCTGGAAGCTGAGCAGCATGGATCTCGAGTCGCTCCGCCGCTACGTTGACTACTCGCGCGCGAAGGACGAGATGTTCGTGCACACGGACATCCCCGAGGCGCCCTGGTGGGTCGTCGAGGCCGACGACAAGCGCCGCGCGCGCATCAACTGCATCGCCCACCTGCTGAGCGTGGTGCCCTGGGAGACGGTCGACCCCGACCCGATCGAGCTCCCCGAGCGCCAGCCGGACGACGGCTACAGGCGACCCGACCGCGAGACGCAGACGTACGTTCCGGATCACGCGGCGTCGCTCGGCACCTGACGGCGCCGCGGGCCGGTCAGGACCGGCCCCTACAGGGATCGGTGGACGAGGACGCGGGCCGGTCAGGACCGGCCCCTACATGGGGATCCGGTAGGGGCGGGTCCTGACCCGCCCTCAGACACCCCCGATAAGCTACGTCTCGCCATGGAGCCGACCCCGTACATCTGGATGAACGGCGAGCTCGTGGACTGGGATCAGGCGACGGTCCACGTCGGCTCGCACGGGCTGCACTACGGCTCGGGGGTGTTCGAGGGCATCCGCTGCTACGAGACGCCGGCGGGGCCGGCTGTCTTCCGCCTGACCGATCACATGCGCCGGCTCGAGACGTCCGCGGGGCTGATCTACATGACGCTTCCGTTCACGGTCGACGAGCTCGTCAAGGGAACCCACGATCTGCTCGGCGCGAACGGGCTTCCGGCCTGCTACGTCCGTCCGATCGCCTTCTACGGCTTCGGGACGCTCGGCGTGCCGCCTCGCCAGAACCCGGTCGAGGTCGTGATCATGAGCTGGCCGTGGGGGACGTACCTCGGGGCCGAGGCGCTCGAGAAGGGGATCCGAGCGAAGGTCTCGACGTGGCGACGCGTCGGCCCGAACACCATTCCGCACGCAGCCAAGGCAACCGGGGTGTATCTCAACTCGATGCTGGCGGTGCTCGAGGCCTCGCGGGCCGGATACGAGGAAGCGATCCTGCTGACCGAGGACGGCTACGTCGGCGACGGCTCCGGCGAGAACATCTTCGTCGTCAAGGACGGGGTGATCTTCACGCCCGACCTCTCCGCCTCCATCCTGCCCGGCATCACCCGCGACTCGATCATCACCCTCGCGCGCGGCCTGGGCTACGAGGTCGTCCTGAAGCCGCTGATCCGCACCGACCTCTACGTGGCCGACGAGGTGTTCATGACCGGCACCGCCGCCGAGGTGACCCCGATCCGCTCGGTCGACGACCAGGAGATCGGCGATCCGGGGCCCATCACCAGAGCGATCCAGACGGCGTACCTGGACACGGTGACCGGCCGCGACACGAGGTTTGCGAACTGGCTCGAGCACGTACCGACCTCGGTTCCCGGCTCCTGACGCGCCGGGTTCCTCTCTCGAAGCCCTACGTCGGCGAGCGAGAGGAGGCGCTCGTCCTCGAGGTGCTCCGTTCCGGGCGCCTGGCGCTCGGGCCGATGATCGAGCGGTTCGAGCAAGCGCTCGCAGACCGGGTGGGAGCGCCGTTCGTCGCCGCCGTCTCGAGCGGCACGGCAGGGCTGCACCTGTGCGCGCGGCAGGCCGGCATCGGGCCGGGCGACGAGGTGATCACCTCGCCCTTCTCCTTCGTCGCCTCCGCGAACTGTGTGCTGTACGAGGGCGCGACTCCGGTCTTCGCGGATGTCGACCCGGCGACGCTGAACCTCGACCCGGCCGCCGTGGCGGCCGCGCTCACGCCCCGGACCAGGGCGATCGTCGCCGTCGACATCTTCGGCTACCCGTGCGAGCTCGAACCGCTGCGAGAGCTCGCGCAGGCAAACGGCCTCGCGCTCGTCGAGGACGCCTGCCAGGCGCTCGGGGCGGAATACCGCGGACGACCCCTCGGCTCGTTCGACCACCCGGCCGTGTTCGCCTTCTATCCCAACAAACAGGTGACGACCGGCGAGGGTGGCGCGGTGGCCGTCCATCGCGAGGAGGACTGGCGCCTCCTGAAGAGCCTCGCGAACCAGGGTCGCGCCGACTCGGGCGGCTGGCTCGAGCACGCGCGGTTCGGCTTCAACTACCGGCTCGACGACCTCTCGGCCGCGGTCGGGCTCGCGCAGCTCGAGAAGCTGGACGAGATCCTGCCCCGCCGCACCGCCGTCGCCGAGCGCTTCGCGGCACTGCTCGCCGACGTCGACGGCGTGAGCGTTCTCCTCGCGGACGACGCCGAGCACCGCCGCTCGTGGTTCGTCTATCCGGTTCGCCTGTCGGCCGAGCTCGATCGGGAGCGCATCATCGAGGAGCTGGCCGCCGGCGGCATCGCGACGAGTCGCTACCTGCCCTCGATCCACCTGCAGCCCTACATGCGCGAGCGCTTCGGCTTCGCGGAGGGCATGTGCCCCGTCTCCGAGGAGGCAAGTCGCCGCCTGCTCGCGCTGCCGTTCTACACCGAGCTCGCTCCGGACGACCAGGAGTACGTCGTCGATCGCCTGCGCGCCGCCGTCGAGCGCCAGTGAGCGTCGCTCGAGGAAGCCCTCGACCCGCGCGCGTTCGCGCGCGATAATCGCTCCATGGCCGACGCTCCTGCACGCATGATCTTCCTCGGGTTCGGCAAGTACGCGCGCGCCGACCGGATCTACGCGCTCGAGCCGATCACCGACGAGCAGCGCGGGAGCGGCCGCAGGACGGTCGTCTGGGTGGAGGGGATCCCCGAGCCGCTCGTCGCCTCGCGGACGGAGCGGACGATTCTGCTCGACATGGGTCAGCGTGACGCGGCGGGCTCGCAGCTCCTCGACCAGGCGGTCGCGCTCGCCGAGCGCGTCGCCGCCGACGCCGAGCGGGCCGGGACGCTGCTGAAGCGGTCGATCAAGTCCGAGGCGGGCGTCGACCTGGACGACCTCGGCCGGCGCGCCCGCCGCCTGCTCGAGGCGACGGCGTCGCCGGGCGACACGGAGCGCCTGTTCGAGGGGTAGCGCCGAGCGGCGAGATGCGCCTGCGCCGCGCCGCGTTCGCCCGCAGCGTGCACGAGCTCGCGCCCGAGCTGATCGGCGCCACGCTCCTCGTCGACGGCGTCGGCGGGCGGATCGTCGAGGTCGAGGCCTACGACCAGACGGATCCGGCAAGCCATTCGTTCGGTGGGCCGAGCGCCCGCAACCGGGTCATGTTCGGGCCGCCGGGCCACGTCTACGTCTACCGCTCCTACGGCATCCACTGGTGCATGAACCTCGTGTGCGACGAAGAAGGCGCCGCCAGCGCGGCGCTCGTCCGTGCGCTCGAGCCGACGCACGGGATCGACGTCATGGCGAGCCGACGGGGCACCGACGATCTCCGGCTCCTCTGCTCGGGGCCCGGCCGGCTCTGCCAGGCGCTCGGCGTCACCGGCGAGCACGACGGGCTGCCGCTCGACCGGCCGCCGTTTCGGCTGCTCGCGCCGGGCGGCCCGGCCGAGGTCGTGCGCTCGCCGAGGGTCGGGATCAGCAAGGCGGTGGAACGACCGTGGCGCTACAGCGAGCGCGGCAGCCGGTACGTGTCGCGACCGCTGGTTCTCTAGTTGCCCGCGCCTACTCGCCGACGAGGAGCTTCACGATCATGTTCGGCCCGGCGGCGAGGCCTGCGCGCGGAAGCTGCTCGATCACGACGCCGGGCCTCGCTCCCGCGACCTCCTCGACCTCGGCCTCGATCTCGCGGTCGGCGAGCCGCAGCCTCGCCTGGTCGAGCGTCAGGCCGACGACCCGGGGAATCGTGCCGCCGACCGCCTTGGCGATGATCAGGCGGACGGTGCCGAAGGCCGCCAGCGTTCCCCCTTCAGGCTTCTGCTCGAGGACGATCCCCGGCTCCTCGCCGGGCCGGGCAGGTCGGTAGATCTTGTCCGCCACCAGGGACTGTTGCGCGAGGCGTGTCTCCGCGTCGAGGACGTTCGCGCCGACGACGGTCGGCACCTCGACCTCGTTCGGCTTGCAGTTCGCCGTACGCGCAGGCTCGGACCCCTCGAAGAACACCACCGTGAACGTGTCCTCGCACTGCCCGTTGTCGCGCTGCCACTGCCCGTTGCGGTAGGTCACGGTGATCGGGTACGAGTAGGCGTACGAGGGCGTCGGGAAGAGCGTCGGGGGTGCAGCGAGCTCCTCGAGCGCGTTCTTCGCGAACGTCCGGAAGATCGCCGCCGGGAAGGTGCCGCCGGCGACCGGGTCTCCGCCGAACTCCTTCAGCATCGGCTCGAGCCGGTCCGGGTAGCCGACCCAGACCGCAACCGCGAGCTGGGGCGTGTAGCCCACGAACCAGGCGTCGCCGTAGTTCTCGGTCGTCCCGGTCTTGCCGGCCACGGGACGATCGTCGAGAGCGGCGCGCTTCCCGGTTCCGTAGCGCACGACGTCCTGCAGAATCGACGTCAGGATCGCGTTCTGGTTCTCGTCGACGACCTGTCGCGCGACCGGTCTGTTGTCGAGGAGCTTCTTGCCGTCCCGGATCGTCTGGATGACGCGCGGGACGTTGCCGAGCAGCTCGCCGTCCACCCGCCTGCCGCCGTTGGCGAAGGTGGAGAACGCCCTCGCCATCTCGAGCGGGTTGACCGCCTCGGCTCCGAGCCCGATCGCGAAGAAGTTGTCGAGCGGGCTCTGGATGCCGAGCTTGTGCGCCGTCTCGACCACGCGCTTCGGCCCGAGCTGCGCGGTCAGCTGGGCGTACACCGTGTTGTCGGAGTAGATCGTGGCCGTGCGAAGGTTGGCCGCGCCCAGGTAGGCGTTCTCGTAGTTGCTGACAGCCCAGAGCTTGTCGCCGATGTTGATCACCTGAGGCTTCGACGGGTAGGTCGTGTTGGGCGAGACGCCCTGGCCGAGAGCGGCCGCGAGCACGAACGGCTTGAACGACGAGCCGGGCTGGCGCTCGCCCTGGGTGGCCAGGTTGAACTGGCTCTTCGAGAAGCCGTCGCCTCCGACCATGGCGAGCACCCGCCCGTTCGTGGGGTCGATCGCGACGAGCGCGGCCGCGGGCCCGTTCTTCCTCGTCAGCCACTTGTCGATCGCCTCTTGCGCGAGCTTCTGAAGGCGCAGGTCGATCGACGTGTGCACCCTGAGCCCGCCGCCGAAGACCTTGCCCGACCCGTAGTAGTCGATCAGCTGCTGTTTGACGTACTCGGCGAAGTACTGGGCCGGGCCACGCGTGCCGGGCAGGCCCACCTGCTCTGCGCTCGGAAGCGGAGCCCGCCTCGCGGCCTCGTACTGTGTCTTCGTGATCAGCTCCTGCCCGAACATCAGCGCGAGCACGGTGCTGCGGCGGTCGAGCGCCCGCGTCGGGCTCGCCACGGGGTCGTAGGCGGTCGGGTTGGCCGGTATCCCCGCGAGGAGCGCCGCCTCGGGGAGTGACAGCTCGCTCGCGTGCTTCTTGAAGTACACCTTGGCGGCCATCTCGATCCCGTAGGCGCCGTTGCCGAAGTAGATCGTGTTCAGGTAGGTCGTCAGGATCCGGTCCTTCGACCAGCGGCGCTCGAGCTGCCACGCGAGAGCGGCCTCCTTCAGCTTCCGGCTCACGGTTCGCTCTGGCTTGATGTAGGTGTTCTTGACGAGCTGCTGGGTGATCGTCGAGCCGCCCTGCACGAGCTCCTTGTTCCGGACGTCGTTCCAGACAGCGCGGAGGATGCCGCGAAGGTCGACCCCGCGGTGCTCCCAGAACCGGCGGTCCTCGACCGCGACGATCGCCTGCTTCATGATCGGCGAGATCTCCGAGGAGCCGACGAGGATGCGGCTCTGGTCGCTGCGCAGAACCGCGAGGACGGTACCGTCGGCCGCGTAGATGTACCCGTTCCGCTCCGCCTTCCGCGCCTTGGCGGGATCGAGCGAGGGAACGTCGGTCGCGATCGCGGTCACGAAGCCGAACGTGAACGTCGCGAGGCACAGGAGCCCGAGGATGGCGAGGAGGAGGGCGAAGCGCAGCTTGCGAATGCGTCGCCGGGGCTTCCCCGGCGCCCCGTTACGGCTCGTTCTCGGCGCAGCACGAACAGCAAAGTGTAGACGCGGCTTGTGGAGTAGGCTCCGATCGGGATGGCGGTCTGTCCGAGCTGCGGCAAGCGAGAATCGGCCCGATGCCAAGTTCTGCGGGGAGTGCGGCACCGGCCTGGCGTCCGCGTGCCCCGCCTGCGGAGGAGACAACGAGCCCGGGCGGAAGTTCTGCTACCAGTGCGGGGCCGCGCTCGACGGCGCGGCTGCGCCTCCGCCGGCTCTCGCCCGCGTGGAGCCGTCTGCCGAGCGGCGCCTCGTCTCCGTGCTCTTCGCCGACCTGGTCGGCTTCACGACGCTGTCCGAGTCCCGGGATGCCGAGGAGGTGCGCGAGCTCCTCTCTCGAGTACTTCGAGACCGCCCGGACGCTGATCGAGCGCTACGGAGGCACGGTCGAGAAGTTCATCGGCGACGCCGTGATGGCGGCGTGGGGAACCCCGACCGCGACCGAGGACGACGCCGAGCGGGCCGTGCGGGCGGCGCTCGATCTCGTGGCCGCGGTCGAGGTGCTTGGCCACGAGGTCGGCGCGCCGGAGCTGGCCGCCCGCGCGGGCGTGATGACCGGCGAGACCGCGGTTACGCTCGGTGCCGAGGGTGAGGGCATGGTCGCCGGCGATCTCGTCAACACGGCATCGCGGGTGCAGTCCGCGGCCGAGCCGGGCACGGTGCTCGTCGGCGAGACAACCCGGCGAGCGAGCGAGGCTGCGATCGCCTACCAGCCGGCGGGACCGCACGAGCTCAAGGGGAAGTCCGAGCCGGTCGAGCTGTGGCGGGCGCTCCGGGTCATCTCGGAGCGCAAGGGCGCGCACCGCTCCGTCGGCCTCGAGGCGCCCTTCGTCGGCCGCGATCGCGAGCTGCGTCTCGTCAAGGACCTCTTCCACGCGTCGGCCGACGAGCACAAGGCCCATCTCGTCTCGGTGACGGGCATCGCCGGTATCGGGAAGTCGCGCCTCGCCTGGGAGTTCTCCAAGTACATCGACGGGCTCGCGGACGACGTGTACTGGCATCGCGGCCGTTGCCTCGCCTACGGCGAAGGCGTCACCTACTGGGCGCTCGCCGACATGATCAGGATGCGGTCACGGATCGCCGAGGACGAACCGCCCGATTCGGCGCTCCGCAAGCTGCGCGCGACACTCTCCGAGCACCTGCTGGATGCAGGCGAGCGCAGCTTCGTCGAGCCCAGGCTCGCCCAGCTGCTCGGCCTCGAGGAGCATCGAGCGGCCGATAGGGCGGACCTGTTCGCCGCCTGGCGCCTGTTCTTCGAGCGCCTTGCAGACGCTTTTCCGACAGTGCTCCTGTTCGAGGACCTGCAGTGGGCGGACGCGAGCCTGCTCGACTTCGTCGAATACCTGCTCGAGCGGTCGCGCTCGAGCCCGCTCTACGTCGTCGACGCTCGCGCGGCCCGAGCTCGCGGAGCGCCGCCCGACGTGGGGCGCCGGACACCGGAACTTCACGTCTCTCTACCTGGAGCCGCTCTCCCCGGAGGCGATGGCGCGCCTCCTGGACGGGCTCGTTCCAGGACTCGCGGGCGAGCTCCAGGAGCAGATCCTGACACGCGCGGAAGGCGTTCCCCTCTATGCGGTCGAGACGGTGCGGATGCTCCTCGACCGCGGCCTCCTCGCCCAGGAGGGCGCTGTGTACCGGGTCACGGGGGAGGTCGTCTCACTGGAGGTACCGGAGACGTTGCACGGGTTGATCGCGGCTCGCCTCGACGGCCTCCCGGTCGACGAGCGGCGCTTGCTCCAAGACGGCTCCGTTCTCGGCAAGACGTTCACGCTCGCAGGGGCTGGCCGCGGTCTCGGGGATCGGCGAGGACGAGCTCGGCCCGCTGCTCGCCGGGCTCGTGCGCAAGGAGATCCTCTCGCTGCAGACCGACCCACGCTCGCCCGAGCAGGGGCAGTACGGGTTCCTGCAGGACCTCGTGCGCCATGTCGCCTACGAGACGCTGTCGAAACGCGAGCGCCGGGCTCGCCACCTCGCCGCGGCCGAGCACTTGGAGAGCGCGTTTCCCGCCGAGGACGAGATCGCCGAGGTGCTCGCGTCGCACTACCTGTCCGCGGCCGAGGCGGTCGCCGACGCGCCCGATGCGGTCGCGGTACGAGACAAGGCAGCCGGCGCGCTCCTTCGCGCCGCGGCGAGAGCCGAATCGCTCGCGGCTGCAGGCGAAGCCGCCAAGTACGTTGAACGGGCCGCCTCGCTGACGGACGACCTCGGTGAGCGCGGCGCTCTCCTCGATCGGGCCGGCTGGCTCGCCGTGTACGCCTCGGACTACGACATCGCCGAGCGGCTCCTGCGTGAGTCGGCGACCGTCTACGAGACCGCGGGCGACACGCACTCCGCCGCGCGCGTGTCCGGCCGGCTCTCCTGGGTCGAATGGACAACCGGCCGCTACGACGAGGCGCTCGCTCGCGCGGAACAGGCGTTCGCAGCCGTGCGCGACGACGAGCCGGACGACGACATCGGCCTGCTCGCGTCGATTCTCGCGGGCGGCTACCTCTTCACCGGCGACCTCGATCGGGCTCACGAGCACCTCGAGCTCGCGCTCGAGATCGGGGAATCCCTCGGTGCTCCCCTCGTCATCGCCCGTGGACTCGGCCAAAAGGGCATCCTCATGCAGTCTCGGGGGCGAAAGGTGGAGGCGTTTGCCCTCTGGAAACAGGGTCTGCTCCTGGCGCGCGAGCACGATCTGACCGACGAGTCGCTCAGCCACCTGATCAACCTCTCCGACAGCTCGTTCCAGGACGATCGCTACGACGACGCGCTCGGCTACCTCCGCGAGGGGCTCGAGCTTGCGCGGCGGCGCGGATCTCGTCCGCACGAATGGATGGTCCTCGCCGAGACGACGTATTCCCTGTACCGGCTCGGCCGCTGGCAGGAGGCCCTCGACACGGCGGCGCAGATCCCGGAGGACAGGTTGCGCGACTCGACGACGCTGAGCCTGCTCTCCGGGGTGCTGGAGATCCATCTGCACCGCGGTAGACCTCGACGAGGCGCGCGCGCTGGTGGACGTGTATGCGGCGCTCGAGAGCGCGGCCGACATCCAGGACCGGTCGATCTATCTCACGGCCAAGGCCGCTTCGGCCCGCGCCGAAGGTCGTCTCGCAGAGGCGGTGGCGCTCGGCCTCGAGGGCGCAGAGCTCGCCCGCGGCGCGTTCGGCTCGGGCAGTCAGGCCGTCAAGCAAGGCCTCATCGAGGCCGCCGAGGCGCGGCTGGCGCTGGGCGAGCTGAGCGCCGTCGAGGAAGTGGTAGCGATGATCGAGGAGATTCCCTCCGGGCGACGGCCGCCGTACCTCGACGCGCAATGCCGTCGCTTTCGAGCGCGACTCGCGGGGGCGAACTCCTCTGCTGAGGCCGCGTTCGCCGAGGCCTCCGAGCGCTTTCGCGACCTAGGGATGGTCTTCTGGGCGGCAGTCGCGGACCTCGAGCTGGCCGAGTGGTTCATCGGCCACGGCCGGTCCGCTGATGCCGACCCGCTGCTGGATGGAGCCGGCGAAGTCTTCGAGCGCCTCGAAGCCACGCGTTGGCTCGACCGCGTCGCAGAGCTACGTCAGACGGTCGGGGCGACGAACACGGGGTCGCTCGTCGGCTGATCGACGCCGCCGGCGGCCTCGAGCGTCACGGCGACGGTCGCGCCTGCGGGCACTGGACGGGTGAGCGGTACGACCGACTCTCCGCCTCCGCCGACGAAGAGACCCGCCGGCACCGGCGTCTCGCCCTCGATCACCCAGACCTCCCAGGTCTTTCCTGCTGGAGCCTCCTCGAAGCCGGAGAGCACGAGGCCCGCCTGGCCGTCGTCGGCGACGACGAGGGTGCCGTTGGCGCCGGAGACCGGGAACCGCTCCGAGCTCTGCTCCGCGAAGAGCGCCAGCACCTCGTCCTGCCGTGCGCCTGCCGCCCGCTCTTCGTCGAGCGAGCTCGACAGGGACGATCCCCAGACTCCGAGGCCGATCGCAACCCCGGCCGCGACGGCGGCGGCTGCGCCGAGTATCGGCACCACCGCGCGGCGTCGGAAGGGGACGACGTTCGACTGCTCCGGCGCATCGGTCGACGCCTCGGTGAGGATGCGCTCGCGGAGGGAGGCCGGCGGAGCCGGCGACTCGACCGCGAACGCCAGCGCGGCGGCCGTCTCCTCGAGCGTGGCGAACTGCTCGCGCGCCTCGGGCGAGCGGCGCAGGTGCTCCTCGAGCTCCCGCTCGTCCTCGGGCGACAGCGCGCGGAGCGCGTGGCCCGCGATCAGTTCGTCGACTCGCTCGGGTTCCATCTGAGATCCTCCGTACCGGCCTCTTGCAGCAGCTCGCGCAGTCGGCTGAGGCCGGCGAACATCCTGCTCTTGATCGTACCGAGAGGCTGCCCGAGCCTCTCTGCCAGCTCCGATTGCGTGAAGCCGCCGTAGTAGGCGAGCTCGAGCGCCTCTCGTTGCTGGTCGGGAAGTTTCTTCAGCGCTGCCTGGACGCGCTCGCGCTCGAAATGGAGCCAGGCGACCTCCTCCGTTTCTGTCGACGGATCTGCGAGCTGCGGCTCGTCGTCGAGCGGCTCCGTCCGCCTGCGCTCGCTCCGCCTGACGAGGTCGACGGCCCGGCGATGGACGAGCGTCAGGATCCACGTCGACGCCTTCGCCCGCTCGGGTACGAACCTCGCCGCCGAGCGCCACACGGCGACGAACGCCTCCTGGACGGCGTCCTCGGCGAGGCCCTCGTCTCGGAGAATGCGCAGCGCCAGGCCGTAGGAGACCCGGCCCCAGCGGTCGTAGAGCTCGGCGAGCGCGACGTCGTCCCCCCGCGCGACGAGTGCGACCAGCGCTTCGTCCGACAGATGGGCGAGATCGATGGGCATGCGCGACCCGATTCCGCGGGACGGCCGCAACGCTACCACGCGGCGGGTGGACGTCATGTCACGAGTTCGCGGCGCGGGTGGGTTCGGTTCGAACCACTAGCGGGCGTGCGGCGAATGAACGCCGTAGATCGGGGTGGAGAGAAAGGAGATCCCATTGACTCACCCACTCGCACACAGCCGTAGGACGCTCTGGATCGCGGCCCTCGCCGTCGGTCTGGCCGGGCTTCTTGCGGCGCTCCTGGTGACGCAGCTCGGCGGGCCCTCTCCCGCACGGGCAGCGGATCACCGTGATTCGCCGGGCCTGATGCCGCCCGGCGGCGACAACCGCGCAGACATCACCGACATCTACGCGTTCGAGTCGCCGACAAACCCGGACAGGACCGTGCTCGTCGTCAACGTGAACGGTCTGACCGCGGGCGGCACGCCCGCGTACTTCGGGCGTGGTATCCCGGGCGTGAGCGCGAACAAGCGGCTCGGATACTGGCTCAACATCGACAACGACGGTGACGCTGTCGCCGACGTCCGCTACTCGGTGCGCTTCGGCAAGCCGCGGAACGGCGTGCAGACCGTGCAGCTTCGGCGAAACGGCAACGTCATCATCCCCTTCACCCGGGGACGGACGACGAAGTTCGGGTCGAGCCCCAGGGCGGTCTCGGGTGGCGGCGTGAAGCTGTTCGCCGGCATGCGCGACGACCCGTTCTTCTTCGACCTCCAGGGCTTCCTCAACATCACGGCGCCGCTCGACGACGATCCGTCGAACGACGCTCAGTCGTTCATCGGCTGCAGCGGCCAGGGCTCCCGCCCGGACTTCTTCGCCGGCACCAACGTGTCGTCGATCGTCCTCGAGGTGCCCGACCGCCAGCTGAACGGCGACAGCACGAATATCGGCTTCTGGGCCGCCACGACCATCGGCGGCGAGCAGAACGACCGGATGGGGCGTCCTGCGATCGCCACGGTGTTCATCCCCAACAACCCGATCCCGCCCGACAACGCGGGCGACTCCCAGAAGAGCGACTTCAACCATGCACAGCCCAAGGACGACCAGGCCAACTTCCGCGGCGAGGTCGTCAACACGCTCCAGACGCTGTTCAGCCTGAACGACGGCGCTGGTGACGATCCGTCCGACGATGCCGGCGCGATCAATGGGCTGGCCGACATCCTCCTGCCCGACCTGCTCACGTACGACACGAGCAGCTCGCAGGGATTCCTGAACGGCCGCAAGCTGGCCGACGACGTCATCGACGCGGAGCTCGGGCTCATCTCCGAGGGCCTCGTGACGACCGACTGCGTCCCGGCGAACGACGTTCAGTTCCCGTCCTCGTTCCCGTACCTGGCGGCGCCTCAGTCCTAGACGGGAGCACTTCACTCGGGTCGGAGGGCGCCGCGTGTCGGTGCCCTCCGACCCGAATCCGAAGCCCAAGGGAGAGATCGAAGCGCAATGAAACGAGCCAGCATCGCCGCCGCAGCCGCCGTCACGGGCCTTCTCGTTCTCGCACTCTTCTTCGGCGGCGTCTTCTCGAACGAATCACGACCGGTAGCCAAGGCGGCGTCTCCCGACATCCCGGTGGTCATCAGGGACACGAGCGCCGAGATCGAGCGGCTGCTCGCTGGCTTCTCGACCGGCGACACCG
Source organism: uncultured Thermoleophilia bacterium (assembly GCA_963819905.1). Taxonomy (GTDB): domain Bacteria; phylum Actinomycetota; class Thermoleophilia; order Gaiellales; family Gaiellaceae; genus CAWCQC01. The sequence continues at coordinate 290,957 of CAWFXP010000001.1, forward strand.
CGGGTTTCGTGAAGGCGCTCGAGGCGAACGTGGCCGCGAACCGCTACGACGTCCCGTCGCTCACCCTCCTCGGCCTCGCCTATCAGCAGCGACAGCGGGAGACCGGCGACCCGGCGTTTCTCGACTTGTCGGAGAAGGCCCTGCGGCGGGCCGTGTCGCTCCAGAACCAGGAACCGCTCGCGCTTACCGGTCTCGCGACGCTCTCCGTCGCGCGGCATCGCTGGAACGATGCGCTGTCCTTCGCGAAGAGAGCCCTCGAGCGGAATCCCGACGATGCGTCGGCGCTGGCCGCGAAGGCCGACGCGCTGCTCAACCTCGGGCGGTACGAGCAAGCGTTCCCGATCCTCGATCGCGTGGCCGTGCTCTCCCCGAGCGCGGGCTCGTTCGCGCGGGTCTCGTACGCGCGGGAGCTGCTCGGCCGGCCGGCGGAGGCCGTCGAGGCGATCGAGCTGGCGTTCGAGCTCAACGAAGGCGTCCCCGAGCACGACGCCTGGGCCCGCGTTCAGCTCGGCAACCTGCTCTTCACGAACGGCCGCCTCGAGCGCTCCGAGTCCGCCTACCGGAAGGCGCTCGACCGCTATCCGGGCTACGTCCATGCGGAGGCGGGGCTCGCGCGCGTCGAGGCCGCCCGAGGCGACTTCGCCGCCGCCGTCGAGCGCCTGCGGGTCGTCGTCGACCGCCTGCCGACACCGCAGCACGCGATCCTGCTGGGCGACGTTCTCACGGCCGCCGGGCGGACGTCCGAGGCCGAGGACGCGTACGCGCTCGTCGAGGCGATGGAGCAGCTGCTCGCGGCAAGCGGCGTGCGGACGGAGCTGCAGACGGCGCTCTTCGACCTCGACCGGGACCGCGACGTCGCGGATGCCCTCGCCAGGGCACAGGAGGCCTACGACACCGCACCGAACGTCGCGGCGGAGGACGTGCTCGCGTGGGCCCTCTACAAGAACGGGCGCTGCGACGAGGCGCGGGCTCACGCGGTGAGCGCGCTTCGCCTCGGGACCCTCGATCCCGTGATGCTCTTCCACCGGGGCATGATCGAGCGCTGCGTCGGCAACGAGGACGCCTCGCGCGAGTACCTCGGCAAGGCGCTCGAGATCAACCCGAGCTTCTCCTTCATCCACGCGCCGATCGCGAGGGAGGAAATCGCATGAAGCGCCTGCTCCTGCTCCTCTCCGTGATCGTCGTCCTGCTCGTCCCACCGCTGGCGTCGGCTCACCCGCTCGGGAACTTCACGATCAACCAGTACAGCCGCGTCCAGCCTTCCGGTGACCGGATCTACGTGGTGTACGTGCTCGACCTGGCCGAGATCCCGACGTTCCAGGCCAAGGGCGAGGTGGAGCGGCTCGGCGAGGAGTCCTACGGGGCCTCGCTCGCGGACGAGATCGTCGCCAACCTGACGCTGACGGTGGACGGGAAGCGGCTCGAGCTGACGGAGCTCGACCGGGCGCTCGCGTTCCCGAAGGGGGTAGGCGGGCTCGATACGACGCGGCTCGAGCTCGTCGTCGAGGCCGGCCCGGTTCCGGACGGCGGCGGGACGCTTGCCTACAGCGACGGGAACTACCGGGATCGCCTCGGCTGGAAGGAGATCGTCATCGCGCCGCCCGACGCGGACGCGACCGTCGAGGCGCCGAGCGTCGGCTCGACCTCGGCGAGCGACGAGCTGCGCGCCTATCCGCAGGATCTCCTCCAGAGCCCGCTCGATGTCACCTCGGCGACCGCGCAGCTCACGCCGGGCGCGACCGCCGGTGCACCGCCGGCGATCGACGGCCGGCAGCTCGAGGCACCGTCCCGTGTGTCGTCGGGAACCGAGAGCGGGTTTGCGAGCCTGATCACGAAAGACAATCTGAGCGCGGCGGTCGTCGCCGTCTCGCTCCTTCTGGCGATGTTCTGGGGGGCGGCCCACGCGCTCAGCCCGGGGCACGGAAAGGCGATCGTCGCCGCCTATCTCGTCGGGACGCGCGGGACGGCGCGCCATGCCTTCTACCTGGGCGGGATCGTCACGATCACGCACACGATCGGCGTCTTCGCCCTCGGCCTGATCACGCTCGCGCTGTCGGAGTTCATCGTTCCCGAGCAGCTCTACCCGTGGATGAACCTGATCGCGGCGCTGCTCGTCGTCGCCGTCGGGATCAGCGTCTTCCGCCTGCGCGTGCTCGACTGGCTTCGCGGCAGGCGAAGCGCTGCCCTCGGCGACAGCCACGCGCACGACCACGAGCACGGTCATCCGCACGATCACGACCATTCGCACGGTCATCCGCACGATCACGACGACTCGCACGATCACGAGCACGATCACGACCATCCACACGGTCACCATCACGATCACGGGCATTCCCACGGGCACTCGCACGGCGGGAAGCACCACCATCACCACGTTCCCGAGCCCGGGATGGGGTGGAAGGGCCTGCTCGCCGTCGGGATCTCCGGAGGGCTCCTGCCCTGCCCGACCGCGCTCGTCGTCCTGCTCGCCGCGATCTCGCTGCATCGCGTCGGCTACGGCCTCGTCCTCATCGTCGCCTTCTCGCTCGGCCTGGCGGCCACGATCAGCGGGATCGGGCTCCTCGCCATCGGCGCGAAGGGCGTCTTCAAGCGGGCGAGCTTTCAGGGGCCGGTGGTGCGGCTCCTGCCCGCGGCCAGCGCGATCGTGATTCTCGTCTTCGGCATCGCCATGACGATCCGCGCCCTTCCGGGCGTCTCGTAGGCGCGTCACTCCCTTGCCCGGCCCGCGCCGCGGGCCGGGTTGACGCGCCTCATGCAACTCGGTTGTAATTGCAACCGAACCGCAAGAGCAGCGTGAGCGAACAAGGGGTGGATTCGCGATGACGGTCTCCTCTCTCACTCCTCCCCTCCACGTCGAAAGCGTCTCGGCGGCCTGTGCGGTGCTCCGCGAGCACGGGTTGCGCGTGTCCGCCGCGCGGCGCCTGGTCGTCGAGGCGCTGTTCGCCGCCGACGGCCCCGTCTCGGCGGAGCTGATCGCCGCGGGGCCTCGAAGGCCGGCTGCCGACCTCGGACCTCACGTCCGTGTACCGGAACCTCGAGACCTTCGAGGCGATCGGGCTCGTGCGTCATGTCCATCTCGGCCATGGCCCGGGCCTCTACGCCTTGGTCGGCCAGGGGGAGCGCGAGTACCTGATCTGCGAGGCCTGTGACCGAATCCGCGCGCTCGATCCCGCCGAGCTCGACGACGTCCGCGAGACGATCCGTAGCCGGTACGGCTTCGAGGTGCGCTTCAGCCATTTCCCGCTCGTCGGGCTCTGCGCAGCTTGTGGCCGCGAGCGGACGACTCATCGAGGAGACCATGCGTAGGATCGCGCTCTTGCTCGCAACCGCTCTCGCCGTCCCGGCCCTCGCGGTCGCAGCGGCGGGCTGCGGCGGCTCGGAAAGCGGCACCGCCGCCATCACGCCGGCCGCGACGACGGCCGCGGACGGGGAGCGGCTGAAGGTCGTCGCCACCGTGTCACCGCTCACGAACATCGTTGCCAACGTCGCGGGCGGTCTCGCCGACGTCGAGGGCGTCGTTCCCGAGGGCGAGAACTCGCACGAGTTCGAGCCGGCTCCGAGCGTTGCCAAGCTGCTCGCGAGCGCAGATCTGATCTTCGTCAACGGCCTCCACCTGGAGGAGCCGACCAGGGAGCTCGCCGAGGCGAACCTGAAGGAAGGAGCCGAGATCGTCCAGCTCGGCGACGGGACGATCACCGAGGAGGAGTTCATCTACGACTTCTCCTTCCCCGAGGAGGCAGGCGATCCGAACCCGCACCTCTGGACCAACCCGAACTATGCGAAACGCTACGCCGAGATCGTCAAGGACACGCTGGCCGAGCGCGACCCGGCCAACACCGAGGCGTACCAGGCGAACTACGAGCAGCTCGCCGCCCAGATCGACGAGTTCTCGGCCGCGCTCGAGGAGGCCACGCGGACCGTCCCGGAAGAAGCGCGGAAGCTGCTCACCTACCACGACTCGTTTCCCTACTTCGCCCGCGATTTCGGCTGGACGGTGATCGGCGCGGTGCAGCCCGCCGACTTCTCCGAGCCGACGCCGAAGGAAGTCGGCGACCTGATCACACAGATCGAGTCCGAGGGCATCCCGGCGATCTTCGGGTCCGAGGTGTTCCCGAGCCCGGTACTCGATCAGATCGCCGGCGAAGGCGGCGCACAGTACGTCGACGACCTGCGCGACGACGATCTCCCGGCCGAGCCCGGGGCTCCCGACCACTCCCTGCTCGGTCTCCTGCAGTTCGACTACGTGACGATCGTCAACGCGCTCGGTGGAGACGCGTCCGCGCTCGAGGCGGTCGACACGTCGAATCCGGTCAGCGACGAGGCGGTCTACCCGCAATGACATCTGTTTCGGGGACGGAGCCGCTGGTCGAGCTGCACGGTGTCACCTGCAGCTATGGCAAGCGGCCCGTCCTCGCAGACGTCGACCTGACGGTTCACGCGAGCGACTTCGTCGGAGTCCTCGGTCCCTCCGGCTCGGGAAAGACGACCCTGCTGCGCTGCGTCGCCGGCCAGGTACGGCCGATCGCCGGCGGCGTGCATCGCGCCCGCGGGCTGTCGATCGCGTACGTCCCGCAGCTCGAGACCGTCAACTGGCACTTCCCGGTCACGGTCGAGCAGGTAGTGCTCATGGGACAGGCAAACGTCCGACGCCTGCCCTGGGCGACGCATAGCGAGCATGTTCGGGTGCGTACGCTGCTCGACCGCCTGGGCCTGGGCGACCTCGCGGGACGTCACATCCTCGAGCTCTCGGGCGGCCAGCAACAGCGCGTTTTCATCGCACGGGCGCTGATGCGGGATCCCCAGCTGCTCCTGCTCGACGAGCCGACGTCCGGCGTGGACTTCAAGACCCGGCACGAGCTGCTCCATCTCCTGGGCGAACTGAACGAGGACGGCATCGGGATCCTCCTCACGACCCACGACCTGAACGGGATCGCCACGCACCTGCCGACCCTCGTCTGCCTGAACGTGGAGGTCACGGCCGTCGGCCCGCCGGTCGAGGTGCTGCGTCCGGACGTGCTCGAGCGGACGTACGGCGCACCGCTCGAGGTGCTCGAGCACGCCGGCCTCCTCGTCGTCCTCGATCCCTACAGCGCCACGGCGCCGCTCGCCGGGCACCATCACGAATGAGCGTTCTCCTCGAGCCGTTTCAGTTCCAGTTCTTCGTCAACGGCGTGATCGTCGCCGTCCTCGCGGGAGCGCTCTGCGGTCTCATCGGCGTGTTCGTCGTGCTGCGCGGGATGAGCTACATCGGCCACGGGCTCTCGCACGCGATCTTCGGCGGCGCCGTCGTGAGCTACATCGTCTCCGTCAACTTCTTTCTCGGCGCGGGAATCTGGGGGTTCGCGTCGGCGCTGCTCATCAACGGCGTCGCGCGCAGGCGGTCGATCGGTGCCGACGCGGCGATCGGCGTGATCACGACCGCGTCGTTCGCGGTCGGTCTCGCCCTCGTCAGCCGCTACCACTCGTTCACGCGGAACTTCGAGGCGGCGCTCTTCGGGAACGTCCTCGGCGTCACGGCACAGGACATCGTCGTTCTCGCCGTCGTCGCAGTCGTCGTCGTCGCGGTCGTCGTCTTCTTCTACCGGCCGCTTCTCTTCACCGCCTTCGATCCCGACGTGGCCGACGTCTTCGGCGTGCGGGCGGCGAGGGTGGAGGCACTGCTCGCGTTCCTGCTGGCCTCGAGCATCATCGCGACGATGCAGATCCTCGGCGTGACCCTGGTCGCAGCTGCTCTCGTCATCCCGGCGGTCGTCGCGCGGATGCTGACGAACTCGTTCGGGCGGATGCTCGTGCTCGCAACGCTGATCGGCGCGCTCTCGGGCTTCGTCGGTATGAACCTCAGCTATCACCTCGACGTCTCGTCCGGGGCGACGATCGTCCTGACGAGCGCGGCGCTCTTCGCGGTCGTCTTCGTCGCGACCGGCAGCCGAAGGGCAGGCCGCCTCAGCGGGCTCGTCCGGCGCCGGGACGCCGGCGTCCCGGCGCCCGGCCCGGCAGCGTGATCTGCAATCCTTCAGGCGTCGACCACTGGAGGATCATGAGCGCCCACGAGCACGAGCAGCCGCACGCCCACGAGCACAACCACGGCGACACGACGCATTCGCATGCCCACGACGAGCACGACCACGAGCATGTCGATCACGAGCACGAGCACAGTCACGGCGACCGCGTTCACTCGCATCCGCACGCGCACGAGGCCGGCCTCGAAGGCGATCACACGCACGATCACTGAGACGGCTCCCTGCCGGTAGCGCCCGGCGGGAAGCGACCAAACGTCTTCTTTACACGCGTTCTGTACCGTCAGGGACGGACAGGAAGGGGTGTTCGCGCGACCCGCGAAGTCTCCGGGTGGCCTGAGCTCCCTCCTCAGAGGGCCCACCATGGCTGACCGTCCGACACCTCCGAGCCCGTCCACCGATCCGGTTCTCGGCCGTCGGCGGCTCCTCGTCTCCGCGGCCGGCGGGCTTCTCGGACTGGCAGGCGCCCGCGCGGCCCGGGCTGCCGATGCGCTCGACGAGATCGCGGCGTTCGTCACCGGTCAGCCCGGCCGACCGACCATGACGGTCCGGGACGAGTCCCTCGCAGCGGCGCGAGCCGGCGGCCGGGGCGCGTCGGCGCCGGCGATCCAGGAGGTCCCGCTGTTCGATCTCTTCGGCCTCCACTGGCGCGGCGACGGCAGCGTCTGGTTCCGGACCAGGGACGCCGGCGCCTGGAGCGGCTGGCAGCAGGCCGTCGTCCACGAGCTCCCCGACGCCGACGGCTCCGAGGTGAGCCGCGAAGGGTGGACGATCGGGACGCCGGTGTGGACCGGCGGCTCGGACGCGGTGCAGCTCCGTGTGGCCGGGAACGTCCGGGCCGTGCGCGGCCACTACGTCGCGAGCCCGACCAACCATCTGCCGCTGCCGAGCGTCGTCGAGCGGGCCGCGGCAGCCGAGATGCCCGCGATCCTGACCCGTTCCGACTGGGGCGCCAACGAAGGCATCGTTCGTGCCAAGCCACGGTACGCGCACCGGCTGATCCTCGCGCTCGTGCATCACACAGCCGGGAGAAGCCCGTCCTCGCGGGCGCGCTCGGCCGCGGTCGTGCGCGCGATCCAGGTCTACCACGTCGAGGGCAACGGCTGGAACGACATCGGCTACAACTACCTCGTCGACCGGTTCGGCCAGGTGTTCGAGGGGCGGCGGGGCGGTGTCGATCGCAACGTCATCGGCGCCCACGCGCTCAACTTCAACAACGGCTCGACCGGGGTCGCCTTGCTCGGGAACTTCGAGGGGCAGAATCCGCCCCAGGCCGGGCTCGACGCGATCGCCCGTCTCCTGGCCTGGCGTCTCGATCTCGCACACGTCGATCCGCTGTCGGTCGTCAGCTACGTCGGCAACGGTCGCACGCGAACCCTGAACGCGGTCTCCGGCCACCGGGACGTGAACAACACCGCCTGCCCGGGGGCCAGGCTCCACGCGCGGCTCGGCTCCATCGCCGCCGCGGCTGCGGAAACGGGCCTTCCGAAGCTCTTCGAGCCGCGGGCCGAGCGGCAGGACAAGCGGATCGTTCGCTTCAGCGGCAGGCTGTCCGACGCACGCGACTGGACGGTTACGATCAGCGGCCCGCCCGGGTTCGTCGGAGCGCTCGCACGCGGCACCGGGACGCTCGTCGACTGGACCTGGGACGGAACCGGGGCCCCCGAAGGCCGGTACCGGTGGACGATCGAGGCCGGGCCGGACGTTCGCCCCGCGAACGGCTCCTTCAAGCTCGGCATCGCCCCGACCGAGCCGCCCGTCGTGCCGCCCCCGCCGCCTGCGCGGCCCGGCAGCATCCCTCGCAGGATCCCGCGCTGGGCGTGGTCGCTCAGGCGCTGGCAGGAGACCTCCCCGGCGAAGCGCGGCGCGCGTCCGGGGTCGCCGAGCCCGATCCCGCGCTGGTACTGGGAGTGGCTCAACTGGCTCGCCGCGCGCAAGCGCTGGAAACGCACCTGGGGCCGGAGCCCGCGCTGAACCGATGCGCCCTCGGGCGCGTATCCAGGTGCATGAGGCTCAAGCTGATCCTGGTCGTCGCGGTCGCGTTGGTGCTCGCGGGCCCGGCCTCTGCCGCCAGGCCGAAGGTCGAGATCGAAGTCGCCCCGGGATCCGGAAACGCCAGGGTGGTCGTCGTGCGCCTGACGAAGGCTGGCAAGCCCGTTCGCGGGGCGGCGGTCGTCGCCTTGGCGAAGATGTCGCTGCCGGGGCACGTCATGACCATGGCCGGCGTGAGGCTTCGCCAGCGCGGCGCCGGCATCTACAAGGGAACGATTCGCTTCGTCATGCTGGGGCGCTGGCGCATCACCGTCGTCGCCGACGCGGGCAGGCGCGGCCGGGCGCGAGGGGTGACGACGGTCACTCTCTGACGGGCCCGGCGGCGATACTGGGTGCATGGCGCACGCGCACGCCCAGGGTCACGACCACGCCGGGCTGGCCACCGCGCGCGGTGGCCAGCGCCGGGCCCTCTGGATCGCGCTCGCGCTGAACCTCGCCTACACGGCCGCCGAGGCGGTGGCCGGCGTCCTCACGGACAGTCTCGCGCTCCTCGCCGACGCGGCGCACAACCTCTCTGACGTCGCTGCGCTCGGGATCGCCCTCGGCGCCGTCTGGCTCGCAGGCCGGCCGCCGACGGCGCGGCGCAGCTTCGGCTTCCAGCGAGCAGAGATCCTGTCGGCGCTGGCAAACGGCGTCATCCTCGTCGCCGTCTCGATCTGGATCATCGTCGAGGCCGTCGAGCGCCTGTCCGACCCGCCCGAGGTCGAGGCCGGCTGGGTCGTGGTCGTCGCGGCGATCGGCATCGTGGTCAACCTCGTCACCGGCGGCTTGCTCTGGCGCTTCGAGGCCTCGAGCCTGAACCTCCGCGCGGCAGCCCTCCATCTGCTGGGCGACGGGCTCGCGTCGCTCGGAACGGTGGTCGCCGGTGTCGTTATCCTCGCCACGGGCTGGCTCGAGGCGGATCCGCTCGTCTCCATCTTCATCGCAGCGCTGATCATCGCGAGCTCCTGGTCGGTGCTGCGTGACGCGGTCGGGATCCTGCTCGAGGCGACCCCGCGCGGCATCGACGCGGCCGACGTCGGCCGCAGGATGGCGTCGGTCCGGGGTGTCGTCGACGTCCACGACCTGCACATCTGGACGATCACGTCGGGCTTTCCGGCCCTGGCTGCCCACGTGCTCGTCGAGCCGGGAGACGACTGCCACGCGCGGCGCCGGGAGCTCGAGCAGCTGCTCGAGCGGGACTACGGGATCAGCCACACGACGCTCCAGGTCGAGCATGCGGGCTCCGGCACGGGCGTTCTCCAGCTCGAGCGCTTCGCGCGGGAGTAGCCGGGGCGGCGAAAGGTTGCCGTCGCGTCCAAGCGAACGTACACTTTCGCCATGGCGAAAACCGGAGTTTCCCGCCGGCAGCTTCTGATCGGCGCCGCGCCCGCGCTCGCGGCCGTGCCGCTCGTCAAGCTGGCGCTTCCGTCGGCAGCGGGTGCCGCCGGGGAGGAGCACCAGCAGCACGGTGGCGGCGAGAGCGAGATGTCGTTCGGACACGCCTCCATGATCGGCGCCGAGGTGTCCGCCGTCGGCGGGCCGAACGACCTCGACGCGCTCCTCCTCCCACCGCCGGCGCTGCCTCACCAGCCGGGACGCGTTCGCGAGTACGAGCTGTCGGCGTACGACACGGACGTCGAGGTCTTTCCCGGGATCTCCTACCCGGCCTGGACCTACAACGGGACCGTCCCGGGGCCTGTCATCCGGGCGACCGAGGACGACATCCTGCGCGTCAACTTCTCGAACGGCGGGACTCACCCGCACACGATCCACTTCCACGGGATCCACCCGTCGAACATGGACGGCGTGTTCGAGATCGTCCAGCCGGGCGAGGCGTTCACGTACGAGTTTCCGGCGAAGCCGTACGGCCTCCACCTGTACCACTGCCACTCGAATCCGCTCAAGAAGCACATCCACAAGGGCCTCTACGGCGCCTTCATCATCGACCCGCCCGAGCCGCGGCCGCCTGCCCAGGAGCTGGTCATGGTGATGCAGGGCTTCGACACGGACGGGGACGGCGGCAACAACTTCTACTCCGTCAACGGACGCGCGTTCTACTACGCGAAGTACCCGATCCGGGTGAGCCGCTCCCAGACGGTGCGCATCTACCTCGCGAACCTGACCGAGTTCGACCTCGTCAACTCGTTCCACCTGCACGGCGACTTCTTCCGCTACTACCCCACCGGCACCGGCGACGCCTACGAGTACACGGACACCGTGATGCAGTGCCAGGGACAGCGCGGGATCATCGAGATCGACTTCGCGAACACGGGCCGGTTCATGTTCCACGCGCACCAGTCCGAGTTCACCGAGCTCGGCTGGATGGGGTTCTTCGAGGTGGTCGACTAGGCCATGGAAGCCGGCTCGGTCGCCGAGGGCAAAGGCACCCGGGCGCGCTGGCGGCTCTGGGCGCTGGTTCCGATCCTCGTGCTGGTCGGCGTGGTGGCGCTGTTCGCCTCGACCGGGGGCTCGCTCGTCGGCCTGCTCGGCGACAACCCACCGCCCGCCGACGAGTTCGACGTCACCAGGGTCGAGTTCAAGCCGGGCGAGATCCGCGTCAAGGTGCGCAACCCGCAGCCGGACGACCTGACCATCGCCTCGGTCGCGGTCGACGACTTCATCGTCCCGTACACGCTCGACGGGCCACGCACGCTGGGCAGGCTCGGCGGCAGCACGATCGTCGTTCCGTTCGACTGGGTTCAGGACGACCCCTACGTCATCGGGGTGACCAGCTCGACCGGGATCGAGACCGTCGAGGAGATCCCGGCTGCCGTCGAGACGAAAGGCGCGACGGCGGAGGGTTTCCTCGGCTACGCGATCATCGGCCTGCTGGTCGGTGTCGTGCCCGTCATGCTCGGGCTGGCCTGGCTGCCCTCGTTGCGCCGCGCCGACCCGCGCTGGCTGGCCGCGTTCATGGCGCTGACCGGCGGTCTGCTGACCTTTCTCGCGTTCGACGCGCTCGCCGAGGCGCTCGAGCTCCAGGCTGCGCTTCCCGGCCCCCTGTCGGGGCCGGGGCTCGTGTTGATCGGGGTCGCGCTCAGCTACCTGGCGCTGACCTGGGTCGGTCGCTGGCTCTCCGCGCGCGGCCGCACGAGCGAGGAATCCGGCGAGGGCGGTGACGACGTCGTCGCAGGGGTCGCGCTCGCCACCCTGGTGGCAATCGGGATCGGGCTTCACAACCTCGGCGAGGGGCTCGCGATCGGAGCGTCGTTCGCTCTCGGCGAGCTGGCGCTGGGCTCGTTCCTGATCATCGGATTCATGGTTCACAACATCACCGAGGGGCTCGGCATCGCGGCGCCGATCGCCCGCTCACGCGTCAGCCTCGCGCGGATCGTGACGCTCGGCCTGATCGCCGGCGCCCCGGCGATCGTCGGCGCCTGGATCGGCGGCTTCCTCACCAACGAGATCGTGGGGGTCCTCTTCTTCGCGATTGCCGTCGGTGCGGCGATGCAGGTCGTCGTCGAGGTCGGCCGGTATATCCAGCGCCGCGCGCCCGGCGGCCTTGCCTCCGGTTACGTCGTCGGCGGCTTCCTCGCGGGACTGGTCATCATGTACGTGACGGGGCTCGTGATCGGATGAGCGGGCCGAACGGGAACGGAGCCATGGCCAGCGGCGAGCTTTCGGAGGCGATCCAGGACTACCTGAAGGAGATCTACAAGCTCGAGGAGGGTGGCGAGCGCGCCACCACGACGGCGATCGCGAAGGCGATGCACGTCGGGGCGTCCTCGGCCACGGGCATGCTGAAAAAGCTCGCAGTGCTCGGCCTCGTCGAGCACACGCGCTACCGCGGGGTCGCGCTCACTGAGGCCGGGGAGCAGGTGGCGCTCGAGGTGATCCGCCATCACCGCTTGCTCGAGCAGTACCTCGCCGAGACGCTCGGGCTGTCGATCGACCTCGTCCACGAGGAGGCTGACCGGCTCGAGCATGCACTGTCCGAAGAGCTCGAGTCGCGAATCGATGCGAAGCTCGGCTATCCGACGCACGACCCGCACGGCGATCCGATCCCGGACGCCGAGCTCAACCTGAACGAGGCCAAGCTCCGTCCTCTCACCGAGCTCGAGCCCGGCGAGGCTGCCACCGTGCGCCGCGTGCCGTCGGAGGATCCGGAGCTCCTGCGCTACCTCTCGACCCTGTCGCTCGTTCCCGGGCGCCGCATCGAACTGCGCGAGAGCGCGCCCTTCGGCGGCCCGATCACGATCGTGGTTGCCGAGGGCGAACACGCGATCTCCCGCGAGCTCGCCGGCCAGATCGGCGTTGCCTGACTCAGCCTCCGCGCCGAGCGAACGCTCCGCGCAGTGCCACGGCGAGGGCCACCGCGGCGAGGACGAGCGAGACGATCGCGATCCATCCGGGCCAGCCGGCGCCGTCGTCCGACGATCCTGCCTGGGCGGAGGCCTCCGTCACGGCAGCGGGCGCTGTCTCGCCCGGCGGCGACGACGAGCCGTTTCCTTCCCCGCCTGCGTTCTGGCGCGGCGCGTCCGCCGAGACCCGGGTGACGGCCGCCGGCTCCTCCGAGTCGGGCGGGCCGATCCAGCGCGCCTTCTCCCCGTCGGCATAGGTCTGGACTGCCGGCCAGCTGATCTCGCCCGGCGCGTCCGGCGTGCTCGCGAGGAAGGAGAAGCGGACGAAGCCGCCGGGCGGCAGCGATCCCGTCCACTCGACGACGTCGAGCGACTGGTCCGCCGCCAGGCGCTCGCTGCGCTCCCAGCCCGGCGTCTCCTCGAAGGCGAACGGAAGCACGCCGTCGGGGATCTGGAGCTCGACCGCCACCGTGGGAACGTCGCGTTCGTTGGGGACGAGCAGGGTGAAGACGACGGGGTCGGCCGGCGCGACGAGCTGCGGGCTGACCTGGACGTGCGCGAAGGCCGGCACGGCCGTCACGGCCGCGGTCACGAGGGCAGCGGCTGCCACGAAGCGTCGGCGGGCGGAGGTCACCGGCTCACCCTGAAGGAGAACGTACCGGCCTGCACGTGGCCGTCGGCTGCGGTTGCCCTCCAGCGCACCGTGTACCTGCCGGCTCCGAGGCCGCGCGCGAGAGCTACTCGGAGGCGGCGCACGTTCGCCTGGTCCCTGCCGCCGGCGCCCGTCGAGACGATGCGGCCGGACTTCCGGACGACGATGCCGCCGCTCCGCAGCTGCTGTGCGAACGTGACCGTCACCCGCCTCGGTGGACGCCTCAGCGTCGCACCCGCCTTCGGCGACGTGGACACGACCCCGGTGTGGGCGCGCGCCGGTGGGGCGGTGGGCCCCAGCGACAGGACGACGCTTGCCGCCATGATCACCGTGACGAGGGCTCCTGCGACCTTGCCACGTGTCTTCACGAACACCTCCGTCGTCGTCGCTCGCTGCCCCGGGCTCATCCGGCCTCTTCGATCTCGAGCGGGACGCGCGTCGAGAGCGACTCGAACTCACCCCGTCGCGCCTCGACGAGGAGCTGCCAGGTACCCGCGAGCGGGAAGTCGAAGCCCTCGACGGCCCAGTGGCCGATCGGCGATCCGCCTCGCGTCGGCGCGCAGGGGGCCGAGGCCCTGCGCGGCGAGCGTGGCCGCCACCCGCACCTCCTCGACGTCCGCCGGCCTGCCGCTCGGCTCGAGCAGGTACAGGTCGATCGCGTTGTCTCCGGCCCGCGCAGGGTCGACGACGAGCTCGAGGTCGAGCTCGCCGAGCGTGGTGCTCACGCTCGCCGCTCCGCCCGCTGCGGCGAGGGCCCGCGCCGGAGGCTCTGCGACGAGCACGGCCGTGACCGCGATCACCGCGACCATCAGCCCCAGCTCGACGCCGGTGCTGCGCAGAAAGGCGCGCTGCTCACGGGCGCCGCTGTCTCCCGCTTCGAGCCGCGGAACGGAGCGCCGGCGATTGTAGGCGCCGAGCGCGAGCAGCGGCACGAGCAGCGCCACCTTCACCAGCAGGAGGCGCCCGTAGCTCGTCTCCCAGAGCCCCGACCACGTCCGGACCTGGAGGTAGCCGTTGACGATGCCGGCGACGAGCAGTGCGGCAACGGCCACGAGGGCGAGCTGCGAGAAACGCGGAACGGCGTCGGCTGCCAGCTGCCGGCGGCTGCCGCGAGCCAGGAGGAGGGCGAGGACGACGAGCGCAAGGCCGCCCACCCAGATCGCCGCGGCCTGGACGTGGACGACGTCGGCGACGAACGAGAGCGCCCCGCTGACGTTGGCGTGCCCCGCCGCGGCGGGCGCGAGGACGAGGCCGACGCACAGGACGAGCGCGAGGTCGAGCAGGATGCCGTCGCGCGGAGGCCGGCGGCGCGCGCCGAGCAGCAGCGCAACGAGCGCGCCGGCGATCGCAGCCCGGCCGAGCGAGACCTGTCCGAACCGCGTCTCGAGGACGCTTCGCAGAAGGCTCGGGTCGAACGCCTCGCCGATCCCGAGGCCGCTCGCCTCGGCGCCCTGGAGCAGGATGCCGAAGAGCGAGACGAGCCCGAGCGCAGCGGCCGTGCAGGCGAGAACGACGAGCAGCGTGCGGCGAAGCGCCGGCGCTACCGCGGTCAGGACGAGAACGAGAGCGACGACTCCGCCGACGGTGAAGAGCGTGAGCCCGAGCGTCAGGAAGCGCACCGTCGTGAAGGTGACCGACACGCTGCGGGCCAACTGGTCGGCCGCGAGCACCTCGCTCGCGAGGCCCTCCGGATCGGCCCCGGGTGAGCCCACGTGAAAGACGTACGCCCCGTGCACGGGGTGGCTGTCGGCCGACACCACCCGCCACGCGACCGTGTACGTCCCGTCCGGGATGCCGGGTCGAAGGGCGGTCGCGACCGAGACGGCGCTCGGCCGGGTCAGCGATCCGTCGTCGACCCGGGAGCCGTCTGCCGCGAAGACGCGGATCGCGCCGAGCGCCGTCTCGACGGCCTCGCTGAAGTCGAGGACGACCTGCGACGGCGCGGCCTCGACCACGGCCCCGCTCGCAGGCGTCGCCTCCTGAAGGACCGCGTGCGCCGCCGCGCGCGGAGCGACGACGAGGGCGACCAGGACGACTGCGCTGACGAGCAGGGTGCGGGCAGGTACCCGCAGGGCTCTCGGACTGACGGTGACCTCCTTAGAGGCGCTCGACGTGCTCCTGCGTGGCCGCGGACGGGGCGGCGAGCCGGGGAAGCAGGCGGCGTCCCACGAGCCGAATCATGCCAGGAGGGCTCACCGGCTCAGGGGCGGCTGGATATCGATCGGCCGGTCGAAGGATCGGAAGCTCTGCGTCATGAAGTGGGAGGTGGTCGTCATCCGCAGATGCACCGGCAACGACGTCTCGCGGTCGACCCAGACCGTGAACCAGGTGACGGGCTCGGTCGCAGCCTCGAACGAGAGCACGTCGGTCAGACGACCGTCGATCCTGGCGTGCCCGAGCAGCGAGGCGTCGACCGGGCTCGCTCCCCAGGGTGGCTCCGGGAGCTCGAGGGCATCGGTCTCGCTCTCGACCCACGGCCGCCCCGGCAGCTTGTCCCAGCGCCGTTTCCCGATCACGACCGCGCGAGGCCCGCCCCGGATCCTGTAGGCGAGCCGATCCGGTGCCTGGACGACCCAGCGCGTCTCGATCGGAGCCTCGATTCCCGACGAGAGGTGCTCGTCGTACACGAGGCTGCGAAGCGCCGTGAACGCGGACGTGACCTGCGCCGCCTGTTCTGCGGCCGGGCGCCAGCGGGGCGGGATCTGGAAGGCGACGCGACTCGACGTGCCGGCGCGATCGCGAACGACCACGGCCAGCGGCCGTCCGGTCTCGAGCGGTGCGGTCGCCTGATAGCAGCCGGCGCCGCATTCCTCGGCGCCCACCCCGCCGGAGCCGGTCTGCTCGAACGCGACGTCGAGGCCGGTCGCCGGGCGGCCGTCGGGAGCAAGCAGCACGGCGCGCACCGACGCACGGTCAGCGTCGTCGCGCGTGACGTAGATACCGAGCGCGCGCCTCCCTGCCTGCTTTCCGAGGATCAGTGTCCCCGGCAGCGCGGGCGGCGAAAGAGCCTCGGCAGTCGCGCCGGTCGAATCAGCCGAAGCGCCGGCCGCCGGCCGGTAGGCGCCGGTCGCGACGATCGCCGCGAGTGCGATCCCGAGTGTGGCCGCGAGGATGGCGAGCGGGCGCATGCCTCATTCTTCGGAGGAGCGCCTGCGCCGGATTCGCCTACCCGGCCTGCTCGCCAGCCGGCGTGACGGCGAACCACACGCCGCCGACGCTCTGACCCTTGACCTCGCCGGGCTGCTCGTCCTCGATCATCGTGTAGAGAGGATGCCCCTTGTACGTCACCTGCTTCGACCCGTCAGGACGGTTGATCGTCGCGATGAGCGACGCGTCGACACCGTCCCCGGCCGCCTGCTCGCCGTCCGGCCGAAGCGGGACCCACACCTCCGTGCACGGGCCGGTGCAGACGCTCTTCTTGCCGACCTTGTCGGGCGTGAACAGGTAGACGGTATGGCCGCGGCCGTCAACGAGGATCTGCCCGAGCGACGTCTCGGCGACGGTCAGGAGGACGGCCGCTGCCTCCGCCTCGCCCGTCGCAGCGCCGTCGCCCGTTCCGCCGTCCTGGCCGCCGGAGGCCTCGCCGTCGCCCTCGCCGGAGGTCTCGCCGCCCTCGCCCTCCGCCGCTCCCGCCGTCGTTCCGCCGCCGGTACCGTTCGTGCCGCCGCCGCCCTCGCTCGAGTCGGAGCCGCTGCTACAGCCCGCGAGCGCAAGGGCGAGGACACAGAGCAGAACGAGAAGCGAACGCCTGGACATGTCCGCGACAGGGTACGGACTCGGGCGGGCTCCGTGACGCCTCTATGATCGGGCGCGATGCCCGGCCCGGCCGTCGAGCGGCTCACGCGAAACGCGGTGAACGTCCTTCCTGAGGGCGAGCTCGAGCGAAAGCTCTCGCGCGGACGTCCGCTCCGCGTAAAGCTCGGAATCGACGTGACCTCGCCCGATATCCACATCGGTCGGGGCATCCCGCTCCAGCGGATGCGCGCCTTCCAGGACGAGGGACACACCGGCGTCCTCATCATCGGTGACTACACGACGCGGATCGGCGACCCCTCGGGGCGGTCGGCCGAGCGCCCGATGCTCTCCGACGAGGAGATCGACCGCAACGCGAAGACCTACATCGAACAGGCGTACCAGATCCTGGATCCAGACCTGACCGAGATCCGGTTCAACGGCGAATGGCTGTCGAGGCTCTCGTTCGCCGACGTCGTGCGGCTGACGCGTACGACGACCGTGGCCCGGCTGCTCGAGCGCGACGACTTCGCGCGCCGTTACGCCGCGAACGAGCCGATCTCCGTGTCCGAGCTCCTCTACCCGCTCATGCAGGGCTACGACTCGGTCGCGGTCGAGGCCGACGTCGAGCTCGGAGGTACCGACCAGCTCTACAACCTGCTCGCCGGCCGGGAGGTCATGCAGGCATACGGCCTCGAGCCGCAGGTCGCGTTGACGACGCCGCTCCTCGTCTCCTGGGACGGCGCCAAGATGAGCTCGTCCGTCGGCAACAACATCCCGCTCGACGGCCCCGCCCGAGGAGCAGTTCGGCCGGACGATGCGGATTCCGGACGACCAGCTCGAGGACTGGTTTCGACTCGTCGTCGAAACGCCGGTGCCGGTGCTCGAGCCGATGGAGGCGAAGCTGGCGCTCGCCAGGTGGATCGTCACCCGCTCGTACGGGGCCGACGCCGCTACGGCCGCCGAGGAGCACTTCACCAGGGTGGTCCGGCGTCAGGAGGTCCCGTCCGACGTGCCCGACGTGACGGTGAGGGTCGACGGGGACCCCGTGTTCCTGCCGCCGGTTCTCAAGGAGGTGTTCGGCCTTCCCTCGACGAGCGAGGCCCGACGGCTCGTCGAGCAGAGGGGGTGTCAGGCTCGAGGGGGAGGTCAGCCGTGAGCTCGAGGTGACGAGAGACCGCCTCGACGGCGCCCTGCTTCAGGCAGGGAAACGGCGATTTGCTCGGGTCTTGCTGGCTCCCTGAGCCGCCTTGACACCATCCCGACCGCTGGTATCATTCTTTGGCTGCCTCCACGGCCGCACCCTGGAACACGCCAACCTTCGACGACGGAGAGCCCTTCGTTCGAAAGCCCGGATACGATTCGACTTCCGAGCGAGGGCCCTGCGACGTGAGTCGGGGGCCTTTTTCATGGGACGGCCCGAGCGGCGCGGTCTTTGAAAACTCAACAGCGCAACGCGTTCGAGAAGCCTCGGGGGCTCTGCCCGCGGGGCACACATGATCGCTTCGGAGGGCTTGCCTTCCGGGGCACACTCCTGAACCGATAGCAACCCGTCCTTCGGGACGGAGAGCAACAGGTTTTCACGGAGAGTTTGATCCTGGCTCAGGACGAACGCTGGCGGCGCGCTTAACACATGCAAGTCGAGCGACGAAAGGCCCTTCGGGGCCCTGAAAGCGGCGAACGGGTGAGTAACACGTGGGTAACCAACCCTCGGTTTCGGGATAGCCCGGGGAAACCCGGATTAATACCGAATGGCCTCCCGGATCCACGGATCCGGGAGAAAAGGTAGCTTCGGCCTCCGACCGAGGACGGGCCCGCGGCCGATTAGCTTGTTGGCGGGGTAACGGCCCACCAAGGCGACGATCGGTAGCTGGTCTGAGAGGACGATCAGCCACACTGGGACTGAGACACGGCCCAGACTCCTACGGGAGGCAGCAGTGGGGAATCTTGCGCAATGGGCGGAAGCCTGACGCAGCGACGCCGCGTGCGGGAAGAAGGCCTTAGGGTTGTAAACCGCTTTCAGGAGGGACGAAGCCACTCGGGTTAATAGCCCAGAGGGTGACGGTACCTCCAGAAGAAGCCCCGGCTAACTACGTGCCAGCAGCCGCGGTAATACGTAGGGGGCAAGCGTTGTCCGGATTCATTGGGCGTAAAGAGCGTGTAGGCGGTTAGGTAGGTCCGATGTGAAAACTGGAGGCTCAACCTCCAGCTGTCATTGGAAACCATCTGGCTAGAGTCCGGAAGAGGAGAGTGGAATTCCTGGTGTAGCGGTGAAATGCGCAGATATCAGGAAGAACACCTATGGCGA
>CAWFXP010000001.1:312500-633084 GCA_963819905.1 uncultured Thermoleophilia bacterium
CGAAAGGCGTAGGCGATGGACAACCGGTTGATATTCCGGTACCACGTACCAACCGTTTTCACCGAAGGGGGGACGGGGTAGGCTAGGGAAACCCAGGCGCTGGTCGTCCTGGGGTAACCGCGTAGGGCGCTCCGTAGGAAAAACCGCGGAGCTGAGCCTGAGACGGGATGCCGAGCTCACATGAGCGAAGTTCCCAAAGCCATGCCTCCGAGAAAAGCCTCTAGGGAGGTTGGGCGTGCCCGTACCAAAACCGACACAGGTAGGCAGGTAGAGAATACTAAGGCGATCGGAAGAACCCTCGTTAAGGAACTCGGCAAAATGGCCCCGTAACTTCGGGAGAAGGGGCGCCTCGGTAAAGTGAGGAGTCTTCGCGACTCCGAGCTTGAGGGGGCCGCAGTGAAACGGCCCAAGCGACTGTTTACCAAAAACACAGGTCTCTGCGAAGTCGAAAGACGACGTATAGGGGCTGACGCCTGCCCGGTGCCGGAAGGTCACGAGGAGAGGTTAGCCTCCGGGCGAAGCCTTGAATCCAAGCCCCGGTAAACGGCGGCGGTAACTATAACCGTCCTAAGGTAGCGAAATTCCTTGTCGGGTAATCATTAGGAGTTGCCCTAGCTCAGGAGCGATCTTGAGCGGAAAACCGGCTAATAACGGGGAAGCCCTCCTCGTATGCGACGCATCAAGGACGTCGTAGCAGCGAGTGGGTAATCCCGTGGGAAGTCGGCTCTCAGGAGCCTGACCCCGTAACGACTGATTCGTCCATTTCGGACGATGAGATCGCATCGCGTCCATGAGACAATCTATGCGTGCGATCAGACGCCGGCCCTTGGAGCAGTCGCGAGCTAACGCAAGACGACGATACGACGCCGACGTGATACTCGCGAGTCTGCGCCAAGGTGAAGGGATAGTCTGCGCCTCTGGAAACAGAGGATGAACGCGAAGTTCCGACCTGCACGAATGGCGTAACGACTTGGGCGCTGTCTCAACGAGGGATCCGGTGAAACTGTAGTCTCGGTGAAGATGCCGAGTACCCGTGGCTGGACGGAAAGACCCCGTGAACCTTTACTGCAGCTTGATGTTGGAGTTTGGGATACGTTGTCCAGGATAGGTGGGAGGCTGTGAAGCGGGGGCGCTAGCTCTCGTGGAGCCAATCTTGGGATACCACCCTTCGTGTTCCGGGCTTCTAACCCGATGCCGTGAACCGGGTCGGGAACAGCGTCAGGTGGGCAGTTTGACTGGGGCGGTCGCCTCCTAAAATGTAACGGAGGCGTGCAAAGGTTCCCTCAGCACGGTTGGAAATCGTGCGTAGAGCGCAAAAGCATAAGGGAGCTTGACTGCGAGACTGACAAGTCGAGCAGGTGCGAAAGCAGGCTTTAGTGATCCGGCGGTTAAGAGTGGAATTGCCGTCGCTCAACGGATAAAAGGTACTCCGGGGATAACAGGCTTATCCTCTCCAAGAGTCCACATCGACGAGAGGGTTTGGCACCTCGATGTCGGCTCGTCGCATCCTGGGGCTGGAGTAGGTCCCAAGGGTTGGGCTGTTCGCCCATTAAAGCGGTACGCGAGCTGGGTTCAGAACGTCGTGAGACAGTTCGGTCCCTATCCGCCATGGGCGCTGGAGGCTTGAGAGGAGTCGTCCCTAGTACGAGAGGACCGGGACGAACGGACCTCTGGTGTATCAGTCGTCGTGCCAACGGCGCTGCTGATTAGCTACGTCCGGATGGGATAACCGCTGAAAGCATCTAAGCGGGAAGCCCACCTCGAGATAAGGCCTCCCATCCCCTCGAGGGAGTAAGGACCGTGGGAGACCACCACGTTGATAGGCGGGACGTGTACGCACGGCAACGTGTTCAGCGGACCCGTACTAATCGTCCGAGGTCTTGATCTGAACACCGTGAAGTCGCTATGGAGTTTTGAGGGTGCGCGCAGGCGCGGCCACTGACAAGTTCTTCAAGTTTCCGGCGGTCTTAGCGGCGGGGAAACACCTCTTCCCATTCCGAACAGAGAAGTTAAGCCCGTCAGCGCCGATGGTACTCGGAGGGCAACCTCCCGGGAGAGTAGGACGCCGCCGGTTTTTTCATGAGGGCCGCCTGCGGGCGGCCCTCGCATTTTCGAAGGGAATCAGGAGCCGTGGTGCATGGCTTCGACGTTTCGTGTCGTCCTGGAGCCGGACGAAAGCGGACGGCCGAAATCGTCAGGAATCTGGCCCGCTCCAGTCGAACGGAAAGTGCTTGCTCGAACGGCCTGCCCAATCCCAGCTGAAGCCGAAACCTTCGGCGCGATCGGCGGTTGCCCTACCCCAGGTAGCGACCTGCCCCGGACCGACCTCGGCACCTGGTGCATTGTGAAGCTGCACTCGCTGACCCTCCGCAGTTGTCGGGCCGGTTAGCGCCTCGGCGCGAGCATCGACTTTCCCCGGAATCTCGACTCGCCACGAAGCCAAGTCGTCTGCGATCTCGAACTCGATCGGGACGTACTCCATCCCGCGCACCTCGCCGATGAGGCTGGCAAACTCACCCGGCCAGCCGCCTGCCTGCCCGCCAAAGATGGTCTGCAACCCTTCGCGCTGGTCTTCGCGAGCACGTTCATCGAGGAACATTCCCAGCGCTACCTTCGTTTCCCCCGCCCAGATGTTCCCCTCGAAGGCACCAAGCGCGACAACGTTCAGCCCGTCCAGCGGAACGTCGCCGTAGCGTCCCTCGCGGATGTGCCAGGCGAGGACACCTTCGCAGTCGCCCTCGCTAGGAGGCTGAGCGAAGGTGCACGGGCACGGGATCGTGCACTTGCAGACGTCAAACCAGTCTCCGGTGAGCCGCCACGTCTGTACATCAGCCATGACGTCCTCCCTTCCCGATCACTCCGGTTGGACAACCCTCGACGTTACCCCCCAAGTAACAAAGGAGTCAAGACGTTTCGACTAGTGCGCATACTTGCAAATCACGAATCGTGGCCGCTATCGTCGCCGCAGTGACAGACGCGGCTGTTCACTCGGGCGCTGGGCGGAGGTTCCTGAGCCTCGGCCGCCTCGTGCCGGGCCCGATCGTGCTGGCGGCGCTGCTTCTCGGCGGAGCGCTGGTCACGTGGATCGTGACTATCGAGCGAATGAAGGGCATGGACGCGGGCCCAGGCACCGACCTCGGTGGGCTGGGCTGGTATGTCGGCATCTGGGTGACGATGATGGCGGCGATGATGCTGCCCTCGGTCGTGCCGATGGCACTCACCTTCGCCAAGGTCACGCGCGGCCGGGCCGAACGCAACCACGGGCACGTCTACGTATCGCCATGGATCTTCCTCGGCGGCTACCTTCTGGCCTGGACGTTGTACGGTCTGCTCGCGTACGGCATCTTCCGTGCGATCAAGGCCGCTGACTGGGCTTTCCTGGACTGGGACGCGCAGGGGCCGATCGTCGCCGGTGTCGCGATCGCGGCGGCGGGGGTGTACCAGCTGACTCCGCTCAAGGAAGTGTGTCTGCGGCACTGCCGCGGGCCGATGCACTTCGTCCTCCACGGCTGGCGCGACGGGCGCGTCGGGGCCGCCCGGATGGGCCTCGAGCATGGCCTCTTCTGCGTCGGCTGCTGCTGGGGCCTGATGATCGTGCTGTTCGCGCTCGGTGTGATGAGTCTCGTCTGGATGGCCGTCGTCGCCGGGCTGATCTTCGCCGAGAAGGTACTGCCGTACGGCGACCGCCTGACGAGGCCGATCGCCGCGGTACTGATCGCGTTGGGAATCTGGGTGGCCGTTGCCCCACAGGCCGTGCCCGGCCTCACCCAGCCGGACAGCCCCGCGGCGCGAATGATGCGGATGAACGACGGACCGAACAGCTCGATGAAAGGCGAGATGACCAGGGACCAGAGCGGCCCTATGAACACGGATCACCCGAACACGGAGCAGATGCCCAACGATGGGTCAGTGAGCCCCTGATCGGATCGGGCCGACGGCGGCCGAACCGTGCGTCAAGCGTCGCCGCTGGCTGTCACGCGGCGTCCGCCCGCAGCCGTTCCCGCCAGTCGGAGTCGAGGTCGCGAAGACGCTCGACGCGCTTGCCGATCGGCGGGTGCGTGCGAAACATCGTTGCCAGCCGGTCGTCTCCGAACGGATTGACGAGGTAGACCGGCTCGGTCGCCGGACTTGCCCGGAACGCGACGAGCTCCATCGCCTCCTCGAGCCGGAGCAGCGCGTCGGCGAGGCCGTGCGGTGTGCCGCAGAGGGCGGCGGCGCTCGCGTCCGCGGCGAACGCTCGCTTCTCGGAAAGCGTGATGTGAACCATGATAGAGGCGATCGGGGCAAGGACGTAGAGCAGCGCCCGCTGGAGGAATCCGCCGATCCTGCTCGCCTCGAGCAGCCACACGGCGAGCACGACGACAGGCGTCTGGATGACGACGTCACGGTGGCGGATCTGAGCGAGACCGTATCCGAGCACCCCCTCGAGCTCGGCGGTGGAGAGCGCGCCCAGGAGCCCGTGGCTGACCGCGATACCGGCCTCGCCCGCGCTTCGCCCGACGACGAGCGCCCGCGGGTAGCCGTCCCTCATCACGTAGAGCTTCGGTCGCCGCTGCCCTCCCGCCTCGGCGAGCCGGTCGAGCAGCGAGGAGACGAGTGGCGCCTCGCCGATCGGCATCTCCGACGCGCCGAGCGACGCGAGGACGATCCGCGGGCCGTACCAGTGGATCGTCGCCACGATCAGGAGGACGATGACGAAGAAGACGCTCGCGAGCCGGAACCCCCCGAGCCAGTAGCCGAACGCCGTCCAGGCGGCGACGACGAGGCCGAGCAGGACGACGGCCTTCGCGACGTTCCTGGCCGCCTGGAGCCGGCCGCTCACCTGGACGCCCTAGCCTTCGCCTTCGGCGAGGCCGCGCGGAGGCCAGTCCGGCTCAGGGGCGTCGCAGCGGCTCGAGCAATGGAGAGAGGCGACGTTCTGCAACGGCACGAGGATGTGGCCGTTCAGCTCGACGTGGACGACCTCCTCCACGACGCAGTACGCGGTCAGTACGCCCTCCTGATACTCGCCCCCGAACAGCGCGAGCTCGACCTGCTCTCCCCGGTACTTGTTCGTGTAGTCCTCGATCAGCGGAGTCTAGACGCGTCCCTGGCGGCGGCCGCAGCGCAGGCCGGTTTCTCTCTAGGCTTCCGTCGTGAGCGGAGACTGGCCGACCGTTCTCGACCTCGTCGGCGGGACGCCGGTCGTCCGGCTCCAATCGCTTACCCGTGGCCTCACGGCAACCGTGCTCGCGAAGCTCGAGTACCTCAACCCGGGCGGCAGCGTCAAGGACCGGATCGGCCTGCGCATGATCGAGGAGGCGGAGAGGGCCGGCGCGCTCCGGCCGGGCGGGACGATCGTCGAGCCGACGAGCGGCAACACGGGAGTCGGGCTCGCCATCGCCGCGGCCCACAAGGGCTACCGCTGCATCTTCGTCATGCCGGACAAGGTCTCGCAGGAGAAGGTTCGCCTGCTGCGCGCGTACGGCGCCGAGGTCGTCGTCTGCCCGACCGCCGTTCCGCCCGAGTCGCCGGAGAGCTACTACTCCGTGTCCGACCGGCTGGCGGAGGAGATACCGGGCGCCTTCAAGCCGGACCAGTACTCGAACCCGGCGAACCCGCAGGCGCACTACGAGACCACGGGCCCGGAGATCTGGGAGCAGACCCGCGGTGAGCTCGATGCGCTCGTGCTCTCGGTCGGCACCGGCGGGACGATTACGGGCGCGGCCCGCTACCTGCGCGAGCGCCGTCCCGATCTGCGCGTGATCGCCGCCGACCCCGAAGGCTCGATCTACTCCTCGCCGGCAGTCCACCAGTATCTCGTCGAGGGAATCGGCGAGGACTTCTGGCCGCGAACGTACGATCCATCCCTGGTGGACGAGTACGTCACCGTCTCCGATCGTGACTCGTTCCAGACGGCTCGCCGGCTGGCGCGAGAGGAGGGCCTTCTCGTCGGAGGCTCCGGAGGCACCGCGGTCTTCGCGGCGCTGCAGGTCGCGAGGCGCCTCGGCACCGGGACGGTTCTCACGCTGATCCCCGACTCCGGGCGCGGCTACCTGTCGAAGCTCTACGACGACCAGTGGCTCGCCGAGTACGGACTGCTCGAGCGGCTCGAGCGCACGCCGAGCGTGGACGAGGTGCTCGGCTTCAAGCGCTCGGAGACGCCGGAGCTGCCGGAGGTCGTGCTGCTCGGCGCGCACAACAAGGTGGGCGAGGCGATCGAGCTCATGCAGCGCTACGGGATCTCGCAGATCCCGGTCGTCCGGCACGAGGGCGCCGCCACGCTCGCGGACGTGATCGGCTCGATCAGGGAGCGCGGGCTGCTCGAGCGGGTCTTCCGGAACCGCGATGCGCTCGACGAGGACGTGGCCGAGGCGATGGAGCCGCCGCTGCCGGCCGTCGACGCCTCGGAGTCGGTGGACGAGGTGTTCGCGGAGCTCTCGGGCGGGAGCCCTGCCATCGTCGTGGCACGTACGGGAGTGCCCATAGGCGTGATCACGCGCGCCGACCTCCTCGAGTTCCTCGCCGCGCGGCGCGGGGGCAACGGGGAGCCGCGCTGATGGACTTCGAGACGCGCGCCATCCACGTGGGACAGGAGCCGGAGCCGACGACGGGCGCGGTGACCGTGCCGATCTACCAGACGTCGACGTACGTCCAGGAGGAGGCCGGCCTTCACAAGGGCTACGACTACTCGCGCACCGCCAACCCGACCAGGCACGCTCTCGAGGAGTGCCTCGCCTCCCTCGAGGGGGCGAGCCACGGGCTCGCGTTCGCGTCCGGCATGGCCGCAATCACGACGGTCCTTCACCTGCTCGAGCCCGGCGATCGCGTCGTATCGGTGAACGACGTCTACGGAGGCACGTACCGGATCTTCACGCGCGTCTACGAACCGAAGGGGTACCGGTTCGAGCTCGTCCCGGCCGAGGCGGTCAACGCCGGGCTGGACGGCATCGTCGACGAGGGGACGAGGATGGTCTGGCTCGAGTCGCCGACGAACCCGCTCTTGAACGTCGTCGACATCGAGCGGGCGGCGCGCGCCGCCCGCGCTGCCGGCGCGCTCTGCGTCGTCGACAACACCTTTGCGACGCCGTACCTCCAGCAGCCGCTGGCGCTGGGAGCGGACCTCGTCGTCCACTCGACCACCAAGTACCTCGGCGGGCACTCCGACGTGATCGGCGGGTTCGTCGCAACCAGCCGCCCGGACCTCGCCGAGCGCCTCGCCTTCCTGCAGAACTCGCTGGGCGCGGTGCCCGGGCCCTTCGACGCCTGGCTCGTCCTCCGGGGCCTGAAGACGCTCGCGCTGCGCATGCGCCGGCACTGCGAGAACGCGGAGCGAATCGCCCGCTGGCTGGCAGAGCACAGGGCCGTCGAGCACGTCCGCTATCCGGGTCTCGAGAGCCATCCGCAGCACGAGTTGGCGCGACGGCAGATGGCCGGGTCCGGAGGGATGATCTCGTTCGAGCTGCGCGGCTCCGAGCAGGCCGCGCGCGAGGTGGTCAGAGCCACCCGGATCTGGCGCCTGGCAGAGAGCCTCGGCGGCGTCGAGAGCCTGCTCGAGCTACCTGCGCCGATGACGCACGCGAGCCTCGCCGACTCACCGTTCGCGGTCCCTCCGAACCTCGTGCGTCTCTCTGCCGGCATCGAGTCGGCGGACGACCTGATCGCCGATCTCGATCAGGCGCTCGCGCGCGCCTGATCGGCCCTCACGGCGCCGCGACCTGCTCGAGCTCCTCGAAGGCCCCGTCGCGAACGGCGATTGCCGACAACCGGGCGTTCGCGATTGCCGGGTGAAGAAGCCGGTACTCGTGGATCGGCAGCCCTGCCGCACGCGCGTGAACACCCCGTATCGCGGCGCCGTGGGAGACGACGAGCACCGTGGCGTCGGGGTGCCGCGCCGCGATCTCCGAGACGGCCTCGACCAGCCTGTCGGCCATCTCCTCGTAGCTCTCGCCGCCGGACCACGCCTTCTCGCCGGCCTTCCAGCGGTCGATCTCGGCCGGCGGAAGATCCTCGTGGTGACAGCCCGACCAGGAGCCACAGTCGACCTCGCGGAGGTCGTGCCGCTCGACGACCGGTAGGCCGTGACGATCCGCCACCGCCCGTGCCGTGTCCCGCGCGCGCCTGAGATCGCTCGAGTAGACGGCCGCGAGCGAGAAGCGATCGCACTGGTCCGCCAGCGCCGCCGCCTGTGCGCGGCCGAGCTCGGTCAGCGGCCGGTCCGCGTGGCCCTGCCAGCGCCTCGCCCGGTTCCAGTCGCTCTCGCCGTGGCGGGCGAGCAGGATCGTCGTCACGGCGGCTATGGTACGGCCCGCCATGGACCTCGGGCTCAGGGATCGGGTGTGCGTCGTGACGGGCTCCACGGCCGGCATCGGCCTCGAGACGGCGCGTCTGCTCGCGGCCGACGGTGCGACCGTCGTCGTCAGCGGGCGCGACCCGGACCGCGTCGAACAGGCGAAGGCCGAGACCGGGGCGAAGCTCGGCGTCCCAGGCGACCTCTCACGTCCCGGAGAGCCGGAGCGGCTCGTCGCCGAAGTCGAGCAGGAGTTCGGGCGCGTGGACTGCCTCGTCAACAACGTCGGCCTCGCCGTGCAGATCGACTTCGCCGACGTGACAGACGAGCAGTGGGACTCCATGTGGCAGCTGAACGTGATGAGCTACGTTCGCGCGATCCGCGCCGTCGTTCCCGGCATGCAGGAGCGCGGCTACGGGCGCATCGTCAACGTCAGCTCGACTGCCGGGAAACGTCCTTCCACCGGCATGCCCGACTACTCGGTCACCAAAGCGGCGGTGCTCTCCCTCTCGCGGCTCGTCGCGGACGTCTACGCCAAGGACGGCATCCTCTGCAACGCGGTCTGTCCCGGACCGACGCGCTCACCTGCCTGGCTCGCCCCCGGCGGTCTCGCCGACCAGGTCGCGGAGCGATCCGGCAAGGCGCGCGACGAGGTGCTCGCGGGCGTCGGCGGCGGCCGGCCGATCGGCCGCATGGCCGAGCCCGAGGAGATCGCGGCGGTGGTGGCGTTCCTGTGCTCCGACCGTGCGAGCTTCGTGACCGGCGCCGCGTGGAGCGCCGACGGCGGCACCGTGCCCATCATCCTCTGAGCCTTGACCGCGCCGAGGTTTCGCGCGACCCTGTTCGTGTGACACAACTTCGGCATGGTGCGGCACTTGCCGGATACCGCATCGAGGCACTGATCGGCGAGGGCTCGACGGGCGCCGTGTATTCGGCACTCGACGTCGCGCTCGACCGCCGGGTGGCGTTGAAGGTGCTCTTGCCCGAGCTGGCACGCGACCCACGCTTCCGGGAGCGCTTCCTGCGCGAGTCGAAGGTCGCTGCGTCGCTGGAGCATCCCAACATCGTCCCGATCCACGCCGTCGGCGAGGCGGACGGCGTGCTCTTCATCGCCATGCGCTACGTCGACGGGCGGGACCTGAGCTCGATCCTGCAGCAGGTCGGTCGGCTCGATCCGGAGCGTGTGGTCGGGTTGCTCTCGCAGGTTGCGTCTGCGCTCGACGCGGCCCACGAGCGAGGTCTCGTACACCGCGACGTGAAGCCCGCAAACATCCTCGTTGCGCGGCACGGCGAGCGCGAGCACGCCTACCTTTGCGATTTCGGCCTCGCGAAGCACACGTCGACCGTGACAAGCCTGACCGGTGAGCGGTCGGTGGTCGGCACCGTCGACTACCTGGCGCCCGAGCAGATCGACGGAATGCCCGTCGACGGCCGGGTCGACGTCTACGGGCTCGGCTGCGTGCTCTTCGAGTGCCTGGCCGGGGCGCCGCCATACGGGCGGGAGAACGAGATCGCCTCGCTCCTCGCGCACCTCAAGGAGCCGATCCCCCGGATCACGGAGCGCCGTCCCGAGCTGCCGCGGCCGCTCGACGACGTGTTCGCTGCCGTCCTCGCGAAGAATCGCGACGAGCGCTATCCGACCTGCGGCGCGATGATCGCCGCGGCCGAGACCGCGCTCGGCGGCGAGGCGCCCGAGCGGCCGGAGCCCCCGCAGAAACCGGCGGCGACCCTCCAGACGTTCGTGTTCTGCGACATCAGGGGGTACACGGCCTACACGCGCGAGCAGGGGGACGAGGCGGCGGCGGCCCTCGCGTCGACCTTCGCCGGGCTCGTCGGCGCGCTCGCCCCCGAGTTCGACGGCAGGCTGCACGAGCTCCGCGGCGACGAGGCGCTGATCGTGTTCGCGTCGGCCCGACAGGCGCTGCGTTTTGCGCTCGCGTTGCAGCGCCGGGTGGTTGACGGCGAGCTGCCGCGCGGAGTCGGCGTCGGGCTCGACGCGGGCGAAGCGGTCGCCGTCGCGGACGGCTATCGCGGGGGCGCGCTGAACCGTGCCGCGCGGTTGTGCGCGCTGGCTGGTCCCGGCGACGTCCTGGCCTCGGACGGGGTCGTCCATCTCGCCGGGAAGGTCGAGGGGATCGCGTACGCGCGGCGCAGATCGGAGCGGCTCAAGGGGTTCGACGAGCCGGTGACGCTCGTCGAGGTGGTGCCGGCCGGCGCCAGCCGGGCGCGGACACGTCGCCGCCTGAGCCGAGGCTCGAGGCGTGTCCTCATGCTGGCGCTGGGCGCGCTCTTGGTGGTTGCTGCCGCGGTCGCGGCGGTCCTGACGCTGACGGGTGGTGAGGGGGAGGAGGGCGGCCAACGCACCGGTACGTCGGCCCAGCCGGTGTCAGCTGCGGTGCCTGCGAACTCGGTCGTCAGCTTCGATCCAGCGACGGGAAAGCCCGGAGCCTCGATCGCCGGCCAGACGGCGTGGGCGTTCGTCACCGGCGAGGATGCCGTGTACGGGCTCGACCCCAACCAGCAATATCTCGTCGAGATCGATTCGGCGAATGCCACGGTGCAGAACCGGATCCCGGTCGACCGGCCGCACCGCTTCCTTCCCACCGTGGAGTTCGGATCGATCTGGTACACGACCGAGGACGGCGACGAGGTCGTTCGCGCCGACCCGGTCTTCCATCGTACGGTCGCCCGGATCAAGCTACCGGCAAAGGACCTTCAGCCGAACTTCGGGACGAACCCCGGCGGCGTCGCGCGGGTTGGCGACGAGATCTGGGTCACCTACGGCTACCCCGCCCGAGTCGCGCGAATCGACCCGGCCGACAACGAGGTCATTCGCACCTGGAGGCTGCCCGACGGTCCGCCGGTATCCACCAACATCGTCGCCGGCGGCGGTGATATCTGGGCGCTCTACGACGACGGCAGCGCCGTCATGCGGCTCTCGGCGGCGGGGGAAGTCGAGGCCACCGGGAAGCTCGCGGGCGGCGGCGCAGTCGCCGCCGTCGCCGCCGAGGGATACCTCTGGGTTGCGATGGATGCGAGCGGCGGAGTCTGGAAGCTCGACCGCGACGCGTCGGTTCGCGGCCAGATCAGGACCGGCGCCGGCCCCTGGGAGATGATCGAGGCGGACGGCTACCTCTGGGTCTCGAACTCTCGCGCCGGCACGGTGAGCCGGCTCGACCCGAGGACGGACGCCGTTCGCCAGACGAAGACGGGCCACCGCCCGCTCGGCGTGGCCGTGACCGGCGAACGGCTCTGGGTCGGCCTCGAGCTGTCGGCAGCCGAGGGCCGCGCCGCCATCGAGGGTGACCGCGTCATCAGTGTCGCGCTGGCGGAGGGCACCCCTGTAACCGATCCAGCCGCCACCAACGACATACCGTCGCTCGTCCTCGCCCACTCCATCGGGGTCGGGTTGATGCGCTACCAGCCCGCGCCGGACGGTACGGCGGAGATCATCCCCGAGCTGGCGGCAGGTCCACCCGAGGTGTCCGACGACCTGCGACGGTACACGTTCACGGTCCTCTCAGGTTTCCGCTTCTCGCCTCCCTCCGGTGAGCCGGTAACCGCCGAGACCGTCCGTTATTCGCTCGAGCGTGCGATCGCCGAAGAGGGGTTCTGCAACTACCTCCTGGGCGGCGATGTCGTCGGGGCCGCGGAGTTCCAGGAAGGGAACGCGGACCACGTCGCCGGAATCTCCGTCGAAGGTGAGACGATCTCGATCGAGCTGACCGCGCCCTCGGCGACCCTCCCCGCGCGCCTCGCGTCGCCGTGTGCCACGGTTGTGCCGGTCGGCACCCCCGTGAGCGAGAGCCAGGCGGGGCTGCTGCAGCCGATCGCGTCGGCCGGGCCCTACTACGTCGACACCCATGCCGCAGGCGAGCAGCTCGTCGTCCTTCCGAATCCGAACTACGCCGGCACGCGTTCTCCGCAGCTCGACGGAATCGTGTTCGCCGTGGCCGGCGACCCCGAGCGCGCGGCTGTGCTCGTCGAGCAGGGTCGCGCCGATCTTGTGGCGGACGTCGGGGAGGAGTTGAGCCCGGCGTTCTCCTTCGACGGCCGGCTCGAGCGGCAGTTCGGGCAGGAGGACTGCCTTTCGAGCACCGGCGGGCAGCCGTGTTTCGTCCGGCCCCCGTCGAACCTCATCCGCTTCATTCAGCTCGATACGCGCCGCGGCATGCTTGCCGATCCCGACGTGCGGCGCGCCTTTTCGATCGGTCTGGATCGCGAGACGCTGGCACGGCTCGCGCAGGGCTACCCGATCACGCGCCTGATCGGCCCCGGTGTGCCGGGACACGCTCCCGCGCCTCTCGTGCCGGCGGGCGGCGACGCCGCGACGGCCAGAGGGCTGATGGACGGGCGGTCCGCGACGGTCAGGCTTGGTTTCCTGCGCTTCGCCGAGGAGGATCGGCGTGTCGCTTCCGCCATCCGCGACCAGCTCGAGCCGGTGGGTATCCGCGTCGTCCTCGAACCGTCCGACGACTCTTTCGCCGAGGCCGTGCGCCCGGGAACGAAGCTCACCGGGCTCTTCGCCGGTTGGGCGCTCGACTTCGCGGACCCAGAGAACATGATCTACCTGGTCGTCTCGCCACGCTCTCCGGACTACTTCTTCCCGCCGTGGTTTACGAACGAAGCGCTGCTCGACGAGATCGACGAGGCGCTCGCGGTCGTCGGGCCGGACCGGCCGCCGACTTGGCGGGCGATCGACGAGAGTCTCGCCGAAGAGGCTGCGTTCATCCCCCTGTACACGGACTTCAGCTATCCCCAGCTCTTCTCGAGCCGGGTCGGCTGTCAGATCTTCCTGCCGCTGTACAGCGGCCTCGTCGACCTCGGCTCGCTCTGCCTGCGCTGACGGCCCCGGCGGCTACGCTTGCGTTACGTGCCCGAGTTTGCCGGAGCGGTAGCCGAGAGCTTCGAGGCCCGCATCCGGGGCCTCGAGGAGGAGTCGCTGTCGCCGTTCGCGGTTCGCTCCTACGAGACGCGTGGGCGGGCGGTACCGGAGGACGAGTGCGGGCTGCGGACGCCCTTCCAGCGCGACCGCGATCGCATCGTCCACTCGAAGTCGTTCCGCCGGCTCAAGGACAAGACGCAGGTGTTCATGGCCCCGCGCGGGGATCACTTCCGCACGCGGCTCACACACACGCTCGAGGCGGCGGGGATCTCGCGCGTCGTCGCCCGCGCGCTCCGGCTGAACGAGGACCTGACCGAGGCGATCGCCCTCGGGCACGACCTCGGGCACCCGCCGTTCGGGCACACGGGTGAGGAGGCGCTCGACGCCGTCCTCCAAGAGCGATACGGACGCCATTTCCGCCACAACGAGCAGTCGCTGCGCCTGGTCGACATCCTCGAGAAGGACGGGGCAGGGCTCAACCTGACCGTCGAGGTCCGCGATGGGATCCTCAACCACACCGGCCCCGGCGAGCCGGCGACCCTCGAGGGAAAGATCGTACGCATCGTCGATCGCGTCGCCTACATCAACCACGACATCGACGACGCGCTCCGCGCCGGGATTCTCTCGCCCGGTGACCTTCCCGCAAGCGAGATCGCGCTTCTCGGCGCCACCGGCTCGAAGCGCATCGACACCCTCGTTCACGATCTCGTCGAGACCTCGGAGGGGAAGGACGACATCCTGCAGAGCCGAGAGATCGGGCAGGCGATGCTCGACCTGCGGGCGTTCATGTTCGATCGCGTGTATCTCGGCCAGGCTGCCGGGAGCGAGCGGGCTCGGGCGTCCGCGACCGTCGCCCGCATCTTCGGCTACCTCGCCGACCATCCGGAGGAGATCCCCGCCGACCGCCCCGGCGACCCGGCGCAGCGGGTAACCGACTACGTCGCCGGCATGACCGACCGCTTCGCGCTCGCATGGCCCTGATCAAGCCGTCCTCCGTCCGGGAGGTGGTGGAGGCGGCCGACATGGTCGAGATCGTGTCGGCGAAGACGCAGCTCCGGCGTGTCGGCGGCCGCTGGACAGGACGCTGCCCGTTTCACGAGGAGCGGACGCCGAGCTTCTCGGTCAACCCGGTCGGCAAGCTGTACCACTGCTTCGGCTGCGGCGCGGGCGGCGACGTGATCACGTTCGTGCGCGAGACCGAGGGGCTCGACTTCGTGGAGGCGGTGGAGTGGCTCGCCGATCGCTTCCGGGTCGAGCTCCAGTACGAGGAATCCTCGTCCGACCACGAGCAAGGCCGCCGGCGACGCGAGCGGCTGCTCGACGTCCTCGACGCCGCCGCGCGCTATTACGAGCGGTACCTGTGGGAGGCATCCGCGGGCGCACCCGTACGCGAGTACCTCGCCGGCCGCGGGCTCGACGAGACGATCTGCCGCGAGTTCCGCCTCGGTCTCTCCCCGGGCGGCGACCGGATGCCGCGCGGCGCGCGGGCGAAGGGCTATTCGGCGCAGGAGCTCACTGCCGCAGGGCTCGTCAACCGCCGCGGGAACGACTACTTCGCTGGGCGTCTCGTCTTCCCGCTGGCCGACGCGCGCGGGCGCGTGCTCGGCTTCGGTGCCCGGCGACTCTCGGACGACGATCCGATCAAGGCGAAGTACGTCAACTCTCCCGAGAGCGAGTTGTTCCACAAGGCGTCGCTCGTCTACGGCCTCGATCGTGCCCGCGCCCGCATCGCCAAGGAAGACCGCGCGATCGTCGTCGAGGGGTATACCGACGTCCTCGCGCTCCACCAGGCGGGCCTCTCGACCACGGTCGCAGCTATGGGAACGGCTCTCACCGAGCGACAGCTCCGCGAGCTGCGCCGCCTGTGCTCGCGCCTCTACCTGTGCTTCGACGCCGACAAGGCTGGCGCCGAGGCGACCCTTCGCGGCATGGATCTCGCCTATCGCGAGTTCGCCGAGGTGCGCGTGGTCGCCCTGCCGACTGGCACCGACCCGGCCGAGGCGGCCGAGGGGTTCGCGGCACGGCTCGAGGCTGCCGAATCGTATCCGCGGTACCGCATGAAGCTCGAGATCGACCGGGCGCCGAGCCGGGAGGCTGCCTTCCAGCGGGTGCAGGACGTCGTCGCCGCGTTCGACCAGAACACCGAGTGGCTCGAGGCGGTCGAGTACGCCTCCGATCAGCTCGATCTGCCGCACGACCTGCAGGCAGCGCTCGCGCCGCGGGTCTCGAGAGCCACCGGTGAGGTCTCACGAAAGGTGGTCCACGCAGGCGATCGGCTCGAGCGCCGTGCGCTGGCCGGCTGTCTCGCGCACCCGCAGCTCGTCCCGGTGCTCGCCGAGGCCGGCGAGGAGCACTTCGACTCCGAGCTCCACCGACGGATGCTGCGGCACCTGGTGGCCGGCGCGGATGCCGATCCCGACCTGGTGTCCCTCCGAGCCGAGCTCGACGCGCTCGCCGCAGCCGAGGGAATCAACGAGGACACGGCAAGGGAGCTGCTCCTGCGGCTTCACGAGCGCCACATCCGGCGCGAGCTCGTGACCGCCGATCTCGAGCGGACCAAGGACCTCCAGACCCAGCTCGAGCGAATCCAGGCCGCGGTCTCCGAGCTCGCATGACTGGCTCGGCCGGTAGAATCTCCGGGCTGCCTTCCCCGGTAGCTCAATTGGCAGAGCATCCGGCTGTTAACCGGAGGGTTACTGGTTCGAGTCCAGTCCGGGGAGTACCGAAGCGCCCGGACGAGGCGTCCCCTGTCGAGCGCTGGCGCGGGAGTGGTTCACACGGCGCTTGAGCTCGGTCACGACGATCCGTGGGTCCGGCGCGGCTACGGCCAGGCTTCGATCGAGCCGGGCGAACGTCCCGCGGTACTCGTCGTCGATCTCCAGTACGCGTTCACGGATCCCGCCTTCGAGTTCGGAGGCGCCGAGCTGATCGAGCGAGCCACGCAGAACACCGCGCGCCTCCTCGCCGCTGCCAGGAGCGCGGCGGTTCCCGTGTTCCAGACGGTCGTCGCCTGGCGGGACGCGAGTGACATCGGCCTCTGGACGATCAAGCTGCCGCCGTGCGCAAAGATCACGCCCGACTCGCGCTGGGCGCAGGTCGACGCCCGAGTCTGGGACGAGAGCGACACGCTCCTCGTCAAGAAGTGGCCGTCGTTCTTCCACGGCACGCCCCTGCACTCGCTCCTGACCGCGCTACAACGGGATACGGTGATCGTCACGGGCTGCACGACCTCGGGCTGCGTGCGCGCGACCACGGTCGATGCGTTCTCCGGCGGTTTCAGGACGCTCGTGCCCGAGGACTGCGTCGGCGATCAGGGTCGGGATGCCCACGAGTCGAACCTCCGTGACGTCCACAGGCGGTACGCGGAGGTAACGGGCTCGGACGAGGTCATCGCCTACCTCGAGACCGTGTCCGAACGCGCCTTGCTCGGATAGAGTCCTGCTTCCACCGACCTGGAGGTACCGATGAGCATCGTCATTCGCTTTGCGCCCACGTCCGTCTCGACCCAGAAGTACGACGACACCGTCGAGCGTGTCAACGCGGTGCTGGGCGAGGACCTGCCGGACGGCTGCGAAATGCACGTCGCGTTCGTCGGCCCTGACGGGAACGTCCGCGTGAGCGAGATCTGGGATTCCCGGGAACAGTGGGAGGCGTTCGGCGAGAAGCTCATGCCGCTCCTGGCCGAAGCGGGGATCGAACCAGGCGAGCCCGAGGTGTTCGAGGTTCACCGGCTCGACAAGCGCTGAGATCCGGCGGCGAGGACGAGGCGCCCGCTCCCGCCCGAGGGATCAGGCGCCGGCGAGATCCTCTGCGCCGTCCTCGCGCTCGGGGTTCGGGTCCACCGGCGGATTGCCGGGCTCGGGCGCCAGCGGCGTCTCGATCGGAGGCGCCGGCTCGTCCTCGTCCGGCATGTTCGGCGGCCTCGCCGGCGGAGGTGGGCTCGGCACGTTGTGGCCTTGCACGGTGAGCATCGGTCCTCCCATCGTCGCTTGACGGCAGATACCCGCTCGCGCCGGTCTCGAACCAAGGCCTCCAGCCGGGGCATCGTGTAGAAGCCGGCAATGCATGCGGCTGCGCGTCTGCCGGTGGCTCGCCGCCGGCGCGCGCAAGCCGGGCGTCGATCGTGTTCGCGACCCGGTGATCCGCCGCCCTGGCGCGGTTCCGGCCGGCGCCCCATAATCGCGAATAGGCATGGGCGTCGAACTGCGGGATGAGGAGACCGGCGAGCCCCCCGGCGGACCGGCAGGGATCAAGACCTTCCTGGTCGCCGACGTGCGCGGGTATACGACGTTCACGCATGAGCGAGGTGACGAGGCCGCAGCTGAGCTCGCGGCACGATTTGCGTCGATCTCCCGCGAAGCGGTCGACCATCATGGCGGCTCGGTGATCGAGCTTCGCGGGGACGAGGCTCTCGCCGTCTTCGACTCGCCACGCCAGGCCATTCGCGCTGCCACGCTGCTGCAGCAGCGGTTCCTGGAGGAGACCGAGACCGACCCGATGCTTCCGCTGCCCGTGGGTATCGGACTCGATGCGGGCGAGGCGGTCCCGCTCGAGGGTGGCTATCGCGGCGGAGCTCTGAACCTGGCCGCACGACTGTGCAGCCAGGCCGGGCCCGGCGAGATCCTGGCCAGCCAGGCCGTCGTCCACCTTGCCCGCAAGGTGGAGGGGGTCAGCGTCGTCGATCGGGGGCCGCTCCGACTCAAGGGCCTGGAGGAGCCGATCCGCGTCTTCCGGCTGATCTCGGATGCGGGCGACCCCGCGGAGCGAGTCCAGCGCCTGACGGCGGCACCGCCGAAGCGCGGACCGGCCCCGATTCGCCTGGTGCGCCGGCATCCCGCCATAGCCGCCGCGGTGGTGGTCGTGCTCCTCGCCGCCGTCATCGTTCCTACCACGTTGGCGCTGCGAGGCGACGACTCGGTGGCCGAGGCGGCCGCGGGCCCGGCGAAGCGGATCGTCGGCGACGCCGTTGCGATGATCGACCTGCGCACCGGGACGACCGAGGACTCCGTGTCGCTCGAGTCGAGGCCCGGCGCCGTCGCCGTGGGCACGGGGGGAGTTTGGGTGACCCTCCCGGATCGCGGAGCCGTCGTCCGGATCGATCCGCAGACGATGACCGTCCGGGACACGATCCTCGTGGGCGCGGACCCGTCGGGCATCGCCGTCGTCGCCGGCTCGGTCTGGGTCAGCAACGCGGGCAGCTCGACCGTCTCCCGGATCAGTCCGGACACGGGCTCTGTCGTCCAGACGATCAGCGTTGAAGGCGGACCGGTCGGGATCGCCGGTGGCGCGGGCGGAGTCTGGGTGGCGAACAGCCTCAACGCCTCGGTCTCGCGCATCGATCCGGAGAGCGGTGAGGTCACGGCCGTCGTCGCCGTGGACGACGGGCCTCTGGACGTCTCCATCGACGATCGCGGTGTGTGGGTGGCGAACGCTTCCTTCGGAACCGTCTCCCGCGTCGATCCGGACACCGGGTTCGTTCAGGCAGCCCGGGTCGGCAACGGCCCCCGTGCGATCGCCGCCGGCCCCGGCGGGGCGTGGGTCGCGAACTTCCTGGACGGCACGGTGTCCCGCATCGACCCGGAGACGAACAGCGTCGTCGAGACGGCTCCGGTGGGGCCGGCTCCGGTCGACCTGACCCTGGCCGGGAGCTCGGTGTGGGTCTCCGACGGATCGAACGGCTCGGTGACCGCGGTCGGGCCAGGCTCAGGGCCAGCGTCGACGGTGCAGCTCGGTTCGGAAGCTGCGGGCATCGCGGCCGGCGACGAGGCCCTCTGGGTAGCCGTCCGCGAGGCGGAGATCGAACACCGCGGTGGAACGCTCACGGTGTGGGCACCTGCCGACGGGTTCGACTCGACGGATCCTGCCCTCGCCTACAGCCCCCTGACCTGGAGCATCCTCACCAGCACGAACAACGGTCTCGTTGGTTTCCAGCACGCAGGCGGGCTTCCAGGCACAGCGCTCGTCCCCGACCTCGCCCGATCCCTCCCGGCTCCGACCGGCGGCGGGCGGACGTACACCTTCCAGCTCCGGGAAGGCCTGAGGTATTCGACGGGGGAGCCGGTTCGCCCGGAGGACTTCCGCCGGGCGATCGAGCGGGTCTTCTCCGGCCTCGATGCAAGCGGCACTCCGTCCGGGGGAATCCCCTACTACGAGGGCATCGTGGGCGCACGGGCGTGCAGCCGGGCACCTGGGAAGCCCTGTGACCTCTCGCGCGGGATCGTCACCGACGAGAGCTCGGGTACGGTGGCGTTCCACCTCCGCGCACCCGATCCGGACTTCCCGTACGCGCTCGCGCTGCCGTTTGCCTACGCCGTTCCCGCAGCGAGCCCGGATGTGCTCTCGAGCGGAGACGCCCTGCCTGCCACGGGGCCGTACATGATCGACCGGTACGAGGAGGGGAAGGAGCTGGTTCTCACCCGCAATCCCGCGTTCAATGTCTGGTCGGAGGTCGCTCGCCCCGACGGCTTCCCGGACCGGATCGTGTGGAGGCTCGGTTCGGATCCCGACCGAATGGTCACGGACACCCTGGACGGCGACGCCGATCTCGTGTTCACTCCACCACCCGACCGGCTCGAGGGGCTGGCCAGAAGTCATGCGGGGCAGGTCCGTCTCTCGCCGCGACCTCAGACGTTGTACATGAGCCTCGACACGCGCGCCTCGCCGTTCGACGACCTGAGAGTTCGCCAGGCATTGAACTTCGCGGTCGACCGGCAGGAGGTGGAGGCTCTGTCCCAGGACAAGGCCGTGGCCACGTGCCAGATCCTCCCCGGGACTTTCCCCGGATACCGGCCGTACTGCCCGTACGCGCGAGAGCCGGGGACAACCTGGACGGCTCCGGATCTCGCCCGCGCAAGGGAGCTCGTCGAGCAGTCGGGCACGGCCGGGACGAAGGTGACGGTGTGGGCCTCGGACGGCCTCTTCCCGGCGTCCGTGCCGGTCGGCCGCTACTTCGCCGAGCTTCTCGACCGGCTCGGGTACCGCGCATCGCTGAAGGTCGTCGACCTGCCGGCATGGGGGGCGGCGACCTTCGGCCGGCCGCGCCGGGCGCAGATCACGTTCCTCGGCTGGACGGCCGATTTCGCGACACCCTCGGGATTCATCGTTCCATTGTTCGCCTGCGACGGTTCGGGGAACATCAGCGGGTTCTGCGATCCCTCCATCGACCGCAGGATGGAAGAGGCCGGCCGCCTCCGAGCCACCGATCCAGCGGGCGCTCTCGATCTCTGGTCGGAGATCGAGCACGACCTCGTCGACGAGGCCGTCTGGGTGCCGCTCGGAAACGGGTACTACACGAGCGTCACGTCTCGACGTCTCGGCAACTACCAGTCCAATCCGCAGTGGGGTCCGCTCGTCGACCAGATGTGGGTGCAGTAGGCGAGGCGGCCGGTCGGCGGCGCGCGCGTCAGTCGCCGACGACCTGGACGAGCCAGCGACGTTCGCGGGAGCGGTCGAGCTCGATGAAGAGCACGCGCTGCCACGTGCCGATACAGAGCTCGCCCTCTCGCAGCGGGATGGACTCGCCTGCGGGCCCGAGCAGCAGCGACATGCAGTGAGAGTGCCCGTTCCCGAACTCCATGTCCTCCGCGCAGACGTTCTCGGTCCGGAGGTCCCAGTCGTCGTGCGCGTAGTACTTCTCGGTCGGGACGAGACGGCGAAGCAGGCGGGTGAAGTCCTCGAGGAGGCCGGTCTCGAACTCGTTGACGCGAACGCAGCAGGTGGTGTGCGGCGAGTAGACGCAGACGATCCCGTCGCTGATGCCGCTCTCCTCGACGGCGGCGCGGACCTCGTCAGTGATGTCGCGGATCTCGAGGCCTGCCTCCGTCTGAACCTGGTGCTCGGTCTGGAAGACCTTCACGGCGTCCTTTCTCTCGAAGGCACCCGTCCTGCGTGCGCAGCAGATTGTGATCGCTCGACCCGCGCTTGTCGAACGGCAGGGTATCGAACTGCCCTGTCGGACGGGCCGCCCTCTGCAGCCCCTGCGATCCTCCTCGGCGGGTGGGCCGCGGTAGTCTCAGTCCCGGGCCCGTAGCTCAGTGGTTAGAGCACCGGACTCATAATCCGACGGTCCCTGGTTCGAATCCAGGCGGGCCCATCACGATCCGCGCAGCGATGCGGGAACCCGCATAGCTCCATAAGTCAGGTGTGCCAGGCGTGCCGGGAATGCTCATCTGGTGCTGTCCCCGGTGCTGTCTTCGGCCGGGAGCCGTGAGCGCCGACGCCCGGGCTGGCTCTCGCGTGGCTCGACCTCGCACAGCGGCGCGGGTTTGCGTCTCCCGAACGAGAGACGCTCTACTTCCAGTGTCGTCCGGCTCCGATGATGTATTGGCCGTAGCCGCGCAGTGCTGCTGCTGAGATCAGGACTTGGTAGACGAATAGATAGCCGATGAAGCCGCCGGTGTTATTCCCTACGTCGACACCAAGACGGCGGAAAACTTGGCGGTCCTGCCAGAGGCGGAGGAATGCGTAGAGGGCAAGGCTGATCGGGAGTAGGAGGATCGACCACCATCCGACGATCAGCGGATAGCCAAACAAGAAGAGAATCAGCCCGGGCACCCAGAAGAAGATGATTCCGATGTCGAGGATTGGGACGAGGTAGTCGATTCCGGCGACGACCTTCGCCAGGACGCGAGGTTGCGTAGGTGGCGGGTGGGCCCGCAGTCCCTCGAGCATCCCGCGTGCCCAGCGTGAGCGTTGGCTTAGGAGGCGACCGAGTTTCGTGGGAA
Source organism: uncultured Thermoleophilia bacterium (assembly GCA_963819905.1). Lineage (GTDB taxonomy): Bacteria > Actinomycetota > Thermoleophilia > Gaiellales > Gaiellaceae > CAWCQC01. The sequence continues at coordinate 334,378 of CAWFXP010000001.1, forward strand.
CGCTCGTGAAGGCGAGCGCGACGGGCTCGTATTGAACGAGCCCTCGCGAGTCGAGCAGTGTCCAGGTAAGAACGATGTCCTCGCCGATCGCGTCCGGCCAACCGCCGACGGCCCGCAGATCTTCCGTCGAGTAGGCGGAGAAGGCACCTTGCGCAACGAGGGTGGTGTTGTAGGCAGCCTGCATTCGCTTGACGCCGTTCATGCCGAGCCGGTAATCCCACTCCTGCATGCGGGTGATGTAGCTCGCGTGGGCGTTCTCGGCTACGAGAGCCCCCGCGCACGCACAGACATGCTGACCTTGCGGCGTGCTGGCGAACCGGGCGACCAGCAGGGTGAGCGCCTCGCGGTGGAGGTATGTGTCGGCGTCGACCGTCACGACTATCGGTGTAGTCACCGTCGGCAATACAGCGTTGAGGGCCTGATGCTTTCCCGGCTTGGCCTCAAAGACGCGCCGGTAGTCAAGCTGGAGCCGCCGTGCGGCTTGGGCGGCCAGATCGGCCGTTTGGTCGCTCGAGTTGTTGTCGGCGAGAACGACTTCGACCCGACCCTCATACGTAAGTCCCGCGATCCGTTCAAGGGTTGGCACGATCCCGTCCTGCTCGTTGTAGGCCGCAATCACGACAGTCACCGACGGCCAACGACCCTCACGCCAATCGCCAGGTCGAGCAGTCAGCGGTATCTCCCGGTAGCGGGTGATCAGAAGGGTGAACATCATGAACCCGATCACCAGACCGGGGACATAGGCGAGGAAGACCGGGATCACCCACGCCATCACCGGTCCGATCGCATCCGCTAGCTGATCACGCCACGGGCCCGAGGCCCACACGCCAAACGCAACCCAGCCACCTGTAAGCACAGCCGCGATCGCGAACCGCACCACCGGCCGAAGCCCCTGTGTGGGGGGCCTGAGCCGAGTGAAACCGCCGAGCCGTCTGCGATCAGCCGACGGCCGGACGACCGTTTCAAGTTCACCGTCCGGAGTGACAGCGCGGCCGGTGGTTATGGGTGAGTTAGAGAAGCTTTCTCCCTCCACCGCCGAGTCTAGGAACGGAGGGAGCCAAGAGCTACCCCGTTTCGGGTGAATGCTTACAGGACGATCACCCTGTGTCCGTTGATCGTGAACCTGCCTTGCCCGTAACCTCGCGGTGCGCAGCCTGCGGGATGGAGAGGTCGGGGCCGCATCTTCGGAGACGACCGGATGTGAAGGGGAGGGGCCGGGCGGATCAGGCCCCGTCCTCAACAGCCTGCTCTAGCCTTCCTCGGCGGACTGGGGGCACGCGCCCCTCGCCTGCGCTTCGACCTCACGGCTCGACCTCGCCACCGTTCCCTTCCAGAGCGCCGGCTGTGGGATCTGACTCCGTTAAGAGGCTACTCACTGTTGAACAGCCCCTCGAGCGCGGCCACCTAGGCCCGGGGCCGCTTGAGCAGAACGACGGGCCACGCGATCAGGTCGCCCTGCTTGAGCGACAGCCCGACTGCCTCCCACCCCTCGGCTCCGAGCTCATTGAGGCGGTCGGGAGGCAAGGCACCGGAGCTTTTCTTGAGCTTCTTGGCGCCCTCGAGCGGCGCGACGAGATACTCCCATTGCTGCACGGTTCACCGTCTTCTGCGACGTTGATTCCGACACGCCCAGCGTCACGCTCAGGGTGGAGCGCCGCATCGGGGCTTTCGCGGATTCCCGCCACGGCTGACTACGGGTGTCAGGTTCGGCCTGGCTCGCGCACCGTTCGTGCTCCCCCGGTGCTCTCCCCGCGAGAGCGAACGCTAGCCGAGCTTGCTGACGATCCGGCTCATCCCCTCGGCGTCGTAACCGCGCATAGTGGTCGTCCGGATGTTGCCCTGCGCGCCGAGCGCGAGCAGGGCGGCCGTGGCGCTCTCCTCGTCGTCGGCGTCAACGATAGCCACGAGATCGTACGGGCCGACAGTCCAGTAAAGGGACTGGATGCGAACGCCGAGCTTCCCCATCGCGTCCTCGGCCTCCTTCGCCCGGCTGAGGCTGTCCTTGAAGTTCTTGATGCCCTGATCGGTCCAGGTGCATAGCGATACGTAGGTCGGCATGGTTGCTCCTCTCGACGTCGGCTGTTTGGGCACCCTATCCCGAGACCGGCCGGCCCTGGGGCGATCGTCCCTAGGCCGGATCCAGGTCCGAGCTCGAGCAGCGCAGCCCCTCGTCACGGAGTAGTCGGAGGAATAGGATGACCCGATGAGGCTGGGCTTGGTTGTTGTCGCGGTCGTTGCTGTGATGGGCATCGCGGCATGCGGCGGCGGCGATGAGGCTGCTGCGCCTCTGACGCTCGAGCAGCGGGTACCGGGCGAGGCCGAAGCGCCGGGGTCGAAGCCGGATCCCGTGGAGACGCCGGTCAAGGCGGTCGGGGTGGCCGAACTGGCGAGCAAGATGGAGGATGCGCTGATCACTCCCACCGAAGAGGAAGCGGCGAGGCTTGGGGAGGATGGCTTCGTTTCGGCGATTCTCGACGGGCGCTTTTTCCCGAGCGAAGCTGGCGGCGAACACAGCGGCGACGAGCCTCACGTTGTGAGCCTCGTGATGCAGTTCGATTCCGACGCGGGCGCGACCGACGCAGTCGACTTGCTGTACACAGACGGTCTCGAGCCTTGCCCGGAGACGTGTGCCTTCGACATCGCCGAGTTCGAAGTCGACGGCATACCGAACGCGAAGGGCGCCCAGAGGATCGCGACGCAGGAGGCGCTCGACGAGGTCGGCGATGAGCAGCCGCCCCGCGCCGAGTACACGATCTTCTTTGCGGATGGGCCTTACGCCTACGAGGTGAGTCTGTTTGGCCCGCCGGATGATGTTTCCGAACAGCGTGCTGAGGAAATCGCGACCAAGCTCTACGAGCGCGTCCAAGGCGCGCCTCCACCGCCACAAGGATGAGCCGGGAGTCGACGAACCTCTAACTGAATTGGGAGAGGCTCGCCCTCGGGTTGTCGCAAAACGTGCGCGGGTGCTACGGAACGTGCACGATCTCGAGCTTGATGCCGTCAGCGTCGTAGAAGAAGCCGGCGTAGTAGCCGGGGCTGTAGTCGTACTCCCTTGGGTCGTTCTCGATCTCGAGGCCTTGCGCGCGTGCCCAACTTAGGCGCTCGTCGACCATCTCGCGTGACGGCGCTTGGAACGCGATGTGGTGGATGCCGATGCGGTAACGGTCGTACTGTCCCGGCGTCTGCGCCTGTCGCAGGCTGACCGGCACGATCTCTGATCCGTGCAGGTAGACGACGCGTTCGCCGCGTTCGCCCACGATCTCGCTCGCCTGCACGTATCCGAGCGGCTCGAGCAGCGCGCGGTAGAGCTCGAGGCTGCGCTCGAGATCGGAGACGACGAGGTCCAGGTGGTGGACGCCTGTTCGGTGCATCGCCCATGAGGCTACGTGCTCGACTCGTCGAAGGTGCTGCGGTAACGGTCTGAACCTTGTCCTCCCCGAAAGCGAGGGTCGACAGCGCTCCGGGGCGCGTTTCGCCCACGCGGCGCGCGGGTAGGCCGCGGGTATGCCCGTGGAGGAGAAGCCGACCGTGGAGGAGAAGCCGACTCACGAGGCTGCGCGTGGGCGGTCGGCGCGGACGCCCCTCTTGGTCTTCTCGGGTGTGGCGCTGATCGTCTGGGGCGTCGCTGGGCTCATCACGCTCGTCCTGCTGCTCATCTGGCTCCTCGCCTGAGCGGGCCTCAGCCTCTTTCCGCCCCGGCGGCAGGAACCCGGCGTGATGCCGAGGTGTATCTGCAACATGCGCCGGATCGTCTCGATCCTCGTCGCGATCGCCTTCGTGAGCGCAGGTACCGCGAGCGCCAAGGTCATCGAGCCGGGCGACCTTCGGCTGTGCGGCGCGAGCCGGTGCGTCGGAATCGCGAGCCCGAACGCGCTGCGGGCCTTCGCAGGGTTCTTCTGGGGAGCGACGAGGGTTTCGGTCGCTCACGCCCCTCGTCTGGGCGCACGGGCGTTCAGGCTGACGTTCAGGGACGCCGGCCTAGCGGGAATCGTCGGCGGCGCGAGGCTCGACCGCATCCTCGTCAACGGGGTGAACTGCGAGAAGTTCCGCCGCGGACGCTGGTATCTGCTTCCTCCTCCCGCCGCACGAGAAGCCAGGACGCTGGCCGCGACGATCGAGCCCCTTCGCGTGACCGGCCGCGTGTCGAGATCCTGCTGACCTACCTCGAGGGCGAGAGGCTCTCTCTCGCGTTCAAGGTCGCGTACCGGTCGGCCGATTGACAACGTCTTCACGTTCACGCTGAACCGCGGCCCCTGGCAGCCGTAGGCGGATCCGCACTCCGGGCCGGGCACGGCTCGACCCGGTCATCATCTTCCCGACCCACGCGGGCGCGCCTGCGTCCGCCGACGTGAACACGAGGAGGATCGATGACAGGCAAGGCCGACTTCACCCCGGAAGAGTGGGACACCGTGCTCGAAGGCCCGACCAGCGCGGGCATGCTCGTCGTGATGGCCGAGCGGGGCGGCTCGTTCCGCGAGTCCTACTCGATGGCCAAGGCCTACGCCGAGGCTCGCAAGCACCACGGCGAGAGCCAGCTGCTCGACGAGATCGTCTCGGCGAAGCCGGAGATGGACCGACACAAGGCTCACTCGCCGGAGGAGCTCCGCGAGGCGATGCTCGCGAACCTCCGCGCCGCCGTGGCGCTCGTGGAGGCGAAGGCGACGCCGGAGGAGCTCGCCGATTACCGCGAGTTCACGCTCAATCTTGCGAACACGGTCGCCGAGGCGCGGAAGTCGGGATTCATGGGCCTCTCCGGCGAGCGGGTCAGCGGCGAGGAGGGGGACGCGGTCGCGGCGGTCGCGGACGCGCTCGGCCCTTGACGATACTTATACCCTATAGGGGTATATGGAGCACACGGAGGATCTGAATCGCGTCGCGTTCGCCGCGACGCTTCACTGCCTGACGGGCTGCGCGATCGGCGAGGTGCTCGGCATGGTCGTCGGAACCGCTCTCGGGCTCGGCGACTGGCCGACGGTGGCGCTGGCCGTCGTCCTGGCGTTCGTCTTCGGGTACTCGCTGACGGCGATCCCACTCCTTCGCTCGGGGCTGTCGTTTCGGGCCACCGCCGGGATCGCGCTCGCAGCGGACACCGTGTCGATCGCGGTGATGGAGATCGTCGACAACGCGATCATGCTGACGATCCCGGGTGCGATGGAGGCTGGGCTCGCAAACTGGCGCTTCTGGGCAAGCCTCGCGTTCGCGCTCCTCGTCGCGTTCGCCGTCGCGCTGCCGGTCAACCGCTGGCTGATCGCACGCGGCCACGGCCACGCCAGAGCGCACGCCGCGCACGGATCGCAGGTCGTGCGGGAGGGCTAGCGGCCTTCGGGCTGCGGAACTGGTCGCAGGCCGGGGGCGCCGGCGCTCTCCGCCGCCAACCGCCGAAGACGGGAGCGAACCTCCGAGAGGAGGTCGTGCCCCGACGCGCCCGGGACACGGCTCAGCACGACGCGCTCGCGGCGGGGGAGGACGTCCTCGACGTCGTCGATCGGGACGAGCACGAGCCGCCGGCCGAGCACGCCGGCGCGCACGATCAGCGCGTCCGGCTCGTCCGGTCGCTTGCGGAACATGACTGCCTCGACCAGGCCGAACCGACCCTCGGGCGAATCGACCCGGAAGCCCTCGCAGCGGCAGAGCCAGTAGAAGCGCGAACCAAGGGTCTTCTCCAGATCGGTGACGGTGAGCTCAGTCATGGGAGCGGTTATATCGACCTTCTCTTAACGAGGCATGAGGGCGCATTAATCCTGCGCGTATCCAGTGTTAAGGAATGTTGCCTCGTCCGGCGGCGGAGCCGGTACCCGCGAGGGCCGCGGGCATAATCGTGCGGACGTCCTTCGTCGGGCGCTCCGGGTTCCCTCTCTCAATGGACGATCAGCTCGCGTCGACAAACGCCGCCCGCCGTGAGGCGAGGCGGCGCGCCGTCCGCCGCCGCAGGGTCGTCGCGCTCGTTCTCGTCGTGGCGGCCGTTGCAGGCATCGCAGCCGCGATCGTCACGGCGACGAGAGGGCCCGCCGCAGAGGCGGCGCCCGGCGGCGCCGAGCGGCCCGCGACCACCGAGCCCGAGGCGGCGACGACCTCGCAGGAGACGACGCCGGAGGAGACGACGACCGAGCCACCGCCGCCTCCGACGAACGCGAAGGTCACCTTTGCGGCCGTTGGGGACACCGTGATGGGCACGCCGACCTACGGGCTGCCGCCGGACGGCGGGGCGAGCTTCTTCGACGACGTCGACGCCGAGCTCGAGGGAGACGTCGTGCTGGCCAACCTCGAGGGGACGCTGTCGACGAACGAGGGCTCGAAGTGCGGGGCCGACAGCACGAACTGCTTCGCCTTCCAGACACCCCCGTCCTATGCCAAGTGGCTCACCCGGGCCGGTATCACGGCGGTCAACCTCGCCAACAACCACGCCTACGACTTCGGCGAGGAAGGGCTCGAGCAGACGATTCGCGCCCTGAGGCGGAACGACCTCGTCGTGACCGGGCAGCCCGGGCGGGTCGCCGTCCAGAAGGTCGGCGACGTCCGGATCGCCCTCGTCGGCTTCGCCTCGTACCCGTGGGCGAACGATCTCACGGACATCCAGGGCGCACGCAAGGTCGTCCGCAAGGCGGCCGGGAAGGCGGACCTCGTCGTCGTCACGTTCCACGGCGGTGCGGAGGGTTCCGACCAGCAGCACGTTCCGCTCGGCACCGAGTACTACCTGGGCGAGAACCGCGGCGACCTACGCGCGTTCTCGCACGCGGTCGTCGACGCGGGCGCCGACCTCGTGATCGGCCACGGGCCGCACGTCCTGCGAGGCATGGAGTGGTACAAGAAGCGCCTGATCGCCTACAGCCTCGGGAACTTCGCCGGCTACGGCGTCTTCTCGCTCGCAGGCCCGACGGCGATCAGCGGCATCCTCCGGGTCACCTTGAAGGCGGACGGCACCTGGGTCGAGGGCGAGCTCGTCCCGACTGCGCTGGTCGGGGAGGGCTATCCGGTACGCGATCCGGCCGAGCAGGCGCACGGCGTCGTCAGGCAGCTCTCCAGAGAGGACTTCGGCCGGCGCGGGATCCGCGTGACCCGCGTCGGCGTCCTCGTGCCGCCGTCGGGCTAACCGGCCCCCAAGCGGCATCCGGCGACGCGCGACGACTCCCGCTCGGCGTCGGCGAGGCGGGTCGAAGTTGCCCTCATCCGGGTCCCCTGGTAGGTTCTACGACCTTGTGCGGGCCATGTCCACGCTCAAGCACGGTCCTAGGGGACGGGACCGCGTGATTCGGAAGGCAAGGCGTCTCACCGTCGTTCTGCTCGCGGCAGGCGCGGCTGCGCTCGCCGCGACCGCGCCCACCTCTGCGACGCCGGGGGAGATCGCAGCGGCCAAGGCGGAAGCCCAGGCGGTGCTCGCGGACATCCAGGCGATCGACGCCCAGGTCGAGCTCGCCGTCGAGGCGTACAACAAGGCGAGCTACGAGCTCGACGTGGTGAACGAAGCGATCGCCGTCAACAAGCGCCACCTCGAGATCGCGCGAGGAGCCCTGAAGACCGCGCAGGCGAACCTGGCCGAGCGAATCGTCACGCTCTACACGACCAATCAGCAGGACACCCTCGAGGTCATTCTCGGCGCCGCCAACCTCGATGACCTCCTCGACCGGGTCGACACCGTGCGCAGGATCTCGAACCAGGACGTGCGGATCGTCAGCGCAGTTCGCGACGCGCGACGTGAGGTCGAACGGCGGGAGAAGGAGCTCGAGCGAGACCAGGCGCGGCAGGAGCAGGTGGTCTCGGAGAAGGCTGCCCAGCAGGCGGCCGTGGAAGCGCAGCTCGCCGAGCGGCAGTCCCTCTACGCGTCGATCGAGGATCAGATCGCCGACCTCGAGGCCGAGGAGCGCGCGCGCCAGGCGCAGCTCGCCGCCGAGGCGGAGGCGCGCGAGGAGGAGCAGGAGCGCATCGCGGCCGCGGCCGAGAGCGCGGGCGTGTCCGTCGCGAGCTCCTCGTCCGTCTCCGAGCCGACGGGCATCGGCGTCGCTCCTCCGAGCGTCCAGGGCGGCTCTGCGGTCAGCATCGCGCTCAGCTTCCTGGGCGTGCCCTACGTCTGGGGCGGCGCGTCGCCGAGCGGCTTCGACTGCTCGGGCCTGGTCGTCTACGTCTACGCGCAGCTCGGCATCTCGCTTCCCCACTACACGGGAGCGCTCTGGAACTCCGGTGTCGCCGTCTCGTACGGTGCGCTCCAGCCTGGCGACCTCGTCTTCTTCAACGGCCTCGGCCACGTCGGCATCTACATCGGCGGCGGCCAGATGGTGCACTCTCCGCACACGGGTGACGTCGTCAAGATCTCCGACATCAGCTCGGGGTACTACGCGTCCTCGTACGTGGGCGCCCGCCGCGTCGGCTAAACGCGAAGCCGTCTCACCCGCGGATTGTGGCGCGCAAGATCGCGCCGATTCTGCGCCAAAATGCACGTTGTCATTTGACCTGAAATCACCGCGTTGCTATTTTCCACGACGTTGTGCGGGCAATTGGAATGCACTAGCGTGGTCCGGCGGGAAACGGCCGCGTGAGGGCGCGGACCGGACGCCTCGCGGCTGCGCTCGCTGCGGCAGTTCTGGCCACCCTGGCCGCGACGACCTCTGCCGGATTTGCGACGCCGGACGAGATCGAGGCCGCACGGGCAGACGCCCAGGCGGTGCTCGCGGACATCCAGGCGATCGACGCGCAGCTGGAGGTCGCGATCGACGCCTACAACGGCGCCACCGTCGAGCTCGAGCAGCTCGAGGACGCGATTGCGACGAACCAGCGCCATCTCGAGATCGCCAAGGGCGCGCTGAAGACGGCGCAGAAGAACCTGTCGGATCGGATCGTCGCCCTCTACACGGGCGGCGAGCAGGACGTGCTCGAGGTGATTCTCGGATCCGCGAGCCTCGACGATCTGCTCGATCGGGTGGACACCGTCCGCAGGATCTCGAATCAGGACGTCCACATCATCGAGGCGGTCAGAGACGCGCGCAACGACGTGCGCCGGCGCGGCGAGGAGCTCGAGCGCGACCGGGCCCGGCAGGCGCAGGTGGTAGCCGAGAAGGCCGCCCAGGCCGATTCGATCGAGGCACAGCTCGCCGAGCGGGAGAGCCTGTACGTGTCGATCAAGGACCAGATCGCAGACCTCGAGGCGGAGGAACGGGCACGGCAAGCCCGGCTCGCCGAGGAGGCACGGCGCCGCGAGGCCGAGCGCGAGGCGCTCGTGGCCGCTGCGGAAGAGGCGGGTGTCGACCAGGCGGTGGTTCAGGCGGTCGCGACGTCGAGCCCGCAGGGCATCGGGAGCGCGCCGGGGAGCCGCCTCGGAGGACAGGCCGTCGCCATCGCTCTCCAGTACCTCGGCGTGCCGTACGTGTGGGGCGGCGCGTCGCCGAGCGGCTTCGACTGCTCGGGGCTCGTGATGTACGTCTACGCGCAGCTCGGGGTCTCGCTGCCGCACCATGCCGCCTCGATGTTCAACTACGGCGTCCCCGTCTCCTACTCGGAGCTGCAGCCGGGCGATCTGGTCTTCGCGAACGGCCTCGGCCACATGGGGATGTACGTCGGCGGCGGCAACTACATCCATGCCCCGTACACGGGGGCCGTCGTCAGCATCGCGTCGATGTCGAGCCGTTCGGACTGGGTCGGGTTCAAGCGCGTCGCCTAGTAGGGGCCGGACCTGTCCGGCCCTCCGCGCAATCCGTTTACTCGCGCGGAGTCGAATAACCGACGTGACCCGTCGGAGCTACACTCCGCGAAATGGCACGTGACGAGCGCTCCGTAGACGCGACGAGCGAGGAGCGGCTGCCACCGGCCCTCCTGGGGGGCTCTCCCGACACCCGGTCGGAGGAGGCCGATAACCACCTCGCGCTGCAGTGGCGCCGGCTGGCGCGCGTCGCAACGATCGTTGCGGTGCTGACGAGCCCGGCGCTCTTCCTCTACCTGTACCGGGAGCTCGACTGGTCGCTCGGCTGGGCGATCCTCGCCACCGTCCTCGGCGTCATCGCGTTCCGGGGCGTGGTCGACGTCGCCATGCGCCGCTTCATCCCGTGGCCGACGCTCTTCGGCCAGGAGGGCGAGCGGATGCGGGAAGAGGACGTCGTCAACCGCCGCCGGGCCTGGTACTGGAGCAAGAAGGCGCGGCTCGCCGTCTGGATCGTCGCGATCATCACGGTGATCTGGGTGATCCGCCTCTTCACCGAGGAGGCGGGAGACCGCTCGTGGATCGACGCGGCGCTCTCGGTGCCGGAGGCATTCGGGTTCCTGATCTCCTCCGGGCTGTGGATCTACATGATCATCTTCCCGCTCTTCTTCATCGGGAACTTCCTCATCCTCTTCGGCCCGCTGGTCTTCATGGGCATCTCGCAGATGCGCTCGTACGAGCCGGGGGACGCCGACTGGGGCGTCAAGCTCGACGACGTCCGCGGCCAGGCGGAGGCCAAGGAGGAGGTGCGCCGCGTCGTGACGCTGTGGCAGTCGGGGGAGGCGTTCGAGAGCGCGGGCGGCAAACGCGAGCGGGGACTGCTGCTCCTCGGCGCGCCCGGAACGGGCAAGACGATGCTCTCGAAGGGGATCGCGACGAACTTCAACGCGCCGTTCGTCTCGATGCCCGGCTCGGGCTTCGCCCAGACGTTCATCGGCATGGACGTGGTCATCGTCCGCTACCTGGCGTTCAAGGCGAAGCGGCTCGCCAGGAAGTGGGGCGGGCAGTGCATCGTCTTCATCGACGAGATCGACGCGGTCGGGATGCGGCGACGGAGCCTCGGTGACGCCGGCAGCGGGTTCACCCCCGCGGAGCCTGGAAGCTTCCACGACTTCTGCTTCTACGGCCCGAACGGCGCCCTGACGCCGACCGGCGACCTGATCCTCGAAACGCGCGCCTGGCGCGAGCGGCTGTTCGAGGCGCGTGCCCCGGTGCCGGCCTCGCGCTATCCGGTGATCGTCGACCGCGTGGCGAACTTCGTGTTCCCCGGCGGCATGGGCGGCTCGGGCGGCGGCCTGGCGCTCAACCAACTCCTCATCGTCATGGACGGAATCGGCGACCCGCCGTTCTGGCGGCGCTTCTGGACGAACCGTGTCAACACCTTCCTCGACGCGAGCTACATCGTGCCCAGGCGCCTCGGCAACGGGTCGCTGCGGCTGCCGAGGCCGAAGCCGCGCAGCGAGCAGATCTTCTTCGTCGGCGCCTGCAACGTCCCCCTGGAGGTGCTCGATCCCGCTCTCACGCGCCCTGGGCGCATGGGTCGCCACGTCTGGTTCCGGACACCGACGAAGCAGGACCGCCTCGACGTGTTCAACCTCTACCTGGGAAAGGTCGCCCACGACCCGGAGCTCGACACCGACAAGCGTCGCGAGGAGCTCGCCCGGATCACGAACGGCTACTCGCCGGCGATGATCGAGCAGGTCTGCTCGATGGCGCTGACGGTCGCCCACTATTCCGGTCGGGAGCGCTTCGGCTGGGAGGACATCGTCGACGCGATGACGTCGATCGAGTCCGGAACGGCCGTCAACCAGGAGTATGTGCCCGAGGAGACACGGGCGGTGGCGATCCACGAGGCCGGCCACGCCGTCTGCGCGCACGTCTACATGCGGGGGACGGAGTCGACCCGCCTCTCGATCCGCAAGCGGGGGCGAAGCCTCGGCCACCACCAGGCGCTCGAGAAGGAGGAGCGCTTCAGCTCCTGGCGCCACGAGGAGATGGGGCGCCTCACCTGGACGCTCGGCGCGATGGCCGCGGAGCGCGTCTTCTACGGAGAGAACTCGACCGGCGTCGGCGGCGACGTCCAGAGCGCCACGGCGCGCGCGGCCTGGATGGTCGGCTCCTGCGCGATGGCGCCCGAGCCGATCGACCTGAACGGGTTCGCGGGCTCGGGCGACGAGGAGGACGAGGCTCGCAAGGGGATCGAGAAGCGCTTCCAGCGGATCGGCACCCAGATCATGAACCGCTCGGGCAGCGGTGGCCCCTTCCAGCAGGATCCGATCGCAGGCGTCCTCGGAGACGCGGACAAGCGCGCGATGGCCGCCCAGCTGCTCGGACAGGCCTACATGCGCGCCCACCTCCTGATCGAGGCAAACCGCGAGGCGGTCGATCGCATCGCCACCGTCCTCGTCGAGCGACGGGAGCTCCACGGCGACGAGGTGGTCGAGCTGCTCGACAACGCCCGCCTGACGGTGCCCGACGTCGATCTGACGAAGGACGGGACGTGGCCGACCCTGTAGAGCCGGCCGTGACGGATACCGGCGGGCCGGGCACGGCCGAGGCGGAGCCGGAGCGCCCTTCGCCCGCGCGTCCCGAGCTCGCGGGGCCGGCGCGCTCGCAGCCGGCCAAGGGATACGGCAAGCGGTTCCTGCTCGTGTACCTGGTCCTCGGGCTCGTCCTCGGCGTCGCGATCGGCGGGCTGGTCGTCGTCCTGACCGGGCCGGGGCAGACACCCGAGGCCTCCTGGTCTGTCTGGCAGCCCGAAGGTGACAACTCGCAGAAGGCGCAGCAGATCGCGACCCACGTGAGCGGCGCGTACCGGCTCCCGAGCGGGCAGCAGCTGGTCGGGATCCAGCCGGCCCCGCCGCGCGTCCAGGACGTGCCGCTCGGCGCTATCGCCGTCCGTCGCCTTCCGGGCGTCGGCGAGACCGAGACGCCCGTGAACGTCTTCGACGTCGAGGGAGTCGTGGTCTACATCCTGTGTGGGCTCGGCGAGAACTGTGCGATCGAGGAGGGAGAGCCGTCGGCGGAACGCCTCCGACTGCTCCGCCGCGAGTCGCTCGAGCTCGCCCTCTACACCTTCCGCTACCTGGACGACGTGTCGTCGGTCGTCACGTTCCTGCCGCCGCGGCCCGGTGACGAGCCGAGCTTCGCGCTCCTGTTCGAGCGTGGGGATCTCGACTCCCAGCTCGAGCGCCCGCTTCGTGCGACGTTGCCCGCCTCGCCCCCGGTCGCCCCCGAGAACCTCGCGCCGCTCGAGGTTGAGACGATCGACCGGTTGACGAGCGCGAACTTCTTCCGCTTCTCGTTCCAGCAGCTGCAGGACGGAACGGCCGTCCTCGTCCTCGACGACCCGCGGCTGCCCGAGCAGACGCCGTCGACCGAGACCGGCGGAACCGAGTCGCAGCCCGCGGACGGCACGACCGGCCCCGACGGAGGTGGCACGGAGAACGAAGGCGGGACGACCACCGGCTCGGCGGACGCGGCGGGCGCTCAGGCGCAGTGAGCGGCGAGGGGCAGCCCGCCCTCGAACGCGCGCGCCGCCGGCTCGACCGGCTCGAGTTCTATCCCCGGCCGGTGCGGATGAACCGCGTTCGCATCGTCATGATGCCCTGGTTCTTCCGGCTCCCGTACTTCCGCCGCTTCGACGGCCACGCGTTCTACGAGACGGTGATGCTGCGCGATCCCGTCGGCGAAGCGCCGGACGACCTGATCACGCACGAGCTCTGCCACGTCTGGCAGATGCAGCACCGTCCGCTCGCGATGCCCCTCTCCTACCTCGTCCATGGGTATCGCAACAACCCGTACGAGATCGAAGCCCGCCGCGCGGTGACGCTCACCCGCGACCAGGTCTCAGTGACTGCCCCGGTTGCGTCTGGGCGAGGCGCGCGGTTGGCAGCGTCGGCGCGGCTCGGCGCACTGGTATAGCACGCAGGAAGGAACCTGATCCAGCCGTGTAGGTTTGTCGCATGCGCGTCGTCGGCGTCGACATCGGCGGCACCTTCACGGACTTCATGCTCTACGACACGGAGTCGGGCGCCGTCCACGTCCACAAGGTTCGCTCGACTCCGGACGATCCCGGTCGGGCCCTCGTCGCAGGGCTCGGGGAGGTCTGCGGCCAGGCCGGAGTCGAGCCGGCGGAGGTCGGCGGCGTCTTCCACGGCACGACGGTGGCGACGAACGCCGTGCTCGAGCACCGCGGGGCGGAGTGCGGGCTCGTGACCACCGAGGGCTTCCGGGACGTCGTGCACATCGGACGCCATCAGCGCCCGCAGCACTACTCGATCATGCAGGACATTCCGTGGCAGGCTCGCCCGTTCGTCAAGCGGCGTCACCGGAAGGTCGTCCGTGAGCGGGTGGTACCGCCTGCGGGCGAGGTGCTGGAGGAGCTGGACGAGGAGGGTGTCCGCACGGCGGCGAGGGCGCTGCGCGAGGCGGGCGTCGAGTCGGTCGCCGTCTGCTTCCTGTTCTCCTACCTCAACCCCGAGCACGAGCGCCGGGCCGCGGCGATCGTCCGCGAGGAGCTTCCCGGCGCCTTCGTGACCGCGAGCGCCGACGTCTTCCCGCAGTTCCGGGAGTTCGAGCGCTTCACGACCGCTTGCATGAACGCGTTCGTGGGGCCGGGAACAGGCCGCTACCTCGCACGTCTCGGGCGGGCGCTCGAAGACGAGGGTGTTGGCGGCAACCTGCACGTGATGATGTCCAACGGAGGAGTTGCGAGTGCCGAAGCGGCGGCCGAGAAGCCGGTGACGCTGCTTCTCTCGGGCCCGGCCGCGGGCGTTCTCGGCGGTCTCTGGGCCGGAGGTCTCGCCGGGCGCGACCGCCTGATCACGTTCGACATGGGCGGCACCTCGGCCGACATCGGGATCGTCACCGAGCTCGGCGTCGCCGAAGCCTCGGCGCGCGACACGCAGGTCGCCGGGTATCCGCTCCTCGTTCCGATGATCGACGTGCACACGATCGGTGCCGGCGGCGGCTCGATCGCCTACGTGGACGAGGGCGGTGCGTTCCGCGTCGGCCCCCGGAGCGCCGGAGCCCTCCCGGGACCCGCGTGCTACGGCCTCGGCGGCGAGGAGCCGACGATCACCGATGCCAACGTCGTTCTCGGCCGGATCGACCCGGCGTGCTTTCTCGGCGGGGAGATGCCGCTCGACCGCGATCGTGCCGCCGGCGCGGTCGGCGAGCTCGCTGCCCGACTGGGGCTCGACCTGCTCGAGACGGCCGCCGGCATCGTGACGATCGCCAATGCGAACATGGCCCGCGCGGTCCGCTCGCGAACGGTTCAGAAGGGCCACGATCCCCGGGAGTTCGCGCTCGTGGCGTTCGGTGGTGCCGGGCCGCTCCACGCGTGTGAGGTAGCGGACGTGCTCTCGATTCCCGAGGTTCTCGTCCCGCCGTACCCGGGGATCACGTCGGCGACGGGGCTCCTGACGAGCGATCTGCGCTACGACCAGATGCGCACCCTGTTCATGGTGGAGGGCAGCCTCGATGCCGCGCGACTGAACCGGGAGCTTGCCAAGCTCGCTGACCGGCTCCGCGCTGCGCTGCGCCGCGACGGCGTCGACGACGCCGCCGTCGAGATCGAGATGGGCCTCGACTGCCGCTACGCCGGGCAGGGATACGAGCTACGGGTGCCCCTGCCGGACGGGCGCTTCGACGAGGCGTGCCTCGAGGAATTCCACCGCTTGCACGAGCGCGAATACGGGCACGCGTTCCGTGATCCGATCGAGATCGTGAATGCTCGTGTCACCGCGCGAGGGCGTCGCCCGCAGGTGGACCGCGTGCCGCTGCCGCCTCCGCTGGCGGGCCTCGACCTGCGCGACGGAGAAAGCGTGTATCGCCGCGACGAGGGCTTGGTCGCGCTCTCGACCCGTCACCTCGACCGAGCGAAGCTCTCGCCCGGCGAGCCGATCGCCGGGCCTGCGATCGTCTTCCAGCGCGACACGACGGTGCTGATCCCGCCCGGCTGGACAGGAGCCGACGGCGATGCGGGCGTCCTCGTGCTGACACACGCCCGATGAGCGCGACGGGCGCCCGCATCGATGCGGTCACCACGGCGGTCGTGGGCGGCGCGCTGGACTCGGTCGCCGTCGAGATGGGACACAAGCTCGCCCGCATGTCGTACTCGTCCATCATCCGCGAGTCGGAGGACTTCGGCTGCGCGATCATGGATCACGAGGCGCGCCAGCTCTGCGAGTCGAGCCAGTCGACACCGCTCCAGTCGGGCCCGATACCGGGCTACGTGCGAGGAATCAACCGCCGGTTCGCGGAACTCGGCGAGGAGTGGCGCCCCGGCGACGTGGTCATTCACAACCACGCCTACTACGGGGCATCGCACGGGCCCGACGTCGCGTTCGTCATCCCCGTCTTCCATCGCGGCGAGCTGGTCGCCTTCTCGGCCACGACCGCCCACCACCTGGATCTCGGCGCGCTCACGCCCGGCACCTGCGGCATCGTCGACGCCACGGATGCCTACGCCGAGGGCCTCCAGTTCAACGCGATCAAGATCGAGCAGGAAGGCCGGCGCAACGAGTGGATCTGGCGCCTCCTGCGTGACAACATCCGGGCCGCCCAGCTCGTCGTCGGCGACATGGAGGCGCAGGTGGCGGCGTGCCGGATCGGCGCCGAGCGCTTTCTCGAGTTGGTCGATCGGTTCGGGCTCGAGACGGTGCGCGCCGCGAGCGAGGACCTCATGGACTACTCGGAACGGATGCTGCGGCGCGAGATCGAGCGGCTCCCGGACGGAACGTACGTCGCCGAGGGCTATCTGGACGGCTTCCTCGATCACCCGGACCCCGGCTACCGCGATTTGGTGATTCGCGTGTCGCTGACCGTCGAGGGCTCGGATCTCCATGTCGATCTGACCGGGACGTCGCCACAGGTCGATCTCCCGATCAACATGCCGTTCGAGGGAACGGTCGACATCGCCGTGCTGTTGACGGTGCGCTCCATCCTGCTCGACACGGCGACCCACGAGCCCGTGCCGACGAACTCGGGGCTCTTCCGTCCGATCCGGATCACGGCGCCGGAAGGAACGCTCGCGAACCCGCGCTTCCCGGCGCCCGTGATCGCGCGCTTCTGCTCGGGCAACGCCGTCGCCGACACGGTCATGCGCGCCCTCGCCCAGGTCGTCCCGGAGAACGTCTCGGCGGGTATCGGGCACCTGAAGGTCACGGCGTTCTCGGGCTTGCGCGACGGCACCCACTGGGTCTACATGGACATCATGGAGGGCAGCTACGGCGGCCGCTTCGGCAAGGACGGCCTCGACGCCGTCGACACGCTGTACGCGAACACGCGCAACAACCCGATCGAGGACATCGAGTCCCACTACCCGCTCAGGGTGACGCGCTACGAGCTGACCGAAGGCACCGGCGGGCGCGGACGCTGGCGGGGCGGGCTCGGCTCGATCCGGGAGTTCGAGTTCACCGAGGCCGGCGGCTTCTCGATCGAGGGCGACGGCTCGAAGTTCGCGCCGCCCGGGCTCTTCGGTGGGGGTGCGGGAACGCCCGGGTCGGTTCTCCTGAATCCGGGCACGGTGAGCGAGCAGGAGCTGCCCTCGAAGCTGCCCTATCGCAAGGCGGCACCGGGTGACCGGCTGCGCCTGATCGGCCCTTCCGGCGGCGGCTACGGCGATCCGGCCGAGCGTGATCCGGCAGCGGCCGGGGAGGACGTGCTCGACGGCCATGCCAGAGAGGAGTGAGATGCGGATTCTCGTCATCAACCCGAACACGAGCGAGGAGATGACCCGCGACATCGGCGAGGAGGCCAGACGCTACGCGCGTCCCGGCACGGAGATCGAGGTCACGTCGCCGGCGTGGGGGCCGCGCTCGATCGAGGGCCACTACGAGGAGGAGCTGTCTGCGGTCGCGACCCTCGAGACGATTCGCGAGCGGTCCCCGGACGCCGACGGCGTCGTCATCGCGTGCTACGGCGATCCGGGGCTGTTCGCCGCGCGAGAGATCTCGGCCGTGCCGGTGGTCGGCATCGCGGAGGCGTCGATGCTGATGGCCTGCACGGTGGCGCACCGCTTCACGATCGTGAGCGTCCTTCCGCGCGTGAAGCCGATGCTCGAGGACATGGTGCGCCTGCACGGGCTCGAGAGCCGGTGCGCGTCGATCCGCACGACGCCCCTGACCGTGCTCGACTGCGAGCGCGACCCCGACGCGGCGCGCCGTGAGATCGTGGTCGCCGCGCGCGCGGCCGTCGCCGAGGACGGCGCCGAGGCGATCTGCCTCGGCTGTGCCGGGATGGGGCCGCTCGACAAGGCGGTCGAGGCGGAGATCGGGATCCCGGTGCTCGACGGTGTCGCCTGCGCCGTGAAGATGCTGGAGGCGATCCTCGACTACGGGCTGCGGACGAGCCGTGTCGCCGCGTTCAAGGAGCCCGAGCCGAAGGAGATCGTGGGGTACCCGCCCGCAGGCGTGCCGGCGTGAGCTTCCCCGACGTCCTGGTCGTCGGCGGCGGCGTGGTCGGCGTCTGCGCTGCGCTCGAGCTCGCCCGCAAGGGCGCCGACGTGACGCTCCTCGAACGAGGCGGCGAGCTTGCCTGGGCATGCTCGTCGGGCAACGCTGGCCTCATCTGCCCGAGTCACGCGACCCCGTTCGCGAATCGCGCCGCCTTGCGGGACGGCCTGCGCTGGATGTGGAAGCAGGACAGCCCGCTCTATCTGCGGCCACGACTCGGTGTGCTTCCCTGGCTCGCGCGCTTCGCGAGGGCCGCGACCTCGCCGGCGCGGGTCGAGGCGACGACGCGCACGATCCGCGAGCTCTCGTCGGCCAGCCTCCGTCTGCACGAGGAGCTCGCGGGCGGCGGCCTGGACACCGGGCTCGTCAGGCGCGGCTCGATGAACGTCTACGAGAACGCCGAGGCGTTCGCCGGCGCCCTGGCCGAAGCGGAGGCGAATCGCCGCGCAGGGCTTCGCGTCGAGGTGCTCGAGGGCCCGGCGGCGCGGGAAGTCGAACCGGCGCTCGACCCGGGCCTGACCGGCGCCGTCCTCTATCCCGATGACGCGCACTGCGACCCGTACCAGTTCGTCCAGGCAGTCGGCCAGGCGGCGGTCGACGCCGGGGCGCGGGTGCGGACGAGAGTCGAGGTGCTCGGCCTCCGGCGGGCGAACGGACGGATAGGCGCCGTGCAGACGACGGTGGGGGAGATGACGCCCGGCGAGATCGTCCTCGCCGCCGGCGCTTGGACACCTCACCTGACGCGCCCGCTCGGCGTCGCGCTCCCGGTCGAGGGAGGCAAGGGCTATCACATCGATCTCGAGACGGGGCCCGGCGATCCCCGGCTTCCGGTCTGGTCGCACGAGTCGCGGGTGATCGCGACGCCCCTTCCCGGCCGCCTGCGCCTCGCGGGGACGCTCGAGCTCGCCGGCCTCGACCTCGGCGTCAGCCGGGTGCGCGTCGCTGCGATCCGCAGGGCGGGCTCGCGGCTCGTGACCGGCCTCGAGAGCCGCCGTGTGCTCGAGATCTGGCGCGGCCTGCGGCCGTGCTCGCCGGACGGCCTGCCGATCGTGGGGCGCGTTGCCTCCGCGGAGAACGTCGTTCTCGCGACGGGGCACGGCATGCTCGGGCTGACGCTCGCGCCCGTCACCGGACGGCTCGTCGGCGAGATCGTCACCGGCGAGGAGCCGAGCCACGAGCTGGAGCCGCTTCGGCCCGATCGCTTCGGCCCGCTCGTCAGCCTCGGCCGCCGGTAGCCAAAGGGCGCCCTCGCCTGGCGTCCCTCCCGGCGCGCCCGGGCGCGCTGCCTGCCGTACGGGAAGGACGTGCCCCGGGGCGGCAAATGCAACAGAAGGCGCGCGAACGCTCGACAGTGCACCGCTGCAGCGGGCAGCCCCGCGCGGCCCTGAATCGCCGCGGACCTGCGCTTCCGGCCAGGTCGTGGGGAGCTCTTCGTGCCAACCTCGTCACGTCCTCGTACCAACTCTCAGGAGCCGCTGCCAGGGGTCTGACCCCGGTGTCGAGCAGCGGCAGGTCGGTAGAATGGCGCCGTGGCCGAGTTCGGAACGATGCGCGTGAAGGGCGGCCTCGCCGAGATGCTGAAGGGCGGGGTCATCATGGACGTCACGACCGCCGAGCACGCGCGGATCGCCGAGGATGCGGGAGCGGTGGCGGTGATGGCGCTCGAACGCGTGCCTGCTGACATCCGTTCCCAGGGCGGCGTCGCCCGTATGGCCGACCCCACGAAGATCCTGGAGATCCAGGAGTCGGTGACGATCCCGGTGATGGCCAAGGCGCGAATCGGTCACTTCGTCGAAGCGCAGATCCTCGAGGCGCTCGAGGTCGACTACATCGACGAGAGCGAGGTGCTGACGCCCGCCGACGAGGAAAACCACATCGACAAGTGGAAGTTCCGGGTTCCGTTCGTCTGCGGTTGCCGGAACCTCGGCGAGGCGCTCCGCCGCGTGAACGAGGGCGCGGCGATGATCAGGACGAAGGGCGAGGCGGGCACCGGCGACATCGTGAACGCGGTGCGACACATGCGCGCGGTGACCGGGGAGATCCGGCGGCTCGGGTCGCTTCCCGAGGAGGAGCTCTTCACCGCCGCCAAGGACCTTCAGGCGCCGTTCGAGCTCGTGAAATGGGTCGCCGAGCACCAGCGGCTGCCCGTCGTCATGTTCACGGCCGGCGGGATCGCAACCCCGGCCGACGCCGCGCTATGCATGCAGCTCGGCGCCGACGGCGTGTTCGTCGGATCCGGGATCTTCAAGAGCTCCGAGCCCTCCGTGCGCGCCAAGGCGATCGTCGAGGCGACCACGCATTTCCGCGATCCAGAGATCCTGGCTCGTGTCTCGGCAGGCCTCGGGGAGGCGATGCGCGGGCTCGATACTGCCGCCATGGCACCCGAGGAGCTGCTGCAGACGCGCGGCTGGTGAACGTCCAGAACGTCTACACCGACGACTGGGATCACGAGTCCGAGCAGTCCGGGTTCGTTCGGAGGCGCGTGAGACTGGGACGCCGGCTCGGCGGCGAGCTGATCGGCGCGAGCATCTACGAGCTCGCGCCCGGCAACGCGACCTGGCCCTATCACCTCCATCACGCGAACGAGGAGCTCCTGCTCGTGCTGGAGGGCCCTGTCGTCGTGCGTACGCCGGAGGGCGAGCGCGAGCTGGCGACGGGCGACGCGATGCTGTTCGCCCGCGGGGAAGAGGGAGCACACAGCGTGAGGGCTCCCGATGACGCGGCCGCCCGGGTGCTCTTCGTCTCGACGATGGTGCATCCTGACATCGGTGAGTACCCGGACTCGGAGAAGATCGGCCTGTTCGCTGGCGTCGCTCCGGGCGGCCCCGACGAGCAGGTCGTCGTCGAGCGCTTCATCAGGGTGGAGGACGTCGACTACTTCGACGGCGAGCCGCCCGACGACCGTAGCTAGCCGCACCCGATCGAGCTGAGGGATCGAGTCGCGCCCTGAGGGATCGGGTCGCGTCCGTAGAATGTCCGGCAGATGAAGATCGGCGTGCTGGCAGTCCAGGGGAACTTCCGCGAGCATCTCGCCATGCTCGCGCGGCTCGGCGTGAACGGCGTCGAGGTGCGCAAGCCGGAGCACCTCGAAGGGCTCGACGGGCTGATCATCCCGGGTGGGGAGTCGACGGCGATCGGACGCCTGATCCGCCTCTACGGGCTCGAGCGTGCGTTCGCTGCGTATCCCGGGCCGGTTCTCGGAACCTGCGCGGGCATGATCCTCCTGGCGCGCGAGGCCGTCGACGGCGTTCCCGATCAGCCGCTCCTCGGGGCGATCGACATCTCGGTGCGCCGGAACGGGTACGGCCGGCAGGTGATGAGCTTCGAGGCCGATGTAGCGCTCTCGTGGGACGAGCGACCCTTACGGGGAGTGTTCATCCGCGCGCCGCGCGTCGTTGAGGCCGGGCCCGACGTCGAAACGCTGGGCCAGCTCGACGGCGATCCTGTCCTGCTCCGCCAAGGTCGGTTCGTCGTCTCGTCGTTCCATCCGGAGCTGACCGACGACACGCGGGTGCACGAGCGCTTCCTGGAGATCGTGAGGGAGGAGACGCATGTCGGGGCATAGCAAGTGGTCGAGCATCAAGCACAAGAAGGGAGCCGCCGACGCGAAGCGCGGCCAGCTCTTCTCGAAGCTCTCGCGTGCGATCATCGTGGCCGCCCGAGAGGGCGGGCCGGATCCCGAAGGCAATCTCGCTCTTCAAAACGCGATCGAGAAAGCCCGTGAAGCCTCGATGCCGAAGGACAATATCGAGCGTGCGATCGCCCGCGGTGCCGGCACCGACGCGGGGGGCGAGTCCTACGAGACGGTCACGTACGAGGGCTACGGCCCGGCCGGCGTGGCAGTGCTCGTCGAGGCGCTCACCGACAACCGCAACCGGACCGCGTCCGACGTCCGTCACATCTTCACGAAGGCGGGCGGCAACCTCGGCACGTCCGGGGCCGTCGCATGGCTCTTCGAACGCAAGGGGGTGATCATCGTCGACGGTGACACGGTCGACGAGGACGAGCTCATGCTGGCCGCCGCGGACGCGGGCGCCGAGGACGTGGCCGAGGACGGCTCGTCGTTCCAGGTGACGACCGCGCCGGAGGGCCTTGCTGCCGTCCGGTCAGCCCTGGTGGACGCGGGCATCCTGTTCGAGTCGGCCGAGCTCCTGATGGTGCCGAAGACGACTGTTCAGGTGGACGGCGAGGCCGACGCGAAGGCTCTGTTGCGCCTGCTCGACGCGCTCGAGGACAACGACGACGTCCAGGGCGTCTACGCGAACTTCGACATCCCCGAGCCCGTGCTCGAGGCCGTCGCCTCGTAGTTCCTGATCGCTTCCTGAGTTCCGGGACTCGCGCCCCTCGATTCGAGGACTCGGCGCCGTTGTGCGCGGAACTCGGCACATCCGTCGCGCCACACGCGCGCCGCAGACGACTAGCATCGATAGCGGGAGGAGGCGCGGGGTGGCCCCTCGGGTTTCCGTCCGGCGCGGGAGTTACACCGAATGTGGCGAGGGCGTCTCTCTGTGCCTGCACTCGCCGACGAGGCTCGACCCGGGCCCGGCTTGGCTAGCGGGGCGGTATCCGGATCCCGGCTCTCGTTCGCTTCGTCGCGTCGGCCTCGCTCCTCAGGGTCACGGTGAGCGTTGCCTTGCCGCCTGTCGACTCCCCGTGGAATCCGCACCCGAAGCGTCCCGGTTCCGTCGAATCCCCGAACGGTTCTCGTCGCGAGGACGACTCCGCGCCGCGCGATCGTGATCGCTACGTCGACCGGCTCGCCGGCGGCGATCGTCACCCGGGTGGTGCGTACCGATCCGATCTTGGCGGTCCGCCAACCCGTAACGGCAGCGTCGACGGCCTGGGCGAGAAACGTGGCCGTGACGGTGACCGACTGCGTGACCTCGACGGTGCACGGCTCCGTACCGGTACAGCCCGCGCCGTTCCAACCTGCGAACACGTACCCGTCGGCCGGCGTCGCCGTCAACGTGAGAGTCGCCCCCGACGCGACGTTGACCGCGCAGGCGCTCTGACCGCCTCCGCACGCGATCGCGGGCTGACCGGTGCTCGTGACGGTGCCGGCGCCGTCCAGGGCGACGGTGAGCGTCAGCGCCGCAGCGAAGGTTGCCGTCACGTTCGCCGTCGACGTGAGGACGACGCTGCAATGACCTTGCGCGTCGACCGACGTGCAACCGGTCCAGCCCGTGAAGGTCGACCCGGCTGCCGGGGTCGCAGTGAGGACGATCGTCGAGCCCGGAGCCAGCGTCGCCGAGCAGGTCGTCCCGCAGTTGATGCCCCCTGGCGTGCCGGTGACCGTGCCGGTGCCGGTGCCAGCCGTCTGCACCGTGAGCTTCGGCGCGATCGTGAACCGGACGCGCACGGTCTGGGGAAGGGGCGCCTGGAAAGGCCCGGCCGGGCCGACCGTGAACTCGCAGAAGTTCCCTCGAGGGCCGAACGGCGCGGTCGGACACGAGAGGTACTCGATCGACGCCGCCGGATCAGGGAACGACTCGACTCGCACGATGTCGCCCTCGTCCACGCCGTCGACGAAACACCCGGGGCCGTTGCTCGTGTAGATGATCGTTGAGCCGTTGTAGACGCAGCTCTTGTACTCGAGCCCGTTGATCTTGATCACGACGGCCGCCGAGGCATTTCCCTCGGGAGCGCCCGTGACCGTGCCCGCGACCGCCTGCGGCGCGAGGATCAGGATCGCGCCGAGAAGCACCGAGACGAGACCTAGCCGCACTCCGTTTCCCCCTGACGCTCGGGGGGCCGGTATCCCGGCCCCCCGATGCTGGTCGCTTACGAGATATGAGCGCGCTGAACGCTCGCTAGCAGGACTTCAGCTTGACGTTCCTGGTCTGCACCTTCTGCGTCCCGAACTGGTTCGTCATCGTGACCTGGGCGGTGTACTTGCCGTTCGGCCGCGAGTTCGGGATGTTCATGACGAGCTGGAAGAGATTCGCGCCGCGGACGACCGGGCCTCGCCGCTGCACCTGGACACCCTGCGAGTTCCGAAGCCGGATGACGACCGTAATCGTCTGATCCGAGTCGATCGTGACCGTCAGCTGACGGCGGAAGTTCTTCGGGCCGGTGCACCGCGTCTTGTTGCCCGTGACGGCCGCCTGGACCTCGGCCGGCTGGAACGTCGCCGTAACGGTCGTGCTGGCACTGACGGTGACCACGCACGCGCCGGTGCCACTGCACCCGCCGCCCTGCCAGCCGGCGAAGACTTGCCCGGCTCCAGGAGTCGCGTTCAGGGTCACGCTGACGCCGTTCGCCACGTTCGCGGTACAGGTCGTGCCGCCGTTCCCGCAGTTGATTCCCGCGGGTGAGCTGGTCACATTCCCCGTACCGGCCACGCTCACGGTGAGCACGGACAGCGAGTTGAAGTTCGCCGTCACCGTCGTGTTCTGGTTGAGCGTCACCAGGCACTGATCCTGCGCGTTGACGCTCGTGCAGCCGGTCCAGCCGGTGAAGACCGAGCCCGGAGAGGGTGTGGCCGTCAGGACGAAATCCGTCCCTGCCGGTGCCGTGACTGCACACGTCGTCCCGCAGTTGATTGCGCCGGATGCGCTTTGAACCGTGCCGCTGCCGCTTCCGGTCTTCGTAACCGTTAGCGTCCGGTTGGTGACGAAGAGCGGTTCGATGAGGTCAAACGCATCGCCGGATCCCTGTAACGTCGTACATGTTCCGCCAGTGGGTGAAGCTGTTGAGCTTCCCGGACAGGTGTTCTGCCAACCACCGAACGCTGAGCCGACCGACGGGGTTGCGGTGAGTGTAATCAGCTCGGTTCCAGACGCGACGTTGTAGAGACATACACCACTCGGCGAAGTCCCGTTGTAGAAGCAGCTGATCACGTTGCTCGCCGGGAGATTGCTGTCACCGTCGACGAATCCCGATCCGTTACCCTCGGGCGCCACGATGACATCGCCGGCGAGGAATCCCGCCATGGCTTGTGGCACGAACACGATCGCAAGCGCGGCTACGAGAGCCGCCAATCCAATTCGTAGTCTTCCCTTCACGTTCTCCCCTCCTACTTCTCTGGTCGGCGCGCGGCGCCCGGTCTGTCGTTAGACCGGGCGCCGCGTCCAACCGTTCCCGGCGTGTGACGCCTGGCTAGTTCGTTATCTCGCGCAGGGTCCTGAGCCTCACGTTCCGGGTCTGGACCTTCGTAGCTCCGAACTCGTTCGTCATCGTGACCTGGGCGGTGTAGCGCCCGTGGCGCTTGCCGTTGCCGATGTTCATCGTGATCTGGAAGACGTCGGCCTCTTCCTCGACGACGGTCTTGCGCTGCACGGTCACGCCTGCCCTTCGCAGCCGGACGACCACGGTGACCGCCTGCTGGGCGTCGATCGTGATCCTTCAGCTGGCGCCTGGCAACCCGGGCCCGGTGCACGTCACCCGGCTCCTCGTGACGCTCGCCTGGACCTCGGTCGCTGCGAAGGCCGCCGCCACGGTGAGCGCACCGTTGACGGTCACGACGCAGGTCCCGGTGCCCGAGCAGCCGCCACCGCTCCAGCCGGTGAAGCTCTGCCCCGGGCCGGCGGTCGCGGTCAACGTCACCTGCGTGCCCTCGGCGAAGTTCGCCGTGCAGCCGGTGTTCGTGCCGCTGTAGCAGTTGAGGCCGGGCTGGACGTTACTGACGACGCCGCCAACGCCCTGGGGGGTCACCGAAAGCGCGAACTCAGGTCGTTGAAGTTCGCCGTCACGTGCCGCGCCTGCGTCATCGAGACGACGCACGTCGGGCTCGAGCCGGCGGAGGCGCAGGCGCCCACCCCAGCCGCGAACGTCGTTCCCGTCGCGGCGTTGCCGTCAGGGTCACGTTCGTGCCGCTGTCGAAGACGCCGCACAGACGGGATTCTGCACCTGCGGCTGGCACGAGATGCCGGGCGGGTTCGACGTCACGACGCCCTGCGCCGCTGCGTTCCCGATCCGGTTCACGGTTAGCGGGAAACCGGTCGGCGCGCGACGTGAAGCTCGCCGTCGACGGTCACTTGCGCGCCGGCCTGGTAGATCGTGATGTGCACGTCGACGTGCTGGCCGCACTCGTCCGTGACAAGCCGTCGCCGGTCACGGTCCAGCCGTCGAACGACGAGTTCCGATCGGCGTCGCGTGCAAGCTGACGACGACCTGGCCCTCGTTGTCGGCCAGGCTGTTCGGCCCGCAGCCTTGGATGATGCCGCCGTTCTTCGAACAGTTGATGTTGACGATCCCGTCCGACGTGTCGGCGGTGCCCGAGATCGTGCCGTCACCGGTTCCGGTGGCGGTAACCGTCAACGTGATCGGCTGTGCTCCTGCGCTTGCTCCACTCGGGAACATCGCGAAGGCGGCCACTGCGAGCCCCGCAAGTGCGAGCAGAAGTGTCGCTCGGCGGGCCCGCGAGGACCGCGTTCGTGCTTTCTGATGCTGCATTAACCCCTCCCTCTAAGGTCGTCATTGGTCGCGCCGCGACCGCCCAGTGTATCGCCCCTCAACACCGCTCAGATAGCCCCCTTTACCGATTCCTTACAGCGGTACTCGTGCGGCTCTCAAGGCGGTCTCGACCGACCTGGAGCGGGGCAGGAACGTCCGGAAGGACGCTTAACCTCACGCTGTGACGGTCCTCGGGATCGACCCCGGCACGGCTGCGTGCGGCTTCGGCGTCGTCAGACGGGAGGGCAGCAGCGTGGTCTGCGTCGACTACGGTTGGTGGTCGACCCCGGCCCGCGAGCAGCCCCAGGTGCGGCTCAAACGCATCCACGACGAGGTTTCGGAGCTGATTGCCCGCCACGTGCCCGAGATGGTCGCGCTCGAGGAGTCGTACGTCGGTCTCGATGCCCGGACTGCGCTGTCGGTAGGCCAGGCGCGCGGAGCCGCGCTCGTGGCGTGCGCGAATCACGAGGTGCCGTGCGTCGAGTACCCGCCCGCGACGATCAAGCAGGCGGTGTGCGGCTACGGCCGCGCCGACAAGGCGCAGGTCCAGCGCATGGTGCGGGCGATACTCGCGCTCGACGTCGAGCCGACACCGCATCACGCTGCCGACGCGCTCGCGGTAGCGATCTGCCACGCGCTCGCCTCGCCGCTCCTCGCGTTGGCTGGAGCACGCGGGTGATCGCGCGCTTGCGGGGGCGTCCCGTCGCGGTCGACGCGGACGGTCTCGTGCTCGAGGTCGGCGGCGTCGGCTATCGCCTTCACGCGACCGAGAGCGCCGTCCGCAAGGCGGAGGGTCAAGACGAGGTGGTGCTCGAGACGCACCTCCACGTACGGGAGGACGCGCTCCAGCTGTTCGGCTTCGCCACCGCCGACGAGCGGCTCCTCTTCGAGCAGCTCCTCGGGGTGACGGGCGTCGGGCCGAAGGTCGCGCTGGCCATCGTCTCGGCCTACGCTCCGCCGGAGCTGCGCCGGGCGATCGTGACCGACGACGCTGCGCTCTTCCAGACGATCCCGGGAATCGGTCGCAAGCTCGCCCAGCGCGTCGTCATGGAGCTGCGCGAGAAGATCGGCCCGGTCGCGCTGCCGTCGGCAGGGCCGCCGGCGGCGGGTGCCGGCGACGGTCACCTTGTCGCGCGCGACGCCCTGGTCGAGCTCGGGTACACGGTCGCCGAGGCCGAGCAGCGGCTCGCGTCCGTCGATCCCGACCTCCCGCCCGCCGAGCGCGTGCGCGCGGCGCTGAAAGCGGCCTGAATGGACGAGCGGGTCACCGCGGCCGTGCTCGCACCCGGAGGAGGACGAGCTCGACGGGTCGCTGCGGCCGCGCCGTCTCGACGAGTTCGTCGGGCAGGAGCGGATCAAGGAGCAGCTCACGATCGTGCTCGAGGCGGCGAAGGGGAGGGGAGAGGCGCTCGACCACGTCCTGCTGGCCGGGCCGCCCGGTCTCGGCAAGACGAGCCTCGCGCACATCATCCGCGAGGAGATGGGGGTCGACATCCGGCTCGTGGCCGGCCCGGCGCTCGAGCGCAAGGGCGACATGGCCGCGATCCTGACCGGGCTCGAACGGCACGACGTCCTCTTCATCGACGAGATCCATCGCCTGAACCGGACGATCGAGGAGATCCTCTATCCGGCGCTCGAGGACTTCCGGCTCGACATCATCGTCGGTCAGGGCCCGGCGGCCCGGACGCTGACGCTCGACCTGCCGCCGTTCACGCTGGTCGGGGCGACTACCCGCACCGGCCTCCTGACGACGCCGCTCCGCGACCGGTTCGGCATGACGTTCCGGCTCGACTACTACACGCCCGAGGAGCTGACGCAGATCGTGACGCGGTCGGCGCGGATCCTCGGCGTCGAGACCGAGCCCGCGGCGGCCGAGGAGATCGCGAAGCGCGCCCGCGGCACACCGCGCGTTGCGAACCGCATCCTGCGACGCGTCCGCGACGTCGCGGAGGTTCGCTACGACGGCGTGGTCACCGTCGAGGTCGCCCATGACGCGCTCGCCCTGCTCGAGGTCGACGACGGCGGGCTCGAGCGGATCGACCGGGAGCTCCTGCGCGCGATCGTCGTGAAGTTCGACGGCGGGCCGGTCGGCCTGTCGACGCTCGCCGTCTCCCTCGGCGAGGAGCCAGATACCATCGAAGACGTGTACGAGCCGTATCTCCTGCAGCTCGGGCTCATCCAGCGAACCCCTCGCGGGCGGATCGTGACCGGGCTCGGACGCGAGCGCGTCGGGGTTCCGGCGGCCACGGGGTCGAGCGACAACCAGCTCTTCTGATGGCGCCCGAGCTGTGGGTGCCGGGCGTTCCCGCGCCGTCCCTCGAGGACTTCGTCGAGAAGATCCGGCGCACCGTCGAGCAGTTCGCGACGGAGCGCGGGCTCGAGCAGGCGTACATGGAGGTACGGCTCCACGACGGGACGAACTTCGGCGTCCACTCGCTCCGGGCCGACCCCGGGTACGGCTTCATCACGCTCTGTCCCTATCCGGAGGACGAGACGGGGGAAGGTGACGCGCGTCCCGGGGCCGACGATCCGCTGCCGCCCGAAGAGCTCGTCGTTCCGGTCGGCTCGATCGCCCGGATCACGCTGCGCGGGGTGCCGGCTCACGAGCCCGGGTTCGGTTTCGGGCCGTCCGAGGAATCCCCGAAGGGAGACACGTGACGGAGCTCACGATCACCGTGCTCGAGAACGGCCCGTACATGGTCGACGGGATGCCGACCCTGCGCGCGGCGAACGGCGAGGCGCTCGAGACGAAGGAGCGCTACTTCCTCTGCCGCTGCGGAGGGTCGAGCAACAAGCCGTTCTGCAACGGCACCCACAACACGAACGGGTTCGACGGAACCGAGGTCGCCGACCGGTCGCAGGTCGCGCTGCGCCGCGTGGCGTACCGCGGCAACGGGATCACGGTCTTCGACGATCGCTCGATCTGCGCGCACGCGGGCTGCTGCTCGGACGGGCTGCCGCAGGTCTTCAGCACGAAGCGAAGCCCGTGGATCGACGCCTCCGCCGCCGGCGTCGAGGAGCTCGTCCGGGTGATCCGCCAGTGCCCGTCGGGCGCGCTCGCCTACGCCTTCGACGGGACGGAGGACCAGGTGACGGCGACCGGGGAGTCGGGAATCCAGGCGTGGACCGACGGGCCCTATGTGGTTCGCGGCGGGGTCTCGCTCGTCTCGGCGGACGGCACGGCCTACGAGGCGCGCGAGCCGTACAGCCTCTGCCGCTGCGGCGCGTCGAAGAACAAGCCGTTCTGCGACGGCTCGCACTCGGACATCGGCTTCACCGCCTGACCCGAGCGGCCGGCCGCCGCTGCTCCCCGCCCAGCGGCGTCGCACGCCGGCTCGACGGGCGTCGTCTGTGACGGCAGACGCCATACCTTCTCCACAGCCGCGAGTGTCCCCTCGGGGCGGTTCCGGACCCTGGCCCGAGGCGATCCGCCGTCTGCGGTGGACGGTGGTCGTGTCAAGAGCTGCGCGGCGCTGTAACGATTTCGAGGACGATTATCTCGGGGTCTGACCCCGGCGCGGGCAGCACGAGCAGGACCAGCTGGGAGCCCTCGCGGGCGGCGCTCTCTCGAGCGGTCAGCGACGGAACTGAAGCTCGTGCCAGGAGGGAACCGGGGCGAGCTCGAGAAGCGCTCGGTCGCCGCGCGGGTCGCGATACGTGAAGTCGGATCTCGTCTCGTCCCACTCCACCTCGAGCAGGTTCTCCTTCACCCGGTGGTCGAGCCAGGCACCGCGGAAGACGAGCTTGCGCAGCCAGTAGACGAGCGACTCCTCGCCGACGAGCGAGAGTCGCTCCCAGTGGCGCACGAGGTACTCGCCGAGGCCGCTGTGCGGATCGTCGATCCGGCCCTCGGCCGCGATCTCCACGAGATCGGCGATCTCGCCGGGGTCGAGCACCTCGTCGTCGACGAGGCCGAGCCTCACCGCGGCGGCGTTGACCCGCTGCTCGAAGTCGAGCGCGTTGAATCCGAACCGGTACCCGAGGAACTCGACGACGTAGTCGTCCCCGGAGACGTAGTTCCCTTCTGCCACGGGCTAAGGATAGATCGGCCGGCGGGCCGTATGTCCGCGCAGGACGGCGTGTCAGGCGGCTCGGCGGCCGCGGCCGGCCCGGTCGGTTTCCGGAGCGAGCCGGCCCTCGAGCTCGAGGCGCCGCTCGACCTGCTCGACGACCTCGGGGCTGATACGAGCAGCGAGGCGCTCGCGGGCGCTGCCGCGGCCGGACGTGCCCAGTCGCTCGAGAGAGGCGATATCGCCGAGCAGCCGTTCGGTTCCCGGAGGTCGCCGTCGAACCGGCCTCCCGAACAGGATGAAGGCGAGCGCTTCGCGAAGTCTCATGCGGCACGCTTTCGTTTCACTTCCACGGAATCCTCTCCCCCGTTTCGGGGGTTTTCCGTCCGACCCCGCGCCTAGGGTGGATCGTATGTACGAGGGCACCTGGACGCTCCGTCCGTGCCCCCGCCGGGAGGTCGAGACGCTTGCGGAAGCGCTCTCGATCAGCGAGACCACTGCGAGCGTCCTCGTCCGGCGAGGGTACGGCGACCCGGAGGAGGCGCGCGCCTTCCTGGCCGCTGAGGCGGTCTCGCACGACTCGTTCCTGCTGGGGGACATGGCCGCGGCGTGTGACGCGATCAGGTCGGCGATCGCGTGCGAGCAGCGCATCTGCGTTCACGGCGACTACGACGTGGACGGGATCTGCGCGACGGCCCTCGCGGTGCTCGTGCTCAGGCAGATGGGCGCGCAGGTCGACTGGCACCTGCCGAGCCGCTTCGAGGAGGGATACGGGCTTGCCGGCGAGACGCTCGAGCGCCTTGCGGGCGAGGGGTGCGGCCTCGTCCTCACGGTCGACTGCGGGATCACCGCCGTCGCCGAGATCGCCTCGGCAACCGAGCTCGGGCTGCAGGTCGTCGTCACCGACCACCACCGGCCCGGTGCCGAGCTGCCGGACTGCCCGCTCGTGGCGACGCGGCCGTCGGCGTACCCGTTTCCCGAGCTGTGCGGAACCGGTGTGGTCTACAAGCTCGCGCAGGCGCTCGTCGGCGACGAGCCCCTCCGGGAGCACCTCGATCTCGTAGGGATGGCGACGATCGCCGACGTCGTTCCGCTCGTCGACGAGAACCGAGGCCTCGCCGCGGGGGGCCTTCGTCGCCTGGCACGGACGACGAAACCCGGCCTGGCCGCGCTGATGCGGAGCGCGTCCGTGGATCTGGCGACCGTCGATGCCGGCGCCGTTGCCTTCCGTCTCGCTCCCAGGATCAACGCCGCCGGCCGGCTCGGCCACCCCGGCGCGGCGCTTCGGCTCCTCCTGACCGAGGATGCCGACGAGGCGAGGCAGCTCGCGGGCGAGCTCGATTCGCTGAACCGAGAGCGGCAGGCTGTCGAAGATCGGATTCTCCGCGATGCCGTTCGTCAGGTCGAGTCCTGGCCGGACGAGAAGCGGCGCCGTCGCGGCTACGTCGTCTGGAACGAGGACTGGCACCAGGGAGTCATCGGGATCGTCGCGTCGCGCCTCGTCGAGCGCTTCCATCGGCCCGTCGTCCTCATCGCCGGAGCGGACGACGACGAGTGGAAGGGCTCCGGGAGATCGATCGCAGCCTTCGATCTGCACGCGGCGCTCGGGGCATGTGCCGGTGCGCTCGAGCGGTTCGGCGGCCATCGCGCCGCCGCCGGCCTGTCGATCCGCCCGGAGAACCTGACCTCGTTCGCCGATGCGTTCGCGGCGCATGCCGGCACGGCGCTCGCCGAGGAGGATCTGCGTCCCGTCGATCAGGGTGGACGCGATCGTTCGCGGTGACGAGCTGACCCTCGATCTCTGCGAGGAGCTCGAGCGGCTCGCGCCGTTCGGGCTCGGCAATCCAGGCGTCACGCTGCTCGCTCCCGCCTGCACGCTGTCGGAGCTCGGAGCGGTCGGGGAGGGCAAG
Organism: uncultured Thermoleophilia bacterium; assembly: GCA_963819905.1. GTDB lineage: Bacteria > Actinomycetota > Thermoleophilia > Gaiellales > Gaiellaceae > CAWCQC01. Next base: position 366,836 of record CAWFXP010000001.1, read on the forward strand.
CACCTAAGGCTCGCCGTGACCGCGAACGGCGTGCGCTCGGGAGCGATCGCGTTCGGCCAGGGCGGGCTTCTCGACCGTTTCCGAACGGCCGGGCGCCACGACGTCGCGTTCCGGCTCGGGGCGAACCACTGGAACGGGACGGTGTCGCCGCAGCTCGTCGTCAAGAGGATCTTCGACACACCCGAGGCATACGAGGAGCTGAGGGCCATGCTGGCGGAGGAGTGGCGGGCAGGCGAGGCAGCCTGGAGCCCGGCTGCCCACGCTGTGTTCGCAGAGCTCGGGCTCGGCGAGGGTCTCGGCGCGAAGCGGAGCCTGTTCGAGTCGGAGACCTTCAGGTCGCTGCTGGCGCGCCCGCCCGACGAGCTCCGCCGCGCCGCGTGAGGTGGCCTTGGATCGGGCGCGCGCGTTGACGAGAAAGGGACAGCAGAGGCGTCACTGACGCCCCGGCCGCCCTTGGGGACGTCGGCGGCCGCGGGGAAGGGATTTCCGACCCCGGCTACTACAATGGACCCATGGAGCAGGTCCTCAGCGCCCCGGCTGAGCGGCACCGCCGGCTCTTCGAGGAGCTCGCGGCCACGCTCGGCGAGCACAACGCCGAAGTCGACCGGGACCTGCTCGAGCGGGCGTTCACCTATGCCTGCGACGCACACGAGGGACACAGGCGGCGGAGCGGGGAGGACTACATCGTCCACCCGGCAGGCGTTGCCCGGATCCTGGCCGAGCTGCGGCTCGACACGTCGACCGTGGCCGCTGCGCTCCTGCACGACGTCGTCGAGGACACCGACGCCTCGATCGACGACGTCGCCGGGGTCTTCGGCGACGAGATCGCGCGGCTCGTCGAGGGCGTCACCAAGCTGACGAGGATCAAGTTCCAGAGCCGCGAGCAGGCACAGGCCGAGAACTACCGCAAGATGATCGTCGCGATGGCCCAGGACATCCGGGTCATCCTCATCAAGCTCGCCGACCGCCTGCACAACATGCGCACGATCGAGTACCTCGGCAAGCAGAAGCAGATCCAGAAGGCCAGGGAGACGCTCGAGGTCTATGCCCCGCTCGCTCACCGGCTCGGTATTCACCAGATCAAGTGGGAGCTCGAGGACCTCGCGTTCCAGACGCTTCATCCGCGCAAGTACTCGGAGATCCAGGCCATGGTCGCCCAGCGGCGGGGCGACCGGGAGGCGTACGTGGCCGAGGCCGGCGGGGTACTCGAGGGCGAGCTCGCAAAGACCGGGACCCAGGCCGAGATCCTCGGTCGGGCAAAGCACTTCTACTCCATCTACGAGAAGATGGTGAAGAAAGGCAAGGAGTTCAACGAGATCTACGACCTGACCGCGATGCGGGTGATCGTCGAGCGGTCGGGGCGCGAGGGCCAGGGCGACTGCTACGCCGTCCTCGGGATCATCCACTCGCTCTGGAAGCCGATGCCCGGGCGCTTCAAGGACTACGTCGCGATGCCCAAGTTCAACATGTACCGCTCGCTTCACACGACGGTGATCGGGCCCGAGGGGAAGCCGCTCGAGATCCAGGTGCGCACGCGGGAGATGCACGAGACGGCCGAGCTCGGAATCGCCGCCCACTGGCTCTACAAGACCGGTCGGAAGGATGGCAAGGCCGAAGCCGAGCGGCTCGCCTGGCTGAAGCAGTTGATGGACTGGCAGCAGGACGAAAGCGATCCGGGCGAGTTCATGCGCACGTTCCGGACCGACCTCTACGCCGACGAGGTCTTCGTCTTCACACCGAAGGGCGAGGTCAAGAACCTCCCGGCCGGCTCGACCCCGATCGACTTCGCCTACGCCGTCCACACCGACGTGGGACACAGGACGGTCGGGGCGAAGATCAACGGACGGATCGTGCCGCTTCACTACAAGCTGAAGAGCGGCGAGTTCGTCGAGGTGTTGACGTCGAAGCAGCTCGGCAAGGGCCCGTCGCGCGACTGGCTCTCGATCGCGAAGTCGTCGCGGGCCCGCAACAAGATCCGCCAGTGGTGGAGCCGGGAGACGCGCGAGGACACGGAGCAGCGCGGGCGCGAGTCGCTCGAGCAGGCGCTGAAACAGCACAATCTGCCCTACCGCAAGATCGCCGGCTCGCCGGTGCTCGCCGGGATCATCCGCGAGATGAACTTCAAGAAGGCCGAGGACTTCTACCTGGCGCTCGGCTCCGGGAAGCTGCAGGTCTCGCAGGTCGTCACGAAGGTCCTGCACAAGCTGAAGACCACCGAGGTCGCCGAGGAAGAGCGGGTCCCGCTCAAGCCGAAGGCCCGAAGCGCGCTCGCCTCGCAGACCTACGGGATCATCGTGCCCGGAGTCGACGACGTGCTCGTCCGCATGGCCAAGTGCTGCAACCCCGTGCCCGGCGATCGGATCTGCGGCTACATCTCACTGGGGAAGGGCATCACGATCCATCGCGAGGACTGCCCCAACGTGCGTGCGCTGCGGCGCAACCCGGAGCGCTTCACCAACGTCGAGTGGGACGGCGGAGCGACGCAGAGCTTCCGGGTTCAGATCGCGGTCGATTCCTGGGATCGGCCTCGCCTGCTCGAGGACGTCGCGCGCACGTTCGCCGAGCACGGGGCCAACATCGTCGAGTACTCCGGCCACGTGGACGACCAGATGGCGAAGAACTGGTACGTGGCCGAGCTCGGGGACGTGAAGTCGTTGCGGACGCTGCTCGGATCGCTCCGTAACATCGAGAGCGTCTTCGACGCGTATCGCGTCACGCCCTCGTGAGCGCGTATCGCGCCCGACGCCCGTGACCGACCTGCAGGTCGCGCTCCTTCGCGAGCTGGTCGAGGCAGACACGGAGCGCTCCGGCGAGCTGGCGGAGCTCGAGACGCTGGCGGCGGAGGTAGCGGTTATCCGTGAGCGGTCGGAGGCGCTCATCGCGATCCTCGAGGGTGCCGCCACCGAGCGGGCGCGGCTCGAAGCCGAGCGCGGCGAAGCCGGCGGTGAGCTCGAGGAGCGGACGGCAGCCGAGCGGGAGACGGCGGCTGCATTGAGCGCGGCCGAGGCCGAAGCGGACGCCGAGCGGGCGGCTGCCGCACGCCGAGCGCATGTTCGTGCCGGGGACGCTCTGCACGTGGCGGAGCGGCGGGCGGCTGCCGCGGCAGAGTCGCTGGCAGCGTTCGAGGAGCTGGTCGCAGCGGCGGGGCGGGAGGCCCCCGAGGTCGAGCGCGAAGCGGCGGTGATCGCCGAGTCGCTCCGCGGACGGCCACGGGTCGCCGGCGAGGCCTGCCGCGTTCCGCGCGCCGGGCTCGACGGCGTCGTGGAATGGACGGCCACCGCCCGAGCGGCGCTCTTCGTGGCGCGCACGGCTGCCGCCACCGAGCGCGAGGCGGTGATCCGCCAGGCGAACGAGCTCGGGTCGGCGATCCTCGGCGAGCCGCTGGTCGCGTCGAGCACGGCTGTGGTCGCGAACCGTGTCGATGCCGCGCTCCGCCCTCGCGCGTAGCCGAGCGAAGCGTACGCCGGACCCCGGGCTACGGATCGATCTCGTAGTCGAAGCCGCCGGTGTCGTCGCTCAGCGTGACCCGCACCGAGCCACTCTGCGTGCCGCCGAGCTCGCACGAGAACGTCGCTCCCGCCTTCGCGAGGACCAGCTCGGGACAGTCGACGGTCGCCCCTGTGCCGATGTCCTTCGCGATGATCTCCTCGGTTTCCGTCGTGTGCAGGATCGGCGCCTGGAACGACAGCGCACCCTCGTCGCTCGTCTGCTCGACGTCGATCGTCACCGAGGTGCCGTCGGCGCCGTTGACGGTGCAGGTGAAGGTCGAGCCGGCCTTCGCTTCGATGTCGGTGGGGCAGCTGACCGACTCGACGTCCGCGCCCGTCTGACGCTCGATCTGCGCGGCGATCTGTCCGCTCACCTCGTCCGTGTCGAGCACGTTCTGGCCGCCGCAGCCGGCCGCGAGGACGACCGCGGCGGCGAGCCCGAGTGCTGCCGCTACCCGACCTCTGACCACGGGACACCCCCGGTGTCCCAACCGACGAGGCAGTGGAGCGAGACGAGCAGCGCCACCCGCTTCAGGAACGCCAAGTCCTCGTCTGCGAAGGTGTACCCGTCGCGCGCGGTCACGGTGAGCGTTGCGACGCGGGCACCGTTGTAGACGATCGGCTCGTCGTGCGTCGGGGCGCCGTCGACCCGTTCTCCCTTCCAGGGGCCGAGCACCTGCGCGCCCCCCTCGGCGAACGAGATGCCGACCCACCGGTACGGCTCGAGTCGGTCGGCGAGGACTGCGACCACCTGACGCAGCACCTCGTCTGCCTCGGGCTCACGGTTGAGGACGCGATCGACCGCCTCGAGCGCCCCGCGGTAGCTGTCGGCGCCGGGTGTCATGCGAGTCACGTTCGGGTCCGCGACGAGACCATCCGGGCGACGTGCTCGAGAAACGCCTGGTCGTCGCCGTCGAAGGCGGCCGGCTCGTCCGAGTCGATGTCGATCTCGCCGATTACCTGTCCGGCGAAGACGATGGGAACGACGATCTCGCTCCGCGTCGAGACGAAGCACGCGAGGTACCGCGGGTCGGCGTTCACGTCGTCCACGATCTCCGTCTTGCCGCTCGCGGCGGCGGAACCGCAGATCCCCTCGCCGATCGGGATCCTGACGTGCTCGGTCTCCTCGGCCCCCTGCCAGGCCGCGAGGACGAGCTGGTCGTTCTCCACGAGATACACCCCGACCCACGAGTAGTTCTCGAAGCGCTCGTGAAGGAGATCCACCGTCCGCTGGAGCACGTCGCGCCCGGTCGGCTCGGCGTGCACGTAGCGGTCGATCGCGTCGAGGACGCCGCGACGCACGTCGACGAGCGAGGTCACGGGTGAACCTCCTCGAGCGCGTCTCCTTCGAACTCGCGAATCGGAGCGCGCAGCCTCTCCGGAACCGGCACCGGGCGGCGCGCGGCGGCGTCGACGAGGACGAGCGTGTGCTCGGCAACGCACATGAGCGTATCGTCGTCGGTGCGATACGCGGCGAACGCCGTCGTCGTGCTGCTCCGGCCGAGCCTCTTGGTGCGCACGAAGACCTCGAGCAGGTCGTCGAAGCGCGCCGGGGCGTGGTACTCGACGCTCGACGCTCGCATGACGAACTGGAGCTCGCCGAGCGTCCGCTCGAGCAGGTCGAGGTGGCGCAGGTACTCGAAGCGAGCCGTGTCGAAGAACGGCATGTAGCGGCCGTAGTAGACGATGCCCTGCGCGTCGGTGTCCGAGAACCCGACCCGGGCCAGCGCCGAGTAGCGAAACGGCGGCTTGCGGTCGGTGACGCGCCCGAGCTCGAGGGACATCGTCGGCTGATCCTACTGACGGCGGCGCACCAGACGGGGACGGCCGGGGAGCTAGGTGCAGGCCTCGATGACGTATCGGTACGCGAACCACTTCAGCACCGGGAGATTGCCGGCGGCGTCATGACATCGACAGACACCGCGCCGCCAGCGGAACAGCGGCCGCGGTAGCAAGCCGAGCCCGGTGATCTGGATGTCGCGAAACCCATGCCGCTCGAACGTGCGCCGAAGCTGGAAGAGGCTGCACGTGATCAGGCGCTTCTCGACTCTCAGCTCGTGGCACACGGGCAGGTACAGGTACCAGGCAGGGTTCAGGGCGCCGGGCTCGGAGAAGACCACCTTTCCCCTGTCCCGAAGCACGGAGCGCATCCTCGGTAGGTATTCGTCGAGGTTCACGTGGTGCAGGACGTCGGCACCGACGATCGCCTGGTAACGAGACTGGCTCGGCAGCGCCGACGCGGTCTGGATGTTGCGCAGTCCGAGGTCGCGGGCCGTTGCGGTCAGCACGTCGAGGGACTTCTCGCTCACGTCCACCGCGAGGACGGGATAGCCGGCTCGGGCGAGGGCAATGGACAAGCGGCCGGTGCCGGCGCCGAAGTCGATGATCGGACCGTCGCTTCCCAGATCGCCGAGGCTCTGCAGCACACGTTGACTCTCGAGCAATGTATGGATCGGCGGAGTCACGACTGCGGCGCGCGGGTATTGGTGGGCGGCCACGTCGAAGTACCGCTCTTGATACTCGGTCTCGTCGTCTCGCGCAGCAACCAACGCGACACCCCGGCTACGGCGAGCGAATCAGTGCGAGCACCTCGTCGCGCTTCGCCTCCATCAGCTCGCGCGAGCGCGCCTCGAGATTCAGCCGCAGGAGCGGCTCGGTATTCGACGGGCGGACGTTCATGTGCCAGTCGGCGGCGACGACCGAGATCCCGTCGAGATGCGAGACCTCGCCCTCGGGCCCGAAGCGCTCCTTCAGCTCCTGGAGCTTGAGCGCGACGTCGGCGACGGTCGTGTTGATCTCGCCGGTCAGGAAGTACCGGTCGCGAAACGGCGCGAGGATCTCGGAGAACGACGTCCCCTTCTTCGAGACCAGCTCGAGCACGAGCAGCATCGGCACGACCCCCGAGTCCGCCTGGAAGTAGTCGCGGAAGTAGTAGTGGCCCGACACCTCCCCGGCGAAGACCGCGTCCTCCTTGCGCATGCGGTGCTTGATGAAGGCGTGCCCGACGCGGTTGACGAGGGCGGTCCCGCCGGCCGCCGCGACCGTATCCGGCACGGCCCAGCTCGCGCGCACGTCATAGAGGATCGTCGATCCCGGCTCCTTCGCGAGGATCGCCTCGGCGAGGAGCGCGGTGAGGAAGTCGCCGGGGACGAACTCGCCCGTGTCGTCGACGAAGAAGCAGCGGTCCGCGTCGCCGTCGAAGGCGATCCCCAGATCGGCCTTCTCCTCGAGGACCTTGCCGACGATGAACTCCCGGTTCTCCGGGAGGAGGGGGTTCGGCTCGTGGTTCGGGAAGGTGCCGTCGGGGTCGAAGTAGCAGCGAACCGCGTCGACGGGCAGCCGGTCGAGGACCGACGGCAGCATCGCCCCGGCCATGCCGTTGGCGGCGTCGACGACCACCCGCAGCGGTCGCATCTGCGCCGGGTCGACGAACGAGAGCACACGCTCCGCCCAGCCGAGCCCGATGTCCTGCTCGTGGATGTCCCCGCCCGGGCTCGTCTCCGAGAAGCCGGCCTCGGCGCGGCGCCTGACTTCCAGCAGTCCCGAGTCGCCGCCGACGGGAAGCGCCCCACGACGAACGATCTTCATGCCCGTGTACTCCTTCGGGTTGTGGGAGGCGGTGACGACCACGCCTCCGTCGAGGCCGAGCGCGCCGACCGCGTAGTAGAGCATCTCCGTACCGATCATCCCGACGTCGACGATGTCGGCGCCGCCGTCGGTGGCTCCGTGCATGAGTGCGGCGGCCATCGAGGGCGAGGAGACGCGCATGTCATAGCCCACGGCGATTCGCTTCGGCTCGAACTCCTCGACGTAGGCCCGGCCGACCGCGTACGCGCCGTCCTCGTCCAGCTCCCGCCCGTAGATCCCGCGAACGTCGTATGCCTTGAAGACGGCCGGGTCGAGCGTCACGGCGAACAATCCTAACGCTCGGGTCGCGGTCGCTATTTCTGTGGCTACGATGAGAGCGTGAGCAGGCGGCGCAGCTTTCGCGTGGCCGCGGCGATCGCGGCGGCCGCGGCGCTGGTCGTCGCCGGGTACGCGGCCGCGGCGACGATCGTCGGCACCGGCGGGCCGGACATCCTGCGCGGGACGAAGCGGGCCGACCTGCTCCGCGGCAAGGCGGGTGCCGACCGAATCTACGGCTACCCGGGCCCGGATCGCCTGTACGGCGAGAGAGGAGACGACGTCATCTTCGGCGGCGACGGGCGGGACCGCCTGTACGGCGGCCCGGGCGCCGATCTCCTGAAGGCGCGAGACGGCCTGGTCGACGTGCTGTCGTGCGGTCCGGGGCGGGACGTGGTCACCGTCGATCGCCGGGACAGCGTGGCGGCGGATTGCGAGTTCTCGAACCTCGGTGGGACGGGGACGACCGGCACGACGGGCACCGGTACGACCGGCACCACCGGCACGACCACGACGGGAACCACGGGAACGACGGACGACGGGACGACCGGGGCCACGACCGACGACGACGGTACGACCGGCGACACGACGACCGGCGGCACGACCGACGACAGTCCGTACTAGCGGCCGGCTCTCAGCCGAGCAGCTGGGCGGGACAGGTCCCGCCCCTACGCCTTGAATGGGGTTGCCGTGTGGCCGGTGAACGGGCGGTTGCCGTGTCGCCGGTTCGTTGGGGCCGGACCTGTCCGGCCCTTGTCTGGCGCCCTCAGCTCGGCCAGGCGGCCGCGAGCCTGCGTCTCGTCTCGTCGAGGTGCTCCGGCATCACCTTGACGTCCGCGAGCACCGGCATGAAGTTCGTGTCGCCGGCCCACCGGGGGACGACGTGCAGGTGCACGTGGTCGACGACGCCCGCGCCGGCGATCCGGCCCAGGTTCCAGCCGAGATTGAACCCCTGCGGGCCCATCGACGCGCTGAGCGCGCCGAGGCCGGCCGACGCCAGCCGGTGGATCTCGAGCGCCTCGTCGTCGGACAGGTCGCCGAACTCACCGACGTGGCGGTACGGGGCGACCATGAGGTGCCCCGATGAGTACGGGAACTTGTTGAGGAGCGCGAATGCAGCCGTCCCGCGGTGGAGCACGAGCGCCTCGTCGTCGTCCGCCGCGGCGGCGCGGCAGAAGACGCACCCCGGCTGCGCGTCCGCCGACTGGATGTACTCGAGGCGCCAGGGCGCCCATAGACGCTCGGTCACGCCGCGAGCCCCGGCGCGCGTGCGGCGAATGCGACGAGGAGCCGGACCGCGTCCTCGACGTCCGAGAGATCGACCACCTCGACCGGGGTGTGGACGTACCGCAACGGGATGCTGACGAGACCGGTCGGGATGCCCGAGCGGAGGCCGACGATCTCGTCTGCGTCGGTCTGGGTGCGCCAGTTCGGGACGTCGTAGCTGACGCCGATGCCCTCGTCACGCGCGGCGTCGAGCAGCGCCTCGACGACCTGGACGGTGACGACCGGCCCGCGGGTGATCGACGGGCCGGCCCCGAGCCGGCGGAGCCCGCTCTCCTGGGGATCGGCGCCCGGCACGTCCGTTGCGTCGGTGACGTCGACGACGACGGCCACGTCAGGATCGAGGCCGAACGCTGCCCCTCGGGCTCCCAAGCCCGCGGTCTCCTCCTGAACGGCCGCCAGCGCCGCTATCCGGCAGGGCAACTCGCCGTCCGCGGCGAGCCGTCTCGCGGCTTCGAGGACGACGTAGGCGCCGACGCGGTTGTCGAGAGCGCGCGACGCGACCCTGCCGGAGGAGAGCTCGACGAGCTCCCCGTCGATGGTCGCCGGGTCGCCGGGCCGCACGAGCGCCGTTGCCTCCTCCTCTGTCTTCGCCCCAATGTCGACGTACACGTCGCGCCAGCGCGCCCTTCCGGGCTCGTCCCGCTTGTCAGCGCCGCCGCGAAGCGACTCGTGCTCGCGCGCGATCACGCCGTGAACCGGCCCTCCCGAGGCCTCGATCACGATCCGCTGCCCGATGCCGACCTCGGCGTGCCAGCCGCCGATCGTCCGCACGCGGAGGAATCCCTTCTCGTCGACGTGCGTGACCGAGAGGCCGATCTCGTCGATGTGACTCGCGAAGAGCACGAGCGGCCCGCTCGTCCCGATCGTCCCGATGGTGTTCCCGAGCCGGTCGGTGACGACGTCGGCGAAGGTGCCGGCAGCCTCACGCCAGACCGCCGCCGCCGGTGCTTCCGCGCCGGCGGGCCCGCGGGCATCGAGCAGTTCGGCGAGGAGCTTCGGCGTCGCCATGCCGTGAGTCTACGAGCGTGGAGCCACGGCGGAGGCCGGTGGTGGCCGCCTCCGCCGTGGCTGCGTCGGCCCCGGCCTAGAGCTCGAGGGCCTTGCCGGTCTCGAGCAGCGTCTTGAGGTCGCTGAGGATCCAGCTCCAGCCGCCGCCGCCCTCGGTGAGCCGGCCCAGACCGGACACGGTCGCGGCGGTCTTCGGGGCGTTCTCGAGCTCGTGGGTGACGGTCAGACGGGTGAGGCCGCCGTCGTCTTCCTCGACGTCCCAGGTGACGCGCGTCGGGCCTTCGCCCGCCATCTCCGGGTCCCAGACCGCCCGCCAGGTCTGCACCAGCCTCCGCGGCGGGTCGGCCTCGATCACCTCGCCATCGACGACCACCTCCGGCGAGCCCATCTCGATCATCCCCGCGCTGGCGAGCCCCCGGTAGGCGCCGCCGGGGCGCAGGTCGTACTCGACGGGGCTGTGGTAGCCGTACCGCTCGGTCCACTCGGGCTTCGTGATCGCATCCCAGACGGCCTGCGGGGTCGCCTTGATGTACACGCGGTAGACCTGGGTCGCGACCTTCGTCTCCGTTGCAGTTGTCATGCCGGTTCCTCCAGTTGAGTCTTGAGCTCCGCGAGCGCCGATACCCGGCGCTCCGTGTACTTGTCGATCCACCGGTCGTGGATCAACCGGATCGGGACGGGGTTGAGGAAGTGCAGCTTCTCCCGGCCCGATCGCCGAGTGACCACGAGACCGGCGTCCGCGAGCACGCGCAGATGCTTCATCACACCGAAGCGCGTCATCTCCAGCTCGGACTCGAGGTCTGTCAGCGTGCGGCCGTCACGCTGGAAGAGCCGGTCGAGCAGGAGGCGGCGGGTCGGGTCCGCGAGCGCCTTGAAGACACGATCGTCGTCGGTCACGAGGCGAGTATAGGTGACCAAATGGTCACATGTCAACCGGGAGGGCTCAGAGCCACTTCTTGAAGCGGAAGAACCCGACCATCGCGACGAGGGCGGCGATCATGATCCCGAGGATGATCCAGAACGCCTCGTGGCCGCCCTCGCCGGGAAAGTCGACGTTCATGCCGAAGATGCCGGCGATCAGCGTCAGCGGGAGGACGGTGACGCTGATCAGCGTCAGCAGGCGGAGGATGTCGTTCTGGCGGTGCGAGATCACGGACTCGTTCGTCGACTCGAGCCCCTCGACGACCTCCTTGTAGTTGTCGAGCAGGTCCCAGATCCGCTCGGCAGCGTCGACGATGTCGTCGAAGTAGAGCTCGAGATCCTCCGGAAGGAAGCGCTGCGTGTGCCGCTCGAGCAGGCGCAGGGTGGAGCGCTCCGGCTTGATGATCTTCCGGTAGGAGATGATCTCCTGCTTCGCGTTCGAGATGTCGCGGACGACCTCCTCGCTCGCCCCCTCGAACATCTCGTCCTCGATCGCGTCGAGCTTGTGCGCGATCTTGTCGAGAATCGGGAAGCAGTAGTCGAACAGATCGTCGAGGACGTGGTAGAGCAGGTAGCCCGACCCCTTCGAGCACACCTCGGCCGCCAGCTCCGGATCGGCTTCGCAGCGGTTGAAGAGCCGCGAGACCGGGAGGAGCTCGACGTTCGGGAGTGTGATCAGGAAGTCGTGGCCGAGGAAGACGTCGAGCTCGGCCGCGTTCAGCCGCTGGATCGCCTTGTCGTAGGCGGGGAAGTGCAGGACGACGAACAGGTAGTCCGGGTACTCGTCGATCTTCGGCCGCTGGCGCTTCGAGAGGATGTCCTCGACGTCCAGCTCGTGGAAGCCGAAGCGGTCGGCGAGCTCGCCGGTCTCGAGCTGGCTCGGCTGCTCGACGTGAACCCAGGTGAGGCCGCTAGCGGTGAGCTCGCGGATCCGCGGCGCGCGCGTCTCGACGACCTCGCTGCCGTAGCGAGGCCGTCGCCGGATGCGGGAGAGCGTGGGCCGTGCCATGGGTACTGAGAGGGTCGTCGACGCGCATTGCCTTCCTGGATTGTACTCGCGTTCTCCACGTATCGGAACGCGGGGCCGCTCGCATGAGTGCGAGCGGGCGTGTCGATCGGCAATGCTTCGGCGGTGTACGACGAGCGCGAGCGGTTCCTCATCCCCTACGCGGGGCGGTTTAGCGCCGTTCACGGTCGCCCGGGCAGACGGCGCCTGGATCGAGACGACCGACGGCCGGCGCATCGCGTCGCCGCTGACCGTGACCGAGGAGGAGATCGACCTGGCCGTCGCGATCACGGGCGAGTCGCTGCGCGCGGTCCCCGACCGCGATCCCGCGCTCGCCCGCGCCCGATCTCGCTTGCAGGTAGCCGGCCGGGCTCTACTCGAGCGTCAGCGCGGACGCGACCGCTTCGTCGAGGGGGAGGCCGCGGCCTTCGCTTCGGCCGCGCACGAAGTCAGGATCGCCTTGGTAGGCCTGGAAGAACTGCTCGAACGTCACGCGCTCCTCGCGCCACCAGCCGAGCGCTCCCCGGGCTTCCTCGGCCTCGACGGATCCCCAGAGGCGCCCGGCATCCTCGTGGCGACCGCCGTCGGCAGCTTGCTTCCCTGTCTCCGCGAGGGCCCACAGCGTGTTCTGTCGGTCGCCGACCTGGTGGAGCAGGCGTAGCGCCTCCCGGAGCATGCGCCGCGCCTCCTCACCTCGCCCGGTCTCGGCGAGATATTCGGCGAGGCCGCCGAGCATGACACCCTGCCACCAGACGAAGCCGATCTCGGCGGCGATCTTCGCGCTCTCCTCGACCAGCTCGATGCCTCGCTCGTGGTGGCCCTCGTCGTACTCGACGTGCCCGAGGATGCCGAGGGCCGGTGTCTCGCGCGTTCGATCTCCGATCCGTCGGGCTGTCTGAACCGCCTCTTCGGCGAGCGCCCGGGCCCGCTCGAGGTCTCCCCGGCGGCGCGCGCTCTCCGCCGACCTCGTGAGCAACTCGGCCATGCCCCGCTCGTCGTCGAGCATCCGGTAGCAGTGGAGGCTCTCGCGGTAGAGAGCCTCGCCGGCAACCCAGTCGCCGCTCATCTCCGCGGCCGCGCCCTTGACGCGCAGAACGCGGGCACGGAGCTCGAGCGGGAGGGCGTCCGTGTCGGGTGCGAAGGTCACCAGCCAACTCGCCAGCTCGAGCGGGCTGTTGACGTGCCAGAAGAGCTCGAGGCCGAGGACGATCTCGAGCCCCAGCTCCGTCTCACCTGTGTCCCGCGCCCACGCGAGCGCGGCTCGCACGTTGTCCTGCTCGGGTCGTACCCGATCAGTGCGCAGCTCTTTAGCTCCCTCGCTCGAGAGGCTCGAGCTGCGGACGAGCGCCAGGCACCACTCTGCGTGGCAGCGCCGCAGGCGCTCGCCCTCGCCGGACTCTTCGAGCCGCTCGGCCGCGAACTCACGAATCGTCTCGAGCATGCTCAGCCGGCCGTCGGGCCCACGGCGCGCCAGGCTCTGCTCGACGAGCGCGTGGAGCCCGTCCAGATCCGTCTCGCAGACCTCCTCGGCCGCCTCGACCGTGAAGCCGCCGCGAAAGACGGCGAGCCGAGCGAAGAGCTGCTGCTCGGCGGGGGAGAGGAGGTCGTGACTCCAGGCGATCGTGGCGGCGAGGGTGCGCTGGCGCTCAGGGGCGTCACGCCGGCCGGAGGTCAGCAGCGGAAGCCGCTCTTCCAGCCGCTCGAGCAGGAGAGCCGGGGCGAGGACGCGCGTGCGCGCCGCGGCGAGCTCGATCGCGAGCGGGAGCTCGTCGAGTCGCCGGCAGATCGCCGCGACGGCCTCCGGCGGCTCCGCCTGAAACGCGCGCTCGCGAAACAGCGCGACGGCGTCCGGCGCGAGGAGCGGCTCGACGGCGAACTCACGCTCCCCGCTGATGCGAAGGGCGGCTCGACTGGTGAGGAGGAGATGCAGGTTCGGGCAGGCGGAGGCGAGCGCCGAGACCGCCGGGGCGGCAGCGAGGAGCTGCTCGAAGTTGTCGAGCAGGAGCAGCATCCGCTTCTCGTTCACGTGCTCGGCGGGCTTTCCGCGCGCTCCGATCGCGGCGGCGATCTCCGGCTCGACGAGGGCGGGATCAGAGATCGCCGCAAGCGGCACCCAGAAAACACCGTCCGCGAAGTCGCCCGCGGCGTCCGCGGCGACCTCGAGCGCGAGCCTCGTCTTGCCGCTGCCGCCCGGGCCGGTCGCCGTCACGACGCGATGCTCGAGAACGAGTCGTGCCAGCTCGGCGATCTCGCGCTCCCGCCCGACGATCGGGCCCGTCTGTCTCGGCAGGTTCGTCGCGTTCAGCGAGCGGAGCGGCGGGAACGTCGTGGTGCCGAGCTGGTAGAGGCGCTCGGCGTCGGGGATGTCCTTCAGCCGGTGAAGGCCGAGATCGAGCAGCTCGACGCTCGTCTCAAGTGTCCGCCGAGTGCGATCAGAGAGCACGACCTGCCCGCCGTGGGCGATCGCGCAGATTCGGGCGGCCCGATGGACGTCGAGCCCGACGTATCCTTCCTCCGTCCGCGTGGGCTCGCCCGTGTGAACGCCGGCGCGGATGCTGACCGGGCTGCCCGCGAGCGCCGCCTGAGCCGCCGCCGCGGCCGCGATCGCACCTCGTGCCTCCGGAAAGGCAACGAAGAACGCGTCGCCCTGGGTGTCGACCTCGACGCCTCCGTGGCGGGTGAACGCGGTCCGTAACGCGCGGCGATGCTCCGCGAGGACGCCGGCATACCCGTCGCCGAGGTCGGTCAGGAGCCGTGTGGAGCCCTCGACGTCGGTGAAGAGGAGCGTCACGGTGCCGTCCGGGAGATCGCGCACGGGGACAGGATGCCCGACCGCGCGCCGAATGCTGGTGGCCCCGCGCCTGCAACACTCATGTCTCGGCGAAGGCGCTATCGGACTTCAGGCGCTATCGGCGACGTCGACGCCGTGGGTAAGCGACGCCCCGATGCCGAATCGAGCGGACGATCACGCCACTCGGCTCAATCGTGTAGAGGATGCGGTAGTTGCCGACGCGCGCCGCCCAGATGCCCGCCATTCGACCGACGAGTCTCTTGCCCACCTCTTCGGGCTCGAGCTGGATCAGGACGAGCGTTTCGAGCACCGCTTCACCCACTGCGTTCGGTAGTGCTTCGAGTTGTTCCTTGGCTCGTCGGGTGAGCCGCAGCTCAGGCAAGCCCGAGCTCGTGTCGCACGTCGTCGAGGTTGAACAGCCGCCCGGCCTTCACGTCTTCCTCGCTCTCGCGCAGGTCCGCAAGCGTGTGCTCGTCCTGAAGGACGTCGAGCGTCTCCTCGATCGCCTCCCATTCCTCCGGCGAGACGACCACCGCGGCAGGGCGTCCCTTGCGCGTGATGACGAGATGCTCGTGCCGTGCCTCGACGTCGTCGAGCAGTTCGGTCAGCTTCGCGCGAGCTTCGGTGAACGGAACGATCCGAGCCATGCACTCAGTGTACAGATTTCTGAGCAGCTTGATCGTTCAGTGCGCCTGGCAGGATTCGAACCTGCGGCCTTGCGCTCCGGAGGCGCACGCTCTATCCCCTGAGCTACAGGCGCGAGGGGACTAGTCTACCGGCCGTGGATCTGTCCTATCGCGCGGTCACGCTCCCGCTCGGGGCGCCGTTTCGGATCTCGCGCTCGACCGACGTCGAGGTCGAGCTGGTCGAGCTCGAGCTGCGCGCGGGCGACGTGTCCGGCTACGGTGAGGCCGCGCCCCAGGATCACTACGGGGAGAGCATCGAGTCGGCGACGCGTTGGCTCGAGACGGCGCGAGGGTCGCTCGGAACCGATCCGTTCGCGCTCGAGGAGATCGATCGGCGTCTTTCGGAGATCCCCGGCGGCCAGTCCGCCAGGGCGGCGCTCGACGGGGCCCTGCACGACCTGTGCGGGAAGCTCTGCGGCCAGCCCGTCTGGCGGCTTCTCGGCGTGCCGCGCGGCTCGCCGGCCACCTCCTACACCATCTGGCTCGGCGACCCGGACGACATGGCGGCGCGCGCCCAGGCGTGCTCGGACGGGCGGTTCAGGCGCCTCAAGCTGAAGCTGGGCGGTCGGGACGGGCTCGACGTCGAACGCGTCCGCGCGGTGCGGGGCGCGACGCCGCTGCCCCTGCAGGTCGACGTGAACGAGTACTGGACGCTCGACGAGGCGCTGGACGCGATTCCCGAGCTGCAGGCACTCGGCGTCGAGTACGTCGAGCAGCCGCTGCCCGCAGGCGACCCGGGCGGCGTCGCGCTGCGGGAGCGCTCACCGCTTCCCGTCTACCTCGACGAGGACTGCCACACGCTCGCCGATGTCGCCGCCTGCGCCGAGCGAAGTCACGGCGTGAACATCAAGCTCGCGAAGAGCGGCGGGATCCGCGAGGCGATCCGCATGGTGCACGCGGCCCGGGCGCTCGGCCTCGGCGTCATGATCGGCTGCATGGTCGAGTCCTCGCTCGGCATCGCCGCGTCGTGCCCGGTCGCAAGCCTCTGCGACCACGTCGACCTCGACGGAAACGTCCTGCTCGCCGAGGACCCCTGGGAGGGCGTCGCGCTCGTCGACGGCGTTCAGCTTCCCTCCGAGCGCCCGGGCCTCGGCGTCGTTCCGCGCTCGGCGACGTGAAGGCGAAGCGCTACCTCGTTCTCGCCGAGGGGCACTCCGCCGATCCGCACCACGGCAAGACGATGAGAGGCGTGGTGCGCTACGCGCCCGACCCGGTCGTCGCCATCCTCGACTCGACGCGCGCGGGGGAGACGTTCGAGGGGATCCCGATCGTCTCGCGGGTTGCCGATTCGCTTTGCTTCGGGCCGACGACGGCGATCATCGGCGTCGCGCCGACCGGCGGCGTCCTGCCGCCGGTGTGGCGCGAGCTGCTCGAGACGTCGATCTCGCAGGGGCTCGACGTCGAGTCGGGCATGCACGTCTACCTGGCGGACGACCCCGAGCTCGCAGACCGGGCGCGCCGACACAAGGTCGAGCTGCGCGACCTGCGCCGCCCGCCCGAGGGGATCGGCGTCCCGACCGGCGAGAACCTCCGGCTCGATGCCCACGTCGTCCACACCGTCGGCTCGGACTGTGCGATCGGGAAGAAGACCATGGCGCTCGAGCTCGACCTCGAGGCGCGCCGCCGTGGGCTCGGCTCCGTGTTCGTCCCGACCGGCCAAACCGGGATCGCGATCGCCGGCTGGGGCATCGCCGTCGACTCGGTCGTCTCCGACTTCGTCGCCGGGGCTGCCGAGCGGCTGGTGGTCGAAGGCGCGGCCCGGGGCGACCTGCTCTGGGTCGAGGGCCAGGGATCGCTCGTCCATCCCTACTACTCGGCCGTCACGCTCGGCCTCTACCACGGAGCGATGCCCCATCTCCTCGTCCTCTGCCACAAGGCGGGCGACACGCACATCGAGGAGCTTCCCGGTCACCCGATCCCGCCGCTTCCCGATCTGGTCGAGCTCTACGAGCGGGTTGCGCTGCCCGCGCGGCCGGCCCGGGTGGCGGCGATCGCGCTCAACACGATGAACCTCGCCGAGGAGGCCGCAGCCCGCCGGGCGATCGCGGAGGCGGAGGAAGCCGTGCAGCTCGTGGCCGACGACCCCGTGCGCTTCGGTGCGGGGCGGCTCGTCGACGCCGTCCTCGAGCGGCTTCCGGCCAGGCGCTAGCGCAGCCTGGCGGCCGCGCGGGTATAAGAGCTTCGTGCGGGATCCCAGAGTCGATCGCCTGGCCGCGCTCCTCGTCGGCTACTCGCTCGAGCTGCGTGAGGGCGAGGTCGTCCGCATCGACGGCGGCGACTGCGCTGCACCGGTGCTGCTGGCCCTGTACCGGGAGGCGCTCGCCGTCGGTGCCCGTCCGTACCTGAACGTCGCGCTCGAGGGTATCGACGAGACCCTGCTCGCCCGCGGTACCGAGGAGCAGATCCAGTACCTCTCGCCGGTGGTCTGGAACGAGGTCGAGACGATGGACGCCATGATCAGCGTCTGGTCGGACGAGAACACGCGCGCGCTGAGCGGCGTCGATCCCGGCAAGCACGGGCTCTACATCGCGTCGCGTCGCAAGATCTCCGAGCGCCGCTGGCAGCGGATCACCGCAGGCGAGATGCGCTGGTGCGGATCGCTCTTTCCGACTCAGGCCCACGCCCAGGACGCGGACATGTCGCTCGAGGATTACGAGCGCTTCGTCTTCCATGCCTGCCGTGTCGACGAGCAGGACGGCGACGTTGCCGAGAGCTGGCGCCGGACGGCGGCCGCCCTGGCGGAGCAGGCCCGCTCGCTCGAGGCGATCAGGGAGCTGCGGATCGTCGGGCCCGACACGGATCTCGTCGTGGGCGTGGCCGGCCGGACGTGGATCGCTGCCGACGGGCGCCTCAACATGCCCGACGGCGAGGTCTTCACGAGCCCCGTCGAGACCGCGACGAAGGGGGAGATCCGCTACCAGTTCCCTGCGATCTACGAGGGACGCGAGGTCGAGGACGTTCGACTGCGGTTCGATGACGGCGTGGTCGTCCACGCCGAGGCCTCACGCGGCGAGGACTACCTGCACGCGCTGCTCGAGATCCACGGTGCGCGCGTGCTGGGCGAGGTCGCGTTCGGCCTCAACTATGGGATCGACCGCTTCACGCGCAACATCCTGTTCGACGAGAAGATCGGCGGCACGATGCACCTTGCGCTCGGGTCCGCGTTCGAGCAGGCGGGCGGGCAGAACCAGTCCGGCCTGCACTGGGACATGGTCTGCGACCTGCGCCGGGACGGCGAGGTCTACGCCGACGGCGAGCTCGTCTGGAAGGCAGGCCGGTTTCTCGAAGGGCCCCTTTCCCATGGCTGATCCGCGCGTGGCGCAGCTCGCCGACGTCCTCGTCCGGTACTCGATCGACGTTCAACCGGGGCAGCTCGTCGTGATCGAAGGCGCCGCGGTGGGCGCCGAGCTGATCAAGGCGCTCTACCGCGCGGTGCTGGACGCCGGCGGGCACAGTGAGGTTCGCATCGGCATCGACGGTCTCCGGGAGACGCTCCTCACGCGAGCGTCGGACGCCCAGCTCGACTGGCTGAGCCCGCGGTCGCTCGACGACGTGAAGCTCGCCGACGCGCGGATCCAGATCCTCGCCGAGACGAACACCCGCTCGCTCTCCGCCGTCGATCCTGCCCGCCAGGCACGGCTCAGCCGTTCCCGGGAGCCGATCCGGCGAACCGTGTTCGACCGGACGCACGCCGGCGAGTACCGCTGGGTGATCACCGGTTACCCGACGAACGCCGCCGCCCAGGAAGCTCGGATGTCGCTCGACGATTACGCCGACTTCGTCTACGGGGCCGCAAGGCTGGACGGCGACGACCCGATCGCGGAATGGCGCGCGCTCGGCGAGCGCATCGGCAGGCTCGCGGAATGGCTCGGAAGCATCGGCGAGCTCAGGATCGTCGGCCCGAGCACGGATCTGCGCATGTCCGTCGACGGGCGGAAGTGGATCTCCTGCGACGGGACCTCGAACTTCCCGGACGGCGAGTGCTTCACCGGGCCGGTCGAGGACAGCGTCGAGGGCGAGATCGCCTTCTCGTACCCGGCGATCTTCCAGGGCCGAGCCATCGAGGGGGTTCGTCTGCGCTTTCGCGACGGCGAGGTCGTCGAGGCGTCGGCATCTCGAGGCCAGGACTTCCTCGAGGAGATGCTCGCGCTCGACGACGGCGCCCGGCGCGTCGGCGAGTTCTCGTTCGGGCTGAACGACGCGGTGCAGATCTTCACCGGCGAGACGCTCTTCGACGAGAAGATCGGCGGGACCGTCCACCTGGCTCTCGGCGAGGCGTATCCGGAGAGCGGCGGCGTCAACCGCTCGGCGCTCCACTGGGACATGGTCACCGACCTCCGCGGCGCCGGTGAGGTCTACGCGGACGGCGAGCTGGTCTACCGGGACGGACGCTTCCTGAACGGCCGCTTCTGAGCGTCCGCCGCGCCCGAAGCGAGGCCACGCGCTCTACGAGGCGTACGGGCCGGACAGGTCCGGCCCCTACGGATGAGTTGAAGGCGTAGGGTACGCCGGCGGCGCAAGGTCGCGATCGTCAGAGATCGCCGGAGAATGTGTCGCACACGTTCGGGTCGCCGCTCTCGAACCCCTTCTGGAACCACTCGACCCGCTGCTCGGACGAGCCGTGCGTCCAGGACTCCGGGTTGACGCGGCCGGTGGTCGCTTCCTGGATCCGGTCGTCGCCGACGGCCGCCGCCGCGCCGAGCGCCTCCCTGACCTCGCCCGGCTCGAGACCGCCCTGCGTGAAGATCGAGTGGCCCCACACGCCGGCGAAGCAGTCCGCCTGCAGCTCCAGCCGGATCGAGAGCTCGTTCGCCTGGTCGGGGTTCTCGCGCGAGAGCCGCTGCACCTGCTCGTTGATGCCGAGCAAGGTCTGGACGTGATGGCCGACCTCGTGGGCGATCACGTAGGCCTGCGCGAAGTCGCCGGGCGCGCCGAAACGACTCTGGAGGTCCTGGAAGAAGCCGAGATCGACGTACACCTTCCCGTCGGCGGGGCAGTAGAACGGGCCGGTCGCCGAGGACGCGGATCCACAGCCCGAGACGGTGCCGTCCGAGAACACGACGAGGCCGGCCGGGCGGTAGTCGCGACCCCCGGCCTGGAACTGGTCGCTCCAGAGGAGCTGGGCGTCGTCCTGCACGTCGGTGATGAACTGGCGGAGCTCCTCCTCGGCCGGGTCGGCCGGGAGCCCGCCGCTCCCCTGCGGCGGCTGGACACCCGGGATCTGCGGGACACCCACGTCGAAGCCGCTGCCGCCGCCCGGCAGGATGACCATGAAGAGAACGGCCAGGACGACACCGATGATCCCGAGACCGCCGAGCCCGGCCCCGGCCTTGCCCATCGGAAAGCCGCCTCCGCCGACGCCTCCGAAGCCGCCCTGACCGCGGCGGTCCTCGACGTTCGTCATGCGCCGGCGGGGGGCCCGGAGTCTCACGCCGGGACGCTATCAGCCGCCCGGATCGCCTCTGGGAGGTTTCGAAGACATTCCCCTTGACATACGAACATACGTTCCCTATCATCGAACACGTGTTCGCTTCGCGTCTCATCCTCGTCGGGGCCGTCCTGTTTCTCCTCGTCGTCGGACTTGCGCTCGGGGCTGCGCGTCCGACACGCGGGGCGGCCCCCGAGACGCGATACGTCGTCCGGGCGGGCGATACCCTCTGGGACATCGCGTCGGCGCGCTACGACGGCGACCCGCGCGAGGGGATCTGGGCGATCATGGAGCGAAACGGGCTCGTAGACCCGATGCTCCGACCGGGGAAGGTGCTCATCCTGCCCTAGGGCGGGTCGCAGATCGCAACGCCGCCGGTCATACAATCGACGGGTGGACCTCGATCTGGTCTTCCTCGGAACGTCTGGCTCCGTCCCGACTGCCCGGCGGGCACCGACCAGCCTGCTCGTCCGCCGGGGCGGCGACCGGTTTCTCGTGGATTGCGGCGAGGGGACTCAACGTCAGCTCCTGCGCTCCGGGATCGGGCTCGTCGAGCTCCGGGAGGTGTTCGTCACGCACTACCACGCCGACCACTATCTCGGCCTGCCGGGGATGCTGAAGACGTTCGCGCTCCGCGGTCGAGAAGCGCCACTCACGATCTACGGACCGCCCGGGCTCGGGGAGCTGTTCGAGGGCCTGCGGCGCATCTTCGGAAAGCTCACCTACCCGCTCGAGCTGCGGGAGCTCCGCCCGGGTGACAGCCTCGACCGAGGCGGCGCGACACTCGTGTCCTTTCCGGTCCGGCACGGCATCCAGGCCCTCGGGTACGCGCTCGTCGAAGAGCCGCGGCCGGGGCGGTTCGACGTCGCTGCGGCGCGGGCCCTGGGAGTGCCCGAGGGGCCGGCCTGGGGCGCCCTGCAGCGCGGCGAGACGGTGGACGCGCCGGGCGGGCCGGTGACGGCGGCGCAGGTGCTCGGCGAGCCCCGGGCCGGGCGGAAGCTCGTCATCACCGGCGACACGAAGCCCACCCGCTCCGTTCTCGAGACGGCGGTCGACGCGGACCTGCTCGTCCACGACGGGACCTTCTCGGCCGAGGAGAAGGAGCGGGCCGAGGAGACGAACCACAGCACGGCGGCGGATGCTGCGGAGGTGGCGCGGCTCGCGGGCGCTCGCATGCTCGCGCTGACGCACCTCTCGAACCGCTACTTCGGGCCGGAGATCCTCCGGGAGGCCCGCGCGATCTTCCCCGAGACGGTGGTTCCGAAGGACTTCGATATCATCGACCTGCCCTTCCCCGAGCGCGGCCCACCGCGGCTCGTCAAGGGCGGCGCGCTCCCCGGCGAGGATGGCAGCGCCGTTCGGGAAGCTCAGGTCGAGGTCGAAGTGAAGTCATGACACGCATGGTTCAGGTCACGGTCGCCGGCGACCTCGCGGAGGCGGAGGAGATCCAGACGATCCTCCATGCCGCCGGGATCGAGTGCCAGGTCGAGCAGGCCGTCGAGCATCATCCGACGGGCCTCGACGACGCCCCGCAGCGCGTGCTCGTCGCCGAGTCCGAGCTCGAGGCGGCGCAGAACGCGATCGAGTCGCTCACCGACCCCGACGAGTTCATCGGCGACGAGTAGCGCAGGGCCGGACTTCGGGTCGCTCGCGGCGCGCTACGACGCGCTGCGCCCGGCCGACGCGAACTGGCAGGAGGTCGCCGAGGCGATCGTCGAGGAAGGCGAGCTCGAGGGCCGGCGCGTGCTCGACGTCGGCTGCGGCACCGGCCGGCTGTCGGCGCTTCTCGCGGAGCGCGGGGCGAAGGTGTGGGGCATCGACCCCTCGGCCGAGATGCTCGCCGAGGCGCGCCGGCGCCTTCCGCGCGGCGTCGGCCTGAAGCAGGGACAGGCCGAGGCGCTCCCGTTCCGGCGCGACTGGTTCGAGCGGGCCGTCCTCTGGCTGAGCGTCCATCTCGTCGAGCGCGATCGGGCGTTCCGTGAGCTCGACCGGGTGCTCGGACCGGGCGGCCGGGTGGTGCTGGCGACGTTTCCGACGAATTCCTTCGAGCGGAGTTGGCCGGCGCCGCTTCTTCCCGTCGCTGGCGCCGATCGACCGGGCGCGCTTTCCGGAGCCCGAAGCGCTCGCGAACGAGCTTCGCGCGGCGGGTTTCCCCGCGCTTCGCACCCGCACGCTCTCCCAGCGCGGCTCGGTGGCGCGCGACGACGCGCTCGAGAAGATCAGGGGCCGCTACATCTCGACGCTCTCCCTCCTGCCGGAGGACGAGTACCGCGACGGGCTGGCGCGCGCCGAGCGCGAGCTGGCCGACGTCACGGACTACCCGATCGACTGGGTGATCCTGAGCGCGGCGCGCTGAGCGGCCGCTCAGGCCGTTCCCGCGACGGGCTCCGGCTCGCGATGCCGGCCCAGGAGGAGCAGCCCGACCGCTCCCAGGAACGCAAGCACGGCCCCGGCGAGGAGGACGGCGTCGAGCGCCTCGGTGTCGGAGGCGGCGGTCGCCGCGGACCCGCTGAGCAGGTCGAGCACGGTCGCGCCGATCGCAACGCCGACGGCTCCCAGCATGACGAGCGACGTCAGCGTGATGCCCGATGCGGCACCCGACATCTCGGGCGGGACGACCGCCTGCGTCGCGACGTTCGCGAGCGCCCAGCCGAGACCCAGCCCGATCCCGCAGACGAAGAAGATCGGCGTGTAGACCCAGAGCGAGGTGACGCTCGTCAACCCGACGATGGCGACCGCGCTCAAGAACATGCCGGTCGCCATCAACCGGTCGGCCGGGAACCGCTCCGCAAGCCGGCCGCCGTAGTAGCTCGCGAGCCCGGCTCCGCTCGAGAGCGCCAGGAAGACGAGGCCGGCGTCGAACGGCGAGAGACCGCGTGCCTGCTGGAGGTAGAGGCCCGAGAAGACGGCCACGAAGCAGAAGACGACGTTCGAGAGCGATCCCGCGATCACCACGACGTCGAAGGACCGGTTGCGAAACAGCGCCAGATCGATGAGCGGCGCCCGGACCCGGGACTCGACGAGGACGAAGAGCGCGAGCAGGAGGGCGCCGCCGAGGATCGTTCCGAGCGTGGCCGCCGACGTCCACCCCCAGGCCTCGCCCTTGTCGACGCCGTAGCTGATCGCGACCAGGCCGCCGGTGATCGTGAGCATGCCCGCGATGTCGACTCGCCGCTCGGCCGTCTCGTCACGCGACTCCTGGACGTAGCGGAGTAGCAGCACGATCGCGGCGATGCAGAACGGGATGTTGAAGAAGAAGACCCACCGCCAGCTCACGTGCTCGGCGAACAGGCCGCCGATGAAGGGGCCGATGGCCATCCCGATGGCTGCGAACCCCAGAACGACGCCGATCGCCCGGCTCTGGCGGGCTCCGGCGAACGCGCTCGAGGCGACCGCGACCGAGACGGGGAAGATGAGCGCCGCTCCGACGCCCTGGACGACGCGGGCGGCGATCAGCCAGGTCTCGTCCTGCGCCGCGCCGCAGACGGCGGAGAGGGCGCCAAAGACGACGAGCCCGATGACGATGATCTTGCGGCGCCCGTAGATGTCCGCCAGCCGCCCGGCGGTCACCATCAGCGCGCCGATCGCGAGCATGTAGCCGCTCACGATCCACTGGAGATCGGTGGGCGCGACTCCGAAGTCTTCTGCGATCGGCGGGAGCGCCAGGTTGAGCGCGAACCAGTCCATCTGCACGATCAGCATCGAGATCGCGCACGCGGCGATGATCAGCTTCTCGGCGGCCGTGTAGCGCGTCGCGGCAGGAGTCGTGCCCATGTCGGGTATGTCGGCAGGGCGGGCGCCGTTGTCCAGCCCTTGCCGGGCAGTCTGTCATTCCTTCCGTCCCGCCGCATTCCTCGCCGGCCCGGATCACGACTGGGCCGTCCGATCGGGTCCGCTACATTGCCGGCGCACCTTTAACCCGGTCCCGAGAGGCCGGAAAGGAGGCAACGCTGGCTGCTCCGGATCGGTCCGGAAAGCTACTGCTCGACGGCGAGGCGCTGCGGCGCACCCTGGTGCGCATCGCCCACGAGATCATCGAGCGCAACGCCGATCTCGACAGGCTGGCTCTCGTCGGGATCCACACGCGCGGGGTGCCGATCGCGCAACGGCTGCGACGCCTGATCGCGGAGTTCTCGGGGCACGAGGTCGCCCTCGGATCGGTGGACATCACCTTCCACCGCGACGACGTGGGCGTTCGCGGCGGCGCTGCGCCGATCTCGCCGCAGCCGGTCGTGAAGGCCACCCGGCTCGACTTCCCGCTCGAGGGGATGACGTGCGTCCTCGTCGACGACGTCCTCTACACCGGCCGGACGGTCCGCGCCGGGATCGAGGCGCTGTTCGCCTACGGGCGGCCGGCGCGCGTCCAGCTCGCCTGTCTCGTCGACCGGGGCCATCGCGAGCTTCCCATCCGTCCCGACTACGTGGGCAAGAACCTGCCCACCGCCCGCCGGGAGCGAATCCAGGTGCAGCTCGTCGAGATCGACGAGATCGACCGTGTCCTGCTCATGCCAGAGGGGTGATTCGATGTCGCACGTCCGACCGCTTCTGCGCGACGAGCTGCTGCCTCCCGGCAGGCCGCCGCGACGCCACCTGATCTCGATCGCGGACCTCCACCGGGAGGACGTCGAGCGGCTGCTCGCGATCGCGAGGACCTTCTCCCGCTCGCTCGAGCGCGAGGTGAAGAAGCTGCCGACCCTGCGCGGCTTCACCGTCGTCAACCTGTTCTACGAGTCCTCGACGCGCACGTCGGCGAGCTTCGAGCTGGCCGCGAAGCGCCTCTCGGCAGACGTCATGACGATTCGCGCCGCCGGCTCGTCGGTCGACAAGGGCGAGTCGCTGAAGGACACCGCAATCACGATCGGCGCCTACGACCCCGACGTCGTCGTCATCCGGCACCCCCAGATCGGGGCGCCCGAGCTGGTCGCCGACGTGACCGGCGCCCACGTGGTCAACGCCGGGGACGGCAAGCACCAGCACCCGACACAGGCGCTCCTCGACCTCTACACGATCGACGAGGAGTTCGGTGCGATCGGCGGTCTCCACGTCGCGATCGTCGGCGACGTCCTGCACTCGCGGGTCGCACGCTCCGACATCCAGGCGCTGCGCCTGATGGGGGCCAGGGTCACCGTCGTCGGCCCGCCGCCCCTGATCCCGCGCGGGATCGAGGCGATGGGCTGCGAGGTGTCCTACGACATCGACTCGATCCGTGCCGCCGACGTCGTCTACGTCCTGCGCATGCAGAAGGAGCGGATGCTCGAAGGCGCGAACTTCGTGCCGAGCCTGCGCGAGTACACGGCGCGCTGGGGCGTGACGAAGGACCGCCTCCGGCCGGGCCAGAAGGTGATGCACCCGGGCCCGATGAACCGCGGCGTCGAGATCGACCCCGAGGTCGCGGACGCGGCCGAGGCGCTCATCGAGCGCCAGGTGCGCTCGGGCCTCGTCGTGCGGATGGCCGTTCTCTACGACCTGCTGACCCACGGGCCGGTCGAGGTCAAGGTCGCCGAGATGGAGGAGGTGGCATGAGCGTCATCGCGCTCCGGGACAAGCTCTTCTGCGCGAACGTCGAGAAGGACTCGCTGACGATCGAGGGCGCGCGGGTCGTCGATCCGGTCGAGGGAGTCGATGCCTGCCTGACGGTCACGGTCGAGGACGGCGTCATCAGCCGGCTCGAGCCGGGCACGCCCGGCCGGGAGGGGCTGCTCGTCGCGCCGGCGTTCGTCGATCCGCACGTCCACCTGCGCACGCCCGGCCGGGAGGACGAGGAGGATCTGACGTCGGGAACCGAAGCCGCCGCAGCCGGCGGGTACTGCGCCGTCCTGGCGATGCCGAACACCGATCCGGTCGTCGACTCGGCGGCCGTGCTCGGGGCGCTGGTCGAGCTGGCGCTCGAGGAGGCACGGATCCCGGTCGGCTTCCTGGCCGCGATCACGAAGGGCCAGGAGGGGAGAGAGCTCACGGAGATGGTCGAGCTCGCCGAGCGCGGCGCCGTCGGCTTCTCGGACGACGGCAAGCCGGTCGTGTCGGCCGGCGTCATGCGACGCGCGCTCCAGTACAACGCGGCCGCGGGCGGCCTGATCGCGCTCCACGAGGAGGATCCGACCCTGACGCGCGGCGCGCACATGCACGAGGGATCGGTCTCGGCCGAGCTCGGTATCGGCGGGTACCCGTCCGTCGCCGAGTCGACGATGATCGCGCGTGACCTCGCGCTCGCCGCCTACGAGCGCAGGCCGCTGCACATCCTCCACCTGTCGGCCCGCGAATCGGTCGAGGAGCTGCGCCGCGCCCGGGACGCCGGGCTCGAGGCGAGCGGGGAGGTCACGCCGCATCACCTCTGCCTGACCGACGAGGCCGTTCGGACGCTCGACCCGAACGTCAAGATGAGCCCGCCGCTCCGCGCGGAGGAGGATCGCCGGGCGCTGGTCGAGGCGCTCGCCGACGGGACGATCGGCGCGATCGCGACCGACCACGCGCCGCACGCGCGCCACGAGAAGGACGTGCCCTTCGAGGAGGCGCCGAACGGCGTCACCGGCCTCGAGACCGCCTTCGCCGTGCTCTACACGCGGCTCGTCAGGCCGGGCGTGCTTCCTCTCGAGACGCTGCTCGAGCGGATGAGCGCCGGGCCGGCACGCATCTACGGGCTCGAGCAGCCGCGGATCGCGGTGGGCGCCCCTGCGAACCTCGTCCTCGTCGACCTCGCGGCGACCACCCGCGTCGAAGAAGCGGGCTTTCGCTCGAGGTCTGCGAACTCGTGGCTCCTCGGGCAGCAGCTCTCCGGGCAGGTGCTGATGACGGTCGCCGACGGCACGATCGCCTACGCAGCATGACCGGCTTCCTGATCCTCGAGGACGGAACGCGCTTCGACGGTCGCTCTGCGGCCGCCTCCGGTCTCGCGTTCGGCGAGGCCGTCTTCACGACCGCGATGGGCGGCTACCAGGAGATCGCGACCGACCCGAGCTACGCCGAGCAGATCATCTGCTTCACGGCGCCGATGGTCGGCAACTACGGCGTCGCCGATGCCCGGGACGAGTCGCGCGGCGTCGCCGCCCGCGGCATCGTCATGCGTCGCGCCGGCGGCCACGACTGGTGCCGCTGGCTCGCGGAGCGGGACATCGTCGCGCTGGAAGGGATCGACACGCGCACGCTCGTCGTCGCCCTCCGCTCGGGCGGCGCGATGCGGGCTGCGATCGCCGCCGGCGATCACGATCCGGAAGCGGTGCTCGAGCGCGTGCGCGCCGAGCCGGGCATGGCCGGCCGGGCGCTCGTGGCGCAGGTCTCCACCCCCGAGCCGTACACCGTCGGCAACGGGCCGGTGCGGGTCGCGCTCCTCGACTACGGCACGAAGCGCTCGATCGTCCGCAGGCTCGTCGCCGCCGGCGCCACCGTGACCGCGTTTCCCCATGACACGCCGGCCGACGCAGTTCTCGAGACGAGGCCCGACGGGGTGCTCCTCTCGAACGGGCCCGGCGACCCGGCCGCGCTCGCGCCCCAGGTCGCCGAGGTCGAGCGGCTGCTCGGGCGGGTGCCGGTTCTCGGCATCTGCCTGGGTCACCAGCTCCTCGGCCTGGCGGCGGGCTACTCGACCGAGAAGCTCCCGTTCGGTCACCGTGGCGCGAACCACCCGGTGCTCGAGCGGGCCACCGGCCGGGTGCTCGTCACCTCGCAGAACCACGGCTTTGCGGTGTGCGGCGAGGGGCCGGAGGTGACCCACGTCTCGCTCTACGACGGGACCGTCGAGGGGCTGGCCCTGCCCGCGGAGCGCGCACGGTCGGTGCAGTTCCACCCGGAGGCAGGGCCCGGGCCGCACGACGCGTGGCCGCTCCTCGAGCGCTGGGTGCGGGAGGAGGTGCGGGGTCTTGCCGCGGCGGCCTGACCTCGAGACGATCTGCCTGATCGGCGCCGGGCCGATCGTGATCGGGCAGGCCTGCGAGTTCGACTACTCCGGCAGCCAGGCGCTCAAGGTGCTGCGCGACGAGGGCTACCGGACGATCGTCGTCAACTCGAACCCGGCGACGATCATGACCGACCCCGGCTTCGCCGACCGAACCTACCTCGAGCCGCTGGACGTGGACGGGGTCGCCTCGGTGCTCGAGCGGGAGCGGCCGGACGCACTGCTGCCGACGCTCGGCGGCCAGACGGCCCTCAACCTCGCGAGCCGCCTCAGCGCGGAGGGCATCCTCGACGAGCTCGGCGTCGAGCTGATCGGCGCGAGCTTCGAGGCGATTCGCCGCGCCGAGGATCGGGAGCTCTTCCGCGCGACGGTCGAGTCGGTCGGTCTGCGGGTCCCCCGCAGCGCGATCGTCACGTCGCTCGATGGCCTCCAGGGCGTCGCGGTGCCGGCGGTCGTCCGCCCGGCCTTCACGCTCGGCGGCCACGGAGGCGGCTTCGTCGACACCGGCGAGGAGCTCCGCCGCCAGGTGGAGATCGGGCTGCGCGAGAGCCCGATCGGCCAGGTGCTCGTCGAGGAGTCCGTCCGGGGCTGGGACGAGTTCGAGCTCGAGGTGATGCGCGACCGGGCCGACAACGTGGTCGTCGTCTGCTCGATCGAGAACCTCGATCCGATGGGCGTCCACACCGGCGACTCCGTCACGGTCGCGCCGCAGATGACCCTTCCGGACGAGGCCTACCAGGAGCTGCGTGACGCGGCGGCCGCGGTGATCCGGGCGGTGGGCGTCGAGACCGGAGGGTCGAACATCCAGTTCGCACGCAGCCGCGAGACCGGCGAGGTGTGCGTCATCGAGATGAACCCGAGGGTCTCGCGCTCCTCGGCGCTCGCCTCGAAGGCGACGGGGTATCCGATAGCGAAGGTCGCGGCGAAGCTCGCCGTCGGCTACACGCTCGACGAGATCCCGAACGATCTGACCGGCACGACGCCCGCGAGCTTCGAGCCGACGCTCGACTACGTCGTCGTCAAGTTCCCGCGCTTCGGCTTCGAGAAGTTCCCCGGGGCCGATCCGGTCCTCGGCACGCAGATGAAGTCGGTCGGGGAGGCAATGGGCATCGGCCGCACCTTCAGCGAGGCGTTCCTGAAGGCGATGCGCTCCCGTGAGCTCGATCGCGGCGCGGTCACCCCGTGGCCGACGCTCGACGACCTGCCGGAGGGGATCCATCCCTGGTTTCGCGCGGAGCTCGAGCGGGCGCGCGACGCGCTGCGCGCCACCACCCGGGCCGAGCAGCTCAGCCCCGAGCGGCTCCTCGAGCTGAAGGCGCTCGGCTGGTCGGACGCGGCGATCGCCGAGCAGAACGGCACGACCGAGGAGTTCCTCCGGCTCGCGCGCCAGGCGAGCGGGATCCGGCCGGCCTATCGCCGCGTCGACTCGTGCGCGGCGGAGGTCGAGGCGAGCTCGAACTACCTCTACTCGACCTGGGGCGAGGCCGACGACCTCCCGCAGCCGGGGTCGGAGGCGGTCGCTCGCGCCGGGCCGGCAGAGCTCGAGCGGCGCGGCTCGGTCGTGATCCTCGGGTCCGGCCCCAATCGGATCGGGCAGGGGATCGAGTTCGACTACTGCTGCGTCCACGCCGCGCGGACCTACCGGCGGCTCGGCTTCGAGGCGGTCATGGTCAACTGCAACCCGGAGACCGTCTCGACCGACTACGACACGTCCGACCGCCTCTACTTCGAGCCCCTCGGCGCGGAGGAGGTCCTCGAGATCTGCGCCCGCGAGCAACCCGTCGGGGTGGTGATCCAGTTCGGGGGGCAGACTCCTCTCCGGCTCGCGAGAACGCTCGAGGCCGCCGGCATCCCGATCCTCGGCACGGCGTTCGAGGCGGTCGACCTCGCCGAGGATCGCGAGCGCTTCGGCGGGCTGTGCGAGCGGATCGGGCTCGCCGTCCCGCCCTGGGGCATCGCCGAGACGGCGGAGGAGGCGATCGCCGTCGCCCGCCGGGTGGGCTTCCCGGTGCTCGTCCGCCCGTCCTACGTCCTCGGTGGACGGAACATGCGGGTCTGCTTCGACGAGGACGCCGTCGCCGCGAGCGCCGCCGATGGTGGCCGCGTGCTCGTCGATCGGTTCCTCGAAGGCGCGGTCGAGATCGACGTCGACGCGCTCTGCGACGGCGACGACACGTACGTCGCGGCCGTCATGCAGCACGTCGAGGAAGCCGGGATCCACTCGGGGGACTCGTCGTGCGTGCTGCCGCCGACGTCGCTCAGTGGGGCAGAGCTCGAGCAGATCCGGGCGGCGGTGCGCCTGCTCGCCCCGGCGCTCGGCGTCGTCGGCCTCCTCAACGTCCAGGTCGCGCTCGTCGACGGCGAGCTGGCCGTGATCGAAGCGAACCCCCGGGCCTCGCGGACGGTGCCCTTCGCGAGCAAGGCGATCGGCGTCAACCTCGTCGAGATGGCGTGCCGGCTCGCGGCCGGGGCGAAGCTCGCCGAGCTTCC
The DNA here is from genome assembly GCA_963819905.1 of uncultured Thermoleophilia bacterium. Classification (GTDB taxonomy): domain Bacteria; phylum Actinomycetota; class Thermoleophilia; order Gaiellales; family Gaiellaceae; genus CAWCQC01. The sequence continues at coordinate 397,732 of CAWFXP010000001.1, forward strand.
CCTGCCGCGTGAGGGCTCGGAGCGCCATGTCAGCGTCAAGGCGGCCGTCTTCCCCTTCAGCCGCTTCCCGGGAGCGGATCCGGTGCTCGGTCCGGAGATGCGCTCGACCGGCGAGGTCATGGCCAGCGCCGCCGACTTCCCGACCGCGTTCGCGAAGGCCGAGCGCGCCGCGGGGAGGCCCCTGCCGGACGGCGGCGTCGCCTTCGTCTCGGTGCGCGACGCCGACAAGCCGGCGGCGGTGGCGATCTCGCGCGGGCTCGTCTCGCTCGGCTTCTCCGTCTGCGCGACGGCGGGCACTGCCGACGCCCTCGCCGCGGCCGGGCTCCCGGTCGAGCGGGTTCGGAAGGTCGGCGAGGACGGAGCCGGACCGACCGTCGTCGACCGCATCCGCAGGGGTCGTTGTGACCTCGTCGTCAACACGCCGCAGGGCGGCGGCGCCCGCTCGGACGGCTACCAGATCCGCGACGCGGCGCTCGTCGCGCGGATCCCCTGTATCACGACGATCGCCGGCGCGGAGGCGGCGGTCGAGGCGATCGCCCGGGCGCAGGCCGAGGGCGCCGTCTCGCTGCAGGAACGTGTTGCGAGCTGAGCGTCGTCGGGTGACCGCGGTCGAGGGAGTCGGGCCCTACCGGCTCCTGCGCGTCGAGCGGGGCGGTCTGGACGCAGGCGTCCCCGGGCAGTTCTTCATGCTGGAGGCCCCGGGCCGGCTGCTTCCCCGTCCGATGAGCCTGTGCGTCGAGTCGAGCGGCGAGCTCGGCTTCCTGCTCGATCCGGTCGGCCCCGGTACCCGCGCGCTCGCGGCGTGTGAGCCCGGCGCGCGGATCGGGCTGCTCGGCCCGCTCGGAAACGGCTACGACACCGGGGTCGAGCGGCCGGTGCTCGTCGGCGGCGGCATCGGGATCGCGCCGTTCCCGTATCTCTCCCAAGCCCTGGGCGCCCCGCCGGCACTGCTCGGCTTCCGCAGCGCCTGGCATGCCGAGGCGGCCGAGCTCGTGCCGAACGCGGAGGTCGTCGTCGACCCGGTGCTCGTGACGGATGCGCTCGTAGACGTCGGTGATCCCGCCCTCCTCGACGTGCTCGCCTGTGGGCCGGAGCCGATGCTGCAGGCGGTAGCCCGCCTCGCACCGCGCGCGCAGCTCGCCTGGGAGGCGCCCATGGCCTGCGGGTACGGCGCGTGCTTCGGCTGTGTCGTCGAGATCGACGGGCGGCTCCGGCGACTCTGCGTCGAGGGGCCGGTGCTCGGGGCGCGGCGCGTTGCAACGCAAGCTCTGACACACGTCAACGCAAGACCTGACACCGGGGCGCACCGTGGCGACGGGCCGGTGCTCGGGGCTCCGCGCGCTGCAACGCAAGGTCCGACACCCGTCGAGGCAAGATCTGACACCGGGGTGGGGGCATGATCCTGAACGCGTCCGGGTGTCTCGACGCGCTCGTCGCGCCGGAGACCGCGCGGTTGCTGGACGCGTTCGTGACGAAGACGGTCACGCCGCTGCCGCGGGAGGGAAACCGCCCGGTGCGGATCGCCGAGTGCGAGGCGGGCATGCTGAACACGATCGGCCTCGCGAATCCCGGAATCGAGGCGTTCCAGCGAGAGGTGCTGCCCGGGCTCGCGGAGCTGGGGGTCCCACTCTGGGTCTCGGTGGGGGGCTTCTCGGCCGGGGACTACGCCGAGCTCTGCGCCCGCCTCGACGGCGAGCAGGCAATCGCCGCCGTCGAGCTGAACGTCTCCTGCCCGAACGTCGCTGCGCCGCACGAGAGCGCCTGGCAGATCGTCGCCGCCGCTCGGGCCGCGACCACCAAGCCGCTGTACGCGAAGCTCTCGCCGGCCGTCCCCGACATCGTCGAGGTCGCCCGCGCCGCCGCCGCCGCGGGGGCCGACGGGCTCTCGCTCGTGAACACGATCAAGGGGCTCGCGCTCGACGAGCGGACGCTCCGGCCGCGGCTCTCGACCGCCGCGGGTGGCTACTCGGGGCCCGCGCTGAAGCCGATCGCCCTGGCCGCGGTCTACGCCTGCGCGGCCGCGCTCGACCTTCCGATCGTCGGCATGGGCGGGGTGCGCTCGGGCCGCGACGCGCTCGAGCTGATCGCCGCCGGAGCGTCGGCGATCGCGCTCGGCACCGTGCTCTTCGCCGACCCGCAGGCGCCCGCCCGGATCCGCGACGAGCTCGCTGCAGAGGCCGCAGCGGCAGGTGTGGACAACCCGCTGGCGGCTCGCGGGATCGCGCATGGCAAGGGCGACTCGGGCGACGATTCGGATGTGGACAAGCGGGGGAGAACCCCTCTCGAAAAAGCCGCGATTAGCACGGAAATCGCGTCTTGAAACCGGCTCGTACGCTGCTAGAATCCCCGCTCCATGACGGCGACCTCCAAAGCGCAGAACCAGGCACCGACGAGGTCGCTCGACCAGCGGATGGAGGCGCTCAGGCGCGCCAATGACATACGCGTCAAGCGCGCCCAGCTGAAGCGGGACCTGAAGAACGGCCGCGTCCAGGTCGAGGACATCCTTGCCGATCCGCCCGACTACGTCGGAACCGCGAAGGTCTTCGACATGCTGATGGCGGTGCCGAAGTTCGGCCGCGTCAAGGCGGCTCGCTTCCTCAACCAGTGCCGGATCAGCCAGTCGAAGACGGTCGCAGGCCTGTCCGAGCGCCAGCGCGACGAGCTGGTGGCCCTCTTTCGCCACTGAGGGACGAGCTGCTGCCGGGCCCGAAGCTCTTCGTCGTAACCGGGCCGTCGGGCGCGGGCAAGGGAACGCTCATCCGCGAGCTGCTGGCGCAGCGCCCCGACCTCGAGGTCGCAATCTCCGCCACCACGCGTCCCCGCCGGCCGGGTGAGGAGGAGGGACGCGAGTACTACTTCCTCGACGAGCAGACCTTCCTCGCCCGCCGCGCGGCCGGCGAGTTCCTCGAGGACGTCGCCTACGTGTCGGGCCAGCGCTACGGCACGCTGAACGACGAGGTCGACAGGATCCAGGCGGACGGCAGGAGCTGCGTGCTCGAGCTCGAGACCGAGGGCGCGCGCAACGTCGAGCGGCTTCGTCCCGACGCGGTCTCGATCTTCATCCAGGCCCCCGACTTCGGTGAGCTGGAGCGGCGGCTGCGAGAGCGTGCCACCGAGAGCGCAGGCGAGATCGGCGAGCGCCTCGAGCTCGCCAAGCGGCAGATGCGCGAGGCCGACGACTTCGACTACGTCGTCACGAACGACGACGTCGAGCGCGCGGTCGCGCAGCTCGTCGAGCTGGTCGAGCTGGAGGTTTGCAGCGGCGCCCGCCGGCTCCGGCCGAGCGTGCGCCGCTGAGGTCGCTCGAAGGCGACTCGGGGCGGCAGGTACACTTCTGCGGCGATGATCAACCCACGGATCGACACGATGCTCGAGAAGGTCGAGCCGCATTCCCGCTACACGCTCGTGATCGCGAGCGCCAAGCGGGCGCGGCAGATCAACAACTACCACCACCAGCTCGGTGAGGGGACGTTCGACGACTTCCCGCCGCCGCTCGTCGAGTCGCGGTCGAAGAACTACCTGACGATCGCGCTCGAGGAGATCGCGCAGGGGAAGATCGTCACCGAGACCCCGTCCTAGGTCGGCCGCACGGTCAAGCCGGGATCCCCGGCGCCTCTCGATCATGGCCCGCGTCATCCTCGGCGTCACCGGTGGAATAGCGGCCTACAAGGCCTGCGAGCTCTGCCGCCTGCTCGTCAAGGCGGGCCACTCCGTGACACCGGTGCTGACACCCGGGGCCGAGCGCTTCGTGACGACGGAGACCTTCGAGGCGCTGGCCCGTCGCCCCGCCCCACGCGAGCTCTACCCGCACCTCGCCGCGGCCGACTTGCTCGTCGTGGCGCCGCTCTCGGCGAACACGCTGGCGAAGCTCGCGACCGGCCTCGCCGACAACGTCCTGACGCAGCTCGCCCTCGCGTTCCGCGGCCCCGTGCTGGTCGCGCCGGCGATGAACGCACGGATGTGGGAGCACGAGGCCACACGCGCGAACGTCGAGACGCTTCGCGCCCGCGGGGTCGACGTGATCGGGCCCGAGGACGGGGAGCTGGCCGAGGGCGAGACCGGAACCGGCCGGATGAGCGAGCCCGAGGCGGTGCTCGCCCGCTGCCGCGAGCTCCTCGGCGAGAGCGAGGATCTGGCGGGGCGGAAGGTGGTGGTCACGGCGGGCGGAACGCGTGAGCCGCTCGACTCGGTGCGCTATCTCGGGAACCGCTCGAGCGGACGCATGGGCGTCGCGCTCGCCCGCGAAGCGAGGCGGCGCGGAGCGGACGTCACCCTGATCGCCTCGAACCTGGCCGTGCCCGCGCCGGAGAGCGTCGAGGTGGTCGAGGCGCCGACCGCAGCCGACCTGGCCCGGGAGACCCTCGGCCGGGCGGATGCCGACGTCGTCGTCATGGCGGCCGCTGTTGCCGACTACCGGCCGGCCGAGCCGCTCGCAGCGAAGCGGAAGAAGGACCGCGGGGCCTGGGACCTGACCCTCGAGCCGACGGAGGACGTGCTCGCCGAGCTCGGCCGCCGCCGCCTCGACGGGCAGGTGCTGGTCGGCTTCGCGGCCGACGAGGGGGAGGCGGGCCTCGAGGCCGCCCGCGCCAAGCGGGCGCGCAAGGCCGTGAACCTCTTGGTCTTCAACGACGTATCCCGTTCCGACATCGGTTTCGACTCCGACTGGAACGAGGTGACGTTGATCCGCGCAGACGGTGAGCAGCAGGTCGGCCGGCGGAGCAAAGACGAGTGCGCCGTCGCTATCCTCGACGAGGTGGCGGCGCTCCTGAGAGGAGATTGAATGGACGAGCAGGTCGCGCAGGCCGTTGAGCGCAGCGCTCCCGCTGCGCCGGCGTCGCGGGCGGCGGGGGTCTCCCAGCGGGTGGTCGAGAACCTGAGGCGCGTGATTCACGCGCCGGACGAGCCGCTCGAGCTCGCGGTGCTCTGCCTCCTCTCCGAGGGGCATCTGATCATCGAGGACTTCCCCGGCGTGGGAAAGACGACGCTTGCGAAGGCGATCGCCCGCTCGGTCGGCTGTGCGTTCTCGCGCTGCCAGTTCACGCCCGATCTCCTGCCGTCCGACGTCACCGGCGTCAACGTCTTCAACCAGCGCTCGAACGAGTTCGAGTTCCGCCCGGGCCCGGTGTTCACGAACCTCCTGCTCGTGGACGAGATCAACCGCGCGTCGCCGAAGACGCAGGCGGCGCTCCTCGAGTGCATGCAGGAGCACCAGGTCACGGTCGACGGGATCTCGTACCCGCTCGAACGGCCGTTCATGGTCATGGCGACGCAGAACCCGATCGAGTACGAGGGCACCTATCCGCTGCCCGAGGCGGAGCTCGACCGTTTCACCATGCGGATCACGATCGGGTATCCGCCGCTGAACGACGAGGCGAAGATGCTGGCGCAGCAGACCACCGAGCAGCCGCTCGACTCGCTGGCCCCGGTCGCCAGCGAGGAGGACGTGCTCGGCGCGACCGAGGATGCGAAGCAGATCTACGTCGAGGAGAGCCTGAACCGCTATGTCGTCACGGTGCTCCGCCAGACCCGCGCGGACGGCCGGCTCTACCTCGGGGCGAGCCCGCGCGCCGGGATCGCCCTGCTGCGGGTCTCGAAGGCGCGGGCGCTGTCCGCAGGGCGTGACTACGTCGCTCCGGAGGACGTGAAGGTCGTCGCGCCCGCAGTCCTCGCCCATCGCCTGATCCTCGCTCCCGAGGCCCGATCCTCCGGGCTCGACGCGACGGCGATCGTCGAGGACATCATCGAGCGCACGCCGGTTCCGGTCTAGGACGACTCGCGGTGCTGACCGACCGCGGACGGTACGCCCTCGCGCTCGGCGGCGTCACGTACCTGGCCGGCTGGGCGTTCGGCTCCGATGCGCTCTACCCGGTGGCGGTCGGGCTCGTGCTCGTCGTCGTCGGGGCGGCGCTCTGGGTCAGGCTACTCGCCAAGCCCGTGCGCCTTCGCCGCTCGATTCGAGGCGGAAACCACGTCGCCGGCGACGACGTGCCGGTCTCGATCGAGCTCAACTGCGAGGGCCGGGTCGTTCCCCGCCACCTGCACGTGACCGAGCGCGTCGCGGATCTCGGCAGCCGCGAGGTCGAGCTCGTCAGGCGGTCAGGAATGCGCCTGCGCGGCGACTACGTCATCGAGCGCGTGCCACGCGGGCGCTATCCGTTCCTCGCGGCCGAGATCGCGATCGAGGATCCCTTCTCGCTCGAGCGAAAGGAGATCGAGCTGGAGGCTCCCGGCGCACTGCTCGTCTATCCGCGCCTGGTGGAGCTCGACACGCTCTTCTCGGAGTCGGGCTCGCGCGTGCAGGAGGGGCGGCGGCTCCTCATGCGCCGGCCGAGCGGCTTCGACCTCCACAGCGTTCGCGAGTACGTGGAGGGCGAGTCCCTCCGCCGCGTCCACTGGCCGACGACGGCCAAGCGGGGGCGCCTGATGGTGAAGGATCTCGAGGACTCGCCGCGCGACGAGGCGCTCGTCGTCCTCGACGGCGACGCGGCGCATGTGGTCGGCGAAGGAGCCGCCTCGAGCTTCGAGGCGGCCGTGTCGTCTGCCGGCTCGATCCTGCGGGCGCACGCCGGCCGCGGCCGGCGTGCCGCGCTCCTCGTCAACGCTCTCGTGCCCCGCTACCAGCCGGTGCACGCTCTCGACGGCGACTGGGAGCTCGCGCTCGAGCTGCTCGCGTCGGCCCAGCCCAACGGCAAGAACGGCGTCGCGGCCATGCTGGTCGACGGCGCCGGCGCGCCGTCGAAGGCGCTCGAGCTCTGCGTCGTGACCTCCGGGCTCTCGCCGCGCCTCACGGAGAGGCTCCTGCAGCGCTCGGTCACCCGGCGAGGCACGTCGGTCGTGTACGTCGATGCCGGGAGCTTCGGGCTCCCTCCACCGGCGAGCCTCCCCGCCGATGCGAAGGTACAGCTCGCCCGGCTCGACCATGCAGGCATCGCGGTGACCGTCGTCCGCCGCGGCGACGACCTGTCGAGCCGCCTGAGCGCAGGCTTCGCGCCACGGGAGGCGGCAGTTGGGTAGGGCGGTCGTCCTGATCGCCGTCTCGGCGGTGCTCGTCTCCTTCGCGTGGCTCGAGCTCGAGGATCCGGCCGCTGCCTGGGGCGACGTCGGGAAGATCCTCGGCCTGGCCGTTCTCCCCGCGATCCTCACGGCGATCACGAGACGGTGGTGGATCGGAGTGATCGCCCTGCTCGTGTGCGCGTTGCCCGCCGCGAGCATCGCGTTCGAGGTGCCCGTCACCGACATGCGCCGGGGCGAGCGCGACTTCTTCGGCCCCGTCTTCACCCAGATCGGGAACGGCTTCCAGGATCTCTGGGAGACCGACGCGCCGTTCAGGCCCGACCGCCACCTCGAGCTCGCCGGCCTGATGCTCCTGTCGATCTACCTCCTCGTGGGCTCGATCGCGCTCCTCGTCACGCGCGCGCGCCTCCTCGCAGCCGGGATCGTGCTCCTCGTCGGCGTCGGGGTGCCGGTGACGATCTCGGCGAGCTACTCAATCGGCAGTCCGCTGAGAACCGGCGCGCTGATGCTGGCCGCGCTGCTCTTCCTCCTCTACGTGACGGCAACTTCTCGCGGGCCGCTCCGGGGGCTCGCGCCGGCGCTCGTCCTCGGGCTCGTCGTCGTGCTGGCCGCCGTCGGGGCGTCGACGTCGAGCGCCGTCTCGAAGGGCGCGTTCCTCTCCTGGAAGCGCTGGGACCTCTACGACCGGCCGAAGGACCCGGTCGGCGTCCGCTATGTCTGGAGCTCGAACTACCAGGGCATCACGTTCCCAAAGAAGGAGACGATCGTCCTCCGGGTGAAGGCGCAGAAGGACGCGGTCTACTGGCGCGCGACGACGCTCGACGAGTACACGGGCGTCGGCTGGCGGGAGCGGGTGGACCTGGCCCCGGCCACGCAGAGCGCCGAGATCGACGAGGCGCTCCAGGACCCGACGCTGCCCGCCGCGGCCCGCCAGGCCCGGAACTGGACGAGGCAGCAGGTGACGGTCGTCGCTCTCTCGGACACGCACCTGGTCGCTGCCGCCGCACCGATCCGCTGGCGGGCGCAGAGCCAGGGGATCCTCCAGTACGCGAGCAACGGCGTCGTCGTCGCGCCCGGCGGGCTCCGGCTCGGCCAGGGCTACACCGTGTGGAGCTACACGCCGGAGGTGAAGCCGGACGAGCTCGCCGAGGTCGAGCCCGACTACCCGGCCGAGATCGCCGACTCCTTCGAGGTCGTCCCCGACGTCGCCTTTCCCGCCTTCGGTACGAGGGGACGGGACGAGGCGGTCGAGCAGCTGTTCGCGCAACGCGCCGACGACGCCCTGCTCGCCGAGTACGAGCCGTTGTACCGCAAGGCGAAGGAGGTCGTCGGCAAGGCGAAGAGCCCGTACATCGCCGCGGCGACGCTCGAGACGTGGCTGCGCAACCAGGGCGGTTTCGTCTACGAGGAGAAGCCCGAGCAACCCGTCGACGCGACGCCGCCCCTCGTCGACTTCGCGCTGCGGACGAAGGAGGGCTACTGCCAGCAGTTCGCCGGGACGATGGCCGTGATGCTGCGCCTGCTCGGGATCCCGGCACGGGTCGCCGTCGGCTTCACGAGCGGCGAGTACGACGATCGCCGCAACGAGTGGGTCGTGACCGACCACGCGGCCCACGCCTGGGTCGAGGTGTACTTCCCGGGCTACGGCTGGCTGTCGTTCGACCCGACCCCTGGCCGCGGGAATCTGGGCGGCGCCTACTCGACGTCGTCGCGGGACTTCCCCCAGGGCGGCCCGACCGCGCTCGGCGTCGCGCCCGAGGCGCTGTCGGCGATCCTCCGCCAGCGGCTCGCGGCGGGCCGCGGCTCCGAGGGCCTCGCCGACGAGCTGACCGGGGCAGTCCCCGGAGAGGAGGGAGGAGGAGGCATCGGCATCGCCGGGCTGGTCTTCATCCTCCTCGGCGGGATCCTCGTGCTCCTGTTCGTGGCCAAGGCGTTGCGCCGGCGGCTGCGGTTCGTGTCGCGGGATCCGCGGAAGGTCGCCTCCGCCTGCCGTCGCGATCTCATCGCGTTCCTGCTCGACCAGCGGATCGGGTTTCCGGAGAGCGCGACGCTCGACGAGCTCGGCGCGTACCTCGAGCGGCACTACAACGTGAATGCGACGCCGTTCGTGCGCTCGGTCAACGAGGCGCGCTTCGGGGCCCCGCAGCGGGCGTCCGGTGCGGCCGTCAGGGCCCGGCGGGAGCTGAAGGAGCTTGAGCGTCAGCTCCGGCGCCGGCTGAGCGCCTCGGCCCGCGCCCGCGGCGCCCTCAGCCTCCGCTCGCTCACCGTCTGACTCCCGAGGAGCACTGACCGACGTGCGCCTCGGGCGGGAGCGCGCTTGGCATCATTGACGAGACGATGAGCGAGACGTACGAGCTCTACCAGCAGGGCCGAAGCCATCTGGCCGCCGGCCGGGCGGCCCAGGCGACCGTCGCGCTCGAGAAGGCGAAGCGCCGGGAGCCTGGCAAGGCGTCGATCCGCGAGGCGCTCGGGATCGCGTACTTCCGCATCCACCGCTTCAGCGAAGCCGAGCGGGAGTTCCGGGCGGCGATCGAGATCTCCCCCGTCGACGACTACGCGCACTTCGCGCTGGGGCGCTGCCTCGAGAAGCAGGGGAAGCCCGGCGAGGCGGCCGGCCACTACCGCCTCGCGCATTGCCTGCGCCCCCAGCGGGAGGACTACGAGGTCGCCCTCCGCTCGCTCGTCGGGGAACGCTCGTGAGCCTCTACGAGCTGGTCGCGGGCCTCGACGTCGAGATCGACGGCTTGCGCCTCGAGCAGCGTGAGCTCGAGGTCTCGAGCGGCTTCACCCGGGTCACGACGACGATCGTGCTGACGGGCGCGGGCGTAGAGGGCCGCGGCGAGGACGTCACCTACGACGCCGTCGACCACGAGGACGTCCCGGAGCCCGACCTGCGCGGGCGGTCGAGCTTCGCCGACCTGTCGTCGCGGCTGGACGCGCTCGAGCTCTTCTCGACACCCGCCCAGCGGCCCGCCTCGGGCGACTACCGGCGCTGGGGATTCGAGAGCGCCGCGCTCGACCTCGCGCTGCGGCAGGCAGGGATCTCCCTCGGCGAGGCGGTCGGGAGGCCGTATCGCCCCGTGCGGTTCGTCGTCTCGACGCGCCTCGACATCCGGCCCTGGCTGGCCCTCGACCCGTCGCTCGAGTTCAAGCTCGACCCGACGAGCGACTGGGACAGGGAGACGATGGCTGCCATCGCGGCGACGGACAGCGTGCGCGTGCTCGACTTCAAGGCGTACTACACGGGAACGATCGTCGACCAGGAGCCGGACGCCGGGCTCTACCGGGCGGCCGTGGAGCTGTTCCCGGCCGCGGTTCTCGAGGACGTGGCTCTCACCGACGAGACCCGGGCAGCGCTCGATGGCTCGCTCGAGCGGGTCTCGTGGGATGCGCCGATCCATTCGCTGGCCGACGTCGACGCGCTCGAGGTGCCGCCACGCTTCCTGAACATAAAGCCGTCGCGTTTCGGGTCGGTCGCTCGCCTTTTCGAGTGCATCGAGACGTGTCTCGAGCGGGGGATGGCGCTCTACGGCGGCGGCCAGTTCGAGCTCGGCGTGGGCCGCGGGCAGATCCAGGCGCTCGCGAGCCTGTTCTACGCGGACTCGGCCAACGACGTGGCGCCGGGCGGCTACAACGCGCCGGCGCCGGTCGAGGGACTGCCGCGAAGCCCGCTCGAGCCGCCGGCCAGGCCGGACGGGTTCTCGTGGGAGAGCCGGGCGTAGGCCAGGCGGCGTGGCCGCCTCCCGAGGCGGCCTTTCAGGGCGCGCTCTACTACGGCGAGACCCATCTGCGGCGCGGGAGCTACGGGCACGCCTATCGCCAGTTCGTGCGCGCCGGCGAGACCGCCCCCGGCCCCGAGGAACGCGAGCTCGCGCGCGGGCTCGTCCATCTGGCAGCCGCCGGCTACAAGCGCGGGGCAGGTGACCGACGGGGGTACGAGCGGCAGCTCGCGCGGGCCGTCGCCCGCCTCGGGCCGTTCCTCCCGACCGCCTGGAACCTCGACCTGGCCGGGCTCGTCGAGCTCGTTCGGGTCCCGACCGATCGTCTAGCCTGAGGTCATGCGCCGGGCGACCCTGCTCTCGGTCGTGGTCGCGCTCGCCGTTCCGGCGGTTCTGCTCGGGAACGGCCTGTGGCTCCTGACGAACGGCTGGTACGTCCATGCGGAGTACGCGAGGCCGGGCTTCCCCGACGACACCCTCGGCTTCACGAAGGCCGAGCGGACCGAGCTCGCGCTCGTCGGGCTCGACTCGATCCATCCCCTCAACCGGGACGGCGTCGACGTTCTCCGCGACGCACGGTTGCCCGACGGGAGCGTCGCCTTCACCGAGCGCGAGATCGTCCACATGGGCGACGTGCGCGGGCTCGTCGGCAAGGTGCTCCTCGCGCATGCGATCGCGCTCGCCGCGATCGTCGTCGTGGCGATCGTGGCGCACGCGAGCCGTCTCGGCGGGGTCCTCTCGCGCGGCATCCTGGCGGGGAGCTTCCTGACCCTCGCTCTCGCCGCGGCGCTCGGCCTGATGATGCTGATCTCGTTCGACTGGTTCTTCGTCCAGTTTCACGAGGCGCTCTTCACCGGCGACACGTGGCGCTTCGCCGACTCGGATACGCTGCTCCGGCTCTACCCGGACGCCTTCTGGAGCGACTTCGGCGGTGTGCTCGCAGCGCTGACCGTCGTCCAGGCGGCCGCCCTTGCGGGTGGTCTCTGGTGGTGGCGGCGGCGGGCCCGCGCCCGCGACGTCTCGCCCGTCACGCGGACGGAGACAGCGCCGGGCTCGTCCTGAGCGGCGAGCCGTAGTCTCAGGCGGGCTTGCCGGCGACCGTTCCCTCGGCTGCGCTCTCGATCCGCGCGACCTCAGCTAGCGGGGCGACCCGCCAGAATTCCGCGCCGGCCTCGTGCCAGCGGCCGAGCAGCACTTGAGCGACCGCCGAGCCGGTGAAGCGAACGTGGCGGGCCAGCAGCTCGCGGAGCGTGTCGAGCTCCTGCGCGTCGAGGCGGCTCGCTCCGACGAGCTGCGGGTTCAGGTAGCGCTCCAGCCGCTCCCCGGGGTCGTGGACGAAGACTTGACCGCCGGTCATCCCGGCGCCGAGGTTGAGGCCGTACGGGCCGAGGATCGCGACCGTGCCGCCCGTCATGTACTCGCAGGGATGGTCGCCGGTGCCCTCGACGACGGCCACAGCGCCGGAGTTGCGCACGCAGAACCGCTCGCCGGCGGCGCCCGCGCAGTAGAGCTCTCCTCCGGTGGCGCCGTAGAGCACCGTGTTCCCGAGCAGCACCGGCGCGCCTGCGTCGCCGTCGGGCGGGCGGACGACGATACGGCCGCCGCCCATGCCCTTGCCGACGTAGTCGTTTGCCTCGCCCGTCAGGCGAAGCTCGACGCCCTCGGTCAGGAACGCGCCGAAGGCCTGTCCGGCAACCCCCTCGAAGGAGGCGCGAATCCGGCCCGGCGGTGCCGCCGCGCCGAAGCGCTTGCCGATCCGGCCGCCGAGGAGGGCGCCGACGGTGCGGTCGCCGTTCGAGATCGGGTAGGTGAGATCGACCAGCACGGAGCGGTCGAGCGCTTCGGCTGCCTCCTCTGCCAGGCGTGCTCCCAGCTGCCAGCCGTCGGGCTCGACGTGCGTGTCGCCGTCGAAGCCCGTCGGGCCGTCTCCCGCAGAGGCGAGCAGCGGACGCAGGTCGAGGCTGTCGATGCGCGGTTCTCCGGTCGTCGCCGGCCGGAGCAGATCGACGCGGCCGACCGCCTCGCCGAACGTTCGCAGCCCGAGCCGCGCCAGCGTGCGGCGGACGTCCTCGGCCACGAAGGTGAGGAAGGCCATGACCTGCTCGGGGGTCCCCGCGAACTTCTCGCGCAGCTCTGGACGCTGCGTGGCGATGCCGACCGGGCACGTGTCGACGTGGCACGAGCGCACCATCAGGCAGCCCTCGGCGAGGAGGAGCGCAGTCCCGAAGCTGACCTCGTCGGCGCCGAGAAGCGCGGCGACGATCACGTCCCGTCCCGTCTTGAAGCCGCCGTCGGCGCGGACGCGGACGCGGCCTCGCAGCCCGTTCGCGACGAGCGCCTGCTGCGTCTCGGCCAGGCCGAGCTCCCAGGGCGCGCCGGCGTTCTTGATCGAGGTCAGCGGGCTCGCGCCGGTGCCGCCGTCCGCGCCGGCGATGTGCACGGTGTCGGCGAGCGCCTTCACGACGCCGGCAGCCACGAGGCCGACGCCGCTCTCGGAGACGAGCTTGACCGAGACGGCCGCATCCGGGTTCACCTGCTTGAGGTCGAAGATGAGCTGCGCCAGGTCCTCGATCGAGTAGATGTCGTGGTGCGGCGGCGGTGAGATGAGCGCGACGCCGGGCACGGTGTGGCGCAGGCGTGCGATCTCGGTCGAGACCTTGTGCCCGGGGAGCTGGCCTCCTTCACCGGGCTTCGAGCCCTGGGCGATCTTGATCTGGAGCTCGTCGGCGTAAGCGGCGTACTCCGGCGTGACGCCGAAGCGGCCGGACGCGACCTGCTTGATGCGGCAGTTCCGCTCGTCGCGGAAGCGCGCGGGATCCTCGCCGCCCTCACCGGAGTTCGCCTTGCCGCCGAGGCGGTTGAGCGCGACGGCGATCGTCTCGTGGGCCTCTGCGGAGAGCGCGCCGTGCGACATGGCCCCGCCCGAGAAGCGCGCGAGGATCGCCCGGGAGGGCTCTACCTCGTCGAGCGGAACGGGCTCGCCTGCCGGCACGAGCTCGAGCAGGTCACGCGGCTCCATCGGCGCCCGCCCGTTGACGAGCCCCGCGAACTTCTCGTACAGGCCCCAGCCGTCGAGGCCGTTCGCAGTAGAGCCGTTCCCCGCGACCGCCTTGCGAAGCGCGTGGGCGGCCACGAGCTCGTGCATCGCGTCGACGACGTCGCCGTTCGTCTCGTGCGGCTCGCCGCCCTTTCGCCACTTCACGTAGCCGGGGCTCTCGAGCGTCACCTTGCCACCCCCGGCGAACGCGGTTGCCCGCTCGACCAGCTCACGCTCGAGCTCGTCGAAGCCGATGCCCGCGATCGGGCTCGGCGTGCCGACGAACGCCGACGCCACGATCTCGGGCGCGAGGCCGACAATCTCGAAGATCTGGGCGCCGCAGTAGCTGGCGACGTCCGAGATACCCATCTTCGACATCACCTTGAGGACGCCGTCCTCGATCGCATGCTTGAACCGCCGCTGGGCCTCAGCGGCCGAGGGGCGATCGCCGCCGATCTTGTCCGCCGCCGCCAGCTGGGCGAGCGTCTCGAGGACGAGGCGCGGACAGATCGCCTCGGCTCCGTACCCGAGCAGGCACGCGAAGTGATGCACCTCGCGCGCCTCGTCCGTCTCGACGACGAGCGTCGCCTTCGTCCGCAGGCCGGTCGAGACGAGACGGTGGTGAACGAGCCCGGTGGCGAGCAGCGACGGCAGCGGGATCCTGTCCGGAGCGGTGTCCGAGACGAGCAGCATCCCGGCGCCCGCACGCACCGCAGCCTCGGCCTCGCCGGCGAGCCGCTCACAAGCGGCTCGAAGCCCTTCGTCCGGCGCGAAGCTCGCGTCGAGGCGAACCGGGGAGATCTGCTCGAGCGCGTCGGGGAACAGGAAGAAGCTCTCGAGCTCGATTCCCGCTGCCACTTCGGGGCCGGACGACAGAAGCGGAGCGCGGCTGCCGAGCACCGTCCGCAGCGACATGACGAACCGCTCGCGAAGGTGGTCGATCGGTGGGTTGGTGACCTGGGCGAAGCGCTGCTTGAAGTAGTGGAACAGCGGCCGCGCGCGGCCGGCGAGCGGCGGCAGCGCCGTGTCGTCGCCCATCGAGTACGTCGGGTCGTGCGCCGTCGAGGCTATCGGCCGGAGGATCATCGTGAGCTCTTCGCGGGTGTAGCCGTAGGCCGCCTGGCGGGCAGTGAGCTCGCCGTCGGGCGGCTCGACGGGCGATCCGCTCGAACCGCTGACGAGCCCTTCGTCGAGCCAGGCTCCGTACGGGTGCGCCGCAGCGAGCCAGGGCTTCAGCTGCCAGTCCTCCTCGAAGCCGCGTTCGGCGTCGACCGCGATCATCTGACCGGGACGGAGCTTCCCGCGCCGGACGGCGCCGCGGCCGTCGAGCGAGACGGTCCCAGCCTCGGACGAGCAGACCACCAGGCCGTCCTCGCACACCGCGTAGCGGAGCGGGCGCAAGCCGTTGCGGTCGAGGGCGGCTCCGACGACGCGTCCGTCGGTGAACACGAGCCCGGCCGGGCCGTCCCAGGGCTCGAGGAGACCCGCGTGGTAGCGGTAGAACGCCCGCACGTCGTCGGGGAGCTCCTCGTTCCCCTCCCAGGCCGGCGGCACCAGCATCGAGACCGCGTGCCGGACGTCCCGGTCACCGTGGACGATGAAATCGAGCGCGTTGTCCAGCATCGCGGAGTCCGATCCGGCCTCGTCGAGCACGGGGTGGTAGAGCTCGTCGTCCGCGGAGCCGAAGTTGCCCTCGCGGGCGCGCATCCAGTTGATGTTCCCCTGGATCGTGTTGATCTCGCCGTTGTGGCAGAGGTAGCGGAACGGCTGCGCGCGCTCCCACGACGGCATCGTGTTCGTCGAGAACCGCTGGTGGAAGATCCCGAACGGGACGGCGAGGTCGCGGTTGCCGAGATCGACGTAGAAGTCACCGAGCTCGTCGGCGGCGCAGAGCGCCTTGTAGGTCACCGTGCGGAACGAGAGCGAGGCGACGTACATCCCGCCCGCGCGCTCCGCCCGCCGGCGCGCGCGGTAGGCGCGCCACTCGGCCTCCGTCTCGGATGCGCCGGGCGGCGGCGCGAGCTGGAGCTGCTCGATGTGCGGCATGCTCGCGCGGGCCTGCTCGCCGAGGTGATCGGGCGCGACCGGAACGGAACGCCAGCCCAGGGGCTCGATGCCTTCCTCGCGGCAGGCCTCTTCGAGCACGCTCCGTGCCGATTCGTCGCGGCGGAAGACCATCGCAAGTCCTGCCCCCGGGCGTGCGCGCAGAACGTCCGGGATCGGGAGCAGCAGGCCCGCACCGTCTCCCGTCCGGCGGTCGGCGGCCGTCGCGCCGCGGTGGCGCACCCGCCGGAGCCCCTCGATCAGGAGGTCGACGATCTCACGCGAGGCGCGGCCGTCGGCGTTCGCGACGAAGCCGATGCCGCAGGCGTCGCGCTCGGTGCTCGGATCGTAGAGGGTGGTGGCGGCGATGGCGGGCCCTCCCGGGAGTGCGTTCTCTGGTCGTAGCGGTTGGCGGATGCGGTTGTGCGTCACGCCTCGCCCTTCAGTCGGCCGGCCGGCAAACGAGGCGAGAGAGACGCCGGCTCAGCGACTGACCGCAGGGGCAGCCGGCGACGACGTGGCCGTCGCAACCGTGTCCGGCTTGTCCCAGCGGGCCATGCTGGCGGTAACAATAGGGACATCCGGGCCAATGGTCAAGCAACGGTCGGACGGAAAGCCCTCGGCGAGGCGCCTCGCGCTGTTCGGCGGTCTCGCGCCGCGTGTCTCACGCCGCGTGTCTCACGCCGCGTGTCAGATCTGCGCGCCGCGTGTCAGATCTTGCTCGCCGCGTGTCAGAGCTTGATGTTGCGTTCCTCGAGCGCTGCGAGGCGCCGGCTGATCGTCGAGTAGTGGAGTTCGAACTCGCCGGCGATCTCCCGGAGTCGGTAGTCGTATTGCCGGTAGGCGACCAGGATCGCTCGGTCGCCATGAGTCGACCGGAGCTCCGCGAGAGATGGACGGGGGAGGCGGCTCTGCCGCTTCGGTGCCTCGTCCGTCGCCCTTCCTGCGAGATGGCGCTCGGCGAACGCAGGGGTGCCCATGACGATGGCACCGTCGGAGGCTCGTCGATCCGGGGTAGGCTCGGCGACGAAAGCGCGGTACCGTCGGCGGGCCGTTGGCAGGTCCTTCGCGAACTGCCGGAGGAGCCAATCGACGGTCAGGCAGGGCTCGGCCGTGACGATGCCGCACAGGGCGCGATGAGCCGACCATGGCCACTCCTCAGGCCGCTGGCAGAGCCTGGCGCGTACGGGGTTGAGCGCCACGTAGCGGGCTGCCTCGAGCATATGGGCGCCTTTCTCGACGAGCACGGCGTGGTAGCGAGCCTGGAACAGGTGACCCGCGGTGCCGAGGCGCTTGTGGAGCGAGAGGGCGTACCCGCTGAGCAGCTGTTGCATCGCGCGGCCGAGATTCGGTCGAGTCGTTTCGAGGAGGAGATGGAAGTGGTTGTTCATCAGGCAGTAGGAGTGACAGGCGAGCCCGAGACGACCCATAACGAAGCCGAGCCGCTTGAGAAAGCGCTCGCGATCGACGACGTCGAGGTAGATGTCCTGTCCATGGTTCCCGCGTGCCGTCACGTGATACACGGCGAACGGAACATCGATGCGAAGCGGCCGACCCACGGTTCGACCCTAGTTCGGCCCAGCGCGCGAATGGGTCACGGGCCAGAGCCGAAACACCTGCAACGCAAGATCTGACACCCGGCAGCGCAAGATCTGACACCGCAAAGCCCGGCTTGACACGTTTGGATGCCTCGGCCACACTGCAGGGAATGCCGAGGACGCCCGCCAGGGTCAAGACGCGCGTGGCCGAGGCTCCGGTTCCGTCCGGGGCCCTGCTCGTCGCGCTGGCAGCGCTCACGGCTCTCCTGATCGTCGTCCTCGTCGTCATCCCCCGCTAGGGGGAGACACGACGCTCACGCGGCTTCGGGCCGCACACGCCGACCGGACTAAGGGAGAAGTGCGCCCGCGCAGCGTGCGAGGGCCGAGCGGAAGGGACGAGCGATGGGATCGAACGACGAGTCGAACGGCCAGAAGGTGAGCGGCCGCTCGCGGCGAAGCCGGTACAGTTTCCTGCCGGCCGGGACGCCGCAGCGGGTCGACCCGCGGGCCGGGGACGAGGCCGTGTACAGCGGCGACCGAGGGCGACGGGACGAGGTGATGCTGTCATGAGGATGCTGGGCTCCGACGCCGTGCTCCGCTCGCTCGAGGCGGAGGGCGTCGACGTCTGCTTCGGGATCCCGGGCGGGGCGATCCTCCCGATCTACGACGCGTTCGCGCGCGGCTCGACCGTCCGGCACGTCCTGGCACGTCACGAGCAGGGCGCCGGCCACATGGCCGAGGGGTACGCGCGCGCGTCCGGCCGGGTCGGGGTGGCGATGGCGACCTCCGGACCGGGCGCGACCAACCTCGTCACTCCGATCGCGGACGCGTGGATGGACTCGACGCCGCTCGTGTGCGTCACCGGCCAGGTGCGCTCGCACCTGATCGGCACCGACGCCTTCCAGGAGTGCGACATCACCGGCATCACGATCCCGATCGTGAAGCACTCGTGGCTCGTCCAGGACGCGCAGGAGATCCCCACGATCATGAAGGCGGCCTTCCACGTCGCGCGAACCGGGCGCTGCGGACCCGTGCTCGTCGACGTGCCGCGGGACATCCAGGAGGCCGAGGTCGACTTCAGGTACCCGGACGAGGTCGATCTCCCCGGCTGGAAGCCCCCGAAGCGCGGGCACGCCAAGCAGATCAAGGACGCCGCGGCGGCGATCGCGGCCGCCGAGAAGCCGATCCTCTACGTGGGGGGCGGCACCCTGAACGGCGACGCCTGCTCCGAGCTGCTCGGGCTCGCGCACGTCGGCCGCCTCCCCGTGGTGACGACGCTGATGGGGAAGAGCGCGTTCCCCGAGTCGCACGAGCTCTTCTTCGGCTGGCCCGGGATGCACGGCACGAAGTACGGCAACTGGGCGCTCAACAAGGCCGATCTGATGATCGCCTGCGGCTCGCGCTTCGACGACCGGGTGACCGGCAAGCTGCCCGCGTTCGCGCCGGGCGCCAGGGTGATCCACCTCGACATCGACGCCGCCGAGATCGGCAAGCTGCGCGCCGTCGACATCCCGGTCGTCGGGCCGCTCAAGCAGGTCCTGCGGGACATCGGCGTCGAGCTGCAGAAGCTCCGCTCCGACGGCTGGACGGCGAAGACGGACGCCTGGCTCTCGCAGCTCGACGAGTGGAAGGCCGAGTTCCCGCTGCGCTATCGCAAGGGCGATCTCCTGAAGCCCGAGACCGTCCTCGAGACACTGGAGGAGCTGACCGCCGGGCGCGACGACATGGTGTGGACGACCGGCGTGGGCCAGCACCAGATGTGGGCGATGCAGTACCTGCAGTGCGACCGCCCGCGCACGTTCATCACGTCGGGCGGCCTCGGCACCATGGGGTACGGCATCCCGGCGGCGGTCGGGGCGAAAGCTGCGCGTCCGGATGCGACCATCGTCTGCATCGACGGCGACGGCTGCTTCCAGATGACCTGCCAGGAGCTCGCGACGGCGGTGCTCGAGAACCTGCCCATCGTCGTCGTGCTGATCAACAACGGCTATCTCGGGATGGTGCAGCAGTGGCAGGACATGTTCTTCGACGAGCGGCTCTCGCAGGTGCACCTCACCCACCAGGTGCCGGACTACGCCCAGCTCGCCGAGGCGTACGGGGCGGCGGGATTCATGGTCGACTCCGAGGACGGGCTCGCCGACACGCTGGAGCAGGCGCTCACGTGCGGGCGAACGGCGGTCGTCGACTGCCGCGTCGACCCGAAGGAGCAGTGCTTCCCGATGATCCCGGCCGGTGCGGCGGCGCTCGACCTGATCGAGTATCCGGAGCCCGGACAGGAAGTGGAGGCGAGGCCGCTCTGAGCGGGCTCGACGGCAGATGACGCACACGATCTCCGTCCTCGTCGAGAACAAGCCGGGCGCGCTCATGCGCATCACGTCGATGTTCGCGCGACGCGGCTTCAACATCGAGAGCCTCGCGGTCGGGCCGACTGAGCGCCACGACGTCTCCCGCATGACGATTCGCGTCAACTGCGAGCAGCAGACGCTCGAGCAGATCGAGAAGCAGATGCACAAGCTCGTGAACGTGCTCCGCGTCCAGGAGCTGGTTCCGGGCGACGCCGTCGAGCGGGAGCTGCTCCTCGTCAAGGTGGCCGCGCCTCCCGACCGTCGGGCCGAGCTGATCGCGCTCGGCGACGTGATGAACGCCAGGGTTCTCGACCTCGGGCCGGAGACGCTCGTCTTCGAGGTCGTCGGCTCGACCGAGGAGCTCGAGTCGTTCGAGGAGCTCGTCCGGCCGCACGGCATCAAGGAGCTCGTCCGCACCGGTCGGATCGGTCTGCCGCGCGCATCGGCGAGGCGCGACGAGCGCCGCAGGCTGGCGGTGCTTCGGTGAGGATCCGCTAGAACACCCTCGCGAGACAACGACGAAAGGACTCAGATGGCGACCATCCTCCGCGACGGTGACATCGGCCTGCTCTCGGGCAAGGTCGCCGTGATCGGCTACGGCAGCCAGGGCCACGCTCACGCGCTCAACCTGAAGGACTCCGGCGTGCAGGTCGTCGTCGGGCTGCGGGAAGGCAGCGCCTCCAGGGAGAAGGCGGAGGCCGCCGGGCTCGACGTCGCCACGGTCGGCGAAGCGGTCGCGGGCGCACAGCTGGTTGCCATCCTGCTGCCGGATCAGGTGCAGCCGCAGGTCTACGAGGACGAGATCGCGTCGAACCTCGCTCCGGACGCCGCCCTCCTCTTCGCGCACGGCTTCAACATCCTCTACGAGCGCGTCCAGCCGGGCGAGGGGAACGACGTGATCATGGTCGCGCCGAAGGGGCCCGGCCACATCGTCCGCCGTCTCTACACCCAGGGGCTCGGCACGCCGGCGCTCATCGCCGTCGAGCAGGACGCGAGCGGGAAGGCGCGCGAGCTGGCGCTCGCCTACGGCGTCGCGATCGGCTCCGGACGGGCAGGGATGCTCGAGACGACGTTCAAGGAGGAGACCGAGACCGACCTCTTCGGCGAGCAGTCGGTGCTCTGCGGCGGCGTGACCGAGCTGATCAAGGCGGGATTCGACACGCTCGTCGACGCGGGCTACCAGCCCGAGATCGCCTACTACGAGTGCCTGCACGAGCTCAAGCTGATCGTCGACCTGATCTGGGAGGGCGGCCTCTCCTACATGCGCTACTCGATCTCCGACACCGCCGAGTACGGCGACTACGTCCGGGGCCCGGTGGTGATCGACGACCACGTGCGCGAACAGATGAAGAAGGTGCTCGCGAACATCCAGAGCGGTCAGTTCGCGAAGGAGTGGATCGCCGAGATGGACGAGGGCGAGGCCAACCTGAAGCGCGTCCGTGGCGAGCAGCAGAGCCTGCGGATCGAGAAGGTCGGCGAGGAGCTGCGCGCCCTCATGGCCAAGCCCGAGTAGCGGCCGGCGGTGGCCTCGGTCGACGTCCCGGTTGCGCTGCTCGGCTACGGCACGGTCGGCGCCGCGGTCGATCGGCTCTTGACCGAGAACGCCGACGACATCGAGCGGGCGACCGGCCACCGGCTCCGCGTCGTCCGCGCCCTCGTCCGGGACCCGGACCGCGAGCGCTCGTTCGCACCGCCGCACGGCCTCCTGACCACGGATTTCGGTGCGATCCGCGACGATCCGGCGATCGCGCTCGTCGCCGAGGTCATGGGCGGGATCGAGCCGGCCAGGGCGTACGTGCTCGACCTGCTCGCAGCCGGCAAGCCGGTCGTCACGGCGAACAAGCAGCTGATCGCGCAGCGGGGCGCGGAGCTCTTCCCCGCCGCCTCGGCGGCAGGGGTTCAGCTGCGCTTCGAGGCGTCCGTCTGTGCGGCGATCCCGGTGATCAAGGTGCTTCGCGAGGCGCTCGTCGTCTCGAACGTCCATCGCGTACTCGGGATCGTCAACGGGACGACCAACTACATCCTCACGAAGATGGAAGGTGGCGCGACCTACGAGGACGCCCTCGCCGAGGCGCAGCGGCTCGGGTTCGCCGAGGCGGACCCGACCGAGGACGTCTCCGGCGCGGACGCCGCCGCGAAGATGGCCATTCTCGCGACGATCGCCTTCGGGTCGAGGGTCACGCTCGGCGACGTCGAGTACGAGGGCATCGAGACGATCGTGCCGGGCCACATCCACGCCGCGCACGAGATGGGCATGGTCGTTCGCCTCGTCGGCGCGGCCACCCTCGTCGACGGGTCGGTCGACGTCCGGGTGCAGCCCTCTCTCGTCGACCGCCACCATCCGCTGGCGGCGATCGAGGGAGCGTTCAACGCCGTCATGCTCGAAGGCGACTCGATCCGGGAGATCACCCTCGAGGGGCCCGGCGCGGGCGGCATCGAAACCGCCTCCGCCGTCGTCGCCGACATGGTGTCGATCGTCGGGACCACGGGAACCGGCTTCCTCCAGGACGACGCCGCCTGGCGGACGCTGGCGAGGCTGCCGCCCGGGGAGTTGCGCTCGCCCTTCTACCTGCGCGTCGAGGTCGACGACCGGGCCGGCGTTCTCGCCCACGTGGCCGAGCGACTCGCGGCGCACGAGGTCTCGGTCGCGCGGCTCGTCCAGCACCAGACGGGTGACGGAGCCGCGCTCCACGTCGTGACGCACGAAGCGGCGACCGGCGCCGTCGACCGGGCCCTCGCCGAGATCGCGTCGCTTCCGGAGGCGCACGGGTCGCCGACCCGCTTGGCCGTGATCTCGGACCGGAGCGAGCCGTGAGCGGCATGCCGCGTGCCTCGAGTCGCGGGGTCGGCCAGGCCGCGCTCATCGACCGCTATCGCGACCGCCTGCCCGTCTCCGCGGAGACGCCCGTCGTCTCGCTCGGCGAGGGGTCGACGCCGCTGCTCCCGGCTCCGCGGCTCGGAGCACGGCTCGGCGTCGAGCTCTGGCTCAAGTGGGAGGCGGGAAACCCGACCGGGAGCTTCAAGGATCGCGGCATGACGGTGGCCGTCTCGAAGGCGCTCGAGGAGGGAGCCGCAGCCGTGATCGTCGCCTCCACCGGCAACACCGCCTCCTCCGTGGCCGCGTACGCGGCCCGCGCCGGCATCCCGGCGGTCATCCTCCAGCCGCAGGGTGCGGTTGCCACAGGGAAGCTCGCGCAGACACGCATGTATGGGGCGGGCGTCCTGGAGGTGCGGGGGAGCTTCGACGAGGCGCTCGCGGCGGCCCGCGAGCTGGCCGAGCGGGGCACGCACGCGCTCGTCAACTCGATCAACCCGTATCGCCGGCACGGCCAGAAGACGGCGGTGTTCGAGATCGTCGAGGAGCTCGGCGGCGTGCCGGACGCGGTCTATCTGCCCTACGGCGGCGGCGGGAACACGAACGCCTACGGCCAGGGATTCGACGAGCTCGGAGGCGACCCGGCCCGGCTCGTTGCCGCGCAGGCCGCCGACCGGGGCGCACACGGTCGCGTCGGCGATCCGGATCGGCGACCCGGTGCACGCGCCGGCCGTCGCCGAGGCGGTCGAGCGTACGCACGGGGAGGTCGTGACCCTCACGGACGAGCAGATCCTGGCGGCCTGGCAGGAGCTCGCCCAGACGGAGGGGCTCTTCTGCGAGCCCGCCTCGGCGGCGGGGCTCGCGGCACTCGCGCACGAGCGGCCTGAGGCGGGAAGCATCGTGGTCTGCGTCATCACGGGGCACGGGCTCAAGGATCCGCTCACCGCGGAGCGGATGAGCCCGCCGCCGCTCCAGGTCGATCCGGATCCGGACGCCATCGCGGCGGCATCGCGCTAGGTCGTGTCCGTGGCGATTCGCGTCCGCGCGCCGGCGACCACCGCGAACCTCGGCTCGGGCTTCGACTGCGCCGGCGCCGCGCTCGAGCTCTGGAACGAGCTCGAGGTGAGCGAGGGAACCGGGGTGGAGGTGTACGGCCTCGGCGCCGGCGAGCTGCCGGCGGGCCCGGAGCACCTCGGCGTCCGGGCGTTCGCTCTCCTCGCGCCGGTCGAGGGGCGGCGCTTCGTCTTCACGAACCACATCCCGCTGAACGGCGGGCTCGGGTCGAGCGCCGCGACGATCGCCCTCGGCCTCGTGGCTGCGTGCGCCGCGACCGGGCGGGCCCTCGAGGTCGAGGAGCTCGTCGAGCTCGGTCTCGAGCTCGAGGGCCACGCCGACAACCTTGCCCCGGCATTCGCCGGCGGCGCGTGCCTGTCCTGGCGCTCGGGCGGGCGCCAGCGCGTCGTCCGTCTGGCCGGGTCGCTGCCGTTCGTTCCCATCGCGGTCGTGCCGGACGCACAGGTCGACACGGGAGCCGCCCGCGCGGCGCTCCCGGCGGAGATCCCGCACGAGGACGCCTCCTTCACCGTGGCCCGGGCGGCGCTCCTCGGGGCCGGTCTCGCGGGGGGCTCTGCCGACCTCGTGCGCGAAGCGTTCGAGGATCGGCTGCACCAGCCTTTCCGGGGGCCGCTCTCCCCCGTCTACGCGCCGATCCGCGACGAGCTTCCGCGCGGGGCCGACGGAGTCACCATCTCCGGCTCGGGCCCGACCGTCATCGTGTGGGCAGCGCCGGAGAAGGCGGACGTCTGCGCTCTCGAGCTGGCCGGGCGCTTTCCCTCGGCCCACGTGCTCGTGCTGGCTGTTGCCGCGCAAGGCGCCGCCGTGCACCGGTGACGATGTCGATCGCAGCCGGTTGTCCGCGTCCCGTAGCTTGCCAGTGCAGCAGGAGACGGCGGATACTCCGGCGATGAGCGAGCCAGCGACGGCGGACACCGGAGGCGGCACGGCCGACAATCCACGGCTCGCGATCCTCCTCGCGATGGCGATGTTCGTGCTCGTCGTCGACACGTCGCTCATGAACGTCTCCATCGCGGCTGTGGTGCGGGACCTCGACACGACCGCCAGCGGCGTGCAGTCGGCCATCGCGCTCGAGGCGCTCGTGTCCGCGGCGTTCATCCTGATCGGGAGCAAGATCGGCGATCTGTTCGGACGCAAGCGGGCCTACGTCCTCGGTCTGCTCGCCTACGCGGTCGGTGCCCTGGCGATGGCCTTCGCCCAGGGGCTGACAGCGGTCATCGTCTTCTGGGCCGTGGTGGGCGGGCTCGGCGCGGCGCTCCTGCTTCCGGCCATGCAATCCCTCGTCCACGGCAACTTCGAGGGTGCGGCGCGGCGGAAGGCCTACGCGCTGGTCGGGGCTGCCGCGGCGATCGCTACCGCCGTCGGGCCGCTGATCGGCGGATTCATCACCACGTACCTGTCCTGGCGGATCGGGTTCCTGCTCGAGGTGGTGATCATCGCGATCGTCCTCTCCGGGATCAGGCTCGTCCACGACGTGCCGTACACCGGGCCGAGGCAGATCGATCTCGTCGGCGCGGCCCTCTCCGTGTTCGGCATGGGCGGCCTCGTGCTGGGCATCCTGGTCTGGCAGGAGGGCGGGGAGTTCGTCGGCGCGCTCCTCGCGATCGGCGCGCTCGCGCTCGCGGGGCTCGTCTACTGGCTCGTGCGGCGCAAGCGCGAGGGGAAGCCGACCCTGATCGATCCCGATCTGTTCCGCCAGAAGCTCTTCAGCGCCGGCATCTCCGGGCAGCTGCTTCAGCAGATCGCGCTCGGCGGCTTGATCATCGTGCTGCCGATCTACCTCCAGATGGTGTTCGAGTACTCGGCGATGGAGGCAGGCCTGTCGCTCGCGCCGCTCTCCCTCAGCATGTTCGGGGTGGCCCTGCTCGCCGGCAGGAAGGGAGGAGCCCGACGCCCCAGCACCCTCATCCGCTTCGGCTTCGCGCTTCTCAGCCTGGGAACGGTGCTGCTCGTCCCGGTCGTCCCCCGAGCGGATTCCGGCTGGTATCTCGTCGTCCCGCTCCTGATCGCGGGCTCGGGGTTGGGATTGCTGGTATCCCAGCTCAACAACTACACGCTGGCGCCCATCGAGGAAGAACGGGCCAGCGAGGCAGCAGGCGTGAACTCGGCGGCGGGCTCGTTCGGCCTCTCGTTCGGCCTCGCGTTCGCCGGGGCGATCATGCTCGCGACGCTGTCCCTCACCTTCACGAGCAAGGCGGAAGACAGCGCCGTCCTCTCGCCGGCGGAGCAGGAGCAAGTCGCACGAACGCTCGAGGACGACGCGCAGGTGATGACCAACACCCAGCTCGACCAGCTGCTGGCCGGCCAACCGGAGGAGGTCCAGGACGAGATCATCCGCATCAACACGGACGCGCGACCCATCGCCTTGCAGGTGGCGCTGGCCATTCCGATCCTCGCCGCCCTCGTGGGGTTGCTCAACTCGTTCCGCATGATGCGGCTCCCCGACCCCGCGCCGTCGAGCGCCGCCGCGGAGATGGCCTTCGGTTGATCAGCGGCGAGACCGCGAGCCGTGCCTCGGGATGGCGGCCGAGGAAGTCGTTCACGGCGCCGCGCAGACTCACGTGGACGTGATCGGCGCCGATCGCTTCCTCGACGCCGGAGACGCGTAGGATCTCTGCGAACGGGCGCTTGGCCCGCGCGAACGTGAGCTGGACGCCGCGGTCGCGCAGCTCCGCGACGAGCTCGTTCAGCATGTCCGTCGCGGTCGTGTCCGCGTAGCTCATCGCGCTCGCGTCGACGATCACCTCGTGAACAGGCGGGCTCGCGTCTCGTACGAGTGCCCGGATCTGCTCGCGGAACCCGTGGGAATTGGCGAAGAAGAGCTCGTTGTCGAAGCGGAAGATCACGAGCCCGGGATAGGTCTCGTACTCCGGATGGCCCTCGATGTTGCGAAACAGGTGCGCGTCGTCCGACTCCGTGTCGCCCGGCGACGCGACCGAGGACGGCGCTCGAGGGGCGGTAGGCGCGGAAGACGAGTGCGAGCAGCGAGGCGACGATGGCGGTCAGGAGCCCCGGCAGGATGCCGAGGAGAAGGACGCCTATCAGGCAGAGGAGCGCGAGCCCGAAGTCGCGCAAGTCGAGGCGGTAGAGGCGCTTCAGCTCCTTGATGTTCACGAGGCCGGCCACGGCGACGATGACGATCGCTGCGAGTACGGCGTTCGGGAGGTTCTTGAACAGCGGCGCGAGGACGAAGAGCGTCGCGAGGACGAGCGCGGCGCCTAGGATGCTGGAAAGCTGCGACTTCACCCCCGCCGAATCGCCGACGGCCGAGCGGGAGAGGCTTCCGTCGACCACGAAGCCCTGCGAAACCCCTGAGCCCACGTTCGCGGCCCCGAGCGCGATCAGCTCCTTGTTCGCGTCGATCTCGTAACCCTTCTTCTCGGCAAGAGCGCGCCCTCCGCCGACCGACTCCCCGAAGGCGAGGATCGCGATCCCAGCCGCTGCCGGCACGAGGTCGAGAACCTGGGCGAGACTGACGTCCGGCCAGCCGAACGGCGGCAGTCCACGCGGGATGTCACCGACGACCGAGACTCCTTCGGCCTCGAGATCGAGGGCGGTGGAGACCGCGATCGAGACGACGAGCACGATCAAGCCGGCGGGGAGCTTCGGCACGAGCCGCGAGAGGACGACCAGCACCACGATCGCCGAGGCGCCCACCGCGAACGTCGTGAGGCTCGCGTCGTCGAGCTCGCCGGCGAGACGCCAAGTGTCCTCGAAGAAGTTCCCGTCCTCGGTCGTGACGCCGAACAGCTTCGGGGCCTGCGACATCGCGATCGTCAGAGCGAGGCCGGTGATGAACCCCGTGAGCACAGGCTTGGCGAAGAACTCGGCGAGGAAGCCGAGCCTCCCAACCCCTGCGGCGACGAGAATGCCGCCGGTCAGGACCGCTGACATCGCGGAGAGCGCGACGAACGTCGCGGTGTCACCGCCCGCGAGGGGCGCCACCGCGACCGCCGAGAGGGCGGCGATCGCGGAGCTCGGACCGACGTTGAGCTCGCGCGAGGTGCCGAAGATCGCGTACAGGAGCAGCGCGGCGAGCGCGGCGTATAGACCGGCCTGCGCCGGGACGCCGGCGAGCGACGCGTAGGCGAGCGCCTGCGGCACGAGTACCGCCCAGACGGCAAGCGCGGCGAGTACGTCGGGCCGGAGCCACCGCTTCCGGTAGGCGGGGGCCCACTGCACGATCGGGATCGCACGCACCACCTCCCCGGCGTACGTCCGTGCTCGCCGCAGGGGGCTCCCGTCGCGCGTCGTCTCCGGCCCGGCCTCGCTCACGCCCGGCAGTTGATCAGACAGCTCACCCATCGCGCGGCCCTGTCCTCGACGGCGGCTGCAGTAGGATCGTCGCATGACCAGCGATCCGTATTCCCGTCCCTCGGATCCGGCGAAGCGCCAGAGCCGCGGCCTGACCGACGGCTACGAGCGCGCGGGGGCACGCTCGATGCTCAAGGCGGTCGGCTTCACCGACGAAGACCTCGCGAAGCCGCTCATCGGGGTCGCGACGCAGTGGATCGAGACGATGCCCTGCAACCTGAACCAGCGCGAGCTGCGCGCAGGACGTGAAGCGCGGCGTCAGGGCGGCGGGAGGGACGCCGATCGAGTTCAACACGATCTCGGTCTCGGACGGTGTCTCCATGGGCACGCCCGGGATGCGGGCGTCGCTCATCTCCCGCGAGCTGATCGCCGACTCGATCGAGCTCGTCGCACGCGGCCACCTGCTGGACGGCCTCGTCTGCCTCGTCGGCTGCGACAAGACCCTTCCCGGCGCGGTCATGGCCCTCGCACGGCTCGACCTGCCCGGCCTCTGCCTCTACAACGGCTCGATCGCCCCCGGCCGCTTCCGCGGGCGGGACGTGACCATCCAGGACGTCTACGAGCAGATCGGCGCGGTCGCGGTGGGCAAGATCTCCGCCGCCGAGCTGCACGAGCTCGAGGGCGTCGCCTGTCCCGGCGCGGGCGCCTGCGGCGGGCAGTTCACGGCGAACACGATGGCGACCGTGCTCGAGTTCCTGGGTATCAGCCCGGGTGGGCTGAACGCGATTCCGGCCCTCGATCCGGACAAGCACGCAGCGGCCGAGCAGGCAGGCCGCGTGGCGATGGATCTCGTCCGCCGGGACATCCGGCCGTCACAGATCCTGACGAGGCAGGCGATCGACAACGCGATCGCCTCGATCGCAGCGACCGGCGGGTCGACGAACGGCGTTCTGCACCTGCTCGCGATCGCCCGCGAGCTCGGGATCCCGCTCTCGATCGACGACTTCGACACGATCCTCGAGCGCACGCCGGTGATCGCGGACATGAAGCCGTGGGGCACGTACGTGGCCACCGATCTCTACGAGGCGGGCGGCATGGGCCTCGTCGGCAGGGAGCTCCTGCGGCACGGGCTGCTCGCGGGCGACGCGCTCACGGTCGACGGGCGGACGATCGCCGAGGTCGCCGACGACGTGACCGAGAAGCCGGGCCAGAAGGTCGTGGTCTCCGTCGACGAGCCGCTGAAGTCCCGCGGCGGGATCGCCGTCCTGCGGGGCAACCTCAGCCCCGACGGCTGCGTCATCAAGCTGGCGGGGCAGGGTCGGATGCACCATCGCGGCCCGGCGAAGGTGTACGACTCGGAGCCCGAGTGCTTCGAGGCGGTCAAGGCCGGGGAGATCGTGCCGGGCGACGTGGTCGTCATCCGCTACGTCGGCCCGGCCGGCGCGCCGGGGATGCCGGAGATGCTCCAGATCACGGCGGCGATCGTCGGGGAGGGCCTTACCGACTCGGTCGCCCTCGTCACCGACGGCCGTTTCTCCGGCGCCACCTGGGGGTTCATGGTCGGCCACGTCGCGCCCGAGGCGTTCAAGGGCGGCCCGCTCGCCGTGCTTCGCACCGGAGACACCGTGGTGATCGACGTCGAGACGCGCGAGCTGAGAGCGGAGCTCTCCGACGACGAGCTCGCCGCGCGGCTCGCCGACTGGCGGCAGCCGGAGCCCGTGGAGGCCCGGGGCGCGCTCGCGAAGTACGCGCACCTCGTCTCCTCGGCGAGCGAGGGCGCGATCACGACGCCGCCGCGCGAGTAGGGCCCGGACCTGTCCGGCCCGACCACGGCGGGCGCGGACCTCGTACCGGCGGTGCCGGTCCAGCGGACGGGCCGCTCAGCGCTCGCCGCCTGGCCTGGGAGGGAACCCTGAGCGCCCGGCTCGCGGAGCGACCACGAGAACTGGTCAGGCTCTCGCTCGGTGCAATCCCGCTCGGGCGCATCCCACGGGCTGCGAACACGACGGGACGATCGAGTGCGTTCGAGGAGGCCGCGGGTTGCCCCGAGACCCTCTGCGCGCCAGCGCAGCGAGAGCGGAACGACGAGCAAGGCGGCCGCGGCGGCCGCCTCGACGACTGCGTCCGGGCCGGGCTCGGCGAGGGCGGCTCGGCCGCGACTCCTGCAAAGCGCTGCACGAGAAGCGATGCGCGGGCGAGCAGGCGACTCGAGTCGCGCTGGCCCGAGGCAGGGTCGGCGAGCTGGTCCGATCAGCCGAAGGTCGAGACCTCGGGCAGCGGCCAGCCACGCGGCCAGCTCGAGGGCAGCCCAGTCGTGTTCGGCCCCGCCGAACGGCACGAGGACGGGACCGGCTCCCTCGGATCGTTTCGCCGGTCGCGAGCGCGGCAACGTCGCACGGAGCCGGCCTCGACGAGGCCGCCGAGGAGGCCGCCGGGCAGAGCGGTGACGGCGTCACGGCGGCGAGGACGACGAGGTCGACGTTCTGCTCGGTTGCGAGGCGCACCGCGTCGGCGGCCGGCGTCTCCGAGGTAAAGCACGCAGCGCGTGCTCGAGAGACCTGCCTGGAGAAGCCCCTCGCGGCGTGGTGCAGTCGCCCCGATCCACGTGTCCAGCCTGTCGACTGTCGGAACGAGCTGCGCGAGAACGAGCTGCCGCGCCGGCTCAGTGCCGGTCAACGGGCGCGCGAGGGCCAGGAGGGGCTCGATCTGATCGAGCTCTTGAGCGGCAGGAGCAGGATCGAGCGCTCGGGGCTGGGTAGCGCCTCGGAGGGCGTCAGGCCGAGCGACGGATCCTGCCGGAGGATGCGCCGCTCGAGCTCCTGCAGCGCCGGTGAGGGCTCGATCCCGAGCCCGTCGACGAGCGCGCTGCGCGCGTCCTGGTAGGCCTCCAGCGCTTCGGCCTGGCGACCCGAGCGGTAGAGGGCGAGCATCAGCTGACCACGTAGCCGCTCGCGCAGCGGGTACTGGCGACGACGAACGCCTCGATCTCGCCGACGAGAGCGGCGCCCCGACCGAGCGCGAGGTCGACCGTCGATACGCTCCTCGGTGCGCCGCCAGTCGCAGCTCATCGAGGCCTTGCGGCCTCGCGCGCGCGAAGGGCTCGTCCGAAGGTCTGCGAGCGCCGGGCCGCGCCAGAGGGCGAGCGCCTCGACGAGCGCGCTCGCGCGCTGCCTCGGGATCGCGGCGAGCAGAGCCGCTCGCCCTTCCTCGGCGAGCCGCTCGAACCGTTCGAGGTCGAGCTCGTCGCGCTCGACGCGGACCAGATATCCCGGCGCTTTCGTGACGATGATGCCCGTCTGCTGACGGCGCTCGCGGTCGGGCTCGAGCCCCTTCCGCAGCCGTGAGACGTAGACCTGGAGGAGGCCCGCGGCCGTCTCGCGCGGTTCCTCGCCGAACAGCTGGTCGATCAGCACGTCCCGCGACACGACCTGGTTCGCGCGCGTGAGGAGGATTGCGAGCAGCGCGCGCTGCCGCGCTCCGCCGAGCTCGACCGGCGGCCGGCCTCGTACACATCGAGCGGGCCGAGGATTCGGAACTCCATACGTGCCGGTTCATAGCAGAGCAAGCGCTGCAAGACGGGCGCAGGAGAGCCGCAAGAGCGTCGTTCGACCTTGCCCTCGACCGGGCCGCGCAGGGCGGCCCAGAGCGAGGGAGGGCGAGCGATGAAGCGCTCGATCATCACACGGAAGCCGGTCGCGTGGGCGCTGCTTGCGGCGGCTGCGATCACGGCTGACGGCGGTGCTCGGCGCCTGGCGGGGAGGTCGGAGGACCCGCGCTCGAGGGGCGGGACAGCATGACGCGTGAGCGCGCAGCAGGCGGCGGGAAGGGGGCGTCGAGGCGTACTTCGTACGCGAGACCTACAAGCCCGGGCAGCGGGCGAAGCTCGTGGTCCAGGGCTTCGCGAGCCGGCCTGACGGTCAGATCTTCAGGACGGGCTCCGTGCCGATCGACGGGCGCCGGCGCGATCGGATGGTCGGCCTGGCAATCACCGGGCGGCTTCCGTACACGGGCACCGTCCCGATGGGCGACTGGCGAAGCGGCGTCTACTACGCGGAGCTTCGCGCCGCAGCGGACGCGTCGGGTACGCGCCGTTCGTGCTCGCGCCCCGCCGGCTCGGCGAGCATCGCGTCGCCGTCGTCATGCCGACGAACACCTGGCAGGCCTACAACCGGCGCGACGCGGACGACGACGGCGAGGGCGACACCTGGTACGAGGACACCGACGCGTCGAGACGATCGACACGACGCGGCCGTTCCTCGACCGCGGCGTCCCGCCGCACTTCGGCCACTACGACCTGCCGTTTCTGCGCTGGCTCGAGGTGCACGGCCACGAGGTGGACTACCTCGCCCAGCTCGACCTCGAGAGGCGGTCGCCGGCGCGGCTGCGCTGGCGCGGGCCTACGACCTGATCGTCTTCCCGGCCACCACGAGTACGTCGCGACGCGCGAGTACGACGTCATCGAGCGCTACCGCGACCTCGGCGGGAACCTCATGTTCCTCTCGGCGAACAACTACTTCTGGCGCGTCGACCGGCGCGGCGACGCCCTGACCCGCGGTTCGGCAGTGGCGCGAGCAGGGCCGGCCCGAGGCGGCGTTGATCGGCGTGCAGTACATCGGGAACGACGCCGGAGAGCATCGCGCTCCGTACACCCTCGGGCGGTCGGCCGCGACCGGCTGGGTCTTCGCCGGCACCGGCCTCGAGCCGGGCTCGCGGTTCGCGTCGTTCGGCATCGAGATCGACCACACGTCGTCCGCCTCGCCCCGCGGAACCCGGGTCGCTCGCCGAGATCCGTGACCTCCTCGGGCCGGGGATGACGGCCCAGATGACCTATTACGAGACCGGAAAGGCGCGCGAAGGTGTTCGCCGCCGGCGCGTTCACGATGGGCGGAGGAGGCTCTGGCCGGACGGTCTCGCGCGTCCTCGAGAACCTCTGGGCGCGCCTCGCCTCGGAGTCGCGCGGCGCCGCGGGAGCTCCCGGCCTGACCCGGCCGGCTCCGGCAGAGCTCCCTCGTCTCCGAGCCGATCTGATGATGCGACGCACGCTTCCTGATCGGGCTCGCCTGCACGAGCCGCCGCGCTCCTCGCCGCGGCGGCCGTGCTCCTCGCCTCCGGGAGCGCGGTGCCGACGTTCGCGGATCCTCGGCGGTCGAGTTCGTCCCGACCGACATCCCGACGAGGAGGCTCCATCTGCGCTGCGGACGGCATTGTCGAGCCTTCCGCCGGACGGGGCGGACGGCTTCGAGTGGCCGACGTTCGGCTACGACGCTCGCCGGCTGCGAAGCCTGGACGGGGTGGAGCTACGTCCACCGTTTGCGGCGGACCTGGACGTTCCACAGCCACGGCCTGCTCGAGTTCCTGCCGGGGATCGGTGACGGCCGGCTCTACCTGCCGACGTTCGACGGCTGGCTCTACGCGCTCGAATCTTGAGCGACGGGGAGGGAAGTCTCGGGAGTATCCGCTTGGGCCGGGTGCGCGTCGGGGATCGCCCGCCGTCTGGCGGGAGCTCGTCCTGCAGACGTTCATCGGCCGGCGCGGGAGCTGTCAGAACGACGACCCTGGTCGGGGCGGCGAGCTGGTCGCTTTCGATGCCGCGACCGGGCTGATCCGCTGGCGGCGGACGCACGGGAAGGGACGAATCCTCCTCCGTCGTCGTCGGCGGGGTCGTCTACGGCGGCGACTGGAGCGGGCAGGTGTATGCGCTCGACGCCGAGACGGGGAAGCCCCGCTGGACCTACCAGACCGACGGCGAGGTGAAGGGCTCGGCGGCCGTGGCCGGCGGTCGGGTCTACATCGGCTCCTACGACGGGCACGTCTACGCCCTCGGCGCGGCGGACGGGAGGCTTCTCTGGCGAGCGTCCTCGCAGGCTCGTGTCGGGACGCAGGGCAGGTTCTACTCGAGCACCCGCGGTTGCGTACGGGCGGATCTACGTCGGCTCCACCGACGGGAAGGTGTAGTCCTTCGGTGCGGCGAGCGGGAAGCTCCGCTGGTCGACCTCAACGGGAGCTACGTCTACGCGTCGCCTGGCGATCCTGGCGGCAGCTCGTCCTGATCGGCTCCTACGGCGGCTTCTTCTACGCGCTCGAGGCGGCGAGCGGCGAGATCCGCTGGCGGTTCGACGCGAGAGGTGCGTCATCTCGGGCTCGGCGACGGTGATCGACGGCGTCGTCTACTTCTCGACGTTCGAGCGGCGAAACCTGACGGCCTGGATGCCGAGACCGGTGCGCTCGTGTGGCGCTGACCGGGACGGCTTCGACAGCCTGGTCGTCGCGGATCCCGATCGCCTGGACCTCGTAGGGGCGGCTCGGCTGTACGCGCCTCGTCGAGCGGTGACCTCCACGGCAAGAGCGCTGTAGGAGCGCTGCAAGAGCCCGATCGCACCGTCCTCGCAACGGGCCGCAGACGGGCGGCCCCGAGCGAGGAGGGGTAACGGTGAGGGCACGGTGGACAGGCGCAAGGAAGCGGGGCTGGCTGTTCGTCGGGTTGGTCGTCGGGGTCGTCTCGGCAGCCGGCTGCGGAGTCATCGGCCTCCAGGAATCGGCGGCGAGGGTGGTCGCTCCGCCGCCGGCGGCCCCGGCGATCAGCGTGGCTATCCCGGCGTCTGACGTGACAGAGGTCGAGCGTTCCTCCGCGCCCGAGGGCACCGATGGTTCTTCGGCGTCGTGCCGCGGCGCGAACGGGTCGGCCGGGCGCGCTCCTGCCTACGGCTGGCCCGTCAAGCCGTTTCACCGCCAGCATCCGGTCCGGGGTTACTTCGGCGATCCTCGCGTCGGCCTCGATCCCGACGGCACGATCCATCGGACGTTCCACTCTCGGAGTGGACGTCTCGGCGCCGGACGGCACGGCGGTCTACGCGACCGTATCGGGCGTCGTCGCGGCGAACGCGCTCCACCCGGACGTCGTTCGCATCCTGACCGGCGGAGGCGTCGAGCTCAGCTACTGGCACATCGCGCCCACGGTCCGGCCGGGCCAGCACGTGACGGCCTACCGGACGCTGATCGGCCGGATCGAGCCGGGCTGGGGGCATGTCCACCTCTCCGAGATGCGCGGCGGCACGTACGTCAACCTGCTCCGGCCCGGCGCGATGGGCCCGTACATGGATCGAACCTGTCCTGTGGTCAAGCAGATCCGCTTCGAGCGGGCCGGCGTCGAGACCAGGACGCGCGCCGTTCGCGGCGTCGTCGACCTGGTGGTGAGTGCCTTCGATCCTCCGGCGCTGTCGGCGCCGGCCCCCTGGAACGATCTGCCGGTCACCCCGGCCCTTCTCCGGTGGCGCGTCGTCGACCGAGACGGGTCGGGTCGTCCTCCGGTGGCAGGTGGCCCACGACGTCCGCCGATCCCTTCCGGGCCGGAGCTACGACGCCGTCTACGCGAGCCGAACGCGACAGAACCGCCCGAACCGGGCCGGCAACTACCGCTTCTACCTGGTGCGCGGCTGGAACAGCTCGGTACTCGGCGAGGGCGGATACGTGATCCAGGTCGAGCTCGAGGACACCCGCGGCAACGTCAGCCGTCGAGCCAGGGCATTCACGATCGTTGGCTGACGCGCCGACCGGAGCGTCGACGTCGGGCCACCTGCGCCGGCCCGCAGGAGGTGCGCCAGCATCGTCGGCGAGCGCGGCCGGTGCGCCGGATCCTTCGCGAGCGCCGCGAGCACGACCTCCGATACGCCGGGCGGGATGTCGTCGCGTCCGGCAGCGGGGTCGGACGGATCCTCGTCGAGGTGGCCGTAGGCGACCTCCATGAGCGAGCCGGTGAACGGCGGCGCGCCGGCCAGGCAGGTGAAGGCGAGGCAGCCCAGCGAGTACACGTCGAAGCCGGGCTCGCCTCTCCGCTCCCTCGACGAGCTCAGGCGCGAGGTACTGCGGGTCCGACCACGACCCCGAGCGCCGTGAGCGTCGTCAGCGCCGGTCCCTTCGCCAGCCGAAATCGGTGAGGAAGCGCCACGCCTCGGGATCGAGGAGCACGTTCTCGGGCTTGACGTCCCGGTGCACGAGCCCGTGCCGGTGCAGCGCCGGTGAGCCCGGCGCCGACGTCGCCGACGACTCCTGACGACTCGCGCCGAGCGGGAGCGCTCTGGCTCGGATGCGGGCTCCGAGCGACGGCCCGTCGACGAGCGGGCCGCGAGGTACGGCTGGCCTGTGTCGACTCCGGCGTCCACGACCGGGACGAGGTTGGGATGGCGGATCTCGCCGGCGACCTTGGCTTCGCGCTCGAAGCGACGTCCGTACGCGCGATTCGGGCGCAGCTCGTCGCGCAGAACCTTGAGCAGCGACGATCGTCACCCGTCTGCTCGTGCGTCGCCCGGAAAAGCTGCCCGACTGCCCCCTGCGCCGATCGACTCGGCGAGCCGGTACGGGCCGACGTGCATCGCCCTGTGCGAGCGCCCGAGGCACAGGCGGCTAGTGTAGACGGCAACAAATCGGCGTATCTTTGGACGTACCGATGACGCCAGACGCGCGATCCGCACATCGGGACGGAGGTCGCGGCCTACCGGCATCGAGGAGGTCGTCGGTGCCGGCGGGATGGGCATCGTCTACCGGGCGCCTCGATCCGCGGCTCGACCGGCACGTCGCGCTCGAAGCTGCTCCCGTCCGAGCTCGCGCAGAACGGTCAGTACCGGGCCCGGTTCCTTCGCGAGTCGAGGCAGGCGGCGGCGATCGAGCATCCGAGCATCGTTCCCGTCCATGACGCGGCGACGCGAACGGAGTGCTGTACATCGCGATGCGCTACATCGACGGGTCTCGATCTGGGTCGGACGATCGCGCGCGAAGGGCCGCTGGCTCCGGACCGCGCGGTCTCCGTGCTCGCCGAGATCGCTGACGCGCTGGACGCGCCCACGCGCGAGGTCTCGTGCATCGCGACGTCAAGCCGAGCAACGTGCTCTTGTGCTCGCCGGACGCCGGCGGTCGCGAGCGTGCCTACCTTACGGACTTCGGCATCAGCAAGCTCGTGGCGGGGGAGGCCGCGCTGACCGCGACCGGTCATGTCCTCGGGTACCCGCCGAGTACGTCGCACCCGAGCTGGTCGAGGGGGGTGAGGTCGACAGTCGCGCCGACGTGTACTCGCTCGGCTGCGTGCTCTTCGAGTGCCTGGCCGGCGAGCCTCCATTCGTCAGGGACACCCCCGTCTCCGTGCTCTGGGCACACGTCAACGACGTGCCGCCGCCGCTGAGCGAGCGCCGTCGCGAGCTTCCGCCGCTATCGACGACGTCGTGGCTCGCAGCCTGCCAAGACGCTTGACGATCGTTTCCCGAGCTGCGCCGAGGTGATTCAGGCCGCGCGAGAGGCGCTGGGGGTCGTTCAGGTCGAAGGCGCCCCACGTCGCTACGGCGTACTCGCGGGCGCTCGACGACCACTGTCGTCGAGGTTCTCAAGGCTGCGCTGCGTGGCCGGCTCGTGGTCGTCGTGGGATCCGGCGCCGACCTCGCGTCGATGAGCGAGGCGGCCGCGCTTCCGCCCAGCGACTCGGAGCTTCGCGACGGGTCTCGTCGGAGCATTCGGATATCCGGGAAGGGACGCGCTCGAGTTGCCCCGGGTGTCGCAGTACGTCTCGGTCATGCACGGCTCCGGGCCGCTCGGCGACGAGCTCCACGACCTCTTGACCGCGGACTTCGCTCCGGGCGCTGCCCACCGTCTGCTGGCCGGCCTCGCCGGCGATGGTGCGGGCTGCCCGGCGCGGTCTTTCCCGTGCTCGTCAGCATCGCGTACGACGCGACGTCGGAGCGTGCGTTCGCCGATGCGGGGGAGGAGCTGGACGTCGTCTCTACATCGCAGGCGGCGCGGAGAGCGGGCGGTTCCGCCACGTGCGTCCCGACGGCACCGAGACGGTGGTCGACGTCCCCAACACGTACACCGAGGGCCTTTCGGGCAACGAGCGAACGGTGCTCCTGCGCCTCCACGGAGGGTTTGACCCGAGCCGCGACCGCGAGAGCTTTCTCGTCACCGAGGACGACCACATCGACTACCTGCTGCGCTCGGACGTTGCGGGCCTCGTTCCGGTCGCGGTGGCAGCGAGGCTGCGGCGCAGCCACGTCCTGTTCCTGGGCTGCTCGCCCACGGACTGGTGCCTGCGCGCGCTCCTGTCCGCGATCTGGCGAGACGGCGCGCTCGGATACCGGTCGTGGGCCGTCTCGCCGAGGCCGAACCCGACAGACCGCGAGTTCTGGCGCCACCGGGGAGTGGATCTGATCGACGTGGCGCTGCCGGCGTACGTCGACTCCATGGGGCGCCACCTGACCGGTCTCACCGAACGGGAGCGGGCGCGGTGACCGTCGCGCCGCCCGAGTACGCCCTGGTCCGGCGAGCCCGTACAGAGGCCTCGCGCCGTTCGAGGAGACCGAGCTCGACGCGCTGCTCTTCTTCGGTCGCGAGCGCGAGCGCGAGGTGGTGACGGCGAACCTCATCGCGTCGAGGCTGACGGTTCTCTACGGGCCGAGCGGCGTGGGCAAGAGCTCGCTGCTGCGCGCCGGGGTCGCGCACGCCCTGAACAGCGGCGCCCGCCGGAACCTCGAGCTGCACGGTGCTCCGGAGGCGGCCGCGGTCGTCGTCGCGAACTGGGTGAACGAGCCACTGCGGACGATCCTGGACGTCGTCGAGGAGACCGTCGCCGAGCTGCGAGGCGACGTCCCCGAGACCTCTTCCCCACCGTTCGTGGACGCGCTCACCGCGGTATGCCGGCGCTCTCGACGGGCGACCTGTACGTGATCCTCGACCAGATGGAGGAGAACTTCCTCTACCACGGTGTCGAGGGCGGCCATCGGCCGAGCAACTGCCCCGGCTCCTCCGGGCGTCCGAGACGCACGTCAACGTGCTGCTTGCGCTTCGGGAGGACGCTCTGTCGCGACTCGACGCGTTTCCCGGCCGGCGCATGCCCGGCATCCTCCGGAATCGCCTGCAGCTCGAGCATCTCGACCGGACGGCCGCGCGCGCGGCGGATCGTCGAGCCGCTCGAACGGTGGAACGCGCTCGGCGACGGGGACCACGTCGGCTCGAGCCCGCGCTTGGTCGACGCCGTTCTTGCGCAGGTCGCCGCGAGCCGCGGCGACGTCGGCGGCAACGGCGGCGCTCGGCTGGCGGCTGCGGACCGAGGCAGGATCGAGGCGCCGTACCTCCAGCTCGTGATGGAGCGGCTCTGGAGCGAGGAACGGTCGGGCGGGATCGACCATGCTCAGGAAGGAGACGCTCGATCGTCTCGGCGGGGCTGCTCGCATCGTCGAGTCTCACTTCGAACGCGCGATCGACGAGCTTCCCCCGAGAGCCGCGAGCTTGCGGCGTCCGCCTTTGCCCATCTCGTCACCGCGTCCGGCATGAAGATCGCGCACACGACCGACGATCTCGCAGCGTACGCCCACTCGAGTGAGGGAGCGATGCTCGGTGTGCTCGAGTCGCTGACGAGGCAGCGTATCCTGCGCGCGGAGCAGGGCGAAGGCGCCGGCCAGACGCGCTTCGAGGTCTTCCACGACGTCCTCGCCGCTCCCGTTCTGAGCTGGCGCCGCAGCTTCGAGGAGGAACGCCGGCTCGAGGCGGAACGGGTGGCCGCTGCGAAAACGGCCACCGGCGGTTGCTCACGCTCGGCGGTCGTCTCGCTCGTCGGGGCTCGCGCCTCGCGCTGGGACTCGCTGTCTTCGCCCTCACCCAGCGAAGCGAGGCCCGGTCACAGGCCGAGCAGGCGCGCCTCAACGCCGCGCAGGCCGAGGAGAACGCGGCCCGAGCCACCGCCGCCTCGCAGCGGGCCGAAGAGCAGGCTCAGGCGGCCCAGGAGCAGGCGAGAATCGCGCATGCCCGCCAGCTTGCGGCCAACGCGCTGTCGGCGCTCACGACCGATCCGGAGCTTGGACTGCTCCTCGGAATCGAGGCGGCCGGCCGGGAGCAATACGCCGGAGTCCGAGGAGGTGTTCGCGCGAAGCCCTGCTCGCGTCACGCGTACGGCTCGTCCTGCGCACCGACGTGTTCGGTCCACGCGGCCGAGTACAGCCCTGACGGATCCCGGATCGCAGTCGCGAGCGAGGACGGGCGGGCGCGGATCTTCGCGGCCGACTCTGGGCGGCTGCTTGCTGCCCTGGTTCACGAGGGGCTCGTCCTCGACGCGAGGTTCTCGCCCGACGGGAAGCTGGTCGCCACCGCGAGTGCCGACGGGACAGCACGACGCTGGAGAGGTCGGAGCGGCGACAGCGTGCGGGTACTCGACCACGGGGGCCGGGTCGCCGCGGTCGAGTTCAGCGCCGACGGCAGCGTCCTGGTCAGCGGTGGCGGCCAGACCGCACGTGTGTGGGACGTCGGTTCCGGCGAGCTTCTGCGGACGCTGGATCATCCGGCCGCGGTCACGATGGTTGCAGTCTCGCCGGTGAGCGATCTCATGGCAACGGCGGCGGACGACGACGTCGTGCGCATCTTCGGCGTCTCGAGCGGGCAGCTCGTCGGGACGGTCGAGCACACGGCCAGGGTGACGCAGCGTCTCGTTCAGCGCCGACGCCGCGCTGATGGTCACGACCAGCAACGACCGAACGACGCGCCTCCACAACGTCGGCAGCGGCGACGAGCAGGTACTGCGGGGCCCGCGCGGCCCGTTCTTCGACGCCGAGTTCAGCTCG
Source organism: uncultured Thermoleophilia bacterium (assembly GCA_963819905.1). GTDB lineage: Bacteria > Actinomycetota > Thermoleophilia > Gaiellales > Gaiellaceae > CAWCQC01. The sequence goes on from CAWFXP010000001.1 coordinate 438,161, forward strand.
GACGGCGCGCTTCTCGTCACGGGGAAGCGAGACGGGCTCGCACGGGTCTGGAGCGTCCGGAACGGCCGACGGCTCGTCTTGATGACCGGCCACGTCAACTACGTCGGCATTGCGTCCTTCAGCCCGGATCTGGACTGGGTGGTCACCGGAAGCCCGGACCGCACGGCGCGGACGTGGCAGACCGCGACCGGCAAGGGGATCGCCGTCCTCGCGGGCCACACCGAGTCCGTGACGAGCGCGGCCTTCAGTCCGGACGGAGCCCTGGGTCCCTCACCGCGAGCGAGGACGGTACGGCGCGCGTCTGGGACCGGGCACGAACGCGGAGCTGTCCACGCGGCTCGCACGGGTCGACCGGTGCTGAACGCCGTCTTCAGCCCGGACGGATCGCTCGCTGCCAGCGCCGGGGAGGACGGAACCGCCCGCATCTTCCAGGTTGACGGCAACGCGCCCCCGTTGCTCTTGCGCCACGGGGGACCGGTGACGACGGTCGCGTTCGACGGCACCGGAACGAGACTCCTGACGGCGAGCGCCGACGGTACGGCGCGGCTCTGGCGCACGCGCGACGGAGATCTGATCCGTACGTTCCGCTGCTCCGATCCGTGCGGACCGCCGCACTCGACCCAGATGGCGAGCTCGTCGCCGCGGCCGGCCCACGTGGCGTCGTGGAGCTGTCGGCGGGCAGACGACGGCGCGTCGGCCGGGACGCTCGAGGCGGGCAGCGCTGTGGCGAAGGTTGCGTTCAGCCCGGACGGCAAGCTGCTCGTGAGCGCCACGCGTGACGGCGCGCAGCTCTAGGAGCATCCCGACGACGGACGTCTGATTCACACGCTGGACGACCACCGAGGTGCGGTCGTGAGCGGCGAATTCAGCCCGGACGGAAAGCTCGTGCTGACCGCCGGGAACGACAAGACCGCGCGCCTCTGGGACGCGACAAGCGGCGAGAGCATCCGCACCCTGCAGGGCCACGAGAAGGCGCTTAGCGTCGGCGACCTTCAGCCCGGACGGGCGCGCAGGTTGTGTCGACGAGCTGGGATCACGACGGCCGGGTCTGGGACGTGGAGAAGGGCGAGTCCGTACGGGTGCTTCGCGGCCACTTCGCGCTCGTCACGGACGCCGCCTTCAGCCCTGACGGTCGCTGGATCCTGACCGCCGGCCCCACGACGGCGGGGCTGTGGAACGCTCGCACCGGCAAGCTCCTCTACCTCAGGGGCCACCGGCGGCTGCTGACGAGCGTGTCGTTCGACGCGAACGGCGAGCGGATTCTGACCTCGAGCCGGGACGGGACGGTCCGGCACTTCGTCTGCGAGATCTGCGGATCGTCCGATCAGCTCGTGGCCCGGGCAGAGGCTCGCCTGGCCAGGACGGGCCGTGAAGCTGACGCCCGCCGAGCGCGCTCGGTTCCTCGAGCGCTGAAGGAACACGCGGCGAGGGAGCGATCACGACGCCGCCGCGCGCGTAGGGGCCGGACCTGTCCGGCCCGATCTACGCCGAGCCCACGATCTCGTAGGGGCCGGACCTGTCCGGCCCTACGGCCGGATTGCGACGAACGAGAAATCCTCGGCCGCCGTTTCGATCTCGACCTCGGCGAAGCCGGCCCGCCGGAGCCGGTCCGGGAAAGTCTCGGGATCGATCGGGACGAGCACGTCGTCGACGTGGAACGCGCGCATCTCCTCGCTGTCGACGCTGTCGGCGCCGACGAAGACGCCGCCGGGACGCAGGACGCGCGCCACCTCCCCGAGCAGCCGGTCCTGGAGCTCCGGCGTCGGGACGTGGTGGAGCATCGTGAACGACGAGGCGGCGCTGAACGTCCCGTCCGCGAACGGGAGCCGGGTGGCGTCCGCCTCGACGACGGCGACGTTCGTGTCGGCGAGGCGCTCGGCGAGCGCGGCCGCCAGCGTCGGGTCGATCTCGACCGCGGTCAGGCGGTCCACCCGCTGCCGGAGCTCGTCCGTCGTCTTGCCCGGCCCGGGCCCGACCTCCAGCAGGTGGTCGCCGAGATCGACGCCGTCGAGCGCCCGCGGCAGCAGGTCGTCGCGCACGTACTCGGCCCATTCGTCACTCGCGAGCAGATCGAGGTGCTGCTGGTTCATCGCGGCCGGCCCCTGCGAAACGCGGCTAGTAGAGCACCAGCCGGTCGCGGTGGACGGCCTCGAGGCCGCGCGGGCGCTTCCGAGGTCGTCCGAGCTCGCGCTGGCGAGGCCCTTGGCGAACGCCGCTCCGTCCGGGCCGACGATCTCGACGCCGTCTCCGGCGTCGAAGCGGCCCTCACAGCGGGCGATCCCGACCGCGAGCAGGCTCGCGCCGTCGTTCGCGAGCGCGAGCTTCGCGCCCTCGTCGATGCGCAGAACGCCCGAGACCGGCTTCCCGAACCGGAGCCAGAGCTTGAACGCCGACGGCGCCCGCTCGCCGGCGGCGAACCGCGTCCCGCGCGGCTCGCCGGCGAGGATCGGCGCGAGGACCTCCTTGCCCGCGCCCGCCGCGATGACGGTCGGGATCCCGGCCGCAGCGGCGACCTCGGCGGCGACCACCTTGCTTCGCATGCCGCCTTTGCCGAGGGGCGAGGCGCCGCCGAGCACGGCGTTGCGGGCGGTCGAGCCGTCCTCGATCAGCTGGGCCCCCGGCTTCCCCGGAGCCCGCGACAGGACGCCCTCGACCTCCGTGAGCAGGACGAGCAGGCGGGCCCGGGCGAGTACGGCCACCTGCGCGGCGAGGGCGTCGTTGTCCCCGAACGTGATCTCGTCCGTCGCGGTCGCGTCGTTCTCGTTCACGACCGGGACGGCGCCGAGCGCGAAGAGGGCGTTCATCGCGTTCCGCGCGTGGACGTACGCGCCCCGGTCGGAGACGTCGGTCGCCGTCAGCAGGATCTGGGCGGCGGGGACGCCCTCGGCACCGAGCGCGTCCTCCCAGGCGGCCTGCAGCCGTGCCTGCCCGAGCGCCGAGGCCGCCTGCAGCTTCGGCATGCTGCGAGGGCGCTTCGTGGCGCCGATCCGCGTGAGGCCGAGCGCGATCGCGCCCGAGGAGACGACGCAGACCGGGGTGCCGTCACGCACGATCTCGGCGATCTCCCGGGCGCGGTTCCGCAGCACCTGGCGGCGCACCTGGCCGCGGGTCCCGGCGATCAGCGTCGTACCGAGCTTGACGACGAGGGGGCGTCTCATCGCCGCTGGCTCCCGTCGCCGACGACGCGGTACTGCCGAAGCCAGAGGTCTCGGTAGGTGACGGGCCCGCGCGGGCCGGGCGTCCAGTCGACGTTGATACCCGTCTCCGGGGCGCCCGTCAGAGCGTGGCCGTCGGTGAAGCGGGTCGGCGCCTGCCAGAAGGCCGCCGTGCCCCGATACCGAGCCAGGAAGGCCCGGGCCGCGGCCTCGTCCTCGGCGACGATGGTCGCGGCAAGGCCCGACGTCTGGCCGTTCGCGATCCGCACCGCCTCCTCGAGGTCGTCGACGACGTCGACCGTGACCGTGGCCACGCGCTCGGGGTCGTTCGCCCACTCGTGGCCGAGGCGCTCGTCGAGCGCCGCCATCCTCGCCACGGACTGCGCGCGCTCGGTACCGCGGGGCTCGACGCCGACGCGCTCGAAGAGGGCCAGCAGGTCGGCCAGACGGTCGCTCGCCTGCCGGTCGACGAGGCAGAGGTTCAGCCGGTTGCAGACTCCGAGCCGGTCGAGGCTCGCCTCGGCGACGGCCAGCAGCTTCTCGCGGTCGGCGCTGCCGTGGGCGTAGAGGACGCCGCCGCCCTCGGCGTGGGCCAGCGTGCGTACGCCGTGCTCGGCGGCGAGCCGGGCGAGCGCGGCCGTCGTCTCGCCGCTCCCTCGCAGGATCACCAGCGGGATCTCGGCGGGCAGCGTCACGAGGATCCGTGCGCCGTCTCGCTCGGGAGAGCGCACGAGACCGACCGCTCCCGGCGGCAGGCCGGCGCGCTCGAGGGCCGGGCGGAGCACGTCGTCCACGAGCACCGTCACGGTCCGCAGCGCGGCGCCTCCCGTCCGCAGGACCGTCGTGTTGAGGCTGCGAAGCAGCTGGCCCGCGACGTCGAGGGCGACGTTCGGCCGGGCTTCGAAGTTCGCGCCGACCGTCCCGATCGGGATCCGCAGCTCGCTCACGGCGAGCCCGTTCGCGAGCGTCCAGGCGGCGACCTCGCGCTCGAGCCCGGGGATCTCGGCCATCCCGCCGACCTGGTCGGCCAGCGCCTCGATGCGCGCGTCGTCCAGGCGCAGGCGGTCGAGCGTCCCCTCGTCGAGAGACCCGGTTGCCGCCTCGCACGTCGGCGGCGTTGGCGGCGAGAACGGCCGGCGCTTGCTCGCGGACGAGCGCCGCAGCCGCCCGTAGGGCCTCCGAAACCGCCTCGTCCGTCAGCGAGGGGAGCGCGCGTCCGGCCTCCACGGCCTCGAGCCGGACGAGCTCCCGAAGATCCACGCCTGCCGTTCTAGCAGGTCGCGTCGCGGCTCGCGGAGTCGCTCACGCGTCGTCTCCGTCGGCGGCGCACGCTTCGCTATACTCGCCGCCGAGAGCGGGCACCGTCCCGCTCACATCGAGAGAGGCTGAGGGAACCGGCCCGTCGAAGCCTCGGCAACCTGCTCAACGCGGCAAGGTGCCAACCCCGGCCGGGCTACGGCCCGGGAGGATGTCGAGCGAGACGAAAGGAAGCCTCGAAGTGTCCGCGATTTCACTCCGCTGTCGTATCTGCGAGACCGAGCACGAGCTCGGCCCGTTCGCCGTCTGCTCGCGCTGCTTCGGCCCGCTCGACCCGATCTACGACTGGGATCGCGCTGCGCGGCGCGGTCACGCACGAGTCGATCGGCTCGGGGCCGGCCTCGATCTGGCGCTACGCCGACCTGCTGCCGGTGGACACGCCGGCCTACCCGCGCCTCGCACCGGGCTTCACGCCGCTCGTCGAGGCGCCTCGGCTGGCTTCGGCGCTCGGCGTCGGGGAGCTCTACCTGAAGCTCGACACGGCCAACCCGACGCACTCGTTCAAGGACCGCGTGGTCGCGGTCGCAGCTGCCAAGGCGAAGGAGCTCGGGCTCGAGACCCTTTCCTGCTCCTCGACCGGCAACCTCGCGAACGCGGTCGCAGCGCGCGCGGCCGCGGAAGGAATGGAGGCGGCCGTCTTCTGCCCGTACGACCTCGAGCCCGAGAAGCTCGTGGCCACCGCCGTGTACGGGGCCACCATCTACGCGGTTCGCGGCACGTACGACGATTGCAGCCGCCTGACCGTCGAGCTCTCCTTCGAGCTTCCCTGGGGCTTCGTGAACGTGGGCCTGCGCGCGTACTACGCCGAGGGCTCGAAGACGCTCGCCTTCGAGATCGCCGAGCAGCTCGGCTGGGAGACACCCGACGTCGTCGTCGCGCCGATCGCCTCCGGAGCGATGTACTCGAAGGTCGGGCAGGGATTCGCCGAGCTCGAGCGGCTCGGCCTCGTCGAGGGCGGGACTCCGCGCATGGTCGGCGGCCAGGCCGAAGGCTGCGCGCCGGTTGCCGCCGCGCTCGTCGAGGATCGGCGCGTGACGCCGGTCAGGCCGAGCTCCGTCGCCCGCTCGCTCGCGATCGGGAACCCGGCCGACGGCGATCTCGCCGTCGGCACGGCCAAGGCGACCGGAGGAGACATCCACGTCACCGCCGAGGACGAGATCGGGATCAACATGGCGCTGCTCGCGGAGACGACCGGGGTCTTCGGGGAGACGGCGGCGGGCGTCACGCTGGGGGCGCTCCGCGAGGCGGTTCGCCGCGGTCAGGTCGGCGAGGGCGATCGGGTCGTCCTCCTCGTCACGGGCGACGGCCTGAAGACGCCGGATCCGATCGCCGAGCGCCTGCGCCCGGTCGAGATCGACGCCGACGCGGACACCCTGCTCGAGTCGCTCGGCGTCGCCTAGAGGCTCTCGGCCGCCGGCTCGATTCTCAACCGCGCGGGGGTCGACGAAGCGCGATGGCTGGGGGAGGCGCCGGCGTGTCTCCGCTCGCCTTCCAGTCGCCGGCGGGCGGCGGGTCCCGTTCGGGGAAAAGCGCGCGGGCAAGCTCTGCGCCCGTCTCGACAAGCAGTCGATCGCACTGCGGCGACACCTGAACCGGCAGGCCGTACGTCTTGTTCCCGTAGAGAGGCTCGTACCCGCCGCGGGGGTATTCGCTCTCGGTCGGGAAATACGAGATACAGCCGTTCGTGTAGCCGGCATAGAGGGTGACGTCGGCGGGAGAGCGCTCCTTCACCGCGAGGCCGATCTCAGTGAAGATCTCACCCGGGCCCGTAACGATGATCCCGTCGCCTATTCTCACCGCGCCGACCGGCGCCTCGACCGTCGCCCGCGGGGCCCCGGAGGCCAATTCCGCCGCGGCACGACGGGCCCAGTTCAGACCGTGGTACCGAAGAACCCGGAGCTCGGACTCGGTCGCCCCTCGCGCGACCGCGTCGTCGAACTCCCGCTCGGCGCTCGCCCGGGCTGCCTCCGCCTCGTTTGGGGTGGGGAGAGGGAGAAGCGGGAGCTCGATCGTGCGCTCGAGGGCCGCGAGCTGCGGGGGATCGGCGTTTACGGGCTCCCACCTGAACAGCCGGACGACCGTTCCCGACCCGAAGCTCGTCTCCACCAGTCGTGCGGGCCATGCCGGTCGGTCGGCAACGGCGTGCAGCGCCTCGACAGCCAGCCGGCGACCCATTCGCCCCGGCTCGAGGCACTCGTCGTCGAACGCGAAGCGAGGCATCACGTTCCCGCCCGCGCCCTGAAGGAAGACGCACTCGCCGCCGGTCACGTCCCGGACGACCTGCCGCAGGGGGCCGGGATAATCCGGCGAGTACCCGATGAAGTCGATACCCGTCGTCACGGTGTGGCATCCGAACGACACCACCGTCGCGATGGCGCTCCCATCCCCCCGCACTGCCTGGAGAACGGGGACCGACGTGTCGACGAGGCCGCGGTCGTTCCATCCGATGTCCCGCACCATGCCGTCGTCGTCACGTTCCCGGCGATTGACGGCGACGTCTGCCGATCCGAGCCCCCACCGCACCCACGCGGGCTCGACTCGTTTGCAGGCGAGGACACAGACGTCGACGATTCGCTCGTGCAGCAGGTCGATGTAGCCGAGGACGTCCGGGCCGGGCTCCGGGCTCGCCTCCCCGAACGAGCCGTACACCGTCCGGCCTCCGGGGGGCGCGTGGTGCGTGTGATTCCAGTTGAGCACGATCCCGGCCAGCGGCGTCGACGTTGTAACGGAGATCCGCTCTCGTAGCTCATCGACCTCGGGCGCCTGAATCGCCAGTGTGTCGACTCCGCAGAGGATGGCGCGCATCCCTGCACGCTCGAGCGCGAGCGCGCTCACCTCGAGCTCGCCGAGCCGGCTCCGAGCCGTCTCGGTACGGCGAACCACTCCGACCATGGGCAGGCCGAGCGGTGGATCGACCGACAGCCGCGCGGCCCCTGCGCGGAACGAGTCTGAAATCGTCACCGGAATCGACACCAGACTAGAGAGTCAGCACCGTGCCCGTCAAGCCTCGAGACCCATCCCTCTTTGACCGACCGCACGCCGATCGCTATCGTGGTGCTCCTGGAATCGTTTCTAGATCGCCAGGACCGACGAATGAGCGCGACCGACGACGACTCGAGCCCGACTCAGCCCCGGCGCAACCTGCGGGAGGTTGCCGAGCGGGCAGGTGTCGCGATGTCATCCGTCTCTCGTGTCCTGACCGACCATCCGGACGTCAGCCCGCGCATGCGCCGGCGCGTGCTGGCCGTGGTCGACGAGCTCGGATACGAGCCGAACCTCCTCGCGCAGAGCCTCCGGCGGGGGTCGAGCCTGTCGGTCGGCTTCGTCATCCGTGACATCTCGAGCCCGCTTTTCTCCGAGATCGCCCTGGGTGCCGAGACGGAGCTCCGCAACCATGGCTACTCGATGCTGCTCACGAACTCGGAGGGATTGCCGACGCTCGATGCGGCGCACATCCGTCTCTTCCGCCAGCGCCGAGTCGACGGGCTTCTGCTCTCGCTCGCGGACGAGTACCACGAGGCGACGATGGAGGAGTTGCGTCGCGTTCCCGTGCCCGTCGTACTCATCGATCGCGAGCTGCCCGTACCGCTCGAGACGAGCGCCGTACTGAGCGATCACGCGAGCGGGATCCGGGCCGCCGCGGATCACCTGATCGCGCTCGGGCATCGCCGAATCGGGCTCGCAGCAGGGCCACTGAACCTGAGGCCGGGACGCGAGCTGAGCTCGGCCCTCGAGGCCGTGTGCGCGGAAGCCGGCATCGAGGCCGTCGTCGACGCCGGACCATTCACGGAGGAGCATGGAGCGGCCGCAGCGGAGCGCTTGCTCGACCGGGTGGATCCCCCGACGTCGCTGATCGCCGGGTCGAACCAGATTCTCCCCGGCGTGCTGCGCGTCGTGAGGCAACGGGGAATCCGGATCCCCGGCGAGCTCTCGCTCGTGACCTTCGACGACATCCGCATGCTCGAGTTCGTCGAGCCGCCGATCGCCGTCGTCTCCCGGGAACCGGTCGTCATCGGCAGCGAGGCCGCTTCGATTCTCCTGCGCCGCCTGAAGGGCGGCGCCCCGGAGCAGATCCGCATCCCGACCACGTTCGACCCGCGCGCAAGCTGCGCGCCGCCGTCGGCTTCGTAACCCGGGCTCGCCTTGCCGCTCTCCGGGCGGGCCTTGACGGATCTGAGAGCTCCGGAATATACTCGCGCTCCTTGGAACGGGAAACAATTCCAGGAACCTTTGCAGAGAGGAGCTCCAATGAGCATGCCCTTCCGGTCTCGAGGACGCGCGATCGCGGTTGGGTTCGCGGTGTTGGCCGCGGCGGCCGCGTTCGCTGCCGCTGCGGGATGCGGCGGCGGGGGCGAACCGGCTGCAGACGAGCCGCAGGCGACCGAGGCGCCCGCCACCGAGGCACCACCTGCTGACACCGGTGCACCGCCCGCTGACACGGCGCCCGCCGCAGGTGGGCCCTACGGTGCCGGCCTTCAGCTGACCGACGAAGTCATCGCGACTCCTGAGGTGTCTTCGATCAAGGAGCCCTGGGTTCTCTGGAACAACGAGACGTGCGCGTACGAGGAGACGACCGATCACCCCGCCACATACCAACCGACGCTGCGCACCATCGTCGAGCCGTACCAGATCGGCTACATGAACTACGGTGACATCGACTCGTTCGGGATCGCCAACACGAAGAACATCACCGAGCTCTCCGAGCAGGCCGGATTCACCCTGAACGTCTACAACCTGAAGTACCCGTCCGAGACCGAGCCGCTCACTCAGGCTAGGGCATCGGCGCTGAAGGGGGACAAGGGCGTCATCACGGCGACGCAGGTCCTGTTCGAGGAGCAGTACAAGATCTTGGCCGAAGAGGGATGCATTCCGGTCGTCCAGCTCTACGCCTTCGGAACGTCCGTGCCGAATTTCGGTGTCAACTGGGCAAACGCCGGGACGCAAATCGGGACATCGCTCGGCGAGATCGCGGTCGAGAAGGGCTGGGATCCGGCAACGACGGCCTTCGTCCAATGCACGAACCCGGACTACGGTCCGAGCGTCAACTCGATGTTCGACACCGCTCCGCCGGCGGTGGTCGAGGCCGGCTTCGCCATACCAGAAGAGAACGTCTTCAATCTGACGTGCAAGGTGGGCAAGCACGAGACCGTCACGACCGACTGGTTCACGGCCCATCCGGACTTCGCGAACATCATGTTCGACACGGTCGACGACCCGTCGGCGGACGGAATGATCAACGCGATCAAGAAGGCCGGTCGCGAGGACGACTCGATCATCATCGTCAACGGGGCCGATCCCCAGGGTCGAGAGGCAATTCGCGCAGGGACGCAAACGGGCTCGACGGCGTTCTTCCCGGAGCGCTACGGGGAGTGGGCGATCGCCATGCTCGAGGACATCCTGGCAGGCGTGCCGGTGCCGCTCGAGGTGAATCACCCCACGCCGCTGATCACGATCGACAACATCGACGAGTACTACCCCGGAGAGTGACGTCTCATAAGCCGCACTGACGGCTACCCGGATGACATGCCGGCCGGCCGGGGCGACACGCCCGGCCGGCCGGCAGCCCATTCCCGATGGCTGCAGCGCCTGCGAAGCCTGGTTCTGAGGCCGGAGGCGGGACTCCCGATCATCCTCGCCGGGCTGTGCGTCTACCTCGGCTTCGCCTCCGAGTTCTTCTGGCGCTGGAAGAACATCCTGAACATCACGGAAGCGGTGTCGGTCGTGGGGATCGCGGCGGCCTTCGCGACAGTCGTGGTGATCAGCGGCGGGCTCGACCTGACGCCGATCGCCGTCATCACGATGACGGGCATCGTCGCGACAGAGGCCTTTCGCGCCGACCTACCGGTCTGGCTCGTCGTCTTCATCGCGCTGCTTGCCGCGGCCGGAATCGGGGCCGTCAACGGATCGCTCGTCGCGTTCCTGAACCTCAATCCCTTCATCGTCACTCTGGGAACGACGTTCCTCTTCACCGGCGTCGCGTTTCTCATAACCGACGGCACGCCGAGAGATATCGAAAGCGAGGGCTTCAACCAGCTGGGGCAGTCGAAGATCTGGTTCGAGATACCGATCGACACGGTCTGGATGGTGGCGGTCTTCGCGGCGACGTTCTTCATGCTCAGGTTCACGCGCTTCGGCACGCATGTGTTCGCGGTCGGTGGAGGACAGACCGCAGCTCGCCTCAGCGGTGTGCGAGTCGTCCACGTCAAGCTCGGGGTCTACGTCCTGGCCGCCTTCGTATCGGGCATCGCCGGCATCGTCCAGACGGCGAACGCCGGCCAGGTCGGGGTCTATGCGGTATCGAACTCCAACGACCTCTTGGTCATCATCGCAGCGGTGATCATCGGCGGCACGGCCCTCACCGGCGGTCGTGGCACCGTGATCGGAACACTCATGGGCGTGCTCTTGCTCGGCGTGATCCAGAACGGGCTCACGCTGCTCAACATCTCGAGCTTCTGGCAGCCCGTGGTCGTGGGCCTCATCCTCCTGATCGCCATCGTTCTCGACGAGGTCCGGCGCCGCGTGGAGCTGGCGACCGCATGACGACGAGCCAGCCGCAGAACGGCTCCGCCGGTCCGCTGCTCGAAGCGCGCGGTCTCAGCAAGCACTACGGGACGATCCGCGCAGTCGAGAACGTCGACCTGACCATCGGCCGCGGGGAGATCGTGGCGATCGTCGGCGACAACGGCGCCGGGAAGACGACGCTGATCAAGATGCTGTCCGGGGCCGTCGCTCCGGACGCAGGCGAGATCCTCGTCGAGGGAAGCGTCGTGCGGATCAACGACCCACTGGACGCACGCGCCCTGGGGATCGAGACCATCTACCAGGATCTGGCCCTTCTCCCCAACCTCGATGTGACGACCAATCTCTACCTGGGACGTGAGCAGAAAGTCGACGGGCTCCTGGGACTGCTCGGCGTCGTCGCGCGTCGCCGCATGAGAGGCGAGGCCCGCGAGCATCTGGACAAGCTGCATATTCAGATCCCCAAGATCTCGGGAACACCGGTCGAGTCGCTCTCCGGTGGACAGCGACAGAGCGTTGCGATCGCCCGCGCGATCGTGTGGGCCTCGAAACTCGTGATCATGGACGAGCCGACGGCCGCCCTCGGCGTCGCCCAATCGCGAGCCGTTCTCGACCTCGTGCGGCGGGTTCGGGAGCAAGGCACGTCCGTCGTGATCATCAGCCACATCCTTCCGCACGTGCTCGAGCTCGCGGATCGCGTCGTCGTCTTGCGCCATGGTGCGAAGGTCGCAGAGATCTCCGCTGAAGGCGTCACGCAGGATCGCCTGATCGCCCTGATCGTCGGCTTCGAGGATCCCGGGGCGTGAGAACCGAGCACGGTCGGTGCCGATGAGGATCGCCTGATGGGAGTACGCATCGGCGTCGACGTGGGTGGCACGTTCACCGACCTGATCCTCCACGAGGAGGCAACCGGCGACGTCCACGTGGCCAAGGCGCTGACGACTCCGTCGGCGTTGGAAGAGGGGGTCGAGCGAGTCGTTTCGGCCGTATCGCTGGACGGCGCCCACGAGGAGGAGACGCTGTTTCTTCACGGGACGACCGTGGCGTTGAACGCACTGCTCGAGCGAAAGGGAGCGAAGGTCGGCCTGCTGACGACTCGTGGGTTTCGCGACGTCCTGGAGCTTCGCCGCGGCGAGCGCGACAGGATGTACGACCTGTGCTGGAAGCCGAGCCGTGCGCTGGTATCCCGGCGGCTTCGGCAGCCCGTCACGGAACGGATTCGCGCCGACGCTCGGATCGAGATCCCGCTCGAGCCAGCCGATATCGGAAGGGCGCTCGACGTCTTCGACTCGGAAGGCGTCACCTGCATCGCAGTCGCGTTCGTGAACAGCTACGCGAACCCGGCGCACGAGCTCACCGCGGAGCGCCTCCTGAGAGCACTGGGTTTCACGGGCGACATCTCCCTCTCACACGAGGTTTCGGGCGAGTATCGGGAGTACGAACGCACGTCGACGACGGTCGTCGATGCCTACGTTCGTCCCCAGGTGAGCGCGTACCTGGCGCAGCTTGCCCGGCGGCTGGAAGCCCTCGGCTTGGGCGAGCGCTTGTTCGTCACGAACTCGGGCGGCGGCGCGATGACGTTCGAGGAGGCAACCTCTCGCCCGTTCGAGATCATCGACTCTGGTCCGACGGCCGGCGCCGTGGGCGCCGGCGAGCTCTGCCGAGATCTGGGGATCCCGCTGGCGATCACCGCGGATGTCGGCGGGACGAGCTTCGACACCTGTCTGGTCATCGACGGGCGTCCCCCGATCACGTACGAAGGCCGGATTGCCGAGCTGGTCGTGCAGACGCCATGGGTCGACGTCCGGTCGATCGGCTCCGGCGGGGGATCGATCGCCTACGTCGACGAGGGCGGCCTGCTCCGCGTCGGGCCGGAGAGCGCGGGAGCGGATCCGGGGCCCGCCTGCTACAGACGCGGCGGCTCGCGACCGACGGTAACCGACGCGGCCGCGAAGCTCGGCATGTTGGCGCTGGGCGAGCTCGCGGCTGGAGTCGTTCTGGACGTCGAGGCCGCCCACGCGGTACTCGCTCCCCTGGCGCAACGCCTCTCGATGGCGGGCGACGACGTCGCGATCGGGATTATCAGAATTGCGACCGCACAGATGGCGGGCGCGATCCGCGAGTTGACGGGCGAGCGCGGCCAGGATCCTCGAGAGGCGGTGCTCCTGGCATTCGGAGGCGCAGGGCCGCTGTTTGCGACGCTGCTCGCGCAGGAGCTCGGCATGAAGCGCGTCGTCGTGCCGCCGCACGCTGGGAATTTCTCCGCCTGGGGCCTCCTCGGCCAAGACCTGGTCCGCTCGTCCGCCTCGACGTCGGTCGCGAGCCTGACCGAGGACGGACTCGCGTCGGCAAGCCGAGACCTGCTGAGGCTCTTCGGGCGGCTGGCCGCTCGATCGTCGGCGCTAGGGCCGGATCAGCAGTACGAAGCGGCGCTGGACATGCGCTACACGGGCCAGGAGTACACACTCACGATCCCGGTCCGGTTCGATGCGACACGCGGCGTGATCGAGTGCGGGCCAACGTCGACAGCCCAAGCCTTCGGGGAGGAGTACCAGCGTGTCTTCGGCCACGCACTCGACGATCCGGTCGAGATCGTGTCCGTGCGGGCGACCGTTCGGACACCGCTGCCACGCGGGAAACGCCGGCCAGCAGCGAGCGACGGGGCCGACAGGCAGATTCCGACCGGTCGAACGGTGCGGGCCTGGTCCTTCACGCGAGGCGAGTATGCGGACTTCGCCCTCGTCGACCGGGGCTCCCTCGCAGTCGGATCGACGCTCCACGGACCGGCGATCGTACTGGAGGAGACGACCACCACCTACGTCGACGCAGGGTTCGATCTCGACGTCCATCCGACCGGTGCGCTGCTGATCTCGAATCTCGCGCTGGACGAGGACAGATCCCCGGGCGCTCGGGCTGCGGTCGGGAACTCAGGGCCGCTTGCCTCGCCGGACCCCGTCCTGACGGAGGTGATTCGACAGGGCCTGCTCTCGGCCGCGGAGCAGATGAAAATCGCCCTCCGCAGGACAGCGTTCTCGCCGATCGTCTACGACATGATCGACTTCTGCTGCGCCCTGTACGACCGTGACGTTCGCCTCCTCGCCCAGGCCCAGGCAACTCCGCTCTTTCTCGGAACGATGGGCTTCTGCATCGACGCCTGCGTGCGAGCGATCGGTGGGGAGGAGGCCCTCGAGCCCGGTGACGTTCTCTTCTCGACGTACGCCTACGACATCGGCTCGCATCCGCAGGACGCCGCGATTGTGGTGCCGGCCTTTCTCGAGGGCGGCGTGATCGGGTATGCGGCGGTCAAGGCCCACCACATGGACATCGGCGCCATCGAGCCCTTCTGCACCGCCACGACCGACAACTTCCAGGAGGGCGCGATCTTCCCGGGGGTTCGGATCTTCCGTGGGGGCCGGCGTGACGAGGACATGTATCGCACGGTGCTCGCCAATTCCCGGCTTCCGGCAGCGCTCGCCGGTGATCTGAACGCCCAGATCGTTGCCGCGAACGTGGGGCTCGCGGCGCTCTGCCGACTGATCGGCCGCTACGGACACGAGTCCTTCCAGGCAGCGGTCGAGCGGATCTTCGACCACGGCGAGTCGACGGTGCGCCACTTCCTCGAGCGAGTTCCGGACGGTCGTTACGTCGGCGCCGGCGCGATGGACAACGACGGTCTCGATGACGAGCTCGTACCGTTCACCGTCGCCGCGGAGATCGTCGGGAGCGACGTTCGCATCGACTTCGCCGACTCGCCGCCACAGCAGGCCGGCCCGATCAACTGCCCGCTTCCCACTTCTGTCTCGGCAGCGCGGCTCGCGGTCGTGGCAATCGCCGGGGGAGGCGAGTCGGCCAGCGAAGGGCATTTCAGACCGATCGACGTTCGCACGAGACCCGGATCGATGTTCCATGCGGAGCCGCCGGCGCCGATCTATCTCTATGGCTGGCCGGCGACGCAGGCTATCGACGCCATTCACCGTGCGATAGCTGACGTGATGCCAGAGGCCGTCAGCGCCGGAAGCGGTGGGGACTACTGCGGTGTCGTCTGGTGGGGACGACGCGCGAGCGGCGCGTTCTGGGCCGGTGGGACGGATCACGTCACGGGCCAGGGCGCAACTCATGACGGTGACGGCGGAGCTCCGCTCATGCACATCTCCTTTTCGGGCATGCGGAACACCCCTGTCGAGACCCTCGAGTTGCGCTACCCCCTGCTCGTCGAGCAGTTCGAGCTCGCCCAGGACTCGGCCGGCGCCGGCCGGTTTCGCGGCGGCCCCGGGGTGGATATCCGCTACCGGATGCTCGAGGACGGCCAGTTCACGAGCCCGATCGAGCGCACGAGGACTCGGCCCTGGGGCCTGCGGGGTGGCGAGCCGGGTCGCCCGAACGCGTTGAAAGTGACTCTCCCGGACGGCTCGGAGCAGGCGCTCGCGAAGACGACTGCCTTTCCCGTTCCCGAGGGTGGCGTGATCGAGTTCCAGGTCGGAGGCGGCGGGGGCTACGGCGCTTCGTCAGAGCGGGACCCTCGAGCCGTGCTCGAGGACGTCGAGGACGGGATCGTCTCGGCGGAAGCCGCCCTGCGCGACTACCCGCACGCGTTCCCGAACGGCCCGAGGGGAGCCGCGGTCACGCATGACCGCGTGAAGGCATGACCGACCGCGTGCACGACGCCGGAGGAACCGTATGAAGATCACCTCGATCGATGCGTTCCCGCTTGCCTACCCGGAGCCCCACTACAAGGGGATGGAGCGATATGTGACGCTCGCTCGGATCGAGACCGACGACGGTCTCGTGGGGTGGGGAGAGTGCATCTCCCAGTTCCGGGAAGCCTCGATCGCCACGAAGCTGATCATCGAGCAGGGGTTCGCCCCACTGCTCATCGGAGAAGACCCCCGCGACGTCGAGCGGCTCTGGCGGAAGCTTCTCGAGCACGTCTGGTGGTATGGCCCCGAGGGAATTGCCGCTTTTGCGATCAGCGCGGTCGACGTGGCGCTCTGGGATGTCAAGGGCAAGGCGCTCGCGCTGCCGGTATCCCGCCTTCTGGGCAGCCCGATCCAGAAGCGCGTCGCGGCGATGGGCTCGATCGTCTTCGACATGGAAGACCTCGACTGGACACTCGGTGAGTTCGCCTGGATGCGCGAGCAGGGCTACAGGATCGTCAAGGGCGGCTGGGGGATGCGCCCGGAAGCGGTGTTCGGCCAGGACCGTGATCGTGACCTCCAGCTCGTGCGGAGCATCCGCGAGACGATCGGTGACGACCTCGAGCTCGTCGTCGACACGCCCGGCGTCTGGGGCATCTGGGACGTGCCCACGGCCATCCAGCGTTTCCGCGATCTCGAGCCCTACCGGCTCAAGTGGATCGAGCAGCCGCTCCTGCCGCGCAACCTCGACGGCCACGCGCGGCTGCGACGAGCCGTCTCCACGGCGATCGGCACGGGTGAGGACGAGTGGGACGTCGAGTCCTACGCCCGCCTGATCGCCGCCGAGGCGGTCGACGTCGTGCAGATGGATCCGGGCCGCTGCCACGGGATCACCGGCTGCCGGGCGGTGATCGCCCTGATCGAGGCCGCGAACCTGACGTGGAGTGCGCACACGTGGAGCAGCGCGCTGAACACGGCAGCGAGCGTCCATCTGCTTGCGATCTCACGAAGCGGCCTCTGCCTCGATCTGAAGCCGCACGAGTCGCCGCTCCAGCACGAGCTCGTGCTGGATCCGTGGGTACAGGAGGACGGCTACCTGGCGATCCGTGATGCTCCGGGTCTCGGCGTCACCGTGAGCGACGACGTCGTGCGGAAGTACCTGCTGTCCTAGGACGACGTGCGCCGCACCCTTTAGCCGCGACCAACTCGACTCTGGAGGTTCCCCATGAGCCCGCGAACTACCCACACCGACCATCGGAGGGGGCGATGATCAAGCGCGTGAGCCTTGTCCGCCGTCGTCCAGAGCTGAGCCGAGACCAGTTCGTGACGCACTGGTCGGGGCCGCACGTCGAGATCGTCCGCGGCCTGCCGGGCCTGCGTGGACTGAGGCTCGGCGTCGTCGACACGTGGACTCCAGCAGAGGCTGCGTGGGACGGCGTGGGGGAGCTGTGGTTCGACAGCCGCGATGCGGCGGAGCGCGCTTTCGCCACCGAGCCGTTCGCCAGCCAGCTTGCCGCTGATCGTCCGCTCTTCCTCGCGGAGTTGCAGAGCGCCTTCGTGGACGAATTGACCGTCGTCACGCCGCCGGCTGGACGTTAGGGGGAATGTTGCCATGATCGCTCCTGATCGAAAGGCGCTCGTCACCGGCGGGGCGTCGGGCTTCGGGCTCGCGATTGCCCGCAGGCTCGCGGACAGCGGCGCGCGGGTCGCGATCGCCGACGTCGCCGTCGGTGCGCTCGAGCAGGCGGCGCACGACGACGAGCGCCTCGTGCCGCTCGAGCTCGACGTGACCGATGCGGATGCGGTGCGAGCCGGCGTGCGGCGGGCAGAAGATGAGCTCGGCGGCCTCGACACCCTCGTCTCGTGCGCAGGCGTGATCCACGTGAAGCCGCTCGAGGAGGTGACCGAGGCCGACTGGGACCTGACGCTCGACGTCAACCTCAAGGGAGCGTTCCTCGTCAGCCAAGCAGCGGCCCCGGCGCTGGCGGCCAGCGGCAGGGGGCGAATCGTCGCCATCTCGTCGGACGCCGGGCGGCGTGGCTATCCGTGGATCCAGGCGTACACGGCGAGCAAGTTCGGACTGATCGGGCTGATGGAGTCGATCGCCATCGAACTGGCACCGAGTGGCGTCACGGTCAACTGCGTGTGCCCCACGTCGTGCCCGACGACGGGCATGGGGCGCTCCTTGACCGAGTGGAAGGTTCGTGTGTCCGGAAAGAGCGAGGCTGAAGTGCTCGCCTCGATTGCGGCGTCCTTGCCCCTCGGACGCTACGTCCTCGAGGAGGACGTCGTCGAGGCGATGGCCTACTTCATCTCGGACGAGGCGAGCTTCCTCACCGGGATCGCGCTCGACATCGACGGGGGTGAGCACCTTGGTGGCTTCATCCCCGGTGCGAGCTAGTGCTCCGTGCCGGAGGTCGCTTGGTGATCCTGGCGCGCGAAAAGCAAGCCGGGCAAGGACGCAGGGAGCCCCGATATGGGTTCATATCGGGGCGACCGAGGACGCCGTACGGCGCCGCTTTGCAGCCGCCCAGGGCCCGAGTGACTTCCGGCACGGAGCACTAGGTGTCGCCCGCGCGCTACACCGCGCTCGACCACGTCGGCTTCGCAGTCTCGAGCCTCGACCGCTCGGTCCCCTTCTACAGCTTCCTGCTCGGGGAGGAGCCGGTTCTGCGCAAGGTCTGGGACGTCGAGTACGTCGGCAGAATCGTCGGGTACCCGGGACTCAAGCTCGAGGCCGCGTTCTGGAGGCTGCCGGGAGGGACGATCCTCGAGCTCATCGAGTATCTGCAACCGCCCCCGGCGAGGGTCGACATGGAGACGTACAACGCGGGCAACGCCCATCTCTGCCTCGTCACGGACGACATCCACGCGGACGTCGAGCGTCTGCGCGGACACGCGGATTTCCGGCATCCGGAGGCGGTCGAGATCCCCTGGGGCGCCTACAAGGGTGGCTGGGCCCTCTACATGCGCGATCCCGACGGCATCTCGATCGAGGTGCTACAGGAGCCGCCCGGGGGCCCCGACCTGTGACGCGCTGGGGCAAGCCGGACGCCGACTACTCGGAAGGGAGTGACGCATGACGGACCTTGCCTTCACGGACGCCCACGTGCATTTCTTCGACCTTCGCGACCCGAGCCTGCGCTACGACTGGCTGCTACCCGAGGCCGACGAGGACCCCGATCTCGGGAACTACGACGCGATCAAGTCGCAACGCTACTGGGCGGACGACTTCATCGGCGAGACGCGATTCGCAAACGTCACGAAGGTCGTCCACGTGCAAGCCGCGGTCGGCACCCGGGATCCGGTCGACGAGACACGCTGGCTCCAGGCCTTCGCCGACCGGCTCGGCGTTCCGCAAGGAATCGTTGCCTACGCGGACCTCGCGAGCGCGGACGCCGAAGGCGTGCTGAGCCGGCATGTCGAGTTCGCGAGCGTGCGGGGAATCCGGGATCTGCGCTACGACGACTACCTCCGGGACGAGGCGTGGCAGCGGGGCTATGCCCTGCTCGAGCGGCACGGACTCGTTTGCTGCGACGACCCGCTCGTCGAGGCGATGCCTGACGCGGCCGAGCTGGCGCGGATGTTCCCGGCCGTCACCTACTGTGTCGACCACGCCGGCTTCCCGCGCAGGCGCGACCGGGAGTACTTCGCCGAGTGGCGCAGGGGCATGCGAGCGATCGCCGCAGTGGAGAACACGGTCGTGAAGATCTCCGGGCTCGGCATGAGCGACCACAGATGGACGGTCGAGTCACTTCGGCCATGGGTGCTCGAGTGCATCGAGGCCTGGGGACCGGCTCGGGCCTTCTTCGGTACCAACTGGCCGGTCGACCGCTTGTACTCCTCGTACTCGGACGTCGTCGACGCCTACCGCGAGATCATCTCCGACCTTCCGGCACCCGACCAGTCAGCGCTCTTGTCCGGTAACGCCGACCGCGTCTTCCGCCTCTAGTACGGGCGGTTGACACCCTCCGACCCGACCGATTACGATTCCGGAATCGTTTGCTGGGCATTCCGGAATCGTTTGCGGAACCTGCAGCGCAATCAGGAGGAGGAAGCGATGCACTCGACGAGGATCCGACACGGGAAAGCTCTCCTTGTCGCTGCTCTTGCCGTGATCGTCCTGGCCGCGGCCGCGTGCGGCGGGGGGGACGAGGAGCCGGCTGCCGCGCCGCCCGCGACCACCGCAGCGGATACGGGCGCGCCGGCAGCGACGACCGAGCCGCCGTCCGAAACCGAGGCGACCGCGCTCCCTGAGGTTTGTCAGGGTCAGTCCGGCGAGGGGTTGAAGGTCGGGTTCGCAAACATCTCCGAGGAGTTCCCGTTCACCGTTCAGGTCCGGGAAGGGCTCGAGACGGTGGCGGCCGAGTGCGGCCTCGAGCTGATCGTCGCGGACAACGACCTCGACCAGCAGAAGGTGCAAGCGAACCTGCGCAACTTCGTGACGCAGGGGGTCGACGGTGTCATCCAGTTCCCTGTCGACGAGGCGAGCGGCGCCGCAACCTGCGAGCTCATCGAAGGGATACCCGTCATCACGATCGACATCAAGATGGAGCCTTGCGCGATCTTCATGGGAGCCGACAACTCCGAGGCCGGAAGGCTTGCGGGCGAGGCGCTCGGAACGTGGGCCCAGGAGAACTGGGACTGCGAGATCGACGCGTTCCTCCGCCTCGAGTCGCCGAGCGTCGGCGAGGTCAACACCCTCCGCCTCGACGGTCAGCAGGAGGGCTTCGAGAGCGTCTGCGGACCGATCGCCGAGGACAAGATCAAGGTGGTCGCAGGCGAGTCGATCATCGAGGACGTCCGGCGGCTCACCACCGACCAGCTCACCGCTCTTCCCGACGCCGAGCGGATTGCAGTCGTGTCCATCGACGACGACAGCTCGCTCGGCGCCACCGCTGCCTTCGAGGCTGCTGGACGCCTCGACCAGGCGGCGATCGTCGGCCAGGGAGCCGACATCTCCTCCCGGGACGTGATCCGCGACGGAACATGGGTCGGCTCGACGGCGTATTTCCCGGAGTCGTACGCCAACTACCTGATTCCGAACATCATCCGTGTGATCAACGGGGAAGACGTGGTCGACCCGATCCTCGTCGAGCACGTCTTCATCGACCAGAGCAACATCGACGAGTACTACCCTGAGTAGCAGGCTCGAAGCACGGCAGGTGGGGGCGCTCGCGCCCCCACCTCATGCTGGATGACAGACCCGCCACCCGCTGTCGCAGCCACGCCACGCCGTTCGCGCGATGCCGTCGTCCGACGACTCCGGGTGATCCCGCCGATCACCGCGGTGATCGGCATGGAAGCGATCCTGATCACCTGGTTCGCGCTCGCCTCGCCGTTCTTCCTGACGGTCGACAACTGGCTGAACATCGTCCTCGCGATGTCGGTGCTGGGAGTCCTCGCTCTCCCCAACACGCTGCTGCTCGTCGGTGGCCAGCTCGATCTGTCGATCACGGCGAACGCAGCGTTCTGCGGGATGCTCTTCGCGCTGTGGTTCGGCCAGATGGCAACTGGTCTCGCGGTCGTTCTGGCCGTTCTCATCGGGGGATCGATCGGCGTGCTGAATGGGCTTCTGGTGACGAAGCTCGGTATCAACTGGATCATCGCGACGCTCGGGACGCTGGCCGTTTTTCGCGGCCTGACCCGGCTCGTGTCCGACGGGGCGACGCTCAGAGTCGACGGCTTCGAAGGACTGGGCCGGACCGAGATCTTCGGCGAGATCCCCGTCCCCGTCGTCATCTTCGTCGGTCTTGCGATCGTCGCAGGGGTCATCTACCGCTACACGGTGTACGGTCGCAGCATCCAGGCGGTCGGCTCGAATACGGAGGCCGCCCGGCTTCAGGGCGTCAACGTGGCGCGCGTGCTCTTCATCGCATTCGTCATGGCGGGTCTCTGCGCTGCGCTCGCCGGCCTGATGAACCTCTCTCAGCTCGGAGCAGGATCGTCGAACGCATTCCTCGGTGCGGAGCTGGACGTCATCACCGCCGTGATCATCGGTGGGACGAGCTTCTCCGGCGGTCGTGGCACGATCGTGGGAACCGTGCTCGGGCTCAGCATCCTCGCGACGCTCAACAACGGCCTCGTCCTCGTCGGTGTGAGCCCCTTCTGGCAGGAAGTGGCACGAGGAATCGCTCTTATCGTGGCCGTCACTCTCGACCGCCTGCGGCTTCGCCTCCAGGAGGCGGCGGAGTAGCAATGGCTCAGTCGGCCACGCCTCCAGAGAATTCGCCGGGACTCGAAGACGCTCCCGTGCTCGAGGCGATCGGCGTGAGCAAGCGCTTCGGCGGCGTCGTGGCGCTCGATCAGGTGACGATCGCCTTCCCGCGGAGAACGGTCACTGCGATCGTCGGCGACAACGGCGCCGGGAAGTCGACGCTGATGAAGATCTTCGCCGGCGCGCATGCAACGCATGATGGTGACCTGCGCGTCGAGGGCGAGACGGTCGACTTCCGACATCCTCTGGACGCCCGCGCCCACGGAATCGAGACGGTCTACCAGGATCTTGCGCTTGCTCCGGATCTCGACGTCGTGGCGAACCTCTACCTCGGTCGGGAGCTGACCTCCGGTGTGGGCGTCGGCCGGCTCTTCCGCTTCATGCGACAGAAGGCGATGCGGGGCGACGCTGCGGAGGCGATGGCGGCACTCGGCATCACGATTCCGTCGCTCTCCGTCGAGGCAAAGAGCCTGTCGGGCGGCCAGCGCCAGGGCATCGCCATCGCGCGGGCCGCACGCTGGAGCTCACGAGTCGTGATCCTGGACGAGCCGACTGCCGCGCTGGGCGTCCAGGAGACGGCCAAGGTCGAGGAGATGATCAAGAGCCTCGCGGAGCGAGGCCTGACGATCGTCCTCGTCACGCACCGGCTCGACCAGGTGTTTCGACTCGCCGATCGCGTCGCGGTTCTCCGCCGCGGGCGCCTCGTCGGGATACGTCGCACGAGCGAGACGAACGGCGACGAGGTGGTGAAGATGATCACCGGCCTCTCGGAGCTCTCGCACGATGCCTGGGCGTAGAGTCGAGAGCGCATGAGCACCGACGCAACCCGCATGCGGCTCTCGGGACTCGATGGGCGCGTCGCCTTCGTCACGGGTGGCGAACGTGGGATCGGGAGGCGAATTGCCGAGACGCTCGCCGCGCTCGGGGCTCGGACGGCGGCAGGCGACCTCCGCCGGCCGGAGATCTCACGCGTCCTCGGAGTCGAGCTCGACGTGACGGACGAGGACTCCGTCGACCGGGCGTTCTCCGAGATCGAGGAGGCGCTGGGCGCACCCGACATCGTCGTGCTGAACGCCGGAGTATTCGAAGTCGCGTCGATCGGGGAGACGACCTTCGAATCGTGGCGACGAACGATGTCGGTCAACCTCGATGGAGCCTTTCTCTGTGCACGGCGAGCGTTGCCAGCCATGCGCGAGAACCGTTTCGGACGAATCATCGCCATCGGGTCGTCAGCCGGCATCTCCGGCGGCTCGGTTCGCTGCGCCGCCTATGCGGCGTCGAAGGCTGGGCTGATGACGATGACCAAGGCAATCGCCACTGAGTTCGGTCCGCACGGGATCACGGCGAACGCACTTGCCCCCGCGCTGATCAGGACGCCGATGCTGAGCGAGATCGAGAACCTCGCCGACCGCATCCCGGTGGCACGCGTCGGCGAGACCGACGACGTCGCCGCCTGTGTCGCGTTCCTGTGCTCCGATCATGCGTCGTACATCACCGGCGAGGTGGTCGATGTCAACGGCGGCTTCCTGATTGACTGACATGTCGACGATGCGAGTCGTCGAGCTGCCCGCCCACGGAGCGCCGCTCAGGTCAGCGCAGCGGCCTTTGCCGATACCCGGCCCGGGCGAAGTCCGCGTTCGCATCGAGGCATGCGGCGTTTGCGGCTCGGATCTCTTCCTCCAGGACGGCGGTTTCGGGCTCGGGCACCCGCTCCCGGTCGTTCCGGGGCACGAGGCTGCGGGTGTCGTCGACGCCGTCGGACCAGGCGTCATGTCGGCGAAGATCGGTGAGCAGGTCGCCCTGTACTACCTCACGACTCCACCGGGAGACCCCTGGTCAGCCGCGGGCTTCCCGAACAGGAGCCCCAGCGTCAAGCGGATGGGAGTCGACCTCGACGGTGCGTTCGCGGAGTTCGTCCTGCGGCCGGTCGAGGCGCTCGTGCGGCCTCCGGCCGCGATCGACCCGCCGGCGCTCGCCGTGCTGACCGATGCGGTCGCGACTCCGGTACACGCGCTCGAGCGCATCGCTCGTGTGCAGGCCGGCGAGACGGTGGCGGTCATCGGTATCGGGGGGCTCGGATCGAGCGCGGTCCAGGTCGCGCGTGCGCTCGGTGCCCGCGTGATCGCGATCTCGAGATCGGCCGAGAAGCTCGCTCTCGCCGCCCGGCTCGGAGCCGACGAGTGCGTCGCGGCGAAGCCGGGCAGTCCGGTGGAGCAGGTCAAGTCGCTGACGGATCAGCTCGGGGCTGATGTCGTACTCCAGTGCGCCGACTCCGTCTCCGCCTACGAAGACGCGGTCGCGATGGCGGCGCCGGGGGGTCGTATCGTGCTCGTCGGGTCGACGGTGGAGGCCTTCTCCGTGTACCCGATGGATGCGATCTGGCGCGAGCTCTCCATCCTCGGCTCACGCGGCTTCGTGCCGGCCGACATCGAGGACGCCATCGCCTTCTACCTCGCCGGGCGCGTCGTGGTCGACCACCTGCTGCAAGCCGTGAGACCGCTCGAGCAGGCGAACGCTGCGCTCGACGACCTGCGCGACGGGCGCGTCCTTCGGAGCGTGCTCATACCGTGATCGAGCCGCGTGTCGTTCTCCTTTCGCCGTTCTGGAGCTTCTGGGCTGACCGTGCGCGCTTCGATCTACGCGCGGACCGAGCTCAACTTGCGGGTGAGATCGAGCGGGCCCTGACGGGGTGCCGTGTCCTGGCAGCCGAGTCGTACGACTCACCCGACAGCGCGCGGCGTGTCGTGGAACACATCGGCCGGGAGCAGGTCGACGTGCTTCTCGTCATCCAGTCGATGGCGGTCCCGCCCTCCTACACGACCGCGCTGATCGACGCGTTCCCGGAGGTCGCGGTCGTCGTCTGGGCAGTCCAGCGCGAGCGGAGGTTGCCAGACTCCTTCGATCACGCCGACGTCACCGCGGGAGGGGCGACCGTGGGGACGAGCCAGCTGGCGGGTGCCCTCGCCCGTCGCGGCCGCACCTGGAACGCCGTCGTCGGCCCGCTCGGCGACGATGCCACGCACGAATCGCTCGGCCGTACTCTCGTCGCCGCTGCCGTCAGCACTCGCCTCCGACGAGCTCGCATCGGGCTCGTGGGCGAACCACAGGACGGCTACGAATGCGTCGAGTGCGATTCGGACGCACTGACGGCAGCAACGGGCATGGTGGTTGTCCGCATCCAGCCCGATGCCTTTCGAGCCGGCTACGTCGATGCGTCGGATGATCAAGTCACCGCAATCGAGCTCGAGATGCGGACGGCTTTCGAGCTCGATCCCCAGGTCGAGCACGATTCGGCGTTCGTCCGCTCCGTGCGTTGCGCCGTGGCGCTCGCGGAGCTCGGGAGGCGCGAGCGCCTCGATGCCGGGGCGATCAACTGCCACGTTCCCGAGATCCGCTTTGCAGCAGAGCCGGGGATCGCTCCGTGCCTCGCCCTCGGTCGAGAGACCTCGCGCGGCGTTCCCTGGACGTGCACCGGTGACGTGCCCACGGCGATAGCCATGCTCACGGCCAAATGGCTCGGCTCGGCGACCCTCTACCACGAGCTCGAGTCGATCGACTACGCGACCGACGAACTCGCAATCGCGAACACCGGGGAGCACGACCTCGCCTGGTCGGAGGGTCGGCCTCGACTGGTCCCCAACGAATGGTTCGCCGGCGACCTGCACCGCGGGCTGTGCGCCTGCTACGCGCTACGCCGGGGCTCGGCGACGCTCGTCGCCTTCACACCGCATCCGCAGGAGCCGAGCGGCTTTCGCTACATCGTGGCGGAAGGCGAGATCACGGGACGGAGCTTCCCTCGCACAGGCACGCCGAACGGGGCGTTTCGCTTCACAGGGCTGACCGCTGCAGACGGCTACCGACAGTGGGCGCTATCCGGAGCCAGCCACCACAGCTGCCTCGGTACGGGGCTGCTCGGTGACGATATCGCTCTCGTCGCGAGCCACCTCGGGGTGGGCTGCGTTCGTGTGAGCCCACGGGTCGGAGCTGGGACGAGCGCCTAGCGTTCGCTTCCCGTGGCCACTTGCGCCGGTGGAAGCTCCGTCACTGTGAGCCAGCCGGCGGGGGCCCGGACGACCCGCGTGATCGAGTTCGCGAGGACTGCGGCGCTGGTCTCCTGAGCACGAAAGCCCGGGTTCGCAGTCAAGGAGACGGGCACGCTTCCCTCGATCGTGATGGTGTCCTCGAGAGACAAGTCGACGGTCGACGGATCGACGTGTCCCGTCATCTGCGCGTGGAACCAGTCGTCGCCGTCGACGAACCCCACGTATCGCTGGACGAAGCCGGCCGAGCGTCCCGCTGGAACCTCGAGGTGCTCGCCTGCGAGTGGACGCTCGGCGAAGAGCGGCTCGACCGTGCCGTCCACGCGTTCGACGACGAGGCCGAGGCCGGAGGCCACGACGCGCATCGACTGCGGGAAGCCGATGTGCCCGAAGATTCGGCCGGCGTCCCGACCGGCAGCGAACTCGTCGGGCGTGAACCCGATGCCGAGACGGCCCAGCACCGTCGCGCTGAAGAGCGAGAGATTTACGACGCGCGAGACGCGAATCCGTTCGACGTCGGGCGCAGCGAGCGCGAGGGTCGTCACCAGGGTGTCGAAGATGAAGCCCGGGTTGGCCCCGCTTCCGATGATCGTGACGTCTCGGGCACGCGCCATGGCGTCGAGCCTCGCCGCGAGCTGATCGTCGATGCTCCAAGGGAATGCCGCTTCCTCTGCGGTGCACAAGACGTTGTGACCGGTGGTCACCGCGGCCTCGATGGTCGCAGCCAGTTCGCGAAGGAACGATGTTGTCGCAATGACTGCTACATCGGCTGAGGCGGCCAGCGCAGCATCGCGGTCGGGCGAAATCTGGACGCCGATCGGAGGACCTCCGGCGAACGCGCCCAGGTCCAACCCGGCGTGCGCGGAATTCCTGCTCCACGCCCCAACGATTCGGATCCCGTTCCTGCCGACGAGGAGCCGGACCAGATCACGGCCCACGCGCCCACAACCGAGCAGCGTCACACCGATCTCGCTCATGCCTGCACCCGAATCACGACCTACGGCATCGCGAGGCCGCCGTTGACGTCGAAGGTCGCGCCGACGACGTAGGACGCCCCCTCCCCGGTGAGGAACACGACGACTTCCGCGACCTCGACAGGATCCGCGAGCCGCCCGATCGGAATGGTACCGGCGAACGCCTCGAGGACGTCCGGCGGCGTCTCCTCCGTGATCATCGACGTCTTCATCGCGCCAGGGGCAACCGCGTTCACGGCGATGCCTCTTGGGGCCGCGTAGCGTGCGAACGTCTTGGTGAAGACCTCGACCGCGCCCTTGGTCGCCTCGTACATCGCGGACGTCATGCTGTAGCCACCGACGTGGACGCCGACCGAGGTCACGTTCACGATCCGGCCGAAGCCGCGCGATTCCATGTCTCGGATCGCCGCCCGGGAAAGGAAGAACACCGAGCGGCAGTTGGTGTCGAAGATGCGCGCGAAGGACGCTGCGTCCGCCTCGTCGAGTGGCGTTCGAGCAAGGATCGCGGCGGAATTCACGAGGATGTCGACCCGACCCAGACGCCGAACGGTCTCCGCGACGACGCGCTCGCACTCGGCGATGTCCGAGAGATCCGCGGGTATCGCGAGCGAGGGCTCGCCGATCTCGCGAGCGAGGCGCTCCAGCGCCTCGCCGGACACGTCGACCATTACGACCCTGCGACCGCGCTCGGCGAGCAGACGAGACACAGCGGAGCCGAGCCCGCCGGCTGCGCCGGTGACGATGGCAACGAGCTCGTCCAGCGCTAGCTCTCCGAGCCCGCCAGCTCGTCGGGCTTCTCTCGACCGACTGCGCGGTAGTAGCGCTCCGGCACCTTCGTCGGATCCTTGTACACGTGCCACGTGCACTTCGCCTGCGACCGGCTCGGATAGGTCGGCGGTTCCACCACCCGGACGGGGTATCCGAAGGCGTCGATCGGCTTCAGCTGCATGACGACGCAGCAGTTGGAGCAGTAGTAGCAGACGCCCTTGGTGTTCCAGGCGAAGTCGTGCTCCTCCGTCGTCACGCCCCATCCGTACGGCGGCTCCATGCGCGACGGCGTGTCCTCGACCTCGTCGTCGCCGCGGATCGTGTGACCGCCGCTGCCGCAGGGATCGAAGCGGAAGGTGAAGCGTTCGTCGTCCTCCTCGAACTCGAAGTTGCCCCTCCGTCCCGGCCCGACGAGGTGGCCGCGCATCGCCTCCATGACGAGATACAGATTCGTCCAGAGCGACTCCTCCCACGGGTACCGAGCGATGTCGAACTTGGCGTAGCGACTCGAGAAGAGGTCACCGATGATCGCATCCCACATCGCCCCCAGCTCCTCCTCGCCGAAACGCACGACGATCTCGTTCATCAGGCCGTAGATGTGGTCGACGTCGCGGTCGTGCAGCTGCCTCCACAGATCCCACATCCGGTCGAGCAGCACGAGGGCCTCGTCTGCCTGTCCGCGCCCACAGGCGACCACGAGCTCACGGGTGCGGTCCTGGAACTCGCTCCAGAGCTTGCGGGCGTGGAACGGCCGTCCGTCCGGGAGCGGCAGCAGGGCGAGGATCCGCTCGTTGAGCTCGATCACGTCCTCTTCGCCGAGACCGCGGTCGAGGAGGAAATCGATGAGCTGCGGTATCCAGCCGCGGTAGATCCCGTAGATGACCTCCGCCTCGTCGGCAAAGAAGTCGGCAAGCTCCGCAGCGCGCTCCCAATCGCCGGCGGTGACGGCACCACTGATCTTGTCGACGGTGGAGATGCGCTGGTCGCCGAGCTCGCCCGCGCGCACGCGCCGGCCAAGGACGTCGGAGAACTCGAGTGCGCTGTCACCCGGCGGTTCGACGCCGTCCCGGAGCGAGATCCGGGCGAGCAGCTCCTCGGCGCGCCCGCTCGCGTCCTTCATGAGACGGTCACCTTGCCTTCGGCCATGCCTGCCTCCTGGAGATCAGTTGCCTAGAGATGCCAGACCTCTGTCAGCCGCTCGGGCCAGCCATTGTGCGGGTCGGCGTTCGGGTACTCGAGAATGTCGGTGAACTGGGCTTCCCAGCGCTCGCTGATCGGATCGCCGTTGACGCGCTCGACAAGCCGATCGTAGTCCTCCACGTCCATGTGGCTGAAGACCGTGTCGTTCTGGAGGTAGATGGTGTAGCTCGTCACGCCCGCCTCGCGCAGCAGGCGCTCGAGCTCGGGCCAGATCGTCGCGTGCATGCGCAGGTAGTCGTCCCGGCGACCGGGCTTGATCCTCCAGACGTGTCCGACCCGCTCCGTCATTCCTTGCGTCGCCTCAGTCCCATGGGAATCGCTCGTCGGTCTGCTCCGCAGGAAGGCCTTCGCGAACGCGAAGGAAGAGGTCCCGAAGGCGGACCGTCTCGGTGACCGTATCGACCCGATCCATGTCGTTGTACGCGTCGCAGCAGTACTCGAGGCAGAAGAACCCGTCGAAGTCGCGCTCGACGAAGTCCCTGACGATGCGGCCGAAGTCGATCGAGCCGGTGCGCGACGAGGCCTGCAGCACACCCGGAGCACCCTGCCGCCCGTGGAGGTGACCGGTGACGGGATGAAGGCGCTCGATCTCGGCCTGGGGGATGCCGTGGAAGACCAAGTGTGAGTAGTCGAGCGCGACTGTCAGACCCGGCGCCCGCTTGCAGAGATCGAGAGTATCGTCGACGGATTCGGTGATCGACTCGACGTGGGGCTCGAACGCGAGGCGGAGCCCGGCGTCAGCGGCGCGGTCGGCGCGCCAGGCCAGCTCCTCCCCCGAACGAGCAAGCGCGCTCTCGTGCGTCTCGCCCGGCCAGTCCATTCCCGGCACGATCGTCACCCCGTGGGCGCCGACCCCGTGCGCGAACTCGAGCAGGCTCTCGAAGGCCTTTCGGCTCCTCGACCGGGTCTGCGGGTCGGGGTCGTTGGGCGAGAGCTCGCGGTAGGAGCCGAACACCCCGAGCGTGTCGGCGACCCTCAAGCCCGCTGACTCGACCCGGCGCGACACCTCCCTTGCGCTGCCCGACGGATCCGCGAGCACGTCGTCGACCTGCACGTGGCGACAGCCCGGAAAGAACAGGAGATCGCAATACGGGATGTCCATCTCGGCGATCAAGCGCAGCGCGCTCTCGTGTGGAAGTGCGTGAAACGTGAAGTCCGTGCAGCTGAGCTCAAAGGCCACGCCGCACCTCTACCCCCGGTCTCACGCCGCCGTCAACCGCAGGAACACCACACATCGAGAGCCGCGAAAGGATCGAGAGCCGGGGAAGTCGCCCACCGCCTCGGGTATGCTACAGGAATCGAATCCGGAAAGGATTCCTCCAAGTGAGTGTGAGGGCGGCGTGAGCAAGCTGCGGCTGGGCATCATCGGCGCGGGCTCCTGGACGGTCGCCTCCCACCTCCCGAACTTCGGGCGACGCGCAGAGGAGATCGAGTTCGTCGCCGTATGCCGAAAAGGCCCAGGCATGCTCGAGCGCATCCGCGACGACTGGGGCTTTGCGGTCGCGAGCGAGGACTACCGCGATGTGCTCGAGGCGGGTATCGACATCTGCCTCGTAGCGAGCCCACCCAGCCTCCACCACGAGCACGCGACGGCGGCGCTCGAGGCCGGCGCGCACGTCCTCGTCGAGAAGCCTTTCACGATAGACCCAGCCGACGCGTGGGACCTGGTCGCGACGGCCGAGCGGACGGGGAAGCATCTACTCGTGAGCTACGGCTGGAACTACCTTCCGATCGTGCGCGGGGCCAAGCGGCTCATGGAAGAGCGCGGGATCGGGCAGGCCGAGGTGATGGCGATCCTCATGGCCTCGCAATGTCGCGAGCTCCTGTCGAACCGCGGGGCCTATCCGGACTCGTCGCCCGATGTCCAGCCCGACCAGGCGACCTGGACCGAGCCGGCGACCTCCGGCGGCGGGTACGGCCAGGCGCAGCTCACCCATGCGCTCGGGCTCGCGCTCTGGTTGACGGGCCTTCGCGGTGAGGAGGTCTTCGCGCTCATGTCGGCGCCGCTGTCCGCGCCGGTCGAGCTCCACGACGCGTTCTCGATCCGCTACGAGGGCGGCGCCATCGGGACGATGTCGGGTGGCTCCTGCCACCTCGGTGCGGGTGGGCTCAAGGATCAGCTCGAAGTGCGGGCGATCGGCTCGGACGGGCAGCTCCATGTCGACCTCGAGCGGGAGCTCGTGTGGCTGTACCACGGCCCGGGGGACGAGGTGCGCCGTACCTTCGATCCAAACGCCGGTCTTTACGACTGCGACGGGCCCCCGCAGACGCTCATGGACCTCGCCCTCGACCGCGACGTCGACAACTGCTCTCCAGGGGAGCTCGGTGCCCGCACGGTCGAGATCCTCGATGCCGGCTACCGGAGCGCAGAGAGCGGGCGACCAGAGCGCGTCGGGGCCTGATCGCTTCGGCCCTGCGGGCGGCTCAGGAAGCCAGAATCGTGCGAAGCCGGCAGGCTTGATCCGAGCTTCCTCCTCCTGTACGGTAGCGCCTCGGAAACGTATCCGGTAATGATTCCTGACCGGTCGACGCGATGAACGGTGACGTCACAACAGAGGGCAAGCTCGAGCTGACGATGGGCGAAGCGATCAATCGTGCCCTCGCGGAGGCCCTCGACGGCGACGAGCCCGTGATGCACCTCGGCCAGGACATCGGTCCGTACGGCGGAACGTTCGGCGTGACGCGCGGGCTCCATGAGCGCTTCGGCTCCGATGTGATCCGCGACGGGCCGCTGTGCGAGTCGTCGACGGTGGGGTTCGCGATCGGGCTCGCAATCTCAGGGGTGCGCACGATCGTCGAGATCGAGTTCTTCGACTTCGTGGGCGTCGCCATGGACCAGATCGTGAACCAGGCGGCCAAGTTGCACTACTTCACCGGCGGACGGCTGTCGGTGCCGCTCGTCATCCGGACGCCGATCGTCTCGCGGCTCGGTACCGGCCCTCAGCACTCACAGAGTCTCGAGGCGTGGTTCATGCACGTACCCGGAATCAAGATCGCCATGCCGTCGAACGCATCGGATGCGTACGGGCTGATGCGGAGCGCCTTACGAGACCACAATCCCGTGCTCTTCGTCGAGAACGTCCGCCTCTACGGTCGGCGCGCCGCCGTCGACCTGGAGGAGGCGCCAATCCCGTTCGGAGCCGCTCGCGTGGCCAGGCCGGGCTCGGACGTCACCGTGGTCGCCCTGTCGAACATGGTCGACGAGGCGCTGGCCGCCGCGGACATGCTCGCCTCGCGCGGCATCTCGGTCGAGGTGATCGACCCGCGGACGATCGCGCCGCTGGACATGGACACGATTCTGGCGTCGCTGGCGCGAACCGGCAAGATCGTGGTCTGCCACGACGCACACAAGACGTGCGGGTTCGGTGCGGAGCTCGCGGCGCGTTGCATGGAGCTCGGCTTCGACCACCTGGACGCGCCGGTCGAACGCGTCGCCGGCCTCGACGTGCCGATCCCGTGCGGCCGCGAGCTGGAGCACGTCTACCCGAGCGCCGAATCCGTCGCCGCGGCCGTCGAGAAGCTGGTGGCGGGAGGATCGCGCGGGTGACGCGGCTGACTCTTCCGCTGCTGTCGATCTCGATGGAAGAGGGAACGGTGCTCGCCTGGCTGGTCGACGACGGCGACGACGTCGTCGCAGGAGCCCCTGTCGTGGAGATCGAGACGGACAAGGCGACCGTCCAGGTCGAGGCGCCCGGGTCGGGCCGGATCCGGATCGTGGCCCCCGTCGGGGCAACGGTGCAGGTCGACGCGCTGCTCGCCGAGATCGAGGAGGAGCCGGCAGAGATCGACGTGCCGGAAGCTTCGCGCTCCGCGCCCGTCCGAGCGGCGCCGCGGCGCAGGCGGGAGAGCCCAGCGATCGAGTACGAGACGCGGGAGTCCCTGGCCCCGAGCGCACTTCCCGTTGCGGTCGAGGAGGCAGTTCCGGGTGAGCGACCCACCGATCTCGATGATGGCGAGCTCGTCGAGCTGTACCGGACCATGGTCCGGATCAGAGCGTTCGAGGAGCAGGTGGTCGACGCCTACAACGCGCGTCTCGTGCCGGGCTCGACCCATCCGTGCATCGGTCAGGAGGCGTCGAAGGTCGGGGCCGTCTCCGCGCTCGGGCCCGACGACCTGGTTCTCGCGACCTACCGCGGGCATGGGGAGGCGATCGCGCTCGGCGTCGACCCAACGGCCGTCATGACCGAGCTCATGGCTCGGGCTCCGGGCCTGTGCAGGGGAAAGGGCGGCTCGATGCACCTGTCCGATCCCGAGCGCGGCCTGATCATGACGAACGCGATCGTCGCCGGGCACATCCCCATCGCCGGTGGCGTCGCGCTGTCGTGCAAGCACCGCGGGACCGGCCAGGTAGTCGCCTGCTTCTTCGGCGACGGGGCGTCCTGTGAAGGCGAGTTCTTCGAGACACTGAACATGGCTCAGCTCTGGCAGGTGCCGCTCGTGCTGGTGTGTGAGAACAACGGCTGGGCGATCTCGGTGCCCACGTCTCTCAGCCAGGCGACACCGGACATCGCAGACCGCGCGCGTGGGTTCGGCATGCCGGCGAGCGTCGTCGACGGCAATGACGTGATCGCGGTGCGCGCCGCCGTGGCCGCAGGCGTCGATCGCGCGCGGGCCGGCGGGGGGCCGACCTTCGTGGAGTGCAAGACAGTGCGTTGGGAGCGGCACTCCGCTCTGTCGGCCGGGGCCGACCCCGTCGAGGGACGCCGCGCCTGGCAGCGTGCCGATCCGATACCGCGATTCGGAGCTGCTCTTGTCGCCTGGGCAGTCACGGATGCCGAGAGCCTGGCGAGCGTCGACACCGAGGCTGCCGAGGAGGCTGGCGAAGTTCGTCGCCTTGCCGAGAAGGCGCCCTTCCCGTCGCCAAATTCGATCTACGAGGACGTCTTCGCCGGTGGCTAGGCCTGGCGTGGTGAGCACGGTCGAGCGGCTTACGATCAGGGACATCGAGCTGATCCCGATCGTCGCGCCACTCGCGCAGGAGTACCGGGGCAGCTACTACCGGATGGCAAACCGAGCAACGGTGGTCATCCGCATTCGCACCGATGAGGGCGTCGTCGGCGAGGCCTATGCCGGCGACGAGGACGAGACGCTCGCGCGGATCGTCGCGATCGTCCGGGACGAGATCGCTCCCCGTGTGATCGGGGAGGATGCGCTGGCCGTGGAGCGGTGCTGGGCACGGGCGTTCCCGGTGACGTTCGATCAGCTTCGAGATCGCCGGGTAGCGCTCGTCGCGC
Source organism: uncultured Thermoleophilia bacterium (assembly GCA_963819905.1). Lineage (GTDB taxonomy): Bacteria > Actinomycetota > Thermoleophilia > Gaiellales > Gaiellaceae > CAWCQC01. The sequence continues at coordinate 472,219 of CAWFXP010000001.1, forward strand.
TCGCGCTCGTCGACCACGCGCTGTGGGATCTCGTCGGGAAGGCGAGCGGGCTGCCCCTCTGGCGCTTGTGGGGTGGCTATCGCGATTGCATGCCGGTGAACATCATCGGCGGGTACTACGGCCGCGATCTGGGAGGTATCCGCGACGAGGTGTCCGAATGGGTCGCCATGGGGTTCCGCGGATGCAAGTTCAAGATCGGCCAGCTGACACCGTCGGAGGATGCGGAGCGCGTCCGCGTCGTCAGGGAGACGGCCGGGCCGGACTTCGTCATCACCGTCGACGCGAACCAGGGCTACCCGTTGCACGCTGCGCTCGAGGTGTCCGACATGATCCGCGACCTCGGCATCCGGTGGTTCGAAGAGCCGTGTCGGTGGCGATCTGACAGACGCTCACTGCGCGAGGTGCGCGCGCGCGCAGGAATCGCGACCTGCGCCGGCCAGAGCGAGCATTCCGCGGCCGGATGCCGGGACCTCTTCGAGCTCGGCGCAGTGGACGTCTGCAACTTCGACGCGTCCTGGTCTGGGGGATGCAGTGAGTGGCGGCGGATGGCCGCGGTCGCCCACGTCTACGAGGTCGAGGTGGGTCATCACGAGGAACCCCACGTTGCGCTGCACCTGCTTGCCAGCCAGCCGCATTCGACCTATGCGGAGGTCTTCCATCCCGATCGCGATCCGCTCTGGTGGAACCTCGTCGTGAACCGGCCGGCTCTCGAGGACGGGACGATGCGACTCCCCGACGCGCCCGGGTTCGGCTGGGAGCTCGACGAGAGCTACATCGACCGCCACCGAGTCGACCGAGACTGACGAGGCCGCCTGGGTCGGTCAGCCCGGTCGCGGGACGAGCGGCTCGCCGGCGAGGAGGCGCTCGATGCCGCCCATGCCCCAGTGCGAGCGTCCGTCGGCGTAGAGGGACGGGACACCGCGAACCCCGGCCGCCTGCGCGCCGTGCCGGATCTGCGCCAGCCGGGCGATCCTCGGCGGGGCGTAGGCGGCCTGCAACGCCTCGGCCGGGTCGAGGCCGGCGCGTTCGGCGGCGCGCTCGACCTCCCCGTCGGTCGCGATGTCCTCGCCTTCGCAGAAGAACGCCTCGTAGAACGCGTGGCGAAGCTCCCGCAGGCGGCCCTGCTCGCTTGCCCAGAGGCACGCCGCGAGCGGCAGGGTCGAGCGCGGCTGGTACCTGGGCAGGTGGATCTCGATGCCGAGCTCGAGCGCGCGGCGGTAGACGTGCGCCGTCCAGTCGGTACGGAGATGGTCGCCGCGCGGCTCGAGCAGCGGCTTCGGCGCCGGGCGCAGCTCGAGCGGAAGCCACTCGACGACGACGGCACGCTGGTCCTCCGCCGCCTCGACGGCGTGCGACTCGAGGTACGAGTACGGGCAGACGAGGTCGAAGTAGAAGCGGACCGTCCGCGGCACGCGGGCAGGTTATAGAGTGGGCCTCGATGCTCGTCGCGGTCGCCCAGATCGAGCCCGAGCTGGGCGAGCGCTCGCGGAACCTCGAACGGTGCCTCGCCCGCCTGGACGAGGCAGGCGCGGCGGGCTGCTCGCTGGTCGTCCTGCCCGAGTGCGCGAGCTCCGGCTACGTGTTCGACAGCCCGGACGAGGCGATGGCCTACGCAGAGGAGGTGCCGGGCCCTTTCGTCCGTGCGCTCGAGGACCGGTGCGAGCGCCTCGGTATCCACTGCGTGTCGGGCATGCTCGAGCGCGACGGCGACGTGCTCCGCAACACGGCCGTCCTCGTCGGGCCGGAGGGTCTCGTCGGGCGCTACCGGAAATCGCATCTGCCGTTCCTGGGCGTCGATCGCTTCGTGCAGGCAGGGGACGAGCTCTCCGTGTTCGATACCGAGCTCGGCCGGATCGGGCTCGAGATCTGCTACGACCTGCGGTTCCCCGAGGTGACCCGTGCCCTGGCTCTCGCCGGGGCGGAGCTGGTCGCGCTGCCGACGAACTGGCCCGTCGAGGCCGCCGCGAACGCAGAGCTCCTGACGACGGCGCGCGCGTACGAGAATCGCATCTTCCTCCTGGTCGCGAATCGCGTCGGCCGCGAGCGGTCGGCCGAGTTCTGCGGCCGGAGCCAGATCGTCGACCAGGCCGGCGCCCGCCTCGCCGAGACGGACGCGGCGAGCGAGTGCCTGCTCGTCGCCGAGATCGACGTCGAGCGAGCTCGCGACAAGTCGATCGTGCCGGCGCCGGGCGCCTACGAGATGCACCTGTTCGACCACCGGCGGCCGGAGCTCTACGGCACGCTGGCGGAGGAGCGAGAGCCGGTGAACACCCGATGAGAGAGGAGTGACGGATGGCTGACGAGCTGCGCCCGGAGGCCCTGGTCGACAGGGACGGGCTGAAGGTGTCGAAGAGCCCATGGGGCCCGGACGACGAGATCGGGCGGCTCAACTGGCTCACCCAGGACTCGGTGAAGACGATCCTCGAGCGGCTCGACGGACGGAAGGTGTTCGACCTGAACGTCGACTACTTCATGGGCATGCCGTCGTGGACCGCGGCCGGCGATCCGCGCTTCGACATCCGGATGACCCATACGCCGCAGGGCTCCGTGCTCGACAACCTCTCGGGCGTCGGTGCGGCCGTCCACGAGAAGTACAGCTACTGCGGCGACGCGATGTCGCTCTACACGCACTGCGGAACGCACATCGACACGCTCAACCACCTCGGTCACTGGGGCTGCTTCTGGAACGGCTGGACGGCCGACGAGAAGCTCGGCTCCCGCCACTGGACGGTCGGCGGCACCGACAAGTACCCGCCGATCATGGCCCGCGGCGTCCTGCTCGACGTCGCCGGCATGCACGGCGTCGACTGCCTCGACGACGGCCACCCGGTCACGCCGCAGGAGCTCCAGGACTGCGTCGAGAAGCAGGGGGTCGAGCTTCGCCAGGGGGACGTCGTGTGTGTCCGCATGGGGCGCATGACGAAGTGGCCGGACTTCGACGGCTACCTGATGGCGCCGCCCGGCATCAACCTCGATTCGGCGAAATGGCTGTGCGAGGAGGCGGGCGCGATGTGCATCGCGGGCGACACGATCGGGCTCGAGGTGATCCCGCACGACGTGCCGGACTCGTTCCTGCCCGTGCACGCCTACATGTTCGCCACCGCCGGCTCGCAGATCATCGAGGTCGTCTGGATGGAGGAGCTCGCGGCGGAGAAGCAGTACGAGTTCGCCTTCCTCGGCTTCCCGATGAAGATTCGCGGCGCGACCGGCGCGCCGATGCCCTCGGTGGCGGTGCCGATCAGGTAGGGGCCGACGCGGGGCGGGACAGGTCCCGCCCCTACAGGGGGGCGAGGACCACGTTCGGGAAGGCAGCCGGCTCGGCGCGGTAGCGCTCGTACACCGCGATCGCGATCGCGAGATCCTGTACCGCCAGGCCGGTCGAGTCGAAGACGGTGATCTCTTCGTCGGACGACCGGCCGGCCTCGAGGCCGGCCAGGACGCGGCCGAGCTCGGCCACGCCGTCCCGGCCGAGGCGTCCCTCGGCGACCGCCGCCGCGATGTCGCCGTTGTGGCTCGCCTGCGCCCACTCGTCGCAGACGACGCGGGTGCGCAGGAGCTCCGCGACCTCGATCTCGGCTTTGCCGGGCCCGTCGGCGCCCATCAGGCTCACGTGCTGGCCCGGGCGGAGCATCCCTTCCCGGAGGACCGGTTCCCGGCCAGGGGTGACGGTGACCACGACGTCGCAGGCGAGCGCCTCGAGCAGCGTCCGAGTGACGGTGACGCCGATCTCGTCGCCGGCGGCGGCTGCGACGCCCTCGTTCGTGTCGTAGAGGAGGACGTCGTGACCCCGGGCGGCCAGCGTCCGCGCGACGGCCCGTCCGTTGACGCCGGCGCCGACGACGCCTGCGCGGATCGGGCCGGGCAGCGCCAGCGTCTCGGCGGCCAGGACCGCGGCAGCTCCCGTCCGAAGCGCGGTGACGGCCGCCGCGTCGAGCAGTGCGCGCAGCTCTCCTGTCGCTGCGTCGGAGAGGACGACGACGCCGGTCACGGTGGGCAGGCCGCGGGCCGGGTTGCCGGGAAAGGAGGTGACCCACTTGAGGACCGCGTAGCCGCCGCCCCGCCGCGGGCATCGCCCGGAAGTCGCCGTCGGCAGCCTCGACGTAGACCTTGGCGGGCATCTGCCAGGCGCCGCGGGCGTGCTCGAGGAACGCCGAGCGGACCGCCTCGACGGCATCGGCGGGGTCGACGACGGCCGCGACGTCGGCCGTCGAGAAGACCGGGACCGGCACGGGTCAGGCCTCTCGGCGCGCGAGTAGGCCGCGTAGGCCTCGAACGCCCGCTGCCGGCGCCGCGAGTCCTCGATCATCTCCTGGAGCTCGGCGATCCTCGCCTCGAAGCGTCCGCGGGCGTCCTCGGGCGGCTCCTTGGTCGCGAAGCCGATGCGGCGAAGGGTCTCGACGTCCTCGGGCGGCATACCCTCGAACGCGATGGCGTCCGCCCGCCAGGCCTCCGCGTCCCGGATGACCGGCTCGAGCTGGCGGGTCAACGCCTCCTCTCGCTCTCGCTCGAACTCGAGCGAGTCGAGCGCCTCCTGCCGGCGCCGCGCGACGGCGATCTCCTCCCGGTTCATGCCTCGAAGATATCGAGCGGGAGCACCGCCGCGACGACCGGGTACGGCACGTCGACTACCTCCGAGATCCGGAGGTCGACGGCGACGCTGGCGAGGACGTAGGCGGCCTCGCGCGACAGTCCGCGTACGGCCACGAGATGGTCGATCATCTCGAGGAGCGCGTGCCGGGCCGCGAGGCCGACGTCCATGGCCTCCGCCGACCCGTCTGCCCTGATCGGGAGGCCGGTGGTCACGAAGGCCGGTCTCTCGGGGCGGCCCGGGGTCTCACACCACGGGAAGCGACCGGCCCAGGTCGGCTTCCGATGGAGGGCGAAGCGGACGGTCGCGGCGCCCGCCACCTCGATCGCAGTGCCGCAGACCTCGCCGTCCCCCTGTGCGAAGTGCAGGTCGCCGACCGAGAAGAGCCCTCCGGGGACCTGGACCGGGAAGTAGACACGGCTGCCGGCGACGAGCTGGCGGACGTCGAGGTTGCCGCCGGTCTCCCGCGGCGGGATCGTGCGGAGGCCTTCCCCGGCGAACGCCGGAACGGCGCGGTCGGGCAGGTCGTCGGCGACGGGGCCGCCGCGGGCTCGGATGCCTTCCTCGCGTCGTCGCGAGCTCGCCATCAGCTCGTGGGACGGCGCGAGCCCGATCGTGCCGGGAAACATGTCGCCCGCCACGGCGACGCCGGGAACCTGCGCCGACCGGGCACGGCCGGAGTCGATCTCCCAGACGGCCAGGAACGGCTCGGAGAACTCGTCCGCGAGGAAGCCGAAGCCCGGAATGATCGCCGTTACCCCGACCTCCGCCGGCTCGAAAGCCACGAGCTCGACCTCCAAGACGTCCCCTGGCTTCGCCCCCAGCAACGGCGATCGGGCCGGTCAGCGGATGCCCGAGGCCGAGGTCGAGCTGCCGGACGTCGTCGGCCGTGCTCGCCGCCGTCAGCTGACCGTCGATCCCGTCTCGGGTCTCGAGCGTGATCGTCGCCCCGGGCTCCACCGTCGCGATCGGCTCGATTTCCGGGTGCCAGCGGTTGTGACCGCTGCCGGGCTCTGCGGCCAACGGGCGAGTCGCGTCGACGGCGATCCGCATCCGCAGATCCTCGCAGACGACCGCGCGGAGCGCCGATCCGCAGCCGCAGGAGGAAGAGAGTGTGAAGGTGCCGAAGGGCAGGTCGTGAAATTCAGGAGAATCCAGCGCCGACCGGCTGAACGCGGCTCCGGCGACTCGGCGAAAGCCGAGGGCGGGGCGCTCTTCCGCGTCGACGACGAGCAGCTGGCCGAGCTGTCGGGCGTTCAGTTCTCGCTCTCGAGCCCGAGGCCGTACGTGTTGCCGTCGGGATCCTGAAACGCGGCCCACCAGCGCCCCCACGGGGCGAGCTCGGGCTTCGTCGTGAAGGTGACGCCTTTCGCCGTCAGCTCGTCGTACGTGGCCTGCATGTCGTCGCAGTGGAAGAGGACGTTCGAGAACGTCCCGATGCGCTCGTTCTGGCCGTCGGGCGTGAAGAGCACGAGCAGCGTGTCGTTGCCGGGGATCTTGACCTCGATCCAGCGCGGGCTGCCCGGCTCCGATCCCATCGGCTCGTCGACGACGAGCTCGCAGCCGAGCACCTCGGTGAAGAACTCGAGCGCCCGCTGCTGGTCCGAGACGTAGATCCCGACCGATCGAACCCTCGTGAGCATCAGAGCTCCTGCGGTTGCTGACAGGCGTGGGCGGGAGGCGGCACGTCGAGCGCCGGGCTCCGGTCGAAGAAGCCGACCGGCTTCAGCGCGAAACCGTAGCGCTCGACCGGCATCACCGGCCAGTCCTCCGGCCGCGGAACGTGGTGGCTCCCGAAGACGTACCAGAGGACGACGTCCTCGCCCTCGAGCGGCCGGTCGGCGGCCGTCCACTCGGGCAGCCCTGCTCCCCCGGCGTGCTGGAAGGGGTACTCGCCGGCGGGATAGCGCTCATGCGGCTCGTAGGGCGTCACCCATAGATGGCTCCCGATGAAGGCCGCCCGCCGCATCACGCTCGAGTCGGGGAGAGCGAGCGGTAGCGGGCCGGCGCCCGGAACGAGCTTGTAGGCGACCGGCTGGCCGAGGCCGTTTCGCACCGACGGATTCGCGACCTTCCAGTGGCGCGCCGACAGCGGGTCGATCAGCCGCTTGGCCTCGCTCTCCCGGCGAAGTGGCGTCTCGATCTGCCGAAAGGCGTTGCCGTAGGGGTTGTCCGGTCCGGCCGGGATCGCCTCGGAGTGCACCTCGGAGACGGTGTTCCGGTCGCCGTCGACGTCCAGATCGAGTCGCATGCAGAAGAAGTGCTGGTGCACCATCGCGTTCACACCCGGGGACACGACGACGCCGCTGGCCGGCTCCTCGCCCGGGAGCAGGCCCGCGGTCAGGACGATGCCGGTCAGCTTGACCTCGAACTCGATCGTCCCGTCCTGGTACAGGTACCAGTAGAAGGCGTACTCGTAGTTGTCGATCGATGTGATCGAGGAGACGACGAGGCGGCGGCTTCGCCTGACCTCCGCCTTCCCGGTCAGCGAGTCGACGTGCTTCCAGAGGAGTCCGACGTCCTCCTCGTGGATGCAGATCGCGTTGCGCAGCGTGACGACCTCGCCTCGGGGGTCGACGAGATCGACGTCGAGGTACCGGATCTCGCCGAGACAGTCGCAACCCAGCTCGAGCGAGTTCGTCAGCGAGCCCGAGCCCGATCTCGCCGATGTCGAACGCGTTCTTCCGGTAGCCGGCCGAGCCGGCGTCACCGTAGGGGATGACGAGCTCCGCGCACGACGCGCGGTAGCAGACCGGCCGCACCCGGCCCTCGTCCTCGTACCCTAGCTCGTGCAGGACGAGCCCCTCCCGCTGGTTGAACCCGATCCGGAGCTGCCACTTCTGCCAGCGCAGCGCCCAGCCGTCGAGCTCGAAGCTCGGCCCCTCCGCCTGGACGATCTCGAGCGGACGCACGTCGTCCCTGAAGGCGCCGACCGCGTCGGCCGTGTAGTTCCCCGGCGCCTCGGGGATCGGCGCCTCGCCGTCGTCTTCGATCCGGACGACCTTCATGGCTCTCAGGTCGAGCACCGCGTGCAGCCCGCGCACGGGATGTGCGTACGGGTTGTCGTCGGCGTGGTGGCGGATCCAGACGGGCGTCCAGACGAGCCGCAGGGAGCGTTCCTGCTCCGGGGCGAGGTCGCCGAAGGGCCAGAGCTCGACGTGGACGAGGTCGACGTCGGAGATGCCGCGGCGGGCGAGCGCCTCGCGGAAGGCAGGATCCGCCTTGACGGCTGCGATGCCCTCCTCGACCTCGCTCAGGATGACGGGCGGCTCGACGCCCTCGACCACCTCCGCCGAGACGACCGTGCCCGACGTGATCGAGAGCAGGATCTCCCGTGTCTCGCCGCCCGCCGGCTCGTAGACGATCGCCGCCGCCTCGCGCTCGCAGGCGTCACCCCGACGGAAGGCGCGAACTGCGTCCTTCGGCGGCTCGGCGAGCGTCACGCTGACAAGGCGGTGCGCGACGTCCACCCCGCACGCAGAGCGAAGGAGCGAGACGGCGCTCTCGAGCTCGCTCGCGGACAGCGGATCGAGCGGGTGGGGCATCGGGGGAGCATAGGATCTTCCCGTGATCATCGACGCACACATGCACGTCGACGACATCCCGGCGCTCGGCTGGAAGATGGAGGCCGAGCTCTGCGTGCAGCGGCTCGACGAGGCGGGGATCGACCGGGGCGTCGTCATGACGATCGTGGACGCGCCCGAGGTGAACCCCGACGCGATCGACCTGATCGCCCGCGCCTGCGCGGAGTACCCGGACCGGCTCTGGGCGTTCGCGCGGATCCACCCCTGGTACGGCGACGAGTCCGCGGCGCTGCTCGAGCGAGCGTTCTCGCTCGGCTTCAAGGGGCTGAAGCTGCACCCGGTGTCGACGATCGCGCATCCGTCCGGCGAGGACACGCTGCGGCTGATTCGGGTGGCGGCGGCGCACGACGCTCCGACGCTCTTCCACTGCGGCGACGAGCCGTTGACGACCCCGCTCGCGGTCGCCGAGGCAGGCCGGGCCTGCCCGGAGGCGACGATCATCCTCGGGCACATGGGCGGCTACTTCCACGTCGACGAGGCGATCGAGGTGGCCGAGCGCGTGCCGAACCTCGTGCTCGAGACCTCCGCGATGCCCTATCCGGCGAAGATCCGGGAGGCGGTCGAGCGGCTCGGCCCGGAGCGGGTGATCTACGCGTCGGACGGGCCCGTCTGCTCGCCGCGCATCGAGGTCGAGAAGGTGAGGCTGGCCGGCCTCGATGCCGAGTCGGAGCGCCTCGTACTCGGTGCGAACGCCCTGCGCATCCTGGAGGCCGTGCGATAGTCGTCGACTCGCTCACGTACGTCGGCGAATCGCTGTTCGGCCGCGATTCCTCCGCCGAGGAGCTGCTCGCGACGATGGACGACGCCGGCGTCGACCGGGCGATCGTCGTCCCCGCGAAGCCCGGCGGGTATCACCTGGGGCCGGCGAACGACGCGGTGGCCGCGGCCGTCCGGGCGCATCCCGATCGGCTTGCGGGCCTCGCGAGGGTCGATCCGAACCTCGGTGAGGCCGCGGTCGCCGAGCTCGAGCGGGCGCTCGAGCTCGGGCTGCGCGGGCTCTTTCTCCACCCGTGGGAGGAGACGTTCCGGGTGAGCGCGCCGTTCGCCGACCCGTTGGTCGAGGTTGCGGGCCGTCACCGGGTGCCCGTGATCGTCGCCGCGGGGTACCCGTGGCTCTCCGAGGGGCTTCAGGTGGGCGAGCTGGCGGGCCGCTTCCCCGGCGTGCGCTTCGTGGCCACGAACGGCGGCCAGATCAACATCTCCGGCCTCGGTCAGACCGACGTCGAGTTGGCGCTGAAGGCCTGCCCGAACCTCTCGGTGCAGACGGCAGGTGTCTATCGGGAGGACTTCCTCGAGAACGTCGTCGAGCGGTTCGGCGCCGGGCGCCTCCTGTTCTCGAGCGGCTTCCCGCTCCTCGAGCCGCGCCTCGAGATCCTTCGTGCGCGCTGGATGCACGTCGGCGAGGAGGCGCGCGCCGCGGTGCTCGGGGGGAACGCGACCGACCTCTTCGACCTCTAACCTCTGGGCATGCGCCTTGCCGCGTCCGCCGCGCTCGGGTTCGGGCTGCTGATGGTCGCGGTGGCGTGTGGCAGTGGCGACTCGACGACGTTCGAGCTTTCTCAGCGAGACAGCGGCACCACGCTGCAGGTGGCGCCCGACGACGAGATCGTGATCTCGCTCGAGTCCAACCCGACGACCGGCTTCAGCTGGCACGAGGCGGAGAAGAGCCGGAACAACGGGATCCTCCAGCTCCTCGCGAAGAGCTACGAGAGCGAGTCCGACGCGGTAGGAGCGGGCGGCGTCGAGACCTGGACGTACAAGGCGATCAAGGCCGGCAAGGCCGTGCTCGAGCTGAACTACCTCCGGCCGTTCGAGCCGGAGAACGTCGCCGGGAAGTTCACCGTCACGATCGACGTCACGGCGTAGACGTCTGCCCCGCCGGCTACAAGCGGCCGGCGTCGACGATCCGCTGCAGGAACTGCTGGGTCCGTTCCTCTTTCGGCTCCGTGAAGATCTGGGCCGGCGGGCCTTGCTCCAAGACGACGCCGCCGTCGAGGAAGCAGACGCTGCTTGCGATCTCCCGTGCGAAGCCCATCTCGTGCGTCGCGATCAGCATCGTCATGCCCGACGCGGCGAGCTCGCGAATCACGTTCAGCACCTCGCCGACGAGCTCCGGGTCGAGCGCGCTCGTGACCTCGTCGAGCAGCATCACCTCGGGCTTCATCGCGAGCGCCCGGACGATGGCGACGCGCTGCTGCTGGCCGCCTGAGAGCCGATCCGGGTACTCGTCCGCCTTGTCGGCGAGCCCGAACCGCTCGAGCAGGGTGCGCGCGCCGTTCTCCGCTTCCGCCCTCGGCGTCTTCAGCACCCGCGTCGGTGCGAGGGTCACGTTGCGCAGAACGGTCATGTGGGGGAAGAGGTTGAACGACTGGAAGACGATCCCGACGCGGCGCCGGGTGGCGTTCACGTCGACGCCAGGCGCGGTGATCTCGGAGCCGAGGACGACGATCCGGCCGGCGTCGACCGGCTCGAGCAGGTTGACGCAGCGAAGCAGCGTCGACTTGCCGGAGCCGGAGGCACCGATCAGGCAGACGACGTCGTGCTCGGCCACGGTGAGGTCGATGCCCTTCAGCACCTCGAGCTCGCCGAAGCGCTTGTGCAGCCCCTCGATCCGGATGTCCTCCTTGACGCTCATGCGCGCACCGCCTGCCGGTGTCGGGTCTTTCTCTATCGCGTGTCAGGTCTTGCAGTGACGTGTGTCAGACCTTGCAGGGCTCTCCTGTTGCATTCTGCTTGGTTCGGCGACCTTTTCCGCCATGGCCACGGACCGGTCCCGGAGCCTCTCGTGGCAGATCCCTGCCCGAACAGGACACCCGGTGCCAGACGAGTGTCACTGCAAGCTCTGACACACGTCACTGCAAGACCTGACACCGCGTTGCCGGCACGGGCGTCCGAGTGCTCGATCACGGCCAGCGGCGAGAGTCATGCGAGCGCTCCGGCCTGGCGGCGTGCGCGCTCTCGCGCGGTGAGCCAGTCGACGAAGCGCGCCAGCGGGATCGTAAACGCGACGAAGACGAGCGCCAGCGCCACGTAGGGGGTGAAGTTGAAGGTTGCCGCGACGTCGATCTGCGCCTGGCGGAACGCCTCCGTGACGCCGATGATGCCGAGCAGCGCGGTGTCCTTCTGCAGCCCGATGAAGTCGTTCAGGAGCGGCGGCACGACCCGGCGCACGGCCTGAGGCACGACCACGTACCGCAGGGAGCCCATCCTCGTTAGCCCGAGCGAGCGCGCGGCCGCGTCCTGGCTCGGGTGCACGGACTCGATCCCGGCCCGGTAGACCTCCGCGACGTAGGCGGAGTAGACCAGCACGATCGCGAGGACGCCCCAGAAGAGCGGGTCCGTCGGCAGCCCGGAGAGCTGGAGCGCTGGGAAGCCGAAGCCGAGCAGCGCGATGACAAGGATGGTCGGCACACCGCGGAAGAAGTCGATGTAGACGATGGCCATCGCCCGGATCGGAAAGAAGATCGGGCCGGGCAGGCTGCGCATCACCGCCAGCAGGAGGCCGAACGCGAGCACGATCACCTCGGCGATCAGGAACGCCTCGATGTTGATGAGGAACTTCTCCGCGATCCCGGGGAGGCTCTCCTTGAAGAGCGGCCAGTCGAAGAACGCGTCCTTGACTGCATCCCAGCCGGGCGAGTTGACGACGATCGCGACGAGCGCCCCGACGACGACGATCGTGCTGACGACCGCGATCGTGACCCCGCGGGCTCCCTCCCGGCGCATGCCGCCGCCGAGGATCCGCGAGCGCCGGCTTCCCAGCGGTCCGTCTGGCTCGAGCAGGTCGTCGGCGTCGGGCGGGACGCTCACGGCCGCACGTCGCCTGCGCTACTCCGTGATGACGGGTGCGTTCCCCACGTCCGCGAGCCACTCTTGGAAGATCGCGTCGAGCGTGCCGTCGAGCTTGATGGCCTCGATCGCCTGATTCAGGCAATCGACGAGCGGGTTGTCCTTGGCCAGACTCATGCCGAACTGCTCGGTCCCGCCGATTGACGGGAACTGCCCGACGATGACACCGTCGGTGAGCTCGACGTCGCGCACGATGAAGCCCGTGTAGAGGTCGGTCACGATGCCGTCCACTTGGCCGTTCTTGAGGGCCTGGACCGCTCCGGCCTGGTCATCGAAGACGACGGGCTCGAGGCCCAGGTTGTCGACGACGTAGTCGTAGCTCGTCGTGCCGATCGGGACGCCGAGCTTGGCTCCCTCGAGATCGGCGAACGTCGTCGCTCCGTCGACCTTCGACCCCTTCACCGACACGAGAGCCTGCACGTTGTCGTAGTAGCCGTCGGTGAACAGCACGGCCTTCGCGCGCTTCGTGGTGATGCCGATTTGCTGGATGTTGAAGTCGTACTTCTTCGGGCCCGGGGCGATCGACTGGTTGAAGGTCGTAGGAATCCACACGACCTGCTCGGGCGTAAAGCCGAGATTCTCGGCCACCGCGTAGACGACGGCCGACTCGAAGCCCTCGCCGGAGTACGGGTCGTTGAACTTGAACTCGTTGTCACCCTCGCCGCCTCCGAACCACGGCGGATAGGCCGGATTTCCGGTGGCGACGGTCAGCTGGCCCGGGTTGACGACGTTCAGGTTCTCGGGCGCGCACTCGGAGACGACCGTCTCGGCCGCTCCGGTCTCGGCGGCACCCGTGTCGGCCGGCGCTTCCGTCTCGGTCTGGGCGGGCGCCTGCGTCTCGGGCGCGCTCGCCGACTCGTCGCCGCCTCCGCAGCCGGCGGCCAGCACGGCCAGCCCGAAGACGACCGCGGACAGCAGGAGAACCTTCTTCATCGCAACCCTCCCGTGGAATGAGGCGACTAGGATAGCGGGCTGCCGGTGCGGTCACGGCGCTATCCTCGCGTCGATGCGAGTCGCGTTCGTCGGCCTCGGGACGATGGGGCGCCCGATGGCGGCCCGGCTCGTGGCCGGCGGTCACGACGTGGTGGCCTGCGATACCGATACCGCCGCAGCGGAGGCTCTCGGGACGCTCTCCCGCCCGACGCCGGCCGAGGCGGCCGCCGAGGCCGAGGTCGCGATTCTCTCGCTGCCGTCACCGGCGGCCGTGGAGGAGGTCGTGCTCGGGCGCGGCGGGCTGCTCGAGGGAGCCGCGCCGGGCGCCGTGGTCGTCGACATGTCCACGAGCCCGCCGGCGCTGGCTCGCCGTCTTGCGGAGGCGCTCGCCGAGCGGGGTCTCGAGTTCCTCGACGCGCCCGTCAGCGGCGGGCCGACCGGAGCCGAAGCGGGGACACTCGCGATCATGGTCGGGGGCCCGGTCGCCGCCTTCGAGCGCGTCCGGCCGCTCTTCGAGGCAATGGGCGGTCGCGTCGAGCACGTCGGCGGGCACGGGGCCGGCCAGACGGTGAAGCTCTGCAACAACCTGATCGCCGCCTGCACGATGGCCGCGCTGGCGGAGGCGTCGGCAATCCTCGTCGCCGAGGGTGTCGAGCCGAGTCAGGCGTACGACGTGTTCACGAGCTCGACGAGCGACTCCTCCGTCCTGCGCCGCCGCTTCCCGCTCCCGGGCGTCCGGCCCGAGCACCCGGCCTCGAACGGGTACGCGCCGATGTTCCGGCTCGACCTCCTCCACAAGGATCTCCGCCTCGCGCTCCAGCTGGCCGCGGCAGACGGCGTCGAGGCGCCGGTCACCCGCGAGGCCATGCGCGCCTACGGCGCAGCGCTCGCCGCCGGGCTGGGAGAGCTCGACTACTCGGCCGTGATCAAGGCCGTACGGCACAGCGAGTAGGTGGCAGCGCCCCGGACGCTCCTGGTCGGCGCGGTCTCGGCGCAGGCCACGGTGTCGATCGCCCAGTTCGGGCTTCCGGCGATCGGGCCCGAGCTCCAGGAGCAGTTCGGTCTCACCCTCGCGGAGCTCGGCGCCGTCCTGACGGCCAGTCTCCTCGGCTCCGGGCTCGTGCTCCTGCCTGCGGGGGTCGTGGTCGACCGGTACGGATCCCGACTCCCCCTCGCGGTGGGCACCGCGCTCGGCACCGCGGGGCTGACGGTCGCCGCGTTCGCGCCCTCCACGGCGGTACTGCTCGTCGCCCTGCTCGTCGCAGGCCTCGGCTCGGGCATCGTCCCGATCGCCGGCTTCGGCGCCTTCATCCGGGTGTTCCGGCCGGCCAGGCGAGGGCTTGCCCTCGGGCTGAGGCAGATGGCGGTCCCGCTCGGCGGAATGATCGCGGCGGTTCTTCTGCCGCTCCTCGCCCATGCGGGCGGCGTCGAGCTGGCCCTGCTCGTCTGTGCCGGCCTCGTCCTCGTCTTCGGAGCGCTGTTCGCATTCGTCGCGGAGCCGAGCCCGCCGGCCGAGCGCCGGCCGCGGATCGCCGTCCACCGGCTGATCCGGGCGCCGGGGATGGTGAAGCTCCTCGTCGTCGCGACCTTCTACATCGTCGCTCTCCAGTCGGCGCTCGCGTTCACCGTTCCCTCCGTCCGCGACTCGGGCTTCTCGGCGCTCGTCGCCGGGATCGTCTTCTTCGCGCTGAACGCGACTGCTGCCGTCGCCCGGATCGCCTGGGGCCGGGCCGCCGACGTGGGCGCGGGCTCTCGCCGCGTGCGGACGCTCGTCGATGCGGGCCTCGTCGGCGCCGTGGGCAGCGTCGTCTTCACGCTTGCCCTCCACGCCGGCCCGGCCGCGCTCGTTGCCGCGATGATCCTGTTCTCGTTCGGGGCGCTCGGCTGGAACGCACTCGTCTACGTCAGCGCGGGAGAGAAGGCGCCTCCCGAGCTCGCGGCCCAGGCCGTCGCGATTGCCGCGACGCTCGTCTTCGTGGTGTCGGCGATCTGCACGCCGCCGATGGGGGCGCTGGCGGACGCGGTCGGTTGGGACGGCTTCTGGCTCGTCTGCGGGGCACTTCTCGCCGCGGGGGCCGCACTCGCGGCCACGCTTCCGCGCGCGTCGAGGGTCACCGCGGGCGGGTAAGGGCCGAAACCGCTCTACAATGGGCTGACCTCAAGCCATGGCCGAGCATCAGATTCCCGGCCCGCCCGCGACCGGCGACGCAGCGGCGGCCACGACGGGCGAGCGGAATCCCGCTGTCCGGCCGCGCCTGGCCGTCGCGCCGGGCAGGCCGGAGATCGAGGCGTTCGACCGCGCCGTCGAGGTCGGCGCCCGCCTGCAGGCGAGCCTCGAGACGGTCGTCCGCGGCAAGAGCCGAGAGATCCGGCTCGTGCTGACCGCGCTGGCGTGCGAGGGGCACGTGCTCTTCGAGGACGTGCCGGGCACGGCCAAGACGGTGCTGGCCCGCGCCATCGCGCAGTCGGTGGACAGGGCGGTCCCGTCCAGGATCCAGTGCACGCCTGACCTGCAGCCGGCCGACGTCACGGGCTCGTCGATCTTCAACCAGAAGACCAGGGAGTTCGAGTTTCGGCCGGGGCCGATCTTCGCCAACGTCGTGCTCGTGGACGAGATCAACCGGGCGACGCCGAAGACCCAGTCGGCACTTCTCGAGGCGATGGCGGAGCGGCAGGTGACGGTCGACGGCGTCACGCGACCGCTCCAGAAGCCGTTCCTCCTGCTCGCGACCGAGAACCCCGTCGAGCACGAGGGGACGTTCTTGCTTCCCGAGGCCCAGCTCGACCGCTTCTTCTTGCGCACCGCGCTCGGCTACCCGGACGCCGGGGACGAGCATCGGATCATCCTCGACCAGCAGCACGGGCACCCGCTCGAGTCTGTCGTCCCGGTCGTCAGCGTCGACGAGGTCGCAGCGCTCCACCGCTCGGTCGAGCACGTCTACGTGGATCCGCTCATCCAGCGCTGGATCGTCGCGCTCGTCCAGTCGACCAGGCGGCTCGAGATCGCCGAGCTCGGCGCCTCGGTGCGCGGCAGCATCGCGCTCGAACGGGCCGTCCGGGCCTGGGCGCTCCTCGAGGCCCGCGACTACGTGGTGCCCGGCGACGTCGAGGAGCTGTTCGTGCCCGTGGTCGCGCACCGCGTGCTGTTCGCGCCCGCGTTTCTCGCCGCCACCCGACGCGAGGGCTGGAACGCCGCGGTGCTCGAGTTCCGGCGCCGGTGCTTCGAGGCGGCTCCCGGGCCGGCCGTCCCGTGAGCCCGGGCGCCGGAACGTTCACCCTCGTCTCGCGCCGCCGGGTGTCGGGGCTCGCCTTCGGGGCCATGCGCTCGAGCCGCCGTGGCCCCGGGACCGACCTCGCCGGCTCGCGCCCCTACCGGCCCGGGGACGACTTCCGCCTGATCGACCGGCACGCCTCGGCCCGGCTCTCCTCGGTGAGCGGCTCGGACGAGTTCATCGTCCGCGAGCACCTGACGGAGGAAGCGGCGACGATCGTCCTCGTCGAGGACCGCCGGCCGTCGATGGCGCTCTTCCCGGACGAGCTCCCCTGGCTCTCGAAGCCCCGCGCGGTCTCGGCGGCGGTCGCAGCCATCGAGGAGAGCGCGCGCCGGGCCCGCTGCCCGGTGGAGCGCGGGCCTCTCGCCGGGCGGGAGGCCTCGCTCGGGCTCGGGCTGCGGGAGCTGCTCGCCCGTGAGCGGCCGGTTCCTGCGGGCAGCTTCGTCTTCGTCTTCTCCGACTTCCTCGAGCTTCCGGACGAGGACGTCTGGCTCGAGCTGCTCGCCCGGCGGCTCGACGTCGTCCCGGTGATCGTGCAGGACCCGGTCTGGGAGCAGAGCTTCCCGGACGTGGCCGGGACGCTCCTCCCGGTGGCCGACCCGGGCACCGGACGGATCGTCCGGGCGAGGCTTCGCCGGGCCGAGGTCGCGGCCCGGCGTACGGCGAACGAGGAGCGGCTCGGGACGATCCAGCGGCTGTTCGACGCCCTGGGCTTCGACTGGATCCTCCTCGGGACGAGTGACCCGGGCGCCGTCGTCGCCGAGTTCGTCGCCTGGTCGGCGGCTCGGCAGGCCGGGACTCGCATCCGATGAGCGCCCGCCGGCTCGCGGCCGTCGGGGCGCTCTGCGTCGCTGTGGGCGCAGCCGTCGCGATCGTCGTCGTGATGCTCCTCGGCGGTGATGAGCCGGACGTGTCGGCGCCGGCGCGACCCGTCGCGGCCGAGGCGACCCTCACGCCCCGCGAGCACGGCCCCGGCGACCTCGTGACGGCGACCCTCGCGCTCGCGGTCGATACGCGTCTCGTCGACCCGTCCGAGGTGCAGGTGGAGGCCGGCTTTCGCCCGTACACGCGCGTGGCCCCGGTCGAGGTGTTGCGCACCGACGCGGGGAGCTCGTCGCTCCTCGAGTACGTCTACCGGCTGCAGTGCCTCGACCGGGCCTGCGTCCTCGGGGCGGGCTCCGAGGCAACGACCTTCGCCCCCGCCGTCGTGCGCTACCCGGACGCGACGGTCGGGCAGGCGACCCTGGCCGTCGACTGGCCCTCGGTGACCATGGCCCCACGCGTCCCCGGTGACGCCGTGGACGATCCGCAGTTCCGGGCTGCGAGCGAGCCCGAACCGGCGACGTACGGGATCTCGCCCTCCGTGCTCGGCTGGCTGCTCGCCGGGGCCGCCGCCGCCCTGGTGCTGGCCGCGGGCATCATCGTCTGGCGACTCCTCCGCCGGCAGCCGGCGCCGGTCGCCGAGCCGGTGGCCCCCGCCGGAGAGGAGACCGTCGCGGCCGCGCTCGCCGAGGTGGCCCGCACCCGCGGCGGGGACGAGGACGAGCGCCGCGTGGCTCTCGACGCGCTGGCCCGGAGGCTCGAGGGGGACGGCCGTGAGGAGCTTGCCCGCGATGCCCGCCGGCTCGCCTGGTCGCGTGCGACCCCGGAGGGGAAGCCGCTCGACGAGCTCTGCGAGGCGATCGGAGCGGCGCTCGGGGCGGCGGCGTGACCGGCCTCTTGCCATGGCTGGTGCTCCCCGCCGCGGCGCTCGCCGGGCTGCTGCTGCTCGCGCGCCGCTCTCACCCGCAGGCGCTCCCGCTCGCCGACGCGCCGGCGCTTCGCCGGCCAGGCCGGCGCACGGTCGCGCTGCGCATCGGTCTCGCGGTCGCCCTCGTGGCCGTCCTCGCCGCCGGCGTGGCCATGATCCGGCAGCCGTCCGATCCCTTCGACGAGCTCGTTCCGGAGGGCGGAGGCACGGTGGTGGTGCTGGACGTGTCCGCCAGCGTGTCCGATCTCGTCTACCGCGAGATCGCCCGCACGATGACCGGGATCGTCAGGAGCGCCGGCGACGAGGGCCGAGCCGGGCTCGTGCTCTTCTCGGACGTGGCCCAGGAGGCGCTCCCACCCGGAGCGCCCGCCGCCGAGCTGCGACCGTTCATCCGCTACTTCCAGCCGAAGAGCGAGCCGAGCGCGGCGAGGAAGCCGAGCTACTACCGCAACGCCGGCCCGGGGGCGCCGCCGCCGACTCCGTACCCGCAGAACCCCTGGTTCCGGAGCTTCAGCGGCGGCACGCGGATCTCGGTCGGCCTCGAAGCCGCGCGGCTCGCGCTCGCCCGCGACGGGTTCACGTCGGGGAGGATCGTGCTGCTCAGCGACCTCGCCGAGTCGGAGGACGACGTCGGCCGTCTCGCCGGGGAGCTCGCCAGGTACGCGCGTGACCCGCGCCTCGAGCTGCGGGTGGTGGCCCTCCCGCCCGCGACCGAGCGCGAGACCGAGGTGTTCGAGCGGATTCTCGGCGACCCGAAGACGGTCGTCGTCTCGACGGAGCTCACGGCGCGCGGCCGGGACGGCGCTCCCGCCGGCGCTTTCCCGGCCTGGTTCGTCGCGCTCGCTCTCCTCGCGGCCGCCGCGCTGGCGGTCAACGAGCGCGCCGCCCAGCCGCTCGACTGGCGCCGTCCCTCGCGGGAGGCGGCGTGACGCGTCGGCACTGGCTCCTCGCGGGGGCCGCGCTCGCGCTCGTCGCGGCGGCCTTCCTCGCTCTCCTGGCGGCCAGGGCCTTCGACGAGGCCGATGCGCTTGCGGAGGCCGATGCCAGGCTGACGCAGGCGGCCGAGCCGGCGGACGCGGTCGAGCGCCCGTCCGCTCCTCTCGCCGGCCTTGCCCGCGCGATGCTCGCGACGGGCGACGACTGGGACTACCGGGAGGCGCTCGGGCTGTACCGGGAAACCGAAGCCGCCCCTCCGGCGGATTCCGCGGCCGAGGTGGCGGCCGACGGACGCGTCGCAGCGCTCCTCGCCGCCGTCGCGGCTGACGCGGGCGACGCGGGCCGCGCGTCCCACGCCGCCAACCTGGCCGGGGTTCTCTACGTGAAGGATGCTGCGCTCGACCGGACGTCGCGCTCCCGCTTCCTCCAGCTCGGCCTCGAGTCCTTCCGCGAGGCCGTGCGGCTCGACCCGGCCAACACCGACGCCAAGCTCAATCTCGAGCTGCTCGTCGGCCTGCTCGCCTCGAGCGCGGTCGGCGCCGGTGACGACTCCGGCAGCCAGGGCTCGACGGGCGCGGGCTCGAGCCCCGGCGGCTCGGGGTACTAGCGTGGGCGTCGAGTTTCTGACGCCGCTCGGGGGTCTCGTCGTCCTCGCGGTCCTGGTCCCGCTGGCGGCGATCCTCCTGCGGGAGCGGACCTTCATGCGAGTCCGGACGACGCTCGGCCTCGCGCCGCCGGGGACGAGGGTTGCGCCGGCCGTTGCCGTGGCCCTCGGTGGCTTCTTCGTGCTGCTCGGGCTCGCCGCGGCACAACCCGTCGTCCTCCTCGACGACCCGCTGCCGGCGCGAACCGATGCCGAGGCCTTCGTCGTCGTCGACACGTCCCGCTCGATGCTCGCGGCGCCCGCACCCGGCGCGACGACCCGCTTCGAGCGGGCCGTCGCGGCCGGGCTCTCGCTGCGGACGTCTCTCGCGGGCATCCCGACGGGCGTCGCGTCGCTTACCGACCGGCCGCTGCCACATCTGTTCCCGACCATCGACGGGGAGACGTTCGCGGCTGTCCTGCGACGCTCGCTCGGCGTCGACCGCCCGCCGCCCTCGTCCACGAGGGCCCGAGCGACGGAGCTCGCGTCGCTCGACGGCCTCGCCGAGGACAACTACTTCTCCGCGCGGTCGGTGCGGCGCCTGGCCGTCGTCCTCACGGACGGCGAGAGCCGGCCGTTCGATCCGGCGCAGCTCGAGCGTCAGCTGCGCAGGGGCGGGGTGGAGCTCCTCCTCGTCCGCCTCTGGGACGACGCGGAGCGGGTCTGGCTGGCGGACGGCTCGGCCGAGCCCGGCTACCGGCCGGACCGGACGGCGGACGGCGATCTGACCGCGCTTGCTGCGCTGTCCGCGGGCGGCCGGGTGTTCGGGGAGGGCGAGACCGTTGCGATCCTCGCGACTGCGCGCGAGTACCTCGCCGAAGGCCCCGTCGTCGCCGCCGTAGAGCGCCGCCGAAGCATCCCGCTCGCCGGCTGGCTGGCGCTCGCAGCGACGCTGCCCATGGCGTTCCTGCTCGTCCGCGGCGACCGGCTGCGCCTCGTTCGCGGCCTCTCCTGAGCGCCCCGGACTCGGCTGTGCGACGGAACGCTTTGCATACTGTATGCTCGCGCCGGTGGCGGCACGCATCGTCGAGGACGGCCGGGAGGCGCTGACGAAGAGCGCCAGCGCGGCAGCCGCGGAGCTGATTCGGGACGCGATCGTGGACGGCCGGCTCGCGCCGGGGTCACGCCTGAAGGAGGAGGAGCTCGCGCGCGAGCTCGGCATCTCGAGGACTCCCGTGCGCGAGGCGCTGCTCGTCCTGCAGGCCGACGGCCTGATCGAATCGACCCCGAACCGGGGCGCCACGGTGCGGTCCTACGACGCGGCGGATCTCGACGACCTCTACCAGCTGCGCGCTCTGCTCGAGGGCTTCGCCGCCCGGCTGGCCGCGGCGCGCATCACGCCCGAGGAGGTCGATCGCCTCCGCGAGAGCTGCGAGCGGTTCGTCGGGCTCCGGACGGACGACGACGTGACCGAGCTGGTGCGGGAGAACGTCCGCTTTCACGACGTCATCCTCGGCGCAGCCGGAAGCGAGCGCCTCGCGCAGATGGTGCGCGGCGTCATCCAGCTGCCGCTCGTCTATCGCTCGTACGTCTGGTACTCCCCGGAGCAGAAGCTGATCTCGGAGCACTACCATCGCCAGCTCACGGCGGCCCTCGCCGCACGCGAGGCGGAGCGCGCCGAGCTCGTCATGAAGGAGCACGTCCTCGAGGCCCGCGACGTTCTCATCGCCCGGCTGCGCGCCGGGCAGACGAGAAACGGCGGGGAAACGGCATGACGGACGCTGCCGTCGCTCCCGAGGCTCGCGCGACCGACGGCGAAGGGCCGCTCGCCGGCGTCCGCGTGGTCGAGCTCGGGCAGCTTCTCGCCGGGCCGTTCACCGGCCGCCTGCTCGGCGACATGGGCGCCGAGATCATCAAGGTCGAGGCGCCCGGTCAGCCCGACCCGATCCGGGAGTGGGGCAAGGCGCGCTATCAGGGGCGCTCGCTCTGGTGGCCCGTGCAATCGCGAAACAAGAAGTGCATCACGCTGAACCTGCGCGCCGAGCGGGGCCAGCAGCTCCTGCTCGAGCTCGTGAAGCAGGCCGACGTCCTCACCGAGAACTTCCGCCCCGGGACGCTCGAGCGCTGGAACCTCGGCTGGGAGCAGCTCAGCGAGGTGAACCCGAGGCTCGTGCTCGCCCGCATCTCCGGCTACGGCCAGACCGGCCCCTATGCCGAGCGGGCAGGCTTCGCGTCGGTCGCGGAGGCGATGGGCGGGATCCGCTACATCAACGGCTTCCCGGACGAGCCGCCGCCCCGCATGCACATCTCGCTCGGCGACTCGCTCGCCGGCATGTTCGCGGCTCAGGGCATCCTGGCCGCTCTCTACAAGCGCGACGCGCTCGGCTTCGGCCGGGGCCAGGTGGTCGACGTCTCCCTGCTCGAGTCGAGCTTCGCGATGCTCGAGAGCATGGTGCCGGAGTACGACCGGCTCCAGATCGTCCGCGAGCCGCAGGGGACGAATCTGAAGGGCATCGCGCCCTCGAACATCTTCAAGTCGCGCGACGGCAAGTGGGTCGTCATCGCGGCGAACGCGGACAAGGTGTTCGGGCGGCTCTGCGAGGCGATGGGGAGGCCCGAGCTGGCCACCGATCCGAAGTTCTCGACCCACCTGGCGCGGGGAGAGCACCAGGACGAGATCGAGGGCATCATCCGCGAGTGGGCGGCCGAGCGGGACGCGGCCGAGATCGACACGACCCTGAACGCCGCCGGCGTCATCTGCGGCCCGGTCTACACGATCGCGGACATCTTCGAGGATCCACAGTTCCAGGCCCGCGACATGCTCCTGCGCCACGAGGACCCGGAGTTCGGCGAGTACGTCGGCCCCGGCGTCGTCCCGAAGTTCTCGGAGACGCCGGGCGGGGTACGCTGGTCGGCGACCTGGGAGGAGGGGAGCCACAACCGCGAGGTCTACGGCGGGCTCCTCGGCCTCTCGGACGAGGAGCTCGACGCGCTTCGGAAGGAGGGCGTCCTGTGAGCGTGACGATCTGCGACGTCGGTCCGCGGGACGGGCTCCAGAACGACCCGAAGACCCTGCCGCCGGAGACCCGCGCCGAGCTCGTCAACCGGCTCGCCGCGGCGGGTGTGCCCCGGATCGAGGCGGTCAGCTTCGTCAACCCGGCCCGCGTCCCGCAGATGGCGGGGGCGGAGGAGGTCGTCGCCGCGATCGACCGCGAGCCCGGCACGGTGTACGCGGGGCTCGCCCTGAACGAGCGCGGGTACGACCGGCTCGCGGCGACGGGCCTCGACGAGGTGCACTTCGCGTTCGCCGCGACCGAGACGTTCAACCAGCGGAACTCGAACGCCTCGGTGGCGGAGTCGCTGGAGGCCGCTGGGCGAATCGTCACTCGCGCGCATGCGGACGGGATCCGGGCGACGGTGACGATCGGGGCGGCGTTCGGCTGCCCGTTCGAGGGGCAGGTCGACCCGGGCCGGATTCTCGAGCTGGCGGGCACGCTGGCCGAAGCCGACGCCGACGAGCTGGTCTTTGCGGACACGATCGGAGTCGGCGTGCCGCGCCAGGTGCGGCGGCTCGTCGGCGAGGGCGTCGCGCTCGGGAAGCCCGTCGCGGTGCACCTGCACAACACGCGGAACACCGGCATCGCCAATGCGTTCGCGGCCGTCGAGGCAGGCGCGTCGGTGCTCGACGCGTCCGTCGGCGGGATCGGCGGCTGTCCGTTCGCCCCGAGGGCGACCGGAAACATCTGCACCGAGGATCTCGTCTATCTCCTCCACGGGGAGGGGATCGAGACGGGCATCGACCTCGACGGCCTGATCACGGTCGCCGAGTGGCTCGAGGGCGTTCTCGGGCGCCAGCTCGAGGGCCAGGTCTACCGGGCCGGCACGTTCGCGCCGGTCGCGGGCTGACGACGGAGAGGACGAAAGGACACAGGAATGGCGTACAGGCTGGGAGTGGACGTCGGCGGAACGTTCACCGACCTCTTCCTCGTGAGCGACGGGAACGGAGGCGGGCAGTACCGCGTGAAGACCCCCTCCACGCCCGCGGACCCCTCGGAGGGGGTCATCGCGGGCGTTCGCCGCATCTGCGAGGAGGCGGGAATCGACGTCGGGGATCTGCGCAACATCCTCCACGGCACGACGGTCGCGACGAACGCGGTGCTCGAGTCGAAGGGCGCGCGGGTCGGGCTGATCACGACGCAGGGCTTCAAGCAGATCCTCCACCTCGCGCGCTCGCAGACACCCGGCCCACTCGCCGGCTGGATCATCATGATCAAGCCCGACCCGCCGGCCCTCCTGTCCGACACGCGCGAGGCAGTCGAGCGGATGGACGCGCGCGGCTCGACCGTGGTTCCGGTGGACGAGGCCCAGGTCGAGGAGATCGTGCGCGACCTCGTCGAGTCGGGCGTCGAGTCCCTCACCGTGGGGCTGGTCAACTCGTACGTCTCCGGCGCCCACGAGCAGACGATCGGTGAGATCGTCGAGCGGCTGTACCCGGGCTTCCCGGTGACGCTCTCCTCCGAGGTGCTGCCGGAGTTCCGCGAGTACGAGCGCACGCTCACGGCCTGCATGAACTCCTACGTGCGGCCCAAGGTGGCGACCTACGTCGAGCAGCTGCAGCGTCAGCTCGAGTCGATCGGCGGCCGAGCCGAGGTCAACATCCTGCGCTCGGACGCGGGACTGATGACGATGCGCGAGGCCACCCGCAACCCGATCTACGGGATCCTCTCCGGCCCCTCGGGCGGCGTCGCCGGGGCGCTGTTCGTGGCCCGCAAGGCGGGCTTCGACGACATCCTCACGTTCGACATGGGCGGCACGTCCACCGACGTGGCGCTCTGCCAGAACGGCCAGCCGACGATCGGCCGCGAGACGTCGATCAGCCACTTCCGGATCAAGGTGCCGTCGGTCAACGTGAACACGGTCGGGGCCGGGGGCGGCTCGATCGCCCACGTGCCGGAGCTGACGAAGGCGCTTCGTGTCGGCCCGCAGTCGGCCGGGGCCGACCCGGGCCCTGCCGCCTACGCCATGGGCGGCGAGCAGCCGACGGTGACCGACGCGAACGTCGTCCTCGGCCATCTGCCACCGCGGCTGCTCGGCGGCGAGATGGAGCTCGACGTCGAGGCGGCGCGCGCGGCCGTGCAGACGATCGCCGACGCCATGGGCCTCCCCTCGGTCGAGGCGGCCGCCGAGGGCATCCTCGCGATCGTCAACGAGAACATGGCCGGTGCGCTGCGGCTCGTCTCCGTGCAGCGCGGCCACGATCCACGCGACTTCGCGCTCGTCGCCTACGGCGGCGCGGGCCCGCTCCACGCGAACGCGGTCGCGAAGATCATGGGCTCCTTCCCGGTGCTCGTCCCGCCCGCGCCGGGGCTCCTCTGCGCGATCGGCGACCTCGTGGCCGACTTCCGCGACGAGTTCGCCCGCACGTATATCCGTGTCCTCTCCGAGGCTGATCCCGGAGAGGTCTGCGAGATCCTCGACGAGCTCGGCGAGCGCGCGGTCGCCTGGCTGGACGACGAGGGGATCCCCGCCGAGGCGCGCACCGTCTCGTTCGCGGCCGACATGCGCTACCGGGGACAGGGCTACGAGATCCCGGTTGCGATCGACCCCGAGGACGTGCGCGCGAACGGCCTCGCCGACCTCGACGAGCGGTTCAACGGGCTGCACGAGCAGCTCTACGGCTTCCGGATGCACGACACGCGGACCGAGATCGTCAACCTGCGCGCGATCGGCTTCGGCGCAGTGCCGAAGCCCGAGCTGCCGGCCGGAGAGCTCGGCGGCGAGGACGCGTCGGGCGCGGTCGCCGAGGAGCACGAGATCGTGTTCGAGGGCGAGCGTCTGCCGACGAAGATCTACGACCGCGTGCGGCTCGCGCCGGGGATGCGCTTCGAGGGCCCCGCGATCGTCACCGAGTTCGACTCGACGACGGTCGTCCTGCCCGGCTACGAGGCGGCGATCGACCTCGGCTTCAACATTCAGATCAACCCGAAGGCCTAGGGGGAGAAAGCGATGGCAATCAGCGAGAAGCCCCGGATCGCGGAGATCCCCGACCTCGAGGTCGACCCGGTCACGCTCGACATCATCGAAGGCGCGCTGAAGAGCGCCCGCTTCGAGATGGACGCCGTGCTCTTCCGCTCGGCGATGAGCCCGGTGATCAGGGAGCAGCACGACGAGTTCCCGATGATCACCGACCCGCGCGGGCGCATGGTGGTCGGGCAGTTCGGCGCCTACATCAACGAGATGATGGAGGAGTGGGACAGCGGCATCTACCCGGGTGACGTCATCCTCACGTCCGACCCGTTCAAGTGCTCGGCGTCGATCTCGCACACGAACGACTGGCTCGTGCTCGTCCCGATCTTCTACGACGACGAGCTCGTCGGCTGGTCGTCCCAGTTCGGCCACCAGATGGACTGCGGCGGGCCCTTGCCCGGGTCGCTGCCCACGGGCGCGCGGACGATCTTCGAGGAGGGCCTCATCATCCCGCCGATCAAGATCCTCGAGCGGGGCGAGCCCCAGGAGGCCGTCCTCAAGCTGATCTTCAACAACATGCGGCTGCCCGAGATGAACCGGGCCGACCTCTTCGCGATCGTCGCGGGCTGCCGGGCCGGCGAGAAGCGCGTCGTCGAGCTCTGCGACCGCTTCGGCAAGGGCGTCTACCTGGCAGCGCTCCAGGCGCTCCTCGACCGCACGCACGAGGCGATGCGGTTCCTGATCCAGGTCGCGATCCCCGAGGAGCCGCAGACCTTCGAGGACTACGTCGACGACGACGGCCTCGGCAACGGCCCGTTCAAGATGAAGCTGACGATCTGGCGGGAGGGAGACCACGCCTTCTTCGACTGGTCGGGCACCGATCCGCAGGCGCTCGGCCCGGTGAACTTCTACCTCTCCGAGGGCATGTTCAAGATGTTCATCGGGGTCTACCTGATCATGGTCAACGACCCCCAGATCCTCTTCAACGACGGCTTCTATCCCCTCCTGCACGTGGTCATGCCAGAGGGGAGCCTGCTCCGGCCGCGGTTCCCGTCCGCTCTCGGCTGCCGCACCCACGCCCTGGCCAGGCTCTTCGACGTGCTTGGCGGAGCGCTCTGCAAGAACGCGCCCGAGCTGAACACGGCGTCCGGCTACGGGACGAGCCCGTACATGCTCTACTCGGGCTGGGACCGCCAGGGCGAGTACTTCTACTCGATGGAGATCCTCTACGGCGGCATCCCCGGCCGGCCAATCGGCGACGGCATGGACGGTCACTCCTGGTGGCCCCTCTTCGAAAACATCCCGACCGAGTACCTCGAGGCCTACTATCCGCTCCGCATCGACGGGTACTCGACCGTCACCGACTCCG
Source organism: uncultured Thermoleophilia bacterium (assembly GCA_963819905.1). Classification (GTDB taxonomy): domain Bacteria; phylum Actinomycetota; class Thermoleophilia; order Gaiellales; family Gaiellaceae; genus CAWCQC01. The sequence goes on from CAWFXP010000001.1 coordinate 499,050, forward strand.
GCGGGCCCGGCTTCCACCGGGGCGGGAACGGCGTCGAGAAGCGCTATGTGTACCTCGAGCCGGGTGAGGTCTCGATCCACGACGACCGCTGGCTGACGCGCCCCTGGGGCGTGCTCGGCGGGTGGCCCGGCGCCCGCTCGTCGAAGCTGCTTGTCCGCGCCGACGGGTCGGAGCAGGTGCTCCCGTCGAAGTGCGACAACGTGGTGGTCGAGCCCGGCGACATGCTCGTCTACCGGACGGCCGGCGGCGGCGGCTGGAAGGACCGGCTCGAGCGCCCCGTCGAGGCGGTCGTCCGCGACGTCTCGTTCGGGCTCGTCAGCCGCGAGTTCGCGCGAGAGGGCTACGGCGTCGTGATCGGAGACGACGGGACCGCCGATGAGGAGGCCACGGAGGCCGAGCGGGCGCGCCAGCGTGAGGAGCGCGGGGAGGCGCTCGCGTTCGACTTCGGCCCGCCGCTCGACGACGTCCTCGCCGCCTGCGAAGCCGAGACGGGGCTTGACCCGCCGAAACCGGCGGAGCCGCTTCGCTGGTCGCCGCTCGAGCCCGGTGACGTGGCGCTCTCGCGCGTCCGGGAGGGCGACGGCATCCCCGAGCCGGCATCGTCCTGATGCAGCACGAGGGCTTCCATGGCCGGGCGGGCCTGGGGCGGCGTCCCGCGCTGCTCGTGATCGACGTCAACCGCGGCTTCACCGACCCCGCCTCGCCGCTCGTCTGCGACCTGGACGACGTCGTGCGCGAGATCGGAGCGCTGCTCACGGCGTTCCGGGAGGCGGGGCTTCCGGTCGTCTTCACGACGGTCGTGTTCGACGCCGCGGCCAGACAGGCGGCGGCCGTCTTCATCGAGAAGGTCCCCGCCCTGCTGGCGCTCGAGGCCGGCAGCCCGTGGGTCGAGATCGACCCGCGGATCGCGCCGGAGGACGGCGAGGCGGTCCTCGTCAAGTGCTTCGCCTCCGCGTTCTTCGGAACGTCTCTCGCGAGCCTGCTGGCCGCGTCCGGGTGCGACTCGGTCGTCGTCACGGGCGCCTCGACGTCGGGTTGCGTCCGGGCGACGGCAGTCGACGCCCTCCAGTACGGGTATCGCGTGGCCGTTCCGCGAGAAGCCGTCGGCGACCGCAACGAGGCGGCGCACGAGGCGAACCTCTACGACCTCGACACGAAGTACGCGGACGTCGTGTCCGTCGACGACGTGATGGACGCGCTCCCCGGACGACCCGTAGGGGCGGGTCCTGACCCGCCCGACCGGGCCGGACAGGTCCGGCCCCTACACGCATCATCCGTCACCGACGGTGACGGCTGATGCTGGTCCGCGACCTCGGAGACGGCTGGCAGCTCGTCCGCCAGCCGGATCACGCGGATCTGTCAGGCCGGCTGGCCGCGGCCTGGGGCGGCGAGGCGAAGCGGCCCCGTCCCTACGACTCCGTCGTGCTCGCGGCGACGCGTCACGACGACGGCTGGGGGGTCTACGACCGGCGGCCGACCTTCGACCCCGCGCGCGAGCGCCCGACGTCCTTCCTCGACGTCCCGATTCCCTCGCATCTCGCCTTCTACCGGGCCTGCATCGAGGTCGTGACAGGCGAGGATCCCTACGCCGGTCTGCTCGTCTCGATGCACGGCGCCGGGATCTACAACGGCCGCTACGGGACACAGCCGTCGCTTCGCCTCTCCGGCGTCGAGGAGTACCGCGACCGGATAGCCGAGTTCGTGGACGAGCAGGAGGCGACCCACGAGGCCCGCGCATCGGAGGTCGGCGTGGCCGAGGACGAGCGCTGGGCGAACTACAAGCTCCTGCAGGTCTTCGACCGGCTCTCGCTCTCGCTCTGTCTCAAGGACTGGGAGACCGAGGCAGCCGAGCCGGACTCGGTCTCGCCGGCGCCGCTCGACTATGCCGGCGGCGAAGCCGAGCTGACGATCGAGCCCCGGGGCCCGTGGCGCGTGGCGATCGACCCCTATCCGTTCGCCGAGAGCCCGGCGCGCTTCACCGTCGTGCGCAAGGTGCTGCCGAAACGGTCGTACGCGGACAACGCCGACTTCCGGGCCGCGTACGGCGAGACGCGGTCGGAAACCGTCGAGATCACCGTCGCGGAGGCCTGAACGCCGATGTCGGACAATCGAGGAGGAGGGTGATGGCAGAACTGCCCGAGGGAACCATGATCCGGGTCAACGGCGTCGACCTGTGGCACCGGGTCACCGGCGAGGGTGAGCCCGTCGTTCAGATCCACGGGGCCGGCTTCGGTCACTTCAACCTCGACCCAGTGACGCCCGCGATCGCGGACGCCGGCTTTCGGGTCGTCGACTTCGACATGCGCGGCTACGGCGCCTCCGAGAAGCCCTTGCAGCACTACGACATGGAGGTGTGGGCGGACGATCTGGCGGCGCTCCAGGACGCGCTCGGGATCGACCAGGCGCACGTCCACGGGACGTCGATGGGCGGGATGATCGCGATCGCGTTCGCCGGCAAGTACCCGGGGCGAACGACGTCGGTCGTGATCAACTGCGCCGCCGCGAAGCTGGGCGCCTCGGGGCACCTCGTGTTCAAGAACTGGATCGACATCGCCCGCCTCGATCCGGAAGGGCCGGGAAGCCGGATTCTCGCCGAGCTCATCACCTGGCAGGCGCTCTCGAAGCGCTTTCTCGAGGAGCAGGGAGCGGACGGGCTCGTCGACCACGTCCAGACGATCCTGCGCGACTCGAACCGCGTCGAGGTCTTCACGGCCGCCTGCCAGGCCATGTGCGATATGGACCTCCGGCCCTGGCTCGGCAAGATCTCGTCGCCGGCGCTCGTGCTCGGCGGCGACGAGGACATCATGACGCCGTGGGACCAGGGCCCGGGCGGCGCGGGCCAGGAGGCGATCTACGAGGGCATCCCCGGCGCCGAGAAGCACGTGATCGCGGGCGCCGGCCATTCGACGATCTTCGACTCGACGGACGAGCACGCCGCGGCCGTGATCGACTTCTTCAGGCGCCACGGGAGAGCGCAGGAAGGGGGGAGCCGTGCGCGTCAAGCGGCCTCTGCGTGACCGCGGAGCCAACCTTTCCGTCCTGCGCTCGTCTCATCATTGCGAGCCCAGGGTAGAGCGGCATCCCTGGACCACCACGAACGGAGAGCCCTAACGAGGAAGCGATGTCAGACTTCGGGCGGTTCGCTGTTGACGGGAGGGGGCGGAGGTTGTATACGACCTTCCACGTCGGACCGCCTCCGGGCACTCTCTGCTGGGCCTAGCTGCCGGCGAGGAGAAAGGAGCAAGAGGGGATGAGTGAGGACTGGAAGTCTCGAGAGCCGGATCGTGACAATCTCGAGCGGCATCTCGACTACGAGCTGAAGAAGCGCGGTCTCACGCGCCGGGAGCTCGTGAAGGGCGGCGCGGCGATGGCCGGCGCTCTCGGCCTCGGTGCGCTGTTCGCCGCCTGCGGCGGCGGGGACTCCGGAGGCGAGGCGACGACTGCCGCGGGCGGGGGCGGGGAGACCGCCGCCGCGACCACCGCGCAGGCCACGACCGCTGCGGAGGAGGCGCCTGCGTTCACCGGCACCCTCCGCGTCACGGGGCTCGGCGTCGACCTGATCGACCCGATCAAGGAGATGGCTGAGGGGGCGCTGGGCTTCAAGCTCGCCTTCGACGTCACCGACTCGGTCACGATGGTGCAGAAGGCGATCACGCAGCCGGGCTCCTTCGACGTCTTCTCCGGCTACAGCTACCAGTACGACCAGGCGTGGCCGGCCGGGAACTTCCACAACGAGGAGATCGCGAAGCTCGGGTTCTGGGGCGAGCTGAACCCGCTGATGAATCACGGCTACGTCGATCCGACGGCCGGTCAGGGGCAGGGCTGCACCTACGGTGACGGCGACGCGCCGTTCCGCGGGCTGTACGTGGATCCGGATCAGAGCGGCGCGTGGGTGACGAACCAGAACACGCCGAGCGAGCTCGACGGGATCATCGTCCAGTGGATCGACGAGTCGAGTGGCCAGCCGACCGGCGACGAGCCGGCGTACACGGTCGGTGCCCCGGGGGCCATCTTCAACATGGACTCGATGGGCTACAACGCCGACGTCATCCAGAAGGAGCCGAACGAGGTCTCCTGGGGCGAGCTCTTCAACCCCGAGTACAAGGGGCGCGTCGCGCTTCTCAACGATCCCGGTATCGGTCTGCAGGACGCCGGCAACGCCGCGAAGGCGCTCGGTCTCATGACCTTCGGCAACCTCGGCAACATGACGAAGGAGGAGATCGACGCCATCGTCACCATCCTGATCGACCGGAAGGACCAGTTCCGGGCGTTCTGGACCGAGTTCAACGAGTCGGTCAACCTGATGGCCTCCGGCGAGGTCGTGCTCGAGTCGATGTGGTCGCCGGCAGTCGCGCTGCTCGTGGCACAGGGTCAGAACGTCCGCTACGCGGCTCCGCCCGAGGGCTTCCGCGGCTGGTGCGGCAACCTCTCGATCTCGAAGAACGCCGAGAGCGACCCGAGCCTGCTGCAGGCCTGCTACGACTACATCAACTGGTGGTACAGCGGCGAGCCGGCGGCGCTGATGATGCGCCAGGGCTACTACAACTCGGTGCAGGAGACGAGCCGCGAGTTCGTGAGTCCGGACGAGTGGGCCTTCTGGATCGACGGCCAGGCGGCCGCAACCGATCTGCCGGGCATCACCGGCCAGGTCGGCGACATCAAGCAGGGGCAGGTTCGCGACGGAGGCTCGTTCACGGACCGCGCCTGCAACTACAGCTCCTGGAACTCGTACTTCCAGGAGAACGAGTACCAGATCCAGCGCTGGAACGAGTTCCTCGCCGCCTAGCTCGAAGCGGATGGAGGACGCGAACGCGACACGCGAGGGCGAGGGGGCGGCTGCGACCGCCCCCTCGGCCGCCGCCCCGTCCGGGCCCGGCCTGGAGCTGATCAATCTGACGAAGGTCTTCGACGGCAACGTCGTCGCCGTCGACGACTTCAACCTGACCATCGAGCACGGCGAGTACGTCGTGCTGCTCGGGCCGTCCGGCTGTGGCAAGACGACGACGCTGCGGATGATCGGCGGCCACGAGGAGCCGACGAGCGGGCAGATCCTGCTCGACGGGCAGTCGCTCGTCGGCCTCACGCCCGACAAGCGGCCGACCACGACCGTCTTCCAGCACTTCGCCCTCTTTCCGCACCTTTCGACGGTCGAGAACGTCGAGTTCGGCCTCAAGATGCAGGCCATGCCGAAGGGGGATCGCCGCCGGCGGGCGATGGAGATTCTGGAGATGGTCGGCCTCTCGCAGCTCGCCGACCGCAAGCCCCGCGCGCTCTCGGGCGGCCAGCAACAGCGCGTCGCGCTCGCCCGGGTGCTCGTGACGAGCCCGAAGGCGCTGCTCCTCGACGAGCCGCTCGGCGACCTCGACCGGCTTCTCCAGCTGCGCATGCGCGTCGAGCTTCGCAACCTGCAGCGTCAGCTCGGCCTCATGTTCATCCACGTGACGCACAACCAGGAGGAGTCGCTCTCGATGGCCGATCGCATCGTGGTCATGCACGAGGCGAAGATCCAGCAGGTGGCGGATCCGCTCACCATCTCGACCCGGCCGAAGAACGAGGTCGTCGCCTCGTTCATGGGCGACAACAACATCATCCGCGGCAGCGTCGCGGCCCGGGAGGGCGATCGCGTCGTGATCGACGGCCTGGTGAAGGCCAGCGTGCAGGCGCCGGGCTCGTCGCTCGCGGTGGGCGACGCCGTGACCGCCGCCGTGCGCGCGGCCGCGATCGACGCGGAGCTCGGCGCTCCGACCGACGGCGACCTGAACCGGGCGCAGGCCGAGATCGTCTTCGTCGAGTACCTGGGCGACCTGATCAAGCTCCATCTCTCGGTGGGCGGCGAGCGGTTCCTCGCCAAGGTGGACGGCGACCGCTATCCGACCTTGCGGGGCACGGAGGGCTCGACGCTCGGCATCTCCTGGAAGGAAGAGGATGTCCAGCTCCTCGAGTCCTGACGGGCCCGACATCCCCCGCCTCGACACGGAAGACCTCGACGCGCTCGAGCGCGTCGAGGAAGAGGCCGCTCCCGGCGAGGTCGCGCGCGAAGGGGCGCTCGGCGAGGCCGGTGTCAGCGGCCGGCGCGGCTGGATAACGGCGCTCTGGGCGCTCCCGGGGGCGCTGTGGCTCCTCTTCTTCCTCGTCGCGCCCGTGGTGATGATCATCCTCGTCTCGTTCTGGACGCCGAGCCTGGCCGGCTTCGAGAAGACCTTCACTCTCGACAACTACCGGACGCTGTTCGGCTCGGAGGTCTACTGGAACCAGCTGAAGAACAGCTTCTTCATCGCCCTGATCGTGACGGGCGCCTGCCTCGTTCTCGGCTTTCCGATCGCCTACTACCTGACCTTCTACATCAAGAGCGTGCGAAACCAGATCGCGCTCTTCCTCGTCCTCCTCGCGCCGTTCCTGACCAGTTACCTCATCCGCGCGGTGGCCTGGGAGTACCCGTTGATGGGGCGCAGCGGCGCGATCAACCAGGTGCTCGAGAAGATCGGCCTGATCGACGCGCCGCTCGACATCCTCGGCTTCTCCCGCTTTTCCGTCACGCTCGCGCTGATCCAGCTCTACATCCTGTTCATGGTCACGCCCCTCTTCTTCATGCTCGGACAGGTCGACCGCAGCTCGCTCGAGGCCGCGCGCGACCTCGGGGGCAACTGGCTCAGATCGTTCCGGGCGGTCACCCTGCCGCAGGTGATGCCGGGGATCGTGATCGGCTCGATCTTCACGTTCGTCCTGACGATGGGCGACTACGGGACGACGCGGATCGTCGGCGGAGGCCAGGTGGCCTCGGTGGGCACGATCGTCCAGACCTACGTCGTCGGCATCCAGTTCCCGATCGCGGCCGCCTCGGCCGTCTTCCTGGTGCTGGCCATGATCCTCGGCGTCTTCGTGCTGCTTCGGTTCTCGAACCTGCGAGAGGAGCTCTGAGCCGTGGAGCGCTCGAAGACCGCCAAGTGGGCGCTCACGGTCTACTTCGTGCTCTTCACGATGATTCTCTACCTGCCCATGATCCTCATGGCCATCCTCTCGTTCCAGGGCGGCCGCGGGCTTCCGTACTTCCCGATGCAGGGCTTCAGCGGCACCTGGTGGCAGGCGCTCCTCGACGACTCGGTTCCGGGATCACACGCCGACGAGATCCGCTCGGCGACGCTCTCGTCCCTCTACCTGGCGCTCCTCGTCGGCGCGATCTCCGCGGTTCTCGCCTTCACGCTCTCGATGGCCTACAGGCGGCGTTTCAAGGGCGACGGGATCCTCTTCTACATCATCCTGCTCGGCCTGATGACGCCGGGCTTCCTGCTCAGCCTCGGGACGTCGCTCTTCTGGCAGACGATGGGCGAGACCCCGGGCTGGCCGGCGATGCTCGCGGAGTTCGGCGGGCTCGCCGCGATCGGCACGAACGTCGTCTGGGCGATCCCGTTCGGCTTCCTGGTCATGGTGGCAGTGTGGAACCGTTACGACGAGCGGGTCGAGGAGGCCTCGCGCGACCTCGGGGCGAGCGCCGTGCGAACGTTCCGCGAGGTGACGCTGCCGCTCGTCTGGACGGGCATCTTCGGCGCATTTTTGTTCGGCTTCGTGCTCTCGTGGAACGAGTACGACCGCACGGCGCTCGTCATCGCGTCGGGCACGCTCACCCTGCCGATCCAGATCTTCGCTCTGAGCGTCGGCTCCGTGCTGCGGCCGGATCTCTATGCCCTCGGCACCGCGACGACCCTGTTCATCCTCCTCGTCGTGGCGATCGTGCTGATCGCGGCCGGCATCACGTTACGCCGGCGGGCGGGGCGCCAGGAGGTCGCGCACGACGTGCAGCTGGCCGAGGAGCTCGGCGAGACCGAGGGGCTCGAGATCCCACCCGACGCGTCGGCGGGAGCCGGCGCCCGGGCGCAGTAGCCCGCGCGCCCCTAGGAAAAGGGCGGGACAGGTCCCGCCCCTACACCGTCACCTTTGCCGTAGGGGCCGGACCTGTTCGGCCCACCCTCGCCTCTGCCGTAGGGGCCGGACCTGTCCGGCCCGTTACGATGGCGGTGTCGCGAGTGGAAGGGAGACGCGCATGTCGGTACTGATCAAGGGCGGCCGGATCGTGACCGCCATGGACGACTACGTCGGCGACGTGTTCGTCGAGAACGAGACGGTCACGCTGCTCGGCGAGTCGCTCGACGTCCAGGCCGCCAGGGTGGTCGACGCGACCGGGAAGATCGTCATGCCCGGCGCGATCGATCCGCACACGCATCTGGAAATGGCGTTCGGCGGAACGGTGACGTGCGACGACTTCACCTCGGGAACGGTCTCCGCCGCGTTCGGCGGCACGACGACGCTGATCGACTTCTGCATGCAGGCTCCCGGGACGACGTTCCCCGACGCGCTCGCGAACTACCACGAGAAGATCGAACGGGCGAAGCCCGTCATCGACGTGGGCTTCCACATCGGCATCACCGACCTGAAGGACGCCGGCACGCTCGAGGATCTGGCGCGCCTGCCGGACGAGGGAGTGACCTCGTACAAGCTGTTCATGGCCTACAAGGGCGCGATCATGGTGGACGACGAGACGCTCTTCCGGACGATGCAGGTGGCGGCCGACACGGGTGCGCTCGTGATGGTGCACGCCGAGAACGGCGACGCGATCGACGTGCTCGTGAAGGCGGCGCTGGCCGAGGGAAAGACGGAGCCCGTCTGGCACGCCCGCACGCGGCCGCCGATCACCGAGGGGGAGGCGACGAACCGCGCGATCCAGCTCGCCCACGTGGCCGGAGCCCCTCTCTACGTCGTTCATGTCTCGTGCAAGGAGTCGATCGAGCCGATCGCCCGGGCCCGCGCCGACAACTGGCGCGCCTGGGGGGAGACCTGCACGCAGTACCTGTTCATCGACGAGACGGCGCTCGAGCAGCCGGGCTTCGAGGGCGCGAAGTACGTCTACACGCCGCCTCCGCGGCCGAAGGAGAACCAGGAGCACCTGTGGCACGCGCTCGCCACCGGAACCCTCTCGGTCGTCTCGACCGACCACTGCCCGTTCAACTGGGACGGCCAGAAGACGCTCGGCAAGGGCGACTTCTCGAAGATCCCGAACGGCGGGCCGGGCATCGAGAACCGGCTCCACATGCTCTACACGTTCGGCGTGCGCGAGGGCCGCTTCTCCCTGAACCGGTTCGTCGAGCTGGTCTCCACCAACCCTGCGAAGTTCTTCGGCCTCTACCCGCGCAAGGGCACGATCGCGCCGGGCTCGGACGCCGACATCGTGGTCTGGGATCCGGAGAAGACCCACACCCTCTCGGCGAAGACCCACCGTTCGGCCGTCGACTACAACCTGTTCGAGGGAACCGAGGTGACCGGCGCGCCGGAGCTCGTCCTCGTTCGCGGCCAGGTCGTCGTCGACTCCGGCGAGCTGGTGGCGGAGCCCGGGGCCGGGCGGTTCGTGAAGCGCGCCCGCTTCGGGGAGGAGCTCACCGCGAAGGCGGTCCCGGCATGAGCGACGAAATCGCACACCGGATCTACGAGGAGGCCGGGCTCGGGCAGCAGTTCTCGCTCGGCAGCCGGCCCGCCGTGCTGGTCATCGACCTGAGCCGCGGGTTCACGGACCCGTCCTCGACGCTCGGCGCCGATCTCACGCCCGAGGTCGAGTCCACGCGACGACTGCTCGACGCCGCCCGTGCGAAGGGGCTCCCGGTCGTCTTCACGACCATCGGCTTCGAGCCACACGGCAAGGACGGCGGCCTCTGGCTGCAGAAGGTGCCGGCCCTCGGCGAGCTCGAGATCGGCAGCCGCTGGGTGGAGATCGACCCGCGCCTCGAGCCGCGTGACGACGAGGTGGTGGTGCTCAAGAAGGGAGCGTCCGGCTTCTTCGGGACGAACCTCGCCTCCGTTCTCCGTTCGCTTCAGGTCGACTCGGTGATCCTCTGCGGCGCCACGACGAGCGGCTGCGTCCGCGCAACGGCGATCGACCTGCTCCAGTACGGCTGGCCGGCGATCGTCCCCCGCGAGTGCGTAGGCGACCGTGCGCAGGCGCCTCACGACGCGAACCTGTTCGACATCCAGGCGAAGTACGCGGACGTCGTCAGCCTGGAGGAGGCTCTCGCGTACCTGGCAGGCGTCCCCGGCGAGGTGGCGGCGCCGGCGTGAAGGTCGTCCTGCTGCCCGGGGACTGCATCGGGCCGGAGATCAGCGAGGAGGCGAGGCGGGTGCTGGGCGCGCTCGCCCCGGATGTGGAGCTCGAGGAGCATCCGTTCGGCGGCGCGGCGATCCGGCTGCACGGCGATCCGCTCCCCGAGGACACGCTCGACGCATGCCGGTCGGCCGCTGCCGTCGTCAAGGGCCCGATCGGCGATCCCGAGTTCGACGCGGCCGACGTGCGGCCCGAACAGGGCCTACTTCGCCTTCGCGCTGCGCTGGACGTCTACGCGAACCTCCGCCCCTCGCGGCAGAACGGCATCGACCTCGTCATCGTCCGGGAGCTCGTCGGCGGCCTCTACTTCGGCGCCAGCGGAACGCGCGACGACGGCAGCGCCTTCGACACCTGCGAGTACCACCCCGACCAGATCGAACGGCTCGTCAGACGAGGGTTCGAGCTCGCCCGCACGCGTCGCGGGAAGCTGACCTCGGTCGACAAGGCGAACGTGCTCGAGACGTCGCGGCTCTGGCGTCGCGTCGTCGACGATGTCGCGGGCGGGTTCGCGGACGTCGAGGTCGACCACATGCTCGTCGACAACGCGGCGATGCAGCTCGTGCAGGCGCCCGAGCGGTTCGACGTGATCGTCACCGAGAACATGTTCGGCGACATCCTCTCCGACGAGGCGGCGGCGGTCACCGGTGGGCTGGGCCTCGCCGGTTCCGCGAGCCTCGGGGATGCGGAACCGGGTCTCTTCGAGCCCGTGCACGGCTCCGCTCCCGACGTGGCCGGAGCCGGCGTCGCGAACCCGGCCGGCATGCTCCGTTCGGTCGCGCTCATGCTCGGCTTCGGTCTCGGCCGTCCGGACGACGGCCGCCGCCTCGACGCGGCCATCGACCGCGCGCTCGCCGAGTCGCCGACACGCGATCTCGGGGGCACGGCGACGACGACGGCGTTCGGCGACGCCGTACTGCGGGCGCTCGCGGCTTCGTGAGGGGGACGGCCGAGAGCGTGATGGAGCGCGCGGACGCGCTCGCGCGCTTCAGCGAGAGCACCGGAGAGATCACCCGTCCCTACGGGACGGAGTCGCTCCGCGCCGCGCTCGACGCCGCCGCCGGCTGGCTGGCCGAGGCCGGGATGACCGTGCGCCGCGACGCGATCGGCAACGTGATCGGGCGGCGCGGGGCGGACGAGCTGCCGACCCTGCTCCTCGGCTCCCACCTCGACTCGGTGCGGGATGCCGGTCGCTACGACGGCCCGCTCGGGGTCCTCGTCGGCGGCGCGGCGGCTGAGCGCCTCGCCGCCGACGAGCTCCCCTACGCCGTCGAGGTCGTCGCCTTCGCCGACGAGGAGGGCCTTCGCTTCAAGTCGTCCTACCTCGCGAGCCGCGCGTACGCCGGGTTGCTCGACGAGGCCGAGCTCGAGCTGACCGCCGACGACGGCGAGCCGCTCGCGGACGCGGTCCGGGCGATGGGCGGCGACCCGGCGGAGGCGTGCTCCGGAGCCGGCGTCCCCGATCGGCTGCTCGGCTACCTCGAGGTGCACATCGAGCAGGGGCCGGTGCTCGAGGCGGAGGGGCTGCCGGTCGGGGTGGTCACGGCGATCGCCGGTCAGAGCCGGGGGTTCGTGGACCTGATCGGCGAGGCCGGTCACGCCGGCAACACTCCGCCGGACCTCCGCCGCGACGCGCTCTGCGGTGCCGCCGAGCTCGTGCTCGGCGTCGAGGCCGCGATGCGCGAGGAGCCCGGGTTGATCGCGACCGTGGGCCGGGTCGAGGTCGCGCCGAACGTCGGCAACGTCATCCCCGGGCACGTCACCCTGAGCTACGACATCCGCCACCAGGACGACGCCGTTCGGGTAGAGGCGATCGCGGGCCTGGAGACGCTGACGGCGGCGATCTGCGACCGGCGAGGCCTTCGCCACGAGCTCCGGCCGCTTCAGGACCATCCGGCTGTCGCCATGTCGCCCAGGCTTCGGCGCGCTGCTCGCTCGGGCGGTGGAGTCGGTCGGCGTGCCGCCGCGCGAGCTGCCGAGCGGCGCGGGCCACGATGCCGTCTCGATCTCCCACCTGACCGACGTGGCCATGCTGTTCGTGCGCTGCAAGGGCGGGATCAGCCACCATCCGGACGAGGCCGTCGAGCGCGCGGACGTCGCCGTTGCGATCGACGTCGTCGAGGCGTTCCTGCGCCTTCTCGCAGACGAGGTCGACGCTGGCTGAGTTCGATCTCGTCGTCCGCGGCGGCGAGGCCGTCCGGCCCGACGGCGTCGAGCGGCTCGACATCGGGATCATCGACGGGCTCGTCGCGGCGATCGCGCCCGAGCTCCCCGGCGGCGCCGAGGAGCTGGACGCGGCCGGCCTGCACGTCTTTCCCGGCGGCGTCGACCCGCACGTCCACTTCGACGAACCGGGACGCACCGAGTGGGAGGGCGTCGCCACCGGCACGCGGGCGCTGGCGGCCGGAGGCGCCACGACCTACGTCGACATGCCGCTCAACAACATGCCGGTGACGGTGGACGGGCCGTCCTTCGACAAGAAGCTGGCCGCCGTCTCGGCTTCCTCGCTGGTCGACTTCGCGCTCTGGGGCGGTCTCGTCGCGGGCAACGTCGAGCGGCTGCCGAGCAGCACGAGCGCGGCGTGGCCGGCTTCAAGGCGTTCATGTGCCACTCGGGGATCGACGAGTTCCCGGCCGTCGACGATCTCTCGCTCTTCGAGGGGATGCAGACGATCGCCTCGCTCGGCTCGATCCTGCTGCTGCACGCCGAGAACGCCGGCCGTCGTCGCCGCGCCTCGGCGCTCGTGCGCGCGAGCTCGGACGCGTCGGGCCGCCGCGACTTCGTCGCAGTCGCGGCCCGTCGTCGCCGAGCTCGAGGCGATGAGCCGGGCGATTCTCCTCGCCGAGGAGACCGGCTGCGCGACGCACATCGTCCACGTCTCGACCGGCCGCGGCGTCGGCGATGGTCGCCGAGGCGCAGGCCCGAGGCGTCGACGTGACGCTGCGAGACGTGCCCGCACTACCTCCTCTTCACCGAGGAGGACGTCGAGCGCGTCGGAATCGCGCTGAAGTCGGCGCCTCCGGTGCGCACCGCCGACGATCGCGACGGGCTCTGGTCGCAGCTCGCCGAGGGACGTCCTGCCGATGGTCACGTCCGACCACTCGCCGGGTGCGCCCGAGGTGAAGGTCGGTGACTTCTTCACGGCCTGGGGCGGGATCTCCGGCTGCCAGTCGACGCTGCAGCTCCTGCTCGCGGCAGGCCACGGAGAGCGCGGGCTGCCGCTCGAGACGATCGCGGCGGTGACTGCGGGGAACGCCGCCCGCCGGTTCCGGCTTCCGGGGAAGGGCGAGATCGCAGTCGGCGACGACGCCGACCTGGCGCTCGTCGACCTCGCGTGGGACGGCACCGTCGAGCTCGGCGACCTTCACTACCGACACCGGTTCAGCGCCTACGAGGGCCTTCCGATCCGGGGCCGCATCACGCGTACGCTGCTGCGCGGACAGACGGTGTACGCGGACGGGGCGTTCGCGGCCGAGCCGCTCGGCCGCTTTCTGACACCGAGGAGGAGCTCGTGAACGACGTGGCGATCACGGTCGGAGCCTGGCGGTTCACCGCCCGGTTCGAGGACGGGTCGGCGCCGAGGACGTGCGCGCTGTTCCGCGGCCTGCTCCCCTACCGGGCGAAGATCATCCAGGCGCGCTGGAGCGGCTTCGCCGGGTGGGTGCCGATGGGGAACCAGCACCTGCTCGACCTGCCGCCCGAGAACGCGACGGCGATTCCCCAGGCGGGCGACATACTGCTCTACCCGGGCGGCGTGTCGGAGGTCGAGATCCTCTTCCCGTACGGGCCGACCTTCTTCGCGAGCGTCGCCGGGCCGCTGGCCGGCAACCACTTCCTGACGGTCGTCGAGGGTCGGGAGCAGCTCCCGGAGCTGGGCGGGCCGTACAGTGGGAGGGTGCGAAGGACATCGCCTTCGAGCTCGTCTAGCGACGGGCCCGCCGTCCTCGACTGCGACGTCGCGGTCGTCGGCTCGGGGCCGGGCGGCGCCACGGTCGCGCGGGCGCTCGCGCGCGGCGGCAAGCGCGTCGTCCTCCTCGAGCGCGGGTCCGATCATCGCTTCCGCCCGTGGTACGGGACGTACCTCGGCGGGATGCTCTACACGGAGCGTGCCGGTTTCCTGCGCGCGCGCGAAGGCCTCTCGATCGTCCGCCCGCTGATGGTGGGCGGAGCGACGAGCATGTACTGCGGCTGTGCCTCGCCGCCGCCGCCCTGGCTTCGCGAGCGCTACGGCATCGACCTCGCCTCGCAGGTCGCCGAGACCGTCGCGGAGCTCGGCGTGGCGCCGCTCCCGGAGCCCCTCCGCGGCGCCGGCTCGACACGCCTCGCGGAGGCCGGCCTTTCCGTCGGCCACGCCTTCGCCCCGCAGCCGAAGCTCGTCGAGCCGGCCCGGGCCCGGGTCTACGACTGCAGCGCCGCGTGCATGCTGGGTTGTCGCTGCGGTGCGAAGTGGAGCGCCGCGGAGTACGTCGACGACGCGGTTGCGGCCGGCGCGGTGCTTCGCACGAGAGCCCGCGTCAGCCGGGTGACGGTCGCGGACGGGCAGGCGACCGGGGTGGCCGGCACGGCGCGGGGAAGGCCGTTCCGGGTGGAGGCAGCCACGGTCGTGCTCTCGGCGGGGGGCCTGGGGACGCCGCAGATCCTGCGCTCGTCAGGGCTCGCGGGGGCGGGCGTCGGGCTGGCAACCGACACGACGGTGATGGTCTACGGCGTCGGGCCGGATGCGGGGAACGGCCCGGACCCGCCGATGACCTGGTCGTCCGAGGCCCCCGCGGACGGGTTCATGCTCTCGACGCTCGTCGATCCGTGGCTGGTCTATCCGCTCGCAGCCGCCCGAGCAGGCTTGCCGAACGTCCGCAGCTGGTCGCGCTGGCGCTCGCTCTACGGCGTGATGGTCAAGCTGAAGGACGACGTGTCCGGCGGCCTCCTGCCCGACGGGTCCGTGTCGAAGCCGATGACCCCGGCCGACCACGAGCGGCTCCGGCAGGGTGAGGAGCTGGCGCGGCGCATCTTGCGGGCTGCCGGCGCCGATCCCGGGACGATCTTCACGAGCCCGAAGCGCGGTACGCATCCCAGCGCCACGGTCCGGATCGGCACGATGCTCGACCGGGACCTGCAAACGGAGGTGAGCGGCCTCTACGTGTGCGACGCAAGCGTCTTCCCGGAGGCGCTCGGCCGGCCGACGGTCGTGACGATCGTCGCGCTCGGAAAGCGCCTGGCAGCGCACCTGCTCGCGTGAGCAGCGCCCTCGAGGGCCGGCTCGAGGCGTTTCCTCGCCTCTCGCTCGCCGAGTGGCCCACACCGCTCGGGCACTTGCCGGCCCTGAGCCGGGAGCTCGGGCGAGACGTCTTCGTCAAGCGCGACGACCTCGTCGGCGGGAACAAGGTCCGGAGCCTCGAGTACCTCCTTGCCCGGGCCGAGGGCAAGGGCGCCCGGCGGGTGGCGACCTTCGGCGCCTTGCAGTCGAACCACGTGAGGCTGACCGCCGAGACGGCCCGCCGGCTGGGGATGACCGCTCACGCGATCTACTTCGAGCGCCGGCCGCGCACCCTCGACGGCAACGCCCTTGCCACGGCCCGTGCCGGGGCCCGCCTCCACTTCGTTCCGTTCGGCAGGTCGACCCGGCCCGTGTTCACCATCGAGCAGGCGATCGGGCTCGGCCACGCCGCCGCCTGGTTTCTCGTCGGCCCGCACGAGTTCGTCCCCGTCGGGGGCTATTCGTGGCGTGGTGGTCTCGGCTACGTCCGCGCGGCGGCCGAGCTCGACGAGCAGGCGCGCGAGGCCGGAATCGGCGGCGCCTGGGTGATTCTGGCCGCCGGAACCGGGGCGACGCTCTCCGGGCTCCTCGCAGGCCTGCGGTTCTGCGGATCGGAGCTTCGGCCGGTCGGGATCGACGTCGGCAACCTGTGGCGACGCTTCCCCGATTCGATCGCCCGGCTGGCCACGGAGGTCTCCCAACGGATCTCCGCCTCCTCGCCGAGCCTTCACTGCACGCGATGTTCCGCTCGTCGGCAATCGGTACGTCGGCGCAGGCTACGCGGTGCCCTCCGAGGCGGGGGCGGCGGCCGGCGACCGCCTCCGATCGCTCGAGGGAGTCGACCTCGACCCCGTGTACACGGCCAAGGCGTTCGCAGGCCTGCTCGACCTCGCCGGACGCGGCGAGCTCGGCTCCTCGAGGCCGATCGTGTTCCTCCACACGGGCGGTGTTCTCTGAGAACCCACGGCGGAGCCTCAGCGTCGGCAGAGACCTCGAACGACCAGGGCGCCACGGCCGCCCGCACACCCGGTGTCTGTCCGGAAACGCGGTGTCTCCGGAAACCCCGGTGTCAGATCTTGCGTTGACGGGTGTCGGATCTTGCGTTGCAATACGTCGGACTCACCAGCCAGGCTCTTGGAGTCACGGAGCGGGATAAAGCTCGGATTGCGTGCCCCTGCCGCGGGACGTGGCGCATCCTGTGGCGGCGCCCTCTGCCCGAGGGAGACGAGGAGGACCCGCGGTCCCAAGCCGGTTTCCCGTTCAGGCGCAACATGCAAGGTCTGACACCCGTCAACGCAAGATCTGACACCCGGTAGAACAAGACCTGACGCTGGGCGCCCGCCGGACCGCCCGATCGGGGGCCGGCTGCGCGGTGACTCAGGGATTCTCGTGGTGGCAGATTGCCTAGCCGCCGACCTGCTCGCGGTCAGCGAGCACGGCCGCAAGCAGCGCGCCGGCGAAGTCGGAGTCGCACACGATCTGCTCGAGCTCGACGTTCTCGGCGTTCATGCGCTGGAGGCGCAGGAAGTCGTGGCCGTCGGGCCCGTGCAGAACGAGACCGGCGTAGAAGAACCCGAGCTCGTTGAGACGGGCGACTGCCTCGTCCGTCGCGATGCCCCGATGCAGGTCGAGATCGGCGTAGACGACGTCGACGTGCCGGGCGAGGTGGTGCCTCAGCACCCTCGCGAAACCCTCCGGATCCCGGGCGCGCACGGTGATGTACCCCGTCGCGCGCGACTCGTCCTCCTCGGCCGCGACCGCCTCGTCCTCCGGTGGATCGCCCACGGGCTCTGCCAGCTCGAGTCCGCTGTTCTCGTACGTGGCACGGAGAAGATCCGCGTAACGCGACGGCAGGGACACCGCTCGAGCCGAGCGCCGCAGGACGCGGTACGTGACGAGCGACGCGGTGCGCCGTCCCGGTGTGGTCGCCAGGGCGCCCGCCATCGCCATCTGCGCCGGCACCGAGGCGAGCAGCAGCGCCGTCTCCCGGTAGCCGTGGGACCGCTCGGCGCGCTGGCTGTACGGGTGAACCGTGACCGCGCGTCCCCAGACCGCGTCGAGCCCTCCTGCCTCCGCTCGGGCGATCGTATGATCGAAGACGCGGTTGAAGATCCCGAGGCCGCGATAGGCCGGGTGGACGACCGCGACGCCGGTCTCCGCCGAGGCCGTGCCGGGCACGGGCAGCGCCGCGTGATGGCCGATCACCTGCCCGTCGTGAACGGCGACGGTGGAGAGAAGCGCGCCCGTCTCGAGGCGCTCGCTCACCCAGCGCGGACGGTAGAAGTCCGGATGGCCGTAGGTGAGGTGGTAGTTCTCGTACAGGAGCTGGGAGATCGCCTCCGCATCGTCCGGGGCGCCGTCCCTGATCTCGACCTCGTCACGGGCGTCGCTCGGCACCGCAGCCCCGCGCCGTCCCGGCGAGTCGAAGTCGTGGGACTCGGGCTCGGCGTGAACGGTCGACGACACGAGCCTGGTCAGGATGAGGCGCTTCCCGTCTGCCCCGAGGTTGATGAGCCTCAGGTCGTCCGCCTCGTGGGCGATCGCGCGCAGGTCGGGAGGGAGCCCGCTCGCCTGGTCCGCCGAGGTGAGCGGCCGGCCCCAGTCGTGGACGTCCACCTGGATGCTCCGGCCGACGAGGTCGAGCGTCAGCTCGATGTCTCCGTCCGGCTCTCCGGGGTACGCGTGCTCGAGCGTGAAGCGCACGAGGTCGACGACCGAGCCGGCGAGGGCGTCGGTCTCCTCGGGCGTCATGCCGAGGACGTGCCCGTAGTGGCGGGCAAGGGCGCCCGCCAGCTCGAGCGAGCGTTCGTCGCTCGGGACGGTGAGGCGAACTCGATCGGGCACGCGACCCTGGGCCGGAAGCGACGCTACGCGCGGACGTCCGCGCGCTCCAGGTCGCCCTCGTAGATGTAGCGCTCCTCCGGGTCCCAGAGCTCCCGACCCGCCAGGTAGCCCTCGTAGATGGCATGGTCGAGTTTGCGCGGCGCAACGCAGTCGCCGACCCGGTGGAGGTTCGAGACCGTCCCCTTCAGCTCGTGGTAGAGGTCGTCGTTCGCCTTCGGCCCCGTCGCGAGCACGACGGTATCGACGCCGTCGAGGACGGCCTCGGCGCCGGTGAAGAGGTTGAAGACGGTCACGCTGTCGCCGTCCACCGACTTCGCCCAGTGGTTCAGCCGATCGACGAGCCCCTTCCCCATCAGCCGGCCGTAGAGCGTCGCCAGGTCGAGCCCGTACATCGTCGAGGGAAACAGCGCGTTGAACCTGCTGACGACCTCGACTCGCTTGCCGCGGTCGAGCAGCACCTCACAGACGCCGGCGGCGTAGCGGCCACCGTCGTCGTCGAGGACGACGACGCGCTCCCCGATCGGACGGCTCTCGGTGAGGACGTCCCAGGCGTGGATTACGTGCTCCTCGCCGGCGCCCGGCAGCTCGTCGACGAGCGGGTTGACGATCGAGAAGCCGCTTCGCGAGGGCACTGCTCCGGTTGCGAGGACGACGCTGTCGGCGCCGATCTGGGCAATCGTCTCGGCCGTCGCCTCGACACCGAGCCGGATGTCGACGCCCGCCTTGCGCATGTGGCGCTCGAGGTCGGTCGTCACCCACGCGAACGTCTCCCGGCCCGGCGTTCGCAGGATGAGGTTCACCTGGCCGCCCAGCTCCGCCTCCCGCTCGAGCAGCGTGACGTGGTGGCCGCGCTTGGCGAGTGTCTCGGCCGCCTTCATGCCCGCCGGCCCGCCGCCGACGACGAGCCAATGAGCGGGCTGCTCGGCCGGCGTCAGCGTCCCGATCCCGAAGCGGGCTTCGCGACCGGCGGCCGGGTTCACGGTGCAGTTGATGGCCAGCCCCTTGAACACGCGGCCGATGCAGCCCTGGTTGCCGCGAATGCAGTGGTAGATCTCGTCCTCGCGTCCCTCGCGCGCCTTGTTCGCGAACTCGGGATCGGCGATCTGCGTTCGCGTCATCGCGACCATGTCGGCCTTGCCCGAGGCGACGATCTCGTCCGCCATGGCCGGATCCTTGATCCCGCCGATCGTGAACACCGGCAACCGGGAGACGGCGCTCTTCACCTCTGCAGACAGCTCGACGAGGTAGCCGTCGGGGGCGTCCGAGGGCTGGATCGCCATGTGGATGTTGTGGTAGCCCGCCGCCGAGACGTTGACGTAGTCGATCTTCCCGTCGTCCTCGAGCAGGCGCGCCGTCTGCACGGCGTCGCCCGGCCCGAGGCCGCCCGGGATGAAATCCGAGAGGGTGATGCGCACGCCGACGACCCAGTCGTCCCCGACCCGGCGGCGCACCTCGTCGATGACCTCACGCGCGAAGCGAAGCCGGTTCTCGAAGGAGCCGCCGTACTCGTCGGTTCGCTTGTTGTAGACCGGTGAGAGGAAGGAGTGGAGGAGGTAGCTGTGCGCGATGTGCACCTCCGTCCCGTCGAAGCCACCTTCCCTCGAGAGCTCGGCGCAACGGCCCCACCAGTCGATCACCTCGTCGATGTCCTCCTGCTCCATGGCCTTCGCGGTCTCGCCGTAGGCAGGCGACTTGACCGCCGACGGGCTCCAGAGGACGCGGAGGTCGTCCGCCGAGTCGCTCGTTGCGTTCGGCCCGAAGTGGTTGAGCTGCGTGAACATCACCGCTCCGTGCGCATGGACGCCGGAGGTCATCTTCCGGTCGATCTCGAGCGCGCCCTTCAGGTACTGGTAGGCGAACCGCGGCATGCCGGTCGTCGAGGTGGGGTGGACGAGGCGGTTGCCGGTGATCAGCAGCCCTGCGCCGCCCTTCGCGCGCTCGATCTGGTACGCGACGTTCCGGTTCGAGTCGACGCCGTTCTCGGTGAACAGCTTGACGTGAGCCGTCTGCAGAATCCGGTTGCGGACGGTGACGTTGCCGATCTGGAGCGGGCTGAAGAGATGGGGATAGCGGCTCACGTGAACCTCCGAGGCGTCTCGCGGGACACGAGCGAACGTACTCGACATCGTGAATACTCGTCAACGCCGCGGAGGAGAGCGGACTTGGGCCGGCGCGCGACCCGGCGGCCACGCGTCTTCTTCTAGTACATCCGGGTGCGGTAGTCCTCGTCGACCCAGTCCTCGACCTCTTCGACCGACTCCTGGAGGGCCATGTGGTCCTTCCAGATCTGTGCCGGCCGGGCGAGGCCCTCCGTGCTGGGCCAGGCGTCGGGCTGCCAGAGGTGGGAGCGCTTGAACGCCTTCGCGCAGTGGAGGAACGCCTCCTCGACCTCGAGCCCGATCGCGATCGACGGCACCTTCTCGCCGTGCGCGAGCGAGGAGAGGAGCTCCTGATCGCGGGTAAGGCACGCCCGCCCGTTGATCCGCAGCGTCTCCTCCATTCCCGGGATCAGGAACAGGAGGCCCGCGCGTCCGGTCGCCTCGATGTTCTGCAGCGAGTAGACGAGCTTGTTGCCGGGGGCGTCGGGGACCGCGAGACGCCGCTCGTCGAGCGCCGAGACGAAACCTGCGTCGCCGCCCTTCGGCGAGACGTCGCAGCGCCCGTTCGCGTCGGCCGTCGCCACGAGCACGAACGGCGAGCGTGCGATGAAGTCACGGCAGTGACGGTCGAGCCGGTCGATGACCTTGCTGACGACCGCGTCCGTGGGTGCCCCGTAGAGCGCGGCGAGCGCCTCGGGCGAGTCGATCACGTCGGAGAACGCGGCGTCCAGCTCGCTCGTGCTCATCGCGTGAGCGTACCAGCCGTGCGTTGACCTCCTCTCGCTCGTCCGAGTACCGTCGCGGGATGGAGGAGGCCGGCGCCCGGATCGATGCCGCCGTCGAGGCGAGCCGGGCCGACCTCGTCGAGCTCGTCCAGGCCCTCGTCCGCCTCGACACGACGTCTGTCGATCTCTCGCCGGGCTCGCAGCACGTCGAGAACGAGGAGGCGGCCGTCCAGGCGCTCGTGGCCGAGCGGCTCGCCGCGCTCGGGGCCGAGGTGGATCGCTGGGAGCCAGACGCGGCTTCGCTCGCACGCCATCCGATGATGCCTTCCTGGCACCACTGGCGGGGTCGGCCGATCACTGTAGGGGTGCTCCGTGGCGTCGGCGGCGGCCGCTCCCTCGTCGTGAACGGGCACGTCGACGTCGTCGGCGCCGGGGAGCGCGAGCGCTGGACGAGCGACCCGTTCGGCGCGGAGGTACGGGACGGGCGCATCTACGGCCGCGGCGCCTGCGACATGAAGGGTGGGATCGCGGCGGCGCTCGTCGCCCTCGAGGCCCTCGCCGCCGCCGGCGTTCGGCTCGCCGGCGACGTCGTCTTCGAGGCCGTGACCGACGAGGAGACCTGCGCAATGGGCACGATCGCGGCGATCGAGCGCGGCTACCGGGCGGACGCCGGGCTCGTCCCGGAGCCGACCGGCTTCGATCTCTGGATCGCGACGCGAGGGCTCCTGCACGGGACGCTGTCGGTCGAGGGCCGGTCCGCGCACGCGGAGATGAACCAGCCGCCCTGGCGCGAGGGCGGAGGGGTGAACGCGATCCAGCGGACGATGCCGCTTCTCGCCGCGCTCGACGAGCTCTCGACGCGCTGGGCCGAGCGGGTCGACAAGCGCCATCCCCTCCTCGGCACTCCGGCGGTGCATCCCACGATGATCCGCGGCGGCGTCTTCATCTCGAACGTCCCGGAGCGCTGCGAGGTCGCCGTCAACACGACGTACCTGCCCGCGAACGCCGATGCGGACGGCTACGGGTCGGTGCCGCGCGGCGAGATCGAGGAGGCCGTCGCCGAGGCTGCCCGGGCAGACGACTGGCTCGCGGCCCATCTGCCCGGCTGGAGCTGGTACACGGACTATCCGCCCTCGGAGATCGATCCGGCCTCTCCGATCATCGCCGCCGCACAGGAGGCGGCGGCGCCGCTGAACGTCGACGCGCGCGCCCGGGGAATCGACACGACGTACGACGGCGCGCTCCTGACCCGCTTCGCGAAGACGCCGAGCCCCGCGTTCGGCCCGGGCGACCTCGCCCGCGCCCACGCTCCGGACGAATGGATCGGAATCGACGAGCTGGTTCTCGGCGCGAAGCTCTACGCGCGCGTCATCGCGCAGTGGTGCGGCAGCGCGTGAAGCCGATGAGTTTCGCCGCGTTCGGGTGTCCTTTGCCTCAGAGCGATGCTGAGGGAGGTTGAGATGAACGTGAAGAGTGACAGCGCGTCGATCGTCGGCCGGATCTCCTCGGCAGCCGTCCACGAGGCCACCGGCCGGGGATGGGACGAGTGGTTCGAGGCGCTCGACGCGGCCGGAGCCGAAGCCTGGAGTCACGGGCAGATCGTGGCGTACCTCCGGGCCGAGCACGTGGACGCGACGACCGGCTGGTGGCGGCAGTCGATCACGGTGGCCTACGAGCAGGCTCGTGGCAAGCGGGCCGTCGGCGAGACGAGCTCCGGGTTCCAGATCGGCGTCCAGCGAAGCGTTGCAGCCGACGCGACGCGGGTGTGGGCGCTGATCACGTCGCGACCCGAGCTCTGGCTCGGCGGGGGCCCGGCGCTTCGCTTCGTCGAGGGCGAGCGCTACGCCGTGCGAGGCGACCGCGGAGGCGCGGGCGTGAGCGGCGAGGTCCGGGTCGTGAAACCCGCGGACCGCCTCCGGATGACGTGGCAGCCCGAGGGCTGGCCCGCCCCGGCAACCCTCCAGCTGACGCTCTCGGGCTCGCGACCCGGCAAGACCGTCATCCGCGTCGACCTCGAGAAGCTGCCCGACGCGGCCGCTCGCGAGACCACGCGCACCCGCTGGCGCGAGGCGCTCGAGCAGATCGACGCCGCGCTTACGCGGTAACGGCCTCCCGACCGCGCCTGCGCTCGGTGGCGGCCGGATCCACCGTCATCGTCTCCGTGTCGATGACGACGCCGTAGTCGCGCTCGGCGAGCTCGACGGTGGTGAAGCCGTCGAGCACGTCGGCCAGCACCTGCAGCGGATCGCGCTCGAGCGGGTCGCCGTAGCCGCCGGAGTTGGGAACGGCGATCTCGATCGTCGAGCCGGCCTTGAGCGTCTTGCCCGTGAACTTGGCTGGCCAGAACTCGACCGTCCCGTCCGGCTCGGTGATCTTGCCGTAGGCGAGCGTGCCCTCGTGGCCGCCGAAGATGCCCCAGGGCGGATCCGACTCGACGCGGTCGCCTTCGCAGGAGACGATGGTGTCGACGAGGAAGCGGTTGGTGCGAACCATGCCGATGCCGCCGCGCCATTTGCCGGCGGCGCACGGGTCGTCGCGGAGCTCGTAGCGCTCGGTCCGCATCGGGAAGCGCCACTCGAGCTCCTCGATCGGGTTGTTGCGGGTGTTTGCGATCAGGCAGTCGACGGAGTCGAGGCCGTCGCGGCCGGGCCGGCCGCCGTAGGAGCCCTCGTCGACCTCCAGGTAGACCCAGTACTCCCGCTCCTCCTCGTCGTAGCCGGAGTAAGCGAGGAAGTGGAGGTGGGCGGAGTTGCCGGCCGTGATCTGATCGGGCAGGACGGGGGCGAGCGCCCGCAGGGCGAGGTCGACCGCGCGCTGCACCTGGCAGAAGCGGGCGAAGCAGGCCCGCGGGTAGTTCGGGTTGAAGATCGAGCCCTTCGGAGCGATGACGTTGACGGGCGCGAGCATGCCCTCGTTCTGCGGGACGAATACCGGGTAGGTCGCCTCGTCGAGGAAGATCATCCTGGTGATGAACGTCATCGCCGAGACCGTGGTGCCCTCGTACGGGCAGTTGTAGCCGGTCGGCACCTCGTCGCTCGAGCCGGTCAGGTCGAAGGTGATCTCGTCGCCGGCGATCTCGACCGCGATCTTGACCGGCAGCTTCTTGCCCCGGTTGACGCCGTCGTCGTCGAGCCAGCCCACCTCCGTCTCGTAGCGTCCGTCGGGGACCTTCGCGATCTCCTGACGCAGCATCTGCTCGGAGTAGTCGAGCCACGCCCGGGCGACGCCGAGCACGGTCTCCTGCCCGTAACGCGACAGCAGCTCCGCGTACCGCCGCTTGGCGAGCTCGCAGGCGGCGATCATCGCCCGGATGTCGCCGTTGTTGAAGGACGGGGTGCGGACGTTCTCGAGGATGTGCTTCCAGAGCGCAGCCTGCCAGACCCCCTTCTCCTGAAGCTTGACGGCCCGGTAGATGTTGCCCTCCGACCAGTTGTCGACGAGGTCGATCGCCAGGCCGGGATAGGCGCCGCCGATGTCGAGCACGTGCGCCGACGCGCCGGAGAAGCCGACGAGCTCGCCCTCGAAGAAGATCGGGATCACGATCGCCACGTCAGGAGAGTGCGTCGCGCCCCCGTACGGGTCGTTGTGGAGAATCACGTCGCCGTCATGGATGTCGTCGTCGAGGAGGGCGATCACGTTCTTCACGATCTTCGGCATCGCGCCCATGAACATCGGCGTCGAGTCCGACTCGGCCAGCTCGTTGCCCTCGCGGTCGAAGATCCCCGCGCCCAGGTCCTCGGACTCGCGGATGATCGACGAGTAGGACATCCGGTAGAGGACGCCGGCCATCTCCTTCGCGATCGAGGCGAACGCACCGCCGATCACGCGCATCAGGATCGGCGTCGCGAGCCCGGCTCCGCGCGCGCCTTCGGCGCGCTCCCTGGAGGTGCAGTCGATCACGATGTTGCCGTGCCCGTCGATCTCGGCGGCCAGCCCGGGCGGGATCACGGTCGTCGTGTCGTACTGCTCGACGATCGCCGGCCCCACGAACCGGTCGCCGGCGCGCAACAGTGCGCGCTCGAAGAACGGCGTCAGGTGTCGCTCCGCCTTCCCGTCGACGTCGAACACGACCTCTCGCTCGAGCGTCTGCGCCCGCGACGGATCGCCGTCGCCGCGCTCGACTGCGGGTGCCTCGAGCTCGTCGACGCGCCCGATCGCGACCGCCCGGATATTGATGATCTCGACCGACGCCTCGAACCGGTGCCCGTACTCGGCCTCGTGTGCGGCGTGGAAGCGCTCCGCGAGCTCCTCCACCCAGGCCGGATCGACGGCGCCGGCGGGCACCTCGGTGCGCACCTCGTAACCCTGCCCGGCGTACCGGCAGTCGGCGAGGCGCCTGACGAGCCGGCGGTCCTCGGGCACGCCGTCGGCGTCGAGCTGTGAGACCGCTTGCTCGACCAGCTCGTCGAACCGCGCCGCGAGCCGTGCCTCGTCGAGGCTCTTCAGCTGATGGCGCTCCGTGGCCACGAACTCGTGCTGGAGATCGGTCGCCAGGAGCCCGGTCGCGGCGATGATCCCCGGGTGGGGCGGGACCAGCACCCGTGCGATCTCGAGCTCGCGTGCGATATCGCAGGCGAACAACGGCCCGGCGCCCCCGGCCGCGACGAGCGTGAACTCGCGCGGGTCGTAGCCGCGCCTGACCGAGTTCAGCTCGATCGCCTGGGTCATGCCGTACTTCTGGATCTGGAGCGCCCCGAGCGCCGCCTCCTCCACCGACATCCCGAGCTCTTCGGCCACCGCTGCCATGGCCGTCTCGGCCCGCGAGCGGTCGAGCAGCATCGCGCCTCCTAGCAGGCCGCGATCCTCGCGCAGCCTCCCGAGGAGAAGCTGGGCGTCGGTCGCCGTCGGCAGCGTCCCGCCGCGCCCGTAGCAGGCCGGCCCCGGATCCGCGCCCGCCGACTGCGGTCCCACCCGGAACACGCCGCCCGGATCCACGTAGGCGATCGAGCCGCCGCCCGCCCCGATCGAGTCGATGTCGACCATCGGCACCATCGCCTGGTAGTCGCCGATCTTCGTGTCCAGCAGATGGCGCATTCGCAGCTGCCCGCCCGCGGCCACGCCGATGTCCGCCGACGTGCCCCCGATGTCCAGCGTCACGACGTTCTCGAAGCCGGCAACCCGGCCGGCCCAGATGCCGCCGATCAGCCCCGCCACCGGCCCCGACATGAGCAGGTTCACCGGCCGCTGCGCCGCGGACTCGACCGTTGCCATGCCACCCGAGGACTGCATCAGCTGCACGGCGTGCGCGAACCCCGCAGCTCGCATCGCCTCGTCGAAGCGGGCGACGTAGCGAGAGACCTTCGGCCCCACGTAGGCGTTCAGGCACACCGTCGAGAACCGCTCGAACTCCCGATAGAGCGGCAGCACCTCGTGCGAGACCGACAGGTAGGCCTCGGGGAACTCCTCGAGCAGGATCTCCTTGATCCGCTGCTCGTGCGCAGGATTCAGGTACGAGTGCAGGAGGCACACCGCGACCGCCTCCACGCCCGCGTCCCTGAGTGCCCGCGCCTGTTCGCGCACCTCCTCCTCGTCGAGCTCGACGAGCACGTCGCCGTCCGGGACCGTGACGCGCTCCTTCACGGTCAGCCGGTGCCGGCGCTTCACGAGCGGTCGCGACTGCCACGGAAGCTCCTGCTGGAGGGAGAAGTTGAACGGCTTCTTGTGCCGTGCGATATGGAGGATGTCCCGCATTCCGTCCGTCGTCAGCAGCCCGACCTCTGCACCCGAATGCGTCAACGCGATGTTCGTCGCCACGGTCGTCCCGTGCAGAAGGTTCTCGACCTCGCCCAGGGTGACGCCGGCCTTGCCGCACAGGTCGTCGATCCCCTGCACCGTCCCGCGTGCCGGGTCGTCAGGCGTCGAGGGCACCTTGTCGACCGTGATCCGGCCGGACTCCTCGTCGACCAGGATCAGGTCGGTGAACGTGCCGCCGACGTCGACGCCGATCCGTCTCATCGCGACACTCCGGCCGCTGCCAGCGGCTTGACGATCTCGCGCCCGACCTTGTCCATCTGGTCGAGCTCGCCGTTCAGGTACGCGCACGAGATCTCGTCGATCCCGAGCGCCTCGAGCTCACGTACCTTCGCCAGGCACTTCTCCGCGGAGCCTGCTATCGCGAAGTCGTCGACGAGCTCGCCGGTGAGGTAGTCGGTGTGGTCGGCGGCCGAGTCGAGGTGGCCGGCGTAGTAGTCGTAGTGGTCGCGGGCCTGCGGCAGCCGGGTCATCGGCTCGGGCATGCCGTGCTCCGGGTTGCGTTTCATCGTGTCCTCGATGTGGTTCGCGCAGGCGGCGGGGGCCCAGCGGCACTTCGTCCACGCCTCCTCCTGATCGTCCGAGACCCACATCGCGGTGAGAACCGAGAACTCGAGCGAATCCGGGTCGCGTCCCGCCTCCTCGGCCCCGGCGCGCACGTGCTCCATCGCCCACCGGACCGACACGGGGTTGACGCCCACGTAGAGCATGACCCGGTCGGCCAGCGCGCCCGCCGCCCGGAGGTTCTTGGGTCCGGTCGCCGACATGCAGATGGGGACAGGCACGTCCTCGGTCACCCAGCGGAAGTGGACGTCGGCGTCGTTCAGCCGCACCGTGCGGCCTGCCATGAGCTCGCGCAGGACCGGAATCGACTCGCGCAGCATCTTCGTCGGCACCGGATTCAGGCCCATCGTCCGCACGGCGCTGTCGCCGCGGCCGATGCCGAGCACCAGGCGGCCCGGGTGGAGCTGCGCCAGAGTCGCGTAGACGCTCGCCGTGACCGTGACGTGGCGCGTCCAGGGGTTCGTGACCGCCGTCCCGAAGACGATCTTCTCCGTCCGGTCGAGCCCGGAGGTCATGTACACGTAGACGTCTTGCCAGAGGATCTGCGAGTCGATGAACCAGGCGTACTCGTAGCCCGCTTCCTCGGCCTTCTTCACCGAGGTCATGCACTCCTCGAAGTCCTGGCACATGAACTGCGCGCCGATCGACATGCTGAGGGCTCCTCTCCGACGTTCGTGGGTCAGGCCGCCGTCATGACGGCGGGAAAGGTCGCGAGCTCGGCGAGCGTCCGCTCGAGGGTGTTCACCTGGCCCCAGCCGACGCTGATCATCTCGATCGCCGGCGCGTGGAGGTGCGGGAGGGTCGTCCCGGTCGCCTCCTCGACGACGATCGGCTTGAAGTTCCGGAAGAGGGCGTCCTTGCGTGGTCGCGCCGACGCACTGGTTCGTAAGCACACCGGTGATGAGGACCGTCTCGGCGTCGAGGCCGCGCAGGACCAGCTCGAGGTTCGTCTGGAAGAAAGCCGACAGGCGGTTCTTCTCGACGTACCAGTCCTCCGGGCGGGCGTCGAGCTCGTCGAGGAGCTCGTACCCCCACGTCCCCTGACGCAGGCCGCCGTCGTGGAGGATCTCGCGGATCTCCATGAACGGCCCGCCGTCCTCGAGCCCCTTCGTCCCGTGCCGCGTCCAGACGATCGGCACACCGCGCCGTCGGCACTCGTCGTTCAGGCGCTTCGTCGGCTCGATCACCCGCTGCATGTGCGAGATGTCGATCCCGTTCACGCCGTACCAGCCGTCCGGATGGAGGAAGTCGTTCTGGTCGTCGATCACGACGTGCACCGTCCGCTTCGGCACGAGGCTCCACGACGACTCTCGAACGTAGTGCGGGCTCGACATCTTCAGCTCCTCTCGCCGACTAACTAGCGTTCGTTAGCGTGCTATTCTGCGCGAATGTCCCAGGCCGTGTCAAGCCAGGTCGGAACCGAGAGGCGGATCCTCGAGGCCGCGACGGCGCTCTTCTACGAGAAGGGCTACCACGGTACGACGATGCGCGAGGTCGCTGCCGCAGTCGGCATCAAGGCCGGCAGCCTCTACAACCACTACCCGGGCAAGGAGGACCTCCTCTTCCGGATCGCGCACGGGACGATGGAGGAGCTGCTCGTCGGGGGGCGGGAGGCGACGGCGCGCCGCCCGGTCGCCGTCCGAGCGGCTGCGCGCCCTCGTCGCCTGGCACGTGGTCTACCACGCCGAGAAGCGCTTTCAGGCGCGCGTCGCCGACGAGCAGCTCCACGCGCTCGGTCCCGAGCGTCGCGAGCTCGTCGTGCGGATTCGCGACGACTACACGGCGCTCTTCAAGGAGATTCTCGAGGCGGGCCGGGAAGCAGGAGGGGTGGTCGGTTCCGAGCACGTCGCTGATCACGCTCGCCATCGGCGGCATGTGCACGTTCGTGGATACCTGGTACCAGGACGGCGGCCCCTCGAGCGCCGCACGAGATCGCCGAGATGTACGCGGACTTCGTCCTGGCAGCGCTCCGCGGCTGAGGCGGAGGGGCCGGACCTGTCCGGCCTGACGACGCGGCAGGCGGCTAGAGGCGGGACAGGTCCCGCCTCTACGCGAAGAGCCGTTCGTTCGCCGCGTCGTAGAGCGGCTGCGCTGCGACCGTTGCCGGCCTGCGCTCGCCGAGGATCCCGACGTGGAGCCGAGTGCCCGGCGCGGCGTGCTCCGCCGGGAGGTAGGCGAGCGCGATCGAGGCCCCGAGCGTGTGCCCGAAGCCGCCCGAGGCGACGTAGGCGACCGGACGCTCCCCGTCCGCGAACACCGGCTCGTGGCCATGGGCGTCGGCGCCGTCGGCGTCGACGACGAGGCAGGAGAGGAGCCAGCGGCTGCCGGCCTCGCGTTCGCGGAGCAGGGCGTCGCGGCCGAGGAAGTCGCCCTTGTCGAAGGCGACGAAGCGCTCGAGGCCGGCCATGAGCGGCGTCCAGTCCGCCGACATGTCGGCGCCCCAGAGCCGGTAGCACTTCTCGAGGCGCATCGACTCGAGCGCGCGGTAGCCGAAGTCGACCAGGCCCAGGGGCTCCCCGGCCTCGAGCACCCTCTCGTAGAGGTGACGCTGGTACTCGACGGGGTGGTGCAGCTCGTAGCCGAGCTCGCCGACGTAGGAGACGCGCAGGACGCGAGCCGGTGCCATCCCGACCTCGAGCTCGCGGCAGCGGAAGAAGGGGAACGCCTCGTTCGAGATGTCGGCGCGCGTCAGGCCCTGGAGAAGCTCGCGCGAACGCGGCCCGGCGAGCGTCAGGACGCCGTAGCGGGCAGTCAGGTTCTCGACGCGAACCGAGCCGTCGTCGGGAGCGTGTGCCTGGATCCAGGCCAGGTCGTGCGTCTCCGTCGCAGCGGCCGACACGACGTAGAAGCGGTCCTCGGCGAGGCGGGTGACGGTGAGGTCGGCCTCGATGCCCCCCTTCGGCGTGCACATCTGCGTGAGCGACATCCGGCCGGGCTCCGCCGGGAGCCGGTTCGCGCACAGCCGGTCGAGGAGCGCCTCGGCCCCCGGTCCGGAGACCTCGTACTTCGCGAAGCTCGTCTGGTCGAGAACGCCGACGGCCGAGCGCACCGCCACGGCACTCCCGGCCGACGGCGTCGTGCCAGTTCCCACGGCGGAACGAGTAGTCGTCCTCCGACGGGCCGTCCGGTGTCGCGAACCAGAGGGGTCGCTCCCAGCCGAAGCGAGCGCCGAAGACGGCCCCGCGCTCTCGCAGCCGGTCGTAGAGGGCGTCCGTCTTCAGCGGACGGCCGGCGGGCCGCTCCTCCTCGGGGAAGTGGACGTCGTACTCTCGCTCGTAGACCTCGCAGGCCCGGCGCGCGGTGTACGTCGTGCCCGCGTAGTCGCCGAACCGACTGACGTCGATCTCCCACATGTTGTCCGACGGCTGGCCGTCGACGATCCACTCGGCCGCGTAGCGCCCCGCGCCGCCCGACCAGACGATGCCGAAGATCGAGAAGCCTGCGAGGACGTGGAAGTCCCTGAGCCCCGGGACGGGTCCCATGAGGCAGCGTCCGTCCGGGGTGTAGCCGTCCGGCCCGTTGATCGGCTTTCTCATGGCTGTCTCGGCGAGAACGGGGATCCGCTCCGCGGCCGCCTCCAGGCACGGCAGGACCCTGCCGAGGTCGGGCTTGAGGAGACGGTTGTGGAAGCCCTTCGGGATCCCGTT
The DNA here is from genome assembly GCA_963819905.1 of uncultured Thermoleophilia bacterium. Lineage (GTDB taxonomy): Bacteria > Actinomycetota > Thermoleophilia > Gaiellales > Gaiellaceae > CAWCQC01. The sequence goes on from CAWFXP010000001.1 coordinate 530,075, forward strand.
CAGCGCCCAGGGCTCGATCTCGCGCTCGAACGGGCCGACCAGGAGGCTCTCGTTGTCCTGACGCGCGTAGAAGCTCGCGTCGGGGTCACGCAGGACGGGCAGGGTGTCGTCGCCGGCGCGCAGCCCGGCGATCGGCTCGGTGATCACGTAGTGATGCGGCATCGAGACGATCGGCAGCGTCACGCCGACGGAGGCGGCGAGCTCGCGCGACCACTGACCGGCGGCGAGGACGACGATGCCGGCTCGGACCTCCCCGGCGCCGGTCTCGAGCCGCCAGCCCGACGCCGCACGCTCGAGGCCGGTCACGGGCGCGGGTCTGTGGATCCGCGCTCCGCGGTCGGTGGCGCCCTTCGCGTAGGCGTTCGCGAGGCTCGTCGGATCGATCCAGCCGTCGGTCGGGAGGTGGGCCGCGCCGACGAGGTCGACGGGATCCATGAGCGGAAACAGCTCCGCCGCCCGCGCGGGCGCGACGACGTCGAACGGCACGTCGAGGAGCTCGGCGACGCCGGCGACGTGGGCGAACTCGTCGAGCCGGTCGCGTGACTGGGCGAGCCGCAGGGACCCGGTGGGATGGAAGCCGACCGGCTGGCCCGTCTCGGCCTCGATCGACCGGTAGAGCTCGAGCGAGTACTTCAGGAGGCCCATGAGGTTGTAGCTCCCCGTGAACTGCGTGCAGAGCCCCGCTGCGTGCCAGGTCGTGCCGCTCGTCAGCTCCGCCTCCTCCAGCAGGACCGCGTCGGTCCAGCCGAGCTTCGCCAGGTGGTAGAGCACGGACAGGCCGCCGATTCCGCCTCCGATGACCGCGACCTTCGCCTCGGCGAGCACGCGCAGAGGGTAGACGAACTAACGCTCGTTCGTCAACGAAGGGAACGCGTTCCCGACCCGGAACTGGGTTCGCGAGCACGCCTGCAGCCCATGCCTCTCGCAGCCTCCATCGACGCCTTCTACCTGACGTTCGCGCAGATCGCCTTCGCGCTGCTCGGCCTCTGGTGGATCGTGCTCCAGCTCAAGTACACCGCGGGTGCGGGGGAGCGTCGGCGCCGGCGCCACGCCTACGGGGTCACCCTCTTCTTCCTGATCCCCGGGGTCATGGCCCTGCTCTCGTCCGTCGACACCGCGGTCGGAGAGCTGTGGCGGCTCGCGTTCGGGGTGGCAGGGGCGATCGGGATCGTCGAGGCCGCTCTCTACCTCGCGAGCGAGGGAGGTCGCACCCGGGCGGGGACCGCCGTTCGGGTGGCGGGCCTCGCCGTATACGTGCTGATCGTGCTGTTTGCCATCCACCCGGGCCTCGCCGGCGATCTCGGCGGGCCGCTGGGCCCTCAGCAGATCGAGGCGATCCTCCTCGGGGTGCTCCTCGTCATCGGCGTCCACGTCGCCTGGCTCTCGCTCACGGAGAGCGAGGAGACCGCCGGAGCCTGAGCCGGGACCCGTCGGCGCCGCGGCGACGCCCGTCAGGCGGTGCGCACGGCCCGCAGGCAGACCGTGAGATAGGGAATCGGAACGATCCCCCCGGGGGATCTCGCCGCCTCGCGTCTCGCGAGCGCATCGACCTGCTCGAGGAGGTGGCGGCGTTCCCGCTCGGGCATGGTCAGGGTGTGCGAGCGCGAGAGGGCGAGCTCCACGAGGCCGGCTCGGTCGAGCGAGTGCGTGTGCCGGAAGTCGTGCCGCTCCACCGGGCCGAAGTGCGGGCCGAAGTCCTCATCCTCGTCGGGGAGATCGGTCGTTCCGTCCCCGCCGTGAACGATGCGGCCGAACTCGGCCATCCAGTCGACGGTCTCGTCGCGGACGTTCCAGACGACTCCGAGCACGCCCCTCCGGCCGGAGAGCCCGCGCGATCTCCGGGAGGGCGAGCTCCCGATCGAACCAGTGGAAGGACTGCCCCGCGACGACGGCGTCGAACGACGCGTCCGGCACCGGGAGGGCTTCCGCCGATCCTTCGCGAGCGTCGACAGCGGGGACGGTCTCCACGAGCGCCGCGCGCATCAGCGCGTCCGGCTCGACCGCAGTGACCTCGTGCCCGGCTGCAACGAGCACGCGGGTGAGCTTGCCCGTTCCGGCGCCGACGTCGAGGACGCGCGTCGGCGACCGTCCGACGAGCCATTCGACCGCCTCCGCGGGGTAGCCGGGGCGGGCGCGCTCGTAGACGTCGGCCGCCGGGCCGAACGCACGCGCCCGTCGCCTGATCGTTTGTGCGTCGAGCGGGTCGTCAGCCAACGGCGAGCCCGGGCCGGACGAGCCGCTTCGGGCGGACGAGCTTCTGGTCGTTCACGCGCGGGTTCACGGGTTCCGCGAGCGGCGCTGCGCCGAACGAGGCGCGAACGCGATCGGGCGCCGGGGTTCCGTACAGCGTCGTGCGCTGGCGGGGGTTGCGGCCGATCGCCCGGATGGCCGCCTCCATTCGCTCAGGAGGCATCTCCTGGCCGTGGCTCGCGCCGGCCGCTCGGGAGATCGACTCGTTCATGAGCGTGCCGCCGAGGTCGTTCGCCCCGGCTCGCAGCGCGGCCTGGGCGCCTTCGACGCCGAGCTTGACCCAGGACGCCTGGATGTTGGTGATGTACGGGTGGAGCGCGAGCCGCGAGACCGAGTGCATGAGGAGCGCCTCGCGGAAGGTCGGCCCCGGCCGTGCGTTTCCCTTGAGGTAGATCGGCGCCTCCATGTGGACGAAGGGAAGCGGGACGAACTCGGTGAACCCGCCGCTTCGCTTCTGCTGCTCCCGCAGACGGAGCAGATGGCGCGCCCAGTTTCGCGGGCCTTCGACCGAGCCGTACATGATGGTCGTCGTCGAGCGGAGGCCGACCCGGTGGGCGGTGTCGTGAACCTCGAGCCACTGCTCCGTGTTGACCTTGTCGGGGCAGATGACCGCCCGGATCTCGTCGTCGAGGATCTCGGCCGCCGTTCCCGGCAGCGAGGCGAGCCCGACGTCGCGCAGACGGGTCAGGTACGAGTCGAGCGGGACGCCGAGCGTCGCCGCCCCCTGCCAGACCTCGAGCGCCGAGAAGGCGTGGACGTGCAGGTCGGGGAGGTCGCTCTTGATCGCCTCGCAGACGCTCGCGTAGTAGTCGCCGGTGAACCCGGGATGGATGCCGCCCTGCAGGCAGACCTCGACCGCGCCGCGTTCCCAGGCCTCGCGGCAGCGCCGGACGATCTCCGCGGAGCGGCACCAGGTAGGCGGGCCCGCGCAGGTTCTCGGCGAGCTTCCCCTTGGAGAACGCGCAGAAGCCGCAGCGGAAGTAACAGACGTTCGTGTAGTTGATGTTCCGCGTGACGACGTACGACACGACGTCGCCGCACACCTCGCGACGGAGCTCGTCTGCGGCCTCGGTGACGGCCTGCAGGGACGGCCCGCGTGCCTCGAAGAGAGCCGTGACGTCGTTCTCGTCGAGCTCGCTTCGCGCCCTCACCTTGTCGAGCGCCTCGCGAACGCCCCCGCTGACCCGGAACTCCGTCGCGGGGGACGCCCCGTTCCGTGCGTTCACGATCGCAGGTCGAGCATGGCCGTTCAGGCTCGGCGACCGGGCACGAAACGCCTCGGGGATCTCCGTCGAGCTCCCGGCCGACCAGCGGTCGTCGCGGGCGAGCCCCGAGGCGTCCGACGCGCGTCGCACGGCCGTCGCGACAGCGGGGACGCACCAGCTCTCGAGACGCGCGACGTACTCCGGGTAGATCGCGAGCCGCGGCGCCAGCTCGAGCCCCCGGTCGGCGGTCGCCCTGGCGAGGCGCTCGATCTCGGGCCACGGGGCCTCCGGGTTGACGTGGTCGATCGTGACCGGCGAGACGCCGCCCCAGTCGTTGATGCCCGCGTCGAGCAGGCGCGGGAAGTCCTCGTAGGAGAGGTTCGGCGGAGCCTGCACGTTCATGGTCGCGCCGAGGAGGATGCGGGCGGTCGCCGCCGTCCAGAGGAGATCCTCGAGCGTCGGCTCCGGATGGCCGGCCATCTTCGTGTCCGGCTTCGCCCGGAAGTTCTGGACGATGACCTCCTGGATGTGCCCGTATCGCTCGTGCAGGTCGCGGATCGCGAGCAGCGCGTCGATCCGCTCCTCGCGCGTCTCGCCGATCCCGATCAGGATGCCCGTCGTGAACGGGATCCCGAGCTCGCCGGCCAGCCGGAGGGTCTCCAGCCGAACGGACGGCCGCTTGTCGGGCGAGCCGAAGTGCGGCCCACCGCGCTCGGAGAGCCGGTCGGAGATCGTCTCGAGCATGATTCCCTGCGAGGCCGAGACGCCGCGGAGCCGTTCGAGCTCTCCGGCGCTCATCACGCCCGGGTTCGCGTGCGGCAGGAGGCCCGTCTCGGCCAGCACGAGCTCGGCCATCCGTGCGAGGTAGTCGATCGTCGTCTCGCAGCCGAGCTTCGCCAGCTCCTCCCGCGCCACCCGGTAGCGGCGCTCGGGCTTGTCACCCAGCGTGAACAGCGCCTCCCGGCACCCGGCCTCGGCGCCTGCCCGCGCGATCGCGAGCACCTCGTCCGCCGTCAGGTAGGCGCGCTCTCCCCGGCGCGGCGGCTTCGCGAACGTGCAGTAGTGGCAGACGTCGCGGCACAGGGTCGTCAGCGGGATGAAGACCTTGGGCGAGTACGTGACGAGCGCTCCCTTGCCGCGCCGCACGGAGCCGCTGCGCCGTCTCGAGCAGCGCCTCGGGCTCGACCGCCGTCAGCGCCTGTGCGTCGGAAGCGCCGAGACGCTCGCCGGCTCCGGCCCGGGCAAGGATTCCTTCGTCGCTCATCGCCCGCTCACCGCAAGTGTGCCGACACGCGGAGCGCCTGGTCGAGGAACCGGCCCGACTGCGTCTCGGCTCCGAGCACGAGCAGGCGTCGCACGTCCGCGGGCCGGTCGATGTCGAGCGCGACGAGCTCGTCCTCGATGACGCTCGCCTCGACTCCGAGGGCGCGCGCTCGCAGGACGGTGACGCGGGCCCCGTCCGGAACGCCGAACGCCGGCTCGAGCACGTCCGCCGGCCGAAGCGCGAGCGCGTTCGTCCCGCCGTCCTGCGCCGGGCAGAGCGCAATCGGCTGCGCGGCGTCGCAGAGCACGTCGAGGACGGCCGGACGGACGAGCGGGCAGTCGGCCATGACGACGAGCGCGCCCTCGCCGTCGCAGTCCGCGAGCGCAGCGCCGATCGCCGCGGCATGCCCGTCGCCGCCGTCGCGCCGGACGTCGGTTCCTGCGGGTGCGAGGCCGGGGTCCGGCGTCACGACGAGAATGCCCTCGACGGCCCTGGCGGCCATACAGGCCTCGACGACGTCGGCGAGCATCAGCCGTACCAGCTCGGCCCGCTCCCCCCGCTCGAGCAGCGGGTCGAGCCGTCGCTTCGCGGACGCGGGAGAATTGACGGGAATGATCGCGAGCAAGACGGAATGAGCATACGTGCCTGACCAGGTCACGGTCCTCGCCGGGGGGCTCGGCGGCTCCCGTCTCGCCGACGCCCTGGCCCGGGCGGCGGGGCCCGCGTCGGTCACGGTCGTCGGGAACGTCGGGGACGACGTCGACGTCCTCGGTCTCCACGTCTCGCCGGATCTCGACACCGTGCTCTACACGCTCGCCGGGCTCCTCGACGAGGAGCGCGGGTGGGGGGTGCGCGACGAGAGCTACGGGGCACTACGCCAGGCGGAGCGTCTCGGCGGTGCGGCCTGGTTCACGCTCGGCGACCGCGACATCGGGCTCCACCTCGTGCGCACCGAGCGGCTGCGTGCGAGGGAGCCTCTCTCGGCGGTCGTCCAGGACCTCGCGGCGCGGCTGGACGTCCGTACCCGGCTCCTGCCGGCGACGGACGACCGCCTGCGGACGTTCGTCCTGACGGACGAGGGGGAGCTCGACTTCCAGACCTGGTTCGTCGGCCGGGCCCACCGCGACCCCGTGCGCGCCGTCCGCTACGAGGGCGCCGAGGCCGCCCGGCCGGCGCCGGGCGTGCTCGACGCGATCGCCGCGGCAGACGCGGTCGTGATAGCCCCGTCGAACCCCTTCGTCTCGATCCAGCCGATCCTCGCGGTCGGTGGTATCGAGCAGGCGCTGCGCGATCGCCGGGGCCCGGTCGCGGCCGTCTCTCCGCTCATCGGCGGGCGCGCGATCCGGGGACCGCTCGCGGCGATGATGACGAGCCTCGGGTACGAGCCGACGGCGCTCGGTATCGCCCGCATCTACCGGAGCCTGGTCGACGTGCTCGTGCTCGACGCGGCGGACGAGGCGCTCGCTGCCGCCGTGGAGGGCCTCGGCCTGAGAGCAGTCGTCTGCGAGACGGTTATGGTTGATCCCGCGCGGCGCGCCGAGGTCGGCCGGCAGATACTCGAGGGGGTTGGTAGATGATCGCGATCGTCGGCGGAAGCGGCGACTTCGGCCAGGGCCTCGCCGACCGGCTGCGGGCGCGGGGCCACGATGTTCTGATCGGCTCTCGCACGCCACGCGGCGAGTTCGTGTCGAACGCCGAGGCCTGCGAGCGCAGCGACGTCGCGTTCCTGTCCGTCCCGCCCGCCCACGTCGACTCGACGGCGCGCTCGCTCGCGCCTGTCCTCGACGGGAAGATCGTCGTCAGCGTCGCCACCGCGGTCGTGTTCCGCGACGGCCGGCCGACGGCGGAGCCCGGCCCGGTCTCGATCGCGGAGGCGATCGCCGAAGCGGTGCCGGCGGGAAGGGTCGTCTCGGGGTTCCACACGGTGAGCGCCAAGGGGCTCGCCGACCTGCAGCACGATCTCAGCGACGACGTGCTGCTCTGCGGCGACGACGAGGGTGCGAAGGAGGTCGTGGCCGGGCTGGCGTCCGAGGTGGTCTCGGGCCGCGTCGTCGACGCCGGCCCGCTCGCCGTCTCGCGCTGGCTTGAGACCATGACGGCCGTCCTCCTGAACGTCAACCGCCGCTACAAGGCGCACACGGGCATCAAGATCACCGGGCTCCCGTGACGGGGCTCCACGTGCTGCCGCTCCGCGGGATCCCGGAGGTCCGCGAGGGCGACGACCTCGCCCGGCTGCTCGGCGACGCGATCCAGCGGGATCCGGGCAGCCTGGTGGCCGGAGACGTCCTCGTGGTGTCGCAGAAGGTCGTGTCGAAGGCCGAGGGACGGCTCGAGCGGGTGCCGCCCGCAGGCCACGTCGCCGCGATCGTGCGGGAGGCCCGTGCGATCCGCCGGCGGCGCGGAGACCTGGTGATCGCCGAGACCCGCCACGGCTTCGTCTGCGCGAGCGCCGGGATCGACCGCTCGAACACGCCCGGCGACGAGTGGGTCGTGCTCCTACCGCTCGATCCGGACGCGTCCTCAGCGCGCCTGCGCGACGCGCTCGACGCCCGCTTCTCCGTTGCGCCCGCGGTCATCGTGACCGACTCGTTCGGGCGAGCCTGGCGGCAGGGGACGACGGACGTCGCCATCGGTGTCGCAGGCATGCGCCCCCTCCTCGATCTCCGCGGTACGTTCGACGCCCGCGGGCGCCCGCTCGAGGCGACGCTGATCGCGGTCGCGGACGAGCTCGCCGGCGCCGCGGAGCTCGTCATGGGCAAGGCGCTCGGTCTTCCCGCCGCGCTCATTCGCGGGTACGCCGTGCCGGCCGGCCAGGGCTCAGCCCGCGAGCTCGTCATGCCGGCCGAGCGCGATCTCTTCCCCTGATCGCCTCGGCATCGAGGCTGCAGCCGTCGTCACGTGTCTGCCGCGGTGCGGATGACGCCGCTCGCGCGGAGGCGCTCGATCTCCTCCTCGGCGTAGCCCGCCTCGCGGAGGACGTCGACGGAGTGGGCGCCAAGGGCGGGCGGAGCCGTGCGGTGCAGGGCGCGTTCGCCGTTCGCCGTCAGGGGCAGCCGGACGAGCCTGAGCTCGGACACGGTCGGATGCGGCACGGGTTGGAGCAGCTCCATTGCCTCCGTCTGCTCGTACGCGGCGACCTCCGCGAGATCCTGGACGGGCGCAGCGGGCACACCGGCGGCGAACAGGCGCTCGAGCCACGACGCGGCCGTGTCGGTGCGGAAGCGCTCGGCGATCAGCTCGGCGAGCGCCTGGCGATTCGTCGACCCGGTCGGGGTTGGTGCGAAACCGCGGGTCGTCGGCGAGCTCCGGGCTGCCGAGCGCTTCGCAGAGCGACGCGAACTGGCGGTCGTTGCCGGCGGCCACCATCACCCAGCGGTCGGCTGCCTCGAACGCCTGGTAGGGGGAGATGATCCCGAGCGCGGTGCCCATCGGCCGCGGGACCGCGCCGCCGCCGAGGTAGCCGGCGAGCTGGTAGGGAAGCCAGTTCACGGCAGTCTCGAACAGCGAGAGGTCGACGAGCTGCGCAGCGGCGCCCTGGTCCCGCAGACGCAGCGCGGACAGCACTGCGATCACCGCCCACATGCCCGTGCCCTGGTCGACGACCGAGACCCCTGCCCGGGCCGGCGGGCGCCCGGCCTCGCCGGTCACGCTCATGATCCCGCCCGCCGCCTGCATGAGCGGGTCGTAGCCGGGATGCTCGCGCAGCGGGCCATCCTTGCCGAAGGCGCCGATCGAGCAGTAGACGATCGTCGGGCTGCGCACAGCGACCGCGTCGAAGCCCAGGCCGAGCCGCTCCGCGAGCCCCGGCCGCAGGTTCTGGACGAGGACGTCCGAGCGCTCGGCGACGCGAAGGACCGCCTCGACGCCCTCGGCCGTCTTCACGTCGACCGCGAACGAGCGCTTGCTCGCATTCGCGGCGAGGTAGGTGGCGCTCTCGCCGTCCCAGAAGGGCGGCCCCCAGGCCCGGGTGTCGTCACCGCGCCCGGGATGCTCGACCTTGACCACGTCGGCGCCGAGCGCGCCGAGCACGAGCGTCGCGTACGGGCCGGCGAGCGAGGTCGTCAGGTCGAGCACGCGGATGCCGGCAAGCGGGCTGAACATGCGCGATCAGCCTACCCCTGGACGTCTCGGGCAGACCGCCGAAGGCGGGTCAGGCGAGGACGCGCTCGATGCCGAACGGCTCGATCTGGGCGGCCGTGCGGCCTTCGAGGAGAAGGTCTGCGACCGCCTCGCCCGGTGGACGGGGCGACGGTGATCCCCATCCGGCCGTGACCGGTGGCGACGACCAGCCGCTCGAAGCCCGGCACCGGGCCGATCACGGGGAGGCCGTCAGGGGTGTAGGGGCGAAGCCCGGCCCACCGGAGGGATACCGCGCGGGGTCGCCAGTCCGCGAGGAACGGGAGCGTCGTGCGCATCATGGACGCGATCCGGTGCTCCCCGAGCGAGAGGTCGAGCCCGGTGAGGTCGAACACGCCCGCGACGCGTACCTCCTCGCCGAACGTGCTGCACCCGACCCGCGGTTCACAGAGATACAGCGCGTGTGACGGCGGGGTCCCCGACCCCGTGGCGGTGACGCTGTAGCCCTTGGCAGCCTCGAGCAGGAGGTCGCGCCCCAGCCCTGCGAGGAGCTGTCGCGACCAAACCCCGGCCGCGAGAACGACCGCATCCGCTTCGAGGCTCTCACCCGGCGTGTCGATCCACCAGCTGCCGCCGCGGACCTGCGAGAGCCTTCGCACGGCGACACCCTCCGCGATCCGGACGCCTGCGCGACGCAGGTGGTCTGCGAGACCGGCGGTCAGCTCCTCCGGCCGCACGTAGCGCTCGGACTCCGCGTAGACGCCGCCGACCACCACGCCGGACAGGGCCGGCTCGAGCTCACGAACCTCGTCTGCGTCGAGGACCTCGCAGCCTCCCGTGTAGCCGCAGGCCCGCGAGACCTCGACCATCTTCCGCCACTCCGCCACTCCCTCCGGGGTCGACGCCGCGGCCACCATCCCGGTCGAGTGGATCTCGAACGCGACGCCGGCCGCGCGCATCTCGTCGTAGAGGTCGAAGCAGCGCGCCCCGAGCGCGACCATCGCCCGCGTTCCGGCGACGTACTGCTGCGGCGTGCAGCTGCGCCAGAAGCGCCACGACCAGCGGAGGAAGCGCGGGTCGAGCGTCGGCTTGATCCTCAGCGGGCTCTCGGACGCCAGGATGCCGCGCAGCGCGCCGCCGACCACGCCGGGTGCCTGGAGCGGAGGGGAGAGGCCGGGAACGATCCAGCCGGTGTTGCCGCGGGACGTCGCCGCGCCGCAGCGATCCTGCTCGAGCAGCGTCACCTCGGCGCCGCGTCGTGCGAGCGAGTAGGCGCAGGCCAGGCCGATGACGCCGCCGCCGACGACCGCGACGCGCACCGATCAGCTGTCTGCGGCGAGCGCGGTCTCGAGGTCGGGCAGCAGGCCCTGGGCGGCGGCGCGGTTCACGGCCCCCGCGACCGCGCGCAGCGATGCCGTGACGATGCTCGGATGGATGCCGACGCCCCAGAGCACGCGGTCGCCGACGGCCGCCTCGATGTAGCTCGCCGCCCGCGCGTCGGCCCCGGCGCCCACGGCGTGCTCGTCGTAGTCGAGCACGCGGATCTCGATGCCGAGGCCTCCGAGCGCGTCGACGAAGGACGCGATCGGGCCGTTCCCGGTGCCCACCGCGGTGCGCTCCGCCCCGTTCAGGCGGAGCTTCACCTGGAGGCGCTCGTGCTCCTCGGTCTCGGCCGTCGACTGGTGGCCGACGATCTCGAGCGGGCCCGGCCGCAGGTACTCGACCGCGAAGCAGTCCCACATCTGCTCGGGCGTCACCTCGCCCCCGTAGGTCTCGGCGACCTCCTGGATCACGCGGGAGAACTCGATCTGCAGGCGGCGTGGCAGGTTGAGCCCGTGCTCCGCCTTCATGATGTAGGCGACGCCGCCCTTTCCGGACTGGCTGTTGACGCGGATGATCGCCTCGTAGGTGCGCCCGACGTCCTTGGGGTCGATCGGCAGGTACGGCACCTCCCAGAGACCCTCCCGCCGGGTCGAGATCGCGTCCATGCCCTTCTTGATCGCGTCCTGGTGGGAGCCGGAGAAGGCCGTGTAGACCAGATCGCCCGCGTACGGGTGCCGGATGTGCACGGGCAGCTGGTTGCAGTACTCGACCACCCGCCGCACCTCGTCGATATCGGAGAAGTCGAGCTGGGGGTCGACGCCGTGGCTGAACAGGTTGACGGCGAGCGTGACGATGTCGACGTTGCCGGTGCGCTCCCCGTTTCCGAACAGCGCGCCCTCGACCCGCTCGCCGCCGGCGAGCAGCGCGAGCTCGGTTGCCGCGACCGCGCAGCCGCGGTCGTTGTGCGGGTGGATCGACAGGACGACCGCGTCGCGCCGTGAGATCGCACGGCCGAACCACTCGAATTGGTCGGCGTAGACGTTCGGCGTCGTCATCTCGACCGTCGCGGGCAGGTTGAGGATCGTCTTCCAGTCCGGCCTCGGCTGCCACACGTCGAGAACCTGCTCGCAGATCTCGAGCGCGTAGTCCATCTCGGTGCCGACGAAGGTCTCGGGCGAGTACTCGAACCGGATCTCCGTGCCGGGCAGCCGGTCGAGCGCGGCCAGGCACCAGGCGGCTCCGTCGGTCGCGATCTTCGTGATCCCGGCCCGGTCCTCGCCGAAGACGACGCGCCGCTGGAGCTCGGAGGTCGAGTTGTAGAGGTGGATGATCGCCCTGTCGGCCCCTTCGAGGCTCTCGATCGTCCGCTCGATCAGCTCGGGCCGGCACTGGACGAGCACCTGGAGCCAGACGTCGTCCGGAACGAGGTCCTCCTCGATCAGGAGCCGGGTGAAGTCGTAGTCCGGCTGCGAGGCCGACGGGAACCCGACCTCGATCTCCTTGAAGCCGAGACGGACGAGCAGGTCCCACATGGTCTTCTTGCGCGAGACGTCCATCGGGTCGATGAGTGCCTGGTTTCCGTCGCGCAGGTCGACCGAGCACCAGACGGGGGCCTGCGTGAGCGTCTTCTCGGGCCACGTGCGCTCGGGCAGATCGACCCCGTACCGGTAGGGGCGGTACTTGTGTACCGGCATGGTCATGGCTCCACAGCGTACCGCGGAGCGGGGTGAAGACACCGCGGATCTCGACGCGCGGGGCGATCGCCTTCGAGCGGGCCGCTCTCAGGGCTGTTTAGGCGTTCCGATCAAGGGCGCTTCGCACCGGAGCGGCCGTCGCGAGGAACACGACAGGCCGTCGCCGAAGGGATCGGTCGGGACAGGCGCCAGGTCGCTCGTGGCCCAGTCCGAGTGACGAGGCGAAGGAAGCGGGTGCGCCCTACGCCCGGGATGATCTATGCCCGCCCGACGGCCAGCAGCACCAGGTTCGAGAACGTGACCGTGCCGTCGTCCGAGGCCGTCTCCTTGACCGCCCCGAGGATCGCGTCCCAGGCGCTGTCCGGGTCATCCGGCGCGTGCTTCGCGATCAGCGCGACCAGCGGCGGGACTGTGTCCTTGACCATCGCGACGAAGTCGTCGGCGGACTCCCACTCGAAGCTGACCTCGGTCTCCTCGACCTCGACTGCGGAGAACCCGCCGCCCTCGAGCAGCCCCCCCAGCGCCTCCGGTGTCGGGCGCGAGAGCGGGCCGGGCGTCCCCGGCGGGGGCGGATCGACGCCGAGCGTGCGCATCGCCGTGCCCATCGGAACCGCGATGAAGGGCACCCGCTCCGGCGATCCCCACGAGCTGATCACCATCCTCGACCCCGGAACCAGGAAGCTCCGTACCCGGGCGGCCGCGGCTTCCGCCTCGGGCTCGAAGATGATCCCGAAGCGCGATAGCGCCGCATCGAAGCTCTCGGGCGGGAAGTCCAGGCTGGCCGCCTCGGACTCGACGAACCCGATGTTCTCGAGGCCGGCCGCCGCCGCGCGCTCGCGGCCGTAGGCCAGCATCTCGGGAGAGATGTCAGTGGCCACGACCTTTCCCTCGGCTCCGGCCACTGCCGCCGCCGTGAGCGACGGCTCGCCGTAGCCCGCGGCCACGTCAAGCACCCGGCTCCCGGGCTCGACGCCAGCCAGCTCCACCATGCGCTTGCTGACGTGAGCGGTTGCGGCATCGATGAAATCCGACCGCTTGCGCCAGCCCTCGGCGCCCTTCTTCCACTGCTGCCGTTGCCCGTCGCGGAACGCAACCGCGTCTGCTGCCTGCGACTCCATATCTCACCTCCAGATTGGGCCGGTGCCACCATATGCGACGCAGGCTAGCGTTTCTCCTGGCGCGGTTTCGGCGGCGTTCGTCGAGAACGAGCTTGGCTCGAGCCGCTCCGCCGCGCGTGCCTCCGCGCGGCGACAATGGTGTCGTGATCCTGCACGACAACCCACGCTCGCTGTGCTCGCAGCGCGTGCGGTTCCTGCTCGCCGAGCTCGACCTGCCCTACGAACGGCGCACGGTGCCGCTTGCCCCAGAGCGCCCCGCGTGGCATCTCGAGGTGAACCCGGCCGGCGGCGTGCCGGCGCTCGTCGACGGCGACCTGCGAATGGCCGAGTCGGTCGCGATCCTCCGCTACCTGGCTGCGCGCGAGCGCCGCGACGACCTCTACCCGGCCGCCCTCGAGCAGCGGGCGGTGGTCGACTGGCTGCTCGACGCGATCATCTCTGAGCTTCGCCCCGCGGTCGTCGAGATCTCGACGGTCGCCTTCGGGCTGCGCGTCGGGCGTGGGATCTTCGCGGAGGAGCCCGAGCCCGAGCGGGTGCCCGAGGTGGCAGCCGCCCAGGAGCGCCGCTTCGGGACGGTCGCGTCGCTCCTCGGGCCGGAGCCGTGGGCCTGCCTCGGCCGCTTCACGATCGCGGATGCGGCGGCGGCGCCGATGCTCCACCGCTTCCGCCGCGCAGGCGACGTGCTGACAGGTCAGCCGCGGCTCGCCCGCTGGGGCGAGGCGGTCTGCGGCCGTCCTGCCTGGGCGGAGATCGTCGCGCCCGAGACGGGGATCTGAGGGCCGGAAGCCGAAGGGCGGGACAGGTCCCGCCCCTACAGCGTCCACCAGGTGTAGGGGCCGGACCTGTCCGGCCCGTGTCTAGGGCAGGCGGCTGAACCAGGCGAGCGAGAGCCCGCCCGCGACGAGCAGGAGCGCGGCTCCACCCGCTGCGAACAGGTAGCCGATGTCGCGCTCCTCGGTGGTCGTGCCGATCTTCGAGCCGAGCGACGAATAGACCTGCTCGAGCGCCTGCTCGGTCGGTGCGTCGAAGAACTGGGCGCCCGTCGTCTCGGCGACCTGGGTGAGCGTCTCGCGGTCGGGCGGTACGGGGACGACCTCCGTGTTGCCGAGCCCGTCGGTGAGCGTGACCGTGCCCTCGTCCGTGCCGAGCGCGACGGTGAACACCTTGACGCCGCGGTCGTTCGCCTCCCGGGCAGCCTCGATCGGGTCGAGCGTCTCGGGTGAGGGCTCGCCGTCGGAGAGGAGCAGGACGACGACCGGGTCGTCCCCGCCGCCGGCGGCCGCGAGGTCCGAGCCCGAGCCCAGGCCTGACGCGACCTGGATCGCGTCACCGATCGCGGTCCCGCCGTCCGGCCGGAGGGCGCCGAGCGCGTCCCGTACCTGGCTGCGGTCGTTCGTCGGCGCGACGACGACCTGGGCCGTCCCGGAGAAGGTGACGAGTCCGACTCGCAGCTCGTCGGGCACCCGGTCGAGAAACGTGCCGGCGGCCTTCTGCGCCGCTGCGAGCCGCGAGGGCTCGACGTCGGTCGCCTCCATCGAGGTCGAGACGTCCATGGCCAGCACGACCGTCGCGCGCTCCTCGGGAACGTCCATCGTCATCTGCGGTCGGGCAACCGCGATCACGAGCGCGGCGAGGGCCGCGAGGAAGACGGCGGCCGGGACGTGCCGGCGCCAGCGAGGCGACGCGTCGACCACGTTCGCGAGCAGGTCGAGGTTCGTGAAGCGCAGCGCGTACTTCGAGCGCCGCCGCTGGACGATCACGTACGCGAGCAGCGCCAGTGGCACGACGGCGAGGCCGAGCAGGGCGATAGGCCAGGCGAAGGTCATCGTCCGCTCCGGAGGCGGCGCCGCAGGGCGACGGCCAGAGTGCGGAGCCAGTCGCCGGAGGTCGAGAGCACCACGTGATCGGCCCGGCAGCTGCGGAGCTCGGCCGCGAGCTCGCGGCGCTCGCCCGCAGCGCGCTCGGCGAACCGCGCCCGCAGCCGGCGGTTGCCCGTGTCGACGCGAATCTGGCGGCCCGTCTCGGGATCGACCAGGGTGAGCTCTCCGACGTCCGGCAGCTCCTGCTCGCGCGGGTCGCGAATCTCGACGGCGAGGAGGTGGTGGCGGCCGGCGGCCCGCGTAAGGGCCTCGCGCCAGGTGCGAGCCCCGCGGAAGTCCGAGACGACGACGAGCAGCGAGCGCGCAGCCGCGAGCCGTGAGACGCGGCGGACCGCGTCGGCGAGCGACGGCTCGTGCAGCCCGCGGTCGGCCTGCTCGGCGCGCAGCGCCTCGAGCAACGAGACCATGCCGAGCCGGGCCTGGGTCGGCGGGACGAGGGCGGGCGTAGGCCCGCCGAAGGTGGCGACGCCGAGCGGGCGGCGCGCGCGCCTCGCGACCTGAGCGGCAGCGAGCGCGACTCCCTCGGCCACGTCGGCCTTGCGGCGATCGGCCGTGCCGAACAGCATCGACGGCGAGACGTCGAGGACCAGCCAGGTCGTCAGCGCGCGTTCGGCGACGTCGACTCGGATGTGCGGCTCGCCGGTGCGGGCGGTCACGTTCCAGTCGATCCGGCGGGCGTCGTCGCCCGGCTCGTAGGGCCTGACCTGGGCGAGCTCGGTCGCCGTCCCGAGGGCGGTCGAGCGGTCGTCGCCCGGAAGCATGCCGTCGAGCCGCCGGCGTACGGTGAGGTCGAGCGCGCGCAGCAGTGCTTCCGGCATCGCGCCCGGCCCGGGCGCAGCGGGGCCACGCGGCGGCGCGAGCGCGGCGAGCCCTCGCGTCACGCTGCCTCCCGGGCGAGGTCGATGCGGGGCATGGCGACGGCGCCGAGCACCGCGTTGACGATCTCGTCGGCCGTCCGCTCCTCGGCGAGAGACTCGTAGCTGAGCACGATCCGGTGGCGCAGGACGTCGGTCGCGAGCTCGGCGACGTCCTGCGGCAGGACGTAGCGACGTCCGCGCAGGAGCGCGAGCGCGCGCGCCGCGTGAATGAGGCCGATCGACCCTCGCGGGCTTGCACCGAAGGCGACCAGCCGCTCGAGCTCGGCGAGACCGTGCTCGGCCGGTCGGCGGGTCGCCAGCACGAGCTGCACGGCGTACGCGCTGACCGCGTGGTCGACGTAGACGCCGGCGGCCGCCTCCTGAAGGCCCCTGAGGCGCTCCGCCGAGACGATCTCGGCGACCTCGGCGAGCCCGGAGAGCGACCGCTGCACGACCTCGAGCTCGTCGGCGGAGTCCGGGTAGTCGACGAGCACCTTGAGCATGAAGCGATCGAGCTGCGCCTCGGGGAGGGGATAGGTGCCCTCGGACTCGATCGGGTTCTGCGTGGCGAGCACGAGGAAGGGCTCGGGCACCGGGTAGGTCGTCCCTGCGATCGTGACCTGGTGCTCCTGCATGACCTCGAGCAGCGCCGACTGGACCTTGGCGGGCGCGCGGTTGACCTCGTCGGCGAGGAGGAAGTTGCAGAACACGGGGCCGAGCTCGGTGGCGAACTCACCGTCGCCGGGGCGGTAGATGCGCGTCCCGACGAGGTCGGACGGGACGAGGTCGGGCGTGAACTGGATGCGGTGGAACGTGCCCCCGAAGACCTCCGCGAGCGTCTTGACGGTCAGCGTCTTCGCGAGCCCCGGGACGCCCTCGAGCAGCAGATGGCCACGCGCGAGCAGGCACACGAGCACGCGCTCGAGCACGCGCTCCTGTCCGACGACGACGCGCTTCAGCTCGAAGAGCGCCCTCTCGAGCTCGGCCGACTCGGCGCCCGGCGCCCGTACGGCGGTGGTCTCGGTCTCTGTCACGTGCGTCCTCCTCGGTCGGTTGGGCACGGCCCCGCTTGCAGACGTCGAACCAGTCAACCAGCAGGCCGGTTCAGTCGCGTTGAGGGCGGTTAAGCACGCGTTACGGCTGGTTCAGGAGGCGTTAATCCGCTCCAGTACGCTTCGGGCATGCCGCGTCTCGCCGCCCTCGTGCTGACGGCGCTCCTCGCCGGGCTCGTGCTCGCACCCGGCGCCGCACCGGCGCCGACCGCGAAGCGCGCGCTCGTCACCTGGGAGGTCACCGGCGAGCGCTTCCGCACCTACGTGCTCCGCAGCGACGATGTCGCCCGCGTGAAACGGGCGATCCGGCTCGGCGAGTCGGCCGGGATCCCGATCGGCAGGATCTACCGAGGCACGCAGGTGAACGTCGGCCACCGCTGGCACCTGCGCAACGTGAGGCTCGTCGACGCGACGATCGAGCTCTGCGACGGCCGCCCGTCGGATCTCGACAGCGATCTCTCCTACTGGATCGACACCGTCAAGCGCTACTGCCCGTGGGGCGCGGAGCCGGTCAGGCTCCGCTGGGTGACGCCGTAAGCTCCTCGAGCATCTCGCCGATCGTGTCGTAGGGCAAGAGGTGCCCCGCGTCGGGCACGACCGTCAGCACCGCGTGTGGGAGGCGGCCGGCGAGGAGCTCGGCGTGCGCGAGCGGGACGACGGAGTCCGCATCGCCGTGCCAGAGGCGCACCGGCAGGCGGACGTCCTCCACGTCGAAGCCCCAGGGATCTGCATAGAGGAGGTAGTCGGCGACAACGCCCTCGGCGCCCTGCTCGAACGCGTCCAGCAAGAAGCGCAGGCCGTCGACTTCGGGCGCGTGCCGGTCCCACTCCTCCCGCTCGCGGTCGGTCAGCGTTCGCCTGGCCAGCCTGCGCGCGCCGGCCGGGCTCGCACGGGTCACCGCCGCCGCCGCGGCGAGCGCGCCGGCCGCCAGGCGAGGTGACCGTCGAACGAGCTTGACGAGCCTCGCGTCCTGCGGGTTGAGACCGTCGAGGCTCGCCACCCATTCGTGCGGGCAGACACCGGCCCCCACCCCGACCGCCGAGACGCGTCCCGGGAGCAGCGCTCCGCACGCGAGCGCATACGGGCCGCCGGCGGACCAGCCGAGGGTCGCAAAGCCCTTGATCCCGAGCAGGTCGGCGAGCGCTGCGACGTCGTTCGGCCAGTCGACCAGCCGGCGGCCCGTCTGGAACGTCGAGAGGCCGATCCCCGGCCGATCGGGGGCGATCGCGCGCACGCGGAGCTCACGGGCGACCCCGTCCGCGAACGTCCAGCAGACGGCCGCCTGGGGCGTGCCGTGGAACAGGAAGACCGGGCGTCCGGCCGGATCGCCGAGGTCGTAGTAGGAGAGGGTGCGGCCGTCTGGAAGCGCTACCGCGCTCGGCGCGGTCGCGCTCAACCGCTGACTCGCACCGAGGTGACGGGTGCGAGCCGGCTCGCGGCGCCGAACCAGGTCGCGCCGGCGTCGGCCGAGCCGAAGACGTCGCCCGACGTGGCGCCGAAGTAGAGGCCGAGCGGCTCGCTTCCGTCCCCGTCGAAGGCCTGGCGGAGCACCGTCAGGTAGGCGTCGCCGGCGGGCAGCCCGGCGCCTCGAGCCGTCCAGGTCGCCCCTGCGTCGCGCGTCTCGTAGACCCGGACGTCGCCCTCCGGGGTGACCCGGTCGACGTCCGCGACGAGCGGGATGACGTAGGCGCTGTCGGGGTCTGCCGGATCGACGACGAGCGGAAAGCCGAAGTCGGCCGGCAGACCCGGGGCGATGTCGACCCACGACTCGCCGGCGTCGTCGCTGCGGTACACGCCGCCGTGAAACTGGAGAAAGAGACGCTCGGGAAGGAGCGGCGCGCGGTGCATGCTGTGCACGCAGAGCGCGTGGGTTCCCTCGCGGGAGTCCTCGGGCATGTAGCGCGGAACGAGGCCGTCGTAGCCGGTGCGCCACGTCTCGCCGCGGTCGTCGGTCAGCCAGACGCCGGCAGCGGAGATCCCGACCGCGAGCCGGTCCGGGTCGCCGGGCCACGAGCAGACGGTGTGCAGGCAGAGGCCGCCACCGCCGGGGTTCCACTCGGGGCGGGTCGGGACGTCCCAGAGCCCGCGGTTGAGGCTCCACGACTCGCCGCCGTCCTCGCTTCGCCAGAGCGCCGCTGGATCGGTCCCCGCCCAGAGGACGTCCGGCTCCTCGCCCTCCCGGATGACCCAGATGCGGACGACCGCGGCGTCCGGCACGTCCTCCGGGAAGACGGGGCCGCTCGCCTGGCGCCAGTCGCCGGTCGGGTCGTCCGCGAGCATCAGGCGCGGCCCGTAGAACCCCGACGTGACGCTCGCGAGGTAGCGGCCGCTGCGGCGGTCGCGCATCGCGTACTCGACGACGTCCCCAGCGAACGCGCGGTGTACGACGTCGAACGGTTCGCCCGGCTCGCCGCGGAGCACGAACAGGCCCTTCTTCGAACCGACGAGGAGCTCCGTCATCGCCCACCTCCCGAGATCGCCGACAGAACGTGCAGCTCGGTCACGTCGTCGACCGGGGTCGCTTCGCCGGCCCGCCGGCCGTCGACGAAGACGTTGACGTGGGCGCGGATGCGGCCGTGCTCGTCGAGGATCCAGCCGCTGATGGGCGGGTGCGCCCGCTCGAGCGCCACGAGCGCCTCGCCGACGGACGAGCCGTCGACCGCGACCCGAGCGGTGCCTCCGGCGAGATCGCGAAGCGGCGAGCGCAGCGTGACGACCGGCACCGGTTCAGTGTACGCGGGTAGCGAGGAGGCCGGCAGCGACCCTGAGACCTCGCGCCGGTTCGTCAGGATGGCGCCATGTTCGGGATCCTCTTCGGTCTCCTGGCCGCGCTTTCCTGGGGCTCCGGCGCTCTCGTCGCGACCCATCAGGTGCGAGCGATCGGCACTCGACGTTCGCTCGCCTGGGTCGCTCTTGTCGGGCTCGCTCTCGTGCTTCCCGGAGCCGCCTTGGTGCCCTTCCCGTCGGCGAGCGCTGCGAGCTTCGGCTACGCGGCGCTCTCGGGGATCGCCTACGTCGGCGGGTGGATGTGCTGGTCGCTCGCGGTGCGCCGGGGCAACGTCAGCCTCGTCACTCCCGTTGTCTCGACCGACGGTGCCATCGCCGCGCTGATCTCGGTGGTCGCGTTCGGCGAGGCGCTGCAGGGCAACGTCGCCGTCGCGCTCGGCATCGTCGCCGCCGGTGTCGTGATCACCGGAATCCGCCGAGAGGTCGCCGGGCACGGCCGCTTCACCGGAACGGAGCTCGCGCTCGCCCTCGGCGGGGCCGTCAGCTTCGGCGTGTCGTTCGTGGCCGGCGGCGAGGCAGAGCCGCTCGGGATCGTCTGGACCCTCCTCGTGTCGCGGCTCGCGGCGGGCGTGCTGATGCTCCCGGTCGTCCTCTCCCGCGGGGGGATGCGGATTCCGAGACGGCTGGGGCCCTGGGTCGTCGGGTCGGCCGCGCTCGATCTGGCCGGGTACGCGTTCTTCCTGCTCGGCGCGCGGAACAGCGTCGCCGTGGCCTCCGTGCTGGCTTCCCAGTACGCCGTCGTCGCCGTGATCGGCGGGCTCGTCTGGTACCGGGAGCGCCTGACGCCTCTCCAGGGGATCGGCCTCTGCACGACGCTTGCAGGCGTCACCGCGCTCGCCGTGTTCCGCGGCTGAGGCACGTTTACAGCCCCGCAGGCTCGGCTTCGGGCGCGGAAGCCCCCGATGCCTTGTGTTGAGGCACGAAGTGCGCAACAATGCATCGTCCGGGTATGAGAAATATCGAGGTGGTGCCGATGACGACAGGCTCGGATGACCGCGAGCGGCAGCGGCTCGCTGCACGAATCGATGCTGCGATCGAGGCCCGCGAGCGGCACAAGCTGCTGACCCGGCGAGAGGTCCTACGACGGAGCGGGCTCGTGCTCGTCACGCTCGGTGCCGCACCCGCGATTCTCGCGGCCTGCGGCGGCGGCGATTCTGGAGAGGGCGCAGACGCGACGACGGCTCAGGCGGACACGGGTGTGGCCGGTGCGACGACGTCGGCCGAGCTCGGTGGCAAGCTCGATTACCTGTCCTGGGAAGGCTATGACCTCCCGGACATCATCACCCCCTGGCTGGAAGAGAACGGGATCACGCTGAATGCGACCTACATCGGGGATCACAACGAGATCCAGGCGAAGCTCCTCGCGGGAGGCGGGGAGAGCGGCTTCGACATCATCACGTACTACCAGGGGTACTCGGCGTACTATGCCGAGCTCGAGATCCTGAGCCCGCTCGACGAGGAGCGGATCCCGAATCTGTCGACGATGTTCCCGTTCTTCGCCTCGGACGTGGGCAACTACTGGGTGAACGCGGAGGGCGTCCGGACGGGAGTCCCCTGGACCTGGCAGCTCAACGGGCTCGCCTATGACGAAGCGGTCGTTCCCCCGCTCGAGTCGTATCGCGACTTGCTCGATCCGCAATACAAGGGCGTGGTCGGCATCGCCAACGATCCGATCGGCGGGATCCAGCTCGTGGCCCAGACTCTGGGGTACGACTACACGAAGATTCCGAAGGCGAGCGTGCCGGAGATCGAGGACTTCCTCGTCCAGCTCTTCGGTCAGGCAAAGACCGTCTCGCCGACGTTCGGCGACGCGACGACCTTGATCGTCTCGGGTGACGTCAGCTTCGTCTACCCAGGCTGGGCCGCCATCCAGAAGTTCGCCGCGGACGCCGGCAAGGACAGCGTCCGGACGGTGATCCCGGCCGAGGGCGGTGGCCAGCTCTCCACCGACGCCTGGGCGATTCCCCCCGGCGCCGACAACGTCGATGCGGCGTATGGCTGGATCAACGAGACCCTCGTTCCCGAGATCCAGGCCAAGGGAGCCGAGTCGCTCGTCGCAGGCGTCGTCGTCGAGGACGCGGTTCCTCTGCTCTCTCCCGAGGCGGTCGCGGTCCTCCCGTACTACGACAACCTCGAAGAATCGATCTCGAGCCAGCTGTCCGGTCTGCCTCCCCAGGAGTCCGACGAGTACCTGACCTTCCAGGAGAGCATCGACCTCTGGACGGAGGCAGCGGCCGCCGGCGGCTCGTAGGCGACGCGCCACGAAAGCACCGGTTCTTCTCGCAGATGAAAGACTCCGGCGTTCGCGAAGTCGGCGTCGTCGAGGAGCTGTGGCGCTACCCGGTGAGCGCGCTCGCTGGTGAACGACTCGAGACGGCTACGCTCGCGGAACGCGGGCTGGTCGGCGATCGTGCGTGGGCGGTGGTCGACGCTTCGACCGGCGAGGCTGCGGCTCCGGAGCGGGCGAAGCGCTGGCGTCCGGCAACACACGTCAAGGCGCGCTCCATCGCCCAGGACGAGCAGATAGCTGTGCCGGGAGGACCGTGGCTCGGATGCAGGGACGAGCAAGCACGGCTCGCGCTGACCGCTCACTTCGGCTTTGCCGTCGAGCTACGGCGGGAGGTCGGCTCCACCGAGGAGCCGCACACCGAGACGGTGGCGCCACGCTACGAGCGCGCCGCCGTCCACGTCCTGACGACTTCGGCGCTCGAGGCGCTCCGGGCTCTGTGCCCGGCGTCGAGCAAGATCGACGCACGCCGCTTCCGGCCGAACATCGTCGTTGCGACCGACGAAGCTGCCGACGCAGCGGTGGAGCTGGACTGGGTCGATCGCCGCATGCGGATCGGCGACGCGACCATACGAGTCCTCGGACCGTGCGCTCGGTGCTCGTTTCCGACGCTTTCCCAGCGTGAGCTCCCGCCCGACGACAGGGTCCTGCGGGCGATAGCCAAGACCTTCGGTGGCAGCTTCGGCGTGCTGTGCGAGGTCCTCACTTCCGGCACGCTCGTGACGGGAGCACGGGTTCTCCTGGCCTGACGCCGTCGAGGTCGTGCTGGGCGGCACGCTTTCAGTACGAGCGCGGCATGCCGAGGACATGCTGGCCGACGTAGGCGAGGATGAGGTTGTTCGAGACGGGCGCGACCTTGTAGAGGCGGGTCTCGCGGAACTTGCGCTCGACGTCGTACTCCTCGGCGAAGCCGAAGCCGCCGTGGGCGTCGAGGCACGCGTTCGCGGCCTGCCACGAGGCCTCGGAGGCCAGGAGCTTGGCCATGTTCGCCTCGGCGCCGCAGGGGAGCCCCTGCTCGAAGAGCCACGCGGCCTTGTAGCGCATGAGGTCGGCGGCCTCGATCTGCGCATGGGCCTGCGCGATCGGGAACTGGACGCCCTGGTTGGCGCCGATCGGACGGCCGAAGACGACCCGCTCCGACGCGTAGCGCGTCGCCCGGTCGATGAACCAGCGCCCGTCGCCGACGCACTCCGCGGCGATCAGCACGCGCTCGGCGTTCATCCCGTCGAGGATGTAGCGAAAGCCTCGTCCCTCGACGCCGACGAGGTCGTCCTCGGGCACCTCGACGCCGTCGAGGAAGATCTCCGTCGTCGCGTGGTTCATGAGCGTCTTGATCGGCCGGATCGTCATCGTGCCGGCGTCGAGGGCCTGCTTCATGTCGACGATGAACGTCGAGAGCCCTTCGGTCTTTTTCTCGACCTCCTCGAGCGGCGTCGTCCGGGCGAGCAGGAGCATGAGGTCGGAGTGGAGCGCCCGCGACGTCCAGATCTTCTGCCCGCGGACGACGTAGCGACCGTCGACGTGCTCCGCCGTCGTCTGGATCTTCGTCGTGTCGGAGCCCGCGGTGGGCTCGGTCACGCCGAACGCCTGTAGGCGGAGCTCTCCGGACGCGATCCGCGGCAGGTAGCGCGCCTTCTGCTCCTCCGAGCCGTGGCGCAGGATCGTCCCCATGATGTACATCTGCGCGTGGCAGGCGCCTGCGTTGCCGCCGCTCGCGTTGATCTCCTCGAGGATCACGCTGGCTGCGGTCAGTGAGAGACCGGCGCCGCCGTACTCCTCGGGAACGAGCGCAGCCAGCCAGCCGTTCTCGGTCAGGGCCCGGACGAACTCCTCCGGATAGGTGTCCGGCTCGAGCCCGCGCCAGTACTCGTCCGGGTAGCGCTCGCAGAGCTCACGAACGGCTGCCCGGATCTCCTGAAGCTCCTCCGGGGTCGCGAAGTCCATCGGCGCCTGAGTCTAACGTCAGACTTTCGGAATCCGCCGCCCTCTCAGCGCGCTCGCGCTCGCGCTCCTTCCGGTCGAAGTAGAGGAGGCACGCGGAGATCGCGACGAACGGGAGGACGAGCGCGTAGATCGCAGACCCGATCAGGTTGAAGAGCTCCGGTGCGAGGCTCGTGGTGAAGATCAGCACCCAGCCGACGACGGTGCTGATCGAGACCGCGATGACGTACAGGAGGCCGAGCGTGATCGCGGTGCTCCACCAGGTGCCCTTCACGAGCGCCGACGAGCGCCGGAACGACTGGCGTACGCTGGCTCCTTCGAGCACGACGACGTACGGGATGAAGGCGAACCGGATGGCCAGCCAGATCGCGACCGGAGTCCCGATGAGTGCCAGGTAGGGCACCCACCTGTGCTCGAAGACGAACGAGAGCCCCACGGGGAGCGCGGCGAACGCAACGAACACGAGCAGGAGGACGAGCAACGCCAGGAACGACGCGCCCATGAGCGGCCAGAACCGCCGTAGGACGGGCCTGTAGACGGTCGGAATGGTCGCACGCTCGTCGCGGTCGAGCCGATCGAGGGCGACGCCGGCCGCCGCGTTGATGATCGCGACCGAGACGATGCCCCAGGGCACCACTAGTTGCGTGTCGATCTTCTCGAGCAGGACGTCGAGCAGCGCCTGGACGCCGATCGAGGCGAGCGAGATGGCGACCGAGATCGCCCCGATGGCGACGAACATGAGCTTGTGGCGCCAGTAGAGCACCGCGGCCGCGCGGAGAATCTGTCCGAGGGCGCGCCGCAGGCGAATGGGGATGCGGCGATGCGGACGCCAGGTGGTGCGCGTCCCGGCCGCGCCGGCGACCGCCACCGCCCCGACGAGGAGCAGGATCAGAGGCCAGGTCCGACCGCCGAAGAAGAGCAGCACGTCGGAGACCGCGCTGACCCCGTCGCAGAACGCCCGGGTGACGCTCGGCCCGAACGTTCCGCCGGTCGGGACGCGGATGCTCACCGAGCGGAGCTCGTCCTGCCAGGCGAGGGGCTCCGTCCAGCGGGCCTTCGTGTTCGGCCCGGTCGGTCCGTTGTCGGGCGAGGGAGCCAGCTGGCCCCAGCGGCCCTCGAACGCCAGCCAGGCGTACGGGCTCGCGGCCAACTGGGGCCGCGTCGGCACCACTGCTGCCTGGAGCTGCACCTGGCGCGACTCGGGGGTCGTGTCGTCGCAGCCGATGCCCTGCTCGGCGCTCGCGCCGAGCCAGAGCGCGTTCGAGTAGTAGCTCGCGTGCGACCCTGCGCCGGGATAGACGACCGGGTGGTCGCCGACGCGCTCGAGCTTGCCGTCGTCCCAGTCGGCGCGCTCGCCTCCCTCGTGCTGGGCGTAGCCGACCTCGACCGGCGTCGTGCGAAGCGCCTCGGCCGCCGTCGAGGCGTCGAACACGAGCTGGATGCCCTCCCAGTCGCTCTCGTGCTTGTTGTTGTAGTCGTTGAAGTAGTAGTAGAACCAGTACTGGAGCGCGAGCTCTCCTGGTCGGTCGGGCTGGGTCACGATGTGGGCGTAGGCGAGCGACGGCAAGCCCGACGCGAAGTTTCGCCCGTCGCGCTCGTAGCGGCAGCCCGGTCTCACCGGGTTCCCGGGGAAGTTGAGGAAGTACCCGCTGCGCTTGCCGTAGAGATCGGCGGCCGTCGGTGCGTCCGTGACCACCGGGTGGCCTCGCCCCGGAGCGCGGAGCGTGACCGCGGGATTCCCGAGCACGATATCCACGCTCGTCGGGCGGTACGGCTCCCCGTGATGGTCGCACGGCCTCTCCTGCAACTTCAGCGCCACGATCGGGGCGAACCGGTTCGCCAGCTCCTGCGCCGGCGTCGCCGCGCGAAGCGGCGAGGCCCCGACGAACAGCGCGATGGAAGCGACCAGTGAGAAGCGCGGTCCGCACAGCCGGGGTACAGTACCGCGCGCCGGTGCTGTCGATCATCCTCGCCCTCGTCGCCGCGCTTCTCTTCGCCGTGGGCACCGTGTTCATGCAGAAGGGCACGATGCAAGAATCGGACGAGGAGGCGGCCAAGGCAAGCTTTCTCCTCAAGTTGGTGCGCAAGCCCGTGTGGCTGCTCGGGCTCGGGGCCGACGGGCTCGGCTACGTCGCGCAGGCGGCCGCGCTCGGCCTGGGCAAGCTGATCGTGGTTCAGCCGCTGATCACCGCGAGCGTCGTCTTCGCGCTCCCCCTCGGTGCGAAGTTCACCGGCCAGCGCGTCGGGAAGCGCGAGATCGCCGGTGCCATCGCGGTGACGCTCGGTCTCGCGGGGTTCACGATCATCTCGAATCCGTCGGAGGGAAAGGACGATGCCACCGTGCGCGGGTGGCTCATCGCCGGCGCGGTGCTCGGAGGAATCGCGATCGTTGTCTTCCTTCTGTCTCGCGGCCGCAAGCCGGGAGTGAAGGCCGCGCTGCTCGGGACCTCGTCCGGAGTGCTGTTCGGCCTCACGGCAGGCCTCACCAAGGCGACGGTCGACCGGTTCGACCAGGGCTTCGTCGAGGTCGTCGCCGACTGGCACCTGTACGCGCTGATCCTGGTGAGCATCGTTGCGTTCTGGCTCACCCAGGCGGCACTCCAGACGGGTGCTCTCGCGCCTGCGTTCGCGACCACGATGTCGTTCGAGACGATCGCCGGCGTCGCGCTCGGCATGACGATCCTCGACGAGCAGCTGCACGAGTCGACGCTCGGCTACGTCGGCTCGTTCCTGATGCTCGCGATTGCCCTGGTCGGGATCGTCATGCTCGCGGGGTCGCAGGGCGCCGCTGAAGCGGGCGCGAAGCGCGAGCAGCCCCCGTCGGAGCCTGCCCACGGCGAGGGCACGGTCACGGAACGACCCGCCTAGCCCGGAGGTACGAGAGGGGAGACCGGCGGTGCTAGGCTCGGCGCGAGGTGAAGGCGAAGGCACTCGGCTTCAACCACGTCGCCCTCGAGGTCGGAGACATCGACGAGGCGCTCGCGTTCTACGGCAGCCTCTTCGAGCTCCGGCTTCGGGGGCGGAGCTCGCGGATGGCGTTCGTGGACATGGGCGATCAGTTCCTGGCGCTGTCGGTCGGCCAGGAGGCAGCCACCGGACGAGCACCGGCACGTCGGGCTCGTCGTCGACGACGTGGAGGCGGTGCGCCGGGCGCTCGCCGTGACCGATGCGAGGGTGCTCCCCGGCCGCGGCCTCGATTTCCTCGACCCGTGGGGGAACCACTTCCAGGTCGTCGCCTACGAGGACATCCAGTTCACGAAGACACCCGAGGTGTTGCGCAATCTGGGCGCCGAAGCGGCTGAGAAGACCGAGAGCGCGCAGGCCGAGCTGCGCGCCAAGGGCATCGACCCCTGAACCCTCACGACGGCCGTCGGCCGCCTCGACGATCAGGTGTGCCGCAGTCGCCGACCGGGTACCGAACCCGTATGGGCGAACGCCACGGGCCGGGAAGCGGAAAGGGCGCCCGCGGCTGGACTCTCGCGACCATCGCCGTCCTCGCGCTCGCCGCAGGTCTCTGGGCCGCCGGCCCCACGGGTGCGCAGGTCGCCGCCGGGCGCGAGGGACCACCGTTCGAGCTCGCGAACGGCGTCCCCACCGCGAGACCGGAGGAGAGCAAGCTCTGGTGGCACGACGGCCACTGGTGGGGGTCTCTGTGGAGCGACAGGGCCCGTGACTTCCACATCTTCCGGCTCGCCGGCGGGCGCTGGCACGACACTGGGGTCGCGGTCGATACGCGGGAGCGAACCCGAGCGGACGCGCTCGTAGCCGGGCATCGCCTCTACGTCACATCGCACCGCTTCAATCGCCGCCCTGCGAAGGACGGCAGCCTGCTCTTTCGATTCACGTACGACGCCCGGTCCCGGCGCTACGAGCCCGACCGCGGCTTCCCGGTGCCCGTCAACCGGTACGGGAGCGAGACGCTCGTGCTTGCCCGCGAAGCGGGCGGACAGCTGTGGGTCACGTGGACGCAGGGACGCCGCGTGTGGCTCGGCCACGCCCGGTGCACGCCGGACTGCAACGACCGCGTTTGGGCCGAGCCGGCGCCGATCGACGCGCCCGAGGCCCGCGTCGCAGCGGACGACGTCTCGTCGATCGTGTCCCTCCCCGGCGACCGCGTCGCGGTGATGTGGAGCAACCAACGTCTCGGCGCGTTCTACTACGTGGAGCCCGAGCTGCGAGGCGCCCTGCCCGAGCCCGAGCGCATCGAGATCGTCGAGGGCGCAGACGACCATCTCAACCTGAAGTCCGACTCCCAGGGCCGGATCTACGCCGCCGTGAAGACGACGTCGAATCAGGCGGGCGACCTGCTTACCGGGTTGCTGGTCCGCGACCCGCAGAGCGGCAAGTGGCACGTCAACCTTTTCGGCCGGACGTCCGACGGCCATACGCGGCCG
This sequence comes from uncultured Thermoleophilia bacterium, assembly GCA_963819905.1. Lineage (GTDB taxonomy): Bacteria > Actinomycetota > Thermoleophilia > Gaiellales > Gaiellaceae > CAWCQC01. The sequence continues at coordinate 558,204 of CAWFXP010000001.1, forward strand.
ATCGTCGTCGTCGACGAGGCGGCGGAAGTGGCGCACGTGTATGCGATGGCCGCCGCGCCGGAGGGAGGCCCCGCGCAGGCCGTGTACCGAAAGACGACGAACATCGAGGCGACCGAACCGTTCCCGCTCGGCGCCGGTGAGGTCGTTGTCGTAGTTCCCGGCGGCTCGGTGCGGGATCCGACCTCGACGAAGCAGACCGTCGAAGGGTGGTGGGGCCTCCCGGTCCTGGCGAGCGAGACCAGGGAGAATCGGTACGCGTTCGGGCTCCAGGCGCCCGGCGGCGTTCTCTCGGCAGCCGACGGCGTGACCGCAACGACCGCCGAAGCGGCGGCTGCGCCCGAGGCTCCGCCGGTCGACGAGTCGGGCGGGTGGCTGCTTCCGGTCGTCCTCGCCCTCGCCGGTCTCGCTGCTCTGACGTTCGGTGCGGTCCTCGTGCGGCGCCGGCGCTAGCGCGTCCTGCGTCAGCCGCGAGCGCGCTCGAGCAGGCGCCTGGCGATGATCAGCTGCTGGATCTCGTTCGAGCCTTCGCCGATCAGGAGCAGCGGGGCGTCCCGGTAGTAGCGCTCCGGGCGGTACTCGAGCGAGTAGCCGTAGCCGCCGTGGATGCGCATGCAGTCGAGGGCGTTGTCCTGGGCGGCTTCGGTGGCGTAGTACTTGGCCATGCCGGCCTCGAGGTCGGCGCGCTCGCCTGAGGCTTTCCTCTGGGCGGCCTGGAGGACGAGCAGGCGCGCGGCCTCGGCCCGGGTCGCCATCTTGGCCAGCATCAGCTGCACGGCCTGGTGGTGGCCGATCGGCTTGCCGAAGGCCTCGCGCTCGGTGGCGTAGCGGACGGCGTCGTCGAGGCCCGCCCGGGCGAGGCCGGCGCCGCGGGCGGCGACGTTGACGCGCCCGACCTCGATGCCGCTCATGAAGTACTTGAAGCCCTGGCCGATCCCGGCTTCGCCCCCGAGGACGCCGGCGGCCGGCGTGCGGAAGCCGTCGAAGACGAGCTCGGTCGACTCGACGCCCTTGTAGCCGAGCTTCTTGGGACCGGGCATCGGGATCGTCAGGCCAGGCAGATCAGACACCTCCGGCTCCTTCTCGACGATGAAGCCCGTCATGCCGGTGTGCGGCGGGTCGGCCGTCGGATCGGTCTTCGCGAGCAGCATGATCATCCCCGAACGCCAGCCGTTCGTGACCCACATCTTCTGGCCGGAGACCACGAACTCGTCGCCGTCCCTGACGGCGACCGTGCGGATCGACTGGACGTCCGAGCCCGCATGCGGCTCCGTCATCGAGAACGAGGAGCGAAGCTCACCCGAGGCGAGGAGCGGCAGGTAGCGCTCCTTCTGCTCGTCGGTGCCGTGCATGCGGACCATGTAGCCGGCGATGAAGCTCCCGTTGACGATCCCGGACAGCGTCACCCAGCCCCGCGAGAGCTCCATCACGATCAGCGCGTAGGTGTCGAGCGACAGGCCGAGGCCGCCGTACTCCTCCGGGATCGTCACCCCGAACAGGCCCATCTCCCGCATCTGCGCGACCAGCGCCTCCGGGAACTCGTCCGCGTGCTCCAGGTCGGAGGCGATGGGAATCACCTCGCGGTCGACGAACTCGCCGACCGCGGCGACGATCTCCCGTTGCTCGTCGCTCAGCCCGTCGACCGTCATGCGACGGCGACCCCGGCGGCGGCGAGCGGTGCGAGCGCGGAACGCAGGTCGTCGTGCTCCTCGAGCGCCAGAATCGCCTCTTCGAGGGCCTCGAGCGACGTGTCCGAGAGCGCGAGCGACGCGTTGCCGCGAAACTTCTCGCGCACCTCGCTCGGCGAGAGCGGGTTCTCCGGGCCGCCCTTCTGGTAGGGGAAGTCGGCCTCGACGGTCGTGCCGTCGGCGAGCCGCACGCGAACGCCGCCGGGGAACGCCTGCGGGTAGGTCGGGTAATCCCTCGTCTCGTAACGCACCTTGGCGGCGACCGCGAGCACGGCCGGGTCGGAGATCGCCTCGTCGGTGTAGTCGGCGACGCCGACGCTGCCGCGGACGAGCATCGCGGCCGTCGAGTACTGGAGCGAGAACTTCCCCTCGTAGTCCGAGCGCGGGGCCACCTTGGCGTCGGCCGGCTCGAGCACGAGCGACACGCCCGCCGCCGGGACGGTGACGACGACGTCCTCGATCTCCTCGGCCGAGAACGTCCGGCCGCCCGCAGCTTCGGAGGTCGCGCCGAGCGAGCCGTGCATGAAGTGGCAGGCGGGGTAGGGCTTGTAGGCGATCCGGGGGGTCTCCCAGCGCGAGCCGAGGTCGGCGAGCTGCGACCCGACGTCGATCGTGCCCTTCTCGGCTCCGAGGAACGCGTGGTAGAGCCCGAACTTGCCCTCGACGAGCGAGGGTGGCCCCTCGGCGCCGAGCGAGGCGAGCCGCGCGGCGATCAGCGCCCCGTGCGCGGCCCAGGCGGGATGGAGCGGCTTCGTGGCGGTGCCGTCCTCGAGGTAGGCGAACAGGCCCGAGGCCATCGACCCGACCAGCCCGAAGGCGCTCGTCGCAGCCCTCGCGTCGAGCCCGTCGAGCCTCGCCGCCGCGGTGACCGCGCCGAAGATCCCGCAGATCGCGGTCGGGTGAAAGCCGCGGCGGTGGAACTCGCCGGAGGCGGCCATCCCGAGCCGCGTGACGACCTCGTTTGCTCCGACGATCGCGGTCAGCACCTCGCGCCCGGACGCGCCCTGCGCCTCGCCCGCGGCGAGCGCCGCCGGGCAGGTAACCGTCGAGACGTGGCTGACGGAGTCGGAGTGCGTGTCGTCGAAGTCGAGCCCGTGGCAGAGCATCGCGTTCGCGAAGGCCGCGTTCGGGGCCGGCAGCCCGGCGTCCAAGCCGACGACGGTCGCCTGCGCGGCGCCGCCGAGCTCCGCCATCGTGGTGCGGCCCTCCGTCGCGACGCCCAGCGCGTGGGCCGCCAGCCCGCAGCCCAGCGTGTCGAGCAGGTGGAGCTTCGCCGCCTCGCAGACCTCGGTCGGGATGTCGTCGTAGCGAAGGCCGTTCGTCCACTCCGTGAACCGTTCTGCTGCAGTCGCCATCTCAGACCGTCCAGTCCTCGTCGGTTGCCGGGAACATGTCCGTCACCTCCGGTGCTTCGCGCTTGTAGACCATGAACGTCCGCTTGAACTCGATGACGACCTCGCGCCGCTGGTTGATCCCCCGGCAGCGCATGGAGACGATGCCGACGTTCGGGTTCGACTTCGACTCCCGCAGGCCGGTGATCTCGCTCTCGGCCCAGAGCGTGTCGCCGACGAAGACGGGCTTCGGCAGCTTGATGTCCGTCCAGGAGAGGTTCGCGGTCGCGTTCTCGCTCGTGTCGGGAACGGTCATGCCGGTCACGAGGGCGAGCGTGAACGCGGAGTTGACGAGCGGCTGTCCGAATCGTGTGCCCTCGGTGTAGGGCGTGTTGAAGTGCATCTGGTTCGTGTTCAGGGTCAGCAGCGTGAACCAGATGTTGTCGGTCTCGGTGATCGTGCGCCCGAGGCGGCTCTGGAACGTGTCGCCGAGCTCGAAATCCTCGTAGAAGCGGCCCCGCCAGACCTTCGGCGCGGCCTCCGTCTCGGTGTGATCGGTCATCCCATCTCCTTTTCCAGCAATCTGCGGGCCCGCACGACCACGGGCAGGTCGATCATCTCGCCGTCGAGCGCGACGGCGCCGCGTCCTTCGCCGACGCCCGCCTCGTAAGCCGCGACGACGCGGCGGGCCCAGTCGAGCTGCGCCTCGTCCGGCGCGAACACGCGGTTGACGGCCGCGACCTGGGCCGGGTGGATGCAGATCTTGCCGCCCATGCCGAGCGAGCGCGCCAGGAGCGACTCGTGCTCGAGGCCGTCGTCGTCCTGCGTGTCGAGGTGGACGACGTCGAAAGGCGCTCGGATGCCGGCCGCCGCTGAGTCGACGACGAGCGACGAGCGCGCGAACAGGATCTCGAGGCCGTCGGCGCGCGTCTCGAGCCGGAGCTCGGCGCCGAGATCGGCCGCCCCGAGCGCGAGCGCCGCGACCCGCGGACGCAAAGCGGTCTCGTAGGCGAGGCGTACGCCGAGCGCGGTCTCCACGATCGCGAGGAGCGGCGGGCCCTGCGAGCCGAGCGCGTCGACAGCCTCCGGTGTCGCCTTCGGGAGCACGATCGCGTCCAGCTCGAGCGCCTCCAGCGCCTCCGCGTCCTCCTCCCAGAACTCGGTGTCGGTTCCGTTGATGCGCACGGCCCGGGCGGGCCCCGGGCCCTTGGTGGCCATGAGCCGGGCCACGAGGTCGCGCGCCGGGCCCTTCTCGGCGGCCGTGACCGCGTCTTCGAGGTCGGCGACGACGGCGTCCGCGTCGGACTCGAGCGCGCGCGTCAGCTTGCGCTCGTCGCTGCCGGGCGCGAAGAGGAGCGAGCGGAGATTCGAGAGGCCGGCGGACGTCATGCCAGGGCGCTTCCCGTTTATAAGTCAGACATTCGGATGCTGTCAACTCGCGTCGGCACGAGGGCGGTTCGGATGCTGCTTGACAGCCCTTTGGAAGTCAGACATAAACATCCGAACGCACCCACGGACGAGTCCGGCGCACGGGAGGTCGATGGCGTGAAAGCGGTACGGTTGCACGAGTTCGGCGGCTTGGACGTCCTGCGCCTCGAGGAGATCGACGACCCGGTCCCGGGGCCCGGGGAGGTTTCGATCAGGATCCGGGCGTCCGCGCTCAACCACCTCGACGTCGACGTCCGCGACGGCACCTCCCGCTTTCCGGTCGAGTTCCCGCACACGCTCGGGGTCGAGGTCGCCGGTGAGATCGAGGCGATCGGGAGCGGGGTGGAGGGCTGGGAGGAGGGCGACCGGGTCAACCCGTACATCATGACCCCCTGCGGCGAGTGCGCGTACTGCCGCACCGGTCGCGAGTCGCTCTGCCTGGCAGCTGGATTCATCAGCTTCAGCACGGGAGGCGGGTACGCGGAGAAGCTGACGTGCCCCGCCCGCCAGCTCGTCCGGATCCCGGACGGCGTCTCGATGGAGGCGGCGGCGGCGCTCCAGGTCGCGTTCGCCACGTCGTGGCACATGCTCTTCACGCGCGGGCAGCTGAAGCCCGGCGAGACCGTGCTCATCAACTCGGTCGGGAGCGGGATCGGCTCGGCGGCGGTGCAGCTCGCGAAGATGGCCGGGGCGTTCGTGATCGGCAACGCCTCGAGCGACGAGAAGCTCGAGCGCGCCCGCGAGCTGGGCATGGACGTCGGCATCAACCACGCGACCCAGGACGTCGTCGAGGAGGTCATGAAGGCGACAGACGGGGCAGGTGCCGATCTCACCTACGAGCACGTCGGCGGAGAGCTGTTCCAGAAGGGGCTCGACGCGCTGAAGAAGGACGGGCGCCTGGTCATCTGCGGCGGGCACTCCGGGGAGGTCGTCCCGTTCGACATCATCCCGTTCTTCCGTACGCAGAAGAGCGTCATCGGGTCGTTCGTCTACACGCGGGAGGAGATCTCGCGCTGCTTCGACCTCGCCGCCCGCGGTCGCATCACGCCGCTCGTCCACGCGACGTTCCCGCTCGAGCAGGCGCGGGAGGCCATGGAGATGATGGAGCGCCGCGAGCACTTCGGAAAGATCGTCCTGACGCCGTGAAGGAGAGCCGGCGATGAAGCGTGTAGGCGTCGACGTCGGCGGCACGTTCACGGATCTCATCGCCGTCGACGACGAGACGGGCACCATCCTCGTTCACAAGCTGCCGACCACGCCCGACGACCCGTCGCAGGGCACGGTCCAGGGCATCAGCGAGATCGCGGCCGAGGCCGGCATCGCTCCCTCCGACCTCGACCAGGTCTTTCACGGGACGACGATCGCGACCAACATCGTCATCGAGCACAACGGCGCCAGGGTGGGGATGCTGACGACCGAGGGCTACCGCGACATCCTCCACATCGCCCGGCACAAGAAGCCGCTCAACTTCTCGAACTACCAAGATCTCCCGTGGCAGCGGTACCCGATCGTGCGCCGCCGCTACCGCCTCACGGTCCCCGAGCGCATCACGAAGGACGGCTCGGTGCTCGTGCCGCTCGACGAGGACGTCGCCCGCGCGCGCGTGCTGGAGCTGAAGGAGGCGGGGGTCGAGGCGGTGGCGGTCTGTTTCCTGTTCTCGTTCCTGAACCCGGAGCACGAGGCGAGGGTGGCCGCGATCGTGCGGGAGGAGTTCCCGGAGGCGTTCCTGTCGGTCTCCTCGGAGGTGCTCCCCCAGTACCGCGAGTACGAGCGCTTCTCGACGGTGTGCCTGAACGCGTTCGTGGGGCCGAAGGTGGCGAGCTATGTCCGGCGCCTCGAGGACGAGCTGCGGGGGATGGGCGTCAGGACAGGTGTTCACCTGATGACTTCCGCGAGCGGCGTCGCGACGGCGGAGGGCGCGGTCGTCCGCCCGGTCAACCTCCTCATGTCCGGGCCCGTCGCCGGCGTCGTCGGCGGCATCTGGGCCGGGCGCCAGGCCGGCTACGACAACGTCATCACCCTCGACGTGGGCGGGACGTCCGCGGACATCGGGCTCGCCCAGGAGGGTCGCCTGCGGATGAAGCACCTGCTCGACACGCGGGTGGGCCCCTACCAGGCGATGATCCCGATGGTCGACGTCGACACGATCGGAGCGGGCGGCGGCTCGATCGCCTACGTCGACCAGGGCGGCATCTTCCGGGTCGGCCCCCGCTCGGCGGGCGCCGACCCGGGACCGGCGGCCTACGACCGCGGCGGCACCGAGGCGACCGCGACCGACGCGATGGTCAACCTCGGCTGGCTCGTCCCGGAGGCATTCCTCGGCGGCGGCATGACGCTTCGCCCCGATCTGGCGCGCACGGCGTTCGAGCAGGGCCCGGCGAAGGCGCTGGGGATGTCGGTCGAGGAGGCGTCGATGGGAGCGGTCCAGATCCTGACGCACTCGATGGTCCAGTCGATCGAGGAGAACTCGGTGCGCAAGGGCTTCGATCCGCGCGACTTCGCGCTCGTCGCCGAGGGCGGCGCCGGGCCGCTCTTCGCCGCGCAGGTGGGTGTCGAGGTCGGCACGCCGTGGGTGCTCGTCCCGCCCTTCCCGGGCATCACCTCTGCGATGGGCCTGCTCGCGACGGACATGGTCTACGAGTACGTCTCGACCGCCTACCAGCGGCTCTCGACGCTCGACGTCGCGGCCCTCGAGCAGCGGTTCGCGGAGCTCGAGGAGCAAGCCCGCAGGCAGCTCGAAGAGGACGGCGTCCCGGAAGACCGCGTTCTCGTCCAGCGAATCGCCGACTGCCGGTACCTCGGGCAGGGTTACGAGCTCCGCGTCGACGCGCCGGCGGGTGCGATCGACGACGCCTGGGTCGAGAAGATCCGCTCGGACTTCCACGACATCCACGAGCGCGAGTATTCGCGCCGCTTCGAGGAGTCGGACATCGAGCTGCCGAACGTCCGCGTCCGTGGCATCGGGCTCATGGCGCCCCTCTCGACGCCGGAGGTCGAGGCCGGCGGCGAATCCGCCGAGGGGGCGCTCCGACACGAGGGCACCGCGTGGTTCCGCGCGGACGGGGCGCTGCGCGAGGTCGCGACCCGCTACTACGACCGCGACGGCCTCGAGGCGGGGAACCGCATCGAGGGCCCTGCGATCGTCAACCAGTACGACACGACCACGGTCGTCCCACCCGGAATCGCGGCGCACGTCGACCGCTTCGGGAACATCGTCATCGAGGTCGGCGCGTCGGCCGAGGCAAGAGCCATCGCCGAGGGCATGGAGGTGAGCGCCTGATGAGTGTTGTCGAGTATGAAGTCGGTCGCCGGCCCGGGCCACCCACCCGCGCGCGCGTCGACGTCGATCCGATCACCCTGCGCGTGCTCGGCGGCGCGTTTCACGCGATCGCGAAGGAGATGGCCGGCGTCCTCTTCCGCATGAGCTACTCGTCGATCATCCGCGAGTCGGAGGACCTCGGAGCGGGCATCTTCGACGCGCAGGGCCGTGAGCTCTGCGAGTCCGACTCGACGCCGATGCACATCGGCTCCCTGCCCTGGTACATCCGCGGCTTCCTCCACCGCCTCGGCGACGACATCGAGGAAGGCGACGTCATCGTCCACAACCACCCGTACCTCGGCGCGTCGCACTCGCCTGACGTGGCGGTCGCGGTGCCGATCATCCACCAGGGCGAGCTGCTCGGCTTCGCCGCCGTCACGGCGCACGTGCTCGACGTCGGCGGCTCGTATCCCGGCATCAACGCGGACGCGTTCGACGTCTACGCCGAGGCGAAGATGTACAACGCGCTGCGCTGGTACCGGGCCGGCGAGCTGAACGTCGACGTGGATCGGATGATCTTCGACAACGTCCGGACGGAGACGATGAACCGCGGCGACATGAACGCGATGCTCGCCGCCTGCCAGCTCGGGCGAGATCGCTTCCTGCGGCTCGTCCAGCGCTACGGCGCCGAGGTCGTCATGAGCGCCGCCTACGAGTGGATGGACTACTCGGAGAAGACGCTCCGCGCCGAGATCGCGAAGATCCCCGACGGGGAGTACGGCCCGATCGTCGGCTGGCTCGACGACGACGCGCGGAACCGGGGCGTGCGCCTCCGCGTCGAGACGAAGGTGATCGTCGAGGGCGACGAGATCACGATCGACCTCACCGGCTCGAACCCGGAGGTGCCCACCGGCTTCAACGTCCCGTTCGAAGGGTCCCTCCTTGTGGGGGCCTACTACGCGGTGCGGACGATTCTCCTCGACGAGGTGACCTTCCCCGAGCACGTCCCCCAGAACGACGGCGTCTTCCGCCCGGTCAACGTGATCGCCCCGAAGGGGACGATCTTCAACCCGAGCTTCCCGCGGGCCTGCTTCTCGCGCTTCACGCAGGTGCAACGGGTCGTCGACAACACCATCCTCGCGCTGGCGGATGCCCTCCCGGACAAGGTCACCGCGGGGAACTCCGCCGGGATCCACTTCTGCGCGTACGCCGGCTTCGACGAGACCGCCGGCGAGTACTGGCTCTACCTCGAGGTGAACGAGGGCTCGTACGGCGGGCGGCACGGCAAGGACGCGATGGACTCGGTCGACAACCTGATGGCGAACACGCGCAACAACCCGATCGAGGAGCTCGACATGCGCTTCCCGGTCCGCTGCGACCAGTACGAGCTGCGCCCGGAACCGGCGGCGCCCGGCAAGTGGCGCGGAGGGGTGGGCATCATCCGGCGTAACCGCTTCCTGGTCGACGGCACCTACTCGTGCGAGGGCGACCGGCAGTACGATCCGCCGCGCGGCATCTTCGGCGGCTGGGACGGGCTCGTGGCCTCGTGCCGCAAGAACCCCGACACGGGCCGGGAGGAGGCGCTCGAGGCGAAGGTGACGGGCATTCCCTTCGCGGCCGGGGAGTTCATCGAGTTCCGCGAGCCGAACGCGGCCGGCTACGGCGATCCGCTCGAGCGCGATTCGGCGATGGTGCGCGAGGACGTGCTGGACGACTTCACGACGATCGAGCTGGCGCGGGAGGCCTACGGCGTCGTCTTCGGCGACGAGCAGACGCTCGCCGTGGACGAGCGGGCGACGGCCGCCCTGCGCAAGGAGCTCGCCGCGAAGCGAGACGGAAGCTCTCTCACCGAGTTCTTCGCAGGGCGAGGACTGCCGCGCTCGTCGTCCCCAACCTCGGTCGCGGGCAACCGCGAGTACGGCATCGGCTGAGCCGCACGATGAGCGTCCAGCCCGAGCACGAGACGCCGACGCAGCGAAACCCCGTGCTGCGCACGATCGAGCGGGAGCCGGGCCCCGTCCCGGTTCGGCGCGTTCGCAAGGCGTACGAGCAGGTCGCCGACCAGCTGCGGCAGCTGATCATGACCGGTGAGCTGTCGCCCGGCGAGCGCCTACCGAACGAGGCGCTGCTCGCGCGCGAGTTCGGGGTGAGCCGCGCGACCGTGCGCGAGGCGCTCCGGGTCCTCGCCGCCCAGAACCTCCTGCGAACCGCCAAGGGGGCCGGTGGGGGCAGCTACGTGACCCTGCCGACCGTCGACCACATCTCGGAGTTCCTCCAGTCGAACATCAACCTGCTCACCGAGTCGCGCGACGTGACCCTGGCAGAGCTGATCGAGGCGCGCAAGCTGCTCGAGGTGCCGGCCGCACGGCTCGCGGCAGTTCGCCGCAACGAGAGCGACCTCGAGCGGCTGCGCGAGTCGATTCCGGGCGAGCCGCTGAAGCTCGACACGCAGGAGCAGTTCGTCTACAACAAGGGCTTCCACTCGGCGCTCGTCGAGGCGTGCGGCAACACGCTTCTCTACATCGCCGCCCAGCCGGTCTTCTCGGCGCTCCAGACGAACCTCGCGCGCTCCGCCCTCGGCCGCCGGTTTCATCGCGAGATCAACGCCCATCACGGGCTGATCACCGAGGCGATCGCCGCGGGCGACGCCGACGCGGCCGCCGCGGAGATGGAGGGCCACCTCGACTTCCTCGTCCCGTTCTACGAGCGCGCCTGGCGGGACCTCCGGCGGTCGCGCGCCCGGGCCTGAGGCGTCGCTTCGAGAGCCCGGCGGGGCAGCCGCGATGAGACCCTCACGAAGGCTCCTCGGCCTCCTCCTCGGCCGGCGGCTCCCGCGTGTCTCCGGGACTCTTCGGCTGTCCGGGCTGCGCGAGCCCGTCCTCATCAGGCGTGACCGGTACGGCATCGCTCACGTGCAGGCGTCGGGGGACGCGGATGCCGCCTTCGCCGTCGGCTTCTGCCAGGGCCAGGATCGAGCGTTCCAGCTCGAGATCCTGCTGCGGCTGGCCCGCGGGACGCTCGCCGGGCTGGTCGGCACGCAGGCGTTGCCGATCGACCGCCTCGTGCGGCGGATCGGCTTCTCGCGTGGCACCGCGCAGCAGCTGAAAGCCTCGCATCCCAGCCTGGCCGTCGACCTGGACGCGTTCGCGCGCGGGGTGAGCGCCGGCGCCCGGCTCGGCGCCGGCGCCCCGGCGCACGAGTTCGCGCTTCTGCGCGCCCGGCCGACGCCCTGGTCGGCCGGGGACGTGCTGGCGGTCAACCGCCTGATCGCATTCCTCATCCCGTCGAACTGGGATGCCGAGCTCGCGCGGCTGAAGATCCTCGTCGAGGACGGGCCCGAAGCGCTGCTCGCGATCGAGGGACAGGCCGGACGGCCGCTTCCCGCCGTCAGCGGCGGCGACGCGGCGGTCGGCCCGGCGATCGACGCGCTCGCGGCGGGCGTCGAGCGGCTCGGCTCCGCCGTCGGGCTCGGCGGCGCCTCGAACGGGTGGGCGCTCGCCGGGACGCGAACGGCGAGCGGCCGGCCGCTGCTCGCGAACGACCCCCATCTCGCCGCGACGCTCCCGTCGCACTGGTACCTCGTCCATCTCGAGACGCCGGACTGGCGGCTCGCCGGGGCGTGCTACGCCGGGACACCTGCCGTTCTCGTCGGCTTCAACGGCCACGGGGCCTGGGGCGTCACCGCCGGCCTCTCCGACACCACCGATCTCTTCGTCGAACGGCTCGAGGACGCCGTCGTCGAGCGGCGGGTCGAACACATCGCGGTGCGCCGCGGCTCCCCCGTCATGGAGGAGGTGCTCGTCACGGCGAACGGGCCGATCGTCAGCCCGGCGCTCGACGGCGTGCCCTACGCGCTCTCGCTGCGGGCGACCTGGCAAGAGCCTCGTCCGCTCGCCGGGTTCCTGCGCTCGTTCCGCGCCCGGAGCTTCGCGGAGTTCCGCAGCGCCTTCGAGCAATGGCCGGCCGTGCCGCTGAACCTCGTCTGGGCCGACCGGTCGGGGACCATTGGCTGGCAGCTCGCCGGCGAGGTGCCCCGTCGCCCGGACGGCCACGGGCTCCTGCCGGCCCCGGGCTGGGAGAGCCCGGCCCCCTGGCAGGAGCACGTTGCCTTCGACGAGATGCCGTTCGTCGAGAACCCGCCCGGCGGCGTCGTCGTCACCGCGAACAACCAGCCCGAGGGGAACGGCGCGGGGCCCTTTCTCGGGGACGACTGGCTCGACGGCTACCGGGCACAGCGGATCCACGAGCTTCTTCAGGCGCGGGACGACTGGGACGTGGAGGGGAGCCTTCGGCTCCAGCTCGACGTCGCTCCGCTCCCGTGGCTGGAGATCCGCGAGCGCGTCCTGGCGGCGCCTGTGAGCGGAGCTTCGGAGGAGGTTCGCGACCTCTTGGCCGCGTGGGACGGGAACCTCGCGCCGGGCTCGCCGGCCGCGACGGCCTATGTGATCTTCGCCTGCCGGGTGGTGCTGCGCGCCCTGCGTGAGGCGGCCCCTCGCAGCGCCGCCTGGGCTGCCGGCAAGGGCTTTCACGTCCTGGCCCCGAGCACGCTCTACGGCCGGCGGCGCATGGCCCAGCTCCCCGGGCTTGTGGAGCAGCTGCCCCCCGCGGAGCTCGCAGCAGCGCTGGCCGACGTCGCGGCGGACCTGCGGCGGCTCGGCGAGGATCCGGCCGCCTGGGCCTGGGGCCGCGCCCGCCCCGTCGTCCTTCGGCATCCCCTCGGCCTCAGGCCGCCGCTTGGCCGGGTCTTCGACATCGGCCCGCTGCCGATCGGCGGCGACGCGTCGACCGTGGCCCAGGCGCCCGTCACCCCGATCGACCCGCTGGGCCCACCCTCCGTGATCCCCTCGCTGCGCGCGGTGATCGACGTCGGCAACTGGGAGGCAAGCCGCTTCTCGCTGGCCGGAGGCCAGTCGGGGAACCCGCTCTCGTCCCACTACGAGGATCTCCTGGCGCCCTTCCTGCACGGCGGCGGCGTGCCGATCGCCTGGTCGCCGGAGTCCGTGCGGGCGGCGACCGTGGATACGCTGCGACTCGTGCCGCTCCGGGACGCTCCACCGTCGGAGGCCGCGTGACGCTCCCGCTCGCAGACGTTCGCGTGGTCGCGGTCGAGCAGTACGGAGCAGGCCCCTGGGGCACCGTCCAGCTCGCCGACCTCGGCGCCGAGGTGTTGAAGATCGAGGATCCGCGCTCACGCGGGGACGTCGGGCGGTACGTGCCGCCCTTTCAGCAGGGCGAGGACTCGCTCTTCTTCGAGACCTTCAACCGCAACAAGAAGAGCGTCTCGCTCGATCTCCGCCATCCGGAGGCGCGCGGCGTGTTCGAGGATCTCGTGCGGGCCTCCGACGTCGTCTACTCGAACCTCCGCGGCGACCAGCCGAAGCGGCTCGGCCTCACGTACGAGCAGCTTCGGAGCGTCAAGCCGACGATCGTGTGCTGCTCGCTCTCCGGATTCGGCATGACCGGGCCGCGGGCGGCGGAGGGTGGCTACGACTACATGATGCAAGGGCTTGCCGGCTGGATGAGCCTGACGGGCGAGCCCGGCGGCCCACCGACGAAGTCCGGCCTCTCCCTCGTCGATCTCTCCGGCGGCTATGTCTCCGCGATCGCCGTGCTCTCAGGGCTCTGGCAGGCGCGTCGCGAGGGCGTCGGCTGCGACTGCGACATCTCGCTCTTCGAGACCGCCCTCGCCGAGCTCATGTATATCGGCACCTGGGTGGCGACGAGCGGCTACGAGCCGCGGAGAATGCCGAGCTCGGCGCACCCCTCGATCGTCCCGTTCCAGAACATCCGGACGGCCGACGGCTGGATCGTCGTCGCGTGCCCGAAGCCGAAGTTCTGGCAGCTCCTCTGCGAAGCCATCGGCCGGCCCGAGCTCTGCGACGATCCGCGCTTCACCGACTTCGCCTCCCGCGACGAGCACCGCGACGAGCTGCTCCCGATTCTCGAGGAAGCCTTCGTGGCGCGGACGAGCGCCGAGTGGCTCGAGCTCCTCGGCTCGGCGGGCATCCCGAGCTCGGCGATCAACGACGTGGCCGGCGCCCTCGCCGACCCGCAGACGGAGGCCCGGGGAGCCGTCGTCGAGCACGAGCACCCGGCCTTCGGGCGCGTGCGAACCGTCGCGACGCCGCTCCGGGTCGGCGAGGGCGAGAGGCCGGTACGCCGAGCCCCGTTCCGCGGAGAGCACACGGACGAGGTCCTCGCCGGGCTCTGCGGCTACGACCGTGCCAGGATCGAGGAGCTGCGGGCGGCGGGCACGTTCGGGTGAGCGAGCTCGTCTGGACGCCCTCGGAGGAGGTGATCGAGCGGGCGAACGTCACCAGGCTCATGCGCCGGCACGGGATCGCCGATTTCCCCGAGCTCGTACGGCGCTCCCAGGAGGAGCCGGAGTGGTTCTGGCCGGCGGCGATCGAGGACATGGGTCTCGAGTTCTCCCGACCCTGGACGCGCGTCTTCGACGAGTCGCGAGGCCCGGAGTGGACGACGTGGTTCACCGGCGGGAGGTTGAACCTCGCCTGGAACTGCGTCCACCGCCACGCGCTCGGTTCCCTTGCGGACACGCCGGCGGCCATCTTCTCCGGCGAGGACGGCGCCCGCAGCTCCCTCACGTTCGCGGAGCTGTCCGACCGGGTCACCCGCTTCGCGGAGGCGCTCGCCCGTCTCGGCGTCCGGCAGGGCGATCGAGTCGCCTCGTTCCTGCCGATGTCGCCGGCGGCGGTGGTCGTCTCGCACGCCTGCGCCCACCTCGGAGCCGTTCTCGTGCCCGTCTTCTCGGGGTTCTCGGCTCCCGCCGTTGCGCAACGGCTGGCCGACGCCGAGGCGAGGGTAGTCGTGACCGCCGACGGGACGCTCCGGCGCGGCCACGTCGTTCCCCTGAAGGAGATCGTCGACGACGCGCTCGCCGAGGCGCCGTCGGTGACCCACGTCGTCGTCTGGCCGCGGCTCGGGCGGGACGACGTCCCGCTGCGCCCGGGCCGCGACCTGACCTGGGACGAGGCAGTCGACGGGCTTCCGGGAACCCTCGCGCCCACGGAGGTCGAGTCCGAGACGCCCTACCTCCTCGTCTACACCTCGGGAACGAGCGGCCGTCCGAAGGGGGTCGTCCACGTCCAGGGAGGGTTCCTCGTGTCGATCGCCCGCGAGGTCTGCTACCAGGCGGACGCCCGCCCGGGCGACGTCATCCACTTCGCGACGGACATGGGCTGGATCATGGGCCCGTGGACGGTGGTCGGCGGGCACGCCCTCGGGGCGACCCTCGTGCTCGCCGAGGGTGCGCCCGACTGGCCGGCCCCGGATCGCCTCTGGCGGCTGGTCGAGCAGGAGCGAGTCTCGATCCTCGGTCTCTCGCCGACGCTCGTCCGGGCGCTCATGGCGCACGGGGACGAGCTCGTGCGACGGCACGATCGCTCGTCGCTTCGACTCTTCGTGACGACCGGCGAGCCATGGAACCCTGATCCGTACCTGTGGCTTCACCGCGTGGTCGGCGACGGCCGCCTGCCCATCATCAACTGCTCCGGCGGAACCGAGATCGCCGCGTGCCTCTTGTCGGCCTCGCCGGTCATGCCGACGAAGGCCTGCACGCTCGGCGGCCCGGCGCTCGGCATGGCCGTCGACGTCGTCGACGAATCCGGGGCACCGGTGCGCGGTGAGGTCGGCGAGCTCGTCTGCCGCAGGCCGTTCCCGGGAATGACTCGGGGGTTCTGGCGTGACCCGGAGCGCTACCTGGATGCCTACTGGCGCCGGTTCCCGGGAATCTGGGTGCACGGGGACTGGGCGCTGATCGACGAGGACGGCTACTGGTTCATCACCGGACGCTCCGACGACACCCTGAACATCGCCGGGAAACGGCTGGGACCGGCCGAGCTCGAGTCCGCCGTCGTCGCTCATCCGGCCGTCGTCGAGGCTGCGGCCGTCGGCGTGCCGCACGAGACGAAGGGGCAGGCGGCGTGGCTCGTCTGCGTCCTCGCCCCGGCGGAGGAGCCGAGCGACGCGCTGGCCGCCGAGCTCGGCGGCCTCGTGGAGAAGGCGCTCGGCCGGCCGTTCCGACCCGACCGGGTCGCCTTCGTGCCTGCCCTGCCGAAGACCCGCTCGGCGAAGATCGTTCGGCGGGCCGTTCGGGCGGCCGCGCTGGGCGAGGATCCGGGCGACCTCTCGTCGGTCGAGAACCCCGAGTCGCTTCCGCAGATCGCGGAGGCGCTCGGGCGCTGAGCGTCAGCCGAGCTCGGCCTTCCTGACCTTGCCCATCTCGTTGCGCGGGAGCGCGTCGAGGAAGCGAACCTCCCGCGGGCGCTTGTGAGGTGCGAGCAGCGCCGCGACGTGGCCGGCCAGCTCGTCGGCCGCCGGGGAGGCTCCGTCGCGCGGCACGACCCAGGCCACGATCCGTTCGCCGAGGTCGTCGTCCGGCTCTCCTTTGACGGCCGCCTCCGCAACGGCCGGGTGCTCGAGCAGCGCGCCTTCGATCTCGCCAGCGCCGACCTTGAAGCCGCCGGTCTTGATGAGATCGGTGGCGCGTCGTCCGACGATGCGAATGAAGCCGCCCGACCCCCGCGTGGCCAGGTCGCCGGTGCGAAACCAGCCGTCGCGAAGCGCCTCCGCGGTCGCGTCCGGTCGGTTCAGGTAGCCGGCGAACACGTTGGGACCACGGACCCAGACCTCGCCGATCGTCGCGTCGTCGTCCCCCGTCACGAGCTCGCCGTCCTCCCCCAGCAGTCGTATGTCGACGCCCGGGAGCGGCGGTCCCACCGTCCCCGGGCGCCGCTCGCCCGCCACCCGGAGCGAGCAGTTCATGAGCGTCTCGGTGAGCCCGTAGCGCTCGACGACCCGCTGCCCGGTGGAGCGCTCGATGCGGGCGTGCTCGCGGAGCGGGAGCGCGGCCGAGCCCGAGACGAGCACCCGCGCGCCGGCGAGCGCAGCCGCGATCTCCGCGTCGCGCTCGCACGCGTCCGCGAGGCGGTGGTACATCGTCGGGACGCCGAAGAGCATGGTCCCGCCGCCGACCAGCGCGGCGGCCACGGCCTCCGGCGAGAAGCGGCCGACGTGCTGCACCGTGCCGCCGAGGCGGATCGGGCCGAGCAGCCCGAGTACGAGCCCGTGGACGTGGAAGAGCGGAAGCCCGTGGACGAGCGCGTCGGCTTCCGTCCACTCCCAGACGGCCGCGAGCGCATCGAGGTTGGCCGCGACCGCGCTGCGCGGGATGACGGCCCCCTTGGGCGGGCCGGTGGTCCCTGACGTGTAGAGCACGAACGCCGGCCGGTCATGCGCCGGCTCGTCCGGGAGCGACCCGTCGCGGGCGGCCGCGTCGACGTCGACGCGCGGCAGGCCGGCGAGACCGAAGGGCAACGCCTCGCCCGGCGCGGCGAGGACGGCCGCCGGCGCGGCATCGGCGAGGACGTGCGCCAGCTCGCGCTCGCCGATCCTCGGGTTGAGGGGAACGACCGCGGCGCCCGCGGCGAGGCCGGCGAGGGTCGCGACCGCCGTCTCGAGCGAGAGCGAGGCCCAGACCGCGACCCGCTCCATGTCTTCGAGGCGCCGTGCGAGCGAGCCGGCCGCGCCGGCGAGCGCGTCGTAGTCGAGCGCGCGTCCCGCGACGCCCACCGAGCGCGCTCGAGGCGGGTCGACGAGGCCCGGCAGGAGCGGCGCCGTCACTCGCCCGAGTCTATGCCGCTGTGGAAAGATCCGCGGAAGCGACCGGAGGGAGGCCCGTGCGGATCAAGTACATCATCCCGTTCCCGTTCGACGACGAGGGCATCGCGAATCGAGCGGCCCAGATCCCGAAGGAGATCCTGGGGCCCGACACCGAGGTCGAATGCGTCCCCGTGCGGAACAGCGCCACCTTCGTGACCGACTACTACGAGTCGATGCTCTTCGACGTCTACATCCTCGAGGCCGCCCTGCGGGCCGAGGACGAGGGCTACGACGCGGTCATCATGGACACCGTCTCGGACTCGGGGCTCGCGGCGATGCGCTCGCGGCTGAACATCCTCGCGATCGGGCCGGGCCTCGTCTCCTACGCCGTCGCGGTCATGCTCGGCAAGCGCTTCTCGATCGTGACGATGTGGGACCGCTGGCGGCACCTCTACGAGAAGAACCTCGACACCTACCACCTGTGGGAGAAGTGCGCGTCGATCCGGGCCGTCAACATCCCGCCCGACGTCGAGGCGCTGTTCACGGGCAAGGAAGAAGAGATGTTCCAGAAGCTGACCGCCGAGGCGCAGAAGGCGATCGACGAGGACGGCGCCGACGTCATCCTGCTCGGCTCGACCACGATGCACCAGGCGGGCGACTACATGGCGGCGCACCTCCCCTGCCCGGTGATCAACCCGGGCCCGGTCGGCATCAAGATGGCCGAGACGCTCGTGACGCTCGGCCTGAAGCACTCGAAGGTGGCGTACCCGAGCCCCGACACGATTCAGGACGAGAAGTTCTTCTCGCTCATCGGCGCCGACGGCAAGACGAGGCAGGTGTAAGCGTGGACGAGCTCGTCGCGCCGATCGAAGGGGCCGAGCACCACGACGTGGCCGGGCTCTCGATCGACGTCCTCCGGGTCGGCGGCGGCCGCGTCAAGCGGGTCGTCTACCCGCCGGGGTGGCGCTGGTCGACGCACATGAAGCCCGTGTCGGGCACCGACCATTGCATGCACACCCACGTCGGGTTCCTCGCTCGCGGGCGCCTGCAGGGACGGTACGCCGACGGCTGCGAGTACGAGGTGGCCGCGCCGGCGTTCGCCGTCATCGAGGCGGGCCACGACGGCTGGGTTGTCGGCGAGGTCCCGGCGGTGTGGATCCAGTGGGACTGGGAGGAGGGCACGGCGCGCCGCTTCGGGCTACCGGCCCGGCACGAGCACGGCTAGCAGAAGCGGCCAACCGGGAAGCGATCGCGCGCGGATTCCCCGCGACGTGTCGGTTCATCTGTTCAGCCGGACACCGGCCGGCCCGCGCTTCCTGATGCTGCGACGGACTCCGGAGCGCGGCGGTTTCTGGCAGGGCGTGAGCGGCGCGCCCGTTCGGGGCGAGAGCGACGCGGAAGCGGCCGTCCGCGAGGTCCGTGAGGAGACCGGCTTCGACGTCGACGGTCGCCTCGTCGAGCTCGGCATCGGCTACTCGTACGGGCGGCAGTCCACGGATGCCGGCCGCTGGGACCGGCTCTACGGCAGCGGCGTCGACGCGGTGCGGGTGATCCCGTTCGCCGCGGAGGTCCCGGACGGGAGGGCGCCGGTCCTCGACCCGCGGGAGCACGACGCCTTCGCATGGTGTGCCTACGAGGAAGCCGACGCCATGCTCGAGTGGCCGATCGAGCAGGATGCGCTGGCGAGGCCGGCGGGCGGCGCTGCGGATCGCAGAGGTCCTTACCCGCCGGGGCAGGGCGAGTTGACGTAGCCGGAGCGAAACGGCCTCGCCTCGCCGGTGTCCGGCTCGTAGGAATGCCGCCAGACGCAACCCGTGTCATTGGTCAGCAGGTGGATCGACACGGAGGGCCCGGGCGAGGTCGTCCGGACGCGATGGATGTCGTCGCGCGGCGGGATCAGGGCGTAGAAGTCGCCCGGGACGAGCTCTCGGCGCTCGAGCAGGTCGAGACGTCCCTCCGCCTGGGCGAAGACCTCCTCCTCCTGGGTGCCGCGGTAGAGGCCGACGAGGCCCCAGGCGAGGTGGTCGTGAACGGGCGTCGCCGCCCCAGGAGGAACGACGAGGCTGAACAGCGACAGGCTGCGATCGCCCGCGCGGAAGAGCAGCCACTGCCCGATCCCGCCGCCCATCCCGCTTTCCGGGGCAGGCGCTTGGAACTCCTCCGGGAGCCAGCCGCCGTCGGCCAGGAGCTCCGCGAACCCGGGCCGGATCGCCTCGCACGCCTCCTGGGGCGAGTCCGAGCCGGCAATCGCCGCGCGCACGTCCGCGACGAACGAGCGCACGGTCGTCGAGGCGTGAAGGTACTCGTCTTCCACGGCTGACGACCAGTCTGCCGTGCCCTCGCCGATCGTGCCGCGTGTTTGCGCTTGAATGGTCAAGCCGACGTGCTCGACCGCTTCCTCGATCTGATCTCGGACTCCCCGTGGACCTACGGCGTCGTCTTCCTGTTCGCGATGCTCGACGCGATCATCCCGATCGTGCCGAGCGAGACGGCGGTCGTCACGGCGGGCGCCCTCTCGGCAAGCGGCGACCTACACCTGCCCCTGATCATCCTCCTCGCCGCGGCCGGCGCGATCGCGGGCGACAACATCGCGTACCTGATCGGCCGCTGCTTCAAGGGCTTCGTGCACGACCGGCTGTTTCGCGGCTCCAGGAGGCGCCACCTCGACAAGGCGCAGCGGGCGCTGCTCGAGCGAGGTGGATACCTGATCATCATCGGACGCTTCATTCCGGGGGGACGGACCGCGGTCGCCTTCGCGTCGGGTGCTCTCCGCTATCCGTGGCCGCGGTTTCTCCTCTGGGACATCGCGGCCGGGCTCATCTGGGCGACGTACTCGGGGATGATCGGCTACGTGGGAGGGACCGCGTTCGAGGACAATCCGCTCTACGGGATCCTGCTCGCCCTCGGCATCGCGTTCTCGGTCGCCGGTGCCATCGAGGGCTTCCGCTGGTGGAAGCGGCGGCGACGCTCGCGGGCGGGCGGCCCGGCCGATCCCGCCGTGGCGGCGCCGAATGCGCCCGCCCCCGGCTCGAGGGGAGACAGCGGTGGGGATCGCGGCTGATCTCGAGGCGGTGGCCCGGTTCGGCGGGTCGGGTAACGGGGTCACGCGCTACGCGTGGTCGCCTGAGCTGGCGGAGGCGAGCGCGTGGCTCTGCGGCGAGCTCCAGGCGCTCGGGCTCGAGGCCGTGATCGATGCGGCGGGCAACGTCGTCGGGCGCTGGGAGGCGGGGTCGGGCACAGCCGTTGTCCTCGGATCCCACCTCGATACCGTGCCGGACGGCGGCCGCTACGACGGGACGCTCGGAGTGCTGGCGGCTGTCGAGGCCGTGCGCTCTCTCCGGACGACCGGCTGCGAGCCGTCGCGACCGGTCTGGGTCGTCTCCTTCATGGACGAGGAGGGGAGCCGCTTCCGCACCGGCATGCTCGGCAGTCGCGCCTTCGCCGGCGACGACCTGACCGGCCTCGGCGAGCGGCTGGACGAGCAGGGAGTCAGTCTGCGGGCGGCGATGGCCGCGCTCGGCCACGACTTCGACCGCATCGGCGAAGCCCGGGCGATCGACGGCGTCGGCGCCTACCTGGAGCTCCACATCGAGCAGGGCCCGCGGCTCGAGCGCGCGTCGATCGACATCGGGGTCGTCACCGGGATCGTCGGCCTCCTCAGCTTCCGCGCGCGCCTCGTCGGAGAGGCGAACCACGCCGGGACGACGCCGATGGACGCGAGGCGGGACGCGCTCGCCGGCGCCGCCCGGGCCGTTCTCGCGCTGCGCGACGAGGCGCGGGCCCGCGACGACATGACCGCGAACGTGGGGATCATCACCGTCGAGCCCGGTGGCTACAACGTGATTCCCGGCGCCTGCGAGTTCACGATCGACGTTCGCTCGCCGACACCGGATGGCCTCGCGCGAGTCGAACGCTACGTTCGGGAGACGCTCGCCGGGATCGCCGGGGACGAGCGCCTCGCTCTCGACCTCGTCGAGACGCATCGACTCGACCCCCAGCCGATGGACGATGAGCTGGTCGCCACGCTCGAGCGCGCCGCGGCGGACGAGGGAGCGAGCTCGACGCGCCTGACGAGCGGCGCCGCTCACGATGCGATGATCCTGGGGCGTCACGTGCCTGCGGCGATGCTGTTCGTGCCGAGCAGGAACGGCATCAGCCACTCGCCCGAGGAGTTCACGGAGACGCGGGCCTGCGAGCTGGGCGCGCGCGTCCTCGGCCGGGCGCTGGCGGCCCTCGTCACGTAGCGCAAGAGCACCGGCCTCGCAGGCGCCGGGGAGGCGGTATCCTCGCGCCCCGTGAGCGTCGTACGCCCTGCCCTCGCTGCCAGCCTCGACCGGCTCGGCACCGAGACCGCGTTCTCGGTCCTCGCCCGCGCCCGGGAGCTCGAGCGGGCGGGCAGGGACGTCATCCATCTCGAGATCGGAGAGCCCGACTTCGACACGCCGGCGCACATCTGCGAGGCGGCGTACGCGTCCATGCGCTCCGGCGGGACGCACTACTGCCCCAGCGCGGGCCTCGCCGAGTTCCGGGAGGTCATCGCTGCGGACCTCTCCGCCTCGCGGGACATCGAGGTCGATCCGGCGACCGTGCTGGTGGGAACGGGTGCGAAGCCGTTCCTCTTCTTCACGATCCTCGCCGTGTGCGATCCGGGCGACGAGGTCATCTACCCGGACCCGGGCTTCCCGATCTACGAATCCGCGATCCGCTGGATCGGCGCCACTCCTGTCGCGCTGCCGCTTCGCGAGGAGCGCGACTTCACCTTCGACCCGGCAGACCTCGCGGAGCGGATCAGCCCGCGGACGAAGCTCGTGATCCTCAACTCGCCCGAGAATCCGACCGGCGGCGCGGCCGGCGCCGACGACCTGGCCGAGGCGGCGCGGCTTCTCGAGCCGACAGGCGCGTGGATCCTCTCGGACGAGGTCTACTCGCGCATGCTCTACGACGGCGAGTTCGCAAGCATCGCGAGCCTGCCGGGCATGCTCGAGCGCACCGTCCTGCTCGACGGGCTCTCGAAGACCTATGCGATGACCGGCTGGCGCTGCGGGTACGCCGCCGTCCCGGAGCCGCTGGTCGACCCGCTGACGCGCTTCTTCGTCAACTCGACCTCCTGCGTCCCGCCGTTCGTCCAGCACGCCGGCATCGCGGCGCTGACGGGCCCCCAGGACGCGCCTGCGGCGATGGTCGAGGAGTTCCGGCGCCGCCGGGACGTCGTCGTCCGTGGGCTGAACGAGCTCCCCGGCTGCTCGTGCCGGACACCGCGCGGCGCGTTCTACGCGTTTCCGAATGTCGAAGCGGTGCCGCTGTCGGCCGACGACCTGGCCGAACGGCTGCTCGAGGAGGCCGGCGTCGCCGTGCTCGCGGGCTCCGCGTTCGGGGAAGTCGGCAGGAGCAACCTCCGCCTCTCCTACGCGAACTCGGTCGAGAACCTCGAGCGAGCGCTCGCGCGGATGGGCGAGCTGATCGCGGATCTCTGAACCGCCGCTACGGCCGCGCGAGCGCCGTAGCCTCTTCCTGCGCTGCGAGCTCATCGAGCGCGCTCTGGGCCGTGTCGTAGTTGATCGCCGCGGTCGGCACGTCGAGGTCCCAGTACCCCATCCGGTTCACCGTTCTCGTGTCCCACAGGAAGCGCTCCGGCGTCATGGTCGGGTCGGCGCTCCTGATGATCAGGAACGGGCCGAAGACGCGGGTCTCGAAGCCGAAGCCGGGCGAGCGGTCGTCGATCTCGAGGCGTGTCGAGGTGGGGGAGACGATGCGGCTGCCGTCGCTCGCGTCGAGGACCCAGACGCCGCGTCCGAGCGGCTCGTCCTGGCTCGTCAGCACCTCGAGCGCGAGCTTGGGGTCGGCTCGGGGCACGACGACTCGCCCCACGTCGGCTCCGTGCTCGCGGGCGCCGAGGTACAGCGGGTCGTACCCGAAGTAGACGTCGTCCGGCCGGCTGGTCGCGGCCAGCCAGGCAACGGCGGCCTCGCGCGCCTCACGCCGCTTGAGCGGCTCGCCCGCGTACAGCGTCGGGGTTCGCGCCCATCCCCAGGCGATCTCGGCCGCGAGCAGGGCGGCAACGGCGACCGCCAGCACCGCCGGGGCGCGCTGTCCGGCCCGATCCCCAAGCCGCAGGAGGCCGGTAGCGACGGCGATCGCGAAGAACGGCAGCGCGAAGATCAGGTGCCGGGTCTCCGGCGTGCCTGCGCTCCCGCCGACCCGGGCCAGGGCGAGGCCGATCAGCGGGACGGCGAAGACGAGCAGGCAGAGCGCGAAGGTGAGCGGACGGCGCCGAAAGAGGACGACGAGGCCGACGACCGCGAGCGCGGCCACGGCCGCGAACAGCGCCGTCCATCCGGCGACGAAGTCGCCGAGCACTAGGCGGAGGTACTCGAGCACCGGCCAGGGGCCGCCGAGCTGCTCGCCGCCGCTCCCGACCCCGACGTCGTAGCGGGAGGCCAGCACGAGGTTCGAGCGCCAGAGCGGCAGCGCCGCGACCGCGACGGCGGCGAGAGCGTAGATGCCCGGGCGGATCGACGCCTCGCCGCGGAGTCGCGCGATTCCGACGTAGATCACCTGGATGCCGAGGACGAACGCCCCGTACTGGTGGGACGCGAGGGCGGCGAGCATGGCCAGCGCCCAGAGCGCCCAGCTCAGCCGGCTGTTGTCGCGGATCGCCTTCAGGAGCGCCAGGAAGGCGAGGGCGCTCGTGAAGAGGAAGAGGCTGTACATGCGCCCGTAGATCCCGTGGAAGAGCGTCACCCAGCTCGCGGCGACGATCGCGGTGGCGATCAGCGAGGTGCGCCGATCCGCGAGCCGCGCGGCAACGAGTGCGACGACCGGGATGCTCGCCACGGCGAACACGACCGACAGGAGTCGGAGCGCGGTCAGGGTGGGCGAGAGCTCGGTGACCGCGTGGACCAGCAAGAAGTGCAGCGGAGCACCGCCCCGCTGCTCGAGCACGACGTCGATGAGCTCCCCGATGGGCTTGTGGCCGACGAACAGCGCGAGGGTTTCGTCTTCGTGCGGCGGCCACGCGTGCAGCTGGGCGAGGAGGAACGCCGCCACGCCGGCCGTCGCCGCCCCGACCGCGAGCCAGAAGGAGCGCAGCGATGCGTCTGCCCGGGTGTCTCCAGTCAGCACGGCTGGAGCGTACCAGCGGCCTCGCGGCCGTTCGGTTGGCACTTCGACCGTGAGAGTGCCAATGTCGGCCGTACAGGCTGGTACGATGAAGTCCTCAGCATGCCGACGTACGACTACCGCTGTCCCAACGGGCACACGTTCGAGCTCTTCCAGCGGATGAGCGACGCCCCGCCGAACGGCTGCGAGGTCTGCGGAGCAAGCCCGGTCGAGCGCGTGCTGTACGCGCCGGCCGTCCATTTCAAGGGCTCCGGCTTCTACGCGACCGACTACGGGCGAGGCAAGAAGCGCGAGACGGGCTCGGAGGGCGACGCCGGCTCGTCCGACAAGAAGAGCGACTCGAAGTCGACCGACACGAAGACCCCGTCGTCGACGTCGTCCTCCTCGGACGGGGGCTCGAGCGGCGGCAGCAGCTCGAACGGCAGCGGCTCGAACGGCGCCGGGCCGAGCTCGTCTGACTAGCTGCCTAGCTGTCGGTGAGCACGCAGCCCGCTGCGAACGGGCTCCCCGGTCGCGGCGGCTGGGGCGCGGTCTCACCCGTCACCATGCCGAGCACGGAGACGTTGTCCTCGGTGCCCACGAGGTAGATGACGCCGTCGATCTCCTGCGGGTCCCCCCCGAGGTGGCAGCGGAGAGTCGAGGACGAGCGGAACTTCACCCAGCCGAGGCGCATGATCTCGCCGGTGGTGAGATCGGTCGCCACTGGCTTCGCGACGTCGTCGCCGATGAAGGGCAGCCGCACGAAGCCGCCGAGGCTGACGAGCTTCGAGCTCATGGCCGAGACGACCTGCTGCTGCCGCTCTCCGCGCGTGACGTCCGAGTCGGACTGGTCGAGCTGGTTCTCGCGGATCCGGGAGTAGACGAGCGCCCGTGTCCCGTCCAACTCCTGCTCTCCCCGGCGGAACTGCCAACCCGGCCAGCGGTCGCACTGCGCGGCGGTCTCGTAGGGGCAGTCGAAGCGGTTCGAGACGATTCGCTTCGGCACGTCGATCGTGACGCCTCCGAGCGCGTCGATCAGGTCGCCGAACGCCGAGAAGTCCACGACGACGACGTGGTTGACCGGAAGCCCGGTCACGTCCTCGACGGTGCGAATCGCGAGCGCGGCCCCGCCGAAGGCGTAGGCAGCGTTGATCTTATCGACGCCCTGTCCCGGGATCTCGACGCGCAGGTCGCGCGGGATGGAGAGCATCGAGATCCGGTGCTCGTCGGGGTCGGTCCGCACGAGCACCATCGAGTCCGAGCGGCCCGGCCCGTCCCTCCCCGGCCCGCTGTCGCTCCCGAGCAGCAGGATGTTCGTCGGCGTCGAGAGAATCGAGCCGCTTTGCGGCGTCAGCGCCGCCGCCGCGCTTTCGGGCAGGCGCGCGTTGGCCTCCGCCACGCCGTGCCGGAGCGAGAAGTAGCCGGCCACACCCCAGCCGACGATCAGGAGAACGCCGACGAGCACCGCCACGAGGGCGATGCGGATCGCGCGGCGCCGCCTGGGCGAGCGAGGCCGCCGGCGCTCCGGGAGCTCCGGCTCGACCTCGGGCTCGACGGGAGGGATCTGGTACGCCGTGCCGACCGGTGGGACACCGTCGTGATCCCGCCGGCCGTCGGCGGGTGCCTGACGCTCCGAGGGGCTGCGCGGCGGTTGCCCGGCCCCTGCCCGGCGATCCGGGGGCGGGGTGAGGGGCTTGATCGGCCCCCGGGCACGCCCGCCCCGATAGACGCGGTAGGGCTTGTCGTTGCTGGGCACTGCGAGGGGTTATGGTAGCCGCGGCCATGGCCGCAACCGCCTCCAACCGCGCGCTCGGCGGGGTCCGGCACGCGCCGGCGCGTTCTCTCGGCCGCTGACGTGCCACTCGTCGTCTGCGCCACGCCGATCGGGAATCTCGAGGACGTGACGCTCCGGGTCCTGCGCGAGCTCCGCGAGGCCGATGTCGTGCTCTGCGAGGACACCCGCAGAACGCGGCTGCTCCTCGATCGCCACGGCATCCGGACGAGGGTGATGAGCTACGAGCGCCATTCGGAGGCCCGGCGGACGGCGGAGATCCTGCCCCAGCTCGAGCAGGGCGCCCGAGTGGCCCTGGTGAGCGACGCCGGTCTCCCGGGCGTGAACGACCCCGGTCTCCGCTTGATCGAGGAGGCCCGCGAGAGCGGCCTCGAGGTGACCGTCGCCCCGGGCCCGTCCGCGGTCGAGACGGCGCTCGTCTCGAGCGGGCTCGTCGGCGACCGGTACCTCTTCGTCGGCTACCTGCCGCGCACGGCCGCGGCGCGCACGGCGCTCTGGAACGAGCTTCGCTCGTGGAACGGCTCGGTCGTCGCGTTCGAGTCGCCGAGGCGGCTCGGCTCGTTGCTCGCGAGCCTCGCGGCGGATCAGCCCACTCGGCGGGTTGCGGTGTGCCGCGAGCTCACGAAGCGCTTCGAGGAAGTCGTCCGCGGTTCCGCGGCCGAGCTCGCTCGACGGTTCGCCGAGCCGGTACGCGGTGAGATCACGCTCGTCATCGCGCCCGGCGGGCAGGACGAGCCCGCACCTGCTCTGGCCAAGGGCGCGGCAGCGGTCGGTGAGCTCGTCGCCGCAGGCCTTCCCCGGCGGCAGGCCGCGCGGATCGTCGCAGAGCTCGCAGGCGTGTCCGCGAACGCGCTCTACCGTTCCTCGCTGTAGTCGAGATTGACAACGTCCGAGCCCCCCGCTATGCTGGGGTCGTTCACATATCTGACAACAGGGAGGAAGCAGCGATGCCGCGACTCGCCGTTCTGCTCCCGGTCGTCATCGCGTTCCTGGTCGGCGCTCCGCCCGCGCTCGCCTGGACCTGGCCTGTCGGTGGGCCGGTGCTGCAGCACTTTCAGATCGGAGACGACCCTTACGCCGGCGGCCAGCACCGCGGCATCGACATCGGCGCAGCCGCGGGCACGCCGGTCCTGGCACCTGCGGCGGGCCTCGTCAGCTTTGCCGGAACGGTTCCCGGCGGTGGCCGAACCATCACGATCAGGACGCCGGACGGTTACGCGGTCACGCTGCAGGAGCTCGGGGCCTTCAGCGTCGGGAAGGGGGACGCCGTGCGCGAGGCACAGGAGGTCGCCACCGTGGCGACGGCCGGCGGCGCTCCGGAGCAGATCCATCTCGGCGTCCGCGTCGCGGCCGATCCGAACGGCTACGTGGATCCTCTGGCGCTCCTGCCGCCGGAAGCCTCGCCGGCGCCCGTGGAGCAACCCGAGGATGCAGAGCCGGCCGCCGTGTCGGAGCCGGGCCTCGACGCCGAGGCCGTGCCCGGCCCCGAAGAGGCCGGCGAGACCGGCCCGCCGGCCGACTCGCAGTCGGGAAGCGCGCCCGAAGGGAGCGAGCCTGTCGCCGCGCCTGCGGCGGTGCCCGCCGGAACCGTCGTCGCCTCGTCGAGCGCGACGACGGCGGCTGACGTCCCGGAGCCGTCTGCACCGAAGCCTGCGGTCGCCCTCGCGGGCGGGAAGGCCGCGCTCGCGCCCGTCGCGGGCACGACGATTGCCGAACCGGAGCCGTTCCGGGCGGCGCAGCGGACGAATCCGGCCGGCGCGGTGGTCGCGGAGCGCCGTCGCGTGACGCGAGCCCCGGCCGACAGCAGCGAGCCCGCACCGTCGCGCTCTCCTGCGAAGCCATGGTCGGCCGAAGCGATGGACGAGGTCGCGCCGGGCGTGGCCGGCGCTGCAGCGGAACGAGCAGCGGGGAGCACGCTCGACCGGGTCGTTGGCACGGCCGGCGTTCTCCTCTGCCTGCTGGTGCTCGCGGCATTCGGCCGGCGGTTGTGCCGCGAAGCCCGAGGTAGACGCGATGCGCAACGCCGGCCGGCTCCCCCGCAGGCCACCGGCGGCTCGACCGGGAGCTTGCCCGACCCCGGGCCGCCCGTCACGCCGCGCCCGGCCGTCGCGGATCGTCGCCGCCACAGCGGGCCGCGGCACGCCGTCGGCTCGGCTCGCTCGCGGCGAGTCGGAGCGGCAATCCGCCGTCCGTATGATTGGCCGCTGTGAGCTTCTACATCACGACGCCGATCTACTACGTCAACTCGACGCCCCACATCGGCCACGCGTACACGACGATCGCGGCCGACGTGGTGGCGCGCCATCACCGGCAGCGCGGCGAGGAGACCTTCTTCCTCACGGGCACCGACGAGAACGGCACGAAGGTCGCGCAGGCCGCCGAGGCGGAAGGGCTCGATCCCCGGAGCTTCGTCGACCGGATGGCCGCCGTCTGGCGCGAGCTGCCGGTGCGGGTGAACGCCTCGAACGACTTCTTCATCCGCACGACCGACGAGGGGCACCGGGCGGTGGTGGAGGACTTCGTCCAGCGGATCTACGACGCCGGGGAGATCTACGAGGGCACGTACCGCGGCCTGTACTGCGTCGCCTGCGAGGCCTTCTACGGCGAGGGCGAGCTCGTGGACGGACGCTGTCCCCAGCACGGCACCGTGCCCGAGTACTTCGAGGAGAAGAACTACTTCTTTCGGCTGTCGGGCTATCAGCAGACGCTCCTTCGGCTCTACGACGAGAACCCCGAGTTCGTCC
The DNA here is from genome assembly GCA_963819905.1 of uncultured Thermoleophilia bacterium. Classification (GTDB taxonomy): domain Bacteria; phylum Actinomycetota; class Thermoleophilia; order Gaiellales; family Gaiellaceae; genus CAWCQC01. The sequence goes on from CAWFXP010000001.1 coordinate 587,162, forward strand.
TCCCCCGCGTCCGCTACAACGAGGCCCGCCGCTTCATCGAGCAGGGGCTCGAGGACATCTCGATCAGCCGGGCCGGACAGCGTTGGGGCATCCCGGTGCCGTGGGACCCGAGCCAGGTCGTCTACGTCTGGGTCGACGCGCTCATCAACTACGTCAGCGCCCTGGACTACGCGATCGCGGGCGAGGATCTCAGGCCGCGGCTGTGGCCCCACGTTCGCCATTTCCTCGCAAAGGACATCCTGAAGTTCCACTGCGTGATCTGGCCGGCGCTCCTGCTGGCCGCGGGCTACCAGGTACCGAAGCAGCTGTTCGTCCACGGCTACCTCCTGATCGACGATCAGAAGATGTCGAAGTCCCTCGGCAACGTGATCGACCCGCTCGATCTCGTATCGGTCTACGGCGTCGATCCGGTCCGCTTCTTCCTGCTTCGGGTCACGCCGTTCGGGCAGGACGGGAGCGCCTCCGTCGACGGGCTCCACGAGCGCTACGAGCGCGAGCTCGCGAACGAGCTCGGCAACCTCCTGTCGCGCACGACCGCGATGCTCGCCCGCTACCGGGAGGGACGGATCCCGGTTGCCGGGCCGGGGTCGTCGTTCCGGGCGCCGCTCGACGAGCTCGGGCCGACGGTGGCCGCCCGGCTCGACCGCTTCGATCTCAGTGGCGCGCTCGACGAGATCTGGCACGTCGTGCGGGCCCTGAACCGGTACGTGGAGGCCCAGGCACCGTGGCAGCTCGCCAAAGACGAGGCAAAGGCGGGGGAGCTGGATCTCACGCTCTTCGACCTCGCTGATGGACTGCGGGTCGTCGCGATCGCGCTCGCCTCCTACCTCCCGGAAACAGCGCCGCGCGTCCTCGCCGCCCTCGGGCAACCGCAGGAGGTGACCTGGGATCGGGTGCGCTATGGGCTCACCGAGCCCGTCGGCGGGATCGAGCCGGCCGCGCCCCTCTTTCCCCGGGTGGACTCGCCCGTCGCGGCCGAGTGATCGACACCCACGCGCACCTCGACGCCTGCGACCTGCCCGCGGACGAGCTCGTAGAGCGAGGCCGAGCGGCCGGCGTCGAGCGGATCGTGACCATCGGCTCCGGCGTCGAATCGTGTCGTGCGTCGCTCGCCATCGCCGCGCGCCAGGCGGGCGTTGTCGCCGCGCTGGGCATCCATCCGCATCAGGCGGGCCAGGCGTCGGTCGCCGACCTCGACGAGCTTCGCGTCCTCCTCGAAAGCCCCGAGGCGGTGGCAGTCGGCGAGACGGGGCTGGACTACTATCGGGACTACGCGCCCCGCGCCAGGCAGCTCGACCTGTTCCGTGCGCAGATCTCGATCGCCGGCGAGCTCCGCCGACCGCTCGTCGTCCACACGCGGGCCGCGGAGGAGGACACGCTGCAGGCCCTCGAGGCCGTGCCCGACGACGTGCCGGTCGTCCTCCACTGCTTCTCGTCCGCCTCGCTCTTGGCGCCGGCCCTCGAACGCGGCTACTACGTCTCCTTCGCCGGGAACGTCACCTACCCGAACGCCGCCGACCTCAGGCGGGCGGCCGCCGCCGTACCTGCGAGCCGGATCCTGGCAGAGACCGACTCCCCGTACCTCGCCCCACAACGCCTGCGCGGACGGCCGAACGAGCCCGCGAACGTCGTCGAGGTGCTCGCCGGGCTCGCCGAGGCCCGCGCCGAGGAGTCGTCCGGGCTCGAGGCGGCGATCGACGCGAACGCTGCTCGTGTGTTCGGCTCCGAGTGACGGTGGCCATGAGAGCGAACCGCGAGCTGGGCCAGCACTTCCTCGTCGACGAGAACGTCCTGCACGTGATCGGGCGCCTCGCTGAGCTCGAGCCCGACGACGTCGTTCTCGAGGTCGGCGCCGGAACGGGAATCCTCACCCGGTATCTCGCCGCTCGCGTTCGGATCCTGCACGCGGTCGAGCTCGACCGCGCACTAGCTCCATACCTGGACGAGGGCCTTCAGGATCACGCCAACGTCTCCCTCTCGTTCGGCGACGCGATGAAGCTCCCGCTCGATCGGCTGAACCCGCCGCCCGCAAAGCTCGTTGCCAACCTGCCCTACTCGATCGCGACACCTCTCTGCGTTGAGAGCCTGGACGGGCTGCCGACGCTCGAGCGCTGGTGCGTAATGCTCCAGCGCGAGGTGGCCGACCGGCTGGTGGCAAGGCCGGGATCGAGGAGCTACGGGGCGGTGTCCGTGCTCGTGCAGTTGACGGCCGAGCGCACCGGCTTCCACCCGGTCGCCCGGACGTGCTTCCGGCCTCCGCCGAACGTGGACTCGGCGCTCGTCGCGCTTCGCCGCACACGCGCCTGGGGACCCGAGTACCCGGAGCTCAAGCGGCTCGTCCAGGCGGCGTTCTCACACCGCCGAAAGACGCTTGCGAACGCCCTTGCCCTGTCGGGCGTCGCATCCCGGGAGAGCGCGATCGAGGCGCTCCGCCGGCTCGGCCGACGCGCCGACGTGCGCGCCGAGGCGCTCGAGCCGGGCGACTACCCCGCGCTCGCCGAGCTGCTTCGATGAGGAGCGCGTCGCAGACTGCGCCGGCGAAGGTCAACCTGGCGCTCGTCGTGGGACCGCTCCGGCCCGACGGCCTGCACGAGCTCTCGAGCGCGATGCAACGCGTCGATCTCGCCGATCGCGTGGCGCTCGACGAGGCGCCCGAGCTCGGCATCTCCGGCTTCCCGGAGGACACGATCGTGCGCGACGCGCTTCTCGCTCTGGCGGCCGCGACGGGCGTCACTCCCCGCTGGCACGTCCGTCTCGAAAAGGCAATCCCCGTAGCTGCAGGTCTCGGGGGCGGAAGCGCCGACGCCGCCGCCGCCCTCAGGCTCGCAAACGAGACGCTTCCGGAGCCGCTCGTCCAGGCGGCGCTGCGAGAGCTCGCGGCGGGCATCGGCTCGGACGTGCCGTTCTTCCTCGAGCCGGGACCAAAGCTCGTGGAGGGTGCCGGTGAGCGGCTGACGTGCCTCGACCTGCCGCAGGACTACTGGGTCGTCCTGGCCGTCCACGAGGGCGGTGTCAAGCCTTCCACGGCCGAGGTCTATGCACGCTTCGACCAGCTCGGCCTGGCGGAAGGGTTCGGCGAGCGCCGCACGGCACTCCGGCAGGCGCTGGCCGGCTGCCGCCGCGCACGCGACCTGGCGCGGCTCCCGCCGAACGACCTCGGCGAAGCCGCCGGTGGCTCGCCGCTCGTGCCGCGGCTGCTCGAGGCCGGGGCCTTTCGGGCGGACGTCAGCGGCGCCGGCCCGACCGCCTACGGTCTGTTCGAGGAGAGGGCAGGGGCCGAGGCGGCCGCTCGCTCGCTGCCTTCGGGAGGCTTCGTCCGGGTCGTGGCACCGGTCTGGTAGCGTCGGACCGTGGACAGGCCCGCCGAGCCCGCGCCGCGGCCCGGCCTTTTCCAGAGCCTCTGGTTTCGCGTGGGCGTCGCCGTCGCCGTGATCGAGGCGATCCTGGTCGCGGTCGGGGTGATTCCGCGCTGGCCGGCCATCGCGATCGCGGTCTTCGTGCTCGTTCTCTACTTCCTCTGGGGCCGCAACGCCGGCCGGCCCGTCATCCGGCAGACGGGCTGGGCGCTCGCACTGTCGCAAGCGCTCGTCCTCCTCGTCCCGATCGCACTATGGGCAATCGGGGCCGCGGTGGTCGTCGTCCTCGCGGTCGTCGCCGCGCTCGTCGTCGCGGCGCTGATCGTTGATCGCTAGATGGTTGATCGGAAAGTGTGGTGGTGTCGGGGACATCCGAGCCGAGCATGAGGCCGTGATCGTCCGCAGCCGATAGCAGCGCTATCGGCGAGGACGAGCGGGGACTCAGGCGATGTGTCACGGGTGTCATCCGGCGCCGCCACGGTTTCCGGTCAATTTCCGATCAATCATCTAGGCGCGGAGAGGGCGGGGTTGGCGTATACACTCCCGCGCGGGAGGCAGGCATCGAAGGTCCGCGACGTCGACGCTCGCTGGGGCGTAGCCAAGTGGTAAGGCAGCGGGTTTTGGTCCCGTGACCGGAGGTTCGAATCCTCCCGCCCCAGCCATGATCACGCTCCGATGACACGACCGCTCGCAGCCGTCGTCATGGCGGGGGGACTGGGAACCCGCATGAAGTCGAGCCGGCCGAAGCACGTCCACGAGGTGCTCGGTCGCCGGCTGGTCGACTGGGTGATCGCCGCCGTCGAGCCGCTGGCCCCCCGGCCGCTCGTGCTCGTCTGCTCGCCCGCGACGCGTCCCGAGCTGGAGGGCACCCTCGGTGCAGACGTGACCATCGCGACTCAGGAACGCCCGCTCGGCACCGGTGACGCGGCGGCCTCGGCTCGCCCCGCTCTCGACGGATTCGAGGGTGACCTCCTGGTGCTGCCGGGCGACACGCCCAGGCTGAGGCCCGAGACGCTCGAGGCGCTCGTCGCCGAGCACCGCGAGGCCGACGCGGCGGTGACCGTGCTCACGTTCGAGCCGCCCGATCCCGGCGCCTACGGCCGGGTCGTCCGCGACGACGCCGGACGCCTTCGCGGGATCGTCGAGGCGGTCGATGCCACGCAGGAGCAGCTGGCGATCCGGGAAGTCAACTCGTCGATCTACCTGTTCGACGCGGCCGCTCTCTGGAGCGTGCTCGGCCGCCTCGATGCGGCCAACGCGCAGGGAGAGCTGTACCTGACCGACGCGGTGCGGTTGCTCGTTGCTGACGGGCGCGCGGGTGCCGTCAGCCGAACAGCCGACGCGAGCGAGGTGGAAGGCGTCAATACGCGGGTCGAACTGGCGGCCGCGGCGGCTGCGCTTCGCGATCGCATCAACCATGCGCACATGCTGGCCGGCGCCGGCATCGTGGATCCGGCCACGACCTGGATCGAGCCGAGCGTCACGCTCGAGCCGGACGCGGTGGTACACCCGTACACCGTGCTGCGCGGTGCGACGCACGTGTCCAGGGACGCCGAGGTCGGCCCGCACGTCGTCGCGGTCGACGCGGTCATCGGGCCAGGCGCTCTGGTCGGGCCCTTCTGCTTCCTGCGGCCCGGGACGACGCTCGAGGATGCAGCGAAGGCGGGAACGTTCGTCGAGATCAAGAACAGCCGCATCGGAGCAGGGGCGAAGATCCCGCACCTCTCGTACGTCGGCGACGCGGACGTCGGCGAACGATCGAACATCGCCGCCGGAGCGATCACCGCCAACTACCGCCCGGAGCTCGGGCCTGGGAAGCAGCGCACGGTCTTTGGTCGCAACGTCCATACGGGGAGCCACAATGTCTTCGTCGCCCCGGTCGAGATCGGGGACGGCGCGTGGATCGGCGCAGGCTCGACGATCACGGAGGACGTCCCGCCGGGTGCCCTCGCGCTCGCGCGGGCCCGGCAGGTGAACAAAGAGGGCTATCGTGGGGGATCGAAAGGTGACTGAGCTGACGACGCTGCCGGGCCTCGACGTGCTCGAGACGCCCAGACCTGCCGAGGAGCGCGAACGCTGGTTACAGCGGAGCCCCACGCCGCGGTTGATGCTGTTCTCGGGGCGCTCCAACCCCGAGCTTGCGTCGCGGATCGCCGACGAGCTCGGAATCGAGCTCGGCCCCGTCGAGCTCAAGACCTTCGCGAACGGCGAGACGTACTGCCGGTACCTGGAGTCGATCCGAGGCGCCGACGTGTTCATCGTCCAGTCGGGATCACCGCCGGTCAACGACCACCTCATGGAGCTGCTGATCCTGATCGACGCCGCGAAGCTCGCGTCCGCTCAGCGGATCACGGCCGTCCTGCCCTGGTACCCCTACTCGCGGCAGGACAAGAAGTCGGCGCCGCGCGAGCCGATCACGGCGAAGCTGCTCGCCGAGCTGCTGCAGGCGGCCGGCGTCGACCGCGTGCTGACGATGGATCTGCACGCGGGCCAGATCCAGGGGTTCTTCACGGTTCCCGTCGACCACATGACGGCGCTGAAGCTGTTCGCCCAGCACTTCCGCGATCGCGGGCTCTTCGGCGACGGGGTCGTGTCCGTGTCCCCCGACCCGGGTCGCGCGAAGATGGCACGGAAGTTCGGCGAGCTGCTCGAGGGCGAGCTGGCGATCCTGAACAAGACCCGCCCGACGCACGACGTCGCCACTGTCACCGAGGTCATCGGCCGCGTGAAGGGCAAGGTGGCGATCATGAGCGACGACATGATCGTGACCGGCGGCACACTCCTCGCAGGCGCGCTCGCCCTGAAGGAAGCCGGGGCGACCGAGGTCTACGCGTGCGCGACCCACGGGCTCTTCCCGGACGGAACGCTGCGGCGCATCGCCGACAGCGACATCGAGCAGGTCGTCGTCACGGATACGGTGCCGATCAGCCCGCTCGAGCGCCCCGCGAAGCTCCAGGTGCTGACGGTATCGCGCATTCTCGCCGAGTCGATTCGCAACGTCTTCGCCGACGAGTCGGTCTCCGCGATCTTCGCGGGCGAGAACCAGCTCTTCTGAGAGAAACCTGATAACAAGTCCATGAGCGGCGCGGCCGTGTCGCCCTGATCAGGAAGGGGAAATTGGTGCCGGAGTTCAAGTTCGAGAAGAAGGAAGTCCTCAGCCGGAAGGAGGCGGCTGGTCGGCTTTCGGCGATCGCCAAGGCGCTCGGCTCCGACGGCTCGTTCGAGCTGGAGCGAGAGGGCGAGACGCTGTCGCTCGACGTCGCGGAGGAAGTGAAGCTCGAGTTCGAAGTCGAGATCAAGGATGACGAGACGGAGCTCGAGATCGAGCTCAAGTGGTCAACCACCCCACCCCCGCCGAAGCCGAAGCCGGTCGCGTCGGCGAAACGCACGAGACGTCGACGTGCCTCGCCGGCCTGACCCCGCGGGTTTCCAGACCGGAGGGACCCCAGGGCGAAACCAACTCGTCTAGACCCGTCCGCTGCCCCGAGGGTCAGGCCGGTCGACCGGAGAATGACGCGAGGGCACGTCATATTGCCGTTCCCGGCGCCTGCTCACGCCCTCGGAGAGGGTGTGCCATTGGCTAGACTTCCCGACCGGTATGGCGGGACAGCGAGTACGGCTCGAGGTAAAGGGACGCGACGAGTGTGGCAGCGCCCCCTCCCGTCGCCTGCGGCGCGAGGGGTTCGTTCCCGGCGTGCTCTACGGCTCGGGTGAGCCGCGGGCGTTCTCCGTCGGCGAGCGGGACCTGAGGCACGCGCTCGCCGGCGAGCACGGTACGCACGCGATCCTCGACGTGGTCATCGAGGGCGCGAAGAAGGAGCATCACGCGGTCCTCAAGGACTACCAGCTCGATCCGATCCGCTCGACGCTCCTGCACGTGGACTTGCACGAGGTCAGGCTCGACCGCCCGATCCAGGCTCAGGTTTCCGTCGAGCTGGTCGGCGAGCCGGCGGGCGTGAAGGTCGGCGGTCTCCTCAGCCAGGTCGTTCGCGAGATCACGGTCGAAGCTCTGCCGATGTCGATGCCGGACCGTTTCGAGATCGACGTCTCTGCACTCGAGATCGGCGACAGCGTTCGTATCTCCGAGGTCGCCGTCCCAGAAGGGGCGACGTTCGTCGACGACGACGAAACGGTCGTCGCCTCCGTCCTCGCGCCGCGCCGCGTCGAGCTGCCCGAGGACCTGGTGGAGGAAGAGGTGGAGGGCGAAGAGGGCGAGCTGGTCGAAGGCGAAGCGGAAGAGTCCGCGCCGGCCGACGAGGCCGAGCCGGAACCCTCCGACTAGCCGGTGCGATTCCCCGGTCGAGGCGAGCGCGCCTCGACGCTCGACTACCTCGTCGCGGGACTGGGCAACCCGGGCGGGGAGTACGCGTCGACCCGCCACAACGTCGGCTTCATGGTCGCGGACGAGCTTGCCCGCCGCCACGGGGCGGGGTTCCGATCGAAGTTCAGCGGCCGCGTCGCGGACGTCAGGCACGACGGCGTTCGCCTCGCCCTGCTCGAGCCCCAGACCTACATGAACGAGTCCGGTCGTTCCGTGGCCGCTGCCCTTCGCTTCTACAAGACACCGCTCGACCGCCTCCTCGTGGTGCACGACGAGGTCGATCTCGAATTCGGCCGCCTGCAGGCGAGGCTCGGAGGCGGGCTGGCCGGGCACAACGGGCTGCGCTCGATCGCGGACAACTGCGGGGGCCCCGACTTCTTGCGGCTCAGGGTCGGGGTCGGCCGCCCCGAGCGCGGCGATCCGCGGCCCGTGGCCGACTACGTCCTGTCGCCGTTCGCGCCCGACCTGGACGTGGACGCGCTCGTGACCCGGGCAGCCGACGCCGCCGAGACGCTCGTCACCGAGGGCCTCGAGATCACGATGACCCGCTACAACGAACGCGACCCAGAGCCGTGACACTCTCGTCACGATTCACGCAACACCCGCGCGTCGCCCGACGTTACGCTGATAGCGGGTGGTGGCATGGGGTGGCCCCCTGCGAAGGCCGGCGAGGGAGGTGGCGCGGGATCCCGGTCGCCGAATGCCGATGACGGCCGCACAGGATCACGCTTCGAGTCCTCGCATCGAGCAGCCGGTGCTCGGGACGCTCGCCGCCGAGCTCGCCGACGCGGAGCGGCTGCGGAACTTTCTCGCCGCCTGGCCCGCCCGGGCGCGCGTTTCCGAGCCGCTCCTTCCCATCGTGCTCGCCGCCCTCTGGCTGGCCCGCGAGCCGCGCGGGCCTCTCGTCTGTCTGCTTCCCGAGGACGCGGACGCCCGCGACGTCGCCGATGCGGTGGGCTGGTTCCTCGGCAGCGAGCAGGTAGGCCTTCTCGCCTCACGCGGCGTCACGCACGAAAGCGGCCTCGAGCCGCCGCCGCACCTCGTCGGTGAGCGGGCGCGGGCGCTCGATCTCGTCTCGCGCGGAGGTCTCGTTTGCGCATCCGCGCTCGGCTACGCGCAGGCGGTTCCGCCCGCGGAGGCGCGCGCGGCGACGCTTCGGATCGCGGTCGGCGACGAGCCGGGGATCGACCTGCTGGTCGAGGAGCTCGCGCTCGCCGGATACGAACGGGTCGAGCGCGCCGAGCGCCGCGGCGAGTTCGCGGTGCGCGGAGGGCTCGTCGACGTCTTCGGCTCGACGGGCCGCGACCCGCTTCGGATCGAGCTCTTCGGCGACGAGGTCGAGGCGATTCGCGCGTTCTCGCCGTTCACGCAGCGGACGCTTCACCCGGTCGAGCAGGCGGTCGTGTACCCGTCGGCGGAACGCCGAGGCGACCTCGTCGAGCCGGGGGAGGACGCTGGCGGCGTGCCGGGCGACCTCGTGCCCCCGCTCGCCGGCTGCGATGTCGTCTGGATGGCCGATCAGGTGCGCTCGGTGTGGGCGGAGGAGCTCGGCGGTCTCCTCGACCTGGGCGAGGTCGTCGAGCTCGACCCACTTCCGTCGGGACAACCGTTCACGTTCGAGGCGCAGCGCCCGGCCGTCGCCGCGCGCGGGCTCGCCGAGGCCGAGAACGACCTGACCTCCTTCCTTCGCGCGGGAAACCGGGTGGTCGTCGCGTTCCCACACCGGGGCGAAGCGCTCCGCACCGGTGCGCTCCTGCGGCGTGTCGAGCCGCGGTTGCTGGAGCCCGGAGACGGCCTGCCGGCGGAGCCCGAGCTGCTCTTTGCCGTGTCGTCCGCGCGCCGAGGCTTCGTCTCTCGCGACCTACAGCTGGTGCTGCTGCCGGACACACAGGTGTTCCGCAAGCGCCCGCCGCGGGCGGACGCGCGCCTCGGGAAGGCACTGCAGAGCTTCGCCGACCTGCGCGTCGGCGACCACGTCGTGCACGAGGATCACGGGGTCGGCCGCTTGCTCGGCTTCGAGACGAAGACCGTCGCCGGCGTGACGCGCGACTATCTCTTCCTCGCGTTCCGGGGCGACGACCGCCTCTACGTGCCCCACGAGCAGATCGGCAAGGTCTCGCGCTATGTCGGCGCCGACGGGTCGGCCCCGGCGCTCTCGAAGCTCGGCGGCAAGGCGTGGCAGAACCTGAAGGCGCGGGCCCGTGACGGGGCCCGAGAGCTCGCCGGCGAGCTGGTCGCGCTCTACGCGCGTCGCCAGCGGGCGGAGGGAGTCGCCTACGACGCCGACGACGACCTCGTCGAGGAGCTCGAGGCGAGCTTCGCGTTCGACGAGACGCCCGACCAGCAGCGGGCGATCGAGGCGGTGAAAGAGGATCTCGAATCGGTCCGGCCGATGGACCGGCTGGTCTGCGGTGACGTCGGCTTCGGGAAGACCGAGGTCGCCGTGCGGGCGGCCTTCGTCGTGGTCGCAGGCGGCAGGCAGGCGCTCGTCCTCTCGCCGACCACCGTCCTCGCCCAGCAGCACTGGAACACGTTCCGCGAGCGCTATCGCGACTTGCCGGTCCGCGTCGAGATGATCTCCCGCTTTCGCAGGCCGCGCGAGGTGAAGGAGGTGCTCGCGGACTTCACGGCGGGCAAGGTCGACGTCCTGATCGGCACACATCGCGTGCTGTCACGCGACATCGTCCCGAAGGAGCTGGGCCTGGTCGTGGTCGACGAGGAGCAGCGGTTCGGCGTCGCACAGAAGGAGCTCCTGCGGCAGCTCAGGCTCGAGGTCGACGTGCTCTCCCTGTCAGCGACACCGATCCCGAGAACGCTCCACATGTCGCTCGCGGGGCTCCGCGACATCAGCGTCATCGAGACGCCGCCGCAGGGCCGCCGGCCGATCCGGACGCACGTCGGCGAGTACGACGAGGAGCTGCTGCGGCACGCCCTCGCCCGCGAGCAGGCGCGAGAAGGCCAGTCGTTCTACCTCCACAACCGCGTCGAGACGATCGATGAGTGCGCCGAGAAGCTGCGCCAGCTCTGTCCGGAGCTCAGGTTCCTGGTCGCGCACGGGCAGCTGCCCGAGAGGAACCTCGAGGAGCGGATGCTGTCCTTCATCCGGGGTGACGCCGACGTCCTCGTCTCGACGACGATCATCGAGTCCGGCCTCGACATCCCCCAGGCGAACACGCTCGTGGTGGAGCGTGCCGACACCCTCGGGCTCGCCCAGCTCTACCAGATCAGGGGGCGCGTGGGACGGAGCGACGCCGTCGCTCACGCCTACCTCTTCTATCCCGACGCGACGGAGCTACCGCAGGAAGCCAGGGCGAGGCTCGCGACGCTCGCCGACCACACGGAGCTCGGTGCCGGCTTCGCGATCGCGATGCGGGACCTCGAGATCCGGGGCGCGGGAAACCTCCTCGGCAGCGAGCAATCGGGCCACGTCGCGGCGATCGGCTTCGAGCTGTACGTCGAGCTGCTCGGCGAGGCGGTGGCGGAGCTCTCGGGTACACGTCGCGCGACGGCCCGTCCCGTTCGGGTCGACGCCCAGGTGGACGCCTACATCCCCGCTTCCTACATCGCCGCCGAGGCCGCCAAGATCGACCTCCACCGCCGGATCGCTCTGGCCGAGTTCGAGGACGAGCTCCGCGAGCTGCGGGCTGCGACGGAGGATCGCTTCGGCCCCACCCCGGAGCCGGTCGACCACCTCTTCGCCATCCAGGAGGCGAAGCTGAAGCTGGCGCGGATCGGCGCCGACTATCTCGTCGTTCGCGGCGGAAAGGCGATCGTCGGGCCGCTCGTGCTCGGCTCGGACGACCTGCGCGACCTCCGCCGAGCCTCCGCGACGGCCGTGTACACGAGCGCGCGCCGCGAGGTCGCCCTCCGTACGGACGGGTTCCCGGGAGCGCTCGAGTTGGTCGATGCTATCCTGGGAATCCGGCTCGCGGCCTAGAATTTCCTCGCCTCTCTCGATGCTTTCCTCCCGCCTCCTCGCTCTGCCTGTGCTCGTTGCGGCGCTTGCCTTCGCACTCGCCGCGTGCGGCGGTGGGGGCGGGACGACGACCCAGGCCGCCGACACGAGCGCGACGCAGGTGCCGGCCGACGCCGTCGCGGTCGTCAACGGAACGCCCATCCCGAGAGCGTCGTTCGAGCGCTTCCTGGAGCAGTCGAAGCGGGCATACGAATCGCAGGGCCGCGAGTTCCCGAAGACGGGGTCGCCCGAGTACGAGCAGCTGAAGAGCTCGAACATCGACTACCTCGTCCAGCGCCTCGTGCTGGAGAAGGAGGCGGCCGCGCTCGGCGTCACCGTGACGGCGGCCGCGATCAAGGAGGACCTCGACGGGTTGATCGACCAGTACTTCGCGGGTGACCTGAAGGCGTACGAGGACGAGCTGAAGAAGCAGGGCCTGACCCAGGAGGACGTCGAGTCCGACGTCAAGTCGCGCCTGGTCGAGCAGCAGCTGTTCGACGACGTCACGAAGGACGTGACCATCGACGACGCCGACGTCAGGGCGTACTACGACGAGAACACGGAGGAGTTCAAGACGGCCGAGAGCCGCGAGGTCGCTCACATTCTCGTCGAGACGAAGAAGGAAGCAGACGAGATCTACCAGCAGCTCCAGGACGGGGCCGACTTCGCCGAGCTCGCCGAGCAGCGATCGCAGGATCCGTCGTCCGCCGTGCAGGGCGGCAAGCTCACCGACGAGCGCGGCAGCTTCGTGCCCGAGTTCGAGAAGGTCGCGTTCGCGATCGAGACCGGCGAGGTCGCGCAGCCGGTGAAGTCGGAGTTCGGCTGGCATGTCATCACGGCGCTCGAGGACACGAAGCCGGCGTCGACCACGCCGTTCGAGGAGGCGGAGACAGAGATCCGGGAGACCGTGCTCCAGCAGAAGAAGAACGAGGTCATGACAGCCTGGGTCGAGGACGTCCTCGCGAAGTACGACATCGTCTACGCCCCGGGCTTCCAGCCGCTCACGGACTCGGGCCTCGACCACACCGCGACCACGGCCCCGTAGTGTGGGCGGCGGGGACGATCTCGCTGCCGCGCTTCTCGATCTCCAGGCTCTGACCGAGCGCCTGCGCCGCGAGTGCCCCTGGGACCGGGCGCAGACCGCGCGCACGATCGTGCCCCACACCGTCGAGGAGGCCTACGAGGTGGCCGACGCCGCGTTGGCGGGGCAGGCCGTGAAGCTGCTCGACGAGCTGGGTGATCTCCTGTTCCAGGTGTTCTTCCTGGCGCTCCTGCTCGAGGAGGCGGGCGAGGGAGACCTGGCCTCGGCCGCGAGGCAGATCGAGGCGAAGCTCGTACGGCGCCATCCCCACGTCTTCGCCGATGCCTCGGTCGAATCCGCCGGAGCGGTCAAGCGGCGCTGGGAGGAGCTGAAGAGCGAGCAGGAAGACCGGGCGGGGATCTTTCACGACGTCCCCGATTCGCTCCCCGCACTGCTTCATGCGAAGAAGGTGCAACGGCGCGCAGCCACCGTCGGCTTCGAGTACGAGCACGCCGGGCAGGCGCTCGGCGACCTCCGCGGCGAGATCGACGAGCTGCGGGCGGAGCTCGGGCCGGTCGACCCACCGGCCGAGACGGAGCCTGACCCGCGGCACGAAGCGGAGCTCGGCGACGTGCTCTTCGCTCTCGTGAACGTCTCACGACGCCTCAACGTCGACCCCGAGCTCGCCCTCCGGCGGGCGAGCGGCCGCTTCGTCTCCCGCGTCGAGGCGGCGGCCGAGCTGGCCCGCGAGGACGACGCCGACTTCGCCGAGCTGCCTATGGCCGAGCAGGACCGGTACTACGAGCGAGCGAAGGAGGGCGAACCGGGATGAGCAGCAGGATCGCCCGCGTTTCGGCGCGGCAGGTCCTCGACTCGCGGGGGAATCCGACGGTCGAGGTCGACGTCGCCCTCGAGTCGGGCGCCGCCGGGCGGGCGGTGGTGCCGTCGGGTGCGTCGACCGGCCGCTTCGAGGCAGTCGAGCTGAGGGACGGCGACGCCGACGCGTATCTCGGGAAGGGTGTCCTCCGGGCGGTCTCGAACGTCGTCGAGGTGATCGGCCCGGCGCTCACCGGTGCCGACGCGGGCGACCAGCGGGCCGTCGACCGGATGCTGGTCGAGCTCGACGGAACGGCCAACAAGGCGCGGCTCGGCGCCAACGCGATCCTCGGCTGCTCGCTCGCGGTGGCGAAGGCCGCGGCCGCGGACGCCGATCAGCCGCTCTGGCGCTGGATCGGCGGCGACGCCGCGCATGTCCTGCCCGTCCCGCTCATGAACGTCGTGAACGGTGGTGCGCACGCCCAGAACTCGCTCGACGTCCAGGAGTTCATGGTCGTGCCGCTCGGAGCGGCGAGCTTCTCGGAGGCGCTTCCGAACCGGGGCCGAGATCTTCCACCACCTGCGGGCGCTCCTGCACGAGCGCGGTCTCGCGACGGCCGTCGGCGACGAGGGTGGCTTCGCGCCCGATCTCGCCGGCACGGAGCCTGCGATCGAGGCGATCCTCGAGGCGGCCGAGCGGGCCGGTCACCGCGACCGCGTGGCGATCGCGCTCGACGTGGCCGCCACCGAGCTCTGGCGTGACGGCGCCTACTCGTTCGACGGAGCAGGGCAGCGGCTGACGAGTGACGAGCTCATCCGCCACTACGAGGAGCTCTGCGACCGCTACCCGATCGTGTCGATCGAGGATCCGCTGGCCGAGGACGAATGGGAGGCCTGGCACGAGCTGACCGGAAGGCTCGGCGACCGCGTCCAGCTCGTCGGAGACGACCTGTTCGTCACGAACGTCGAGCGTCTGGAGCGCGGGATCTCGCTCGGCGTCGGGAACGCGATCCTCGTCAAGGTCAACCAGATCGGGACGCTCACGGAGACACTCGACGCGATCGACCTCGCCCGCCGGAGCGGCTACGCGGCGATCATCTCGCACCGCTCCGGCGAGACCGAGGACACGACGATCGCCGACCTCGCCGTGGCCGTGAACGCAGGCCAGATCAAGACGGGTGCTCCCTCCAGGACCGACCGGGTGGCGAAGTACAACCAGTTGCTGCGAATCGAGGAGGCTCTCGGGCCGCGGGCCGCGTTTGCCGGCGGTGAGGCCTTCCGGCGGGCCGGCGGGTAGCGCGGGTTACCCTGCGCCCGTGAAGCCAGGTCGCCGCACGAAGATCGTCTGCACGATCGGCCCGGCGTCGTCCTCGGCCGCCGTGATCGACGAGCTGGTCGCGGCCGGCATGGATGCGGCGCGGCTGAACTTCTCCCACGGAACGCAGGCCGACCACGCCGTGCGGGTGCGGCTGGTTCGCGAGGCGCAGGAGCGGGCCGGCAGGCCGCTCGCCCTGATCGCCGACCTCCAGGGACCGAAGGTGCGGATCGGCGATCTCTCCGCGCCCGTCCAGGTCAGAGCGGGGGAGGAGGTGACGCTCGCCGGAGACGCGAGCTCCTCGCCCCCGGATTTGCCCGTGTCGCCGGCGGCGGTCTGCGATGCCCTCGAACCGGGCAACGATGTCATGGTCGACGACGGGCTCGTCAGGCTTCGCGTCGAGAGCGTCACGTCGGGCAAGGCGTCCTGTCGCGTGCTCGTCGGCGGCGAAATCGGTCCGCAGAAGGGCGTCAACGTCCCGGGCGTGTCGATTCCGGTGCCGTCGCTGACGGAGAAGGACGTGCAGGATCTCGGATTCGCGCTCGAGCTCGGCGTCGACTTCGTGGCGCTGTCGTTCGTGCGCTCGGTCGGCGACGTGCGTGGCCTGCGCGAGCGGATTCACGCGACGGGCGCGCCCACCGGCATCATCGCCAAGCTCGAGAAGGCCGAGGCGCTCTCCGACATGAGCGCGATCATCGAGGCCTCCGACGCCGTGATGGTGGCGCGTGGCGACCTCGGCGTCGAGATCGGCCCCGAGCAGGTGCCGCTCGTTCAGAAGCAGATCATCCAGTCGGCCCTCGAGCACGGCCGGCCGGCGATCACCGCGACGCAGATGCTCGAATCGATGCTGACGAGGCCGGAGCCCACACGCGCTGAGGCCTCCGACGTCGCGAACGCGGTCCTCGACGGCACGGCGGCCGTCATGCTCTCGGGCGAGACGGCGATCGGCCGCTATCCGGGCGAGAGCGTCCGCGCCATCGACCGCATCGCTCGGGCTGTCGAGCCGAGCCTCGCGTATCGTCACGAGCTCGCCCGCACGGCCGAGCAGCCGTACCCGACCGTGCGTGACGCCGTCACGAACGCCGCCTGCGACATCGCCGAGGTGCTCTCCGCCGAGGCGATCGTGGTGCCCACGTTCTCGGGGAAGACCGCCTCGGGAGTTGCCCGGCACCGTCCTCGGAGACCGATCGTCGCCGCGTCTCACCGGCGCGAGACGCTGCAGCAGATGGCGATCGAGTGGGGCGTCGTTCCGTGTGAGATCGAGGAGGGCCGGGATGTCGAGCACCTCTGGTCGCACGCGCTCGACGCCGCGCGCGCGATCGGGATCGTGCTTCCCGGCGACCGCGTCGTGATCACCGCGGGCTCGGCCGTCAACCTCCCGGGCACGACGAACCTGATCAAGGTCGAGACCGCCTGAGGCGGGCCGCCCGAGCCCGCTTCCGGCGTGCGTCGGGACCGGGCGGCCGGGTAGGAGCGACGGCGCCGGGGGCGAAAGGGGATCCCCGTGGAAGCTCCCGCCGCCCGCGGCTCCCGGCGGTCGTTCGCGCTCTTGCGCTGGCTCGGCGTTGCCGTGATCTGCGCAATCGCGGTCGCGTACGTCCAGCCGATTCGAGCGTACTTCGCCGCCGAGGACGACCTCGCCGTGCATCGTGCCGAGAAGGCGGCGTTGCTGGCGAAGCAGACGAAGCTGAAGCGGCGGCTCACGCTCGCCGGTACCGACGACTTCATCGAGCGCGAGGCCCGCAGGCTCGGCTTCGTTCGGCCGGGGGAACGGTTGTTCATCGTCCAGGGCATCGAGGCCTGGAAGCGGGCGCACGTACCATGAGCACGTGGTGGACGATCGTGTGGTCGTCGAGTGGCAGCTCGGGCGTCCTGCGCGGGCGCTCGCCGGCGTGGCCGTGCGCTGTCCCTACGGCTATCCGGCCGTCACCGAGCAGGCGCCGCGAGCCGACGACGGCACGCCCTTTCCGACCACCTTCTGGCTGACGTGCCCCTGGCTCGCCGCTGCCGTGAGCCGGCTGGAGGCGAGGGGAGGGGTAGGCCGCTGGTCGGCCGCGGTCTCGGAGGACGCCGACCTCGCCGAGAGCCTTCGCCTGGCCACCGCCGAGCAGCAGCGGCTTCGGCCCGAGCTTCCCGGCGGCATCGCCGGCGCCCGGCAGCCGGAGCGGCTGAAGTGCCTGCACGCCCACGTCGCCTTCGCGCTCGCCAGGCCGGGGTACCGGCTCGGGGAACGGATGCTGGCGGAGGTCGCAGAGCCCTGGTGCCCGGACGCGCGCTGCGGCGCGGCCGGGACGTAGATGCTCGACAGCGCGCGGTACCAGTGGGAGGAGGGGCGCCGGCGCCTTCGCGCCGAGGCCGCCGACCCGCTCCGCCATCGTCAGCTGTGCGACCTCGTCGACGCGGTGGTCGCGGGCCTCAAGCTGCGCGTCGGCCAACACTTCACGCTCGCCGAGCTCGCAGCGGCCCACGCCGGCGCCGAGGACTGGGTGCGGGACGTCGTGCTCGACGCCCTGCCGCCGAACCCGAGGGTCGGGGTCCGTGACGTCTCCCTCGTCGAGGACGCTGCCTTCGACGTGTACGCGCGCGGCGCGGTGGACTTCCGGCCCTAGACTGGTGCCCGATGGAAGGGCAGCCGGCCGAGCAGGAGCTCCCGCCTGCGCCACCGCGTGACCGGCGGCCGCCTGCATCGCGCCAGCGCCGACGCACGCGGCCGGGGTTGTTGCTCGCCCTCTGGGCGTTCCTGATCGCGGTCGTCTTCTTCGTCGGCCTCGTGATCGGGAGGGCTCTCGAGGACGCCCCGAAGCCCGGCGGTACGCAGACCCTCGTGCGGACCCTCGAGCCGTCGACGGTCGGTCCGGCCGTGACGGTGACCGTCACGGAGCCCTAGCGGGTCGGCCCGTGGATCAGGACGCCGACGTGCTCGTCGGTGCGGCCCTGGGTACGGCGGTCGGCCTGGTGGCCGCCCGCCTCTCCCTCAGAGCTCTTCGCTCGCCTTCAGAAAGCCCGCGAGCACGAGCAGCCCCCCCGCGGCAAGGCTGATCCAGATGCCGATGCCGCGGCCGGTGCCCGTGAACGGCTCGGGAACGTCGATGACCCGGACGATGACGAGCACCAGCCCGACTCCGCCGATGGCGGCGACGACCGCCCCGAGGGGAACGGTCGGAGGGAGCTCGAAACCGGTCACGCTGAGCACGAGCAGGACGAGGGCGGCAAGGCCGACGAAAAAGACGAGCTTGCCGATCGTGCCCGTGTGCCACCCGATCACCGAGAGCGTGAAGCCCGGGCCTGCCAGGGCATACCAGCCCATGAACGAGCTGAGCGCGAAGACGAGCGCAGAGATCCAGGCAAGGGCCTCGCCCGGGGTCGTCGAAACCGCTCCACGCGCACGCCGCGCTGGCTCGCTCATGCCGCGGTGTTCGACGGCCGTGGCGCGCGCCCTCTACGGCCCCAGCACGAAGTCGGAGCCCTTCGTCCGCGGGGGTCAAGCCTCTAGATCCCGAAGACCGACTGGATCTGTTCCCAGATCGTCACGGTCAGGAAGACCGCGACCAGGAGGAGCATCGCGACGAGGATCCAGAAGCGCCGCCGTGCGCGCCTCAGCTCGCGCCGGTGCTCCAGGCGCGCTACGCGCCGGTAGCGCTGCTCGATGAAGGCCCGCCGTACGGCATGCGGGTCGTCGATCGGAGGCGCGGCTTCGTCCGCACGCGAGTGCTCAGCCCGGGCTGCCATCGGGATAGATTCTGGCTGTTCGGGTCGGACGATGCAACCGGACCGGTCGTGTCGGGGACTCCTGGCAAGCTTCCGCGATGATCGCCGGGACGGCCCCCTACGTGCGCGTCGGCCACAAGGGCGCGGCGTCGCTCGCGCGAGAGAACACCATCGAGTCCCTGGCGGCGGCCCTCGACCACGACGTCGACATGGTCGAGTTCGACGTGGTCGACGCGCCGGACGGAACGCTCGTGCTCGCCCACTCGCGCGGGGAGATCGAGCCTGACGCCGTGACGCTCGACGAAGCGCTCGCGTTCCTCGCCGTCGACGCGCCCGAGGCGCTGCGCATCGACCTGGATCTCAAGGAGCAGGGCTTCGAGCAGGCGGTCGTCGAGGCGCTGAGACGGCACGGCCTCGGCGGACGAGCGCTGGTCACGTCGTTCTTCTCGCAGAGCCTGAGGGAGCTCCGTCGCCTGGAGCCGGGGCTCGCGACCGGCATCTCGTATCCCTGGGACCGCCGGAGCCTGTCGCTGAAGCCCCTCTTCCGGCCGGTCGTCGTGACCGGGGCGGCCGCGCTGCGGCGGGCGCTTCCGTACCGGATCGAGCGCATGGTCGCCCGCGCGGGGGCAGGCTCCGCCATGCTCCACTTCTCGGTGCTGTCGCGGGCCTGCATCGAACGATGCCATGCCCGCGGGGTCCAGGTCTTCGCCTGGACGGTGGACGATCCCGAGCTGCTCGCGCGGGTGGTCGCGCTCGGCGTCGACGGCGTCATCTCGAACGATCCGAGGATCTTCGGAGGGCGCGCAGAAGTACGAGATCTGTGAAGATCACCTATTCGGAGTGGAGCGCCGGCAGGGCCTCTCGCTAGACTCATGCCCGTGGTCCGTCGCATCGCGATCCTTGTCGTGCTGGCCGCAGTTGCCGCGGTCCCGCTTGCGAGCGCCCAGCAGAGTGGCGAGGAAACCCCGACGATCACCGGCGGCGATACCGGGACGACCACGACTGCGCCGCCGAGCGGGCAGATCGCGGCCGGCGTCACGATCTACGGCGTCGACGTCGGTGGCATGACGGCCGACCAGGCGAAAGCGGCCGTGCAGGCCGCCTTCGACGAGCCGGTGCGGTTCACCTGGAAGAAGCGCAAGTGGTGGGCCGCTCCCGAGCGCCTCGGCGCCAAGATCTACGTCCCGGGGGCCGTCAACCGCGCGCTTTCTGCGCCCGCGGGCTCCGACGTGAGCGTCGTCGTCACCGTCAAGGGCGCGGCCGTCGACGAGTACATCGCGTACCTGAACCGAAACTTCGCCCGGCCGGCGAAGAACTCGACGCTCCGACTCGTGAACCTGCGCCCGAAGATCTCCAAGGCGCGCACCGGCGTCGACATCCGCGAGCCCGACATGCGCAAGACGATCACCCGCGCGTTGAAGCGGGGGACCCGTGGCCCTATCCCCCTGGCAGCGAAGGTCATCGAGCCGTCCGTGACGCTCAAGGACTTCGGGCCCGTCGTCGTCATCCGGCGCGAGTCGAAGTCGCTGTACCTCTACCGGGGACAGCGGTTCTGGCGAAAGTTCGGCGTCGCGACCGGGCAGCCCTCCTATCCTACGCCGGTCGGAAACTTCGAGATCGTGACCATGCAGCGCAATCCGTGGTGGTACCCGCCCCCCGACTCCGAGTGGGCGCAGGACCAGAAGCCCGTTCCTCCGGGGCCGACGAACCCGCTCGGGACGCGCTGGATGGGGCTCTCGGCGCCGCTCGTCGGCATCCACGGGACTCCGAACGCCTGGTCGATCGGGTACTCGGCCTCGCACGGCTGTATCCGGATGCTGATTCCGGACGCCGAGTGGCTCTTCGACCACGTCGAGGTCGGGACGCCGGTCTACATCCGCTCGGTCTAGCGGTTCCTTCGTCCCGCTGCGCCAGGCGGCCAGTACCCTTGTGACGCATGGCGCTCCGCGGGAAGCTCGTGCTCCAGATCTGCGCGATCGCGCTGGTCGGCCTTCTCATCGGCCTGCTCGGCTGGCGCCTCGCCGACCGGCAGGAGGGCGTCAACCTGGCGTCTCAGGCCCAGAACGGGGAGCGGCCCGCGGCCCCGGACTTCACCCTTCCGACACTCGAGGGCGACGACGAGGTCACGCTCTCGTCCTTCCAAGGGAAGCCTGTGGTCCTCAACTTCTGGGCCTCCTGGTGCGTCCCCTGCCGCGAGGAAGCCCCCGCGTTCCAGGCGGCGCACGAGAAGTGGGGCGACCGGGTCGTCTTCATCGGAGTCGACGCGCAGGACTTCGTCGGCGACGCGCGGAAGTTCGTCGAGAAGCACGGCGTCACCTACCTGAACGTCCACGACGGCTCGGGCTCGACGCTCGGTCGCTTCGGCATCACGGGCTTCCCGGAGACGCTCTGGCTCGACGCCGCGGGCCGAGTGGTGGCGTTCGAGCCGGGACAGACCGACGCAGAGGCGATCGAGCGGAACATCCAGCTCGCGCTCGAATCGTGATGCGGCGCCTCGGCCTCCTCCTCGTCGCGGTGCTCGTGACCCTCGTCCTGGCCTCACCCGCCGTCGCGAGCGAGGAGAGCCCGACGCTCGCCGAGCTCGAGAACGAGATCTACTGCCCGACCTGCAACTCGCTGCTCGCACTCTCGAGCTCACCGATCTCGGAGCGCATGCGCGCGTTCATCTCGACCCGGATCGCCGCCGGCGACACGAAGACCGAGATCAAGGACCAGCTCGTCGACCAGTTCGGCGAGGGCGTGCTCGCCGCGCCGCCGAAGCGCGGCTTCAACCTGCTCGCCTGGGTCCTCCCGCTCGTCGGGCTGGTCGCGGCGGGCGCCGTCGTCGCTCTGCTCGTCCGGCGCTGGCGCGACTCGTCGCGGGCCGAGGAGCAGGCTCCGGCCGGGGCGGGCGCCGGCGGAGACCGCCCGCTCGATCCCGAGCTCGAGCGGCGACTCGACGAGGAGCTCGCCCGCTTCGACGGATAGCCGGCGGATGGAGGCGAACATCCCGCTCGCCTTCCTGGCCGGGCTGCTGTCCTTCGTGACTCCCTGCGTCCTGCCGCTCGTCCCGGGCTACCTGGCCACCGTCTCCGGAGACGCCGAGGTCGCGGGCCGGCGGGTCGTTCTCGCAAGCCTCCCGTTCGTGGCCGGGTTCACCGTCGTCTTCGTCGTCCTCGGGACGCTCATCGCCGGTGCCGGTGGCCTCGTCGACGACCCACGCCTCCTGCGGCAGGTGGCCGGTCTCGTGATCGTCGTCATGGGGCTCGCGTTCATGGGCCTGCTGCCGCTGCCGTTCCTCGATCGACTCGCCGCGCCGGGCCTCCTCGAGACCGCCCGCGGACGCGGCTCGCGGGCTCTCCTCGGCGGGGCGTTCGCGGTCTGCGCGGCCCCCTGCGTCGGGCCGGTCCTCGCCTCGATCCTGCTTCTCGCATCGAACACGAGCACGGTCTGGCGCGGCGCGATCCTGCTCGCGGTCTACTCCCTCGGACTGGCCGTGCCGTTTCTGCTCGTCGGGATCGGCTTCGGCCGCGTCATGACCGCCTCGCGCTGGCTGCGGGACCACTACGGCGCGGTGCGCACGGTCAGCGGAGCGATTCTCGTCGCGATCGGGCTGCTCCTCTTCTTCGACCGCTTCTGGTGGCTGAACGTCGGCGTCAGCCGCGCGCGCGACTTCCTCGGCATCGGCTGACGGTCACCGGCGCCAGGTCCGGGAAGCGCCCGCGGGCCTCGGCGATCTGCCGCAGGAGGTCGCTCACGTCCAGCTCACGATGGCACGGCGCGTACTCCGAGAGCCGCCTGTCCGCCTTCTCGAGCTGACGCTCGCAGCCGACGCGATTCGCCCGGCCGAGCTGATACCAGGCCACGGCAACGTGCACGAGGCCCTGGAAGAAGTCGCGTTCGGGGCTCTCCGCCGAGCGCCAGGCAGCTTCGAGCTCCTCGTGCGCCTGGAAGTAGCGCCCTGCGGCGAGCAGCGCGAGGCCGGCTTCGTAGGCGCGGGCGATGCTGTCCGGGCCGCTCATCCGGCTCGCCTCAGACCCCTCGAAGGGGTGGTACGCTCTCGCGCGTGGCGACGATCCTGGTGGCTGGGGTCGATCTCTTCTTCCGCGGAAAGCTCGACGTGCTCCTCGGGCAGGGCCATCGCCTGATCACCACCGAGAGCATCGAGGCGCCCGATCTCGTGATCGTCGACATCGCCCGGGTCGACCCCGACGAGGTGGCGGACGCCTATCCGGAGACCCCGATCCTCGGCTTTACGAACCACACCGACACCGACGGCTTGCGGCGCGCGAAGGCGGCCGGATTCGACCGCGTGGTCGCCCGTTCGGCGCTCGCCGAGCGGGCCGGGCAGCTGGTCGACGAGCTCGTGCAGTAGCGTCCGTCGGCGTCGCCGCGAGTCGTTAGACTCGCCGTCATGACGTACATCATCTCCGAGCCCTGCATCGACATCAAAGACAAGTCGTGCGTCGATGTGTGCCCCGTGGACTGCATCCACGAGGCCGGGCGCATGCTCGTCATCGATCCCGAGGAGTGCATCGACTGCGGCGCGTGCGAGCCCGAGTGCCCGGTCGAGGCGATCTTCCCCGAGGATGCGTTGCCCGAGAAGTGGGAGCCGTTCGTGAAGATCAACTACGCGTATCCCGAAGGCATGGATGTCGTCAACGAGCTCGTCGAGGCGTACGCGACCGAGCACAACGTCCAGAACCCGCCGCTCGAGTCCCGCTAGCGGGCGAAGCGCCTTCCTCGCTCGACGCACGCCTACGCGGGCGTGAGACGAAGCTCGCGCGGGATCGTGCGCTCGAGACCGACCGCAGCGGCGGCCGCGACGAGGCACACCGCTGCGGCGAGCGGCCAGAGCGCAAACGGGGCGGCGGCGAGGACGAAGCCGCCGACGGCCGGCCCGACGACGTAGCCGAGCTCCCAGGAGCCGGACGAGACCGCCCAGTAGCGGCCCTCGAGACCGGCCGGGGCGAGGTCGGCGACCAGCGGCCCGTAGTTCGGGCCGTGGAAGCACTCCCCGAGCCCGTAGACCATCGCGGCCAACGCGAAGGCGAGCGCGGCGGTCGAGCCCTCGAGCCACGCGCCTCCGCCCTCGACGACCAGCCAGGCGACCGCCCAGAGGAGCGGCGCCAGCGCCAGCGCCCGCAGGCGCGAATGGCCCTCGAGCGCCTTCGCGACCGGTAGCTGGAAGGTGACGAGCGCGAGCATCGCGGCCAGGAAGATGAGACCGACGCCGGTCTCGCTCACACCCGCTTCGTTCGTCGCGAAGACCGGCAGAAGCTCGAGCTGTGCATTCCCGACCGCGATCAGGACGACGTTCAGGGTCATGAGGCCCATGAACGCCCGGTGCCGGAGCACGGTGCGGTAGCCGGCACGCGGCACCGGTTCGCCCTGGCCGGCTGGGCGGGGCGCCTCGGGCGAGGCGACCCCGACGAGGACGAGCGCGTAGAGGAGCGACGTCGCGACGTTGACGCCGAAGAGCACCGTGAACGTTCCCGGCTCGTCCGTGCGGGCGATCAGTCCGCCGACGAGCCCGCCGAGGCCGAGCCCGAGGTTCATGAACGTTCGCTGGAGCCCCCAGGCCGCATGGCGCCGTGCAGCGGGAACGAGCCGCGCGAGGAACGTCAGCTGGGCGGGCCAGAAGGCGCCGCCCCCGACGCCGACGAGGAGGGCGGCGACGAATGCCTGCCACGGTTCCCGGACGAACGGAAAGAGCCCGTACCCGAGGGCGAGTAGCCCGAGGGCGGCCCACAGCATCCGGCGCGGCCCGACCCGGTCGACCACCGAGCCGACCCCGAGGCCGACGACGAGGCCCGCCGCGCCCATGGTGGCGACGACGAGCCCCGCGGTGCCCAGCCCGATCCCGCGGACGTTGTGCAGGTAGATGACGACGAACGGGTAGCAGACCCCGGTGCCGAACGCATTGACGAGGAAGCCGAGCTCGAGCGTCCAGGCCGCTCGGGACAGCCGCGGGTCGAGGCTCGCGACGTAGGCGCGCGCCCGGGTCACACGTCGGCCAGCGCCGACCAGACCTCGAGCTTCTGCCGCGTGCGACGGATGACCTCGTCGGTGAAGCCGGTCGTCGACTCGTGCCCGCCGAGATCGGCTGTCCGGATGCCGGCGGCGACGGCCTCGAGGCTCGCTTCCCGGATCGCGCGCCCTGCGGTCGACGCTTCCCGGTCGTTCATGTGCGTGAGCAACGCCGCCCCGGCGAGGATCATCGCGAGCGGGTTGGCCACGTTCTTGCCGTAGAGGCCGGGTGCGGTTCCGTGCGCCGCCTCGGCCATGAGCGCGCGCGGACCGTACTCGTCGTCGAACGCGACGACGAGGGACTCCGAGCCGGCGATCGATCCGAACAGGGGCAGCACGAAGTCGCTCAGGATGTCGCCGTCGCGGTTGAGGGCGGGGATGACCATCGGGTCGCCCGCCGAGGCCATGAGCAGCGCGAACGTGGCGTCGATCAGATGCGGCTCGTAGGGCACCTCGGGATGGCGCGCCGCCGCCGCGTCCATCTCCTCCTTCAGCATGCCCTCGTAGACAGGGCTCACCGTGTACTTCGGCCCCCCGAACACCTTTGCGCGCGTGCGCTCCGCGTGCCGGAACGCGAACTCGGCAACCGCACGGCAGACACGGCGCTCGATTCGCTCGGTGCGGAAGGCGGTCTCCGACTCGTCGGCGCCCTCGCGCCATTCCTGCGCCCCGTACGCGTCCCCGACGGCCATCCGGACGACCGAGATCGGGGCGTGGACACCGCCCACCGGCGTCACGCCCGGGATCCGCCGCCCGGTTCGCACGATCACCTGCGCTCCGATCTCCTCCCGGAGGATGCGGTTCGGGCTGCCGACGTCGCCGGCCTTCTCCGGGGTGACGGTCGCGGCCTTCAGGCCGAGCCCGGCGTCGACGATCGCCCGTGCCGCCTCGTGCACGATCGCGTTCGCGGTCGCCCGCCGCGACTCGATCGACAGGTCGAAGCGCGGGAACTCGAGCGCGATTCCGACCACGTCCGGCGCGAGGACGCGGAGTGCCTCCTCGAGCAGCTCTTGACCCGTTTCGTCGCCCTGGAGAACGACGATCGTGTGCGTGTCCATCGCCGGCGAGTCTACCGAGGGCCTGCCTCCCGAAAGCCGCCGAAGGGGCGGAATACGAAGCGGGAATCCCGCGTTAGCAGCAATACCATGGAACAGAGAACGCTCAGAGAGATCGCAATCGAGCGCGACGAGCTCACGCAGCGCCGGACGGCGCTGTGGCACGAGCTGTCGCAGGCTCACGATTCCGAGAAGGCGGCCGAGGTGGCCGCGCTGAACGCACGCCTCGAAGAGCTCTGGTCGGAGGCACGCGCGGCCAAGAGCCGGGCGCGGTTCGGCTCGCAGAAGGACATCCTGACACGCGCCCGGGCACACGAGCGGCTCGAGCGGGATCTCGCGCGGGTGGCCTAGCCCCGCTTCGCGCCGTGACGGCCGAGATCCGCGTCGGCACCTGCTCGTTCGCAGACGAGGCCCTCACGTCGCTCTGGTACCCGCGCGGAACCCGCTCGGGAGAGGATCGGCTGCGCTACTACGCGGAGCGGTTTCACACGGTCGAGATCGACGCGACGTACTACACGCTCCCGAACGAGGAAGCGACCGCCCGCTGGGCCGAGCGCACGCCGCCGGGATTCGTGTTCCACATCAAGGCGTTCGGCGTGATGACCCGTCATCCGGTACGGCTCGAGCAGATGCCGCCCGACCTGCGCGAGGCGGTCGAGGTCGGCCGCTCGGGCAGGGTCGAGCGCCCGCCGCGGGAGGTTCGCGAGGAGGTCTTCGCGCGCTTCCACCGCGCGCTCGCTCCACTTCGCGAAGCGGGAAAGCTCGGCGGGATTCTGATGCAGTTTCCTCCGTACGTCGTCCCGCGACCGGAATCGTTCGCCTATCTCGAATGGGCCCAGGAACAGCTCGGCGACGACGAGCTGCTGGTCGAGTTCCGCCATCGGGCGTGGCTCGACGACGAGCACAGGGAGGAGGTGCTCGCCTTCCTCGAGGAGCGGGGCGCCACGATCGTCATCGTCGACGCCCCGCGCAGCGAGGCGAAGAACCTTCTGCCGACGGTGGTCGCGACGACGAGCCCGACCGCCTACGTGCGAATGCACGGTCGGAATGCGAGAACGTGGAACATCCGCGGCACGAGCGCCGCCGAGCGCTTCGACTACCTCTATTCGGAAGACGAGCTCGGCGAGTGGGTCGAGCCGCTCCGCGAGTTGTCCCGGGCGAGCGAGTCGGCCTACGTGCTCTTCAACAACAATGGACGCAGTCCCGTTCCTGCTCCGTTTGCGCAGTCGCGGCTGACCGGCGAGCCCGACGAGTCCGAGCAGATGTGGGTCGCACAAGCGCCCGAGAATGCGGTTATGCTTCGGGAGCTCCTCGAGAGGGCGGACGTGCCGGTCATTTGACGGCACATTTTGCCTCGCTTTTCCGTATGATCGGCTCCGACGCGAAGCAAACCAGGGAGGTTCCGATGGCGAAAAAGACAGTGCTCGTGTGCGATGCCTGCAGATCGGAGATCGGGGAGGGGAAAGGCGCAACCCTGAGGCTGAACTATTCCGACGCGCGGAAGAAGTCGAAGCAGGCCGACCTCTGCGACGATTGCGCCCAGGGGATGCCGGGCGCCTCGGTGGCGCGTCGCGGGCGCCGCCCGAAGTCGGCAGTCTGAGCCGTCGGGTAGCCGACCTCCGGCCGATCGGAGGCGTCCCGGCCGGGCAGTAGGATAGGCGGGGTGTCGCTGGCTCTTCTCGTCGGCCCGGCGAACGCTGGCAAGGTCGCCACCCTGCTCGATCGTTACGTTGCCGCGCTCGACCGGGAGCCGTGCCTCGTCGTCCCCAACCGCGGGGAGGTCGAGCGGATCGAGCGTGACCTCCTCACGCGCGTTCCGGCGCTCCTCGGCGGCTGGATCGGGACGTTCGACGACCTGGCTGCCAGGATCGCCCGGGCCCGGACACCCGAGACGATCCTGACCAGGCTCCAAAGCTCGTTGCTCGTTCGCCGCATCGCCGCGGAGTCGCAGCTCGACGAGCTCGGTGCTTCGGCCCGCTTCGGTGGTTTCGGCGACGCGCTCGCAGACGTCATCGCCGAGCTCGAGTCGGCGCTCGTCGAGCCGGAGGAGCTCGACGGCGAGCTCGGCCGCCTGTATCGGGCCTACCGCGCCGAGATCGAGCGTCTCGGCGCGGTCGACCGCGAGCTCTTGGCCGGACGGGCCGCCGCCGCGATCGGTGACGACCTCGAGGCGTGGCGTGGCTCGCCCGTCTTCGTCTACGGGTTCGAGGATCTGACCGGCGCGCAGTGGGCCCTCCTCGAGGGCCTTGCCGGCAGGTGCGAGACGCTCGTGTCTCTCCCGTACGAGCCCGCCCGTCCTGCGTTCGCGACGCTCGAGCGAACCGCCAACGACCTCGCCGCCCTCGCGCGCGGGCGGGTGGAGGAGCTACCGGCTCAGAACTGGTACGAGGCGGCGCCGCTTGCGCACCTGGAGCGGGCGCTCTTCGAGGACGCCGACCTCGACCCGCCGCCGCTCGAAGGCGCCGTCCGCTTCCTCGAGGCCGCCGGCACGAGGGCCGCGCTCGAGCTGGTCGGCGAGGAGGTGCTCGGCCTGCTGGGCGCCGGAGTGCCCGGAGACGACATCGGGATCGTCGTCCCTTCCGTCGAGGGGGTGCGCGCCCCTCTCGAGACGGCCTTCGGCACCCTCGCGATCCCGTACGCCGTCGAGGGCCCGAGGCGTCTCTCGCGAACGCCGCTCGGGCGCGCACTGCTCGCGCTCCTTCGCTTCGCCTGGCGCGGTGGCAAGCGCGCCGACCTCTACACGTTCCTGCGATCTCCGTATTCCGGGCTCGCCCGCCAGCGGGTCGACTTCGCCGAAGGCCGCTTGCGCGGGCGCGCGGTGTCCGCACCCGAGCGGGTCGAAGAGCAGACGGTGCAGCTGCTCGGTCAGCGGCTCGAGGCGCTCGATCGTGTTCGCGTGGACGGATCGCCGCTCGAGGCGCTCGACGACCTGTGTCGCGCGATGCTGCAGGCGGCGTGGGGTCTCGAACGGCCTCCCGTCTCCGGGCAGGCGGAGCTCGACCTCCAGGCGGAGGAGGCGGTACGCGGCGTCGTGCGCGACCTGGCGGCTCTCGAGGCGCTCGGCCCGACGGCCGGCCGAGAGGAGATCCTCGTCTCGCTCGAGCGGGCGACCACGTATTCGCGGGCGCGGGATCCGGGGCGCGTTGTCGTCCTCGACCTCCTCCGCGCCCGGACGCGCCGCTTCGGCGTCGTCTTCGTCCTCGGCCTCGAGGAAGGCAGGTTGCCGCGACGCTCCGTCGACCCGCCGTTCCTCTCGGAGGAGGCGCGCCGTGGTCTCGAGGAGCGAGCAGGCCGGCATCTCGTGCGCGGAGATCGCCTGGCGCGCGACCGGTATCTCTTCTACAGCGCCTGCACGAGAGCGTGGCGCCGGCTCTACCTGGTTCGCGAGGCCGCCACCGAGGAGGGGAGGCCGCTCGAGCCGAGCCCCTTCTACGAGGAGGTGCGCTCGCGGTTCGCGCAAGCCGAGGTCGAGCGCTGGACACGGCGGCGGCCGCTGTCTGCGCTCCACTGGGAGCTTCACGCAGCGCCGACCGAGCGCGAGCGGCTGCGTGCCGTCGCGGCGCTCGCGTCGGATCACGAGACGGTGGCCCGCGCCATCGCCGCTTCGGCGGGCTGGGGCCGCCAGATCGACCGGGCGCTGGCCGCCTTTTCCCGGCCGACCAGGCTGGCGAACCCGCGCGTGCTCGAGCGCCTGCGCGAGCAGGGTCGCTTCTCGGTGACCGAGCTCGAGACGTTCGGTGAGTGCTCGGCCATGTGGTTCGTCGATCGCGTCATCGACCCCAGGCCGATCGACGCCGAGGCAGACCCGCGACTGCGCGGGCAGGTGGCCCACCAGGCTCTGTACCGCTTCTACGCCGGTCTCCCGAAGCGGTTCGGAACCGACGACGTGGACCCGTCCAGGCTCGAGGAGGCGATCGAGTTTCTCCGCGAGTGCCTCGCGGAGGCGGTCGCGGGCCAGGTGCGGATCGACCTCGCCGAGATCGACCTGCTCGAGCTCGAGGGGACACTTGCCAGGGATCTCGAGCACTTCGTCAGGCAGGACGCCGCGCGCGGGCTGCCGCTCGTCCCGCGGCGCTTCGAGGTGTCCTTCGGCAGCGAGCGGGCCGCTCCGGAGCTCCAGCGCGGCATCGACCTCGGTGGATTCACGGTCTCGGGGAAGATCGACCGGATCGACGTCGACCCGTTCTCCGCGCGCGGGATCGTCCAGGACTACAAGTCGGGTGCCGCCCACTCCGCGCGGCGGATCGACCGCGACGGGCGCCTCCAGGTGCCCCTCTACGTGCTGGCGCTTCGTGATCTCGTCGGCATCGAGCCGCTCGGCGGCTTGTACCGCTCGCTCTCGGGCGAGCGGGAGGCACGCGGACTGCTCCGCGCCGGGGCGCGGGACGACGTGCCCGGGTTCGCGGCGCTCGACTACCTCGACGAGGACGCCTTCTGGGGCATCGTCACCCGGGCGCAAGAGCGTGCCCGGACGGCGGTGTCCCGCATCCGTGAGGGCGACGTACGTCACGATCCGCGCGGGTCGAGCTGCCCGTCCTGGTGTGACCGATGGCCGATCTGCCGGGTGGGGAGGGGGTGAGCCCCGTGGCAGCCCCGGCCGTCAACGCCGAGCAGCTCGCCGCCATCGAGGAGCCGGGCGTCGTCTTCGTCTCCGCAGGAGCGGGCACCGGCAAGACGACGGTTCTCGTCGAGCGGTACGTGAAGGCCGTCGCCGAGCGCGGCCTGGCAGTCGACGCCGTTCTCGTCATCACCTACACGGAGCGCTCGGCCGGGGAGCTCAAGGAGCGGATCAGGGCCCGCCTGCGCGAGCTCGGGCGGCGTGATCTCGCCCGGGACGTCGATCGGGCGTGGATCTCGACCATCCACGGCTTCTGCTCGCGGCTCCTCCGCGCGTACCCGTTCGAGGCGGGTCTCGACCCTCGCTTCCGCGTGCTCGACGAGGGGCAGGCGCGGGTGCTCCGCGCGGAGGCGTTCTCGGAAGCGCTCGGGGCCTTCTGCCGGGAGCGGCAACCCGACCGCCTGCGGCTGCTCGCGACCTATTCGTCCCGCGGTCTGCGAACGATGCTGACGAGCGTCTTCGAGCGGCTGCGTTCGGCCGGTCTGCCGCTCGTCCTCGCCAGCGTGGACGAGAGCTCGCTCGCGGAGCGGATCGGCGAGCTTCGCCGGTCGGCCGAGGACGCGCTCGCCGGGGAGCCGGCCGAGCCGGCGCGAGGAGTCCTCGAGCGCGCGCTCGAGCTCACCGGCGGAGACCCCGCGGCCGAGACTCTCCTCGACCTGTCCGAGCTCGCCGTACCCCGCGCCGCGGCCGGCGAAGAGGGAATGGGTGCCTTCGCCGACGCGGTGACTGCCGTGGAGCAGGCAGCGCTCGACGACGTCGCCGCCCGCGATCGCCTGCTCCTGCAGGAGCTCCTCGCGTGCTTCGATGCCGCCTACCGGGAGGCGAAGGAGCGGGAGTCGGCCGTCGACTTCGAGGACCTGCAGCTGCTCGCCAGGGCGCTTCTGCGCGACCACGCGCCCGTCCGCGAGCAGGCGCGCTTTCGCTTCCGGTCGATCATGGTCGACGAGTTCCAGGACACGAACCGGCTGCAGTGCGAGCTCATCGACCTGCTGGCCGGCGACGAGCTGTTCTTCGTGGGTGACGAGTTCCAGTCGATCTACCGGTTCCGCCACGCGGATGTCGACGTGTTCCGCGAGCGGCGCTCGCAGAGCGGCGGCGTCCTGGCGCTGACCCGGAACTACCGCTCGCGGCCCGAGGTGCTGAGCGTCGTCAACCACCTGTTCGGCGCCGAGTTCGGGGAGGGCTTCGAGCCGCTGGCTCCCGCCGGCCGCTTTCCCGATCCGCTGTTCGGGCCGGCGGTCGAGGTCCTCGTCACCGACAAGGCGAGCTACCGGGACACCGATACCAGCTGGCGGGCGGCGGAAGCCCGCCACGTCGCGCGGAGGGTGCGGGAGCTCGTCGACGCCGATGCATGCACGCCCGGAGACGTCGTCCTCCTGTTCGCGGCGGGCACGAGCGCGGAGGCCCACGAAGACGCGTTGCGGGCCGAGGGCCTGCCGACATATCGCGCAACCGGACGCGGGTACTTCGGGCAGCAGCAGGTCGTCGATCTGCTCGCGTATCTGCGACTCCTGCAGAACCGCTACGACGACGAGGCGTTGGCGACGGTGCTCGCGTCGCCCCTCGTCGGCGCGTCCCCGGACGGCCTTGTCCTCCTGCGCCGCGCGGCGGGTCGCCGTCCCCTGTTCACCGGCCTCGAGCGCGAGACTCCGGGCGGCCTGTCGCCGCGCGACCGGCGCCTCTTCACGGCGTTCCGTCAGCGCTACGACCGGCTCGTGCGCGAGTCCGCGCGGCTCGGGCTCGAGCACCTCTGCGAGCGCGTCGTCGCCGAGCACGACTACGACCTCGCCGTGCTCGCCCGCTGGGACGGCCGGCGGCGCTACGCGAATCTCCGCAAGCTGGCCCGTCTCGCGCGGTCGTTCGAGGAGCTGCGCGGGCCCGACCTCGAAGGGTTCGTGCGCTTCGTCCGCGAGCAGGAGGCAGCGGGTGCCCGCGAGATGGAGGCGGTCGCGGAGGAGGAGGGCGCCGAGGCCGTCCGGCTGTTGACCATCCACGCGGCCAAGGGCCTCGAGTTCAAGGTCGTCGTCGTCTGCGATGCGGGTCGGCGCGGGGGAGCGGCCCCGGACGAGATCCTCTGTCTTCCGGACGGACGCTTTGGCTTCCGCGTCACCGATCCGGTGACGGGGAAACGGCACGATGCGTCGGGCTACGACGACGTCCGGCGCGCCGAGCGCGAGTCGGCGGAGGAGGAGACACGGCGGCTGTACTACGTCGCCATGACGCGGGCGATCGACCGGCTCATCCTCGCCGGCGCGCTCGATCCGGACAGGGACGACGCGGGCTCGACTCCCATCGGCTGGGTCGTCGACCGCCTCGGCGCGGCCGTCGACGCCGATGCGCCGATCGCGCTGGAGGTCGGCGGGGTGCAGGTCGTGCTGCGGGTCGACCGCGCCGTGGCCGGTGCGCGGGTCTCGGCACCCGCACCGGCCGAGCAGCTCGAGCTGTTCTCCGCCCAGGCTGAGCCGGGGCCGGCGGCCGTCTTCGAGCTCGCGGCGCTCCCGCCCCCGCCGGAGGCGCCGCCTCGCGAGGTCCGGCGCCTCTCCTACAGCGCGCTCGCGTTGTTCGAGCGATGTCCGTACCGGTTCTACGCGGAGCGGATCGTCGGCCTTCGCGAGGAGGCGCCGCCCGGACGGGATCCGAGCGGCGGGCTCTCGGGAGCCGAGATCGGCGACGCCGTCCACGTCCATCTCGAGGAGGGCGGAACGTCGGCGGCGGCGGTGGAAACCCTGAGGCGGCTCTACCCGTCTGCCGGCGCCGACGAGGCGGATCGCGTCGCGACGCTGGTCGACGCCTGGAACGATTCCTCGCTCGCCGCCGAGCTGACAGCCTCCGGTGCCCGCGCCGAGCTTCCCTTCGCGTTCGAGGTCGACGGGGTGCTCATCCACGGGCGTTTCGACGTGTTCCAGTCCGACGGCGCCGCTGCCCGGGTCGTCGACTACAAGACGAACCGGCTCGAGGGTCAGGAACCGCGGGCCGTCGTCGAGGCGGAGTACCGCTTGCAGCGGCTCGTCTACGCGATCGCCGCGCTCAGGTCGGGCGCCGAGGAAGCGCGCGTCGCGTACGTCTTCCTCGAACGCCCCGACGACGTCGTCGAGGATCGATTCACTGCCGGCGACCTTCCGGCGCTCGAAGCCCAGCTCGGCGCGGCGATCGAGCTCATTCGCGCAGGAGCGTTTCCACCCCGTCCGAGCGAGTTCGCGTGCAGCGGCTGCCCCGCTCTCGATCGCGTCTGCGCCGGGCCGCGGCTCGGCCATGACGGGAACGGGGGCGACTTCGAGTGGGTCGCCGTCGAGGCGGCTGCCGGCTCCTGACCGACCGATGGCGACGAGCTACGTGGGCGAGGCGCGCCGTCGTGTCGGGCCGAAGCGCGAGCGGATCCGCCCGCTGATCGCCCGCCTGCGCGCCGAGCACCCGGACGCCGGGATCGCGCTGACCTTCCGCTCCGATCTCGAGCTGCTCGTCGCGACCATCCTGTCCGCGCAGACGACCGACGTGACGGTCAACCGGGTGACAGCTTCCCTCTTCGAGAAATACCGGACTCCCGAGGACTACCTGGCCGCCCCGGTGGCGCAGCTCGAGGCCGACATCCGGCCGACGGGCACGTTCAGGCAGAAGGCACAGAATCTCCGCGGAACCATGCGGATCCTGCTCGAGGACTACGACGGCGAGGTGCCGCACAGCCTCGCCGAGCTCGTGCGGCTTCCGGGCGTTGGCCGAAAGGTCGCGAACGTGGTCGCCGCCGAGCGCGGAGCCGTTCAGGGAATCGTCGTCGACACGCACGTGCGGCGGCTGTCGCAGCGTCTCGGACTGACGCGACACGACGACCCGCCGAAGATCGAGCGTGACCTGCAGCGCCTCGTCCCGCGGGCCGACTGGGGCATCTTCCCGCATCTCCTGATCTGGCACGGACGCCGCGTCTGCGTCGC
Source organism: uncultured Thermoleophilia bacterium (assembly GCA_963819905.1). GTDB lineage: Bacteria > Actinomycetota > Thermoleophilia > Gaiellales > Gaiellaceae > CAWCQC01. Next base: position 621,262 of record CAWFXP010000001.1, read on the forward strand.
ACGATCACCCCGGTGCGCCGAGTGTGCGCTCGCCGACCTCTGCCCGGCCAGCCGGTTCTGAGTCGCGCGGGGTCCGGCACGAGCCCGTCACGGCCTCGGCACAGGTCGCGTGCCTTCCGCGCGCTCCTTCGGCGTACCTTCGAGACATGCGCAGCGTCGACCTGGCGATCTACGCCGACTCCCTCGCGGCCGAGGCTGCCGCGATCTCGGCACGGCTCGAGCGCGCTCGGGGCAGGCTGCGAAGGGCGGCGATCGAGCACGAGGCTCGTCGCGCGCTGCCGGCGGAGACGGTAACCCTCCTCGAGCGCCGGGGCCTGCTCGGGCCAACCGCCCCCGGCCGCACGCATTCGGACGCCGCCGAGCTGCACGGGCTCGGGGTCGAGCTCGCGGCGATCGAGTGCGCCCAGGCATGGGTCGAGGCGCGCCTCCTCCAGGCCCGTGGATCCACCGCACGCGGAAAGGAGGAAGTCACCATGGCTGCGTGAGCCGTTCAGCGAGCATCGGTCAGACGTTCGTGGCGCACGAGGCACCTCCGCTGGGGCACGCGAAAGCCGTTCCGCCGAGCCGTTGAGCCGTAGCGGGTCCGGGTATCCCCGGCTCCGTGGAGGCCGGCGCCGTCGCGCCCGCAGCCCTGTCGGGCTGGGGGTAGCCCGGCCGGGCCGGGTCAGCGCTTAGACGGCAGCGAGATCGCTCTCGCCTGCCCCGAGAGCGGCCAGGTACCGCTCGGCGTCGAGGGCGGCCTGACAGCCGGAGGCTGCAGCGGTCACGGCCTGTCGATAGACGTGGTCCTGCACGTCACCCGCCGCAAAGACGCCTGGGATGTTCGTTTCGGTCGACTTGCCCCGCGTGAGGACGTAGCCGGCTCCGTCCATGTCGAGCTGATCGGCGAAGAGCCCGGTCGTGGGGTCGTGGCCGATCGCGACGAAGAGCCCGTCTGCATCGAGCTCGCGCGTGTCGCCGGTCTTCAGGTTCTCCAGGAGAACGCCTGTCAGGCGCCCGTCGGCAACTCCGAGCACGTCCTTGACGACCGAGTCGAGGACGAACTCGACCCGCTCGTTCGCGCGGGCTCGATCGATCATGATCGGGGAGGCGCGGAACGCTTCGCGCCGATGGACGAGTGTCACCTTGCTCGCGAACTTCGCGAGGAAGGTCGCCTCCTCCATCGCCGAGTCGCCGCCGCCGACGACGACGACGTGCTGGTCGCGGAAGAACGCCGCATCGCAGACCGCGCAGTAGGAGACGCCGCGGCCCTGGAGCTGCCGCTCGGACTCGAGACCGAGCTGCCTGGCGGTCGCGCCCGTCGCGACGATCACGGTTCGCGCGCGATACTCGTCGTCACCGACCCAGATCCGAAACGGCTGCTCTGAGAGGTCGACGCGCGTCACGTCGTCGGTGATGAACTCGGCCTCGAACCGCTCGGCCTGGCGCCGGAAATCCTGCATCATCTCGGGCCCGAGGACGCCGTCCGCGTACCCCGGGTAGTTCTCGACGTCGCTCGTGATCATGAGCTGGCCACCCCACGTGAACCCCTCGATCACGAGTGGACGCAGGTTCGCCCGGGCGGTGTAGAGAGCCGCCGTGTACCCGGCCGGCCCGCCGCCGATGATGATCACTTCGCGAACGCCGTTCTCGCTCACCCTGCCGTCCTTCCTCTCGTCACGGTTCCTCCGCGATCGTAGCGCCTCTTGATCATGTCAACGTCGCGGACACCGCGATTGTTCCCTCTCTGACTGCTGAAGCGGCGTGCGGTTACACGCGGCACGGTGCCTCGATACGAGGCTAGGCGGCGTCGGCGACGGGCCCCGGAGCGGGCTCCCCGTCGTTGCCTTCCGCCACGAACGGCTCGAGCGGCTCGAACTGCTGCGCGGCAGCCCGCAGGGGCGAGCCGGGCTCGGCCGTCAGCTCGGTGGACTGAGCCTCGCGCGGCGCGTGGTCGATTTGGTCGAGCAGCGGGATCTCGCCGGAGGCCTCGACGCCGAGCTCCGGAAAGCGCCGCGCGCTGACGAGAACCCGTCGCTCCAGAGAGCCGACCGCCTCGTTGTAGCTGCCGACGGCGTTGTCGAGGCTCCGGCCGAGCTTCGCGACGTGTCCGGCCATCGTCCCGAGCCGATCGTAGAGCTCCTTGCCGAGGAGACTGACCGCCCGGGCGTTCTCGGCGAGCTGCTCCTGTCTCCAGCCGTAAGCGACGACGAAGAGCAGTCCGATCAGCGTGCTCGGCGTGGCGAGGATGACGCGGCGTCGCCAGGCGTCTTCCTGCAGGACGGGGTCCTGATCGAGCGCGGCCGCGAAGAACGGGTCGCCGGGCACGAACAGCACGACGAAGTCGGGAGAGCGCTCGAACTGAGACCAGTAGGCCTTCGAGCCGAGCTTCGTGACGTGGTCGCGCACCTGTCGCGCGTGAGCGCGCAGAAGCTCGCGCTGCCGATCTGGATCGGTCTCGTCGATCGCGTCGAGGTAGGCGGAGAGCGGCGTCTTCGCGTCGACGATGACCTGCTTCGCTCCTGGGAGCTTCACGATCAGGTCCGGGCGCAGCGCCTTCCCGTCCACGATCTCTGTCGCCTGCTCGTCGAAGTCGCAGTAGGGCAGCATGCCCGCGGCCTCGACGATCCGGCGAAGCTGCACCTCGCCCCACCGACCCCGGACCGCGGGCTTCCGCAGGGCGGTGACGAGGTTCTCGGTCTCCGCGTGGAGCCTCTCCTGCGTCGAGGCAAGTGTCTGGAGCTGGGTGGTGAGCGATCCGTAGGCCTCGCTCCGCGCCTTCTCCAGCTCGCGGACGCCGTCGTCGATCTTGCGCATCGACTCCTGGAGCGGGGCGAGGGTGCGCTCGATGGTCCGCTGCCGCTCCGCGAGATCGCCGACGGAGTGCTCCCTGAGTCTCGTGACCGCCTCGGCCGAGAACGCACGGAACGCATCCGAGAACTCGGTCTTGATGTCCGCGCGCTCCGAGGCTGCCCGGCGCTCGAGCGAGATCGTCGTCGTCAGCTCGGCGACCTGCCGTTCGAGGTCGACGCGGCCGTTGCGCTCGATCGCCGCATCGGTGGTCACGGCCTCCACTCGACGGCGATAGACGGCCCACACCGCGAGCGCGCCGACGGCGGCTCCGAGCAGGATCCAGAGTACGGCGATCACGTTGTCGTCCGGCTCATGAGGGCTAAGAAGCGTAGCGTCGCGGTCGGACGGATCCAGGCGGCGCGCACTGCTCGACGCTCCGCGGAAGGCGCGGTCAGGCGCTGGCCTCGGCCTTTGCCTTCGCCTTCGCGGCCCGCGCCGCGCGCGCCTCGCGCTCGGCCTGTACGCGATCCTTGCCGCCGCGCACGACGGTCGCGATGTAGATGACGATGAGGCCGATCGCACCGAGCGCTCCCTGACCGCGAATGTCGCCGATCTCGTTCTCGACGTACTCCGCGGGCGTCACGCCCTGATCCTGCAGGTAGGGCGGGACGGTGACTCCGCGCGCGAGCGCCGCTGCCTCGTAGTCGTCGAGGAACTCACCCACGGGCGGAACCCGAAAGAAGGTCATGAACGCGGTGATCCCGAGAACGACGCAGAAGGGGAGCGCAAGCTGCGTGCCGAGTGGGTGTCGCAGCAGGACGAGGATCGCGGACGCCGCGCCGAGGATGGCCGAGGGCGCGAGCAGGACCGCGACCGGGATCCATGACGAGAACCCCTCGCTGGCGGTCACGTACATGAGCCTCCCGATCGTCGCAACGGCGAACCCGTACGCGACGAGCACGATGATGGCGCCGATTCTCGGGATGATCATTTCGGCCATCGTACGCGGCAGCGGGTTCGTCTAGCCTCGGGAGGGTGCGCGCGTACTTCGGACCGGGGGGCAGGCTCGCGTCGGCGCTCCCGGGCTTCGAGGCCCGCGCCGGGCAGGAGGAGCTGGCCGAGGCGGTCGCCGACGCGCTCGAGGCGGGCGAGCACCTGCTGGCTGAGGCGGGGACGGGAACGGGCAAGAGCCTCGCCTACCTGATCCCGGCGATCGAATCGGGCCGTCGCGTGGTCATCGCGACGGCGACGAAGGCGCTCCAGCAGCAGCTCGTGGACAAGGATCTGCCGGCTGCCTCGGCCGCCGTCGGGAGAGACGTCGACTGCGTCCTCCTGAAAGGACGGGAGAACTACCTCTGCCGCCGGAGCGTCGACGGACTGACCCTCCTGGGCGGCGCGGCCGGGGGGCTCTTTCGCACCGAGAGCGACGCGGTCGCCTACGACGAGCTCCGCGACTGGATCGAGACAACGGAGACCGGCGACCGGGTCGAGCTGCCGTTCGAGCCGAGTGCGTCGCTCTGGTCCGAGCTCGCCGTCGGAGGAGACCGCTGCCTCGGGCGTCGCTGCCCCGTGCGTTCGACCTGCTTCTCGGAAGCGGCCAGAGAGCGGGCGGCCGACGCCGAGATCGTGGTCACGAACCATGCGCTCTATCTCGCGGATGCGGCGGTCCGGCTCAGGCGGTCGAACCGTGAGGGAGTGGTGCTGCCCGAGCACGAGGCCGTCGTGTTCGACGAGGCGCATCGGCTCGAGGAGGCCGCTGCGGCGTGGTTCGGCGGCCGGATCTCGCTCGTGGGGCTTCGCCGGCTCGTTCGTGACGTCGAGCGCTCCGCTCGCGAGCGGGGGCAGGCGGCACCGGTGAGGCTCCTGTCGGAGATCGAACGCCTCGGCGCGGCGATCATCGAGGCCCTCGCTCCCGAGCGCGGGCGCAAACGCCTGCGGGAGCCGGATGTCGACGTCTGCCTCGACGACGCGGCCGAGCTCGCCGCGCTGCTCGGGCGGCTTGCCGACGGCCTCGCCGGAACGAGCGAGGATGCGGACGCGCTCGCACGCCGCTCGCTCGGCGTCGCGCGTGATCTGGAGACGTGCATGAAGCTCGATTCCGACACGGTCGTCTGGGCCGAGCAGGGCGCGGTCGCCTGGGCGCCCGTCGACGTCTCCGAGTCGTTGCGTGAGGCGATCTGGGACACCGGCGTCAGCGCCGTCCTCGTCTCCGCGACGCTCGAGCCGGCGTTCCTCCGGAAACGACTCGGCCTCGACGACGCGGCCGAGATCGTGCTCCCGTCCCCCTTCGCGTTCGACGAGCAGGCGATCCTCTACGTGCCGGACGACCTGCCGGAGCCCCGCGCCCCCGGCTACGAGGAGCGCGTTACCGACGAGACCCTCGAGCTGTGCCGGCTCTCCCGCGGGCGTGCCCTCGTGCTCACGTCCTCCTACCGGATGCTCGACCGGATCGCCCCGGTTCTCGCCGAGGGCCTCCCCTATCCCGTCCTGCGACAGGGAGAGGCACCCCGCGAGCGCCTCCTCGCGCGCTTTCGTGACGAGGTCGACACGGTGCTCGTCGCCACTGCGACGTTCTGGCAGGGCGTCGACGTGCCGGGGGAGTCGCTATCCCTGCTCGTCATCGACAAGCTCCCGTTTGCGCCGCCCGATGACCCGCTCGTCCAGGCCCGCTGCGAACGGATCGCGTCGGCCGGCGGCGACCCCTTCGCGGAGTACTCCGTGCCCACGGCGATCCTCCAGCTCCGCCAGGGCTTCGGCCGGCTCGTGCGAGGCCACCTCGACCGCGGCGCCGTAGCGATCCTCGATCGTCGGCTGCGAAGCAGGTTCTACGGGAGGCGGTTTCTGGCCGCGCTGCCCCCGTGCCGGCTCGTGGCCGACCGCGCCGAAATCGCCCGTTTCTTCTCCGCCGGGGCCCGCAGCGACGCTTGATACCCTCATGGATCGTGGCGAAGAAGAGCAAGGTTCCGACGCCTCCGCGGTCGGCGCAGACGTCGACGCCTCGCCCGGTACAGGCACCGCAGACGCGAAAGCAACCGCGCGGCCCCCGCGACCCGCGCACCACGCGCCTCCTCGTCGGCGGGCTGGTCGGCGCGGTCGCGGTCGTGGCCGTGGTCGTGCTGGTCGTCCTCCTCACCGGCGGCTCGAACAGCGCGTCCGCAGCGCTCGATGCAGCCGGATGCACGATCCAGTCGCCGCCGATCCAGGGCCGCCAGCACGTGGATACACTCGCCCAGGATTTCAAGTACAACTCGTTCCCACCCACCAGCGGGCAGCACAACCCGCAGACTGCGCTCTGGAACATCTACCCGGAGCCGGTGCCGTTCATCAACCAGGTGCACAACCTGGAGCACGGCGGGATCATCGTCCAGTACGGCGACAAGGTTCCGCCGGCGACCGTGAAGCAGATCAGCGACTGGTACGCGGAGGACCCGACCGCTCTCCTCGTCGCACCCCTGCCGGCGCTCGGCGAGAGGGTGGCGTTCACCTCCTGGGGACAGCTCGCGATCTGCCCTGGATTCGATGCGGCGGCCGCGAGCGCGTTCCGCGATCAGCACATCTTCGAAGGGCCGGAGCAGTTTCCGGCCAACCAGTTACAGCCGGGTCAGTAACACGCCCTGCCGGGGTGGCGGAACGGGAGACGCGGGGGACTTAAAATCCTCTGTCCTTCGGGACGTGCGGGTTCGATTCCCGCCCCCGGCACTCGCAGTCCCAGAGTCACACTTCAAGAGGGGAGCCACCGCCCGGCGGATTCGAGACGAGTAGCCGCAAACCCGCGTCGTACTCGTCGAGGTCGCGTAGGTGGCCGTGGCGGGCGTCCCAGGTGCCAGTTCGCAGGTCGCGCTCGACCGCCCTGACCACCCGGTCGACGACCTCGGCCGGCATGCGTGCGAAGCCTGAGGTCGCGGCGCGCGCCCGGGCGTCGAGCACCCGTTCGGGGTGCGCCCAGAAGGAACCGAGCATCCAGTCGGGTGTGTCGCGCGGAATCGGCACCTTCCGGATCTCGACCTTCGTGTCGAGCCACCGCGCAAGCGTCGCGAGCGGTACGAAGATGCGCCGGTCGAGCTCGGCAACTTCCGGGAGGTAATCCGCAAGGAGCCACATGCGCACGCTCACCTCCGGGTCGTAGGTGAGGATCACGACCGGGCCTCGCGCCACACGCCGCAGCTCTCTCACCCCGAGCTCCTGGTGCTCGTCCCAGTGGTGGATCGTCAGGATCGCCATCGCTGCATCGACGCTTCGATCCTCGAGGGGCAGAGGGTAGGCGCCGGAGCGGATTGCGGGTGCGCGGCCCGGATCGCGCTGGGCGATCATCACCTCGCTCGGCTCGATCGCGAGAACCCGGCGGTCGGGCGGCTCGTAGGAGCCGGTGCCCGCGCCGACGTTGAGGACGGTGCGCGCGTTGCCGAGCGCCGCGTGGATGAGCGCGGCAATACGGGGATCCTCCCGCCGCGTGACGGCGTACTCCGTGCCGATCACGTCGTAGCGGGAATCAGCCATTGCTCTCGTTCGGGAAACCCGCCCGTCAGGTAGCCGGATCGGGATCGATGACCTGCGTGAGAGCGTACGCGCTCGGGCCGCGGACGATCAGGTCGAAGCGCCCAGCCGTCCGGCTCGAGCAGCGGAAGTAGCGGTAGTACCACTCGCCCCGCGCCCGAAAGCGGTCGTACTTGCCACGGCAGCGGGCGGGAATACCGTCGTGGGTGAGCTCGCTCTGCGCCTTCTTCACCGTCCAGTAGAAGGCGATCTTGTGCTCACCGGCGCCCGCTGTGCCCGGCAGGGCGAACAGGACGAGGAGCGAAAGGGCGAGGGCAAGCGTCTTCACGGGCTCTCCCGGCGATTCGCCTCCGTCCGAGGCGTTTCCTGCCCGGCTCGCGCCGGCCGGGGGTCAGCCGGCGAGCTCGAGGGCGGCGCCGTGGAGGAGGTCCCGCTCGGAGACCTCGAGCGCATCGAGGCCGAAGAACGCGGCGACCTCGGATAGGGCGAGCGCTCCGGAGGCGATCACGGGCGCCCGGCCGGGGGCGATGCCGGGCAGCTCGAGCAGCTCGGCGAGCCGCATGCCTGAGAGCGAGAGCGCCGTGCTCTCGATCCAGGCTGCCGGGAGGACATGCCGGTCGACGATCTCGGGATCCTCCTCCACGAGGCCGAGGTGCAGGGTCGCCAGCGTGGTGACCGTTCCGGCCACGCCGATCCCGTGCTCGGGCCGGACGGTGTCGGGGACGCTCGCAGCGAGGAGAGCCCGGACGGCGCCGCGAAGGCGGTCGACCGAGTCGGCGGTTGGCGGGTCGGCGGCCAAGAACTGCTCGGTCAGGCGAACGCAGCCGATGTCGAGGCTTGCGTGGAACTCGATGCCCGCGTCGCCGCCGACCACGAGCTCGGTCGAGCCGCCGCCGAGGTCAACCACGAGCGTGAGCCGCTCGAGGTTCCGCCCGGCCGACACGCCGCGGAACGTGAGCAGCGCCTCCTCGTTACCGGCGAGCAGGCGTGTGGGGAAGCCGAACGACCGCTCGATTCTCTCGAGAAACGCAGGCCCGTTCGCAGCGTCACGCACGGCGCTCGTCGCCAGGGCGATCCGGCGCTCGGAGCCCAGGGTCTCCGCGACGGCGGCGTACGCAGACACCACGTCCTCGACCCTGGCCATCGCCGGCGCCGCGAGCTCGCGCTCGGCATCGACGTCCTCGCCGAGCTTCGTGATCTCGAGCCGGCGGTCGACTTCGACGACCGATCCGCGGTCGACGTCGGCAACGAGCAGGCGGGTCGAGTTGGTTCCGAGGTCGCAGACCGCGACCCGCGTCACTTCCGCGGCACGTACGTCTTGACGGCCCGCTGAAACGCTCTCACGTCCTCGAGCGCCCAGAGGAAGACGTCGACTCGCTTGAGCGACGCCTGGAGTGAAGCGATTCGCGCCTTCGCGAGGTCGGTCGCGTACGTCGCTTGTGCGCTCCTGCGGTTCAGATCCTCCGATTGCGCCTGGAGTCGGGCGACGCGCGGCTCGAGCTCGCGGTTCAGCGATCCCGCTGCGCGAAGCGTCCTGAGCCCCGCAACCACCGCGAGTGCGACGGTCGGGATCAGCACGACGAGGAAGACGCCGAGACAGATCCAGACGAACAGGGGCATTGCGGCGATCCTAGCTATACTTCTCGACTGCGACGCGGGGTGGAGCAGTCAGGTAGCTCGCCGGGCTCATAACCCGGAGGTCGCAGGTTCAAATCCTGCCCCCGCTACTCGGAAAGGCCCTGCATGTTAGGGCTTTTCTCGGTCCAGGGAACGGCCGGCCGGCTCGGGTTCCTGCCCATTTCCTGCCCAAGACGTTCCGAACATGCGCCCCTCGGCCTTCTCGGCGGCACCCGCGAGAAGGGTCGTCGCGAGACTGACGTAATGGTCTGTGACCTGCGACGAGCCGTGCCCGGCCTGCGCTTCATGCCAGGGTCGGAAGTTGTCGCGGATGCCCGCCCTGGCGATCGCGGGTCGCATGTGCTCACGGCCGAACCTGGCCGGGTCGAGCGGCGTCCCAAGACGCGGGTGCCCGAAGACGAGGTCGTTGTCATCCGTGAACCGGCTGGACGCGTACTGCTCCTCGACGGCGGCGCGGGCGGCCGGGCCAAGCTCGAGCGTTCGGCGGGAGTGCCGGGTCTTCGGCGTAGTGAACTTGCCGCGTACACGGGCCCGCTCGCGGACGGTGCCACCGAGCCTGCCCGAGCTCTGCCTGAGCGGAAGCGTCACTCCGTCGCTCGTCTGCGCTCGCTCGTTACCAATCGGCCGGTCTCGACTTACGCTGAGGGGCTCGATGTGCCGGGCTGGAGTAGCCGGGTGAAACGCTCGTCGCCGCGAAGGCTCGCAAAGTCGTCGTCGTCCGCCGCCCAGCCGGACACACGCTCGTCACGGGAGGCGATCTCCAGGTGCGCCAGGGCGGCGTCCGCATTCCCTGCGCGAGCTTCGTAGCAGGCCAGCTGGTAGTTCAGGTGTGGGTGGTCGGGGTAATCGGCCAGGCCGTCACGGGCGATCACGACCGCCTCCTCGAAGTCGCCTGCCTGGTAGGCCGGTTCTGCCGCGTACCAGTACTCGAACGGTGACACGGGTAGGGCGGAGCCCGGGCGGCCCCCGACGACGACGACCGTGGTCGGAGCTGCACCCGCCGTCGCCTCGCGGTGTACGCCGGGCGGTACGAACACGAAGGTGCCTCTGGGCGCATCGAGGTCGGAGTCCGCGACCCGGAATCGCGCCGTGCCCTCGACGACGAGGTAGACCTCTTCGTGGCGTCCCGAGCCGGGGCTCGTCTCGTCGTGGGGCTCGATGAGGTCAGCCCCGATCTCCTCGGCCGTATACGCGTTGATACCGAAGCCTGTCACGCCGAGCTGTCGCCGGACGGGCCGCCAGAGGCTCCCGTTCGCGACACGGGGCAACTCGTTCAGGTGCGTGACTTTCCATGTGTTCTGAGGCGAGTCGGCCATTCCAGCAGGTTAGCGCCGGGCGACTGGAGCACGGAGGGCCGCATTTCGAGGGCCCGATAGCCGCGACGCCCGCGGCCGCGCTCCGTCAAGGCTCGGCAGGCTCATACGCTGGCGCTTCTTCCGGGAAGCGTCACGGCGCCGAGGAGTGAGGTTCCGAAGGCCTGAACCGGGAACCTGCCGCCCGACCGAATGACCGCCGGAACGCCGAAGGGAGAGAGGCGTCTCAGCACCCTCGTCCAAAGCAGGACCTCAGATCAACCGGACCGGGTGTAAGGTCGCGGAGATCTCGGCAAAACGCCGATCGAGAGCTTGGGCTCCCCGTGATCTCCTGTCCGGGGTAACCGAGCGAGAGGAGGGTCCTATGGGTACCCCACTCAAACTGCTGCTTTTGGCAGCGGCCGTGGTCGCAATGACCGCGTCATCCACGGCAAGCGCCGCACCCCCGGTCCCGGCGCCCACCACCACCCAGCTGCTGACGGGCCTGGAGGGTGGCTCGGGTAGCACCGTCGGCCCCGGTGGCGCGTTGTACGTCACGGAAAGCGCCGCTGGCAGAATCTCACGTGTCGATCCGATGACCGGCGAGATCACGACGTTCGCCAGCGGTCTGCCGGGGTCGATCATCCCCGGCCTCGGCGGCACGACCGACGTCGCGTTCATCGGCGGGACCGCGTACGCGCTGGTCACCGTCGTCGGTCCCGACGTCGGCGGCAGCGACGTTGTCGGCATTTACCGAATCGACGGCCCCGACAGCTTCACCGTCGTCGCGGACATCGGCGCGTTCGCCTTGAGCAATCCGCCGGGATTTCCGGTCGACGTCCCGACCGGGGTCCAGTACGCGCTCCAGACTTACCGCGGCGGGTTCCTGGTCACGGACGGGCACCACAACCGGGTCTACCGGGTCACGCGCGACGGCGAGGTCAGCGAGCTGATCGCGTTCGGCAACACCGTACCGACCGGGCTGGAGACAAGGGGCAACACGATCTACATGGCCGAGGCCGGACCCGTCCCGCACGATCCCGCGGACGGCAAGGTGGTGTCGTTTGAGCCGAAGTCACCCACCGCGACGGAGGTGGCCTCCGGTGCCCCCCTCCTCGTTGACGTGGAGTTTGGCCGCGGCCGCGATCTGTTCGCCCTCTCGCAGGGCAGCTTCGGTGGCGGCCCTCCGGGTGCTCCGGCGGCGCCGAACACCGGCCGCCTCGTGAAGGTGAACGCGAACGGCACCTTCAGCGGGGTCGGCGACACCCTGGACCGGCCGACCTCGGTCGAGTTCATCCGAAACACCGCGTACGTCATCACCCTCACCGGTGAGATCTGGAAGATCGAGAACGTCTCGGGTCCGCCCCATGGCGTGTCGCACTAACAGCATCAGCTAGCGAAGCCGCCACCCCGGACGCCGCGAGAGCGGCGATCCGGGGGCCGCGGCACTCGTCCTTCATTTGAAGGTACTGCCGCTCAGTACCAGCGCGCCGGGAAGGTCATGTTCTCGGCGAGCATTTCTTCGACTTGAGCACGGCCGATGCCGAGAGCCGCCGTTGTGGTCGCCGTGGATCCTCCTCGTGGCCTGCTCGTCACCGTAGGCGAGCTCATTTGCCGGTTCAGGCCC
>CAWFXP010000002.1:0-49158 GCA_963819905.1 uncultured Thermoleophilia bacterium
ATCCAGACGTCGTTGCTGATTGCTCCTGTACGACGGAGATCAAGGAGCGCTTCCCGCTCGGCGTCGAGCAGCTCACGCCGCAAGCGCTGGTAGTCCTGTGATCGCATCTCGAGAGCGCCGTCGTCGCCGTCCTCGAAGCGCGCCCTGAAGCGATCCGTCCGGAAGGTGTACAGGCCGCGTAGCCGCCCGGCCGTGTCCTCGCGAACCCACTCTTCGCGCTCGAGCTCGTCAAGCCTGGCGATCGCGGCCTCGGCGGCGCGGATGCGGGCCTTCGCCTCCTCGCGGGCGTCGATTCCGTCATCCTCGAGCCCTAGGACGCGAATGACGAACGGCAGGGTCAGCCCCTGTCCGACGAGCGTCGCAAGGATGACCGAGAAGGTGAGGAAGAGGATCAGATCACGGCCGGGAAAGGACGCGCCTGCATCGGTCCCGAGCGGCAGGGCGAGCGCCGCTGCGAGCGATAGTGCGCCGCGCATGCCGGCCCACGAGAGAAAGACGGCGCCCTGCCAACTCGACACTCTTCGTGCGATCAACTTCGGCGCATGGAGCACAGCGAAGACCCACGCGAAACGAAGGACGATCACCGTGAGGCTGACAAGCGCGGCGTAGCCGAGAAGTCTCACCCCGGGAATGTCGCCGAGCGCGTCAATGACGACGGGTAGCTGCAGGCCCACGAGTACGAACAGGAGCGCGTTAAGAAGGTACTGGACGATTTCCCAGACCGCAATCCCTGCAGACGAACCCGGGGGGTCGTCAGCTCCGGCGTATGCCAGCCAAGATAGATCCCTGCGGTCACGGCCGCGAGCACGGCGGAGACGCCCAGCAGCTCTGCCGGGATGAACGCGAAGTAGCCCGTCAGCAGCGAGATCGTGATCTCCGCCGGCGGGTTGTCGAGTCGGCGGCGAGCCTGGCGCACGATCCACCCGACGGCGAGGCCGACCGCGACACCGCCTAGGGCGCTGACGACAAAGAGCCCACCTGCATACAGCTCCGAGAAGGAACCGGTCACGACCGCAGCGACGGCAACGCGGTACAGGACAAGGCCCGTACCGTCGTTCACGAGACTCTCGCCTTCAACGATCGTCACGAGCTTTCGCGGGACACCGAGCCGGCGAGCGATCGCGGTCGCTGCGATTGGATCGGTCGGCGAGACGATTGCTCCGAGCACGAAGGCACTCGGCCACGTCAACGCGTCGACGAGGGCATGCGCGACGACCGCGACGCCGACGGTGGTCATAACGACAAGGCCGACAGCCAGCAGGCCAATCGGCCGTATGCTGGCTCTCAGGTCGCGGAGCGAGGTGAAGAAAGCGGCGCCATAGAGGAGAGGCGGCAGTACGCCGAAAAAGATGAGCTCCGGCCGTAGCTCGAGGTTCGGCATCCCCGGGATGACGCCGATCGCCAGCCCACCAAGCACGAGCAGAATCGGATAAGGGATCCGGAGAGCCGGGGCGATCGCGAGCATCGCCGCAACCGCGCCGAGCAGGCCGAGCGCTACAAGGCCATCCTCCAGATCGAGGTGCACGGCGTCATCCTGCCGAACAACGGCTGACATCGAGGACGCGGAAATGGTTGAGCCATGAGTCGGGCGACCGTGCTCCTCTCCCGGCCTGTCATCGCGAGCGGCGACCCCGACCTCGTCCGCCAGGACGTGCAGGACGCGCTCGCTCATGGGCGTGTTGGTCCACCGGCCCCCCAGTCGTCGGGTCTAGAGCGGCGGGGACGGCCGGAGAAGTACCGCCGGTACGCGTGGACGGAAGACGAGCGTCGTTGGTATCAGCTCTCCCGCGTGCGTCAGGACGGCTGGCTGGTGCTGGACGCGTTCGGGCGTCCAAGCCGGATGGTGGAGCCGTGAGCCTGCCGCGTAAGGGTTGTGTAAAAGGTTGGGCTCGCGAGGGTGTCGGCGTACTTGGGCGTCCTCCGGCAGGGGTAAGGTGGCACGCACTGGGTTGCGGCGGTCGTTCGTCCCTCGAACTTGCCGGGAAGACCTCAGCCCCGAGGAAGACCGCCGCAACCCTGTTACTAGGTTTCTTTGAGGAGGGCGTCGCGGAGCGAGTACAGCTCCGCGGTGAGCGGCCCGTGGCCGAGTCCTTCTTCGAGCGTGCGAAGGATCGCCTCACGCTCGTTCGGTCGCAGCTCGATGTCGTGTGGCACTGCATCCGTGCGGTGCTGTTCGAGCATTGTTGCGACCTGCGGTGCGTCGGGATGGACGTCCTTGATCGCTTGCAGCGCCTGGATGAGCCATTGTGCGTCGTCGGTGCTGATCAGGTAGCGGCCGGTTGTGAGGGTGATCGTGATGGCCGCCACGGGATTCTGCTTCGTCGGTGGCCGGTCGGGTTCCTGCCGTCCTGGCATGAGCGGGCGGTCGTCCTTACAAGCAGGAGGTCGCTGGTTCGAGCCCGGCACCGCCCACACCGAAAGGCCCCGGAAACGGGGCCTTCTCGTTCCCTCGTGTTTCCCGGTTCTGCCTAAGAAAGGGCCGCGTGTCAACGATCTGTCAACTGCTTCTCCCGCGCCTGGTGCCGTTCGTCCCCATGCTGCTCAGGGGGAGCCGCCTGCGCGAGTACCAGGCCGTGCGTTAGGCGGGATGCGTCGTGTCGAAAATCCGGGCGGGCGGCTGTGACGGGAGGAACCGGCTATCTGGTGTCGCTCGCGACCACGTGCCCCTCTGTGATTTCCGGCGGGTTCGGTATCAGCGTCGCAGCGTTGTCGCGAACCCACTCACCCGCCAATCTCACAGACTCGTCGGCTCCAGCTTGGTTCTCGTACACGCTCAGGGATGCCATCACGCCACCGCCGGCGTCGATCCAGTAGTAGGCGATGAAGCCCGGCACTTGCTCGAGGAGCGGGATGAAGCTCTCATCGACCAAGCGTCCCGCTTCGGCAGGATCCGTGATGCCCTCATAGCGGCGAACTGCTGCCCACATTTGAACTTCCTTTCACTCGCAGGATCCGATCCCCGTCCACTCTCTCCGTTCGCGCGCCCAGCCGTGCGTCCGCCCATGGTGACCGCCCGACATCAAGCCGTCAAGGATGCCATCGGAAGTCCGCAGGTGGCCGAGGTCGCTGGTTCGAGCCCGGCACCGCCCACTTGGAGAATCCCTGCAAGGCATCATGTCGGCGGCGACACGAAGGCGCCGCGGATGCCGAACCGCCCGCTCGCTCGGCGTCTCTGGCGTTCATCGCCGGCCCGGATAAGCAACACTTCCCTGATGGCCACCGGCCTGGGAGTCGGCGGCGACGTCGAGCAGGCACTGGAACGCGTCGGCGTCCCGAGCTACGTCCTCGACACAACGGGAGTCATCCGGTGGATCAACGCGGCGGCCGAGCAGCTTGTCGGCGACGTCCGCGGTCGCCACTTCACCTCGGTCGTCGCGCCCGAGGACAGCCTGCGCGCCCGCGAGCTGTTCTCGCGGAAGGTGCTCGGCAGCTCCCCGGCCACAGAGTCGACCGGCGTCTTGGTCTCGACCGCAGGCACGCGGGTGGCCGTGGAGATCAGCTCGGCACCGCTCATGAGCGGTGAACGGGTGGTCGGCGTCTTCGGGCTGTTCGAGGGACGCCCCGACGACAGGCCCACAACGCCACCCCCGCATCTCACCCCTCGTCAAGTCGAGGTGCTTCGTCTTCTCGAGCAGGGCCGCTCGACGAAGCAGATCGCCGCCGAGCTCCATCTGAGCAGCGAGACGGTCAGGAACCACATCCGCCGTCTCTTTCGGGCCCTCGGCGTCAACTCCCGACTCGAAGCCGTCGCCGTTGCCCGGGCCGCCTCACCCAATTGATCTCGCACTTGTCGGTTCCTTGGTGGATGCCGACCACCAGGCGTGTCAGTGGGGAGTTCCATGCCTCGGGCGCCTAGAGACACCTCGATCCAGCCGGATATAGTCACAGCCTTCGAAGGTCGGGCCAAGCGTGGCCCCGCATCTAGGAACCGGAAGAGGGCTGTCACTGTGACCGAATCAACGGGTGGCGAAACAACTGGTCGCGGCATTGTCAGGCTGCGCGCTGAAGGTGAGGCGACTTCGCTCTTTGGCGACACCTACGTGGTCAAGGCGGCTGGGGAAGAGACTGGTGGAACGCTCGCGGTGATCGAGGCTGACCTTGCGGCCCACAGCGGCGGGACACCACTCCACGCGAACACGCTCGAGGACGAGAACTACTACGTGATCGACGGGACCCTTACCTTCCGGCTCGATGAGCGCACGCTCGAAGCCCCCGCGGGAACATTCGTCCACATTCCGAAGGGCCAGGTACATACCCATTGGAACGCGACGGCCGCGCCAGTCAAGTTATTGGCGTTTCCCGCTCCGGCTGGTTTCGAGAGCTTCTTTGCCGATCTCGCCGGGCTCATGGACGAGATGCCTCCAGGGCCGCCGGACATGAGTCGCCTATCGGAGATTTACGAAAAGTACGGCCTGCGAGTGGTTGGCCCCCCTCCGAATAGCTGATCACGTCCGACGAGTTGGCCTTCAGGGATTGCGCCCGAGCCCATTCTCCAGCTCCTCCGCGAGCGTTTGCCTCGCGGTCTCGGTGAGGCTTGTAGGGTGACCGCCCGCGTCAGCCGGCTCGAGGAGGTGGAGGTGGAGCCGATCGACGCTGCGCGTTTGGAGCCCCTCGTCGGGCGGGAGCGGATGGCCCGCTTCGAGGCGGTGGCCGAGGAGACGAGGGAGCGGCTAGCCGGGCGGGCTGTGGTAAGCGTGAACTCGACTGCCGCCGGCGGAGGCGTTGCAGAGATGCTCCAGGCGCTTCTCGCCTACGCGCGGGGGGCAGGGGTAGACGCTCGCTGGCTCGTCATCTCGGGCGATCCCGCGTTCTTTGCCGTGACGAAGCGGATTCACAACGGCCTGTACGGCGGGCCGGGGGACGGCGGCGCGCTCGGCCCGTCCGAACGGGCGCACTACGAGGCAGTCCAGCGTGAGAACACGGAGAGTCTTCTCGACGTCCTGACAGCGGACGCAATCGTTCTGCTCCACGACCCGCAGACGGCAGGCATGGCGCCGGCGCTTCGCCGCGCGGGCAGGCTCGTCGTCTGGCGTTGCCACGTGGGGCTCGACGTGCCGAACGAGTGGAGCGAGCGCGCGTGGGAGTTCTTGCGGCCCTACCTCGAGGACGTGAACGGCTACGTGTTCTCGCGGGCAGCCTTCGCGCCGCCGTGGGCGAACCCGGCGAAGACATTCGTCGTCCCGCCGTCGATCGACCCGTTCACTGCGAAGAACGAGCCGATGTCCGACCGCAACGTCCGCCTCGCGCTCGGCTACACCGGCCTTGTCGAGGGGGCGGGCGACCCGCCGGTCGTGCCGTTCACCCGCCGTGACGGCTCCCGCGGACGGATCACTCGGCGCGCTGACGTCATCCAGCTCGGGCCGCCGCCGCCCGCGGACGCGCCGCTCGTCGTGCAGGCGTCGCGGTGGGACGGCATGAAGGACATGGCCGGCGTGATGGAGGGCTTCGCGCACCACGTGGATCCGGCGCTCCGCGCTCACCTCGTTCTCGCGGGACCGGCGGTCACAGGTGTCGCCGACGACCCGGAGGCGGCCCAGGTGTACCACGACTGCATCGACCGCTGGCGACGGCTGCCGCACGAGGCGCGAAGCCGCGTCCACCTCGCCTGCACCCCCATGGCCGACCCTGACGAGGCTGCGGCGATCGTGAACGCGCTGCAGCGACGCGCCACTGTCGTCGCCCAGAAGAGCCTCGCCGAGGGCTTCGGGCTGACGGTCGCCGAGGCGATGTGGAAGGCGCGGCCGGTCGTCGCGAGCGCTGTCGGCGGGATCGTCGACCAGATCGACCACGGCGAGCACGGGCTCCTTCTGGACGATCCGCACGACCTCGGTGCGTTCGGGTCGGCGGTGGAAGACCTCCTCCGCGATCCGGCCGAGGCGGCACGCCTGGGGACAAGCGCACGTGAGCGTGCGACCCGCGAGCTCCTCGGCGACACCCACCTCGGACGCTACGCCGGCCTCTTGGAGAGGCTGCTCGAGTAACTCAGCCCGCTGGTTCGTGCCTCCTTCAACACCGGGAACACTCGCTGCGTTCCACCGCAACGGGGGGCTACACTGCGCATCCCACCGCAAATCGGGGCTGAATGAGCAGGATTACGATCCGCAACTGTGACGTCGTCGACGGGATGGGCAATCCCCCCCAGCGTGGGATGGATGTCGGCGTCGAGGGCAACCGGATCGCCTCGGTGTCGCCCGCCGACCGCAGCGGGAATGGGTCGGTGCCCTTCAACGGCACTGTGATCGACGGCGCAGGGAAAACCGTGATGCCTGGGTTGATCGACGCACACTGTCACATGACGTACGGCGAGTCCCTGACGCAGGAGGAGCAGGACATCTGGACGAGTGTCGAGGGCCGCACCCTCCGATCAGCTTGGAACGTCCAGAAGGTCCTGGCGGCAGGGGTGACCGGCATCTCGCAGCCCGGCGGCAGCTACTTCATCGGCGTCGCCCTCCGCGAGGGGATCGAGGCGAAGAAGATCACGGGCCCCCGGATGACGTCGGCCGGGCGCTACATCACGACGAGCAACGGCCTCACGGACTGGTACCCCGACGACGCCGGCGTGGTCGAAGGCGGCATAGGCATCCGCTGCGACACCCTCGACGAGATGATCGCCGAGGTTCGCCGTCAGGTGAAGAACCGTGTTGACTTCATCAAACTAGCCGACAGCCCGTTCGGCGAGTACCAGTCCTTCCGGGATGAGGAGCTCAAGGCGATCGCCGATCTGGCACACCAGCTCAACCGGCGGTGCACGATCCACGCCCGGGGGGATGCCGAGATGAAGGCCGCCGTTCTGGCGGGCTTCGACTGGGTCATGCATGGCAACATCATGAACCAGGACACCGTCGACCTCCTGGCTGAGCGCCAGACGCCGCTCGTTCCGACCATCCTGCTCCTCGAGACCTGGGCAGAGTACGGGCCGCTGATCGGTGCACCTCCCTACATCGTCGACGCATGCAAGAGCATGCTCGAGCGCACGCACGCCAGCCTGCACATGGCCCACGAGGCTGGCGTCAAGTTCGTGGTCGGTACCGACACGGGCTTCGCCATGACGCCGTACGGCGAATGGCACGCAAAGGAGCTCGAGCTGCTGATGAAGTACGGAGGCCTCTCCGAGCTCGAGGCGATCGCCGCGGGCACCTACAACGGCGGCGTCACCCTCAACCTCGAAGGCGAGGTCGGGGGAGTGGCGCCGGGAATGCTGGCCGACCTCCTCGTCGTCGCCGGCGACCCGACGGAGGACATCACGGTACTGCAGGACAAGATGCGAATCGAGACGATCATCCTGGATGGCGAGATCATCGAGGCCGAACGCGACCTCGAGTCGTGGCCGAACGAGCAGTCGCTGACCTACGCACATCGCAACCTCACCCAAGAGCTCGTCCGGACGGCCGCAGGATCTCCCTCCCCCGCAGGGGCGTCGGTGGTCCCGATCGCTGGAAACCCGATCGCGGAGTGACGGAGAAGTCCGTGTCGGACAGGCAACCCCAAGTGATGGAGGCGCTCAGGGATGTCATCGACCCTGAGCTCGCTATCAACGTCGTCGAGCTCGGGATGGTGGGCGAGGTCGAGATCGACGGTGGCGCCGTCCTCGTGAACATGCGGCTGACTTCGATGAGCTGCCCGTTCTGGGATCTCTTCGTCGAGCAGGTGAAGGGCGCAGTGGGTTCCGTCGAGGGGGTAGACGACGTCACGGTTCGATTCGACCGGCGTCAACCCTGGTCTCCGGACCTGATGTCCGCGGCAGCTCGCGCCGAGCTCGAGGCCATCGGTCTGATGCCGCCGAGTTTCCAGCAGCGTGAAGGCGCGCCAGTGAGCCGCGCCTCGCTAATTCAGGTGATCGACGGCGCCCTCTCCAGGGCGCAGCCCGCGAGGCATGGGCGCGACGGCGACTAAGGCGCGCCCCCGCCTCGAGCTTCCAACGATCTCGTATCCGCAAGCGGCCGACGGCGTCCTGCTCCGCGTCCTCGAAGCGGGATCCGGGCCGGAGGCGATCGTCCTCCTGCACGGAATCGGTGCTCGGGCCGACCGCTGGAGAAGTAACGTCGGCGCCCTGGCCGCGGCAGGTTATCGCGTTCTTGCGATCGACTTCCCCGGCCATGGCTTCTCCGAGAAGAGCTTGCGCACCGAACACAGCGTCCCCGCTTACACGGGGCTGGTGCGGCGGTTCGCGGACTCGGTCGCCGCTCGAGGCTCGGTGACGCTCGTCGGCACATCGATGGGCGGGCATGTTGCCGCTCTCGCGGCGCTGGCCGACCCCGAGGCGGTCCGCAGCGTGGTGCTCGTCGGCCCCGTGGGGCTCCGGCCGCTGGGCGAGGATGCCCGCCGCGGCATCGCGGCGAGCATCGTCGACACCTCCGTCGAGGGCATCCGCCGGAAGCTCCGCCTCGTGCTCGAGCGACAGGACATGGTCACGTCCGAATGGGTGACCGAGGAGCATCGGATCAACAACTCCCCAGGTGCCGCCGAAGCACTCGGTGCGATCGCAAGGTACTTCGCGCAGGACATCGAAAACGACATCCTCACCGCGGATCAACTTCGTTTCCTCGTCGAGACGGTACCGACGATGTTCGTGTGGGGTGCAGACGACAGAGTCGTTCCGCCCTCGATTGCAGATGACGTTGAGCACTCGCTCGGCGTCTCCGTGACACGGATCCGGTCGGCCGGACACGTCCCCTATCTGGAGGCGCCCGACGACTTCAACGACGCCGTCCTCGACTTCCTGTCAAGCGTGGACCGGATCGGCAAGCACGTTGGGCCCGGATGAGGGAGCGCCGAGCGGAGATCGTGGGTGCTGGGCTGGCGGGGCTTCTCGCCGCGTGCGCGCTTGCGCAACGCGACTGGAAGGTGCGCGTGCACGAACGCTCCCGGGAGCTGCGCATGTTTGGTGCCGGCATCTGGCTCTGGGAGAACGGCCTGACCGCGCTCCAGGCGATCGGAGCGCTCGACGAGGCGATCGCGCGCGGCCAGCAGATCTCCGCCTGGGAGATCCGCGATCGGCACGGTCACCTGATCCGCCGGCGCCCGGCCTTGCCGTGGGACCGCCTCATCGTCCCGCCCCGAGCGGACCTGTACGAGGCCCTCAAGCGCGTGGCGAGAGACGACGGCGTGGAGGTCGTGACGGGCTCGAAGGCCATCAGCGCGGATCCGTCGGGCGAAGTCGTGCTTGCAGACGGATCGCGGCTCACTGCCGACCTGGTCGTCGCAGCGGACGGTCTGCGCTCCGCGATCCGAGAGAGCCTGCGCCTCACGAAGTCGTTCCGCCCCCTCGGCAACGGCGCTATCAGGCTGCTCATCCCCCGCCGAAAGGACGAGACGTCGGACATCGCCGCCGAGCACTGGAACGGGAACCGCGTTCTCCTCTACAACCCCTGCACGACCGAGCACGTGTACCTGTGCTTCGTAGCTCCCGTCCGCGACGAGCGCGGCAAGCGCGTCCCGGTCGACAAGGAAACCTGGTGTGAGTCCTTTCCCATGCTCGCCCATGCGGTCGAGCGGGTCGAGGATCAGGGACGCTGGGACGATTTCGAGACCGTCGTCGCCCGGAAATGGTCGGCGGGCAAGATCGCCATCATCGGGGACGCGGCTCATGGGCAGCCGCCCTGGCTCGGACAGGCCGCGAATCTGGCGTTCGCGAATGCGCTCGCATTGGCCGAGTTCGTCAGCTACGGCAGCGATGTGCCGCTGGCGCTCGCGCGGTGGGAACGCTGGTGCCGGCCGACGACCGACCACACGGAGCGCTGGACAAATGCATACGGACGCGTCGTCTCCTTCTGGCCGGAAGGGTTCGACGAGTTGCGTGCCAGCTCCCTGCGTCTGTTCGCGCGCTTTCCCGGAGTCGAGCGGCGCCTGAACGTCGCTCAGCGACGCGCGCCGGTCGGTGCCGCAAACGGCCTCCACAGAGACGGTACGGTGCGCACTGCGGCCCGAGGTTGAGGGGCGGCCGG
This sequence comes from uncultured Thermoleophilia bacterium, assembly GCA_963819905.1. Lineage (GTDB taxonomy): Bacteria > Actinomycetota > Thermoleophilia > Gaiellales > Gaiellaceae > CAWCQC01. The sequence continues at coordinate 9,945 of CAWFXP010000002.1, forward strand.
CGTCCTCAAGAACGGAGACCCTGCCGTACGGGGGACAGTCTGCGATGACCGGGGAAGCGGGGGAGCGAGAGATGGCGTGGGCCTGGGTGCCGCTCAACCAAGCGGTCCAGACCCGCCGAGCAGCTTGACGTGATTCGCGCCAAGTCGCAGAATCGTGGCTTCCCCGAAATCACGAGGAAAGGAGATCCTCATGGCAGTCGTCGTGACGGTCGTTGCTCCAGTCACCTCGGATATGTATGACGCGGTCTCGGCCAAGACGATGCCCGGCGGCCAGCTTCCTGAAGGCTGCCAGCTTCACGTCGCAGGCCCCTTCGAGCAAGGATGGCGGGTCATTACCGTCTGGGACGAGGCCGAGCAGTTCCACCGATTCCGCGAAGAGAGACTGCTTCCGACGCTCCGCGAGCAGTCCGGCGGTTCTGAAGGTCCCTCCCCGCAGATCGACATCAGTCCCGTTCACAGGCTGATCACCTAGTCACGCAGCCCTGTAGGGTCGAATGCCCTCGGAAGACTCAGAACGGCTCCTACGGGCTCGGTTTTCCTACCGGCCCGCCCCGGGGCTTGACGATCTGCGCCGACTTACGCGCCAGCGCCGTACTCGTCGTGCAGGTTCCACCACTTGTAGGGCGGAGACTGCGGATAGCCCTCGGGCGAATCCTCCCATTCCTCCTGACGTCCGAGCGCGGTGATGTCGAGGTAGCTCCAGGTGCTTCCCATCGCCTCGTCGCCGCGGGCGTCGACGAAGTACGTCCGGAAGATCTTGTCGCCTTCGCGCAGGAAGGCGTTGGTGCCGTGCCACTCGCCGACGCCGAAGTCGGAGTCGAAGTCGTCCGTGAGCGTGTACCAGGGGATCTGCCAGCCCATCCGCGACTTCCAGCGTTCGATGTCGGGCTGGGGCGCGCGCGAGACGAACGCGAGGGTGGTGTCGCGAGCGTTCAGATGGGCCAGGTGGGCGACCTGGTCGGCCAGAAAGGAGCAGCCGCGGCAACCGCCCTCCGGCCAGTCGGCCACGCCCGGCTCGAAGAAGAAGCGGTAGACGATCAGCTGACGGCGCCCGTCGAACAGGTCGAGCAGGCTCGCCGGCCCGTTCGGCCCCTCGAAGCGATACTCCTTGCCGACTGCCATTCTCGGCATTCGACGGCGCTCGGCGGCCAGCGCATCGCGGGCGCGGGTGAGCTTCTTCTCCTTCGTCAACAGCTCCTGGCGGGCGGCGTCCCACTCCTCCGGAGACACGATCGGCGGCATGTTCATCACGACCTTCTTTCACGTCGTCTCGAATTGCTCTTTGAGGTTCGACTGCCGGCGCCGAGAAAAGTCATCGCGCACCCGTCGCTGTACGCTTCACGCCTTCGCGGCAACAGCGGGCGCTTTCCGTGTCCGCCCAGAGAGAGGAGCACGAAATGGCGTACGGGATCGTGCATCAGTTCCCCGGCGGCACGAAGGAGCAGTACGAGGCGTCGCTCGCGGCCGTCCACCCTGCCGGTGGTCTGCCGGAAGGTCAGGTTTTCCACGCGGCCGGAGCCTCCGCCGACGGATGGGTCATCTTCGCCGTGCACGAGTCGAAGGAGAGCTGGGAGCAGTTCCGGGATGGCACTCTCATGCCGAAGCTCCAGGAGGGCATCGCCGGCGGCTTCACGTCGCGGCCGCAGGAGACGGTGTTCGAGGTGCACAACCTACAGCCGTAACGGCTACTTCAAGGGACACCTGCCCCGGCCACGAACCCGAACAGGGCGACGAAGTCAAATCCCCTCCGCGCCGAGGCCTGAGCGGGTTCGTCCCATTGGTGATGGGTTTTCGCGCTACGCCACGCCTTAGGACTTGGCTCCCACGCGCACGGTGTACGTCGTGTCGGGCGTCGGCGGCGTGGTGAAGCGCGCATTAACCGCGTAGAGCGCGTCGCCGAAGGCCGCGACCGTGGTCGGCACGTCGAAGCGCGGGTCGGTGATCGTGCCCACGACGACGCCGCGGCTGCAGGTCGGGCGCCAGCTCGACGACGGCGATCTGGTTGAGCCTGGTTGCGCACGACGTAGAGGGTGCGCCCGTGCAAGAGGAGGCCGTCGCCCAGGCTGACCGAGAGCGCCGCCCAGGTCGATCAGCGTCGCCACGCCGGTCCGCGACGCGACGCGATAGAGCGCGCCAACAGTCGAGTTGACGATGATGAGGTGCGTCGCCGTTCGGCGTCACCTCGATACCGTTGGAGTTGAACTGACCGGGCACGAACTGGAAGTCGCCGCTCAGCGGGATGGTCTCGACGGCATTAGGCGCCGCGAGGCGGCCACCCGGACCCAGCGGGACCCGGTAGTAGACCGCCTGTAGCGAGTCGGTGAAGTAGGCCGCGTCGCGGGTGACGATCACGTCATTGATGAACGTCCCAGTGGCGGCCGTAAGCGTGTACTCCCGCACCAGCGCACCGGTGGACGCGTCGTAGACGTAGGCCTTGCCGGTCGGGCCGCCCGCGGCGAAGATGTAGTTCGTGCGGGCGTCGAAGCTGAGCCCCACGGCCACACGCCCCGCCTGACCCGGCACGAGGATGGCGCCCTGGCCGGTGCGCAGGTCGGCAGCGTAGATCGCGCCGTTCGCGCGCGAGCCGGAGTAGATCACCGGGCCTCGCCCAGTCACAACCCCTTCCGGCTACGCACCTGCAACTGGATGTGTCGAACCTCGCGATTCGATACCTGGGCGGTCGCACCATACCGAAGACCGTGAATCTCTCGACCTCGACCTGTCCCGTAACCTCGAAGCCTCGCTTCGAATAGAAGTCGACGTTGCTCGAAGCTCCAAGGTCACCTCCGACCCGACTGCGTGGGGATCGTACTGATGGACGGGTTCCTTGACCGGATCCGGAACGCTGGCGACAATCGCTCCAGTGCCTCTGCGGGCCTACACGGGTTCGACACGTGTGCCGTGGCCGACCGCCATGAGCGGCGCCCACATGAACGACACCTACCTGACCGCGGAGGGCTGCCGGCACTTCGCGGCGGCGCTCGCCCAGGAGCGACTCGGCGCCGACGAGGCCCTCGCGAGCACGGTCGCGCTCGCATACTCGCCGATTCACAAGCGGCCGCGGCCGCGGGGCGACCTCTACTACGAGCTCAAGACGCGCCAGCGGTCAAACGGCCCGCTCCTCTTCAGATGCCACACATGCGCCGAGCTCGAGCTCGCAGCCCGCAAGGCGCTCGGCGTGTACTTCGGCCTGGCCGTCGCCTACGACGACCGCTGGTATGCCGATCTGTTCAGCCGGGCGCTCGAGGGCGACCCCACCCCGGCGAAGGTGCCGGCCTTCTACCGACGCATCCAGCTGCGCTACCAGCTCGGGCGCGCGAGGCGCGGTCTACGCGGCAGCGCATACGTGCTCGGCCAACGAGTCGGCGCCGTCGCCAGGCGCGCCCGTCGGTAGGCCCGTTCGGCCTGCCGGGCTGAGTATCCTGGCCGCGTGAGCGGTCAGGGCGCCGACGAGCGGGCGGCCTTCTCCGACGCGATCGTCGTCGGGGCAGGCGCGTCCGGCCTCTACATGCTCCACCGGCTGCGCGAGCTCGGCATGTCCGCTCTCGGCATCGAGGCCGCCCCGGACGTCGGCGGCACCTGGTACTGGAACCGCTACCCCGGTGCCCGCTGCGACATCGAGAGCATGACCTACTCGTACTCGTTCTCCGAGGAGCTCCAGCAGGAGTGGACCTGGAGCGAGCGCTACGCGGCGCAGCCCGAGATCCTCCGGTACCTGAATCACGTCGCCGACCGGTTCGACCTCCGCCGGGACATCGAGTTCGGAACGAGGGTCACGAGCGCCGTCCTCGACGAGGGGGCCATGCGCTGGAACGTCACAACCGACCGGGGCGACACCCTGACCGCCGCCTTCCTGATCATGGCGACCGGCTGCCTCTCGATCCCGAGAATGCCGTCGATCCCGGGCCTCGAGAGCTTCGCGGGCGAGACGTACCACACGGGGCTGTGGCCGCACGCGCCCGTCGACTTCCGGGGCAAGCGGGTCGGGATCATCGGCACGGGCTCGTCGGCCGTCCAGGCGCTGCCGGTCATCGCCGAGGAGGCAGCGGAGGTGACGATCTTCCAACGCACTCCCGCTTACAGCGTCCCGGCGTGGAACCGCTCGCTCACGGCCGACGAGGTTCGTGAGCGCAAGGCACGCTACGAGGAGTACCGCCGGCTCGAGCGCGAGTCGGGCGGTGGGAACCCGTGGTTCGCGCGCGAGCAGAGCCTGTTCGAGGCGACGCCGGAGGAGCGCCTGAAGGAATTCGAGTCTCGCTACCGCGTCGGCGGCTTCTTCCTCCACTCGGCCTACCGGACCTGTTCACGGACGCGGAGGCGAACGAGATCGCGGCCGAGTTCGTCCGCGGCAAGATCCGCGAGCGCGTCCACGACCCGGAGACGGCCGAGCTGCTCTGTCCGCGCGAGTATCCGTTCGCCACAAAGCGAATGTGCATCGACACGGACTACTACGAGGCCTACAACCGCGACAACGTCCGGCTCGTCAGCGTGAAGGAGGCGCCGATCGAGCGGATCACCGAGCGGGGACTGGTGGTCGCCGGCCGGGGAGCTCGAGCTCGACATCCTCGTCCTCGCGACCGGCTTCGACGCGATGACCGGCGCGCTGCTCGCGGTCGATCCGCGGGGGGAGGGGGCAACCTCTCCCTTCGCGAGAAGTGGCGAGGCGGCCCCCGCACGTATCTCGGCCTGACGATGGCGGACTTCCCCAACCTCTTCACCATCACGGGGCCCGGCAGCCCGTCCGTGCTCAGCAACATGATGGTCTCGATCGAGCAGCACGTCGATCTGGCGGCGGCGTGTATCGAGTTCACGACGGCCAACGGTTTCGGCTCGGTCGAGCCCGAGGCCGAGGCCGAGCGTGCCTGGACCGATCGCGTCCGCGAGATCGGCGACGAGACGCTCTACCCACGCGCGGGCTCGTGGTACATGGCCTCGAACAGCGAGGGCATCCCGCGGGTGCTCCTCCCCTACGTGGGCGGCGTGGGCGAGTACCGGCGACTCTGCGACGAGATCGTGGCCGAGGGCTTTCGCGGCTTCGCCTTTCAGCCAAGATCCCTTCCGGACGAGGTCGTAGGGGCCGGACCTGTCCGGCCCTAGTCAGGGAGGCCACCCCCTCAGTAGGGGTTGACGGCTGGCCCGGTGCGGGCGGTTGTCGGTCGGGGGGACGTGTGTTATATGGAGCACATGCGTCGCCTGCGGCCCCGGGCGCTTGTCTGGCTCTCCGTGCTGTTCGCCGCCGTACTCGCCGGCGTGTTCGCCGCGAGCGTGTCCGGCTCCCACGCGGAGCAGAAGTGGGCCGGGTTCTGGCACTTCACGCACCTGAACAGTCCCACCATCGGCTTGCAGGGCGGCTTCGCCTTCCAGCACAGACTCGACGAGCAGAAGGGCCGACCTGCTCGAGGCGATCGGCGGGGTCGCCTGCCCCGAGCCGACCGACTACTTCACGGGCGCGTACACGCTCCTGACACCGAGGATCTGCCGCCGAATACCGCGCTACAACGACACCGGCAAGTTCCGCGGCTGCACGATGGGCGACCGCCTCCATCTGCGGGGCGGTACGAGAGCAACTCGAACCCGCGGACAGCGGCAGGAGACATCGAGCTCACCTCCTCGAGTCCGACCTCGAGCGCTGGAACGGCACTTCACGTCCGACGGCGACCCGCAGAACTACACCTGGACGGGGTTCTTCCAGGGCCACTTCGACGACGGCGCGGAGGCAGTCTCCGACCCGCCCTACGAGGAGCCGCCGCCGGAGGAACCGGAGCCGCCGGCCCTCCGGCCCGCCGCCGCCGGGACCCGTTGCGAGCGAGATGTGCAAGGGAAAGCAGGCGACGATCACGCCGAATCCCGACGCGCCGGCGAGGCTTGCCATCTCGGGCACGGTCGGCGATGACGTCGATCGTCGGCACGGACGGCCCGGATCGGATCCTCGGGCTCGGCGGCAACGACACTGATCTGCGGCTTCGGCGGCGACGACGAGCTGATCGGGGCGGAAGGCGAGGACCACGTCGAGGGCGGCCTCGGGAACGACCCATCAGCGGTGACGACGGTGAGGACTACCTCGCCGGGGACTACCCGAGCTACCAGCTCAGCCCCACCGGCGGGGACGATCAGGTCTCCGGCAACGAGGGCAACGACGTGATCGAGAGCGGCCCCGGCAACGACACCGCGAGCGGCGGCAGAGGCGAGGACAAGGTGTAGGGAAACATCATCACGAAACCGCCATTCTCCACCCCGATGAGTTTGCGGGTCGTCGGACCCGACAACGACCTACTTCTCGGCGACGAGAGACGAGACAGATGATCGGCGGACGCGGGAACGACACCCTCGACGGCGGCGACGGCGACGACCTCCTGGAAGCCTTGGCGGGAACCGACATCCTCAAGGGCGGCCGGGGCACCGACGCGCTCGACGGCGGGGCCGGGAACGACCGCATCGACGGCGGCAAGGGCGACGAAGGAAAGAGGGGCGGCCTCTTCGGCGACATCGCTCGGTACTTCTTCATCGAGGCGCCCGTGAACGTCAACCTGTCGTCCGGCAGGGTCACCGGCGGCCAGGGACGCGACCGTATCCTCAAGATCGAGAGCGTTGCCGGCTCGAATCAAGCCGACGTCATCCGTGGCTCGAGGGGCCCGACTACCTCTCCGGTGGGCTCGCCGGCGACGACGACATCTACGGGCTCGGCGGCAACGACATGCTCTTCGGCAGCGGCGGTGACAACCTGCTGCTCGGCGGCCCCGGCGTCGATAGCGCGTTCGGCGGGTCCGGCTCGACCGCTGCGGCAGCCGAGCGCCGGGCCGGGTGTGAGCGCCTGATCGTCGGCGCAGGGCGGTAACGCTCTCCAGAGGGGCGGCCGCGGGCCGCGCCGGCCTGTGGATAACTCGCCGGACCTGTTGACAAGTTGGCAGACAAGTAGTAAGAAATAGAACAAAGTCGCCTGCGTCCCGGCGGCTCTTGCGGCGTACGACCGGCTCGCGAAACGAGTCGAGCAGCGCTATGCAACGGCCCCCCAGGCGACATCGAGAGCGGCGACGATCGGGTACCCACCCGGCCGGGCGGCGAGGCCTGCTCGTCGTCCTCGTCCTGGCGGGCGCGGCCGTTACGGCCGCCGCCACGGCAGCCAGTGTCATGGGCTTGCTGCCGCTTCAGATCGTGCTTCCGAGCGGCGACCTCGTCGTCGAGGCAACCGGCCCGTCGGGGGCATCCGTGAGCATCGGGACGCCGACGGCCTCCGGCGGAAGGCCCACCTACGTCGGTGCAGAGTGCTCACCGGGGAGCGGCACGTTCCCGCTCGGACAGACGACCGTCACCTGCACGGTGGGAGACTCCGCTCAGCAAACGGCTTCCGGCTCGTTCACTGTCACCGTGCAGGACACCAACCCTCCCTCGCTCACGGGCATACCGGGCGACCAGACGATCGCTGCGACGAGCCCCTCAGGGGCGAACGTCTCCTTCGGCCTCCCGAGCGCAACCGACACCGTCGATCCGTCGCCGTCGGTCAGCTGCTCGAGGAGCCCCGGTCTCTTCCCTGTCGGGAGCACCACGGTGACCTGCACGGCGACGGACGGCTCCGGCAACACCGACTCGGGCTCGTTCACCGTGACGGTCACGCCCTACGTCGGCCCGCCTCCACCGGGGCCCGGGCCTCCACCTACCGGCGCGCCGGTGCTCTCCGTACCTTCGGGCGTGAGCGTCGAGGCGACCGGGCCGAGCGGGTCGGTCGTCAACTACGGCTTCGTGTCCGCCTCCGACGGCGAGGACGGCCAGCTACCCGCGAGCTGCAGCCCAGCCTCGGGCCAGACCTTCCCGCTCGGCCAGACGACCGTCACCTGCAGCGCGACGGACAGCGACGGCAACACGGCGACGAAGTCGTTCGTGGTCTCGGTTACCGACCACACCGATCCGGTGCTCCAGTTGCCGCCCGATCTCTGGATCCAGACGACGGAGACCTCGCTTCCGCGAACCGACTCCCGCATCACGACGTTCCTCGGCGCCGCAGCGGCCGACGATCTCGTCGACCCCGACCCGGCGATCGCCCACAACGCGCCGGCCACCCTCCCGGCGGGGGAGACGGTCGTCACCTTCACGGCGACCGATTCCTCCGGGAACACGGCGACCGGCACGGCCAAGGTGACCATCTCGCCGGATCCGCCGCCCACCGGTGGTGACGACCGCAGGCCGCCCGCAAACGTCTCGAACGTCAAGGCCAAGCTCGGGGACAAGAGCGTCAGAATCACCTGGAAGAACCCGGCGGACGGCGACTTCGACCACGTCCTCGTCAGCCGTCAGCCCGGGAAGTCCGGCGAGCCGTCGAGCGTCGTCTACGAGGGCAGCGGCGCGGGCCTGGTGGACAAGGGGCTCGAGGTCGGGACGCAGTACCGCTACCTCCTCGTCACGTACGATCGCGCGGGCAACCATCCCGCCGGCGTCGCGCTCGTCGCCGTCGGACGCCGTCAGCTCCTTCGCCGGCCGGCCGATGGAGCGGTCGTCAGACGGCCTCCGACGCTCGGCTGGGCGAGGATCACCGGCGCGCGCTACTACAACGTGCAGCTCTGGTACGCGCCGAGCCGAGCGTCGGCGGCCGGCACAGCCTTCCGGAAGGTTCTCAGCGCCTGGCCGACGGCGAGCAAGCTGCCGCTCGAGCAAGCCTGGACGTACGCGAGGAAGCGCTACACGCTGAAGCCCGGCATCTATCGCTGGTTCGTCTGGCCCGGAATCGGGTCTCGCCCGAACAACGACTACGGCGATCTCATCGGCCGAAGCGAGTTCCGGGTCGTCAAGCGGCGGTAGGCTCGCGACTCCCTCGCGCCGCAGGTGAAGCGAACCTGCGGCGCGAGGCGCTCCGCGCCTCGACCGTGCCTTGACCTGGATCGGTTCGGTACCCGATGATGATTCACCATCGAGGTCAACTGAGGGAGGGAATCGATGAACGAGGCGAGACCTGAAAGGAGGGGCGTCCGACTGCTCCTCCTGCTAACGCTCGCGGGCGCATTCGCGGCGGCGCTGGCCGCGGCGCCGGCAGCGAACGCGGGGCTCTTCACGATCGAAGCGACACTCGACATCACCCTGGCCGGCACCGGCAGCGGCTCGGTGATCTACCCCGACGAGACCCTGGTGGTGCGCACCTGCACGCCGACGTGCTCGACGGAGTACTCGTGGTCCTCGTTCTTCGGCACGCCTGACACGCCGGAGATGACCGCTGTGGCTGCGGCAGGCTCGACGTTCACCGGGTGGACCGTCTCGCCGGAAGCAGCGATCGAGAGCGGTTGCGGCCTCTCGATCTTCTGTGAGGTCGACATGGGTCAGCGGAACAACGCGACCGACACGGTCTCAGCGACTGCGACGTTCGCGCTGGCCCCGAACACCTTTCCGCTCACGGTCCTGAAAGCCGGGAGCGGGCAAGGAACCGTGACCAGCGCGCCGGCCGGGATCGACTGCGGCGCGGACTGCTCCGAGAGCTACGCCCAGGGCAGCGTCATCACACTGACCCCGACGCCTGCTACCGGCTCCACGTTTGCCGGCTGGAGCGGCGCCTGCACGGGCACCGGGGCGTGCGTCGTCACAATGAACGCCGCGCAGTCGGTGACCGCGACCTTCGATACGCAGACCTTCCCGTTGACCGTGACGGTGGTGGGAACGGGAGGAGTCAGCAGCAACCCCGAAGGTATCGAGTGTCCGACCACGTGCACGACAAGCTTCGCTCAGGGAACGCAGGTCGTGCTGACCGCTCAGACGTCACCCCAGTTCCTGTTCGAGGGCTGGGAAGGCGCAGGCTGCACCGGCACAGGTACGTGCACGGTGTCGATGACCCAGGCTCAGTCCGTCACGGCGACCTTCGCCGCCGCACCGGTCCAGGCCTCGGTTGTCGCAACCACGATCCGCAGGACCGGGCCGCGCAGGGCGATCCGGCAGCTCAGAGTGACCATCGACGCCGATGAGGATCTGACCAGGATCGTCCTGCGTGTCCGTCGGGGCGGCGTGACCCTCCAGTCACGCACGATCCGAAACTTCGAAGCCGACAGGGCGATCGTGATCATGAACCTCAGAAACGGCATCGCGCCCGGCCGGGCCCAGTTGAACGTCACCTTCGTCAACACGGTGGGCACCCAGAAAGTCCAGAACCGGGGGATCCGGATCCCCAGGCGCTAGGCCGCGCCTACGGCATCGGGAGAGGCTGGGCCCAGCCGGGCCCAGCCTCTCCCGCCGCCGGTACGCCGTGAAATGCGGTGCGCGATTCCCTCGTCCGGGCTTGACCCGCCGACGCCGTCGTCCGATGATCTTCGGGCCCATCGAGGTCTACCGAGGGAGGGACCGATGAGGGAAGTCAACTCACGGAGGAGAGGACGCAAGTTCGTACTGCTGCTCGCGATCGTCGGAGCGTTCGTGACAGCTCTCGCCGCCTCGCCGGCGGCGAATGCCCTGCCCATCGACTTCACCTTAGAGAACACGCTCACCATCAACCTGGCCGGAACCGGCGGTGGCCAGGTGAACTTCCTGGACAACGGCGGCGTCGCCCGAACCTGCACGCCGACGTGTTCGGAGGAGTACATCTGGAACATCTTCGTCGCGTCGGACAAGCCGACGCTGACGGCGATCGCGGCCGCCGGCGCGACGTTCACGGGATGGACGGTCTCACCGGCCGGAGCGATCTTCAGCGGGTGTGGGGCCTCCTCGATCACGTGCAGGGTCGATATGGGCTTCAACGATCCGCTCGGGATCACGGTGACGGCGAACTTCGCGGTCGCTCCCAACACGTTCCCGCTCACCGTCCTCAAGGCCGGGACGGGAACGGGAACGGTGACGAGCGCCCCTGCGGGGATCGACTGCGGTGCCGACTGCTCCGAGAGCTACGCCCAGGGCAGCGTCATCACGCTGACGCCGACCCCCGACGCGGGCTCCACGTTCACCGGCTGGAGCGGCGCCTGCACCGGCACCGGGGCGTGCGTCGTCACGATGAACGCCTCGCAGTCCGTCACCGCTACGTTCGATACGCAGACGTTCCCGCTCAACGTCACGATCGAGGGATTGGGAGGCGTATCGAGTAACCCGGAGGGCATCTCCTGCCCGGAGGGCTGCACGGCCAACTTCCCGCAGGGAACGCAGGTCACCCTGACCGCCCAGGGGGCGCCCGGGTACGAGTTCGAGGGCTGGGAAGGCGCCGGCTGCACCGGGAACGGCACCTGTGTCGTGACCATGAACGCCGCGCAGAGCGTGACCGCGTCGTTTGCCCCGGCGCCGGTTCAGGCGTCGGTGACCCGGACGACGATCCGCAAGACGGGGCCCCCCGGACGCATTCGCCAGCTGCGCGTCACCGTCAACGCGCAGGAGGATCTCGCGCGGATCGTCCTTCGTGTCCGGCGAGGTGGCGTCACCCTCCAGTCACGCACGGTTCGCAACTTCGAGGCCGACACCGCGGTGCTGATCATGAACCTCCGGAACGGCATCGTCCCCGGTCGGGCTCAGCTGAACGTGACCTTCGTGAACAGCGTCGGAACGCAGAAGGTGCAGAACCGGGGGGTCCGCATCCCGCGGCGCTGACCACACACTGACCGAGAACGAGTCCGGGCCCCACACGGGCCCGGACTCGTCTCACCCCCGCGTCGTTCTGCGCTACGTGACGGTGAAGCTGCCGTTCATCGACGAGGCGTGCGGGTCGCACACGTAGGTGTAGTCGCCCGCCTCGAGCGTCAGGACCCAGGTGGCGGAGCCGGTCTCGCCGACGTCGGTCGTCTCGTCGACTCCGCCGGCGCCGGTGAGATGGAAGTTGTGCGCGTCCGACAGGTCTTCGATCTGGAACTCGTAGGTGCCGGCCGGAAGCGACTCGACCGGAGCACCGTCCATCGTGAGGGTGATCGTGAAGCCGGGGCCCACGGTGCCGACGAGTGTGCCGGCTGTCTCCTCCGTTGTCGTCTCGCCGCCGGCGGCCTCGGTCGTAGCGGGCTCGGTCGCCGCTGCCGCGGTCGTCGCCTCACCGGAGTCGTCGCTCCCTCCGCAGCCGGCTGCGACGAGGAGCGCTCCCCCGACGATCGCCAGGACTGCCATCCATCGCAAACTGCGCATGCTCTCGCCACCCTTCGTCCGTCGTTGTCGGTCGTTCGGTACTACCCGGCAGGAGTGGGATCGGATTCCCGCTCCCGTGCTCTGGCGGCAGAGCAGTGCACTACACGCCCGTGCGGGCGCCACGGCCGGACTCCGCGTCGAGCCAGGCGCGATTCAGGGCGCGCTGCAGGTAGATCACGTGCAGGAAGAAGACGACGAAGAGGATCGCGGCGAGGATCGCGCTCACCTTCGAGCCGCCCGGGGCGGTCCACTCCTGGACGTGGCGTACCCGGCGCGTCGTCACGAAGGTCGTGATCACGCCCGTGACGAGAGCGAGCGGGTAGAGGGCCATCACGATCGTGTCGAGAACCGGCGAGTTGTGGAACGGCTTGCCGACCGCCGCCGAGTAGTCCCGCAGCTCGCGGTTCACCTGGTACCACCAGACGATCCCCCAGATCCCGAGGGTGATCAGGACGATCAGCCACAGGGCCGTCGGATTCCTCGTCTGTACCCGTGCGCCGCTCAGCTCGAGCTGGCGCGCGGTCTGAATCTGCATCGTGGGCATCGCCGGTGGAGTCTACTCACCGGGCGCCTCCCTCGAACGAGGGTAGCCATCCCTCGAACGGGGTGCCTCGAAGGAGTAGGCGATCCCCCGAATGGGGGGTACAATGTGAAACAGCGGGATGGAGGAGGGAGAACTGACTGCGGTCGGCCTGTGGCGGCGTGTCGTCGTAGCAGCGCTGTGCGGTCTCGCATTGGCCGTGTTCGCGCCGGCTGCGCTGGCCCAGGAGGCCCCGCCCGATGACGGCGGGGTGACGACCGTACCCGTCGAGGAACCACCGCCTCCCCCCGACAGCGCGCCGGATCCCCCTCCGAGTAGTGGCGGCGGCGGAGGCGGCGGAGGCTCCGGCGGCGGCGGGGGCGGCTCCGGAGGTGGAGGCGGCGGCTCGAGCTCGGGCGGCGGCGGGTCGTCGTCCGGCGGCGGCTCGTCCGCACCCTCGGGCGGGTCGAGCAGCGGCGGCGACAGCTCTCCTTCGGTCGGCAGCTCCGGAGGGTCGAGCGACTCGTCGGCAGGCGGCGGTTCGTCGTCGAACTCGAAGCCCGAGAAGCAGAAGCCCGCACAAGCCGAAGCCAGAAGCCGGAGAAGAAGCCCGAGAAGAAGAAGCCGAAGCCTGCCGAGCAGAAGCCGGCCGAGGAACAGGCGGCAGTGATCCCGGCCGACGCACAGATCACGCCGCCCTCAGACCCTCCCGTCGAGACAGAAGCGCCCGCCCAGCCTCTGGCGGCTCCTGCCGCGTTCGCAGCCTCCGACGACTCGACGCTCTCCGGCGCTGCGCCTCTCTTGCTCGGGCTCCTCGGACTGGCAATCGTCCTGCTCGGCCTCGCAGCGTTGCCGCCGTGGACGCTTCGGCGTAGCTCGGTCTCGGCGATGGTCGCCCACCGCCGGCTCGAGATCGGCCTGGTCGGCACGGCGGTGCTGGCGAGCGCCGCCATCGGACTGCTGATCACGACGGTGGCCGCCTAGCGCATGCGGCGGCGCTGGCTCGTCCTTCTCGCTCCGCTCGTCATCGCAGCGGCGGTGCTCGCGGCGACGGCGACCGGCTGGCCCTGCCCAGATCTCGATCGGACCGACGGTCGACGACCGTCCCCGATCCCGGTTGACAACTGCCCGTTTGATCCGAACCGGGTCAAGACGGACACCGACAACGACGGCATCGGCAACGTCTGCGACCCCACCCCGAACGGCCCCGACGCAGACAGCGACGGAGTCCCAGACAGCCACCGACAACTGCCCAGCGACTGCGAATCCCGGCCAAGACACGACACCGACAATGACAACATCGGCGAACGTCTGCGACCCCACCCCGAACGGGCCCGACGCAGACGGCGACGGAGTCCCAGACAGCACCGACAACTGCCCAGCGAACTCGAACCCCGGCCAAGAAGACACGCGACGAGACGACAACATCGGCAACGCCTGCGACCGCCACCCCGAACGGACCCGACGCAGACAACGACGGAGTCCCAGACAGCACCGACAACCCTGGAACCGCGAGCGCACCGGGTCCCGGAGAGACACCGACAGCGACAACATCGGCAACGTCTGCGACCCCACCCCGACCGGCCCGACGCAGACAGCGACGGAGTCCCAGACAGCCACCGACAACTGCCAGCGCACGGACTCCGAAACCCGCGGACGGTCAGTGGAGGACACAGACGGAGACGGCTTGGCGAAACGTCTGCGACGGAACGCCCGACAGGCGACAGCGACGGCGATGGCGATGCGAAAACGCCAACGACAACGTGCCCCAACTGCGTCCGGTTGCGAACCCAGCCCGACGACTCGACGACGTGAGCGAGCGACGGCTGCGGTGCAACATGCCAAGGTACGTGATCCCGTCAACGTCGCCGGCCCTGTCGTCACTCCCGTCCAGCAGTGACCGTGGAGGCGAACGGTCCGGACGGGTCGGAGTGACAGCTACTGGCACCGCGACGGCAACTGACGATTTCGACGGCACATCCCGAACGTGACGTGCACACCTGCCGTCAGGCTCGACGTTCCCCCTCGGGAACGACGACGGTGACCTGTACTGCGACGGACAGCGCGGGCAATACCGGTTCCGCGTCGTTTACCGTCACGGTCGCCGACCGGAGCGCGCCGGTCCTCTTACCTCCCCGAGCGATCTGTGGATCCAGACGACCGACGAATCCGTTCCCAAGACTGATGCACGTATCGCGAACTTTCCTCGCCGATGCAGCGCCGACGACCTCGTCGACGCAAGCCCAGTCATCTCGAACAACGCCCTAGCACCTTCACCGCCGGGCGAGACGGTGGTCACCTTCACCGCCACCGACGATTCCGGAAATACACACCCGGAACAGCAAAGGTCACGATCTCGCCCGACCCGCCGCCGGACTCGAACCAGGATCGCCAGCCGCCCGACAACGTGTCGAACGTGAAGGCCAAGGTCGGCAACCAGAGCGTGACGATCAACTGGCAGAACCCCGCGGACAAGGACTTCGACCGGGTCGTCGTAACGCGCGAGCCGGGGACGAACGGCGGCGGGGCGACCATGGTCTACTCGGGAACGGCCGGCAAGCTCGTCGATCGGGGCCTCGCGATCGGGACGCAGTACCGGTATCTGCTCGTCGCGTACGACAAGGCGGAGAACCACCGCGCCGGAGTCGCGCTGGTGGTCCTCGGACGCCGGCAGCTTCTCCTCGGCCCGGCCGACGGCGCGACCGTGTCCCGCCCGCCCATTCTCAGGTGGGCGAAGATCGGTGGCGCGCGGTACTACAACGTCCAGCTCTGGTACACGCCGGGCCGCGGGGCGGCCGCCGAAGCAGCGCTGAAGAAGGTCTTCACGGCCTGGCCCGGCAAGAACCAGCTGAAGCTGAAGAAGAAGTGGAAGTACTCGGGCAAGCGCTACACGCTGAAGCCCGGCACCTATCGCTGGTACGTTTGGCCCGGAATCGGACCGAGGGCGAACAACACGTACGGCGACCTGCTCGGGCGGAGCGTCTTCGTCGTCAAGAAGCGCAAGTAACGGTTGCCCGCTGACGTTCTCGTCGTCGGGCGCCTGCTCGCCGACATCTATCCGAACCAGCTGCGCACGCCGCTCTCGGAGATCGAGAGCTTCACGCGCTTCGTCGGCGGCTTCGCGGGCAACGTCGCCACCGGCCTTGCCCGGCTCGGAGTGAGCGCTGCGATGCTGTCGCGCGTCGGCGACGACGGCCACGGCGAGTTCTGCCGGGCGTTCCTCGAGCGCGAGGGCGTCGACATGTCCTGGGTCGGCGTCGATCCGACGTACCGCACGGCGCTCGCGTTCTGCGAGGCATGGCCCCCGGATCACTTCCCGATCACGTACTACCGAACCCCGAGCTGCCCCGACTGGGAGATCGCCTTCGACGACTTCCCGATGAGCGAGGCGGCACGGATCCCGTGGGCGCTTCTCACCGGCACGGGGCTGGCACGCTCGCCGAGCCGGGATGTCCACTTCGGCCTCGCCGAGGAGCGCGTCGACACGCAGACGGTGCTCGACCTCGACTGGCGGCCGATGCTCTGGGAAGGCACCCGCGCCTACCGCGCCTACGTGCAGGCACTGCTCCCGTTCGTCGACGTCGTCGTCGGCAACGAGGCCGAGTTCGGCGCCTTCGCCGACGGTGAGCCGGTCGCGATCGCCCGCTCGCTCCTCGAACGCGGGCCGCGCATCGTCATCCTGAAGCGAGGCGGCGCGGGCGTGCTCGCGCTGCACGACGGGGTCGAGGAGGACATCCCCGGCCTGCCGGTCGAGGTCGTCAACGGCCTCGGGGCGGGTGATGCGTTCGGCGCTTCCCTCGTCGAGGGCCTCCTGCGCGGGCTCCCCGTGGATGAGGCCTGCCGCCGCGGGAACGCGGCCGGTGCGATCGTGGCGACGCGCCTCTCGTGCTCGGGGGCCATGCCCACACGGGCGGAGGTCGACGAGTTGCTCGCGACCGGCGTCGTTCCCGAGCAGTCGTCCTAGCGCGCGATCTCGCTCTCCCCCGACCGGGTGATACGAACGCTCGGGCGAGCGTGATACTCCATCGGGATCAGGCTTGCGCTCGCACTTGCATCGGCGCTGGCCGCTTCACTGCTCGCGGCTGGAGGCGTCAGCGCGGCCTTCGTGAGCTGCAGCTACGACGCGGCGGCCCACACAGTCACGGCCGTCTCGGACACGGCCACGGGAAGCTTCCTGCGCGTCGGGCTCGGAGGCGAGCTTCTCGCGGACGGCGCGCAGTGCCTCTCGCCGGCGAACGTCGCCGCGACGATCCTGAACACCGACACCGTTCTGATCGGCGCGACGGGGGACGCAGCCCCGGTCGGCCTCGACCTGTCCGGGGGCCCCTTCGCCCCGGGCTTCACCGACGAGCCGGGCAGCGCCTCGGACGAAATCGAGTTCGTTCTCGATCTGCCGGGAGACTCGCTGCCCGCGGTTCTCGGCACATCGGGCGAGGACTGGTTCGTGGTCGGGGCGAGCGGGATCAATATGAACGCTGCCGAGCCGGATGACGACGCGGATATGACCGTCGGCCCCGGCACGCCGACCGTCTCGCTCGGCGGCGCCGGCGCCAACGACCGGCTGAGCTCGGCCGGGGGAGAAGGTACCGGCGGATCGTACGCCGGAGCCACGCTCCACTCGGGCGGCGACGGGAACGACCGGCTGATCGGTGGAAGCGCCCGGGACGTCATGTTCGGCGGCCCGGAGTTCGACATCCTCGCCGGAGGGGGCGGGGACGACGCGCTCGACGGTGGCACCGACGAGGACTGGGCCGACTACGAGACGGCGCCGGCCGGCGTCGTCGCGACGCTCCCCGGCGGTACCGCGCCCGGTGCAGACGGCTACGGCACGACAGACACCTACGTCTCGATCGAACGGCTGCGTGGGTCTGCCTTCGACGACGTCCTGACCGGAGACGATCTGGCGAACATCGTCTTCGCGGGCGACGGCAACGACCTTCTCTCGGGCGCGGGCGGCAACGACTCGATACGAGGCTGGCGCGGGAACGACGTCGTCGACGGAGGGCCCGGTGACGACGGGCTCTCGGGCGACCCGGGCGACGACACGCTCACCGGCGGTGACGACGACGACGAGCTCGCGGACGGCGCGGGGCGCGACAAGGTCGAGGGTCAGAGCGGCGACGACCGCCTGATCGCGAGCGGCTGGGATCCTGACTTCGGGTTCACGCTCGGACCGAGCGGGACCGACTACCTGAGCGGTGGCTCCGGGATCGATACCGTCACGTATCTCTTCCGACCGGCGGGGCTCCGGATCTCGCTCGACGGCGTCGCGAACGACGGGGAGCCGGGGGAGAACGACCAGGTCGGCCCGGCCGGTGACGTCGAGAACGTCGAGGGCGGCGAGGGCGCCGACCTGATCGTGGGGAACAACGGCTCGAACGTGCTGGACGGGCTGCGCGGCAACGACCAGCTGGTCGGGCTCGGACAGGGAGACACCCTGATCGGGGGCACGGGCTCGGACATCGCTCTGGGAGGGGCCGGTACCGACAGGCTCCTGCTCGAAGACGGGGCCTTCGACTTCGGCGTCGGCGGGGTCGGCGCGGACACGGCCGAGGCGGATCCGTTCGACCTGCTCCTCCTCGTCGAGCTCGTCCTCTAGCTCGGTGTCAGGTCTTGCGGCGCCGTGTGTCAGATCTTGCAGCATGCGTTGTTGCATCGCGACTGCGCAGGAACGCGCTCAGGGCGCGGGCAGCGCGCTAGGGGGCTGCTCGTGAAGAGGCCTGACCGACAGCAACTCGCAAGCGCCCGCGCACGTGCGATTTGCGCGTCCCCAGGCTGATTCTCTCCGTTGCTGCACGCTGCAAGATCTGACGCCTTGCATCGCAAGATCTGACACCCGCTGCGCCCGGCGTCGACACGGCGCGGCCGGGCGTTGCCTGCGGGCCACGCCCGTCGAGGGCGCTAGAGCGGAACCGGCTCGCCTGCCGCGTCCCGGGCGACGAGTGACGCGTACTTCCCGCCGAGCGCCATCAGGTCGTCGTGGGTGCCGCGCTCGACGATGTGGCCTCCGTCGAGGACGACGATCTGCTCGGCGTCACGGACGGTGGAGAGACGGTGCGCGATCGAGATCGTCGTCCGGCCCTGCTCCAGCTCCTCGAGCGCCTCCTGAACGAGCCGCTCGGTCTGGGTATCGAGCGCGCTCGTCGCCTCGTCGAGGACGAGGATCGGCGGGTTGCGGAGGATCGTCCGGGCAATTGCCATCCGCTGCTTCTCGCCACCCGAGAATCGGTAGCCCCGCTCGCCGACGACCGTGTCGTAGCCGTCCGCCAGCATCGAGATGACGTGATGGATCTGGGCCGCGCGAGCCGCCTCCTCGATCTGCTCGTCGGTCGCCTCGGGACAGGCGAAGCGGAGGTTCTCGCGCACCGACGCGTGGAAGAGATAGGTCTCCTGCGAGACCACCCCCACCAGGCTCGCGAGCGAGGCGAACGTCACATCGCGCACGTCGACGCCGTCGATCTCGACCGCGCCGCGCTCGACGTCGTAGAGCCGTGCCACCAGATAGCCGAGCGTCGTCTTCCCGGAGCCCGTCTCGCCGACGATTGCCGTGCGCGTGCCGGGCGCGACCTCGAAGGACACGTCCTCGAGCGTCCAGTCGTCGCCGTAGCGGAACGCGACGTCACGGAACTCGACCTCGCCGCGAAGCGTCTCGCGCAGGAGCGACCTGGCGCCCTTGCGCTCGATGATCTCGACCGGCAGGTCGAGGTACTCGAAGACGCGGTCGAAGAGCGCGAGCGAGGTCTGGACGTCGATCTGTACTGAGAGCAGCTGCCCGATCGGGAAGAAGAGCCTGGTCTGCACGGTCGTGAACGCGACGAGCGTTCCGATCGAGATCGCACCGCCCGACCACGGACTCCCGGCGAACCAGTAGACGAGCGCGGGCATGATCGCGAAGGTCATCTGGATCAGCGCCATGACCCACCGTCCGGCCATTCGCTGACGCACCTCGAGATCGGCCAGCCGGGCGGACTCGGACTCGAACCGGTCCGCGAGCTCGCCGCCGCGGCCCATCGTCTTTCCGAGCAGGATTCCCGGACACGGAGAGCGACTCCTGAACGAGGCTCGAGATGTCCGCCATCGTCTCCTGCTTCGTGGTCGTGATCCGCTTCCGCTCGTTCCCGACACGGCGCGTGAGGACGACGAACAGCGGGACGAGAGCGAGCCCGAACACGGCGAGGCGCCAGTCGAGGAGGAACATCGCGACCACGGCCGCGAGAACCGTCGTCACGTTGGAGACGATCGAGGTCGCGGTCGAGGTGACGACCGTCTGCACGCCGCCGATGTCGTTCGCGATGCGCGACTGCACCTCGCCGGTCCGCGTGCGGGTGAAGAACGCCAGCGACAACCGCTGAAGATGGCGGTAGACGGCCGAGCGGAGGTCGTGCATGACGCTCTGGCCGACCTGGTTCGACAGGTAGGTCTGCCAGACGCCGAGCACTCCGGTCACGACCGCGATGCCGATCATCCCGAGGACGAGGGCGGTCAGGAGGCCGGTCCGCTGCTCCGGGATCGCGACGTCGAGCACCTCGCGTAGCAGGAAGGGCGTCACGATCCCGAGCCCGGCGGCGATCAGGATCAGGGTGAGCACGGCCCCGAGCCGCAGGCGGTACGGCTTGAAGAGCCGCGCGATGCGCCGCAGGTTCGCCCGGCGTACGGCGGGGTCAGCCGGGCGCTCCGGCTCCTCCGCGTTCGCGAGCCATCTCATCCTCCCAGAGTACGTGCCGGCGCAACCCCTGCCGGCCCCGGGATCAGCGGCGCCCACCGCCGCCGGCGGTGCTGAAGTTCTGTGCCCAGTAGACCGTTCCGTTGGCGGCGACGGCAGCCCCGACACCGATCGACTTGAAGCTCGCCCTCTCGATGTTCGCCCTGTGACCGGACGACGAAAGCCAGCCGCTCAGGACCGCCTCCGCCGTCTTGTAGCGGTAGGCGATGTTCTCGCCCCAGCCGATACTGGAGGCAAGGCCGCACGCAGCGAGCCGTTTTGCCACGGTCCGGGACACCGGCGGAGCCGGGTCGTTGTGGGCCATGTACCGGTAGTGCGCCATGTGTCGCGCCTTCCAGACTGCCGAGGCCGTAAGGGTGGCCGACACGCTCAGAGGCTGGAGTCCCCTCGCCGCCCGGTGCTTGTTGACCAGCTCGGCGACGCGCGTCGCAAGATCGTTGCGGTTCGACGGCCAAGCGGCACCCGCGGTGCAGCTGCCAACCGCGGCGTCAGCCCTCGGAACTGCCGGCGCAAGAAGGAGCGACACGGAGACAGCGAGCGCCAGGGCGGTCGCGAGCAATGCAACTCGTCGGCCAGGGAAGAGCAGCATGCGGCAGTTCCTCCTGTCGGTCGTGACGACGGGAAGCCAAAGCGCGGATCCCTCGTAGGGACATGACCGCACTTCGCGGAAAAAACTGTCGCACCTCGTCTGTCTCGACAACGGCTGGCGGGCCGAACGCCGACGCGCGGTGACTCAGGCGTACCAGCTTCAATTGATATAGTTAGGCGCATCGAATGACTGTGAGGTGCACAACGTGACAAGGCTTCTCCTGGTCCCACTGGAGGACGTCGTCGTCTTCCCGAACATGACCGTCACGCTCCCCGTCGACGTCGGCGACGAGGAGCGCGTTCTGCTCGTTCCCGTCCACGATGGCGAATACGCCTCGGTCGGCACCGTCGCGGAGGTCGTGGAACAGGTCCGGCTCCCCGGCGGCGGCCGCGCGGTCGCCCTGTCCGGGCTCCACCGCGGCGTCGCCGGCGCCGCACACACCGACCCGGCCGGCAAGCTTCGCGTCGAGGTCGAGGAGTATCCCGACCCGGAGACGGCGGACGGACGTATCCGCGAGCTCGAGCAGGAATACCGCGCCGTCGTCGAGGAGATCCTCGAAGTCCGTGGCGACGACGGCCGGATCTCGGCCTTCGTTCGCTCGATCACCGACCCGGGCCCGCTCGCCGACACGACCGGCTACGCCCCCGACGTCTCTTTCGCGCAGAAGGTCGAGCTGCTCGAGACGCTCGACGTCCGCGAGCGGCTGGAGCTCGCGCTCGGCGTGCAGCGCGAGCGGCTCGCCGAGCTCCAGATTCGCAAGCGCATCCGCGACGACGTCGAGTCGGGCGCCCAGAAGCAGCAGCGGGAGTACATCCTGCGGCGCCAGATGGAGTCGATCCGCAAGGAGCTCGGCGAGGACGACGCGTCCGTCGTCGAGGAGTACCGGACGAAGATCGCCGAGGCCGGCATGCCCGAGGCGGTGCTGGAGCAGGCGGAACGGGAGCTCGACCGGCTCGAGCGGATGGGCGAGCAGTCGGCCGAGGCGTCGATGATCCGCTCGTACCTCGACTGGCTGATCGCCGTGCCGTGGGCGAAGCGGTCCGACGAGCGCCTCGACCCGGTGCTCGCGCGCGAGGTCCTCGACGAGGATCACTACGGGCTCGAGGACGTCAAGGATCGCATCGTCGAGTACCTCGCCGTGCGTAAGCTCCGGCAAGAGCGCGGGATCTCGGAGGACAAGAGGTCGGGCGCGATCCTGACGCTGATCGGCCCGCCCGGAACCGGCAAGACGTCGATCGGCGAGTCGATCGCACGGGCGCTCGGTCGAGAGTTCGTGCGGATGTCGCTCGGAGGCGTCCGCGACGAGGCCGAGATTCGCGGCCACCGGCGCACGTACATCGGCGCGTTGCCGGGACGCCTCGTCCGCGCACTGCGGGACGCCGGGACGATGAATCCCGTGATCATGCTCGACGAGGTCGACAAGGTCGGCGCCGACTGGCGCGGAGATCCGTCCGCGGCACTGCTCGAGGTTCTCGATCCGGCCCAGAACCACTCGTTCCGGGATCACTACCTGGACGTGGAGCTCGACCTCTCCGAAGTGGTCTTCATCGCAACCGCGAACATCGCCGACACGATCCCGGGCCCGCTGCTCGACCGCATGGAGATCATCCGCTTCGACGGCTACACGGTCGACGAGAAGGTCGCGATCGCGCGCGGCTATCTCTGGCTGCGCCAGCAAGAGCGAAACGGACTGCTCGAGGGAGAGGCCACGATCTCGGATCTGCTCGTGCAGACGGTCGTGACCGAGTACACGCGCGAGGCCGGCGTCCGTCAGCTCGAGCGCGAGCTCGGCAAGATCCTGCGTAAGACGGCGACCGGCATCGCTTCCGGCACGGTCGAGGCGCCGGTCGAGGTCGATCTCGAGGCCGTGCGTGACGCGCTCGGTCGCCAGAAGTTCTTCCAGGAAGCTGCCGAGCGGACCGCCATCCCAGGCGTCGCGACGGGCCTTGCCGTGACGGGCACGGGCGGAGACGTCCTGTTCGTCGAGGCGACCGAGATGAAGGGAAAGGAGGAGCTCGTCCTCACCGGGCAGCTCGGCGACGTGATGAAGGAGTCCGCGCGCATCGCGCTCTCGTACGTGAGAGCGCACGCCCCGGAGCTCGGCATCGACGAATCGGCGTTCGACGACCGCACGTTTCACGTCCACGTGCCGGCAGGCGCGATTCCGAAGGACGGCCCGAGCGCCGGCATCACGATGGCGACCGCGCTCGCCTCGCTTCTCTCGGAGCGACCCGTCAAGCACACCGTCGGGATGACCGGCGAGGTGACCCTCCAGGGCCGCGTCCTGCCGATCGGCGGGCTGAAGCAGAAGGTCCTCGCGGCGCACGCGGCCGGGCTCACCGACGTCGTCCTCCCGGAGCGAAACCGGGCCGATCTCGACGACGTTCCCGAGAAGGTGCGGGACGAGATGCGCTTCCACCCGGTGATGAGCCTCGACGAGGTTCTCGACCTGGCGCTCGAGCCGCCCCGCGCTCCTGGGTCGGCGCTGGTGGGATCC
Organism: uncultured Thermoleophilia bacterium; assembly: GCA_963819905.1. Taxonomy (GTDB): domain Bacteria; phylum Actinomycetota; class Thermoleophilia; order Gaiellales; family Gaiellaceae; genus CAWCQC01. The sequence continues at coordinate 33,334 of CAWFXP010000002.1, forward strand.
GGCACGGGCACAGTGCGATGAGCACGGGCCCGTCCGCGATCGCGCCGCCAGCGGCGGCAGGCTTTGGCGGAGCCCGGCTCCGCCGGGCAGGAGCCGGAGCCGACCAGGAGTGCGGTGTCCAGGTGTCGTAGATGTGCACCGGTGCCCGAGGAGGTTCGCCGGGCGGCGGACCTCCTCGAGCGCCGCTGGCTGCTCTCGATCGTGTACGCGGCGCAGGAAGGGGCCGTGCGCTTCAACGAGTTCCGCTACGCGCTCGGTGACATCCCGCCGCGAACGTTGGCTGCGAGGCTGTCCGAGCTGGAGGCGGCAGGTTTGCTCGAGCGACGCGTGATCGACTCGCGCCCCCCACGCGCCGAGTACCGGTTGACGCCGTACGGGGAGAGGCTGAACGCGCTGATGGACGCCCTCCGGGCCTTCGCCACCCAGGCTCCGAGCGTCTGAGGCCGCTCGCCGGGCCCGACGCACGAGCGCACCTAGAATCGGCGGGGTGACAGGCAGCTTCGTCCCCGGAATCGAGTCGCCGCGGCCGCCGACGCCGGAGTCCCGCTGGCTCGCGGTTCGGGGCGCAGAGATCCTCGTGACCTCGAACGGTGACCGGCTGCTCGGGCTCGAGACGCTCCGGAAGGCCGGGCTCGACGTCTCCGGCGCCCACTACCTGGGCGACCTCCACGGCGTCGACTACTGGGCCTTCGCGCTCCCGAGCGAGGGCGAGCTGCCGCCGGAGACGACGCTCACAGGTCTTCGGGCGCTGCTTGCCGGGGCAGAGGACGAGCTCTTCCTGCTCGCCGGCCGTGCGCTCCAGATCGTCGGCTGGGACGAGACGCATCGCTTCTGCGGCCGCTGCGGATCGCCGACCGAGTCGGTGCCCGGCGAGCGGGCGAAGCGCTGCCCCGACTGCGGCCAGCTCGCCTACCCGCGCGTCTCGCCGGCCGTGATCGTGCGAATCACGCGAGGCGACGAGATCCTCCTCGCCCGTGGGCGGCGCTTCCCCCAGCCGATCTACTCGACGCTTGCGGGCTTTGTCGACCCGGGCGAATCGCTCGAGGAGTGCGTCGCCCGCGAGGTGCGCGAGGAGGCCGGCATCGAGATCGAGAAGCTCGTGTACTTCGGCAGCCAGCCCTGGCCGTTCCCCCACTCCTTGATGGTCGGCTTCACCGCCGAGCACGCCGGCGGCGAGCTGACGATCGACGAGGAGGAGCTGTGCGACGCCGGCTGGTTTCGTCGTGAGTCGCTCCCCTTGCTCCCGCCGCACGGCTCGATCGCCCGCAGGCTGATCGACGACTACATCGCGCATGGCTGACGGGCACGAGCGTCAGAGACGTCTTCTGAGGAGCCCGAACACCCCTCGAACGATCTGACGCTGGAGCGACTTTCCCTCGCGTGAGGTGAGGAAGTCGGTCAGCGGGTCGCCGCCGCGCTGCGTCGCCTTGGCCGCCTCCTTCGCGCGCCGGGAGGGCTTCGGGGCTTCCGCCTGCGACACAGGCTCAGGTGCCTCGAGGCGGGCGGCGAGCCGCTCGCGGGCGCTCTCCGCGTCGATCCGGGTACCGTACTTCGCGAAGAGCGGCGAGGCCTGCGCCGCTCCCGCGACGTCGTCGGCCGGGGCCATCCGAGAGGCGGGTGCCCGCATCCTCGTGTGGACGACCGGGGTCGGAACGCCATCCTCCGAGAGAATCGTGACCGCCGCCTCGCCGATGCCGAGCGACGGCAGCAGCTCCTCGAGGTCGTAGAGCTCGGACTTCGGATAGGTGGAGATCGCCGCTTTCAGCGCCTTCGCGTCGTTCGGCGTGAAGGCCCTGAGGGCGTGCTGGATCCGGTTGCCGAGCTGAGCCAGGACATCCTCGTGGACGTCCTTCGGCACCTGGGTCGAGAAGAAGACACCGACCCCCTTCGAGCGGATCATCCGGACGGTCGTCACGACCGACTCGACGAACGCGTCGGTCGCACCGCTGAACAGCAGGTGGGCCTCGTCGAAGAAGAAGACGAGCTTCGGCTTCTCGAGATCGCCCACCTCGGGCAACTCCTCGAAGAGCTCGGCGAGCAGCCACATGAGCGCCGTCGACCAGAGCCTCGGCTTGTCCTGGATCGCGGGCAGCTCGAGGCAGGTCACCATCCCGCGGCCGTCGGGCGCGACACGGAGCAGATCTGCGATCTCGAGCTGAGGCTCGCCGAAGAACTCGGTTCCACCGCCGTCCTCGACCGCGACCAGGGCGCGCAGGAGCACGCCGATCGTCTGCGACGACACGCCCCCGATCCCCCGGAGCTCCTCCTTTCCCTGATCGGAGTCGAGGTGGGTGAGGAGCGCTCTCAGGTCGGAGATGTCGAGGAGCGGCAGGCCCCGCTCGTCCGCGAAGCGGAAGACGAGCGCCAGGCTCTGCTCCTGCGTCTCGTTCGCATCGAGGATCTTGGCGAGCAGCTGCGGGCCGAAGTCCGTAACGGTCGCCCGTACCGGCACCCCCGGGCCGATCCCGCCCAGCGCGAGAAACTCGACAGGGAAGGCGGCAGGCTCGTACGGAAGGCCCAGATCGCCCATCCGCTTCTCTGCCGGCCCCCCGGGGTCGCCCGCCGCGGCCAGGCCGGAGAGGTCCCCCTTCACGTCGGCGACGAAGACCGGCACCCCGGCCGCCGACAGCTGCTCGGCGATCCCCTGGATCGTCTTCGTCTTGCCGGTTCCGGTTGCGCCGGCGACGAGGCCGTGGCGGTTCATCATCGCGAGCGGCATCTGGACGACCGCGTCCGGCACGAGCACGCCTTCGTGGACGCCGCGACCGAGGTCGATCGTCCCGCCGTCGACCGCGTAGGCTGTCGCGATCGTCTCGCCGAAGTCGGGCATGGGGGAACGGATGATAGAGATCAGGACGTTGACCGACGGTGGGCAAACCGCCCTCTCGATCTCGCGCGATCTCGCGGATTTCCTTCGCGGCGCGAGCCGATCGCTCGACCTGGCCCTCTACGACATCAGGGTGGACGGAGCGGAGGAGCGGCCCATCCTCGAGGCGCTGCTCGACGCGCACGAGCGAGGTGTCGCGGTTCGTGTCGCCTACAACGTCTCCCATCCGGGGCCGATCCCGGTTCCGCCGCCGCCGACGCACGTCCCGGACATACTCGAGCAGCTCCCGGTGCAGACGCTGCCGATCCCCGGTGTCCCGGACCTCATGCATCACAAGTACGCGATCCGGGACGGCGACACGGTTCTCACGGGATCCATGAACTGGACCGAGGACTCGTGGACGCGGCAGGAGAACGTGATCGCGGTCGTCCGCTCGCCGAAGGTGGCCCGCGCCTACACGCTGAACTTCGAGGAGCTCTGGTCGGGCGGCGTCGTTGCCGAAACGGGGCACCTCGACGCGCATCCGATCGAGGTGAAGCGATCGCAGGTGCGGGTCTGGTTCACGCCCGGCCGCGGCACGTCGCTCGCCCATCGCATCGCGCACAAGATCGACCGGGCGCAACACCGCATCCGAATCTGCTCGCCCGTCGTGTCGTCGGGCCCGATCCTCGGAACACTCGCCCAGGTCGCCACGGACGACCGCATCGACGTGGCCGGCGTCGTCGATGCCACGCAGACCACACAGGTCATCACGCAATGGCACGCGAACGGGAACGCCTCCTGGAAGATCCCGCTCCTCCAGACGGCGATCGAGGAAGGCGGCTTCACCGGCAAGCGCTCGACGCCCTGGGCGCCGGGAACCGTGCACGACTTCATGCACGCCAAGGTGACGGTCACCGACGACACCGTGTTCGTCGGTAGCTTCAACCTCTCCCGTTCGGGGGAGCTGAACGCCGAGAACGTGCTCGAGATCGCGAACGCGGAGCTGGCCGACCGCCTAGCCGCCTACGTGGACGACGTCCGCAACCGCTACGGGGCGATGGTCCTGCCCAGCTTCGCCTGACGCTCAGCGGAGCAGGAAGCCCGTTCCGAGCGGGTCGTCGGCAACCAGGACGAATTCGTGGCGACCGGTCGGATGAGCGCTTCCCTCGACCTCGGTGACGACTCCGGCCGGCTCCTCGGCGTCGGCGACCACTCTCGCCAGGAAGGTGCTGCCGACGATGCCGTGGTGGGTGAGCGTCTCGCCGCGCGCGAGCTCGCCACGTGCGTCCAGCAGCGCGAGGCGCGCCGACGTTCCGCTCCCGCAGGGCGAGCGATCGACCTCGCCGTCCGCGAAGACGGTCACGTTCCGCTGGACCAGCCCGGAGCCGAGCGAAGATTCGGTCTCGAAGAAGATCACGCCGTAGACGTCCCGCAGCTCCGGCTCGAGCGGGTGCACGAAGTCGCGCTCGGCCTCGAGCAGGTGCTTGATCTCCCGGCCCAGCTCGATGAGGGCGGACAGATCGCTCGCCGTGACCGACAGCCCGCCCGCCGCTGCGGGCAGCGAGGCGTAGAAGGCGCCGCCGAAGGCAACGTCGACCGCGAGCCGGCCCCGGCTCGTCTCGAGCTCGATTCCCAGACAGCGACGTACGCGGGAACGTTGCGAAAGCGGACGCTCCGAACGCGGCCGCCTTCGATCGAGGCCCACGTCTCGAGCCGTCCTGACGGCACGTCGACGACCACCCGCTTCTCGGGCCCGTCGGCGGGGATGCGCCCGCTCTCGATCGCCCACGTCACGAGCGCGATCGTCCCGTGCCCGCAGGCAGTCGAGTACCCGGCGTTGTGGAAGAAGACGACGCCGAGATCGGCGCCGTCGTCGTCCGGCGGGCACACGAAGCAGCCGTACATGTCGGCGTGCCCACGCGGCTCGTTGACGAGCAGCTGTCTGATCGGATCAAGCCGATCGGCCGCGAAGCGGCGCCGTTCGAGGATCGTCGCGCCCTCAGGCTCCCCGACGCCGCCCGTCACGATGCGAAACGGCTCCCCGCCCGTGTGGTAGTCGGTCGTCCGAACCGAGAGCGAGGCGCGTTGCGAGCCCACGACGAGGATCGTAGTGGGCCGGACAGGTCCGGCCCCTACACCGGCGAGACGCCGCGGCCGGCGGCGTAGGCCGCCGTGGCCAGGTGTAGGGGCGGGACCTGTCCCGCCCGAGCGGAGCGCGTCCTCGATCTGTGCGAGGTGGAACGCCGCGTGGAACGCCTGCGAATCGAGGAGCTCTGCGTAGGGAAGCTCGCCACGCGGCGACGTCACCCGGACGTCAGCGCCGAGGTCGTCCCCGGCCTCGAGGAGGAACGCGGTCCAGTGCCCGGCGATGCGCTCCGCGTACGCGACCACCTCCGCCGCCGAGCCGAGCGCCGCCTCGCGCTCGTCGTCGCCGTCCGGATCCCAGTCGAAGGCGCCGGACTCCCAGGCGCCGGGCAGGAGCGCGACCGGGTGGAAGACGTTCACGGTGAGGTTCCGGATCGAGCGGCCGCGGGAATCGGTCGGGGCGGCCAGGCGCTCGAGTGAGAGCGGCCGTATCAGCGTCAGCCAGCGTTCGAGCGCCGAGACGAGCTCCCAGGCAAGACGGGAGGCGTCGCCTCCGGCGGGCGCGGGCAGCCCGAGCGCGGACGCGATCTGCGAGACGTGCAGGATCGGCGTGACCACTCCGTCGACCGCGAGCGAGGGCAGGATCGGCCGTCCGGCGGCCTCCCACTGCGTCCGTCCGCCGTCAGCGCCCGCGTTGACCGACGCGTACGCGACCCCCTGCCCGCCAAGGAACTCCCTGGCCGCGGCGCAGGACGCTCAGGCCGGACGCCAGTAGAGAACGACTCTCATGCGCCGATCCACCGGAGGCTCGTCAGTCCTCGCCCTGGGCCTTCGTGTAGGCGGGCTCGCCGTCGAACTCCTGGAGCTTCTCGACGTGCGCCCACCCGATGCCCGGCCGCCGACCCGCTGCAGCAGATCGACGAGATCGTCCTCCGTCAGGCCGCCCCCGTTCTCGAGCACGAACCGGCAGCGCCACTGGTCGACCACGTCGGTCATCGCCCCGGTCGGCGGGTAGACCCGCGTTCCCCGGCTCGAGACCATCTTCAGCCGCATCCTGCTGCCGTCCGCTGCTGCCTCGGCGCGATGCCCGAGCTCCTCGACGGTTCCGCCCCATTCGACGAACACGTCGGCGCCGACGACGCGGCGCTGCGAGACGTGGACGAAGTCGGGCGCCGCGGACACCTCGGGCATCCGGATCGGCTTGTACTCGCGCCCGGCATGTCCGGACGGCTCCTTGCCCAGGTTCTCGACGATCGCGTCCGTGAAGGCAGTCGTCGAGAGCGCGTCGCCGCCGTCCCCGACGACGTCGCGCGTCAGCTTCCCCTGCTCGAGGGTGACGAGCAGGCCCTTCTCGATCGCGGAGGCGGCCTCGAACTCGCCGAGGTGGCGGAGCAGCATGACGCCCGAGAGGATGAGCGCGGTGGGGTTGATGACGTTCTTGCCGGCGTACTTCGGCGCCGAGCCGTGCACGGCCTCGAAGATCGCCACGTCCGAGCCGAGGTTCGCCGACGGCGCGAAGCCGAGGCCGCCGACGAGCGCCGAGGAGAGGTCGCTCAGGATGTCGCCGTTCATGTTCGTCATCACGATCACGTCGAACTGCTCGGGTCGCTTGACGAGCTGGTGGGCGCAGTTGTCGACGATGATGTGGTGCGCCTCGATGTCCGGGTACTCGGGCGCGATCTCTTCGAACGTCCGCTTCAGCGTCCCCTCGGTGAGCTTCATGATGTTCGACTTGGTGGCGCAGTGGACCGTCTGTGCGTCCCTCGGCCCGGGCGAACTCGAAGGCGAGGCGGACGATCTTCTCGCAGCCCTTGCGCGAGATGAGCTTGAGGCACTGCGCCACCCCGGGCGTCTGCATGTGCTCGATGCCGGCGTAGAGGTCCTCGACGTTCTCGCGGACGACCACGAGGTCGATGCCGCGACCCGAGTACGGGCGTGACGATGCCCGGCAGCTCGCGGGCGGGCCGGATGTTCCCGTACGTCTCGAACAGCTTCCGCAGCGTCACGTTCGCGCTCTTCTCGCCGAAGCCGACCGGCGTCTCGAGCGGGCCCTTGAGGACGACGCGCGTCTCGCGGATCGACTCGATCGTCTCGTCCGGAACGCCGGTGGCGAGACCCTGCATGAACACGCTCGCGCCCGCCTGCCTCATCTCCCACTCGATGGCCGCGCCGGCCGCCTCGATGATCCGGCGCGTCGCGTCCACTACCTCCGGCCCGATGCCGTCGCCCGGGATGAGCGTGACCTTCCTCATGCTTCACCTCCGGGGCGAGCGCGCCGCCCCACCGCGTGCGAGCCTCCATCTTCGCCTAATGGGGCGACCGCGCGCCGGAGGATGTCGCAGAGCGCGCGCTGATCCTCCTCTGGGAGGCGCTTGATGGCAGCCGGCGGCTCGGTCATCGCGCGCAGCGCCCGCCGGCGGAGCTGGAGCCCGGCTGGCGTCGAGCACGAGAGCCTTCACCCGGCGATCGTGAGGCGCACTCCGACGTTCCACGAGGCCGCGCGCCTCGAGCCGGTCGACGATGCCCGTGACATTCGACGCGTCGCACTGGAGCGCGTCGGCCAGATCGCCCATCGGGATCGGCTTCGAGCCCTCGAGCATCCGCAGCACGTGCGCCTGCATGAACGTCAGGTCGAGCTCCTCGAGCGCGCCGATCAGCCGGCCGCGGTTCCCCATCGCGAGCCCGAACGCGATCGACCACGCCTCGCGGGCAGGATCGTCTCCCATTAGCACAGATACTACTTGATGATCTCAATACTTGACAACCTCAATGACTTGGGTACCCTACGCGGCATGAGCGCTGACCGGGCAATCGAGGTCGAAGGGCTCGTGCGGGAGTTCAAGAAGGGCCCCCGCGCCGTCGACGGCATCGACCTCTTCGTCTTGCCGGGCGAGATCTACGGCTTTCTCGGGCCGAACGGCGCCGGCAAGTCGACGACCGTGCTGATGCTCACGACCCTGCTGCCGCCGACTGCCGGCGTGGCGCGCGTCGGCGGGTTCGATGTCGTCGAGCAGGGGCCCGAGGTCCGCGGTGTCATCGGCGCCGCGCTTCAGGAGGCGGCTCTCGACCCGGTGCTCACCGGGCGCGAGCACCTCCGCCTGCAGGGGGCGCTCCACGGGCTCTCGCGGGCGGAACGTCGCTCCCGCGCCGACACCCTCCTCCAGCGGGTCGGGCTCACCGAGGCCGCCGACCGCAAGGTTGGCGGCTACTCCGGCGGCATGAAGCGGCGACTCGACCTCGCGCTCGCGCTCGTCCACCACCCCCGCATCCTCTTCCTCGACGAGCCGACCACCGGCCTCGACATCCAGAGCCGCACTGCCCTCTGGGAGGAGGTCGGGCGCCTCGCGAAGGACGAGGGCGTCACCGTCTTCCTGACGACGCAGTACCTCGAGGAAGCGGACGTGCTCGCTGACCGCGTCGGGATCATCGACCACGGCCGCATCGTGGCCGAGGGTACGCCGCTGGCGCTGAAGGCGGAGATCGGCAAGCCGCGCGTCGAAGCCACCCCGCACGACGAAGCCGACCGGCCCGCGATCGAGCGGGTCATGGCCCGCTTCGGCGAGCTCTGCGGCGGCGCCCCGCGCTCGGTCGCCGTCCGGCTCGACGGCGAGGGCGAGCTTGCCGACGTGGTAAGGGCGCTGGACGCCGAGGACCTCCACCTGGCGCAGCTCCAGCTCCACGAGCCCTCGCTCGACGACGTCTTCCTCGCGAAGACCGGTCGCCTGCTCGAGGGCGAGAGCGAAACCGAGGCCGAGCCCGTTCCGGCATGACGGCGCTCGTCGCGACGCAGGTGCGGGCGCTTGCGCGCCGCTCCGTCCGCCGGACGATCCGCCAGCCCGCCAACATCGTCTTCGCGCTGGTCTTCCCGCTCATGCTGCTCGCCGTCAACGCGGGGGGTCTGGAAGCCGTCACGAGCCTGCCCGACTTCCCGACCGACAGCTACCTCGACTTCTTCATTGCCTTCACGTTCGTGCAGGGCGCGCTGTTCGCGACGATCAACTCCGGCACCGATCTGGCGAGGGACATCCAGACCGGCTTCCTGAACCGCCTGTCACTCACCCCGCTTCGAGGGGTCGGGCTCCTGACCGGGCACCTGACCGGCGCCGTCTTCATGGGCGTCTTCCAGGCGGTCTTCTACCTGGCGGTCGGCGTCGCCGCCGGCGTGACCGTGACCGCAGGATTCGCCGGGGCGCTCGTGATCTTCTGCCTGGCCGGCCTGATCACGCTCGGGTTCGGCGCCCTCGGCACGTTTCTCGCCCTCAGGACGGGGAGCGGCGAGGCCGTCCAGGGGATGTTCCCGCTGTTCTTCATCCTCCTGTTCCTCTCCTCGATGGCGCTGCCGCGGAACCTCATCGAGACGGACTGGTTCCGTGAGGTGGCCACGTACAACCCGGTCTCCTACATGATCGAGGCGATTCGCAGCCTGATCATCGTCGGCTGGGACAGCGAGGCGCTCGCGCTCGGCTTCGGCGTGACGGCCGGCTTCAGCGTCATCACGCTGGCCCTCGCCTCCCACGCGCTCCGCACGAGGCTGACCCGGACGTGATCGGAAGGTTCGCATCCGTTGCGTTCGCGGTCGCCTGGCGCAACCTTCACACGTTCTTCTCGACGCCCGCACTCATCCTTCCGGGCCTGCTCTTCCCGCTCTTCTTCTTCACCGCCTTTGCGGGAGGGCTGACCGCGATCGCGGACGTCCCCGGGTTCGACTATCCGGATGGGTACAAGACGTTCCAGTGGGCGTTCGTGCTGATGCAGTCGGCCGCGTTCGGAGGCGTCTTCACCGGCTTCTCGATCGCCCGCGACTTCGAGAGCAAGTTCGCCAGGCGGCTCCTGATCGCCGCAAGGCGGCGCGAAGGGATCATCGCAGGCTACGCGCTGGCCGCCCTCGTCCGCTGGGTCTTCACGGCCTCCGTCGTCACCGCCATCGCCGTGATCGTGGGAGTCCGTGTCAGCGGGACGGCGGGCGAGCTCTTCGCGGTCGTCTTGCTCGCGCTGCTCGTGAACGTCGCGGCGCTCCTCTGGGCGGCAGGGATCGCGATGCGCTTCCGGACCGTCCAGGCCGGGCCACTGATGCAGATGCCCGTGTTCATGGCGCTCTTCCTCGCTCCGGTCTACGTTCCCCTCGACCTGCTGAGCGGCTGGATCGCCACGGTGGCGCGGTTCAACCCCGTCACATACCTGCTCGAAGCCGCCCGCGGGCTCGTCGCCGGCGACCCCGTCTACGTCGGGCTGGCCTTCGGCCTCGCCTTCGCCCTCGTCGCGGGCTTCCTCGTCTGGGCCCGTCGCGGGCTGCGAAGCGCCGAAGCCGCGGGCGCCTGACGGCTCAGGGCTTGACCCGCAGCCCGCCGTGCTGGGCGGCGCCCTCGAGGAAGACGAGGAAGTCGCGCCAGAGGGCCGCGTCCTCGATTGCCACCGGCTCGGGCGAGGCAGGCCTCGAGCGCCTCGTCGATCTCGATCGGCGACACGAACTGGTTCGCCGGCACGGCGAGCTTCGAGAGCCGGATGCCGAGGCCGCCCTCGTCGCCGCACACCATCCCCTGGGCGGCGAGCTCGTCGCGGAGCGCGGCCATCTGGTCGTTGCGGAGGTACACGTGGCCGCGCATGCCGTCGTGGTCTTGCCACCAGAGGTGAAAGGCCATCTCAGGCTTCGCCGGCGGCGCGCTGCTCCTCGAGCCGGCGCAGCTCGACGCGCCGGATCTTGCCGCTTCGGGTCTTCGGCAGCTCCGGGACGAACTCGATCTCGCGCGGGTACTTGTACGGAGCAGTTACACGCTTGGCGTGATCCTGGAGATCCCTCGCGAGCAGCGTCGGTCGCCTCGTGCTCCGGCCGGAGCACGACGAACGCCTTGACGATCTGCCCCCGGTCGGCATCCGGCTTGCCGACGACCGCGCTCTCGGCGACCGCGGCATGCTCGAGCAGGGCGCTCTCGACCTCGAACGGCCCGATCCGGTAGGCGGCGGACAGGATCACGTCGTCCGCTCTCCCGGCGAACCAGAGGTATCCCTGCTCGTCGCCCGTCGCCCGGTCACCGGTGAGGTACCAGTCGCCGCGAAACGCCGCCGCCGTCTCGTCGGGCGCTTCCCAGTAGCCGCTGAAGAGTGTCGGCGGACGGCCCCGGAGCGAGATGTCCCCCTCCTCCCCCGCCGGCAGCTCCTCACCCGCCTCACCGATGACGGCGATCTCGTGGCCGGGGGAGGGAAGCCCCATCGAGCCCGGCCGGATCTCCATGCCGGGGAAGTTGCCGACGAGGAGCGTGTTCTCGGTCTGGCCGTACCCGTCGTGGATCGTCAGCCCGAACGCGTCCTCGAAGACGCGGATGACCTCGGGGTTGAGGGGCTCGCCGGCCGAGACGGCGTGTCGGATCCCGGAAAGGTCGTAGCGGCCGAGATCCGCCGACTTCGCCATCAGGCGGAACTCGGTCGGCGCCTGGCAGAGCACGTCGACGCCGAGGGATTCGAGCAGCTCGAACCGCTCCGCCGGATCGAAGCCGCCCTCGTGGAGGACGATCGACGCGCCCATGCTCCACGGGCCGAGCAGAACGTTCCAGATCGATTTCGCCCAACCCGTGCCTGCCGTGCACCAGACCCGGTCGCCCGGCCCGGCGGCGAGCCACCGCTCGGCCTGCATGCGCTTCGCAAAGCACCAGCCGTGGGTGAGCGTGACGCCCTTCGGATGCTTGGTCGTCCCGGACGTGTAGAGGATGAAGGCGGGATCCCCCGACGCCGTGTCGGCGGTCTCGGCCGAGAACGGCTCGTCCGCGAGCAACCGGTCGGCCTCGTCCAGGTAGAGGACGGGCGGCGCCTCCTCGAGCTCGGCGAGCATCACGTTCACCTCCGCCGCCGTCGCCGGGTCGGCCACGAGCAGCGCGGCTCCCGAGTGGCGGGCGCGGAAGGCGAGGTCGCGGCCGCGCAACATGTCCGAGCAGGGGATGGCGACCGCCCCTGCCTTGAGCACGCCGACGAGCAGGGGGTGCCAGCCGGGCGTCTTGCCGACGAGGACGAGCACCCGATCACCTCTGCCGACCCCGCGCCGGCGCAGGAGCCCGGCCCAGCGCGCGGCGTCGTCCGCCAGCTCGGCGAACGTGAGCTCTCGCCGCTCGCCTGCCGCGGAGACGAACGTCAGCCCGATGCGGTCTCGGTCGGCAGCGAGCACCTCGACCACGTCGCGCGCGAAGTTGAAGCGGGCGGGCACCTGCCAGCGGTCGCCGACGATCGCAGGCCCGAACTCGGTCACGACCCGGCGATTGTAGATCCGTCGCCGAGAAAGGTGAGGCGGCCCGATGTCGAGCCGCCTCCAGGTCGAGACGTGGGCTGCGGTCCCACGTTCACTGCGACCCCCCGCCAGCAAGGATCGACCATCGACCGGACGGATGCATGACCCGAAAGGGTGAAACGACCGATCGTGACGCGGTTCCTATACTCGCCGGAGGGCCGTTAGCTCAGCTGGTAGAGCAGGGGACTTTTAATCCCAAGGTCGCTGGTTCGAATCCAGCACGGCCCATGAGAAGAGTCCTGCTAATCATGAACTTTCGTTGTCTCGACGGACGCCCCAGGAGGGCATGCGCGTACCGTGGTAGTACCGGAGCCAAGGATGGGCATCGAGCCTCCGGATCACGGCGCGCTCGCTCCGGGCGCTCCAGCGAGGTCGTTAGCCACGTTGGGCCCATCCATCTGAGAGGCTTGGGCCGGGTTCTCCCGGCCTCCGCACATGTGGTTACGGTCATGTCCGTGAGTGCCATTCGTGACGTTCCAGAACAGGGCCAGCTCGTGCAGGTGCGCGAGCGCCGGTGGGTTGTCGTTGACGTGCAGGCCGAACGAGTCCCCTTCCGACTCAATGCAGCCAACGACGCCAGGGCAGCATCTGCTGACCGCCCTGCTCCCACCAGACGGTGGTACCAGCCGAGACTCTCTCGGTGCGACACCCTCGGAGAGCACTGCTCCTTTCGCCCTCGACGACCATGAACAGGCTGCGCTCCCTGGCGGAGGTTGCGGACGATCTCATCGGCGTGTGCCTCCGGGCCATGGGGTTCCTCGTGTTGAGAACCCTCATATCACCTGGACCGGCCTCCGGGGTCACCCTCTACGAGCGTGCGCCTACTTGTCGGGATTCGCACGCCCTGCCGAGCGCCCGAACGTCCCGTCGGTGGCGGCAGGTCGCGCCACGCCTGCATCTGCGCCCGGGTCAGGCTGGTTAGCTCCCAGCCCGACCTGCTCACATGGGCGAGTCGTGTCCGCGGTGCGCGATCACGCGATCGATGATCCCGTATTCTTTCGCCTCGTCCGCGCTCAGGAAGTAGTCGCGCTCCATGTCCTTGCAGACCTTCTCGAGTGGCTGGCCGGTGTGGAGAGCGATGATCTCCTCGAGGCGCCGTTTGACGCTGATCACCTCGCGCGCTTGGATCTCGATGTCGGTCGCCTGCCCCTCGAAGCCGCCCGAGACCTGGTGGAGCAGGATTTTCGCGTTCGGCAGCGCCATTCGTTTCCCCTTTGCCCCTCCGGCGAGCAGCAGGGCGCCCATCGACAAGGCCGTCCCGACGCAGATCGTCTGCACGTCCGGTTTGACGAACTGGATCGTGTCGTAGACCGTGAGCCCCGCGTGGACGGAGCCGCCCGGCGAGTTGACGTAGATCGCGATGTCTTTGTCGGGATCCTCGGATTCCAGGTGCAGCAACTCGGCCACCACGAGGTTCGCGATCTCGTCGTAGATCGCCGTGCCGAGGAAGATGATCCGCTCCTTGAGGAGGCGCGAGTAGATATCGAAGGACTGCTCGCCGCGCGAGTCCTGCTCGATCACCATCGGGATCAGTGGGCTCATGCAGGCCCAGGTTAATCGCCGACGCGGCAGACAAGGCTAGTACGTCCGATGTTTACGGTTCGAAAGTAGGGACCTCTGCGCCGCCTCGAGGCGATCTGGTGGTGCTCTCAGCCGAGAGGATCGCACGGACCGTGACGGTGGCGCAGTCCGAGTGCGAGTGCGCGAGTTCGCCCTTCGGCGGGTTGCGGTCAATGGGTGTTGCGCTCTGCAAGATGCGGAGCACGCCGCTTCAGGAGGGTTGCGTGTTTGCCGCGAACGCTCCCTCTTCGCGTTCTCGGGCTGGAACTGGTCCTGCCGTCAGATCAGGCGAAGATCCGGTAGGCGAGCCCGGGAGGGCAGCCGGCGCGCACGAGGTCGACCGCCCGATGGAGGTCGACATCGATCCGGCGCGCGAGTTCCTGCGCCGACTCCTCGTCGAACCCTGCCCGCCGAAGCGCGGCCCGGCGCCAGCTGATCACCTCGCTCTCCTCGCCCTGAAGCTCAGACTCTGTGATCGCCATCGGACACCCACCTCCTCAGCGAATCAGCCATGCGATCTCGGTAGGGTACTCGCTCGGGTCGCTCGTCTGAGCCCGGCAGACGCCGCAGATCTTGCGCGGCGCTCCAGCCGGCCGATACCCGTGCTTCACGATCCACCTTAGCGGTGCCCGGTACGCCACTCGTCCCTGAGTGTCGAGGTCAAGCCTTGTCGTAATCTCTGCCTCCGACGGGCACCGGAGTAGACCTGATCTCGTTGCGACGGGCGCCGGTTCGGAATCACCCCCTCCAGGGTCGCCGACACTCTTGTGAATCTCGGGACGCCTCCGGGACGGGCCCGGTGAGCCCCGGATGCGCCTCGCAGCGAGCCGTGTGTGAGCGCGGGGGCTAATCTCGCAGGGTGGAGATCCTCTCGAGCCGCGTGCTCCTTCGTCCCCAGGACCTCGAGCGCTCGCTCCGCTTCTACAAGGACACGCTTGGCCTCGCTGTCTACCGCGAGTGGGGCGAGGGGAAAACCCGCGGCGTCGCCTTCTTTCTCGGCGGCGGCCTCCTCGAGGTCTCGAGCACCTCGCCCGAGCCGCCCTCCGACGCTGGTCGCCTCTTCCGCCAGGTGCGCGACCTCCACGCCGTCCGGGAACGGCTGGCGGAGAGAGGCGTACCGATCGAGGAGGAACCCAAGGTGAAGCCGTGGGGCCTCTTCGAGATGATCGCGCGCGATCCCGGGTGCTCGGGCGGCACCCCAACGAAGACCAGGGCGAGGCCGTCCGACCGGAGCGCACCGAGGGGTCAGTTGGCCCTCTCGAGGTCGCCCGGGCTACTGGCGTCGTCTGAGCGGCCTGCGGGCGAAGATCGTGCCAGCGCCGCCGCTTACCAGGCCGCCGGGCGGTGGACGGGGGCGCGAAGGCCGGTTCGTGCGGATGAAAAGACGAGGTAACCGCGAGCACGATCGCACTCCACGTCCCGAACGACGAGCCTTCTGGCCTTGCGTCCGTGCTACTCGCCCTCGCCAGCCTCCCTGCGGAGTTGTTCGGCGTACCTCCGAAGCTCGGTCAGGGCGTCGTAGAGCTCGTTCAAGCCGAGCATCCGGATCTCGTGCGCGTGCTTCTCGTAGAGCTTGTTGATGTCGTCGGCCGTCTCAAGCAAGACGCGTCGCTGGTCCGGATTCACGGTGTCCTTTCCCCATCGGAGATCTGCCGGACGTCGTCGGCGGCGAGCATGGCAACCGCGCGCTCCTTCGAGTCGATCGCCAGGTGGCCGTAGGTTGAGCGTTCTGCTCCAGACTGGCGCCCATGAAGCGGGAGAGGTCGAACGTGCTGATCCCAGCCTTGGAGCGTCGACGCCCGTGTAAGTGTGGCACAGCGGGTGGGGCGTCGGTGAGCCATCGTCCCGACTGAACGTAGCGCACCCGTACCCGCCGACCTGGCATCCGAGCTCATGGGTCGCCGGTCAGGTGTCGTACTGCCGGTCAGGTGTCCGCACTCGCACAGAGTAAGGGGCGGTCGAAACGAAGGCGTAGACGTGCTCTGCGCCCTCGGTCTCCAGCGGGCGAGGGGCCGAGGGATCGAGCCGAACCGTGGCCGTGTCGTCGATGTTGACGACAGGGTAGTGCCCCCCCCCGCGGCCGGGTTCACGACGGACG
>CAWFXP010000003.1:0-30436 GCA_963819905.1 uncultured Thermoleophilia bacterium
AACGTTTGTCCACAAAAAGGTTTGGTAGGTGGGGTGTTTTGGCGCCGATAGTTGCTCACCGCGCTCCCTCGACAGTAGCGGTGCGGGAGAGATGGGCGTGGACGAACTGGACGGCCATCGCCCCTTCGCCGACGGCGGTGGCGCAGCGTTTGGTCGAGCCGGAGCGGACGTCGCCGGCCGCGAACACGCCGGGAACGTCGGTCTCGAGCAGGTTGTCGGTGCTCGCTGGGCGCCGGTGAGGATGAAGCCGTCGTGGTCGCGGCCGACGGTGTCGTCGAGCCACTCGGTGCACGGCAGCGCGCCGAGGAAGAGGAACAGGAACGAGTAGGGCAGGAGCTCGCCGCTCGTGAGCGTGACCGCCGCGAGGTGCCCGTCCTCGCCATGGAGCGCCGCGATCTCGCTGCGGTCGCGAACGACGACGCCGTAGCGCTCGAGCTCGTGGATGAGGTAGTCCGACATCGTCTCGCGGAGGTCGGCGCGGCGGTGGAGGAGGGTGACGAGCGCGCCGCCGCGGGCGAGCCAGACCGCGGCCTGGCCGGCGGAGTTGCCGCCGCCGACGACCGCGACGCGCGAGCCCGCGCAGAGCTGGGCCTCGGGGGCCCCGGCAGCGTAGAAGACGGTCAGTCCCTCGAACTCGGCAAGGCGGTCGACGGGTAGCCGCCGGTACTGAGCGCCCGTTGCGAGCAGGACGGCGCGCGCGGCGATCTCCCGGTCGTCCTCGAGGCGGACGAGATGGCGGCCGTTCCCGGGTTCGAGCGAGAGCGCGCGGTACGGGCGTCGCGGTGCGCGCGTTGAACTTGCGCGCCTGGGTGACCGCGCGGCTGGTGAGCTCGGTGCCGCTGATCCCGGCGGGGAAGCCGAGGTAGTTCTCGATCCGGCGGGACGACCCGGCCTGGCCGCCGAGCGCGGTGCTCTCGACGACCAGCGTGTCGAGCCCTTCGGAGGCGCCGTAGACCGCGGCCGCGAGCCCGGCCGGGCCGGCGCCGACGATCAGCAGGTCGACCTCCTCGCGAGGCGCGAGCTCGAGCCCGATCCCGAGAGCGCGCAGCACCTGGCCGGTGGTCGGGCCGTGCAGCTCTCCGCCGCCGGGCAGTCGCACGAGCGGCAACGCGCCGCCGTCGGGCGGGGCTGTGTCCTGCCAGGTGTACGGGAGCCGGTTCGCACGCGCGAACTCGAGCATGCGCATCGTCGGCTCCGAGCCGTGCGGGCCGACGATCTCCAGGCCGATCCCCTGCACGCTCTGCAACGCCTCGCGCCGGGAGATGAACGTGGAGAGGAGCAGGTCGCTGAGCGGGCCGTCCTCGTTGAGGAGCGAGCGCAGCGCGCCGCGCTCGACCGCGATGTACCGCAGCGGCTCGACCACGAGCGCGCTGACGAAGACCGTCTGCCCCGACAGGAGGTTCAGCTCCCCGAGGAAGCCCGAGGGGCCGTGCCTGATCAGCTCGTTCCCGGCCGCGTCGACGATCGCGACCTCTCCTTCGAGGATCGCCACGAACGGGTAGATCCGATCGCCGACCCGGTACAGCAGCTCACCGACAGGCGCCGAGCGCTCCTCGCCGATCTCGGCGAGAGCAGCTAGTTGCGACGGGGAGAGCAGTGGGCTCGCGGGTGTTGACACGTTCGTTCCTCCATGACGGCGGTCGGCGCCGAAGCCGACAAGTCGGGCCGTCTGGGTCAGGTCCCCGGAGTCGACGGTCGCGTCTCGCTCCAGTCGAGGAGGAGCTTCCGCTCGGCGAAGTACCAACTACCGTCAATCTTGGCGAACGTGTCAAGGTATCGGAGCGAGGCGATCATGATCTTGCGGTCGCCGTCTTCGGAGAAGAGGTGGTGGGCGATCGTGTAGCTCTCGCCTGTCGCGCGGTCGCCGTCGATCGTGACCGTGCTCTGCCCGTTGAAGTGCGTCGTCGCCTCGTAGCGATTCAGATCGGCGAACACCGGCGTGAGCGCCTCGCGTCCTTCGAGCACGTATGTCGGCTCGCTGCCTTCGCCGTCCATGTAGACCGCGAAGCGCGTGTCGACAGTGAAGAGCGCCTTCTGTCCTTCGGCGTCGCGCCGGTCGGCGCAGTGGGCGTAGGCGTCGAACAGCTCGCGGATCGCGAGGCGGTCGGCGGCTTCGGACGGCGTGAGTTCGGTGTGTAGGGCCATCCTTGAGCTCCTTAGAGTCGGATCAGGTTGACGCCGGCGGCGTTGGCGTCTTCCCAGGCGTTGGTGCGGCGAACTGCGAAGGCTGGTAGTCGATCAAGAGCAACGCAGCGTTCTGCGGTGTCAGCAAATGATGGCCGACCCGGTCGCGTACCGGCAGGCTGGCCATCAGGGGTGTACGGTGGCGGGCACAGGCAAAAAGGGCCTGATTGCAGGCCCTTCCCGAGTGGAGCTAGGGGACTCGAACCCCCGACCTCCTGGGTGCGATCCAGGCGCTCTCCCAGCTGAGCTATAGCCCCGCGGGCGGCATTCTAGCCAAGCCGCGGCGGCGCCTTCACGCCGCCGCTGCCGGCTCCGCGGGCGTCCCAGGGCTCGCCGGTCGGCCGAAGCGCAGGTAGAGAGCCGGAACGACGAAGAGGTTCAGAAGCGTCGAGGTGACGAGGCCGCCGAGAATGACGACCGCCAGCGGATGCTCGATCTCGTGCCCGGGATCTTGCCCGGCGATGACCAGCGGCACGAGCGCGAGGCCGGTCGCCAGCGTCGTCATCAGGATCGGCGACAGTCGCTCTCGCGCGCCGCGCAGGACGAGGTCGGGCCCGAACGTCTCGCCTTCGTGCTGCTCGAGATGCTGGAAGTGGTTGATCATCAGGATGCCGTTGCGCGCGGCGATCCCGAGCACCGTGAAGAAGCCGACGAGCGAGCCGAGCGAGATGATGCCGTCGCCGAGCCAGACGGCGAGCGCGCCGCCGACCAGTGCCATGGGCAGCGTCAGGAAGGAGAGGGTCGCGAGGCGCCAGCTCTTGAATGACGCCTGCAGGAGCAGGAAGATCCCGATGCCGGCGACGATCCCCGCGATCAGCAGCCGCTTCTGCGCGGCCTGGCGCTCCTTGTACTCGCCCAGCACCTCGGCGCTGGTTCCGAGCGGGAACGTCGACGCCTGCGAGGGCCTCGTCGACGTCGCTCGCGACCGAGCCGAGATCGCGGCCGCTCACGTTCGCCTCGACGTCG
The DNA here is from genome assembly GCA_963819905.1 of uncultured Thermoleophilia bacterium. Taxonomy (GTDB): domain Bacteria; phylum Actinomycetota; class Thermoleophilia; order Gaiellales; family Gaiellaceae; genus CAWCQC01. Next base: position 3,151 of record CAWFXP010000003.1, read on the forward strand.
ATCGTGCGCGTGAGGTCCCGCGCTCGATCGACGTTCGGCGTCGGCTTGACGCTGGACGTCCGCGACGTCGCCGAGCAGCGACCTGCTCGCCGCTCGGCGTGTCGATCGGCAGCTCGCGGATGCTGGTCGAGGCTGCTGCGCGTCTCGGGCGTGCTCCAGACGTTGACGTCGTAGGCGCGCCCGCCGAAGAAGAGGTCGCCGACCTCCTCGCTCGCGATCAGGACGCCCGGACGCGCGCCTGACGTCGCCCGGCTTCAGGCCGTAGCGCTGCGCCGCGGCGAGGTCGACCTTGACCTGCATCTGCGGGACCTCGTCCTGCAGCTCGACGTGCTCCTCGATGATGCCCTCGACGCTCGCCGATCGCCTCCTCCACCTTCTCGGCCGTCTCGCGGATCACGTCGAGGTCGTCGCCCTTGACGCGGATGACGAGCGCCCCGCTCGCCTCCCGTCAGCACCTCCCGGATCCGCTCCTTCAGGTACGTCTGCACGTCGCGGTAGATCCCCGGGTAGCCCTCGACCACCTCCTGCACGCTGGCGAGCGTCTTGTCGTAGTCGGCCGAAGGATCGACGCTGATCCAGTTCTCGCCGAAGTAGATGCCGACGACCTCGTCCGAGAGCAGCGCCTGGCCGATGTGCGAGCCGCAGTTGCGCACGCCCGGAATCGTCCGAAGCTCCTGGCAGGCCCGGACCGAGATCCGGGTCTCCTCGGGACGCGACGTGCTCGGCTGCGTCAGCCAGTGCATCAGGAAGTCCCGCTCCTTGAAATCGGGCAGCAGCGACTGCCCGAGGAACGGCACGACCGCGGCGCCGGCCGCAACAACTGCGCCGACCGCGACGTAGGCGCGAAGCGGACGGCGGATGATCCGCTCGAGCAGCCGCTCGTAGCCGCGCTCGAGCCACCGGGCGATCGGTGACTCGCGCCGCTCGAGCTTCGACTTCCGGAGCAGCACCATGCTCATCGCAGGCGTGACCGTGAGGGCAACGAGCAGGGACACGATGACCGCGAGCGCGTAGGAGCTCGCGAGCGGCTGGAAGAACGCCCCGGTGAGCCCCTCGAGGAAGAAGACCGGCACGATGCCGAGGACGACGATCAGCGTCGCGTAGACGATCGGGCCCCGCATCTCGAGCGACGCGTCGAGGATGATGCTCGCGGTCGACTTGTCGCTGCCGTCGGCGCGGTGTTGACGCAGGCGTCTGACGATGTTCTGGACGTCGATGATCGCGTCGTCGACGATCACCCCGAGCGCGATCACGATCCCCGCGAGGACCATGACGTTGATCGTCTGGCCGCGCCAGTAGAGGACCAGCCCGGCGGCAACCACCGACAGCGGCATCGCGACGAGGCTGATAGGGCCGCCCGCCATTCGAAGAGGAACGCCGCGATGACGATGACCACGAGGATCGAGCCGATGATCAGCGCCATCTTGAGGTTGTCGATCGACTCCTCGATGAAGGAGGCCGGCCGGAAGATCGTCGTGTCGATCTCGATGCCGGGAAGGCCGGGCCGCATCTCCTCGATCGCGTCCTCGACGCCACGCGTGACGTCGAGGGTGTTCGCCCACGGGAGCTTCTCGACGATGAGCATCAGCCCGGGGCCGTCGTTGATGACACCGTCGCCCCAGAGCGGCTGGTGGTCGACGACGACGTCGGCCACCGAGCTGAGCGGCATCTCGGTGCCGTCGCGGTTCGGGACCGTGATCTTGGCGAGCGCGTCCGGCGTCACGATCGGCTGGACGTGCTCGATCGTCAGCCGCTGGTTCGGCGTGTCGACGAAGCCACCGGTTCCGATCACCGAGCCGTCCGAGAACTGGAGCAGACCCGAGTCGAGCGCGTCTGCGGTGCTCTCCATGACCTGGTTCAGGGACACCTGGTTGGCCGCCATGCGCGCCGGATCCACCTCGACCTGGAACATGTGCAGTCGCTCGCCCCAGATCGGCGCGTTCGCGACGCCGGGCACCGTCAGCAGCCGCGCCCTGATCTTCCAGTAGGCGAGCATCGACATGTCGATCAGCGAGACCGTGTCCGACGAGAGGCCGATCTTCATCACGCGGCTCGTCGCCGACAGCGGCTGGATCATCACCGGCGGCGCGGCCCAGGTGGGCAGCGTGGGCGTCACGTTTCCGACCCGCTCCGACACGAGCTGCCGGGCCTTGAGCAGGTCGGTACCCCGATCGAAGTAGAGCGTGATCGACGAGAGCAGCGGCACCGACTTCGAGCGGATCGTGTCGAGGTCGGGCAATCCCTGCAGCGCCTGCTCGAGCGGCACCGTCACGAGCTCCTCGGTCTCTGTCGCCGAGAGCCCGAGCGTGATCGTCTGGATCTCGACGCGTGGCGGCGCGAACTCCGGGAACACGTCGACCGGCGCGTTCCGGAGCTGCAGGACGCCGACGGCGATCAGCGCCGCAGCACCCGCGAGGACGAGGTAGCGGAACTTGATGCTCGATCCGATGATCCAGCGCATCATGGCCGGATGCGTCCTTTCGATCTCAGTGGTCGACGCCGAGCTCGGTCCCGAACAGCTCGGCAGCGCCCACGGTGACGACCGATGTTCCCGTGGCCGGGCCCTCGGTCAGGTACGCGACGTCTCCTTCGATTCGATCGATCGTGATCGGCGCCCTGACGTAGACGAGCGGCTCGGGGCTCGTGTACGTGAACGTGGCGCCGTCCGGGTCGTAGAGCACGGCGGCGTACGGGATCGACACGCTCGCCCCCGCCTGCCCGTCCTCGACGGACGCCGTCTCGATCGCGATGCGAGCGGCGGCCTCCTCGGTCAGCGTGATCTTCATGAGATCCGAGCCTTCGATTGCCTCCATCACGGCCGGTTCGTGGCCGCTTCCCTCGTCGCTCGGCGAGCTGCCGCCACAGGCCGCGAGCGGAAGCGCCACGACGACCACGGCGAGTGCCACCAACCAATTCCTGCGCTTCATCGTGCGTCCCTCCCTTCGAGCCGGCTTTGCTCCGCGGCGCCCATCTCACGCGCCTTGATCCGCGCTGGGTAGCGTCTCCGCGGTCTTGCCCGCGGTCTTCTGACGCTCCCGGGCACGCCGCTGGAGGAGCGCCGCGAGTCGCCGAGATACCGCCTCCGGCTCCTCGTCGCCGACGGCGCCCGAGCCGAGCCGGGAGTACAGCGCGGGAACGACCAGCAGGGCGATCAGGGTCGAGGTGACGAGCCCGCCGATGACGACGGCGGCCATCGGGTGCAGCAGCTCGTACCCGGGCCCGCCGCCGAGGGCAAGGAGCGGTACGAGCGCCAGAGCGGTCGCGATCGCGGTGACCAGGATCGGGCCTACCCGCTCGCCGGCGGCGCGCAGGATCAGCTGCGGCCCGAAGGCCTCGCCCTCCTCCCGCTCGAGCTGCTGGAAGCGCGTGATCATCAGGACCGTGTTTCGCGCCGCAATGCCGAGCACGGCCGCGAAGCCGATCAGCGAGCCGAGCCCGAGATCGCCGCCGCGCTGCGAGCGCGCCGAGCGCGCCGCCGGCGAGCGACAGCGGCAGGAGCACGAAGCCCACCACGCCGAGCCCCCAGCTGCCGAATGCCACCTGCAGGAGCAGCAGGACTCCGATCGCGGCTGCGACCCCGAGCGCGATCAGCTGGCCGGTAGGCGTCTCCTCCTCCGGCGCGAGCACCTCCGCGTGATATGCGAGCGGGCAGCGCGATCCCCTGGAGCGCCTGTTCGACGTCGCTCGTGACGTCGCCGCGGCTGCGGCCGTCGAGGCCCGCCCCGATGTCCACGTAGCGCGAGATGGCCTGCCGGTTGATGACGTTCGGGTTCGGGCTGACGCGGACATCGGCGACGTCCCCGACCCGGATCTGGTTGCCGTCGGGCGTGTCGACCAACAGGTCGGAGATGCCCGTCACGCTGCCGCTGATCTCCGGGCGCGCCCTTGACCCTGACGTCGAAGACCTTCTGCTCCTCGAACAGGTTCCCGACCGGGAGCCCGGTGACGAGGATCGCCGCCGCCCGGCGGACGTCGCCCGGCTTGATGCCGTACTGCTGCGCCCGCTCGAGATCCGTCTCGATCTCGATCGTGGGCTCCTGTGGCGGCAGCAGCAGGCGCGGATCGACGATTCCCTCGATCCCGGCGAGGGCCTGCGTGATCTCGTCGCCCTTCGCCTGCAGCACGCTCAGGTCTTCGCCGTAGACCCGAACGACGAACTCCTCGGGCCGGCCCGCGAGCACCTCCTCGACCCGGTCGTCGGAGTACGTCAACACCTCGCTCGCGATGCCCGGATAGCCGTCGGTGACCTCCCGGATCGCGGCGACCGTCGCGTCGTAGTCCGCCGACGGGTCGACGCTGACCCACATGGACCCAGAGTTCACGCCGACGATCTGGTCGGCGGTGACCGCCCGGCCGACGTGAGTTCCGACGTTGCGTACTCCCGGGATCGACCTCAGCTCGCTCGTCGCCTGGTTCGTGATCCTGTTCATCTCCGGCAGGGACGTGCCCGGTGCCGCGTTCCAGGAGACCAGCAGTTCCGTCTCCTTCAGCGAAGGCGACATGGCCGGCGTCAGGAAGGGGAGGGCGACGAGCCCGGCGACGACGATCGCTCCGACGCCGACGTACGCCCAGAGCGGCCGGTGGAGCACGGCGCCGAGGAACCGGCCGTAGGCTGCTCCGAGCCGGCCCAGGACGGGCGATTCGCGCCGGCCGAGCGGCGCCTTCGAGAAGAGCAGTAGGCTGAGCGCGGGCGTGACCGTCAACGCGACCGCCATCGAGACACCGGCGGCGACCAGGAACGCGAGCGCGACCGTCGGCAGGAACGCGCCTGCGATGCCCTCGAGCACGATGACGGGAAGTAGGGCCAACGCCACGATCAACGTCGCGTACGTCATCGGGCCCCGGACCTCGCGCGAGGCTGCGAACAGGAGGTCGGACGTGGAGACGGTCCCGCCGTCCTTCTGCTCACGCAGCCGCCGCATGGCAGCGTTGACGTCGGTTATCGCGTCGAAGACGAGCAGGCCGAGCGCAGCCGCCAGCCCGACGACGACCATCGCGTTGATCGTCTGCCCGAGCAACTCCACCACCAACCCGGCGACGACGAGCGAAAGCGGGATGACCACGATCGCGATCAGCGCCGCCCGCCAGTCGAAGAGGAGGAGGGCAAGGCTCGCGGCCAAGAGCACGCCGCCGATGATGAACGCGAGGGTCACGTTGTCGATTGCCTCGTCGATGTACGACGCCGGCCGGTAGATGGTCGTGTCGAAGGCAACACCGGAGAGGCCGGGTGCCATCTCTGCGATCGCTCCCTCGACGTCGCGTGTGACGTTGAGGGTGTTGGCCTCGGGGAACTTCTCGACGACGAGGATCAGCCCGGCGCCGTTGCTGGCGTCGCCGATGAGCGGCTGGTGATCCTCGACGACGTTGGCAACCTCGCCGATCGTCAGGTCGCTGCCCTCGACGCTGACCTGCGCCAGGTCCTCGGGCGTCGTGATCGGCGAGATGTGCTGGATGCTGAGGCGCTGGTTGGCGGTGTCGATGAATCCGCCGGTGCCCGGCGTCGAGGCCTCGACGAAGCTGAGCGGAGAGACCCAAAGGGCATTGCCGGTCGTCTCGAGGAGCTGGACGAGCGAGACGCCACTCGCCTGCAAGCGGGCGGGATCGACCTGCACCTGCAGCTCCCGCTCCCGCTGGCCGAAGATCGCGACGTTCGCCACGCCGTTGACCCCCGTCAGCCGCGGCTCGATCGTCCAGCGGGCGAGGACCGACAGCTCGATCGGCGTCAGCGTCTCGGACGAGAGGCCGATCATCATCACCCGGCTGGTCGAGGACAGCGGCTGCAGCATCTCGGGTGCCTTCGACACGTGCGGCAGGGCGTGCGCCTGGGTCATGACGCTCGGCCACCACCTGGCGCGCGGCGAGGATGTCGGTGCCGGGCTCGAAGACGGCGACGATCGACGACAGGCCCGGGACGGACTGGGAGCGGATCTCGTCCACGAACGCCACGCCGGCGAGCAGATCCTGCTCGATCGGGACCGTGATCAGCTGCTCCACCTCGGCTGCCGACAGTCCGAGAGCCTCGGTCTGGATCTCGACTGTCGGCGGGGTGAACTCGGGCAGGACGTCTACCGGCGCGTCGCGCAGCTGCACGACGCCGTAGGCCAGGAGTCCCGCAGCGATCGCAACGACCAGGCCGCGAAACCTCAGACTCGAGCCGACGATCCACCTGATCATCGCTGCACTCCTCCCTGCGCAAGGCGCCCAACCCAGAAGAATCCGGCCTTCGCAGCCATCCCGAAGACAGCGCCCACGACGGTCGGTGCGGAAATCCCGCGGGTATCCGGAATCACGAAATCAAGAAGAGACAGCCGCATGTCCTTCCCTCTTCGAAGGGCCCTGGCGACGCCCGCCAGGCCGATTCGGCGCCTCACCCCCCCCGTAGCAGCGCGGCGCCTTACCTAAGGCTGTAACACAGCAGACGTCCCTCTGTCAAGGGACGACTTCTTCCCCTCTTCGGGGGAGGAGCGGCGATCTGGGATCTTCGTTGCCCTCAGTACGAGCCGCGAGAACCGCGCAGGCGGTCGAGCGTGCGGTCCCGCAGACCGCGCTTGCGAGGCCGGGCGAGCCCGCCGTGCTCTCTGCAGAGAAGGCCTGGCTCGTCCTCACTCAGCGCGTCTGCGTACCCCTTCGCGTAGGCAGCTCTCATCAGGGCGAGGGCGATGTCGTCGTCCCACTCGTCGACCTCGGCGACATCCTCCCAGAGCGATGCCATCCGAAGGTCGACGTCAAGTTCGAGCAGCTCGATCGGTGAGGGGCTTGCGTACATGCTCTTCGCATTCCTCGGTGTACGCCGCCCGAAACTTGAGCCCCAGGTGCCGTTACCTCTCATGTCACACCGTCCTCGCCACACCGTCCTCGCATCGGCAAACGACGGTATCGGCGTCCGATGAAACGGTGATGAGAGCAGCAAACGCCAAGGCCTTGCTCACAACGAGCACGGCGCGGGTCGTGAACTTGCGGCACTTGTCAGCTTCGACAACGCGCCACGGCCCCGCCGGGGGTGGCAGGGCTACCGGCGCTGCAGGTGGCCATGGGAAACGCCAGCACCGACGGCATGAAGACGGGGGCGAGCAGCAAGCTCGGAATTCGTCATGCGCCGTGCTGGCGCTTCCCATCGCCGGCCGTGACGAGCGGGCGAACGAGGGGCGCGAGCAGCAGGAGGAGACACAAGGCGGCCATCAGGTAGTCGAGCGGCAAGGAGTCGAACCCGTGGATAGCTCGTGCGGCCGCCGCGTCGCCGGGGAGCAGCTCACCCGCGGCGGCGAGCGCCGCGAGCAGAGTGATGATCGCGAGCGCCAGCCAGCCGACGACCGCGACCCCCGCGTATCGCCGGGCGGGTCGTTCGCTTCGCGAGCCGGACGGCTTGGGGACGCTGACCGGATGGAGCCGCTCGACGTCTGTCGATGCCATGACCGGACGCTAGACCCGCGCAATGAGACGAAGATGAGAGCAGGGCCCACGTTGACAGGAGCAGGTTGCCCACGTTGACAGCGTCGGAGGGCAGCCCAAAGCTTCCACCCGATACGCAAGCCTCGGTGCCGCGCGGAGGGTCGTACCACCGGCCGTCCAGATCGACATCGCCACGCGGGACAACGCTCAACTCGGGCGGCATCCTCCCTCTCGCGCTCGGGATCCCGGGCGGCACTCGCGCTCCTCGCCGGGGGGCCGGGGTCACCCGGAAACGGCGGTAACCTCGGGCTCGAGGGGGAGGGAGAGCCAGACGTCGGCGCCCCCGTCGACGTTGGCTGCATGAGCACTGCCTCCATGGGCACGCGCGATCACGTCGACGATCGCGAGGCCGAGGCCAGCGCCGCCGCGGCTCCGGGACTCGTCGCCGCGGCTGAAGGGCTCGAACGCACCGGCGAGAAACGCCTCGGAGAAACCTGACCCCTGGTCCACGACGTGAAGCTCGATCCGCTGGTGGTCGCTGGCCGCCGTCAGCCTGATTGTGCCGCTGCCGTGCCGGAGCGCGTTCTCGACGAGATTCGCGAGCGCCTGCTCCAGGCGCAGGGGGTCGCCGTTGACGGAGAGGCCGACGTCGCCGTCGACCTCGATCGCACGGCCGGCCTCCGCCGCGCGTCGCCCGAAGCGCTTGCCGACTCGCTCGAACAGCTCCTCGACGTCGCACCGCATCGGACGAAGCGGGAGGCCGGTCTCGTCGGCGCGGGCGAGGACGAGCAGGTCTTCCGCGAGCTGCGAGAGGCGGTCGGTTTCCTCGGCGGCCGAGCGGACTGCGGCCTCGAGCTCTTCAGTCGTGCGGGTGCGTCGCATCGCCAGCTCGAGCTCGGTCCGCAGGAGCGAGAGCGGCGTTCGCAGCTCGTGGCTCGCATCGGCGACGAAACGCCGCTCGCGCGCGAGCGCGGCCTCGAGCCGGTCGAGCATCTCGTTCAGGGTCTCGCCGAGCCTCGAGACCTCGTCGTTCGCCGGCGGCACGGGCAGCCGCTGGCCCGGCGTCGACGCGGAGATCTCGGAGGCGCGCCGGCGCATCGACTCGACCGGGCGAAGGGCGGCCCGGGAGAGCATGTAGCCTGCGAGGGCGGTCAGGATGAGCACGATCGGGCCTCCGATGAAGAGCTCGCTGCGAAGTGTCTCGAGCGCGTCGTCGCGATCCTCGAGGCCGGTGCCCACGACCACGACCACCTGCTGGTCGCCGGTGTTGACGCGCCTCGCCAGGAGTCTGACCACATGTTCGAAGTCCGGCACGGCGACCCGATCGACGAAGGTCGGCTCGTCACGGGCCTGCTCGAGCTGGTACGGGTTCAGCAGGCTCAGGTCGGCGACGAGCGGCGTGCTGTCGATCACGGTGCCCTCGCGGTCGAGCACCTGCGCGAAGTTCTCTTCGGTCTCCACGAGCCGCCCGGGCGGGCCTTCGGACAGCGCGTCGCCCACGCCCTCGGCCCGGATGAGGGTCGCGATGTTGTCCACGCTGGCGCTCAGTCCCTGATTCAGGATCTTGTCCAGCTCGCGGTCGAGCCGGATGTAGAGGAACGCCGCCAGGCCGGCGAGCACGAGCGCCATGGCGAGCGTGAAGGCGAGGCTCAGGCGTAGCCGGATCGGCAGCCTGCTCAGATGTCCTCCCTCCGGAGCCGGTAGCCGACCCCCCTCACGGTCTCGAGCGAGGCGCAGCCGAACGGCCGGTCGATCTTCTCCCGAAGGTAGCGCACGTAGACGTCCACCACGTTCGAGCGGTTCTCGTACGCGTAATCCCAGGCGTGCTCGAGCAGTTCGAAACGGGAGAGCACCTGGCCGGGCCGGCGCATGAACGCCTCCAGCAGGGCAAACTCCTTGACCGAGAGAGCAACCTCCGTGTCGCCGCGCCAAACCTGATGGGTAGCGGGGTTGAGACGCAGGTCGCCGACCTCGAGGAGCGCGGGGCGCTCGACCGAGCCACGCCGCGCGAGCGCGCGCAGGCGTGCGAGCAGCTCGGCGAACGAGAACGGCTTGGTCAGGTAGTCGTCCGCTCCCGTGTCGAGGCCGGCGACGCGATCGTCCACGCCGTCCCGGGCTGTGAGCATCACGACCGGCGACCAAACGCCCTGCTTGCGGAGCTGCCGGCACACCTGAAAACCATCGACTCCGGGCAGCATCACGTCGAGGACAATCGCATCGTACTCCGTTGCTCCTGCGCGGATGAGCGCCTCGCCGCCGTCTCCGACCACGTCGACCGCGTGGCCCTCCTCGAGCAGCCCGCGGCGGAGAAGCCCGGCCATCTTGACCTCGTCCTCGACAATGAGGATGCGCATCGCTCTGTCGCATTCTGGTCCAGAACGTGAGAGCGAGATGAGATCCGACCGCCGCCCCGCCCGGCGACCTCCCGCGCCGTTCGGGCACAATTCCTGCGCGTGAGAACGGCCGTCGACCTCCCGCCTCGCTTCCACGTCGTCCGGCCGCTCGGGAGCGGCGGGATGAGCGACGTGTACCTCGTCGAGGACGATTTGCTCGGCCGGACGGTCGCGGTGAAGGTGCTGTCCGAGGCCTTCCGGAACGACACGGCCTTCAAGGAGCGGTTCCTTCGCGAAGCGCGGACGGCGGCGCGGCTCGGCCCGCGGCGGCGGGTCGTAACGGTCTACGACGTGGGCGAGTGGCACGGCTGTCCGTACATCGTCATGGAGCTCGTCGCGGGTGGAACCCTGGCGGATCGCCTCGCCCGCGGCGTCCCGGCGGCGAGCGTCGCTCTGGCGTGGCTGGCGCAGGCCGCCGAGGCACTCGACGCCGCCCACGCCGAGGGCATCGTCCATCGCGACGTGAAGCCGGCGAACCTGCTGCTGGACGAGAACGACGAGGTCCGGATCGGTGACTTCGGGCTCGCCTGCCCCGAGCTGGCGGGAAGCGGCCTGACCCCGCCCGGCGGCCTGGTCGGCACGACCGGCTACCTGGCCCCGGAGGTCGAGCAGGGCGGACGCGCCACCGCTGCGAGCGACGTGTACGCGCTGGCCGTTGTCGCCTGCGAGCTTCTGAGCGGAGAGCGTCCGGCAGGCGGGCGTCCACCGGCCCGAATCCCTGCGGCGGCGGCGCGGGTGCTCGCGGCGAATCTGGCGGCCGATCCCGGCCGGCGGGCGACGAGCGCGCGTGCGTTCGTCGCCGATCTGGCCGACGCGCTCGGCGGCGCGCAGCAGACGCATGTCCTCACACCGAGGGCGCCCGCGCCGGCGCCCCGGACGCGGGTGCTCGCCTCGCGCGCCCGGCGGCGAACCCGTACCTGGGTCGCAGTCGTGACCGGGTGTCTCGTCGTCGGGATCGCGGGCGGCGCGACCGCGACGGCTATCGCCACCGGGAGCTTCGGCGGCTCGGCCGAAACGCAGCCGAGGCCGAAGCCCGTGGTGTTGCGCTGCACCGTCTCGCCGACCGAGCACGACGCGAACCTCGTCGTCGTCGGCGTTCGGGCGCACGCGTTCTGTGCCGACGAGGCCGCGCAGCTGACCTCGGAGGGAACGATCACCTGGAAGTCCCGCAAGGGACGCAAGCTCCGGGCACCGGACTACGGCCGCCCGGAGGAGCTGACGGTGGTCTGCTCCCTCAGCTACGGGCGGTTCGACCTGACCGTCTACGACGACGGCTCCCAGGAGATCGGTACCGCCCTCTGCGAGCGCTACGCGGCCGGGTAGTCGAGCCCGTCGAGATACGGCGTCGCGAGGAGCACGGCGAGAGCGGTCTGTCCCTCGGCCAGTCCGCCGGCGCGCGCCAGCCGCACCGCCTCGCGGACCGGGAGCGAGATGAGCGACACCTCCTCGTCCGCTCCGGGCCGGGGAGCGTCGAGCTCGACGCCGGTCGCGAGGAAGGCGTCGGAGCGCAGGCTGAGGTGGGCGCTCGAGGAGTAGAAGGTCGTCAGGTGGCGCCAGCGCGAGGCGCGGCCGCCCGCCTCCTCGGCGAGCTCCCTCTCGGCCGCCTCGAGCGGCGTCTCCCCGTCCTCGACGCTCCCGGCCGGCACTTCGAGCGTCCAGTCCCGCACCGGATGGCGGTACTGCCGGACGAACACGACCTCGCCGCCGGTCGTGACCGGGACGACGAACACGGCCCTCGGCGTGGCGAGGTACGCATACGAGGTCTCGCTCCCGTCGCGGCGGGTCAGGCGGTCCAGGACGACCGCGCGCCACGGCGTCCCGGCCACGAGCTCGCTCGCCGCGAGCCTGAGGCCCGGCGGCGTTCCGATCGTGCCCGCTCCCGCAAGCCCGCGAAGCAACGAGACCGTCCGCGGGGCGGGTAGGGCATCGACCTCCTCGAGCAGGAAGTCGAGGTCGACGAGCGTATCGACGTCGCGCCAGGGCTCGAGCTGGTGCACCCGTAGGCCAGCTTCCTCGCAACGGCGCAGGGTGACGCCGAAGACCGCCGGCGTCGACCAGGGAACGTCGCGAAACGGAGCCTCGTGTCGCTCCCGGGCGGCGACGAGCCAGTAGCCGCCGTCGAGCGCAGGCCCGAGCACGATGTCGGCTCCGCGCTCCAGCGCCGCAAAGGCCTGCCGGACGGAGCCGGGCGGGATGCCGGGGATGTCCGACGAGACGAGGGCGACGGGGCCGCTGCCGACGTGTGCCGCGATCCCCTGCGCCAGGGCGCTCGCCAGGCCGCGGCCCTGCTGGAGGACGAGCCGCGTCCCTCGCCCGGCCAGCGCGCCCAGTGCCTCCGCATCGGCCGGGTCGGCGTGGAGAATGCCGACGCTGCCGACCTCGGCCCGGCAGGCGGCGAGCGTGTCGAGGAGGAGCGCCCCGTGGAGATCGGCCGCCTGCTCCGCGGTCAGCGGCGGCACCAGGCGGGTTTTCGAGCGTCCCGGGACGGGTGCCTTGGCGACGACGAGGACGGTTCCCGTCACGAGGCGCGCCTCACGAGCGCGAGCGCCCGCTCGTCCCAGCGGGCCCGGTGGGTGTCCCCCGACCGCGCCGCCTCGCCGCTCGCCAGGAACCAGTCGTAGGCGCGGATGAGCGCCTCCGCGCTCGAGCGCCGGGGCTGCCAGCCGAGCAGCCGCCGCGCCTTCTCGACGGTCGCCACCACATCCTGGTCGGCCGAGCGGTAGTGCCACTCGGAGAGCGGCGAGAGCCCGGCGAGGTCGAGCGCCCGGAGCGCGGCGCGGGCGAAACCGGCAGGCACGGACACGACCGTGCTCGCCGAGGACGCGTGCGCGATCAGCGACTCGAGATCGGCCCTCACCGTGCCCGTAACCGTCGCCCCGACGTTGAACGTCTCCCCCACCACCGGCTCCTCGCCCGCGAGGACGACGGCGTCGGCCAGGTCGTCGACGTCGACGAGCTGATAGCGGTTGGCCCCGCTGCCGAGCGTGTACACGCGCCGACCCTCCCGGACCCAGTCGAACAGGATCCCGAAGGCGCCGAGGCGCCCGGGGCCCACGACTGCGCTCGGCCGGAGGATCACGACCTCGAGACCGCGGCGCGCGAACGCCCGGCATACGGCCTCAGCCTCGACCTTCGACGCCCCGTAGGCGTCGATCGGAGCAGGCGGCGTCCGCTCGCTGACCGGCCGTTCCCGGGTGAGCCCGTAAACGACCGCCGAGGAGACGAAGACCACCCGGCGGACGCCGGCTTCGGCAGCCGCCGCCAGGAGCGTCGCAGTGCCCTCGACGTTCACGGCCCGAATCTCGCTCGCGTTTCCTCGGATCGGCAGCGCCGCGGCGGCGTGGACGAGCACGTCAGCCCCCGTGCACAGCCGTGCGCACGCCGCCCCGTCACGAACGTCGCCGAGCAAGGCATCGATGGGCTCGGAGCGCCCGGCCTGCGCCGGGCGCAACCAGTCGAGCGTCCGCACGCGATGACCGTCGCCCGCGAGCCGGCGAGCCAGGTGCAGCCCGATGAAGCCGCTCCCACCGCTGATCGCCCACTGGGCCACCGACCGAGCTTGCCAGAGAGCCCGTTTGCGGGGCAGGGATTCGTGGCACGAGATCTTCAGGCCACGGGCTCTCGTGCCGATCTTTCTCGTCACGATGACGACGATCGAGGCCGCGGAGGCGGTACGTCGAGTGGCAACGGAGGCCGAGCGCGTGTTCGGCTGGCGCTACGGCGAGCTCCGCCGCACGGGGTTCGACGAGCGACTCGCCTACAAGCTGGCGCTTCGCACCGACGTCGACCTCCACCGGGCGACCGACCTGGTTCGCCGGGGCTGCCCGCCGGCGGTTGCGGCGCAGATCCTGCTCTAAGCCTCTAGCTCTACGCGTAGCGAGCGACGACGGCCAGCATTCTCGCGCCCGCCCGCGCGGAGGGCAGCGCCCGGCCGGCGATCTTCGACTCGCCGGCTCGCCGGGCGCGGCACGGCGCCTCGAGCTCGATGATCGGAAGCCCGGCGCGCGCCGCCTTGACCAGCATCTCGGTCGGCCAGCCGTACGTCATCTCGCGGAGCTCGAGGCGCTCGAGCACGTCGCGGCGGACCGCGCGCATCGGAGGAACGTCGTGTACCCGGACGCCGTAAACCAGCCGGACGAGTAGGGCAACGAGCCGGTTCCCGAGTTGCTGGTGCGGCTGCAGCGCCCCCCGCTCGGGATGGAGCCTTGCCCCGAGGGAGAGGGCCGCCTCGCCGTCGAGCACCGGACGCAGAAGCGCGGGCAGGAAGGAGGGATCGTCGCTTCCGTCCCCGTCGAGGAACACGACGACGTCGGCGTCCGTTGCGGCGGCGCCGGCGGCGCAGGCCCGTCCGTACCCGCGCCTCGTCTCGACGACGACGCGCGCCCCGTGCCGGGCTGCCGTCTCGGCCGTGCCGTCGCGCGAGCCGCCGTCGACGACGATCACCTCGCCGACCGTGCCCGCCGGGATCGCGCGGAGCACCGTGGGCAGCGACTCCGCTTCGTCGAGCGTGGGAATGACTGCTGCGACCCGGCGACCGGCGAGCCGCGGGAGCGCGACCACCGCGGGCCGCCGGGCCGCGAGGATCCGCCAGAGAGCCCAGGCGGCGACCGGCCCGTACACGACCGGCCGCACCCAGATCGGCAGCTGCCACTCGAGCTCGAACAGGTACAGGAGGGGCAGCGTCCCGGTGAGCCACAACCACCCCGGGGTCACGACGATCGCGAAGAACGGGAGCAGCCAGAGCGCGTGCCAGGGCTGCACGTACGAGACGACGAGCAGGAGACTGCCGAGAACGAGGAGGCACGAGCGCGCGACCTGGCTGATCGCCTCGTGCTCGCGAAGCGCGACCACGCCGACCACGGCCGCCAGACCGAGAGCGAGCAGGGTCGTGGCCCGGTCGTCGCCGAGCGGGCCGGAGAGAGCCCACCAGAGACTGCCCCCGAAGCGCTGGCGCTCGACGTAGTCCCTCAGGTCGCCGAACACGGCCGTTCCGACCGAGAGATACGGGAGATACGCGAGCAGGCACAAGAGGAGCGCCGTCCCGACGAACCGGCGCCCGCCCCGGCGCGCGAGAGCAGGGACGAGCAGGATCGGACCGAGCTTCACCAGCGCGGCGAGGGCGACAGCGGCCCCGGCCAGCGCGAACCGGCGAGCCTGCCAGGCAGCCAGGAGAGCGGCCAGAGCGAGCACCGCGAGCGCGTCGACGTGGCCGCCTGCCGCGACCTCGCTGACCGCCAGGGGATGCCACGCGTACGCCACGACCCGTTCGAGGGGGGGCCGCGAGCGCATCCGGGCGAGAACGAGCACGAGCAGCCCGGCCGTCACCGCCTCGGCGAGAAGGAACAACCACGTGGTCGAGCGGAGCCCGTCTCCGAAGACCCCGCGGGCGGCCAGGAAGCTCGCCTCCGCCCCGGGTGGATAGACGGTGTGCCAGGCGGGGAGGTTGATCTGCGGCCAGACGAGGTCGTCCCTGAGCTCGACGAGCCGGCCGTCGAGCGGCGCGTAGCGATACGGGTTGGTGCCGCTCGCCTGGACGCGCGCGTCCCAGGCATAGCGGTGAAGATCGGTCGAGAGCGGCGGCGTCTCGCCCGGGACGAACGCTGCGGCGCGCAGGCCGACCGCGAAGGCAAGGACGAGGACGACGCCGAGGACGCCGATCCGCAGGCCTCGCCAGCAAAGGGCGAGCGCGGGCACGAAGAGCGCGAATGCGACGAGCTGCCCTGCGACCTGCGTCCATACGTCGCCGTCGCCGCGGAGCCGGAGCTCGAGGGCGAGCAGCAGCCCGCCGAGAGCCACGAGCACGGCGAGGCGTGCATAGCGTGGGCGCTCGCTCTCCGACCGGAGAGCCGGCTTCACGCTCACCTGATGTTGCGGACGACGTCCGCCCCGGCGGGCTGGTCGGCTGCGATCCGCAGGAATCGCTCGGTCGCCGCCCCGAGCGGCGCGATCTGGCGGCTGACGAGGAGGTCGAGGTCGGTTCTCCCGTTCAGGACGGTGGGCCCGAACGGGTTCAGAAACGCCCCGTCGGCGGTGATCGTCAGCTCGGGGAGCGCATCGGTCGGCCCGAGCTCGACGCCCATCTCCTCGGTGACCGCGCGACCGCGTCGGACGACGGAGCGGACGACGTGGTCGTCGTCCGAGATCCCCAGCCGCCGGTGGAGCTCGCAGAGCCGCTCGAGCTCGTCGGAGGTCTGGCTCTCGACGGTCGTCGCGATGCGCACGCGGATGCCACGATCGATCAGCCTGGGAATCGCGCGGAGGACGTCCTCGAAGTTCCCGTCGCCGCGGTACTCGTCGTTGCGCGCGGGGTCGTACGAGTCGAGCGAGACCTGGAGGGCCGCGTCCACGTCCGCCAGGGGCTCGAGCCGGCGCAGGAGCCCGTCGGTGAAGAGCGTCGCGTTCGTGAGCGTCAGCGTCGGCAGGACGTGGCTCAGCTCGACGAGCGCGTCGGCGAACCACGGAAGCATGAACACCTCGCCGCCGGTGAACCCGACGCATCCGAAGCCGAGCGTCTTCGCCTCCTCGACCGCCCGCGCCAGCGCCTCACGGGACAGCGTGCGCCGGTCGGCGATGCGGGGAGAGGACTCCGTCAGGCAGTACGCGCAGGCGAGGTTGCAGTGGTAGGTCGGGTAGATCCAGAGCCGGTCGCCGACCCTCCCCTCCGAGACCGCCGTTGCGAAGGCGTCCTTCATGGGGCCGGCGGCGGGATCGCGAAGGCGGTGCAGTACTGGTTCAACATCGTGATCGTCCCCGCGAGCACCGTCAGCTCGATGAGCTGGTCCTCGCGAACGTGCTCGAGTGTCCGCGCGAGCAGCTCCTCCGTGACGCCGTCCGGCGGCGCGAACGACCTGGTCGACCCAGGCGACGACGGCCCGTTCGCGCGCCGGCAGGCTGTCGAGCGGCGCGCCGTCGCACGCGGCCTCGACGTGCTGCGCCGGAACGCCCGCCTCGAGCGCGATCGGCCGGTGGGCGGCCAGGCAGTAGCGGCAGCCGTTCAGCTGCGACACGCGCACGACGACGAGCTCCTTCGTCGGAAGGTCGACGGCGCTCTCGCCCATGATCTGCCCCAGGAACGGCATCAGCGTCTCGAGCATGTCGGGCGCGTTCGCGAGCGAGCGTGTGAGCGGCGAGGCCGTGCCGTCCGGCCGGTACCAGGTGCGGGCCAGAATCGGCGCCTCCGCCGCGGTCAGGAGCGGGACACGGCTAATCGTTCCTCGCCCCTTCCAGGATCCACTGCTCGATCACGGCGCGGTCGGCGTCGGTCAGGAGGTTCTCGCGCGAAGGGTCGGGCACGTGGGTCAACAGGTAGGACAGGTCGGGGCGCCCCGGCAGGACGCGCTCGAACGCGGGCTGGAGTGCCGAGGAGACACGCACGAGGTCACCGTAGGCCTTCCCCCGTCGCAGGTCGAGGTACTCGTAGCTGGTCGGATGGCAGACGGCGCACTTGCGGTCGAAGATCGGCTGGACGTCCTCGCTGAACGAGACGCCCGGCGACTGCTCCCCGGGGTGGGCGAGGAACGGCACGGCGAGAGCACTCACGGCGAGGACGGCCACGCCGGCGACTACGGCTCGACCGTGATGAAGTCCGAGACGTTGCACGTCTTGTCGACCGCCATGAAGATCCACTCGCCGCCGAGCTCCTGGTCGATGGTCGCGCTCCAGGTGCCGGGCTGCTCGGGTGCCTCCCTGTTCGCGAGCTCGAAGACCAGGCCGGACTCGACGTTCACGGCCAGCGTGTAGTTCGGGTCGAGCTCGACGCCCTGGACGTTCATCGACACCTCCGTCCCCGACGCGGTCGAGCGAACCTTCGCCTGGGAGATCGCCGGGTTCTCGACCACGCGGTCCGGGAGCCCGAAGCGGATGGTCGCCGTCTCGCCGTCCTCGAGCGCGACGATGCGAGAGACGTAGATCGTGCTCGGTGCGTACGCCTTGAGCAGGAACCGGCCCGTCGGCGCGTCCGGCAGCGTGAAGCTCCCGCTCGCGTCGGTGACGGCGACCCGGTAGTGCTCCTCGCCGCCCGGCAGCTCGGCGCCCTGCAGGAGCATGGTGACGAGGGCGCCCGCGATGGGCTCGCGGTCCTGGCCGACGACGGATCCCTCGATCGTCGCCGAGCCCTCCGTCTCGGTAGCGGCCGGAACGTCGAGACCCGTCGGCGGCGCCCCGGGGCTCGGCACCGTCGGGCCCTTCGTCTGGCCGTCGACGTCCTTCGCCCCCTGCAGGATCCAGCGCCGGACGAGATCGAGGTCGGCCGGATCCGGTGGGGGTGCGCCCGGCGGCATTCGTGTGCCGATCGCGGGGATGTCGGCCACGGGCGGGTCGCCGCCCATCTTCAGGTAGAGGAAGCTGCGTCCGGGATCGCCCGCGACGACGCGGTAGAGCGTCGGGTCCTCGAGCGCCTGGATGCCGACGAGGTTCTCGTACGAGTTTCCCTCCGTCAGGTCGAGCGAGGGGTTGACACCGGGATGACAGCCGGTGCAGCCGTATTTCTCGAAGACTGCTTGCACGTCCTCGTAGCTCACCGGGGCGCCGAGATCCTGGGTGGTCGCGGGCGCGCCACCGGGCGAGGAGGAGCCGCCGCAGCCGGCGCCGATCGCGAGCGCGAGCAGCCCGATCAACGCGAGGCCTCGCATGCCTGCCAGCTTAGAGCGGGCGTCACCACGAGTCATTACGGCTTGCTTAAGCCCAGCTCGGAGTCAACCCTCTACGATGCAGGCTCACGATCAGGAGGAGACATGGCAGGGCTCTTGAGCAGGACGATGACGGTCATCAAGGCGCGGATCTCGAAGATGCTCGACAAGGCGGAGGACCCGTCGATCACGCTCGACTACTCCTACGAGAAGCAGATCGAGATGCTCCAGCAGGTCAAGAAGGGCATCGCCGACGTGACGACCGCGAAGAAGCGCCTCGAGATGCAGACGTCGAAGCTCGAGGGCGACGTCGCCAAGCTCGAGACCCAGGCGCGTCAGGCACTCGGCGCGGGACGCGAGGATCTCGCCCGCTCGGCGCTCGAGCGCAAGACGTTCGTCCAGCAGCAGCTCCAGGGCCTCGACCAGCAGATCGTCGGGCTCCAGGCCCAGCAGGAGAAGCTGATCGAGAACGAGAAGCGCCTGTCGGCGAAGGTCGAGAGCTTCCGGACGCAGAAGGAGGTCATCAAGGCCCAGTACAACGCGGCCGAGGCGCAGGTGAAGATCGGCGAGGCGGCGAGCGGGATCGGCGAGGAGATGGCCGACACCGGCCTGGCGATCCAGCGCGCGAAGGACAAGACCGAGGACATGCAGGCCCGCGCCGCGGCGGTCGACGAGCTCGTCGAGGCGGGGACGCTCGAGGACTTCACGGCCGACGAGACGGCGCTCGACCGTGAGCTGGCTCAGATCTCGGCCTCGGCCGACGTGGACGCCGAGCTCGAGAAGATGAAGGCCGAGCTGGGCGCCGGCGGCGAGCCCGCCAAGGAGCTGGAGGAAGGGAAGGCGCCGTGATCGTCCGGCTGATGGGCGAGGGTCAGTACCGCGTCGACGACGAGCTCGGCGCAGCGCTCGAACGACCTCGACGACCAGGCGGTCGCCGCGCTCGGCAGGGACGACGAGCCGGAGCTCGATCGGTTCCTCGACGAGATGTGGGGGCTCGTGCGCGCCCGCGGAACGAAGCTCGCCGACGACGAGCTCGAGACCTCGGACGTGGTCATCCCGCCGAGCGACCTGACGCTCGAGGAGACGCGCGAGCTGATGGGCGACGAGGGGCTGATCCCGGACATCCCGTAGGGGCCGGCCCAGGGAGCGGAACGCGCCCTGCGTAGGGGCCGGACCTGTCCGGCCCGGCAGCGAACGCGCCCTGTATAGGGGGCCGGCCCATGTCACCGCAGGGCCGGACAGGTCCGGCCCCTACAGCGGGGCGCCGAAGAGCGCCAGCCAGCGCGTCAGGTCGGGCTCGATCGGCAGCTCGCCCTCGAGCTCGTTCTTCAGCCGCAGCTCACCCGCGTTGTCGCGCTCCTGGTCGCCTTCCAGCGGGACGAACGGCCAGAACGTGCCGCGCTTGTAGCCGTAGATCAGGTAGACCGGGTGCTCGCCGCCGTCGAAGCGGAACGTGGCGGCCAGGAGCTGCTCGCCGAAGCCCTTGGCGTGGAGCTCGGAGCTGATCAGATGAACGGCCGAGACGAGATCCTCGAAGTCGGGGTCCCGGACGACGAGCCACTCGAACCCGTAGCTGTCCGAGCGGCGCTCCACCTCGGAGCCCGCGTCCCGTGCGGTCGCGTGCAGGAGCTCCTTCATCTCGTCGGCCGCGAGCCCGAACTCCCCCGCCGAGAGCGGCTTGTAGACGACGGCCGCCGCTCCGCTCGGCTTCAGGCCGAGCTCGGCGTCGAGCGTGATCCGCGCGGTCGCGAGCGCGAAGAGCTTGTCGAGGTTCGGCCCCTTGAGCTTCTTCCTGCCGAAGAGGACGTCGCCGAGGCCCATACCCGGAGCCCCGCTACGCGGCGACCGGCCGGCCCATCTCCTGCGCGATCTGCGCGAGCCGGGCAAGCCGCTTCTCGAGCGGCGGATGGGTGTGGAACAGCTCGCTGAACGAGTGCTTGAGGCTCGTCGGGACGATGAAGAACGCGTTCATACCCTCGACCTCCCGGAGATCCCGCTGTGGAATCTGAGTCATCCGGCTCGCGATCTTCTGCAGGGCGCTCATCAGGTTCTCGGGCGCCCCGGTCATGACCGCAGCGCCGCGGTCGGCCGCGTACTCGCGGTAACGCGAGATCGCCCGAATGAGGATGAAGCTGAGGGCGTAGGTCACGATCGCGACGAGCATGACGATCAGCCACACGGGAACCTGGTTGTTGTCGCGGTTCGAGCCGCCGCCGAACATGCTCGAGAACACGCCCATGCGGACGAGCATCGCCGCCACCATCGCGAAGAAGCTCGCGACGGTCATGATCACGACGTCCCGGTTCGCGATGTGCGAGAGCTCGTGGGCGAGAACGCCCTCGACCTCTTTCGGCTCGAGGCGCTCCCAGAGGCCGCGCGTGACGGCCACCGCAGAGTGCTTCGGGCTGCGGCCGGTCGCGAAGGCGTTGGGGACGTCCGTGTCGATCACCGCGATCCGCGGCTTCGGCAGGTCGGACATCGCGCAGAGCCGCTCGACCATGTCGTGCAGCTCGGGCGCCTGCTCGCGCTCGACGACCTTGGCCCCGGACGCTGCCAGGGCGAGCTTGTCGGACGTGAACAGCTGGAGGAGCGCGAGGCCGCCGATGAGCAGGATCGCGAGACCGATCCCGAGGTCGAGCAGCTGGTAGAGGACGACGAAGAAGACGACGTAGAGCAGGCCGAGCAGGAACGTCGTCAATACCATCCGCGTCGACAGCCCTGCGTCTCGGCCGAAGGTCTTGCGTCTCATCGCGGTCATGGCTCCTTCTGGAGGGTGCGTTCCAAGCGATTGTAGCCGGGGGCCTGTTGAGCGCCGATTAAGCACGAGAAGGTGATCCGGATCCCCCGGTGGTGGCCGAAACGGTCGTATAGACTCGGCGGCCGATGCGCCGCCGCGCCGTCATCGGAGCCGCTCTTCTCGTCGTAGCCGCCCTGCTCGTGGCCGCCGGCTGCGGCGCCACGGAGGTCTCTCCCACGCCCGAGACGGTCATCGGCACGCTGCCGGAGGACACCGGTGTCGCCGTCGAGGTCCCGGCCGGCGATGCGGCGGCGGGCGCGGCCATCTTCGAGTCGGCCGGCTGCGGAAGCTGCCACGTACTCGCAGCGGCAGGGACGAGCGGCACCGTCGGCCCGAACCTCGACGAGACGCAACCGAGCGCAGAGAACACCTACGAGCAGATCCTGAACGGCGGCGGCGGCATGCCGCCCTTCAAGGATGAGCTCTCCGAGCAACAGATCGCCGACGTGACGGCGTACGTCGTCGAGTCCACCTCGGGCTGATCCTCCCCGACGACTTCCCGCTCGACGTCGAGGTCCTCGCGTGCGACCTCGACCGGACGCTCATCGCCGAGGACCTGCGCCTGCGCGAGCGGACGAAGGCGGCGATCGCCGCCGCCCGTGCGGCAGGGATCAGGGTGCTGATCGTGACCGGCCGGATGTTCCAGTCGGTCCGGCCCTACGCTGCGGCGGCCGGGATCCCGGATCCGGTGGTCTGCTACCAGGGCGCCGCCGTGGTCGACCCCGGCAGCGGCGAGTTCCTTCGCCACGCGCCGATTCCCCTCGACCTGGCCCACGAGACGATCACGGCCGTCGAGGCCGAGGGCTTCATGCTCAACGTCTACGTCGACGACGAGCTCTACGTGCGCGAGCTGACCCCGGCCGCCGAGCGCTACGCGGTCTTCCAGAAGCTGCGCATCACCGAGGTGGGCGATCTCGTCGCGTGGCTCGACCGAGCGCCCACGAAGCTCGTCAGCGTGGACGACTCCGACGCCCTCGAGCCGCTCGAGGCGCGGATGAAGGAACGCTTCCGCGACCGGCTGCACATCTCGAAGTCGCTTCCGATCTTCCTCGAGTTCTCCGCGAGCGGCATCACCAAGGGCTCGGGCCTCGCGTTCCTCGGCGAGCGACTTGGGTTCTCTGCCGCGAGGACGGTCGGCTTCGGCGACGGCGAGAACGACGTCGAGCTGCTCGAGTGGGCCGGCTACGGCGTCGCGGTCGCGAACGCGCACCGGCGACTGCTCGAGCAGGCCGACTTCGTCTGCCCGCCCGCGGACGAGGAGGGGGTCGCCCAGGTGATCGAAGCCCTCCTACACTCACGGTCATGATCGACATCCGCGCCGCCCGCAGCGACCCGGAGACCTGGCGCGGCGCGCTCGAACGCAAGGGCGCGGGCGATGCCTTCGACGAGCTGATGGCCGCCGACCGCGCCTGGCTCGAGCTGGTGCCGCGGGTCGACGAGCTTCGCGGGCGCACGAAGCTGAAGGGCAAGCCGACGCCGGAGCAGATCGAAGAGCTGAAGTCGGTGAAGGCGGAGCTCGGCCGGCTCGAGCAGCAGCTCGCGGACGCCGCCGCACGACGGGACGAGCTCCTCGTGCTCGTCCCGAACCCGCCCGACCCGAGTGCGCCCGACGGTGCGGAAGAGGAGGACGCCGTCGAGCTCCGGCGGGTCGGCGAGCAGCCGTCCTTCGAGTTCGAGCCGCGCGACCACCTCGAGCTCGGCTGGATCGACATGGAGCGCGCGGCACGGGTGTCGGGCTCGCGGTTCGCCTACCGGATGGGCGACTTCGCGCTCGCCGAGATCGCCCTCTACCGCTTCGCCCTCGACCGGGTCGTCCAGAGGGGATTCGTCCCCGTCATCCCACCGGTGCTCGTTCGCGAGGAGGCCATGTACGGCACGGGCTTCCTCCCGACCGACGAGGTCAACATCTACTCGATCGAGCGGGACGGCCTCTATCTGACAGGGACGTCCGAGGTCGCGCTCGCGTCCCTCCACCTGGGGGAGATCCTCGAGGAGGAGGCGCTGCCGCTGCACTACGCCGGCTACTCGACCTGCTTTCGCCGCGAGGCCGGAGCGGCCGGCAAGGACACCCGCGGGATGTTCCGCGTGCACCAGTTCGACAAGGTCGAGATGTTCGTCTTCTGCCTGCCGGAGCGGTCGGCCGAGGAGCACGAGCTCCTGCTCACGATCGAGGAGGAGCTGGTCGCGGCGCTCGAGATTCCCTACCGGGTCGTCAACGTCGCCGCCGGCGACCTCGGGGCGGCCGCGACGAAGAAGTACGACATCGAGGCCTGGTTTCCGTCACAGGGCCGCTACCGGGAGATCACGTCGACCTCGAACACGACCGATTTCCAGGCTCGCCGGCTCGACGTGCGCTACCGCTCGGAGCGGGGCGTTCAGCCCGTTCACACCCTGAACGGAACCGCCGTGACCGCGCGCGCCCTGCTCGCGGTGATGGAGAACTTCCAGCAGGAGGACGGCTCGGTTGCCGTTCCCGAGAGCCTGCAACGCCACGGCGCTCCCGCCCGCATCGAGCGCTAGCCTGGCGACGGCTCCTCTAGGGAGATTCCGGCTTCGGGCACGGCGGCCCGAGCGGGCAGACGTCGAGTTGGCTCATCGCCTGCTGGTTCGCGACCGCGTTCTGTTGCGAGAGGTTCGTGTTGCCCGCGGCGTCGTTGCTGTAGCTGACGCTGTCGAGGAACACGGACGTCGGCCCGAGCTCGCGTGGAAGAGGCTCGACCGCTTCTCCGTCCGCGAGCGGAAGCTGCTGCAGCTCGAGCACGAGCCTCCCGCCGGCGAGGTCGCCTGTCGGCCGGCTGACGATCACCGGAACGGCTCGCGGCGTTCCGCCAACGGGGTGAATCGTGATCGTCGCGTTCGGCGGGACGTCTCCGAAGCCGAATTCGTTCCACCGCGCCAGCAGCTCGCCGGTCGGCATCGATCCGGCGAGGCGGTACGGTCGATCGCTGAACCAGGTGATCCGCGGGTCGAGCCCCGTGAGCGTGAGCTCGTACCCCGTGGCCGTCGGTCGGGCCGTCGCGTTCGGGACGTCGAGCACGAACAGGTAGGTCGCGCCACCCGTGTCCGTTGCGGTGGTCTCCTCACCCGAGCCGCCGCAGGCGGAGAGCGTGAGCGCCAGGGCCAGCACGGCGATGAGCACGGGTCGGCGCATTGCGCAAGGCATATCGGCGACTCGAGGAGATCTCTTGAGAGCGGGCTAGACTGGCCCGCGGGCGGGGTGCCCGAGTGGTTGAAAGGGGCGGTCTTGAAAACCGCTAGGCGCTTCATAGGCGTCTCGTGGGTTCGAATCCCACCCCCGCCGTTAGGCAGCCGCACCGAACGCGAGCTCGTCTCTGACGCCCGCCACCCGCGTGGTGACCCGTTGATGAACTGAGCTCCGGAGGGCTGTCAGACCCGAGGGGCCGTCCCCGACACCGTGTGGCGGTGGGTCGTCCTGTTGGGTCCGGGCCGGAACGTTTGGCCGACCTTGCGACTACCCGGAAGCAGTACGCGGTGGGCTGGTCGCCGCGACCTATGGTGCGGACGGCGTGCGAGCTGCGCGGAGTTCGGCCTCGGCTTTCAGGTGCCGAAGCCCGGCGTCGTTTCCGCGCTGCAAGGTCTTCTGCATCGAGCCGCGAAGGAGCTTGGGGAGCAGGCCGTCCCAGGACTCGTCCGAGTGGACGGTGGTGCTGCCGTCGTGGGCTTCCAGCCTGTGAACGTGAATCGCTCTGATGCCGAGCGTCTTGCCCGTCCAGGCTGCACGTTCGGGTGCCTCTACCTCCTGCACAGTCGACGTGATGGTCGAAGGGCCGGCCTTCCATTGGAACCGAGCCGACGGCGCAAAGTCTCCGCTGATTGACGCTGACTTGACGTCGGGATTCCAGTTCGGCCAGGCGTCGACTGAAGTCAATACCTCCCAGACGGTCGCGGGGTCGGCCGCTATCTCGGCTTCGCTGTGGGCTATGACGGGCGCGTTGCGGTCGACCTCCATGAGACGGACCCTACAAGAGTCGAGTATCAGGGCACCAAGAATCTCCCGCGCGCGCGGTCTGCAAGGCACGGGCGGCTGCGCTCGTGGTGCTCCCGGCAGCTCAGGGTCGCGGCGCCTCTTGACGCCCCGCACGCGGAGACCTGCTAGGCGTCGTACTGTCCGCCGAGCAACGCCGCCTGGGGCTTACCTTTGTGCCCGGCCTCTTGCAGGATCGGGGGGACCTCGGGGTCGGAGACGAAGCTCTGCCAACCTTCCGCATCCCAGTCGAAGATGACCCAGACCCGGTCGTCTTCATTGGGATCGCGAAAGACGGTCGCGCCCTTCGATCCGTGCTGCCTTCGCTTCTCGGCGCCCTTGGTCGAGAAGATCTTCAGGAAGCGGTCGAAATCCTCGACCGTCGTCGTTGCCAGCATCATCATCTCTCTTCTCCTCTTGGGGTCATCGGCGCCGCCGCTCGACGCCGACGTGTGACGAGTATGCGTCACGGACGCCCGCGCAGCAATCGGCACCCCCGCCGTGTGCTCCGGCCTGCTCGGCTCCCAGGGCAGGCAGCGGACGACGACGAAGCTCGCCTCTTGACGCTCGGCCCACCGCTCGCGCCAGCTCGCGGGCGAGTAGACCGGTGACATGGTCATCGGCGGCGAAGTGCCATGGTGACGATCGTCGGACCTTGAAGAGCCGCGATGTTGTGCCTATCGTTACGTTTCCCTTGCCATGGGTTGCGCGGCATGGCTGAACGAGATACGACCGCATTCGAGGCTGCGGAACAGCGCCTCTTCGCCCGCTTCGGCCTCGACGTAGAGTCGCGTTTCCTCGAGCTTGCGGAACCTCAGATCCGAGCGCGCGTCATCGCGGTCGGCTCCGGCGAGCCCGTCGTCCTCGTTCACGGCAGCGGCCTGCAGGCGGCGATCTGGGCGCCGCTCATGGCCGAGCTGCCCGGGTTCCGCCTGATCGCTGTCGACTGCCCGGGCTGCGGCCTCAGCGACCGCTTCCTCTACACCGGAGTCGATCTCAGACGACACGCGGTCTCGTTTCTCTCGTCGCTCCTCGACGCGCTCGAGATCGAGCGCGCGCCCCTCGTCGGGCATTCGGTCGGCGGTCTCTGGAGCCTGCGTTTTGCGGACGAACGGCCCGGGCGGGTGTCGTCGCTCGTTCTCGCGGGCGCGCCCCCGATCCTCGACATGCGCCCGCCGCTCCCCGTTCGGCTGCTCTGCATGCCGGGGCTCAACCGGCTCATGATGGCGCTACAGCCGCCCAGCCCGAAGCAGGCTCGCAAGCTCGTGCCGCAACTCCTCGGTACTGCGGCGGCGGCGAACATGGATCCCGAGTACATCGACGTCTGGTACCGAAGCGACGCCCTGCCCGGCGCGGCAGACGCGTTCCGAACGCAGCTCGAGCAGATCGGTCGACCGTGGGGGGTGCGTCCCGGCATCCTGTTCTCCGAGAGCGAGTTCAGACGGATCACGCAGTCCACGCTGTTCATCTGGGGCGAGAGCGACGTCTTCGGCGGCCCGGAATACGGTAGGAGGGCGTGCGCCGTCATGGCGGACGCCCAGCTCGAGGTGATCCCTGGCGGCCACGCTCCCTGGTGGGACGATCCGCAGCGTTGCGCCGAACTAGTCGGGACCTTCCTCCGGAGAGCGGCGTAAGGCCGAACTAGGAGGATCGCTTCGTGGTGTCACTGACAGGGATCTCGCCGGTGCTGCTCGTCGCCGACATCGACCGCGCCGTCGCGTACTACCGCGACCGCTTGGGGTTCACGTGCGAGCTCTACGGCGATCCACCTGACTTTGCCGTCGCGGATCGGGATGGAGTAACCATCCTGCTGGCGCTGGCCGGCGAGCCGGAACGTCTCGTTCCGCACTGGCACATCGTGGACAACATGTGGAACGCGTACATCAGAGTCGACGACGTGGACGCGATCTACGCCGAGGTTCAGGAGCGAGGCGCGGGGATCGACTACACGATCTACAACGCCCCGCACGGATTCCGCGAGTTCGGCGTTCAGGACCGACGGCCACGACATCGCGTTCGGGCAGCGCCTCAGCGACCCGTGATCAGCTCGACGGCGCGCGTGCGCCGAAGTGCGCACTCAGCCCTCCGGCGGTCG
>CAWFXP010000004.1:0-74279 GCA_963819905.1 uncultured Thermoleophilia bacterium
CCAGGTCGAGCGCGGCCCGCACGGTGCGCTCGGCGTCGTCCTCCTGGGCGGTCCGGCGCTCCCCACACAGCCATGACGGCGTCGCCGATGAACTTCTCGACCGTACCTCCGTACCGTCCGATGACCTGCCGCGCCGTGTCGAAGTAGCGCGACAGCAGCTCGCGAACTTCCTCCGGGTCGCGGTCCTCTGAGAGCGTCGTAAACCCGACCAGGTCCGCGAACAACACCGAGACGAGCCGCCGCTCGGCCTCCGGGGCCGGGGTCGGCGCTGGGGTCGGAGCGCCACCGGCGAGCGCCGCGCCACACTCTCCGCAGAACTTGAATCCCGGGGGATTCGCCGTTCCGCAGGCCGGGCAGGCGCCCGTGAGCGTCGCCCCGCACTCGCCGCAATACTTCTGGCCGGCAGGGTTCTCCGTGCCGCAACCGGCGCAGATCATGGCACCGTGGCCTCTGCCAGCGGGAGCGACTCGGCGCGCTCGAGCCACGGCACGGCTTTCAGGCGCTCGAAGGTCTCGCGCGCCTCGGCGAGCAGGGGCTCAGCCTCGGGCGCCCGCGCTTCGCCGACGAGCCACTCGGCATGATCCAGCCGGGTGACCGCGAGCCAAAAGGGGGTTCGGGCGACGTCGAACGACGCCTCGGCGGCCTTGAACGCCGGCTCCACGCGATCGGACGCGCCGGCTCGGGCGGCGAGCAGCGCACTCGCGCGGGCGCGGTGTGCCCGCAGAGTCGGTTTTGTGGGGAGGACGCCGTCGGTGCGCGAAAGCCCTTCTTCGAGAATGCCGACCTCGCCGGCGGCGAGGGCCGTATCGACGAGAGCGCCCACGCCTTCGTTGAGGTAGGGAGATCCGTACGTCACGAGCGGCTCGAGGGCGGCACGAGCGAAACGCACGGCGTCGTCGTGCCGGCCCTCGGCGGCGCTCAGCCTCGCTTGTACGAGCAGGGCGATGCCTCGCACCTGGAGGTCGTTCGAGTCCTCGGCGGAGGCCGTGAGCGCTGCCATCTCCCGTGCGGGCTCGAGCTCGTTGCGGTACTGGTAAATCCAGAAGACCACTTCGGCCGGAAACGCGCCGAAGCCGATCTGCCTCGCCCCCTCGGGAAGAGCATTGGTGATCTCGATCGCCCGGTCCCACTCGCCCGTGTGGAAGAGCGCTTCGACGAGGTTCGTCTCGAGGATCCATTCCCAGTTTCGATAGCCGCGTCGGCGCGCGAGGGCGATGCCGTCCGCGCACACGGCTCGTGCCTCGTCGAAGTGGTCGTGGAGACCAAGCAGATAGGCGAGATTGTTGTAGGCGCGGAGAGCCGGGCTGGTCAGGTCGTGGTCGAGCGCTATACGCAGGGCCTCACGCATGAGCGCGCCGCTCTCGTGGGGGCGCTCCTGGTAGAGAACCGACTTCGTGTTGAGCGCCTCAGCCACGATTGCGGGAAGCTCGAGAGCCTCGGCGATGTCGAGCGCGAGCTCGACGCGCTCGTAGTGGAGCCTGGCGTTCCCGGTGAACAGGTACAAGCGCGCGAGCTCGTGGGCGAGCGCTGCGAGGTCCCCGTCGGGCTCGTCGATCGACAGGACGCCGAAGGCCTGCTCCATTCGTTCGATCCCGTCGTCGATCCGCCCTTGCTCGTACAGGATTCCGCCGAGCCGAGCGGTCGCCCGCGCCGCCGGATGCGTCTCGCCTGCCGACTCGAACAGGTCGGCGGCCTGCTCGAAGTCGGCAGCAGCGGCGCTCAAGCGCCCGGTGGCCCGGGCGGCTTCGCCGGCGCGCTCGAGCAGCAGCGCCCTCATCGAGGGGCCGTCGGCAAGGCCGGCCGCCTCCTCGTAGCGGGAGTACGCATCCTCGTGCGCGGCCAGCGACGCGGCGCGCTCGCCCGCGCGGGTCAGCCGGTCACAGGCCTTCGCTCTGATCGCGGCGGCATCCTCTGCGTCCGGGGCCGCTCTGACAGCTTCGAGGTAGTGGGAGGCGACCACTTCGACCACGTCGTCCTCGTCGAACGCGGCCTCGAGGTAGTCGGCGACGGCGAGGTGCCGGGTCTTGCGCTCCTTCTTCGAGAGGGTCTCGTAGGCGACGAACCGGACGAGATCGCCGAGGAACGCGTACTGCCCGCGCTCGGGGGAGAGCGGGTCGGCCTGCACGGTCAGGATCTCTTTGCGCACGAGTGCGGCGAGGAGCTGGTCGAGAAGCTCGTCGTCGATCGTGGCAACGGCGCCGAGAGCCTCCTTGGTGAAGGTCTTTCCGAGGACCGCGGCGTCCTGAACGAGCCGGCGCTCGTCGGGGGAAAGCCCGTCGAGGCGCGCGGCGATCAGCCCGTGCAGCGTCTCCGGCACGTCCAGCTCGTCCACCGGTCCCGTTGCCCGGTAGCCGGCATCGTCGGGGGTGAGCACGCCTCGATCGACGAGCATGCGCACTGTCTCGACGGCGTAGAGCGGTACTCCCTCGGCTCGGTCTCGCACCTGGTCTGCGAGCGTGTCCGGGAGGCCGAGTCCCTCGAGAAGCGTGATCATCGAGTCGCCCGTGAGCGGCTCGAGGTAGACGGAGGTTGAGGCGCGTCGGCCGGATCCCCAGTCCGGTCTGCGCTCTAGCAGCTCCGGGCGCGCCAGGGTGAGGATGAACAGGGGGGAGTTGCGCGACCACTCGAGCAGGTATTCGACGAAGTCGAGCAGCGAGGTGTCGGCCCAGTGGATGTCCTCGAAGACCATGACGGTAGGCATGACCTCGGCCAGGCGCTCGTAGAAGAGGCGCCAGGCGGCAAACAAGTCCTCCCGCTCGCGGGCGGGCCCGGTCTCCAGCCCGAGCAGGCTTGCAAGCCTCGGCTCGACCCAGCGGCGCTCTTCCGGATCGGGCAGGGCGATCTCCACCGCTTCGAGGAGCTTGGGCAGGGCTGTGTCCGGATCCTCGCCCTCGAGGATGCTCGCGTTCGTGCGAACCATCTCGGCAAGTGCCCAGTAGGTCACCCCCTCGCCGTACGCCAGGCAGCGGCCGCGGTGCCAGCGCGTGTCGATGGCGAGCCCGTCGAGGTACTTGAAGAACTCCCACACCAGTCTCGACTTGCCGATGCCCGCGCCTCCAACGACGGAGATCAGCTGCGCTCTGCGGTCGTCGGCGGAGGCGTGAAAGAGCTCCTTGACCATCCGTAGCTCTCGGTCCCGTCCGGCGAACGGCGGCTCGAGCGCCGAGGAGCGCTGCGCACCGCCCGTGGCGGCGACGACACGCAGAGCGCGCCACAGCCGAACCGGCTCGGGTTTTCCTTTGAGCTCGTGCTCCCCGGCGTCCTCGTACACGACCGCCGCCTCGGACATCCGACGCGTCGCCTCGCCGACGTAGACGGATCCCGGCTGCGCCGCTGTCTGCACCCGTGACGCCGTGTTGACGAGATCCCCGGCAACCATCCCCTGACCCTCCGCTGCGACGGTCACGGCCGCCTCGCCGGCCGTGACGCCTGCCCGAGCGCACAGGTCTGGCGTGCCCGCCTCTTCACCCAACGCGCGGACGGCGTCCACGAGCTCGAGCGCCGCCCGCACTGCGCGCTCGGCATCGTCCTCCCGTGCGACCGGCGCACCCCATACCGCCATCACCGCGTCGCCGATGAACTTCTCGACCGTGCCGCCGTAGCGTCCGATCACACGCCGCGCGGTGTCGAAGTAGCGGGAGAGAAGCTCGCGAACCTCCTCCGGATCGCGATCCTCGGAGAGCATCGTGAACCCGACGAGGTCGGCGAAGAGGACGGATACGAGCCGGCGCTCGGCCTCCGGGGTCGGAGCTGGAGTCGCAAATGGGATCGGAGCCCCGCCGGCGAGCGCGGTGCCGCACTCCCCGCAAAACTTGACATCCGGCGTATTCGCGGCACCGCAAGACGCGCAGACGAGCGCAAGCTTCGCCCCGCACTCGCCGCAGAACTTCCGGCCGGGCTCGTTCTCCGTGCCGCACGACGGGCAGGTCATCGCATGGCCGCCTTTGCCTGCGACCGAATGCCCTCGAGGCGCTCGAGCCATGAGACGGCTTTGAGACGCTCGAAGACGGCGCGTGCCTCGTCGAGCTGCGGGTCAGCGTCCTCGATGCGATCCTGGTCCATGAGCCATTCCGCTTGGTCGGTGAGCGAGACGGCCATCCAGAAGGGCATGGCGAGCTCGCGAAAGCGGGCAACGGCGCCGCCGAACGCGGGCTCCACCAGCGACGCCTCGGCGCGCCGCGCAGCCAGCCGAGCAGCGACGCGCGCCTCGTGCGCGAGCACGTACTGCGTGCGGTAGACCCTCGGGAGCTCCCGACACCAGCCCAGGAACGCCTCGATCCGCACGAGATCGTCGAGTGCGAACGCCGCTTCGGCCGCCTCGATCATGCCGTCGACGGCATCGGGCGCGCCCGTCGGAAGCTCACGCGCCCTCATCGCCTCTTCTCCCGCGGCCACGGCGTCGGTATACCGACCCTGTACGCGCAGGACGACCGCGCGCCCTACCTGGAACTTCGCGCGTTCGTCGAGATCGGCCGAGTCGGCGAGTGGCGCGAGCGTCCCGAGAAGGGCGGCGGCTTCGTCACCCTGACCCTGCGCTACGTGGATCCGAGCGAGCGGAACCAGCAGCTCATGGAACCCGCTCGCGGCAACGCGCCCCTCGTCCGGAACGCGCGAGGCGACGTCGAGCACCTCGTCCCACGCGCCGGTCAGAAACAGCGGCCTCCCCATCTGCGACAACAAGCCCCACTCCCAGTTCCGATCGCCGCGCCGCCGGGCGAGCTCGATACCGCGGCGGGCGTTCGCAAGCGCCTCCTCGTTGCGGTCCAGCTCGCACAACGTCTCCGTCAGGTTGTAGTACGCGCGCAAGGCGGCCGCGGTGAGGTCGTTCTCGAGGGCCGTGCGGAGCGCGCACTCGAGCAGGGTCTTGCTCTCCCGAGGACGCCGATAGAGGAGAAGCGACTTGGTGTTCAGCGCCTGCGAGAAGACCTCGGGCAGTCCGAGAGCTTCTGCGATGTCGAGCGCGAACTCGATCCGCTCCGTCGCGAGCTCGAGGCGGCCTGTGAAGAACGCGAGCCGCCCGAGCTGTGCCGCCAGGGCCGCGAGGTCCTCGTCCGGCTCGTCGCCCGAGAGCACCTCGAACGACCGCTCCATCCGCTCGATTCCTTCCTCGATGCGGCCGAGCAGCCAGACGACCTCGCTCAGCCGCGCCGAGACGCGTGCCGCAGGATGCGCGGCTCCCTCATCCTCGAAGAGCATCATCGATCGCTCGAAATGCTCCTCGGCCACCTCGAGACGGCCACTCGCTCGTGCCGACTCTCCCGCGCGCTCGAGGAGCTCGGCCTGGACGAGCCGCTCGTCAGCGAGCTCAGCTGCCTGCTCGAAGTAGCGCTCCGCCTCCTCGGTGGCCGCGAGCGAGGCGGCGCGCTCCGCCGCGCGGGCGAGTCTCTCTCGAGCCTTGGCCCTGATCTCCGGCGCATCGGCTGCCTCGGGCGAGGCTCGGTATGCAGCGAGGTAGTGCGAGGCGATCACCTCGACGACCTCGTCGTCGGTGGGTGTTCTCTCCAGGTAGCCGGCCACGCCGAGATGGCGCGCCTTGCGCTCCTTCCGTGAGAGCGTGTCGTAGGCGACCCTCTGAAACAGCGCATGGAGGAAGCCGTACTGGCCGCGCTCGGGCGAGCGAGGATCGTTCTCCACCGTGAGTATCTCCTTGCGGACGAGGGCACCGAGCGCGGCCTCGAGCTCTGCCCCGTCGTATCCCGAGACGGCTGTGAGGGCCCGTCTCGTGAAGGTCTTGCCGAGCACGGCCGCATCCTCCAACAGGCGGCGTTCCACCGCCTCCAGGCCATCCAGCCGGGCCGCGATCAGCGCCTGGAGTGTCTCCGGCACCTCGAGCGATTCCACCGGCCCCATGACCCGGAACTCCCCGTTCTCGTGTGCGAGAAGCCCTCGGTCGAGAAGCATGCGAATCGTCTCGACCGCGTAGAGCGGCACGCCCTCGGCGCGCTCGCGGATCCGCGCTCGGACCTCCTCCGGGAGTCCGGGCGCCAGCCCGTCGAGGAGCTCCTCCCGTGCCTCGTTCGCGAGGGGCTCGAGCACGATCGAGTGGAAGCTTCGTCGGCCCGCACCCCAGGTAGGGCGCCTCTCGAGCAACTCGGGACGCGCCAGCGTGAGCACGAAGATCGGGAAGGTGCGGGACCACTCGAGCAGGTACTCGATGAAATCGAGCAGGCCGGCATCCGCCCAGTGAAGATCTTCGAAGAGCAGGATGAGAGGGCCCTCCTCCGCCATCAGCTCGAAGAACCGCCGCCAGGCCGAGAAGAGATCCTCCTGGTCGGGCGCCGTTCGCTCCGCGAGCCCGAGAAGATGGGCGAGACGCGGTTCGATCCAGGCGCGCTCATCGGGATCGCGGACGTGCAAGTTGACGCACGCCTCGAGCTTGTCCTTGGCCGAGTCGGGCAACTCCTCGTCGACGATGTCCGCTCGCATGCGAACCATCTCGGCCAGCGCCCAGTACGCGACGCCCTCGCCGTAGGGTAGACAGCGGCCTCGGTGCCACCAGACGTCCTCCACGAGGCCGTCGAAGTACTTGTAGAACTCCCAGGCGAGCCGCGACTTGCCGATCCCGGCCACGCCCATGACGGAGAGCACGCGGCTCTTGCCCTCATCGGCGGTCGCATGGAAGAGCTCCTTGACCATGCGCAGCTCGGCCTCGCGCCCCACAAAGGGAGCCTCGAGACCGGTCGAGCGGCCCTCGCCACCGCGCCCGGCGATGATCCGCAGCGCGCGCCATAACGCCACCGGCTCGGCCTTGCCCTTGAGCTCGTGCTCGCCTGCGGTCACGTAGGCGATGGCCGCATCCGTCAACCGCCGAGTGGACTCTCCCACGAGCACCGCGCCAGGCTCGGCGGCCGATTGCACCCGAGCAGCCGTGTTGACCAGGTCACCGGCGACCATCCCCTGGCCCTCGGCGCCCACCGTGACCGCCGCCTCGCCGGTGACCACGCCGGCGCGCAGGCGCAGGCCGGGAAGACCGGCCTCTGCACCGAGGACAGCGATCTCGCCGACGAGGTCGAGCGCCGTCCGCACGGCCCGTTCGGCGTCGTCCTCTTGGGCGACCGGAGCGCCCCAGACCGCCATCACCGCATCGCCGATGAACTTCTCCACCGTCCCGCCGTAGCGGCCGATCACCCTTCGCGCCGCGTCGAAGTAGCGGGAAAGAAGCTCGCGCACCTCCTCGGCGTCGCGATCCTCCGCCAGAGTCGTGAAGCCGACGAGGTCGGCGAAGAGGACAGAGACGAGACGCCGCTCTGCCTCGGGAGTCGACGGCTCGGGGCGGGGAGGAGGCACGTCGCCCCCGAGTGGCGCACCGCACTCTCCGCAGAATCGATGACCGGGACTGTTCGCGGCTTCGCAGGCCGAGCACACAACCGCGAGCCTCTCCCCGCAGCCGCCGCAGAATTTCCGGCCCGGCCTCGTTCTCTGTTCCGCAGCCCGGGCAGGTCATCCGGCCAGGACCTCAGCCTGCGGGCTCACTGCCTCCACTCGCTCGAGCCACGGGCGGGCCCCGAGCCGCTCGAAGATCTCGCGCGCCTCGGCGAGAAGCGGGTCGGCTTCGCCCGCTCGGCCTTCGGAGACGAGCCACTCCCCGTGCTCGAGCGAGGTCACGGCGAGCCAGAAGGGCATCCCGAGCTCGCGAAACGTCTCGGTTCCCAGCCGGAAGCCGGGCTCGCCCGCGTCGCTCTCAGTGGTGCACGCAGCGAGACGAGCCCCGAATCGCGCTTCTTGAGCTCGGAGGTACCGGGTGCGGGCGACCGGCTGCAGCGCCGCGAGACGCGAGAGAAGCTCCCGTACGTTGCCGAGGTCCCCCAGGGTCAGCGCCGACCCGGCCGCTTCGGCGAATGCGTTGACGCCCTGGAGCATGTCCCCGTGCAGCATGAACTCGGTGAACGCCTTCTCGCCCCAGTCGAGCGCCTCGTCATGCCGTCCGTTCGCACGAGCGATTGCGGCGAACGCGAGCGCCCCGTAGGCCCTGTCCTGATAGTCCTCGGAGGAATCTCGTCCGGCGAGGCCGAGGCTGAGGGCCTGCGCCTCCTCGAGGCTTCCGCGCTCTACCTCGATCCAGATCAACGTCTCGGCCGGGAACGAGCTGCCCCGCGCCGCGCGCGCGTCCTCCGGGAACTCGGATCCGAGAGCGATCGCCTCGTTCCACTCCCCCGCGGAGGCGAGGAACTCGACGAGGTTCGCGAGCGCGAACCACTCCCAGGGACGGTCGCCCCACCTGCGGGCGAGGGCGACGGCGTCCCGCGTGACGTCGATCGCCTCGTCGATCTGATCGCGGCTATGGAGCCGATGGCCGAGATTCCCGTAGGCGCGCATGGCTGCGGCGGTCAGGTCGTGTTCCAGGGCGATCCGGAGAGCCTGCCGGAGAAGCGCTTCGGACTCCGCCGGGCGGTTGTCGAGCACGAGCGACTTTGTGGCCAGCGCCTGGGCGAGGACCTCGGGGAGCTCGAGCGCCTCGGCGATCTCGAGCGCCAGCTCGAGCAGCTCGCTCGCCCGCGCGCTAACTCCCATCAGGAAGATGGACCCGCGCGAGCCCTGCCGCGAGCGTCGCGAGGTCGGCGTCCGGTTCGTCGGCCGAGAGGACGGCCAGCGCGTCCTCCATGCGGGACGCGGCGTCAGCGGGTCGGCCTTTGCTGAAGAGAACTTCCCCGAGCCGCGCCGACACGCGCGCCGCCGGGTGGATGTGGCCCTCGGTCTCGAGCAGGGCGATCGCCTGCTCGAACATGGCCTCCGCCTCGTCGAAGCGCGCGCCTGTGCGTGCCATCTCGCCTGCACGCTCGAGAAGCTCCGCCCGCGTGAGCGGCTCGTCCGCAAGCCCGGCGGCGTCGGCGAAGTAGCGCTGTGCCTCCTCGTTCGCCGCAAGGGAGGCTGCCCTCTCGGCCGCGCGAGTGAGACGCTCGGAGGCAGTCGCCTTGATCGCCGCGGCATCATCGTCGTCGGGCGCGGCGCGGTATGCCTCCAGGAAGTGTGCAGCTACGACCTCGACGACCTCGGGGTCGTCCCGGCCCCACTCCGCCTCGAGATAGCGAGCGACGGCGAGGTGACGCGCCTTTCGCTCCCGCCGGGAGAGCGTGTCGTACGCGACCTTCTGCACGAGCGCGTGCAGGAACTCGTACTGCCCTCGTTCGGGCGAGAACGGGTCGGTCTGCAAGGCCAGGATCTCCTTGCGGATGAGCGATTCGAGCCTCGACCCGAGAGCCTCTTCGTCCTCGCCGGCGACCTGAGCAAGCCCGCGGAGGGTGAACGTCTTGCCGAGAACCGAGGCGTTCTCGAGCAGGCGTCGTTCGGCCGGTTCGAGACCGTCCAGGCGGGCAGCGATCAGCGCGTGCAAGGTCTCCGGAACCTCGAGTGCCTCGAACGATCCCGTGACCCGGTACTGACCCTCCTCACGCGTCAGCACGCCGCGGTCGAGGAGCATCCGGACGGTCTCGATCGCGTAGAGCGGCACGCCCTCCGCCCGCTCGCCGATCTGGGCTCGGACATCGTCGGGAAGCCCGGGCACCAGGCCGCGCAAGAGCTCCTCCCGCGCATCGTCTGCAAGCGGCTCGAGGAAGAGGGAGCTGAAGCTGCGCCGCCCGGCGCCCCAGGAGGGCCGGCGCTCGAGCAGCTCCGGCCTGGCGAGCGTGAGGACGTAGATGCGGTGGTTCCGCGACCACTCGAGCAGGTACTCGATGAAGTCGAGCAGACCGGCATCCGCCCAGTGGAGGTCCTCGAACAGGAGCACGACCGGTCCCGAGTCCGCCATCAGCTCGAACAGGCGTCGCCACGCCGAGAACAGATCCTGCTGATCGGGCGCAGTGCGTTCGGTGAGTCCGAGAAGGTGGCGAAGACGCGGCTCGATCCAGGTTCGCTCCTCCGCGTCCGGGACGAACCGCTCGACTGTCTGGCGCAGCTTCGCCTGAGCCGACTCCGGGGCCTCGTCCTCGAGGATGCCCGATCGCCAGCGAACCATCTCCGCGAGCGCCCAGTAGGCCACGCCCTCCCCGTAGGCGAGACAGCGGCCGCGGTGCCACCAGACGTCGTCGATGAGGCCGTCGACGTACTTCTCGAACTCCCATGCGAGTCGGGACTTGCCGATGCCGGCCACGCCGATGACCGAGACGAGACGGGCCTTGCCCTCGTCGGTCGTGGTGTGGAACAGCTCCTTGACGAGCCGAAGCTCTCCCGCGCGTCCGACGAAGGGAGCCTCGAGGCTGGTCGACCGCCCCTCGCCGCCGCGAGTCCCGACGACGCGCACCGCGCGCCACAGCTGAATCGGCTCGGCCTTGCCCTTCAGCTCGTGCCGACCCATGTCCTCGTAGTCGATCGCGGCCTCCGACATCCGCTTGGTGCCGTCACCCGCGACGACGGTTCCCGGCTTCGCGACGGACTGGATCCGCGACGCGGTGTTGACGAGATCGCCCGCGACCATGCCCTGGCCTTCTGCGCCCAGCGTGACAGCCGACTCGCCTGAGGCGACGCCGACACGCATCGCCAGGCCTGGTACCAGCGCGGACACGGCGTCGACGAGGTCGAGGCCCGCTCGAACTGCCCGCTCGGCGTCGTCCTCCCGGGCGATCGGCGCGCCCCAGAGCGCCATCACGGCATCGCCGATGAACTTCTCGACCGTGCCGCCGTAGCGTCCGATGATCTGACGGGCAGCGTCGAAGTACTGTGACAGGAGCTCGCGAACCTCCTCCGGGTCGCGGTCCTCAGAGAGCGTCGTGAACCCGACGAGGTCGGCGAAGAGCACCGAGACGAGCCGTCTTTCGGCCTCCGGGGGCGGAGCTGGAGCAGGGGTCGCAGCCCCGCCGGCGAGCGCGGTGCCGCAGTCCCCGCAGAACTTGGCACCCGGCGTATTCGCGGCACCGCAAGACGCGCACACGAGCGCCAGCTTGGAGCCGCATTCGCCGCAGAACCTCCGGCCGGGCTCGTTCTCCGTGCCGCATCCGGGGCAGATCATGTAAGGAGCATAGAACTCCGCCGTTCTACGTACGAACGAGCGGCTTGTACTTGATCCTGTGGGGTTGGTCGGCTTCGGCTCCGAGCAGCGCGCGGCGGTGCTCCTCGTACTCCTGGTAGGTGCCCTCGAACCACGCCGTCTGCGAGTCACCCTCGAACGCGAGGATGTGCGTCGCGATCCGGTTGAGGAACCAGCGATCGTGGGAGATGACGACCGCGCAGCCGGCGAAGTCGAGGAGAGCCTCCTCGAGGGCCCGCAGGGTGTCGACGTCGAGGTCGTTCGTCGGCTCGTCGAGCAGGATGACGTTCCCGCCCGACTTCAGGAGCTTCGCCAGGTGGACGCGATTCCGCTCGCCGCCAGACAGGTCGGAGATCCGCTTCTGCTGGTCGGGCCCACGGAAGTTGAACCAGGAGACGTACTGGCGCGAGTTCGACCTCTCGCTTGCCGAGCTCGACGACGTCGTGGCCGCCGGAGATCTCCTTCCAGACCGTGCTCTGCGGGTCGAGATCGGCCCGCGACTGGTCGACGTAGGCGAGCTGCACCGTCTCCCCGATCGTGAGCGTTCCGGAGTCCGGCTGCTCCTCGCCGGCGATCATGCGGAAGAGCGTCGTCTTGCCCGCGCCGTTCGGGCCGATGACGCCGACGATCCCACCGGGCGGCAGCGAGAACGTCAGGTCCTCCATCAGCAAGCGGTCGCCGAAGCCTTTGGAGACGCGATCGGCCTCGACGACGACGTCTCCGAGCCGCGGCCCGGCCGGAATGTGGATCTCGACGCGGTCGAGCTTCACGTTCTGCTCCTCGGCGAGCAGCTTCTCGTAGGCGGCAAGGCGCGCCTTCGACTTGTCGTGGCGGGCTCTCGGGCTCATCCGTACCCACTCGAGCTCGCGCGCGAGCGTCCGCCTGCGCGCCGACTCCTGCTTCTCCTCCGCGGCGAGGCGCGCCTGCTTCTGCTCGAGCCACGACGAGTAGTTGCCCTTGAACGGGATCCCGCGACCGCGGTCGAGCTCGAGGATCCAGCCGGCGACGTTGTCGAGGAAGTAGCGGTCGTGGGTGACCGCCATTACCGTTCCCCGGTAGCGCTCGAGGAAGCGCTCGAGCCAGGCCACCGACTCCGCATCCAGGTGGTTCGTGGGCTCGTCGAGCAGCAGCAGGTCGGGTGAGGAGAGCAGCAGGCGGCAGAGCGCGACGCGCCGCATCTCACCACCCGAGAGCGTCGTCACGTCGCGATCCGGCTCCGGCAGGCGGAGGGCTTCGGACGCGTGGTCGAGCGTCTGGTCGAGACTCCACGCGTCCGCGCGTTCGATCTGATCCTGCACCCTGGCCTGCTCGGCGAGGAGCGCGTCGAAGTCGGCCTCCGGCTCCGCGAACCCCGCCGAGATCTCGTTGAAGCGGTCGAGCAGATCGCGAACGGCGCGGACTCCGTCCTCGACGTTGCCGCGCACGTCCTTCGCCGGGTCGAGCTCGGGCTCCTGGGGGAGGAGGCCGACCGTCGCCCCGGGCGCGAGCTCCGCGACGCCGCTCGAGGGCTCCTCGAGCCCGGCCATGATCCGCAACAACGTCGACTTCCCTGCCCCGTTCGGCCCGAGCACCCCGATCTTCGCCCCGGGGAGGAACGAGAGCGAGATATTCGCGAGCACCTGTCGCTCCGGGCCGTAGAACTTGTCGGCCCGGTACATCGTGTAGACGTAGTCGCTGCTCATGAACCGACGCCTTCGAGCTCGTCGGACGCGATCGGGGCGAGGACGTCGACCCGCTCGATCCAGGGCGCCGCCCGCAGCTCCTCGAAGATGGCTCGGGCGTCGGCGAGGAGCGGCTCGGCGTCGGCGCCGCGATCCTCTGACAGGAGCCATTCCGCGTACTCCAGGCTCGCGACGGCGGTCCAGAACGGCATGCGCAGCTCCCGGAAGGCAGCCGTCGCCTGCTTGAAGCCGTTGTCGGCAGCGGCGTTCTCCTTTCGCCAGGCTGCGACATGTGCGCCGAAGCGCGCCAGCTGGGCACGGACGAAGGGTGTTCGCTCGCCGGGACGCCAATTCGATGCCTCGGCGAGAAGTCGCTCGATCCTCGGGTGATCACCGAGCGCAACCGCGTTCTCGAGCTCTTCGTGAAAGCCCTCGATCTTCTCGCTCAGCTCGACGATGGCGCGTGGGCCAGCGGTGAGCACTGCCAACGCTTCGTCATAGTCCCCGCGGGCTCGCAGTGCCCGGGCGCGTGCGGTCAGGGACAGGGCCGCGGGGTCCGCCTCACCTTCCTCCTGTGCGAGCAGGTCGACGAACCGATCGGCGCGCTCGTACTCGCCCCGGTCGAGGTACACGGGAACGATCGCGGTCAGCTCCGTCGCGAGCACCGCGGCTCCCGTCTCGGCCTCGGCTCCGATCTGGTCGACGCAGCCGACGGCTTCGTCCCAGCGGCCGAGCATGACGAGGGGATAGACATGGCACGCGAGCAGCTGCAGCTGCCACGTGCGGTCTCCCAGGCGATGTGCGAGCTCGAGACCGCGCGCTGCCGTGCGGAGCTCCTCCTCGTGGCGGTTCGTCACGCCGTAGACGGCACACAGGTTGTTGTACGCCCGCAGGCCCGCGGCGCCGAGGTCGTTCTCGAGCGCGACCTCGAGCGCGTGGTTGAGCAGGAGCGCGGCCTCCTCGAAGCGGCCATGGACGCCGAGCGCGAGGGACTTCGAGTTGAGCGCCTCAGAGAAGACGGCCGGTAGGTGCAGGCCCTCGGCTAGCTCGAGCGCCTGCTCGAGCCGCTCTGCCGCCGCCTCCGGCCGACCCGCGAAGAAGAGGAAACGGCCGAGCTGGGCCGCGAGGATCGCGACGTCCTCGTCTGGCTCGTCTCCGGCGAGGTCGGCAAAGGCCCGCTCCATCCGTTCCACGGCCAGCTCCGGGTTGCGTTCCGTGTACCAGATCACCTCTGCGTACGAGGCGGAGACTCGCGCTGCGGCGTGACTCGCCCCTTCTGCCTCGAGCAGGGCGATCGCCTCCTCGTACGCGCTTTTCGCGTGGTCCGTGACGCCGCTCAACCAGGCCATGTCGCCGGTCCGGGCGAGGAGCGCCGCGCGCGTGGTCGGAACGTCGGTGAGGCCGGCGGCCTGCTCGAAGTAGCGTCGCGCTTCTCCGGCGGCGGCGAGCGAGGCGGCGCGCTCGCCGGCCCGCGACAACGTCTCTCCCGCCCGCATCCGGATCTCTGCCGCGTCGGCTGCGTCGGGCGCCGCCTCGTACGCCTGGAGGAAATGGGAGGCGACCACCTCGATGACGTCGTCCTCGTCGAAAGCGGACTCCAGATAGGCGGCGACGGCCAGGTGGCGTGCCTTGCGCTCCTTCTTCGAGAGCATCTCGTAGGCGACGAATCGCACGAGATCGCCGAGGAACGCATACTGCCCGCGCTCCGGCGAGAGCGGGTCCGCCTGGACGGTGAGGATCTCCTTGCGTACGAGCGATCCGAGGAGCCCTTCCACCTTGTCGTCGCCGATACCGGCAACAGCGGTGATCGCCTCCCTGGCGAACGTCTTTCCGAGCACGGCAGAGTCCTGAACGAGCCGACGCTCGTCGGGGGCAAGCCCGTCGAGCCGCGCGGCGATCAGTCCGTGAAGGGTCTCCGGTACATCCAGCTCGGCGACCGAGCCGGATGCTCTGTAGCCGCTCTCGTCGGGCGTGAGAACCCCTCGGTCGACGAGCATCCGCACCGTCTCGACGGCGTAGAGCGGAACACCTTCGGCGCGATCGCGCACCTGCCCCGCGAGCTCGTCCGGCAGGCCGAGGCCTTGCAGGAGCGTGACCATGGAGTCACCGCCGAGGGGCTCGAGGTAGATCGACGTGGACGCGCGCCTGCCCGATCCCCAGTCAGGACGGCGCTCGAGCACGTCTGGCCGCCCGAGCGTGAGGATGAAGAGCGGATAGCTTCGAGACCACTCGAGGAGGTATTCGACGAAGTCGAGCAGCGACTCGTCGGCCCAGTGGACGTCCTCGAAGACCATCACGGTCGGCATGACTTCGGCGAGGCGCTCGTAGAAAAGCCGCCAGGCCGCGAACAGGTCTTCGCGGTCGCGGGCCGGGCCGGACTCGAGACCGAGCAGACTCGCGAGCCTCGGCTCGACCCAGCGCCGCTCCTCCGGGTCGGGGAGGGCGATCTCGACCGCTTGCTGCAGCTTCGGCAGCGCTGTCGCGACGTCCTCTCCCTCGAGGATGCTGGCGTTCGTCCTCACCATCTCTGCGAGCGCCCAGTAGGTCACACCCTCGCCGTAGGCGAGGCAGCGGCCTCGATGCCAGCGGGTGTCGATCGCGAGCCCGTCGATGTATTTGAAGAACTCCCACACGAGCCGGGACTTGCCGATGCCGGCGCCGCCGACGACGGAGACCAGCTGCGCCTTGCCGCCGTCAGCCGAGGCGTGGAAGAGCTCCTTCACCATCCGCAGCTCGCGGTCGCGCCCGACGAACGGCGGCTCGAGCGCCGACGAGCGCTGCGCGCCGCCGGCTGCCGCGACCACGCGAACGGCCCGCCACAGGCGAACCGGCTCCGCCTTTCCCTTCAGCTCGTGCTCGCCCGCGTCCTCGTAGACGATCGCTGCTTCGGACACCCTGCGCGTCGCCTCGCCGACGAACACCGAGCCGGGCCGTGCCACGGTCTGCACCCGGGAGGCCGTGTTGACGAGGTCGCCCGCCACCATGCCCTCCGCGTCGACCCCGATCGTCACCGCCGCCTCGCCGGTCGTGACACCCGCCCGCGCGTGGAGCTCGGGCATGCCGGCGTCCTCGCCGAGGGCTCGAACCGCGTCGACCAGCTCGAGCGCGGCCCGCACGGCTCGCTCGGCGTCGTCCTCACGTGCCACCGGCGCTCCCCACACGGCCATCACCGCATCGCCGATGAACTTCTCGACCGTGCCCCCGTAGCGCCCGATCACCCGGCGGGCCGTGTCGAAGTACGTCGAAAGCAGCTCTCTGACCTCCTCGGCGTCCCGAGCCTCGGACAGGGTCGTGAAGCCGACGAGGTCGACGAAGAGCACGGATACCAGCCTCCGCTCGGCCGTCGGGGTCGGAGCCGGGATGGGGCTGGAGTCGAAGCGGGAGCGGCGAGCGCGGTCCCGCACTCACCGCAGAACTTGTCCTCGGGATCGTTCGTCGCGCCGCAGGACGGGCAGCCGACGGCGAGCGGCGATCCGCACTCGGAGCAGAACTTCCGGCCGGGTCTGTTCTCTACACCGCAGCTACTGCAGGTCAAGGCACAAATGTACTCGGCGCGAGGCGCCGCACGGCGCAGGGCCGGACAGGTCCGGCCCCTACGACCAGCCTCCCGCAATGTAGGGGTGGGACCTGTGCCGCCCGCAACCAGGTGCGGCCCC
Source organism: uncultured Thermoleophilia bacterium (assembly GCA_963819905.1). Lineage (GTDB taxonomy): Bacteria > Actinomycetota > Thermoleophilia > Gaiellales > Gaiellaceae > CAWCQC01. Next base: position 16,278 of record CAWFXP010000004.1, read on the forward strand.
TACGGCGCGGGCAGGGCCGGACAGGTCCGGCCCCTACACTGATTCGGTGGACGTCATCGCAGGCCATTCGAACACCGATTTCGACGCCTTCGCGTCGATGCTCGCCTGCCGGCGGCTCTACCCCGGCGCGGTCGTGGCGCTCTCCGGCTCGCTGAACCGGAACGTCCGGGACTTCTGCCGCCTGCACGTCGACGAGCTCGAGCTGGTAGAGGCCTCGCGGCTCGACCCGGCGACGATCACGAGGCTGATCGTCGTCGAGGCGACGGATCCGACGCGCCTCGGTGAGCTCGAGCAGGTGGCCCGGCGCGCCGACGTGGACGTCGTCGTATTCGACCACCACGGCGCCGAGGAAGGCGAGCGGGCGGTGACCTCGCGAGACGGCGCGCTGACGACGACCCTCGTCGGCATCCTCGCGGAGCGCGAGGTGGCCGTCACGCCGCTCGAGGCGACCGTCTTCGCGCTCGGCATCCACGAGGACACGGGCTCGCTGATGCACACGACGACGACGGCGCGCGACGTCGAGGCGCTTGCCTGGTGCCTGCGCCACGGAGCACGCCAGGAAGCGCTCGCGCAGTACCTTCACTCGCCGCTCCGGGACGACGAGCGCGACCTCCTCGACGCGTCTGCTCGATGCCCTCGAGCCGGTGCCGACCGGCGGGGTCGAGGTGCTGGTCGCGGCGCTCGCGTGGCCCTCCTACGTCGAGGGTGTGTCGATGCTCGCGCACAAGCTCGTCGATCTCACGGACTGCCGGGCGCTCGTGTGCCTCGTCGAGATGGACGGCCGCGTCGTGTGCGTGGCACGGAGCCGGACACCCGAGATCGACGCCGCGGCCGCCGCGCAGGCGCTCGGCGGAGGAGGGCACCCGCAGGCCGCCTCGGCGACGTTTCACGGTTCGCTCGCCGCGGCGCGGGCCACGTTGGCAGAGGCGCTTCCTACCGCGGTCCGGGCAGCCCCGATCGCCCGGGAGATCATGTCGCGACCCGCCCGCTTCGTCACCCCGGACGACACGATCGCCCACGCGATGGCTCTCTGTCAGCGGCACCGCCAGAGCGGTATCCAGGTCGGCGACCCGAGGAACCTCGTCGGCGTCGTGACCCGCGAGGATCTCGACAAGGCGGTGGGCCACGGTCTGTCGCATGCTCCGGTGAAGGCGGTCATGGGCCCCGGCGCCGCCACGTGCAGCGAGGACACGCCGCTCGGCGAGCTCCAGCGACTCCTCACGCGATCGCACGGAGGCCGGCTTCCCGGTCCTCCGCGGTGGAGAGGTCGTCGGCGTCGTCACGAGCGGCGACCTCCTGCGAGCGCTCGGCGAGGCGCCGGACGAGTCGTCGGGCGAGCCGGAAGCGCGAAGCCTCGAGGCGCGCCTCGCCGCGCTCGCCGATCTCGAGCCCGTGTTCGAGGCGGTCCAGGCGCTCTCCGAGCACGTCGAGGGCGTCTACCTGGTCGGCGGCACCGTGCGAGACATCCTGCTCGGCGAAGAGGGCTTCGACGTCGACATCGCAGTCGAGGGCGACGGCATCGCCTTCGGGCGCGCACTGGCGCAGGCGCTCGGCGGCCGCGCGGTGCCCCACGAGAAGTTCGGCACGGCGATCGTCGTCTGGGAGGGCGGACGAGTCGACGTCGCCACGACCAGAACCGAATTCTACGACGAGCCCGCGGCGCTCCCGAGCGTCGAAGCCGCGACGATCCGCCAGGATCTCTACCGGCGCGATTTCACGGTGAACGCGCTGGCCGTCTCGCTGCGCGGCGAGGACTTCGGCCGGCTCGTGGACTTCTTCGGCGGGATCGACGATCTCGAAGCCGGAGTCGTCCGGGTGCTGCACAACCTCTCGTTCATCGACGATCCGACCCGGATCTTCCGCGCGATCCGCTACGAGAATCGCTACGACTTCCGGATGGACGGGCACACCGCGTCGCTGGCGCGGGCGTGCATCGACATGGGGCTGGTCGGCGAGCTCTCGTCGGCGCGGCTGCGCGACGAGCTCGAGCTGCTTCTCGACGAGGAGATCGTCGGTCCCGCCGTGCTCCGGCTCGGCGAGACCGGCCTCGCCGGTGCGATCCACCCACACCTCTCCGCTGACGCGGACACCGTCTCCCTGCTCGAGCGGGTCGACGGCCTCCGGGAGCGGCTTGCGCCGGACGAGCCGCGGTGGCGCCTGCGCTTGGCCGTTCTCGCTCGGCGCCTGCCTCCCGACGAGCTGTACGACTGGTTCGCGCGCCTGCGGCTCCGGCGCCGGGACGGTGACGACGTGGCCGACGCCGTGGCGGTCTCGGGCCGCCTGCTCGAGCGCCTCGCGGCGGTCGTCGAGCCCGCCGAGGCTCGCCGGCTCATCGAGCCCCACGCGCCGGGAGGCGCGCTGCTCGCCCTCGCGCTCGCGAAGCCCGGCCCTGCCGAACGCTGGCTCGTGCGCTACTTCGAGGAGCTGCGTGACGTCCGGCTCGAGGTCTCGGGGCGCGACCTGGCCGAGCTCGGCCTGGACGAGTCACCCCGGGTCGGGGAGGTGCTCGGGGAGCTCCTGCGCCGCAAGCTGAACGGGGAGCTGGACGGCCGGGCAGCGGAGATCGAGGCGGCGAAGGAGCTGATCCGGACGTGAGCCGCTCCGAGAGATGGACGACCGCGCCGAGCTGATCGACTGGGTGGCTCCCGGTCCCTACCGGGTCGCGTTCTCGACCCGGCGAGGCGGCGTGAGCGAGGGGCCGTACGCCTCGCTCAACCTCGGGATCACATCGGGCGACGACCCGGGGCTCGTGGTCGAGAACCGGCGGCGGCTCTGCGCGGCTGCCGGTGCCGATCCGGCCGCCGCGACGATGGCCTGGCAGCAGCACGGAAACCGGGTCGCCCGCGCCGAGCCGATGGGGATCCTGCGGGGCGACACCCCGTTCGAGCGCTGCGACGGGCTCTGGACGGACGAGCGCGGGCTCGCGATGGGCCTGATCACCGCGGACTGCCTGCCGATTGCCCTCTGCCGGGTGGATTCGCCGGACCCGGCGCTCTGCGTCCTCCACGCCGGCTGGAAGGGGCTTCTCGCGGGCATCGTCGAAGCGGGAACGGCCGCGCTCGGGGACGGCTCGCTGGCAGCTGCGGTCGGGCCGGGTATCGGTCCGTGCTGCTACGAGGTCGGCGAGGAGGTGACCCGGCCCTTCAGGGCCGCGTTCGGGGACGACGTCGTCGAGGAGGGCCGCCTCGATCTCTGGACCGCCGCCGAGCGCGCGCTGCGCGCAGCCGGCTGTGACGACGTCGAGCGCACCGATCTCTGCACGGCGTGCGATCCGGAGCGGTTCTTCTCCCACCGGCGGGACCGGGGGCTCACCGGCAGGCAGGGGGTCATCGCGTACGTCCTGGCCGAGCTGTAGCCTGTCGCGGTTGTACCATTCCGCCTGAAATGGGCCTCGGGAACGTCTGGAATCGCGCGCTCGTCTACTTCGGCATCGCCGAGGAGGACGAGTACTGGGACGAGGAGTTCTCGGCCGAGGACTCGCTCGAGCGCTCGTACCAGCAGGAGCGGCCAAACGTCCGCCGGCTCCACTATGCGCGCCGAGGCGGAACGGACGAGTTCGAGGACTGGTCGGAGCCCGAGACGGTCGCGGAGCCGGCGGCCCCGCCGCCGCCAGAGCCCGCGCCGGCCGCCCGTCCGTCCGTCCTGCATCGACGCAGCCGGCCCGAGCGCGCTCCGCTCGAGGCGGTCGCGGCGCCGGCGGCCGCCGCGTCGCAGCGGGTGCACCTCGTCATCCCGCGCTCCTTCAACGACGCGCAGTCGATCGCCGACCGCTTCAAGGAATCCGTTCCGGTGATCCTGAACCTCCAGAGCGCGGACGCAGAGCTCGCGAAGCGTCTCATCGACTTCTCGAGCGGTCTCACGTACGCGCTGAACGGCGGCATGCAGCGGGTCGCCGACAAGGTCTTTCTCTTGACTCCGCGAAACGTCGAGGTGTCCGCCGAAGAACGCGCGCGGATGCTCGAGCGCGGCTTCTACAACCAGGCCTAGGACGGCGTCGGGCCCTCCGCGCCGGGACAGCTACGGTTCCCGACATGCTGCTCGCGGACGCGATCGACACGGCGATCCGCTTCGTGACCTCGCTCTACTACGTCTACCTGCTCTGCATTCTCGTCTACATCCTGCTCAGCTGGATCCGCGTCCCGTACTACCGCTGGCTGAGCGTCTTCCAGCGTTTCCTCTACGACGTCGTCACCCCGTTCCTGACGATCTTCCGGCGACTTCTGCCGATGCTCCGGGTCGGTGGCATGGGTCTCGATCTGTCACCGATCGTGGCCATTCTCGCCCTGTCCGGCATCTGGCGGCTCGTCGTGCTCGGCATCGAGCAGCTTCGCTGATGGGCCGCGTCGGCGTGCGCGTCTCCCCGCGGGCGGCGAGGAGTGAGATCGTGGGCCGCCACGGCGACGCGTGGCGCATCCGCGTTGCCGCGCCGCCCGAGCTGGGGCGGGCGAACGAGGAGCTGCTCGAGCTGCTCGCGAGCGTGCTCGACGTGCCGCGGCGTCGCGTCGGGCTCGTCGCGGGCCGGTCGGCGCGAGATAAGGTGATCGAAGTCGAGGGTATGGCGCGGGACGAAATGGAGCGCCGCCTGGCGGCGAGACGACGAAAGGGGACGACGTGAACACGGACCGCTTCCGGGAGCTCCTGCAGGACGAGCGCAGCCGCGTGACGGATGCGATCGCCTACCTGCAGAAGGAGAACGCGTCGTCGCTCGACGAGGAAACGCCCGAGACAGGGGACGCCGACACCGCGACGGTGACCGTCGACCGCGAGATGGACTACTCGCTCGAGGAGAACTCCGCGCACGTCCTCGCGGAGATCGATGCGGCGCTCGGCCGACTCGACGACGGGACCTTCGGTCGCTGCGGACGGTGCGGGAAGCCGATCAGCGAGGAGCGTCTCGAGGCAATGCCCTACGCCACGCTGTGCATCGACTGCAAGCGCCTGGAGGAACGGGGCTGAGCGAGCGCCCGCCTGTCGCCGACGTCCGGGTCGGCTCGGCCACCGACGGACGCGTGCCGGTGTCGGTCGCGACACGGTCGCTGGCCGCCGGGCCGTACCAGTGGGCCGCGATGCTCGTCGTCGCCGCCGCGGCGGTCGCCGCCGACCAGGTCACGAAGGCGCTCGTCCGCTCGCGCCTCGAGCTGTTCGAGGCGGTGGACGTCACCGGCTGGTTCCAGATTCATCACGTGCGCAACACCGGCATCGCCTTCGGGCTCTTCCCCGGCGCCGCGTCACCGGTCACGATCCTCACCGGCATCGCGGTCATCTGGATGCTCGTGTACTTCACCCGGGCCGGCTCGCGCAGCGCGTTCATGCCCGTCGCGTTCGGGCTGCTCCTCGGCGGCAGCCTGTCGAACCTCGTCGACCGCGCCCGCCAGGGGTACGTCACGGACTTCCTCGACCCGATCTACTGGCCCGCGTTCAACCTCGGCGACGTGTTCATCACGATCGGCGTCATCCTGCTCGTTCTCATCTTCGTGTTCGGCGATCGGCGCCCGACCGTCCGCCGGATCTCCGGCCCGACGCTTCACTGACGTGGCCGAGGTGGTGGCCGTCCCGGCTGCCGCGGCCGGCGAGCGGCTCGACCGGTGGCTGGCCGCTCACGAGGCGATCGAGTCGCGGGCGGACGCCGAACGCCTCGTCAGCGACGGCCGCGTGCTGGTCGACGGCCACGTGCGGGCGAAGAGCTACCGCCTCGAGGGCGGGGAGGAGGTCACGCTCGACCTGCCGGTCGGTGCGCCCACGACGCTCGAGCCCCAGGAGCTCTCCCTGCGCGTGGCCTTCGAGGACGAGCGATTCCTCGTCGTCGACAAGCCCACCGGAATCGTCGTCCACCCGTCGGCCGGCCACCCTGCCGGGACGCTCGTGCACGGCCTGCTCGACCGGGGCATCGCCGGCGGGGAGGAGGCCGACCGGCCCGGGATCGTTCACCGGCTCGACCGCGACACCTCGGGGCTGCTCGTCGTGGCGCGTGACGCGGAGACCCACGGGCGCCTGCAGAAGCTGCTCCGGCGCCGCGAGCTGACGCGCGAGTACCTGGCGCTCGTTCGCGGCCGGCCGCGTTCCTGGCGCGGACGGATCGAGGCGCCGATCGGCCGCGACCGCGCCGAGCCGACCCGGATGTCGATCGACACCGACCACCCCCGCGACGCTGTGACGCATTTCGAGGTCGTCGAGCTCCTGCCGGAGCGCGCCCTCCTGCGCGTCCGTCTCGAGACCGGCCGGACACACCAGATCCGTGTCCACCTCGCGGCCGTCGAGCTTCCGGTCGCCGGCGACCCGGTCTACGGGCTGGCCGGCGACCTCGGCCTCGGGCGACAGTTCCTCCACGCGGCCCGCCTCGCGTTTCCGCATCCCTTCTCGGAGGCGGACGTGGACGTCCGCTCGCCGCTGCCGCCGGACCTCGAGGCCGCGCTCGAGCGGGCGCGAGGCTGAGAGACGCTCCGCTAGAATCGGGCGCGATCGCGTAACCCGACCCGGCGGAGAACGGGAGGGTGGCGGTGCCGGACGCTTCCTGTCCGGTCCATCCGCCCGCCGCCGGAGTATCCGACACAACCGAAGGAGGATCCACCCATGTCCGTGGTCACGATGCGCGAGCTGCTGGAGGCCGGGGTGCACTTCGGCCACCAGACGCGGCGCTGGAACCCGAAGATGCGCCGCTACATCTTCACCGAGCGGGGCGGCATCTACATCATCGACCTGCAGCAGACGCTGTCGCTCCTCGAGCAGTCGCACGCGTTCGTCCGGAACATCGCCGAGCGGGGCGGCACGGTCCTCTTCGTCGGCACCAAGAAGCAGGCCCAGGACGCCGTCCGTGACGAGGCAAGCCGGGTCGGCATGCCGTACGTCAACCACCGCTGGCTCGGCGGCCTCCTGACGAACTGGCGCACGATCTCGGAGCGGATCGAGCGGCTCCACGAGCTGCGGCGATTGCGCGACGAGGGCCAGCTCGAGCTGCTCCCGTCGAAGGAGCGGATCTCGATGCTGGCGGAGCTCGAGAAGCTCGAGATCAACCTCGGCGGCGTGGCCGACATGCAGCGCCTGCCGGATGCGGTGTTCCTGCTCGACCTGCGTAAGGAGCAGCTCGCCGTCCGCGAGGCCCGCAGGCTCGGGATGCCGGTGATCGGCCTGGTCGACACGAACTGCGACCCCGACGACGCCGATTTCGTCATCCCGGGGAACGACGACGCGATCCGGGCCTGCAATCTGATCGCGCGGGTCATGGCCGACGGGATCGCCGCGGGCTCCCGGCGGGTCGACATCGCCGAGTTCGCCGAGCCGAACGGCAAGCCCGCGGAGTCGGACGAGCCGGAGGAAGCGCGGCTCCACCGAGGCTCCTCCGAGCCCCAGGCCGAAGCGGCCGCCGAGCCCGAGCCGGCGGCTCCCGAGGCGATCGTGCCAGAGGCTCCGGCCGCGGAGACGGCAGAACCGGCCTCCGAACCGGCAGGCGAGGCCGGGGAGAGCGGGGAGGGCGAGCGTTGAGCATCTCCGCGAGCCTCGTCAAGGAGCTCCGCGACCTGACCGGGGCGGGAATGATGGACTGCAAGCGCGCGCTCGAGGAGACGGGCGGCGACGTGGAGGCTGCCCAGCGCCTGCTCCGCGAGAAGGGGATGGCCGCGCCGGCAAGCGGGCCGGCCGTGAGACGACCGAGGGCCTCGTCCTGGCGCGCGTCGCCGGGGATGTGGGGACGATCGTCGCGGTCGGCTGCGAGACGGAGCCGGTGTCGGCGAACGAGGAGTTCCGCGATACGCGCAGCATGTGCTCGACGTCGTCTCCGTCGAGGGGCCGGACGCGGTCGAGAACCTCGAAGAGGAGCGGGTCGAGCTCGTCGCGAGGATCGGCGAGAACGTCGCCGTTCGCGGGGCCGCCAGGTCGGCGGCGGAGGACGGCGAGGTGCTGGCCACGTATGTCCACCCGCCCGCCGACAAGATCGGCGTTCTCGTTCGCGCGCGGGCGACGCCCGAGCTGGCGCGCCTCGTCGCGATGCACATCTCGTTCGCGAACCCGACGTACCTCGTGCGCGACGAGGTGCCTTCGTCGGCGATCGACGCCGAGCGCGGGCGTCTACGAGAAGCTTCCGGACGTTCAGTCGAAACCGGAGGAGATCCGTGCGAAGATCGTCGAGGGCATGCTTGCCAAGCGCTTCTTCGCCGAGTCCGTCCTCGCCGACCAGGCCTGGATTCACGACGACTCGCTGACCGTCGCCAAGGCGCTCGCCGAGCACGGGGCGGAGGTTCGCGAGTTCGTCCGGTACGCCGTCGCGGAGTGAGGGCGTCGCCGGACGACGGCTCTGCAGGCGGCGCCGTCGCAGCCGGCGAGCCGGTCTTCCAGCGCATTCTCCTCAAGCTCTCCGGCGAGGCGCTCATGGGCGCCGAGGAGTACGGGATCGACCCGGATCGGGTCACGGCCATCGCACGGGAGGTCGACGGGGTCGACCGCCGGGGCGTCGAGGTGGCGATCGTGATCGGTGCCGGCAACATCTACCGCGGCCTCGCGGCGGCCGCCGAGGGCATGGACCGGGCGACCGCCGACTACGCCGGGATGCTGGCGACGCTCCTCAACTGCCTGACCGTGCAGGACGCGCTCGAGCGGCTCGGCTCGCAGACCCGGGTCCTGTCCGCGATCACGGTCAGCGAAGTGGCCGAGCCGTACATCCGCCGGCGCGCGATACGGCACCTCGAAAAGGGCCGCGTCGTGATCTTCGCCGGCGGCACCGGCAACCCGTTCTTCACGACGGACACCGCTGCGGCCCTGAGGGCGCTCGAGATCAACGCCGACGCGCTGCTCATGGGGAAGAACGCAGTCGACGGCGTCTACGACGGCGATCCGCGGCTGGACGCGGAAGCGGCGTTCCTGCCCGAGCTGACCCACAAGGACGCGATCGAGCGGGGCCTGCGGGTGATGGACATCACCGCGCTCTCGCTCTGCATGGACAACGGGTTGCCGATCTACGTGTTCGGCCTCGACGACGAGCGGAACGTCGACCGGCTCGTCAGCGGAGACCGGATCGGCACGATCATCTCGACGCCAGGGAGGAAGTCATGATCGAGGAGCTGCTCGACGACGCCAAGCGCCGCATGGACAAGTCGGTGGAGGCGGCGCACCACGAGTTCAACACGGTCCGCACGGGACGGGCGTCGGCCGCGCTCCTCGACCGGATCTCCGTCGACTACTACGGTCAGAAGACGCCGGTCAAGCAGCTCGCGACCATCAATGTGCCCGAGCCGCGGATGCTGACCGTGCAGCCGTTCGACCCGAGCTCCCTGAAGCAGATCGAGCGCTCCATCCAGGAGTCCGATCTCGGCCTGACGCCCTCGAACGACGGCAAGCTCATCCGACTCCCGATCCCGCAGTTGACCGAGGAGCGGCGCAAGGAGCTCGTCAAGGTCGTGCGGCACCTCGCCGAGGAAGGGCGCATCGCCGTACGCAACGTCCGGCGGGATTGCATGCACCACCTGAAGGAGCTGGTGCGCGACGGTGACGTTGGCGACGACGAGGAACGGCGTGCGGAGGACCGGCTGCAGAAGCTGACCGACGAGCACGTCCACCGGATCGACGATCTCCTGAAGAAGAAGGAAGAGGAGATCCTGGAGGTCTGAACCTCTGCGGGTCGAATCCGGCGCTTCCCCGACAGGAGCCTCGTGAACCGTCTCAACAGGCTGCGAACGCTCCGGAGCATGAAGCCGGCCCGCGAGGCGGATCGCCCGGAGACCGTCCGCTCGGTCGCCGTCATCATGGACGGCAACGCCCGCTGGGCGAAGAGGCGCGGCCTGCCGGTGATCGCCGGGCACCGGGCCGGCACGCGGGCGGCGCACCGCACGATCGAGGCGTGCCTCGACCTCGGCGTCGAGTCGCTCTGCATCTTCGCGTTCTCCACCGAGAACTGGTCGCGCTCACCGGACGAGGTGCAGGCGATCATGGAGCTGTTCGGCGAGACGATCGAGCGCGAGCTGCCGAACCTGATGCGCAAGCGCGTCCGCGTTCGCTTCGTCGGCCGCCGCGATCGCGCGCCCGCCGGTGTGCTGCGCATGATGGACAACGTCGAGGGCCGCACCGCGGCGAACGACCGCCTGCAGCTGTGGATCGCGTTCGACTACGGCGGACGGGCGGAGATCGTCGAGGCGACGCGGCGGCTGGTCGAAGAGGGCGTCGATCCCCGCGACATCGACGAGAACGCGATCGCATCGCGCCTCCACGCTCCCGACATGCCCGAGCCCGACCTGCTGATTCGCACGTCGGGCGAACAGCGCCTGTCGAACTTCCTCCTCTGGCAGATCGCCTACTCGGAGCTCGTCTTCGTCGACGTGCTCTGGCCGGACTTCGAGGAAGGCGACCTGCAGCGCGCGATCGACGAGTACGCCACGCGCCGCCGCCGGTTCGGCGGGCGATGAGCAACTGGCTCTCGCGTCTCGTCGTCGTCGCGATCGGCCTTCCGGTCGTGCTCGGCGCCGCCTGGCTGGGAGGCTGGTGGCTGTTCGCGCTGATCGCGATCGCCGGGTTGGTCGCGCTCGACGAGGTGTACCGGGCGGGCCGGGACTTCCGCCCTCTGAGCCTCGCCGGCATGGTCGGCCTGGCCGCCGTCTTCGTCGGCGTCCAGCTGGGCGGAGTCGGCTGGCTGGCCGCCGGAGTCGTCCTGACCCTTCCTCTCGCCTTCCTCTTCCTCCTCTTCGCGGATACCCGCCAACGCCCCAGCATCGCACTCGCCTACACGATTCTGGGAGTGACCTGGATCGGCCTCGGGCTCGCTCATCTCGTGCTGCTGCGGGCGATACCCGAGGACGGCCGGCTCGCGATCTTCACCGTGCTGATCGCGGTGTTCGTCGCCGACAGCGCTGCGTACCTCGTAGGACGTGCCATCGGACGCCACAAGATGGCGCCCACCCTGTCGCCGGGAAAGAGCTGGGAGGGATTCCTGGGCGGGCTCGTGGGCGGGGTGCTCGCGACCTGGATCACGCTCTACAAGCAGGGATTCGCCGACGGCTGGGAGTCGCTCGTGCTCGGCGTCGTGATCGTCGTCGCGGCGGCGATAGGAGACCTCATGCAGTCGCTCGTCAAGCGTGACGTGGGGATCAAGGACTCGGGCAGGCTGCTGGCCGGTCACGGAGGCGTCTGGGATCGCACCGACAGCCTGCTCGTCGCCGCTCCGGCCGCCTACTACGTGCTCGCCGCCTTCGGCGAGATCACCCTGTAGGGGCCGGACCCGTCCGGCCCGGGCAGGAAACGGCCCGGGCCGGAAACCGCCCGCACGGCTCCCGCCGGTCGCGACGGAGGCGGCATCTACACTGCCTCCGTGAAACGGGTTGCCCTGCTCGGCGCCACAGGCTCGATCGGCCGTCAGGCGCTCGAGATCGTTGACGCTCACCCGAGGCTCGAGCTGTGCGCGGTCGCGGCCGGAACGCGGGGCGACGAGGCGCTGGCGATCGCAGCCGAGCGCGGTGTCGGGCACGTGTCGATCGCCGGCGAGCCGGCCCTTGACACGCTCGTCGAAGCCAGCGAGCCCGACGTCGTCCTGAACGCGGTGGTCGGCTTCGCCGGGCTTCCGGCCACGCTCGCGGCGCTCGAGCACGGCATCGACCTCGCGCTCGCAAACAAGGAGAGCCTCGTCGCAGCGGGCGACCTCGCCCTGGCGGCTCGAGACCGGGGAGGAGGCCGCATCCTGCCGGTCGACAGCGAGCACTCGGCCGTCTTCCAGTGCCTGGAGGGCCGCGGGCCCGAGACCGTCGACACGCTCGTCCTGACCGCCTCGGGCGGCCCGTTTCGCGGGCGTAGCCGCGACGAGCTCGACTCGGTGACTCCCGCCGAGGCGCTCGCCCATCCCACCTGGAGCATGGGCCCGAAGATCACGGTCGACTCGGCGACGCTCATGAACAAGGGCCTCGAGCTCATCGAGGCGCACTTCCTGTTCGGGCTGCCGTACGAGCGGATCGAGGTGGTCGTCCATCCCGCGTCGATCGTCCACTCGCTCGTCCGCTTCCGGGACGGCGCCGCGCTCGCCCATCTCGGCTACCCGGACATGCGTGTTCCGATCTCCTACGCGCTGACGTACCCGGAGCGGGCTCCGACGCCCGTCCCGCCGCTCGACCTGGCTTCGGGGCTCACGCTCGAGTTCACAGCGCCGGACGAGGAGGCGTTCCCGTGCCTGCGGCTCGCCCGCGAGGCCGGTCTCGCCGGGGGATCCGCGCCGTGCGTCCTGAACGCGGCGAACGAGGTTGCGGTGGCCGCGTTCCTCGCAGGCGAGCTGCCGTTCCCGGGAATCGCGGACGTGGTGGCACGCACGCTCGCGTCCGCCGAGAGCGGCCCGGCGCGAGATCTCGCCGACCTCGTCGAGATCGACGCCTCCGCCAGGCGAACCGCCGGCCGCCTGCTCGCCGAACTCGTTTCCACGGCATGAGAGATTCCCGGTCGAGCCCCCTGCCAGCCGACGAGGCGCGTGCATGAACCTCGCGATCGCGATCGGTGGGCTGGCGTTTCTGATCCTCATCCACGAGCTCGGGCACTTCGTGACCGCGCTCGCGGTGAAGATGCGGCCGCGGCGGTTCTACATCTTCTTCCCGCCGGCGCTCGCGAAGTGGAAGCGAAACGGCATCGAGTACGGGATCGGCTCGATCCCGCTCGGCGGGTACGTGAAGATCCCCGGGATGCACCGCCCGGTGCCGACCGACGTCGACATCCACTTCCACCGGGCGCTCGAGGAGTCGCCGTGGCTGCGGCAGTCGGTCAACGGCCTGCGACACCCGCTCGAACGGGACGACCTGCTTACAGCGAGGGCCGCGGTTCCGGAGCTGCGGGCCGACCTCGCCCGCGCGGACCTGAGCGAGCCGGCTCGGCGAAGCGCCGAGAAGGGCCTGACCGACATCGAGGACGCGCTCTCCGACGACGCCTACTGGCGGGCGCACACCGCGAAGCGGGTCGCGGTCATCTTCGCCGGGCCGGCGGCCAACCTCCTGTTCTGCGTTCTGGTGCTCGCCGTCGTCTTCATGCTCGGCGTCCCGGCCGGAGTCACGCGGGCGGTCAGCACGGTGACCTCCGACTCGCCCGCGGCCGCCATGGGCCTTCAGCCGGACGATGTGATCGTCGCCGTCGACGGCCGGCCGACGCCGGCGTTCGACGACATCTCGAAGGCGATCCAGGGCAGCGAGGGCAGCCCCATCACCGTCACGGTCCGCCGCGACGGCGAGCGACTGGTTCTCGGCCCGGGGGAGGCGCAGCTGATCGACGGCCGCTATCGCATCGGGTTCGTCCCGGAGCCGTTCCTGAAAAGCTATGCGTTCTTCCCGGCCGTGGGCAGGGCGTTCACGCAAACCGGCGAGGTGACGGTCAGGATCTTCGAGTCGCTCGGCGGGATCGTCACGGGCGAGACCCGGGACGACGTGTCGAGCGCGGTCGGGATCGTCGAGCAGACGTCGCAGATCGTCGACGAGGGCTTCCGGTACTACCTGGGCATCCTGGCGCTCATCAGCCTCTCCCTGGCGCTTCTCAACCTGCTCCCGCTCCTCCCGCTCGACGGCGGCCACATCGCCTTCTCGCTCGCCGAGAAGATCCGCGGCAAGGCGATACCACGGGCGGCGTACGAACGCGCGTCCATGATCGGGATCGCGCTCGTGCTCGTGCTCTTCTTCATCGGCCTCTCGAACGACATCAGCCGCCTGCGGGGCGGCTAGCCGGGTTCGTCCAGGTCGCGCACGAGGTCGAGCTCGTCGCGCATCGGGATGCCGTAGGAGCCCTCGATCGGCAGCTGCGGCTTCAGGGTCGAGCGCGCCAGATCGACCGCGCCGGGGCGGAGCGCGGTCAGACGGAAGCCGCGGCGCTGGTAGAAGCGGAGAGCGTCGAGGTTGTCGTTCGTCGTGGTCAGCCAGACGCGCGCGCAACCGGCAGCGCGGGCGGCTGCGATCGCCGCCTCCAGCAGCGCGCTGCCGATGCCGGCGCGCGGCGGCTCCGCGTCGATCGAGGTGAGCTCGCAGTCGTCCCCTGCCACGCGATAGGAGACGTGGCCCACGATGGCGTCGCCGACGAGCGCGACGTAACCGGGCAGGCGAGCGGGATACAGGCGCTCTCCGTGCGCGACGACCGACTCGTCGTGCCAGGTGTCCACGACGTGGGCCCGCAGGGCCTCGGGCGAGGCGGCCGCTACCGATCGGATCTCGATCTGCGCCGGACGCGGCACGCGCCAAGCCTAGAGGCTGCCCCGAGGGTTGGTCAGGGGGGCCGGGTAGACTCAGGCCGATGGCGAGCGAGCGTCAGATCGACGTCGGCGGCGTCCCGATCGGCGGGGGCGCTCCCGTCGTCGTGCAGTCGATGACGCTCACCTACACGCACGACGTCGAGGCCACGATGGAGCAGATCGGCCGACTTGCATCGGCAGGCTGTGAGGTCGTCCGCGTCGCGGTTCCGAAGGGCGAGGACGCCGACTCCCTTGCCAAGCTCGTCTACCTGAGCCCGCTGCCGATCGTCGCAGACATCCACTTCAACGCGTCGCTCGCGCTTCGCGCAATCGACGCCGGCGTCGCCAAGGTTCGAATCAATCCCGGCAACATCGGCGGTCCTGACAGGGTGGAGGAGGTCGTCAGGGCGGCCAAGGCCAAGGGCATCCCGATGCGGATCGGCGCGAACTCCGGGTCGTTGCCGAAGCACCTCGTCCCCCTCGCCCAGGAGGACACCGCAGCGGCGCTCGTCGCGGAGGCGCTCGAACAGGTCGAGCTGCTCGAGCGGCTCGACTACCGCGACTTCGCGATCTCGGTCAAGTCGAGCTCCGTGCCGACGATGATCCGGGCCTACCGGATGCTCTCCGAGCGAGTGCCCTATCCGCTTCACCTCGGCGTGACGGAGGCGGGACCGCCCGGCACCGGGACGATCAAGAGCGCGATCGGCGTCGGCGCGCTGCTCATGGATGGCATCGGGGACACCATTCGGATCTCGCTCACCGCCGACCCCGTCAAGGAGGTCGAGGTCGCCTGGGACGTCCTGAAGTCGCTCGGGCTGCGAGAACGGGGCCCGATCATGATCTCGTGTCCGTCGTGCGGCCGAGACAACGTCGGCGTCGAGGGCCTCGCCGAGGTGGTCGCCGAGCGCCTGAAGACCTATCCGGAAGCCTTCGAGGTCGCGGTCATGGGCTGCGCGGTCAACGGCCCGGGCGAGGCAGGGGATGCGGACTTCGGCATCGCCGGAGGCAGGGAGGTCGGGTTCATCTACGCGCACGGCCGGGTGCTGAAGAAGGTGCCCTCGGAGACGCTGGTCGACGATCTCTTCCGGGAGATCGACGGGTGGATCGCCGCCGGGATGCCGCGCCCGAAGCGCCTCAAGCTCGCGAAGCCGGCGGCGTTGATGATGGCGGAGGCTGCGCAGCGTCCGGTCGAGACGGCGTCCGCCGAGCTGACGGCCTAGGCACCGCGGTGCGGGCGTCCCAGCTCTTCATTCCGACCCTGCGCGAGGATCCGGCCGAGGCCGAGGCGGTCAGTCACCGCTTGCTCCTTCGCGGCGGGTTCGTGCGGATGGTCGGAGCCGGTCTCTACACGTTCATGCCTCTCGGTTGGCGGGTACACCAGAAGACCGTGCAGATCGTCCGTGAGGAGATGAACCGGATCGGTGGCCAGGAGCTCCTGTGCCCCGTCCTCACGCCGGCCGAGCTCTGGCAGCAGTCGGGCCGCTACGCGATTCCGGAGGTGTTCAAGCTCGAGGACCGGGGCGGGCGCCAGTTCGTGTTGCCGATGACGCACGAGGAGACGGTCACGTTCCATGCACGCGAGATCCAGAGCTATCGCGAGCTGCCGCAGATCTGGTACCACTTCCAGACGAAGGACCGTGATGAGCCGAGACCGCGCGGCGGGCTGCTACGGCTGCGCGAGTTCATCATGAAGGACTCCTACTCCTTCGACCGCGACGACGAGGGGCTCGACAGGAGCTTCCGGCTGCACGCGAGCGCCTACGAGCGCATCTTCGAGCGCTGCGGGATCGAGACCTACGCCGTGCAGGCCGAGTCCGGGATGATGGGCGGCAGCGAGTCGATCGACTACCTCGCGCCCGCAGGCGCCGGCGAGAACGTGCTGGTCACGTGCGAGCGCGGCGACTACGCGGCGGACCTCGAGATCGCCCACGGGATCCCGCGGGCGCCGGACTTCCCCGAGACGCTGCCCGCGCCCGCCGAGACCGAGACGGCGGGAATCACCACCATCGAGGTGCTCGCCGGAAGCCTCGGGATCGACCCTGCGGTGACCTCGAAGGCGATGCCGGTCGTCGTGTCGGACGGCCAGGTCGTGCTCGCGCTCGTGCGCGGCGACGACCGGCTCGACGAAGCGAAGCTCGCCGCGTTCCTCCGCGCCGAGATCCGGCCGGCGACGGAGGAGGAGATCCGCGCGTCGTTCGGCGCCGACCCCGGCTCCATCGGCCCGGTCGGCTTCTCCGGTGACGTTGTCGCCGACGAGGCGCTTCGCGAAGGCCAGTTCGTTGCCGGGGCCAACCGCACCGGTTGGCATCTTCGCGGCGTCGCGGCGGGGCGCGACTTCGAGCCCCGGTTCGCCGATATCCGCGTGCCGCACGACGGGGATACGTGCCCGCTCTGCGGCGGGGCACTCCGCTTCCAGACCGCCATCGAGCTCGGCCACATCTTCAAGCTCGGGACGCGGTACTCGGGTCCTCTCGGCGCAACCTACGCGGACGAGGACGGCACCGAGCGCCCGCTGATCATGGGTAGCTACGGCATCGGGCCCGCCCGGATCATGACCGCGGCGATCGAGCAGCATCACGACGACCAGGGCATCGCCTGGCCGGCGTCGCTGACGCCCTACGACGTCACCCTGGTCGCGATCGGATCGGCCGGCCCCGCGGCAAGCGGCGTCGCGGACGACGTCGCCGGCGCGCTCGAGGCCGAGGGCCTCGACGTCCTCGTCGACGACCGCGAGCTGAGGCCGGGGGAGAAGTTCGCCGACGCCGACCTGATCGGCTGCTCGCTGCGGGTCACGGTCGGCAAGAAGACGCTCGAGGACGGCAAGGTCGACCTTCGCGTGCGAGCCAGCGGCGACGAGGAGCGTGTCGACGCCGGAGCGGTCGCCGCGCGGGCGCGCGAGCTGTACGCGGCGGGCCCCGAGGGAACGAGGGCCTGATGGCTCAGAGACGGCGTTTCAGCGAGCGGCCGTTCGGCGAGGCGATCACCGGCCTGATGGAGGAGCAGAACCTGACCTACCGGGCGCTCGCGGCCAAGACCGGGCTGTCGGCCGGGTATCTGAACCATCTCGTGCACGGGAACCGCCCGGTTCCCTCGGACGACGTGATCGCGACCCTCGCCGGCGCGCTCGGCGTCGAGCCCGCGTACTTCCGTGAGGTTCGCATCCGCGTGATCACCACCCGGCTCGAGGAGATGCCCGCGCTCGTCGACCGGCTCTACAGGCGCCTGCAGGGCCTGCAGTAGGCGTCGATGATCCACGCCTGGTGGGCCCTCCTGCTCGTCGGGTGGGGCGTAATGGCGCTCCTCATGTTCGCCCTCTGGGGCTACGCCACCGCCCGGCGGGACGCGAGCATCGTCGATGCCGGCTGGGGGTACGGCATCGGGATCCTGGGGCTCCTCTACGCGCTGCTCGCGGACGGCGATCCGGTCCAGCGGGCGCTCATCGGCTGCCTGGCCGGGATCACCGGGCTGAAGATCGGAACCTACGTGCTGATCACGCGCGTGATCAGGAACGAGGAGGACGGTCGCTACCGGACGCTCCGCGAGAAGTGGGGAGGGCGCGCGACGCGCCGCTTTTTCGTCTTCTTCCAGGCCCAGGGCCTTCTCGACGTCGTCCTCTCGATTCCGTTCCTCGCAGCCGCGCTCAATCCGGACAGCACGCTCGGAGCGCTGGAGCTCGCGGGCGCGACCCTGTGGCTCGTGGCGACGGTCGGGGAGACGGTGGCCGACCGGCAGCTCGCGCGCTTCCGAGCGAGCCCGGCCAACCGGGGGAAGGTCTGCGACGTCGGGCTGTGGCGGACGTCGCGCCACCCGAACTACTTCTTCCAGATCCTGACCTGGGTCGCGTTCGCCCTGGTCGCGACGGCCGCGCCGTGGGGCTGGGTCGGGTGGCTCTCACCGGTTCTGATCACGCTCTCGATCCTGTTCGTCACCGGCATTCCGCCGACCGAGGCCCAGGCGCTGCGCTCGCGCGGCGACGCCTACCGCGACTACCAGCGCAGGACGAGCCCGCTCATCCCCTGGTTCCCGCGCCGGAGCGCCGCCTGAGATGACGCTCGTCGACCGAGTCGTCGACAGCGGTCGCGCGCCCGACTGGGCCCTGCGGGCCGGGATCAGGGCGAACCTGGCGACACGGCTCGTCCGCGAGGGCAGGCGGGGGCTCGGCGAGCGCCGCGCCTTCGTCGAGGAGCTTCGGGCCGGTCCGATCGTCGCCGATGCGGAGGCTCCGAACCGCCAGCACTACGAGCTCCCGGCCGAGTTCTTCCGGAGCGTCCTCGGGAAGCGGCTCAAGTATTCGAGCTGCCTGTGGCCACCCGGTGTCTCGACGCTCGACGGGGCCGAGGAGGCCATGCTCTCGCTCACCTGCCGGCGCGCAGCCCTCGAGGACGGCATGGAGATGCTCGACCTCGGTTGCGGCTGGGGATCGCTCTCCTTCTGGCTCAGCGAGCGCTACCCGGCGAGCCGCATCCTGGCTCTCTCGAACTCGAGCGTCCAGCGGGCGTACATCGAGCACGAGATCCGCCGGCGGGGGATCGCCAACCTCGAGGTCGTGACCGCCGACGTCGCCGACTTCACGACGGAGCGGCGGTTCGACCGCGTCCTGTCGGTCGAGATGTTCGAGCACCTGAAGAACTACGAGGCGGTCATGGCGAAGATCGCCTCGCTGCTCCGGCCCGGCGGAAGGCTCTTCGTCCACCTCTTCTCGCACCGCCGCCACGCCTACCACTACGACGGAAGCTGGACGGCGAGGACGTTCTTCACCGCCGGGACGATGCCCTCCGACGACCTGCTGCTCTCGTTCCAGCGCGACCTCGTGCTCGCCGACCATTGGCTCGTCTCGGGGCGGCACTACGCGCGCACGGCCGAGGCCTGGCTCGCCAACCTCGACGAGCGGGCCGACGAGGTGCGGCCGATCCTCGCCCGCACCTACGGGGCGCAGGACGCCGACCGCTGGCTCGCGCGCTGGCGTGTCTTCTTCCTCGCTTGTGCCGAGCTGTGGGGCTTCCGCGGCGGCCGCGAGTGGGTGGTCTCCCACTACCTCTTCGACGGGCGGTGAGGCGGTAGGCTGAACCTCCGAGAACCGATTCGAAGGAGACCGCCGAGATGGGCGCAAAGACGAAGTTCCTGCTTCCCGAGAAGCGCATTCCGGAGGCCTGGTACAACATCCAGGCAGATCTCCCGAACCCGCTCCCGCCGGTCATCCACCCCGGGACGGGGGAGCCGATCGGGCCCGCGGACCTCGCGCCGCTCTTCCCGATGGAGCTGATCAAGCAGGAGGTCAGCCAGGAGCGGTGGATCGGCATTCCGGAGGAGGTACGGGACGTCTACAGGCTCTGGCGGCCGACGCCGCTCTACCGCGCGCGGCGCCTCGAGCAGGAGCTCGACACGCCGGCGCACCTCTACTACAAGTACGAGGGCGTGTCGCCGGGCGGCTCGCACAAGCCGAACACGGCGGTCGCCCAGGCCTACTTCAACAAGGCGGAAGGCGTCAAGAGCCTGGCGACGGAGACGGGCGCAGGTCAGTGGGGAAGCTCGCTCGCGATGGCCTGCTCCTTCTTCGGGCTCGAGTGCGACGTCTACATGGTGAGGATCTCCTACGAGCAGAAGCCGTACCGCCGGAGCCTCATGCAGGCGTTCGGCGCGTCGGTGACCCCGAGCCCGTCCGACAGGACGAACGCGGGCCGGGCGGCGCTCGAGAAGGACCCCGACTCGCCGGGATCGCTCGGGCTCGCGATCTCCGAGGCGGTGGAGGTCGCGGCCACGAGCGGCGGACGGACGAAGTACAGCCTCGGCTCGGTTCTGAACCACGTCCTCATGCACCAGACGGTGATCGGCATCGAGGCGCTCGAGCAGCTCGAGATGGCGGGGGAGTATCCCGACGTCGTCGTCGGCTGTGTCGGAGGGGGCTCGAACTTCGGCGGCTTCGCCCTCCCGTTCGTGCGCAACAACCTCGCCGACGGCAAGGAGACGCGCGTCGTCGCGGTCGAGCCGGCGGCGGCGCCGAGCCTGACGAAGGGGAAGTACGTCTACGACTTCGGTGACACCGCCATGACGACGCCGCTCGTCAAGATGCACACGCTCGGCCACTCGTTCATCCCGGCACCCGTGCACGCGGGCGGCCTGCGCTACCACGGGATGGCGCCGATCGTCTCGGCGCTCTACGACCACGATCTGATCGAGGCGACTTCGGTGCCACAGAACGCCGTGTTCGAGGCTGCGGTGACGTTCGCCCGCGCCGAGGCGATCATCCCGGCGCCCGAGGCGGCGCACGCGATCCGGGGAGCGATCGACGAGGCACTCGCCTGCAAGGAGAGCGGGGAGCAGAGGGTGATCGCCTTCAACCTCTGCGGCCACGGTCACTTCGACATGGCGGCCTACGACGACTACTTCGCCGGGAAGCTCCCGGACTTCGAGTACTCCGCCGAGGAGGTCGAGCGCGCCCTGGCCGAGCTCCCCGGTTGAGGCGTGCCGCCCGGCCGCGCCGGCCGCTCAGTGACAGGCGGCCGAGCCGGAGTCGCTGAACGACTGGCCGGCGATCGGGAGGAACCGCCAGTCGTAGCTCGTCGGGTGCAGCGCCAACCGCAGGACGCCGAACGTTCGCGTCTCGATGGCCTGGAGATTTCCCCCCGGGCTGCCGGACCCGCCGACGTCGACCCCGCCGGTGCCGACGATGAACTCGCGGATCCCGTTCGAGTCGAACGCGCCCGCCGGCGTCTGCGGCGCCCAGCGCTCGTAGTGGTGTATGTGCCCGTTCAGGATAATCTCGGCGCCGTGGGCGTAGAGCGTCTGCCACAGGGCGTTCGTTGAGCCATTCGTCCTCGGCCCGGTCGAGGTCATGTTGAAGCGGGGGTGATGCCAGGCCGCGAGGGTGCACGCCGCCGGATGAGCCGCCAGGTCGGCGCGCAGCCACTGCTCCTGGGGCGAGTTCGCCCCGCAGCCACCCGCCTGCGAGCAGTTGGAGTTGAGCACGACGATGTGCCAGGCACCGAGGTCGAAGCTGTAGTAGCCGTTCGTCGCCCGGTGCGCTCGGTCCTGTCCCGACCTGTTCCAGTAGTCGTAGTAGCCGCTCGCGCCCGGGGTCTGGTACTCGTGGTTTCCCGCGACCGGCCGGGTCAGGTTGTAGAAGCGGCCCCAGGAGAGGTTGTACGAGGCGTTGAAGTCCGAGAGCGTCGCGTTCTCGTACTGGAGGTCGCCGAGAGCCAGGACCGCGTTCGGGCTTCCCGCGAGGACGAGGTCCGAGGTCGCCAGCTGCCTGCACGCGGACGAGGTGCCGTTACCGCCGTTGAACGACGAGCTCGATGGGTCGCACGCGATGTCGCCCGCGGCCATGAGGACGGCGTCGCCTCCCGACGTGAACGGCAGGACGGGGCCGACCTGAGCCGAGAAGGCGGCGCCCGGAGGCGGCACGGCGCCCGTGGCCGTCACACGGACGCGGATCGTTCGGTTCACGTCCGCCGAGACCAGCAGGTACGTCTGCTGTGTCGCACCCGAGATGTTGCTGCAGGTCGTGCCGCTGCAGCGCTGCCATTGGTACGCGTACGTGATCGGCCCGGCGCCCGTCCACTGTCCGCGGTTCGCCGTCAGCGTCTGGCCCTGCCGCGGGACGCCGCTGATGGTCGGCGCCTGGGTGTTGACCGGCGCCCCCTGACCACCGGCCGTGACCGGGCCGACTTCGAGCGAGAACGCGACCCCAGGGGGAGCGACCGCGCCGGTCGCGGTCACCCTGACCCGGATGGTCATCGACTGATCCGCCTGGACGAGGACGTACGTCTGCTGGGTTGCGCCCGTGATATTCGAGCATGTGCCCGGTTGCGAGCAGCGCTGCCACTGGTAGGCGTACGTGATGGGCCCGGTTCCCGACCACTGACCGGGATTGGCCGTCAGCGTCGCGCCGACTTGGGTCGAGCCCGTGATCGAGGGTCGAACGACGTTCGACGGCGGAGCCGACGTCCCAGTGCCGCTCGTGACGACGAGCCGGGGCGGGTTAGCGCCTTCCTTGCTCGAGTAGATCGTGCTGTCGGTGCTCCCCGTCGTCAGGAGGATGGTGAAGGTGCCGTTCCCCGTGATGGCCGCTGTCACCGGGAGCTCGACCCAGGAGCCGGCCGCCACTGAGCCGGCGCCCGAGAGCGCCCCGCTCGTTGCGGGGGGCGCGTTGTTCCACGTCAGCCCCGACTCCGTCCAGGCCCCGCCCGTCGTGAAGTTGTTGGAGGCGAGGAACGCCGTGCCGCCGTCGTTGCTCCCGTCCGTGACGAACAGCCGCAGCTTCGCGGCGGTGACCGAGCCGGTCAGGCCCGAGACCGTGAACTTGAGGTAGCTGCGGTATGTGATCGGGTTGCTCGGAGTCCCGAGCCGCAGCTGGAGCCCGGCGGCTCCTCCGTAGTTCGTTGTCGGGCTCGACGACTTGACGTGGGCGTCCGCGGTCGGTGAGAACACCGTGTCCACGGCCCCCGCGGGCGCGGCGGAAACGAGGACAGCCAGTGCCGCTCCGAGAACGGCGGCGCCGATTCTCGTCGGTCGAGCAAGGAAAGAGTGCGGCGCGGCCATGCTCGACGCCCGACGGGGCGATCTCAGGCCACGATAGCGCCCTCCGCTTCCGAGCGCCACCCCAAACGGGGAATCGGCCTCAGGCCTGTGTCGCCGTACAACAGCGCGCGGGCCGACGAGACGCGAACCCTCTGCGCCAACGGCCTCGACCGTCGACCGGCGGGAGGATGCCGACCTCCTAGGCTCAAAACGCCGCGTTCGCCTTGCGCCGCCGATCGAAGTCCTGCATGCGCGCGACCAAGCCCTGTCGGAACCAGGCGACTGTGAACAAGCCACGATTGCGCCCGGCGTTGGGCAAGGCGACGAGCACGCGATCCGCGGTGGAGTCGATCTCGGGCTCACGCTCGAACAACTCCGGCTTCCCTGCCACCCAGTGTGCGAGCACCTCACGGGCCTCCGCTCTGCCCTGTCAACCTGGGGTTCGCGCCCACCACAGATGTCCACGGCGGACGCCACGCCAGACGATGTCCTCGTGCATGAACGAGACCGCCCGTTCCGCGTCTCCACGTTTGAGAGCTGCCCACCTCGGGAGGTCGGCGTTCGAGCCGGCCACCCAGTCGCCCGGCTCGATGCGACGTCTGGTAGACGAACGGTGGATGACCTAGGCCCGCTGGAACATCTGCAAACGACGCCACGCAGCAAACCGGTATGGTTGGCCGCTACGGGGCGTAGCGCAGCCTGGTTAGCGCGCCAGTCTGGGGGACTGGAGGTCCCGAGTTCAAATCTCGGCGCCCCGATGAGAAGCCTCGCATTTGCGGGGCTTTTTCTCGTCAGATGGCTGCTCGAAGAGAGCCACCGGATCGCAGCTGGGTTAGGGTGCTCCGTCCCTGCGGAACGGAGCGCGAGCGAAGGAGCACAGCATGCCCAGTGCGACGCCTATGCAACTCGGAATGGTCGGGCTCGGCCGGATGGGCGCGAACATCGTGCGGCGCCTGATGCGGGACGGGCACAGCTGCGTGGGCTACGACGTGACCCCGGCGACCGTCACCGCTCTCGAGTCCGAGGGCGCGGCCGGAGCGACGTCGCTCGAGGATCTCGCTGCCAACCTTTCGGCGCCACGCGCGGTCTGGGTGATGGTGCCGGCCGGTCAGATCACCGACACGACGATCGCCGCGCTGGCGGACGTCCTCGAGCCGGGCGACGTCGTCATCGACGGCGGGAACACCCACTACCACGACGACCTTCGGCACGCAGCCGCGCTGCGGGAGAAGGGCATCCACCACGTCGATTGCGGCACGAGCGGCGGGGTCTGGGGCCTCGATCGCGGCTACTGTCTGATGATCGGCGGTGAGGACGAGGTGGTCGAGCGCCTGTCGCCTCTGTTCGCCTCGATCGCGCCCGGGGTCGGGGACGTTCCACGGACTCCGGGCCGGAGCGGCGGCCCGAGCGCCTCCGAGCAGGGATACCTCCACTGTGGCCCGAACGGCGCCGGCCACTTCGTGAAGATGGTGCACAACGGCATCGAGTACGGGATCATGGCGGCGTACGCGGAGGGCCTGAACATCCTGCGCAACGCGAACGCCGGATCCGCGACGCGCGAAGCGGACGCCGAGACCACCCCCCTCGAGCACCCCGAGTACTACCGCTACGAGATCGACACGGCCGAGGTTGCAGAGGTGTGGCGGCGCGGCAGCGTCGTCGGCTCGTGGCTGCTCGACCTGACGGCGGAGGCCCTGCATGCCTCGCCCGATCTCGCGGAGTTCGCCGGCCGGGTTTCGGACTCGGGCGAGGGCCGCTGGACGTCGATCGCCGCGATCGAGGAGGGCGTCCCCGCCCCGGTGCTGACCTCGGCGCTCTACTCCCGCTTCAGCTCACGTGGGCTCGACGACTTCGCAGATCGAGTGCTGTCGGCGATGCGCAAGGAGTTCGGCGGGCACGACGAGAAGCCGAGCGCGTGAGCGGCCCGGCGATCGAGACCCTGCCCGATGCGGGCGCGGTCGCCCGCTTCGCCGCAAGGTACGTGGCCGGCGCGGCGCGAGAGGCCGTCGCCGAGCGCGGCCGGTTCGCGTTCGCCGTCAGCGGCGGCCGGACGCCGTGGGCGATGTTCGCGGAGCTCGCCGCGGAGGAGATGCCCTGGGAGAGGACGGCGATCTACCAGGTCGACGAGCGCGTCGCCCCGGCGGGCGATCCCGATCGCAACCTGACCCATCTCAACGAGAGCCTGCCGGCGACCGCCGGCGCGGACGTCCATCCGATGCCGGTCGAGAATGAGGATCTCGCGACGGCCGCAGCCGAGTACGCGAGCTCGCTCCCCGAGCGCTTCGACCTCGTGCACCTCGGCCTCGGGCCGGACGGTCACACCGCCTCGCTCGTTCCCGGCGACGCGGTCCTCGACGTCACCGACCGCGCCGTCGCCGTCACGGGCGTCTATCGGGGCCGTCGCCGCATGACACTCACGTATCCGGCTCTCGACCGGGCGCGGGCAATCCTGTGGCTCGTCACCGGCGCCGACAAGGTCGACGCGCTCCGTCGCCTGCGGGCCGGCGACCCCACGATCCCGGCCGGACGGGTCTCGTCCGACCACGCGCTCGTGGTCGCCGACGCCGCCGCGGCCGGCTGAACCGCCTATCCCGCCGAGACCTGCTTCGCCGGATCGACCGCGACGTGGGCGTAGCCGACCACGGTCGGGAACTGGTCGAACGCGTACTCGGTCACCGCCGGGCCGATCACGTCGACGTTCGCCCGGGACGAGGTACGGGACCCAGGGGACGACCTCCTCCGTCAGCCGCCGGTCGAGCGATGCCCAGCAGTCGAGCCGCTCCTCGCCCGTCAGGCTCGTGCAACCGTCGATGTCCGCGTCGACGCTCGGGATACCGGTGACGGTGCCGCTCGCGCCGACCTTCTCCGCCGTCTCCGGCGTCAGGCCGACGAGCGCGAGGTTGACGTTGCCGCGCGGAATGATCTGCCGACCGTCGAAGAGGACCGCGAAGGTGGAGGGATCGGCGTAGTCCTTGCCCCAGGTCATGATGTGCGTCGTCGGCACTCCCCGTGACACGTTCTGCAGGATCGGGAAGGGATCGGCGAGCTCGCGCGTCTGGAGCTCGATCCCGATCTCCGCGAGCGACTGCTCGACGACGACGGCGAGCTTCTTCGGCGTGTCGGCCGGGACGGAGACGTTGAGCACGGCCGCACAGGCGTCCGCGTCGCACATCCCGTCGCCGTCCGAGTCGTAGGCGGACTGCGCCATCTCGGCCTTCGCGGCGTCGACGTCGCCCGTGAAGTCAGGGCTCGGGAAGGGGTCGTAGTCGACGAGCAGGTCGCCGAGCATGGCGTTGGGGAAGACGTGGGTCGCGATCTCGCCGGTGAGCGCGCCGCCCCAGGCGAGCTGCAGGGCCGCCTTGTCCATGACGAGGTTCGCTGCGCGCCTCACGTGAACGTCGTCGAACGGCGGCTGGGTGAGGTTCATCGTGATGTACGCCGTCGAGTCGGCGTCGTTGACCTGGAGCCGGTCCGCGAGGTCGGGGTCCTCCGAGTACCGTTTCAGGACCTTCGGCGGAGGCGTAGCCCACTCGCCTTCGAGCTCCCCGGCCTCGATCTTCGCGAAGATGTCTCCGGCGTTCGCGTTCACGGTCAGGAGGAACCCGTCCGGCAGGCTCTGGCGGGCGCTCGGATCGTCCGTGGCCGGGTCGTAGTCGGGGTTGCGGACGAGCGAGAGCGACGTCTCGGGATCGAAGCCGGCCGGCGGCTCGAGCGTCTTGCAGCTCGTGGCGTCAACCGCGTCGCTCCCCTCGATCATGTAGGGGCCCGTCGCGACCAGGTAGCGCCCGTACTCGCCTGCCTCGTCGAAGCAGCCGGCGACCTCGCCGGGAATGGGGCCGGCCGCGGGCAGGGCGAGCCGGTAGCCGAAGTCCCCGGTGGGCTCGGTGAGGCGGAACGTGATCGTTCGCGCGTCGGGCGTCTCGATGCCGGAGATCGTCTTCGCGGCGCCCTCGCGGAACTCGGCCATTCCCTCGATGACGTCGTAGTAGAAGCCGTACTGAGCGCCGAGGGCCGGCGTTCCGATGCGCTCGAACGCGTACTGGACGTCTGCTGAGGTGACCTCCCGCGACACGGGCGGACCGAAGCGCACCCCTTCCTTGAGCGTGAACGTCCAGCTGAGACCGTCCTCGGAGACCTCGGGCACGGCCTCGGCGAGATCCGGCACGAGCTCGCTTCCTTCCACGCCGGCGACGTGGCGGTAGCCGATCAGCGTCCGGACGAGCAGGCTCGAGTAGAGACCCCAGGCCTCGAAGTTGTACTCGCCCGTCGGGTCGAACGCGTTCGAGAAGTTGAAGCCCTCCTCGACGCCGATCCGGTAGACGCCTCCCGCGACAGGAGCCTCTGCGGTCTCTCCGATCTGAGAGGACGCCGTCTCTGCGACAGTCGACCTCGAGCCGGTCTCCTCGGCCTCGCTGCCCCCGCCGCACCCGGCCAGGACGCAGGCAACTCCAAGCACGGCCAGCGCTCCGAGCATTGCTCGCACCGCGAATCACTCCCTCCGTTGACTACGGGACGCCGATTCGCGTATCGGCAGGGACGCGGAGATGCTTGACCCACCTCTGAGGGTCTCGGATCGGTCGATACAGTCCGTGCTGTGTCCAGCATGCAGCATCTCGGGGCGCGGCGCCGCTTCTGGAGCGACGTCCTCCTGTCGGCCGCGTTCACGGTCGCCCTCGTCTGCTTCGGCGCCGCGTGGGCCTACGTGGGGGCGACGATCGGGGAAGGCGAGTGGGCGCCGCAGCTCGCTGCGGCGATCACGTTTCTCCTGGCCGTCCCCGTTCTCGTCCTCTACGCCTATCCGCCGGCCGAGCGTCGCTGGTACCACTTCGTGATCTTCGAGCTCTGCGCCGTCTCCGGCTTCGGGCTGCCGATCCCGCTCGTCTACCTTCCGTGGCTGATCGTCAACCGCAGGCACCAGTCCGTCTGATCTCGGCCAAGGCGGCCGCCGGAATCGCCGCGCTGATGCTCATCCTCGGCGGCATCTTCGGCATCGTCTTCGACCGGATCGTGCGCCGCGACGCGGTCAGCGAGCCACAGGCGGGCCGGCGCGGGGTGGGGACGCTGCAGACCCTGCCGGCGGGCCCGGTCAGCGTCGTCGCGGACGTGATCCTCCTGCCGGCTGGCTTCGAGCAGACCCAGCGGCGCGAGGGGCCGACCTTCACGTTCGTCCAGCGCGGCGAGGTCGAGATCGAGACGGAGGGCGTCACCACGGTCTACGGACCGGGCACGTTCTTCTTCGAGCCGACCGGCCGGCTGCACACGCTGCGGGTACGCGAGAACGCGCGTCTCGACGTGCTCCGCCTCCTGCCCCAGGCGACCGACGGGGCAACCGAGGTCGGGTAGGGTCAGCGAAATGGCGGAGCAGGCGACGGAGAGCCGGATCGCGATCCTCGGCGCGGGGAAGATCGGCGAGGCGCTGGTGGCGGGTCTGGTCTCGTCAGGCTGGCGCACCGGGGATCAAATCGTGGTCACCGCCCGGACGCCTGAGCGGATCGACGACCTGCGGATGCGCTACGGCGTCGCCGGGACGCTCTCGAACCTGGAGGCGATCGAGGGCGCGGACATCGTCGTCATCGCCGTGAAGCCGCAGGACATCGAGGTGCTCTTGAACGAGGTCGGCGGCCGCCTCACCTCGGGCCAGACTGTTCTCTCGATCGCGGCTGCGATCCCGACCACCGAGATCGAGCGCTACTGCGCCGACACGGTGCCCGTCGTCCGGGCGATGCCGAACACGGCCTCGACGGTACACGAGGGCATGGCCGGGCTCGCGCCGGGAGCCCATGCGAGCGAAGACCACCTCCGCCGTGCCGAGGAGCTGCTCGCACACGTGGGCCGAACCGTTCGCGTCTCCGAGCCGTACCTGGACGCCGTCACGGCCGTCTCGGGATCAGGCCCCGCCTACTTCGCCCTCCTCGCCGAGTCGATGATCGAGGCGGGCATCCTGCTCGGGCTCTCGCGCGAGGTCTCGACCGACCTCGTCGTCCAGACCATGCTCGGCACGGCGAAGCTCCTGCGGGACGAGGGGATGCACCCCGTCGAGCTGCGCGAGCTGGTGACCTCTCCCGGAGGCACGACGATCGCAGCCATCCGCGAGCTCGAGCAGGCCGGCGTGCGCGCGGCGTTCCTGAACGCCATCCAGGCGGCGATGACGCGCTCGCGCGAGCTGGCGAGCGGCGCCGATTAGCGGGCCGGCTCGGCGACGACGTCGGCGCCGCAGCCGAAGACCAGCGCCGCCTCGACCTCGTCCCGCGACACGCCTCGCAGCGAGGGATGACCGAGATCGACCTCGATCGAAGGCCACGCATCGAGGCCGAGGGACACTGCGCCCTCGGCCGTCCCGAAGCGAAGGAGCACCTCCGGGGGCACCACGTTCCGGCGCAGCGCGTGCCTGCGGGCGATCGCTTCGAGCTCGCGGAGCTCCTCGAGCGGGTCGATCCGCACGTTCGAGTCCGAGCCGATGCAGATCGCGATCCCGCGCTCCGTGATCCGCTCGACCGGCGCGAAGCCGTCCCCGAGGTTCGCCTCGGTCGTCGGGCAGACGCAGATCCGCGCGTCCGCATCCGCCAGCAGGTCGAGCTCCGCGTCCGACGCGTGCGTTCCGTGGACGATCGTCGTGCGAGGCCCGAGGCAGCCCGCGCGGGCGAGCAGCTCGATCGGCCGCACACCGTGCTCCGCCAGGCACTCCTCGATCTCGCGCGGCTGCTCGTCGGCGTGGACATGGAGGACGAGCTTCTCCTCCTCGGCGTACCGGCCGATCTCGGCGAGCCAGTCGAGCGGGCAGGCGCGGACGGAGTGGGGCGCGACCCCGACGCGGATACCTGCCGAGCGCAGGCGTTCCACCTCCGCCAGATAGGCGGCCGCCGAGGCCTGGCGAAAGCGCGCGATGCCTCCGCGGCCGTACGCCACGTGCAGGAGGACGAGCACGATGCCGGCTTCCGCGGCTGCGTCCGCGGCGGCGAAGGCCTCGTCCAGGCCCACGTAGTGGAACTCGCCGACCGCCGTATAGCCGGCCTCGAGCATCTCCCGGTAGGTCTCCGTGTAGCGGCTGCGCACGCCGTCCGGCGTCAGGCGGCCCGCCTCGACGAGCATGGTGTCCCGCCACGCCCAGAAGTCGCCGCCCTCGTCGCGGCCTCGCATCGCTCGCTGGAACGCATGGCTGTGCGCGTTGACGAAGCCGGGGAGAGCCAGGCGCTCCGGCACCACGACGGCGAGCCTATCAGCGGCGTCCCGGACGCCGTAGCCGCCGCACTATCCTTCCAGCGTGGATCGCTCGGCAACGCCCGCGGTCGCGCCACCGCTCTCCCAGCTTCCGAACGCGCTGACGCTCGCCCGGTTCGCGCTCATCCCGCTGTTCGTCGTGCTCGTGCTCCGCTCCGACGAGGGCTACACGATCGCCGGTGCAGCCGTCTTCGCTGCCGCCGGCATCACCGACCAGATCGACGGCTTCCTCGCAAGGCGCTGGCACGTGGAGTCCGAGTTCGGGAAGCTCGCCGACCCGCTGGCCGACCGGCTCATGATCGATGCCGCGATCGTCCTCCTCTGGCTGGAGGGACGTCTTCCCTGGCCGGCGCTCGCGATCATCCTGGTCCGGGACGTGGTGCTCGTGGGGGGGTCACGGTACGCCATGAAGCGAGGCTATGAGTTCGAGGTGAGCTTTCTGGGTAAGGCCGCGACATGGATCCTGTACGCCGCGATCGTGCTCATCCTCGCGACGCCGGCGGGGACTGACTGGCCCCTCGCGATCTTCTGGGTGGGAGTGGGAATGGCCGTCGTCGCGGGCGCGGGCTACGTCCTGCGGGTCTGGCGGGAGGTGCGATGAAGGCGGTCGTCATGGCCGGGGGAGAGGGGACGCGCCTGCGGCCGCTGACCTCGAACCAGCCCAAGCCGATGGTGCCGATCGTCGGGCGGCCGTGCATGGAGCACATCGTCAACCTCCTCAAGGAGCACGACATCGAGGACATCGTGGTGACCCTCGCGTTCATGCCCCAGGCGATCCGGACGTACTTCGGCGACGGGGAGCCCTACGGCGTGCGCATGCGCTACTCGGTCGAGGAATCGCCTGCCGGGACGGCCGGTTCGGTGCGTCTCGCCGCAGACGAGCTCGACGACACGTTCGTGGTCATCTCGGGCGACGCGCTCTGCGACGTCGATCTCTCCGAGCTCGTCGCGGCGCATCGCCGCCACGAAGCCTCAGTGACGATCGGCTTGAAGAGCGTCGAGAACCCGCTCGAGTTCGGCATCGTCGTCTGCGACGAGGACGGCCGCATCGAGCGCTTCCTCGAGAAGCCCTCCTGGGGGCAGGTCTTCTCGGACACGATCAACACCGGGATCTACGTGCTCGAGCCGGAGGTGCTCCGGCACGTCCCCGAGGATCGCCCGTTCGACTTCTCGAAGGAGCTCTTCCCGCTCCTGCTCGAGATGGGACGACCGCTGTACGGACACGTGATGGACGGCTACTGGCAGGACATCGGCAACCTCGACCAGTTCCGGCAGGCCAACTTCGACGCGCTCGACGAACGGATCAGGCTCGACGTGCCGGGGATCCGGCTGCGCGGCAACATCTGGCTCGGCGAGGGCGTCGAGCTCGACATCGAGCGGATCGAGGGCCCGGCCTTCGTGGGGAACTACTGCCGGATCAACTCGACCGCGTCCGTCGGCCCCTACGCCGTGCTCGCCTCGGGCGTCACGGTTCGCGAGCACGCCTCGGTGACGCGGGCGGTGGTCGATGCCGAGACCTACGTCGGCCGGAGCGTGATGGTCGACGGCGCGACCGTCGGACGCTCGTGCGACCTGCGCGCGCACGCGCGAATCCACGAGGGAGCCGCGATCGGCGACGACTGCACGCTCGGGCAGGAGAGCGTCGTCATGCCCGGGATCCGGATCTACCCGTTCAAGGAGGTCGAGTCGGGCACGGTCGTCGATCGCAACGTGATCTGGGAATCGCGCGCCGCGTCGGCTCTCGGCGGGTCCGCCACGATGTCGGGCCTGGTCAACGTCGACCTCACGCCGGAGGTTGCTCTCAGGCTCGGGATGGCGCTCGGCACCACGCTGAGGCGCGGGTCGCGCGTCGTCGCCAGCCGCTCCCAGCAGCCTGCGTGCAGGCTGGTGAAGCGGGCGCTCATCGCCGGCATCTCGTCGACGGGCGTCCACGTCGAGGATCTCCGCGTGGCGCCCGCCGCCGTCAACCGCCATCTGCTCAAGTCGACAGGCGTGGATGCCGGCATCCACGTGCGGCCGAGCGAGGCCGACCCCGAGGCGGTGCAGATGGAGATCTTCGAGCCTCCAGGCATCCAGGCGACGCCGTCCTTCCAGAAGGAGGTCGCGAAGCATCTCACCCGCCAGGAGTTCCGCCGCGCGTCCTACGCCGACCTCGGCGATCTCTTCTTCCCCTCCAGGGCCGCGGAAACGTACGTCGCCGACCTGCTCGCGACGCTCGACGTGGCGGCGATCCAGGCACGGGGATTCCGCATCGTCGTCGACTACACCTATTCGTCCGCCTCGCTCATCCTGCCACTCGTCCTCGGCCCGCTCGAGGTCGAGGCGATTGCGTCGCGCTCGCACCTCGCCGGCCGACCGGTCCCGCCCGAGACGGCGCTCGCGGAGTCGCTGACGGAGGTCAAACGGCTGGTCACGGCGGTCGGCGCGGACTTCGGCGCGGTCATCGACCACGCCGGTGAGCGGATGTACCTCGTCGACGAGCAGGCCCGGGAGGTACCGCTCGAGCAGGAGCTGCTCTTGCTCGTGTCGCTCCTCAGCGCGAACGGCCACGAGGGATCGCTTGCGTTCCCGATCACGACCACGAGCCTCGTCGAGCGCATCGCCGCCGGCCGCGGGCTCGAGGTTCGCCGGACACCCGCCTCGCTCTCGGCGCTCACCCTCGCCGCGGCCCAGGAGGGCACGCTCTTCGCCGGGGCGGTCGGCGGTGGCTTCGTCTTCCCCCGCTTCCTGCCCGCCTACGACGCGGTCGCGAGCGTCGCGAACCTGCTCCAGCTGCTCGCACCGGTCGAACGACCCCTCTCCCAGCTCGTCGACGAGCTGCCGCAGTCGACGGTGGTGCACCGCCAGGTGCGGTGTCCGTGGGCGTTCAAGGGGACCGTCATGCGGGTCCTGACCGAACAGATGAAGGGGATGGAGACAGATCTCCTCGACGGGATCAAGATCTTCAGCGAGCGTGGCTGGTCGCAGGTCGTCCCCGACCCGGACGAGCCACTCGTGCACGTCTACGCCGAGGGTGACACCCCCGAGGAGGCCTCGAGGCTCGAGGCCGAGCTGCGGGGAACCGTGGAGGAGATCATCGCCGGCGAGGAGGAAGCAGCCGCTCGGGCGTGAACCCTCAAGGGGAGGTTGAAGGACTTCGAGCCTCATGCTTTACTTGAGGCAGAGCCGTCTCAATCGCCGATCGAAAGTGGGAGCTCCAGTGGAAGCACTTCCAGATCTCGCTACCGTTTCCGACGCCGAGCTGCGCGACCTGATCCGCTCGCTCCTGGCCGAAGAGCAGGAAATCTCGTATCGCCGCAGGATTCTCCACGGCAAGATCGACATCCTCCGTGCGGAGCTCGTCTCGCGCCTGCACAAGCAGGTGGAGGAGGGGGAGAGCCCGCTCCGGGAGGTCGACCTCGGCAAGCTGACCGAGATCCTCGCCGTGAAGGCCGCGCCGCGGATGACGAGCGAGGAGCTCGATGCGCTGGGCGAGGGAGCCGGCTGATTGTACGTCCACTGCCCCGAGTGCGGCTTCCAGAACCTCGAGGCGGCGCGGTTCTGCGAGAAGTGCGGAGCACCGCTGATCCCCGACGAGACGGGAGATCAGACGCTGTCCTCGCTGCTCCCGGACGACGACGAGAACGGCTCGTCGGAGGGGGAGGTGGCGGTCGAGGGGACGGCGCTGATCGTGCGCTCCGGGGCCGGCCGGCCGGGCGAGACGTACGCACTCGAGCGTGATCGCTTCACGATCGGCCGCTCGCCGGAGGCGGACATCTTCCTCGACGACGTCACGGTCTCGCGACGGCACGCGCGCCTCCTCCGCCGGGCCGGCGGCTTCTCGATCGAAGACGAGGGATCCTTGAACGGCACGTACGTAAACCGGCGGCGAGTCGACTCGAAGATCCTCGAGGACGGTGACGAGGTGCAGATCGGCAAGTACAAGCTGACCTTCTTGGAGCGCTAGGCAATGGCCACGGTCTCCGAGGCGCGCACCGCGCGGCCGCTGACGATCGGCGCGGTGTGCCGCCGCCTGAAGGAGGAGTTCCCGGACATCTCGATCTCGAAGATCCGCTACCTCGAGGATCAGGGCCTCCTTCAGCCGCAACGCACGCACGGCGGCTATCGCCTCTTCGCCGAGGACGACGTGGAGCGGCTGCGCAAGATCCTGCGGCTCCAGCGGGACGAGTTCCTGCCCCTGCGCGTCATCAGGGAGGAGCTCACCGCGCCCGGTAAGGCTCGGCGCGACCGGCACAAGGGAACCGGCGCGGGCCTGCGGTCGCGGCTCCGGACGCCGCTCATCGGCTTCGAGGAGCTGTGCGAACGTTCCCGGGCCAATCCCGACTTCGTACGCGAGCTGGCGGACTACCAGCTCATCGAGTCCGTCAGCGAGGGTGAGGGCACCGGCTTCCCGGAGTCGGACGTCGACGTCGTCGCGACCTGTGCTCGGCTCGGCCAGTACGGCATCGAACCGCGCGTCCTCCGGAAACTGCGGACGAACGCGGACAACGAGGCCGGCCTGCTCGAGCAGGTCGTCGCTCCGTACCTGCACGCACGCAGCCCGGAACGCCGCCAGGCAGGGCTCGACGATCTCGAGAAGCTGGCAGGGCTCTCGCTCGAGCTGTCGCAACTCCTGTTCTGGCGCTCTCTGCGCTCGCTCGTCGGGCGCCCGTGACCGTCGATCTCGAGGCGAAGATCCGCGACGTCCCCGACTTCCCGCGACCCGGGATCGTCTTCAAGGACATCATGCCGCTCCTCGCCGACCCCGCGGCCCTCTACGAGGCCGTCGAGCGGCTGGCGGCGTTCGCCGAGCCCCGGCAGCCGGACTACGTGCTCGGCGCGGAGTCGCGCGGGTTCATCCTCGGCGGCGCGCTCGCTCTACGCCTCGGCTGCGGCTTCATCGCAGCCCGCAAGCCCGGCAAGCTGCCTTGGCGCACCGTGAGCGTCGAGTATGCGCTCGAGTACGGGGTGGACAGCCTCGAGGTCCAGGAGGACGCGATCGCACCGGGTGCCCGCGTCCTCGTCCACGACGACGTCATCGCCACCGGCGGAACGGCGAAGGCGAAGGTCGAGCTCGTAGAACAGCTCGGCGGCGAGGTCGTCGGCGTCGCGTTCCTCGTCGAGCTCGGTTACCTCAACGGGCGCGACCAGCTGCCGGGCCGCGACGTCTTCGCGGTCGTGCGTTATCGCTGACCGCCGCGTCCGTCACACTGAGAGCTGGTGTACGACGGGTTGACGGCTCGCTACACGTTCTCCTGTCCCTCGGGGACGGAGGCCTCGGTGCGGCTGTCGGCCTTCCGGGCTCTCGAGCGGGTGCCGGGAACGGCGCGGCCGGCGGTGTTCGAGGTCAGGTTCGCGTGCCCGTGCGGCGGAGATCATCCGGGTCTCGTCACGCACGACGAGCTCGACTGGGCGCCGGTCGCCGGCTCGTCTGCCCGCTTTCTGGACGTGATGAGCGGCCGAACCGGCTCGGCGGACGCTGAGCTCCGCGAGGAGGCAGCCCACCGGATCCGGCAAGGGCGCTGGCCCTGGGCGTTCTGGTGCGTCGCCGAGGAGTGCGCGCGGCCGGTCTTCCCCTCGGCCTTCCGCGTCCTCGCCCCCCGGGACGAACGGATGCTCGTCGCGGTCCGCTGCCCCTCGTGCGGTACCACGTCGGTGAACGTGGTCTCGCGCGAGCACCTCGACCTGCCCTACTGCTCCGACACGGCGGTCGACGTGCTCGACCAGGTGTTCGATGCGACGGGGGAGGAGAGTCTCGACGGCCTGGCTGCCGAGCTGCGGGCGGGCCCGTTCTCGTGCACGCGGCACGAGTTGCGCGAAGGGGGAGAGCGCGGTCACTCGCGCCAGGGATGAAGACCACTCGCGCCAGGGATGTCAGGGGGGTCCCCGGCGACGATGACTGAGACGTGACCCCTGACGGAGCCGATTCAACAATGCGGCCTCTGGGGCGCGGAACCGCGCTTCTGCTCGATCACTGCGCCCGCGTCGAGCGTCTGACGAGCGCCCGCCGGCGGAGCGCACGAGAGCGCCTCGAGGCCGAGCTCGGATCCGATCTCGCGGAGCGGCTGCTCGGGTCGCTCTGCGGTGACGCGGAGCGCCCGGCTGCGGGCTCACCCGTGTAGCACGCTCAGAGCCTGGCCCGGCGCGGATCGTCGCCGAAGAGGACGACGAGGAGGAAGACGACGAACGCCGACAGGGCCGAGGTGATCGCCGAGACACCCATGCCGATACCGATCGCGAGCATGAACAGAAAGACGTAGAGGCCGAGCCCGGTTCCCCAGAGGAGGCCCGACGTCTCGCGGCCGACGGCTGGTGCGCGCAGGTGCATCGGGGGGAGACTCTAGACGATGCAGCGCTCGGAGCCCGCCACCGAGCGGCTCCACGAGACCAAAAGGGACCAAGAGTTCGCCGAGCCGGTTGCGCTTTCGTCCACTCTCCCGGCCGGCCTTCCGCTTCCGCGTACCGCTGCCCGGTAGAGCTTCGACCTACTCACGCCCCGTGCTCGGCGCAAGAGGAAACCTAGGGCATTTCCAGACATGATGCAAGCGGCAAAAAGCGAAAAACAACGCAAATTGCGGCCTTTCTTTTTTCCACGAATTTATCCACAGTTTATCGCGAGAACTGTGGATCATGTGGAGGAGGGAGGGGGCGGAAGCTAGCGTCCGGCCAGGACGCCGGTCGAGTACTCGCTCCCGGCATTCCAGAGGAGGTAGCCGCCGGTTCCGGCCCGGCGGGCCGCGTCGATCTGCTCGCGGACGTCGGCCTGGGAATATGTCCGGCCGAGCGTGAAGTCCTGAAGCCAGGGCACGAGGCGCGTGTCCCGGCCCTCGAGCTTCCGGCGGAAGTCGAGCAGGGCGAAGCTCACGGTTCGTCCCGGGGTGGCCGAGGGGTCGGGGATGTCGTATTCCCCGGACCCGAAGTGGGAGGGGTACACCATCGGGTAGATGGCGTCGAGGTGCTCGGCGAGGAGGCGCGGACGCTGCCCGATGCCGAGGTCACGGGTCGCGGCAAGGCCGAAGAGGGCTGCCGACACCTCGACGCCGAGCGGCTTCAGACGGTTCGTCGCGTACTCCACGAAGCTCGCGATGGTCTGCCAGCGGGGCTCCGACCTGCGACCGGCGTAGACCGCCCCGTCCACGTCGCCGTCGCTCGGGAAGCGGACGTAGTCGAACATGATCTCGTCGAAGCCCGCCCGGGCGGCGGCAACCGCGATGTCGACGTTGTACTTCCAGACGCGCTGGTCGTAGGGGTTCGTCCAGCCGAGGCCGCCGCTGTTGCGCCAGACGGAGCCGTCGCGCGTCCGGATGGCCAGGCCGGGGCGTGCCTCCGACAGCCGTGGATCCTCGAAGACGACCACCCGTCCGATCAGGTAGATGCCGGCGGCAGCCGCACGCTTCGCCACGGCCGCAGGGTCGTAGTAGCGTTGCGCGGCCCTGACGGCGCCGGCGAGAGGAACCGCGCGGGAGCGGAAGGCAACCTCGCCGTTCTCGTCCTTGATGTCGAGCTGCAGGGTGTTGAGGCCGTTCCTGCGGAGCTTCAGATACTCGCCGAGCTTGCCGGGGACGGAGGCGAGCGCAGCGGTCAGGTGGACGCCGCGGACCTCCTTCGGCGGCCCGGCGGGCTTCGCCGAGGGCGCCTGCTCGGTCTCGGCGACCGTCGTCGCTCCCGCCTGTGACTCGGCGCCGGAGCCGCCCCCGGTGAAGAGCTTCGCGTTCAGCGCGAGCGCGACGACCGCGCCCACGAGGACGGCGAGGATCGCGAGGGAGCGGATCTGGCGCCGCCGGCGGGCGCGCCTTCGGCGCTCTCGGAAGCGGTCGCTCGGATCGATCCGTCCCGGGAAGACTGGCGGATCGTTGAACACGAGAACCTGGAACGCTACGCGGGCGGCCCCTCATTCGCAAGGTGCTGTGGAAAACCTCCGGTTGTGGAAAAATCGCACGCAGGGCAGGGAGGTGGCCTCGCCGGCACCGGTTCGAGGCCGGGTTGACATAACGCGCCTTATCGTGCGTCGTTCTGTCGGCGGGCGCTACGGCGTGGCAGGGCTCCGGCCGAGCGGATCGAGCTGTCGCGAACGGTCGAGATAGTCCGCTCCGATCCCTTCGCGGCCGGGAACGGCAAGCTCGAGGCGTGCCAGCTCCGCCCAGGCGGTCGAGTCCGACGGATGAGTGCGCACGCCGTCGACGAGCACGTCGCGCGCCCGGTCGATCCTCCCGAGAGCGATGTTCGCGCGCGCCTCGGCGAATGTGCTCTCGAGAGCCAGCGGATTGAGGTCGGCTGCGGATTCGGCGACGGCCAGCGCGTCCTGCGGGCGTCCTTCCGCGAGCAGCACGTACGTGCGTTCGACTCGGCGCGCCGCGAGCCAGGGCGCGGCGAGCGAGACCAGAACGACTCCGGCGACGGCAATCGCAGCGCCGAGTCCGAGCCAACGCGCCCGTCCGTAGCTCGCGCGGCGACCGGAGGGCTCGGCGAGCAGAATCCCGGCGCACAGGAAGACCGGAGAGCTTACGGCGACGAAGTCGAGCGGGAAGTCGAGCGACGCATAGAGCACGTATCCCACGATCCCGGCCAGAAGGGCGGCCGCGGCCGCGCGTTGCGAGCCCGTCAGGCGGCGCACGCGTCGTATGAGCGCTACGAGGAGGAGCGCGGTCGCAGCGCCCCCGACGAGGCCGCCGATCAACCCGAGCTCCGCGAGGAACTGGAGCGGCGTGCTGTGGGGCGTCGTGACGGTAAGCGCATCCTCCCGCACGAGCCGGTGGACGACCGGGAAGCTCGACGCCCCGGTTCCGGTCAACGGCTCGTCGCGAAAGGCGGTCCAGGCCTCGTTCCACCAGGTCCACCGGTTGTTCGAGCTGAGACTCGTGAACCGATCCGCTTCCTGCGAAAGAAGGCTCGTGGGCGGATTGGCGAACTCGCGCAGCTCGCGGACGGCCCACCCGGACGCAAATGCCGCGATACCGAGCCCGACCACGCAGACCGCCGCCACGATGCGAAGGCGGCGGCCGCTGAGGACCGCGTGGCGTCAGACGCTCGGGCAGCCGATCTCCCAGACGAAGGCCGAGCCACGCGATCCCGAATGCGCAGACCAGGGCTCCGCCGAGGACAGCGCCGAAGATGCGGCCGTCCTCGCGGCGCGCCGCATAGGACTGCGCATCTTCTGAGACGCCGGGGAGCGTCAGCGCGACCGCGCACACAGCGGCCGCCACCGCAAAGGCTACGAGGAGCGCACCGACGCTTGCCCGCTTCCTCGGGACGAGGGCGAGCCACACGCCGGCCGTCACGACCGCGCCGAGCACTCCGCTACGCGAGTACGTCAGAAACAGCGCGATCAGGAGCGAGGCGGCGAGCGCCACGCCTGCTGCGCGGAGCGGCCGGCGCAAGGATTGATTCGACGCGACCCAGAGAGCCAACGGGACGCCGACCGCTAGCACGAACGCCAAGCCGTTCCAGTACCCCACCGGCGCTCGGAGGCGCGCGACGGGGCTGCCGTCGTCGGCGAGCGCGGGAGCGATCTTCGAAGCAAGGGCCCAGCCTGCGGTCGCAGCGACGAGGATCGTCATCCCGGCGGCGGCGAACGTCGGCGCGCGGCGTGTCGTCGCTCCGGCGAAGAGCCCGACGAGCAGGAAGAGCAGGTAGACGATCAACCGGTTGGCGTACGCCCACGAGCGCTCCGGAGACAGCGACCAGTCGATCGAGACCGCGGACCAGAGCGCAAGTGCGCCGAGCAACGCGATGCCCACCCAGGCGATCGTCTCGACCCGCGGTACCGGCAGTCGGTCTGCGAGCGCCCCCGCGAGCGCCAGGACGATCAAGCCCAGCGCAGCCGCGCCGAGCGGA
Source organism: uncultured Thermoleophilia bacterium (assembly GCA_963819905.1). Classification (GTDB taxonomy): domain Bacteria; phylum Actinomycetota; class Thermoleophilia; order Gaiellales; family Gaiellaceae; genus CAWCQC01. Next base: position 55,987 of record CAWFXP010000004.1, read on the forward strand.
AACACCATCCGGTCCGTCGAACCGGCTCCGTGCAGCATGGACACGGCGAGGAGGAGACCGGATGTGCCGAACAGGAGGATCGCGGGTACGTTGGTTCGCAATGCGCTCCGATCGGACTCCGGAAGGGGTAGGCGAGACTCGGCCGTCCGCCGGCGCGTCGGCACGTCCGGGCCTACGGTCATTGCGACGTATGTCCGGCGGCGTTGGGCACACTCACGGTATGAGTCCTTCTTCGACAGCTGCCAGCGCTCGGGCATCGCGGGTCCTGCTCGCGGTGCTCCTCGTCGTCCTCTGCGTCGCTCACGGCCGGCTCCGCGTCTGCAGGCTCGGGCTGCGCCCAGCAGGTCATCCAGGACTGGTCTGACAACGGCACGATCGACGGTTCATACCCTACGGCGTGCTACCAGCAGGCGATCGCCGCCCTGCCGGAGGACCTGCGGTCCTACTCGAGCGCCGCGGACGACATCAGCCGAGCTCTCCAGGCGACGCTTCTCGGCGGCGTGGCCGAGAACGGCGGCGGCGTGGACGAGAACGGCGGCGGCGCCGCGACCGAATCGCCGGACTCCGGCGCGTCGAGCGGCCAGAACGGAGGCACAGGATCCGGCGAGTCCTCGGCGGATGCCGGCGGGGCAGCAGGAGAGGAGGCGCCCCCGACGGAGGGCTCCGCCCCACTCCCGAACGATGAGGAGGTCGCTCCCGTCCCCTCCGAGGCGGCCGCCCCGCTCGAGACCGATGGGGACGGCGCCGGCCTGCCGGTGCCGGTCATCGTGTTGCTCGCGGTCGCAGGTGTCGCCGCCGTCGCCGGTCTGGTCTTCGCCGGGAGGCGTATGGTTCGCGATCGAACCGGCGCGGACGCCTAGGACCCTCCCCCGCTCCGTCGACCGGCCACGGTCAGAGCGCACGAAGACGCTCGGGATGCTTGCGGACGAAGCGAGCGATGCCCCGCCAGTGCCAGACGGTGCGCCTGGTGAGGAACTCCGAGTCCGTCGCGGCCGGATAGGCATGCTCGACGACGGCCTCGGGCACGTACCAGCGCTCCCAGCCGGCTCTTGCGGCCCGGTAGCAAAGATCGATGTCCTCGCAGTACAGGCGAAACCCCTCGTCGAACCCGTCGATCGCCTCGAGCATCGTCCTTCGGAGCAGGAGGAACGCTCCGAGCATCCAGTCGGCTTGCACGGGACTCGCGGGTCGGGCGTCGAGGCCGTAGTGCTCACGTTGGCGCTCACGCGGGGAGAAGGCAGCTCGGAGCGGCGTACGCCGAACGAGCGTTCCGCCGACCGTGGGAAACCGCCGCCGCGAGGGCTGCCAGGAGCCGTCGGGGAAGACGAGCTGCGGGCCGACGATGCCGCACGTCGGTCGGGACGCCATGAACGCCGCGAGCGTGGCAACGGCTCCGGGGAGCGGGGCCACGTCGGCATTCGCAACGATGACGGCGTCTCCCGTGGTGGCCGCGATGCCGGCGTTCGCATTTGCCGCGAAGCCAAGCGAACGACGGTTTCGCACGAGCCTCGCGCCGCCCGGCAGCGCCGTCACGCTCGTCGGCGTGTTTGCGACGACGACGAGCTCGTCGACGTCCGGAAGGAGAATGCCTGCGCTCCTCTCGGCCTCGGACGCCTGTTCGTGCGAGACGACGACGGCGGAAACCCTCACGACGCCATCACCTCCCGGTAGACGGCGAGCGTCCGACGCGCTGTCTCTCTGCCATGTGAAGCGGCGCGCTCGTTCGATTCCGGCCGCCGAAAGCCGTGCCCTGTCCTTCAGGGCGTGCTCCACGGCGGAGGCGAGGTTCCCGTTCGCGGCGAAGACGGCCGCGTCCCCGCCCGTCTCGCGTAGCGCCGGCTCGTCGGAGCACACGACAGGCGTTCCCGAAGCCATCGCCTCGAGAACAGGGAACCCGAAGCCTTCGAAGCGCGAGGGAAAGAGCAGGCAGTCCGCATCGCGATAGAGACCCGCGAGCTCTTCCTGCGGCAGGTAGCCGGCGAGCCTGACACGACGTCTCGAGAGCTCCCGAGCGAGCGCCTCGTCGCGAACAGGGCCGGCGACGACCAGGGCGAGACCGATCTCCCGCGCGGCATCCGCAGCGGCGAGCAGGTTCTTTCGCGGCTCCACGGCGCCGACGGAGAGCAGAAAGCCGCCGTCGCGGGATCGGCCTGGCGCAAAGATCGGGTCGACGCCGTACGGAATCGCGACGACTTTCTCCTCCGGCAGGCGATAGAGGCGGATGAGGTCCCGCCGAGTCCGTTCGGAGCAGGTCATGACGCGGGCCGCGCGCCGAACCGCTGCCCGTACCACGGCACGAAAGAGCAACGCATCCTTCCGTCTCATGAGGTGCGGCGCCAGCTCGAACGACACGTCCTGAACCGTGACGACAGACGGACACGGACACGCGAGCGGGAGCGCGTAGAGCGTGTGCACGACCGCCGGGCGCACCTGCCGGAGCAGGCGCGGTAGCCGAAGGCCCAGTCGGATCGCCTGGCTGCGCACCGGAACGGGTATCGCTTGCACCCCTGCCGGGACGAGCTCCGGATGCCGTGTGACCGCAGCCAGGCGCACCTCGTCGCCGATCTCCCCGAGCGCACCGAGCAACGACCGGACGAACGTCTCGTCGCCGGTGCGGCGTCTTCCGAGCACGTCGGCGTCGACGAGAACGAGCGGGCGCTCTTCAGCCGGCGAGCTCACGCCGCGACCTGATAGACGGCGGCCGTCTCCGCCGCGGTTCGCCGCCAGCTGAACTGCCCGGCGCGCTCGAGGCCCCGACCCCGGAGCTGCTGCGAACGGCTGATCGCCTCCTCGAGCCCGTGCGCGATCGCCTCCGGATCGTGCGGATCGACGGCCACCACCGCGTCTCCGCCGAGCTCTCTCAGCGCCGAGGCCGTCGAGGCGACGACTGGAGCGCCGCACGCCATGGCCTCGAGGACCGGCAATCCGAAGCCTTCGTAGAGGGAGACGTAGGCGACGCACAGAGCCCCCCGGTACAGGTCCGCGAGCTCCTCGTCCGTGACGGCCCCGAGCCACGAGGTTCGTGGCCCGGTTACCTCGACTCCGCCCCAGCCCCTGGCGCCCACGACGCGCAGCTCGCAGCCGGACAGACCGGCGAGCTGGAACGCGCGAACGAGGCGGTTCAGGTTCTTCCGCGGCTCGAGCGTGGAGACGGCGAGGACGTACTCTCCCGAGGCCGCCCGACCCTCTCGCGTGAACGGGGCGCCGACTCCGTTGGGCACGACGTGAATCCGCTCCTCTCGCACGCCGAGTAGCTCGATGACCTCTCGCCGCGTGAACTCGGAAACGGCGATGATCGCCGTGCACGCCCGGGCGACGTGCCGGAGCACATGCCGTCCATAGACGCGGCTCCAGCGGTTGAAGCAGCGCGGCATTCGAAGCACGGCCAGGTCGTGGAACGTGGCCACCATGGGAGTGGTTCCGGTGAGGGGGGCGCGAAACGTCGTGCAGTGGAGGACGTCCACCCCGCTCCGCCGGGCAGCACGCGGAAGGGCGACCGGATACCAGCCGAGGTCGCGAACGAGCGTCGCTGCGCGTCCCGAAGCTGGAAAGGAGAGCGGCTGGACGCCTACGTCACCGATGCTCGAGAGACCGCCGAGCAGGCCCTGAACGTAGCGAGCCGTGCCGCCGCGGGTCAGCGCCAGCGGCGAGACGTCGAGGCCCACCCTGAGCGGCTTGGACACGAGGTCAGTACGCGCCGCGTCCTCGGATGACTGCCGGGATGGTCTTCAAGAGGATCACGGCGTCCAGCCAGATCGACCACCGCTCGACGTAGTGGAAATCGAGCGCGATCAGCTCGTCCACGCCGAGATCCGCCCGCCCCGAGATCTGCCACAGACCGGTCACGCCGGGGAGGACGAGCGATCGGCGGCGTTGCCAGGGCAGCAGCTCGGCGTAATCGGTGACCGGCAGCGGGCGGGGCCCGACGAGGCTCATCTCACCGCGCAGGACGTTGAGCGTCTGCGGAACCTCGTCGAGCGAGAGCCGGCGCAGGACGCGGCCGACTCGGGTGACTCGCGGATCCTTCTCTGATCTTGAACAGCGCGCCATCCGACCTCGTTTGCCGGCAGAAGCCCGTCGCGCCGCATGGGCGCATCCTCCGCCATCGTGCGGAACTTGAGCATCTCGAACTCGCGCTCGTGGAGACCGACCCGGCGGTCGCGATACAGCACCGATCCACGCGAGCTGAGCTTCACCGCGACCGCGATCGCGAGCCAGAGCGGCAGTCCCACCAGCAGGACGAGGAGGCTCACCCCGATGTCGAACGTGCGCTTGGCGAGCCATTGGAAGCCCGCCAGCACGGGCGGCCGCACCTCGATCAGCGGCGTCACGTGGCCCGGGAGGATCTGCGCCCGTTCAGCCAGCAGCTTCGTTGCGCTCGGCGCGATGCGCACCTTGATCCCCCGCCGGTGGGCCGTATCGACCACGTCGCGCAGCTTGCGCTCGTCGAGCCCGGTCTCGGCGACGATGATCTCGTCGACCGTCTGCGTTCCGAGCGTCGCGCGGAGCTCGCTCCCGAGTCGCTCCGGCCCAAGCGTCTCGGCGATGGCGTAACGGTCGTCGGAGAGCGCGCGCTGGAGCGGCTCGACTGCGGCCGGTGTGCCGACGAGGACGACCCGCTGCCTGATCCCGAACCGGCGCTCCAGCGTCGTCAGGGCCACAGCGTGCCCCCAGCGCAGGGCTCCGATAAAGACCGCGGTCAGGACGATGGAGGTCGGGACGATGCCGTACGTGTTGAAGTCGAATCCCGTCCCGAGTGCGAAGGCAAGCGCCAGCACGCCCACCAGAACCACGGACGACGCGACTCGCTGAACGCCGGGACGGCGGTCGCGAGGCGCGTAGAGACCGGCTTGCGCGAAGACCAGGACGATGACGAGGGCGAGGAAGCCGAGCCAGTCCGCGGCCGTGTCCCAGAGCCCCTCCCAGTCAGGAGCTGCGCCGATCCAGAGCTCGCGCAGGACGAGGGCGAGATACACGCCGGCGGCGAGCCCCACGAGGTCGACCGTCACCAGCGTGAGCACCCTGGCGACCTGCGCAACGGAATGGCGATGGGCGAAGGAGAACGGGCGGAACGCGTCGTCTGATGTCTTCGACGCCGACGGCGGTCACGACCGATGGTGCCGTCCCCTGCCCCTTGTCTCGAGCGGCTGGCTCGCGTACGGCCGACATCGATGCGGCGGTACCCCCTTACCGCAGTTTGAAAAGCATCACGATGGATCTGTGCCTATCGGAGCCTATCCACCGGCAACGCCGCGCAGGGCGCCGAACGAGGGCTTTCGCTGCCCTGAGGCGCTGATCAGCCCGGACTGCCAGCGGCCCACGTCGACCTCGTCCTGCAACAGGAACCAGAGCATCATGTCGATCCGTGGATTCGCTCGGGCGATTGCGTATGCCCGGCGCAGATAGGTCGCCTGCTTCCCCCAGGAGACGCCGAAAAAGGGATCTGGCGGATTCGTCTGATACCCGTACTCGGTGATCCAGAGACGCATGCTCTTGCCGTACAGGCGGGTCAAGCGTGGTCAGCAGCACGTCGATGTTCCCCAGCGGGACGGTGTTCACGCGAGCGCGATCCGCTCTCCCGGCGCGATGTGGCGGCTCGGCGAGTACGGATGGTGCGCGTACACGTCGAACTGCGCGCCCGCGGCCTTCATCTTCTCGAGGAAGAGGAGCGGCGAGACCGAGTCGCGATTCCCGTTGCCGCGCATCTTCCCGCGGGGGTTGGTGGCCCCGCAGGCAACCGTCTCGCTGAACGCCGGCCGTTTGCCGGCCGCGTGGACGCCGCGACGGACGGCATTGCAGATGCGTCGCGTAGATCGACGGGCTGGCCAGCACGTAGCGGTTGCCGACCTTGCGGAACTGCGGCTGGAGGAAGTTGGGCGCATTCGGCTCGCTCCAGGCAAGCCAGAAATCCACGTCGCCGAGAGGAGCGGCGATCCCGCTGGGTGTACGAGGCACGGGCACGTAGTTCCCCGAGTAGCGGGTAGCCGCTGCTCGGGAGAAGGCCTGGAGGTCGCTGAAGTTCGTCGGCGCGTACTTCGCTCCCTTGCCACCGTTCGCCCAGCCGGGCGTGGCGATGACGGCGAGGAGCAAGCGGATGTCTCGCTCGGCGGCCAGTGAAACGGCTCGGTCGTAGAGCGACCAGTCGTAGGCTGGGTCGCCGGGGTCTGCAGGGCTGCTCGGCCGGGTCGGTCGCCACGCGGTTCCAGTACAGGTTCAGCCGCAGGACGTCGACGCCGAGCTCCTGGAGCTGGTCGAAGCCCTGGGTATCGGCGGCGAAGAGCGTCGACGCCTCGTCGTAGAGGCCGACGTCGAGGTTGTTGGCGGCTGCCGCAGGCGCAGGGGCTGCGGCGAGCGCAGCGAGCGAAACGAGAAGCGCCAGCAGCCTCACCGACACGATGGTAGACGACGGGATCGGCGTCGCCAGGTCTGGCGAAGGATCTTTAAACCCTGCTTACAGTTGCCTGCTCGTTTGCTCTCGGCCGGCTAGGCGCTCGGCCCGACAGGCCCTTGTTCGACTCCTTGTCGAGCCACATGGCGAGCACGGTCATCTGCAATCCGGCCAGCAGGAGCACGACGACGACGATCGCGGGCGAGAAAACCTGCTCGACGAGCACTCGGAAGCTCGTCTCGACGGCTCCGAGCACGAAGCCCGCTGCGAAGAACAGGGTCCCGATCGCGTAGAAGACCACGAGTGGATGGAACTCGCGTATGAGGTACTTCTCCTTCAGGCGCCACCAGAACCCGCTGAAGAGCAACCAGGAGAGCGCCGGAATGACAGCCGGCAGGCGGATGCCGCTTTCTTCGCCGATGCCGTAGATCGGACGCGACGGGAATTCGCGCACCCGCCGGTTGCCCACGTTCAGATGAACGAGCATGTCGTTCGGAAACCCGTAGCGGGGATAGAGCCCGTCGAGATCGAGCTCGCGCAGCGTCTCCAGATTGACGGCGGTGTACCCCGACTGGGAATCGCCGATCTTCCAGTATCCGGACGCGACCTTCGTCAGGAGCGACAGTACGATGATCCCGACGTAGCGCGACGACGGAATGACGCGCCTTGCGTCAGGCGTACAAACGCGGTTCGCCTTCGCGTAGTCGCACTCCCCGCGGGCGACAGCGGCGACGAGCGTGATCAGGTCGGCCGGATCCATCTGCGCGTCGCCGTTCATGACGCAGGTCACGTCGATGGACTCGGCGATCGCGTGGCGATAGCCCGTGACGACGGCCGCGCCGACGCCCCCGTTTCGCGGGCGCCGGATCAGCTCGACGCGTGGATCGACGCCCTGCGCCCGCTCCACGGTCGCGTCCGTGGAGGCGTCGTCCACGACGAGGATCCGGTCGACGAACTCGGGAATCCCGCGAATCGTCTCCGCAAGCAAGCGCTCCTCGTTGTACGCGGGAACGACGACGGCGACTGTCTTGCCTTCAAACAGGCGGCGTCACCGCCTTCTCCGACGCGACATAGCGTACGAGTCTAGCGACCCTGTCGGCTCCGCCGGCAAGCCCGCCTCGCAACGCGCTCGACCGGCTCTCGATCGGTACCGTGTCTCACGCGGCCATGCGAATCGTGGTAGACGTCAGTCCGCTGTCGATTCCTCGGACCGGGATCGGCAACTACACGCGGGGCATGGTCGCCGGCGTCGCGGAAGCGGCCGCGCAGGCAGGCCACGAGCTTGTTGCGTTTGCGCCGAGCGGCCTCCGGGGAGCACGTCGTATCCGGGAGGCCCTCGCCGGTATCGCCGTCGAGGTCGCAATCGTCCGCCTCCCCCTTGCTCACACGTGGCGTGTCGCGTGGAGCCGGTTGCGACGCCCACAAGTCGAGCGGCTGCTTGGGCGCTTCGACGTCTTTCACTTCTCAGACTGGATGTATCCACAGCAGCGCTGCGGGATTCGCGCCACGACCATCCACGACCTCGTTCCGCTTCGATTTCCTCAGTGGACGACCGCGAGGACGAGACGGATGCACGCCGCGAAGTACCGCGCCAGCCTGGACTGCGATGTCGTGTTCACCAACTCGAAGTTCACAGAGCGCGACGTGCGAGACCGGTTCGGCTCCCGGTGCCCGCCGACGAAGGTGGCGTACCCAGCGGTGGACCCGCTCTTCTGTCCCGACGGCCCGATCGCCGACCTCGGCGCGCCCTACGTGCTTGCCGTGGGCACCTTGGAGCCTCGCAAGAATCTGAGCGTGCTCCTGCAGGGCGTTCACGAGCTGCGCCGGGCGCAACCCGAGCTCGTTCTCGCCGTTGTCGGCGCCAGTGGCTGGGGAGACCCCGTCACGCTTGATCGTCCCGGCGTCCACTGGCTCGGATACGTCCCGAGCGAACGGCTGGCTGCCCTCTACCGGGGCGCCTCGGCGTTCGCGTACGGGTCACGATTCGAAGGCTTCGGGATGCCGGTCGTCGAGGCCATGGCGAGCGGAGCTCCCGTCGTGTGCTCCTCGCACGAGTCTCTCGACGAGGCATGCGGGGACGCCGCCTTACGGGCCGACCCCGAGAGCTCGAGCGCTTTCGCAGCCTCCCTCGCATCGGCGCTCGAGAACAGGACGTCGCTCTCGGCGAGGGGAATCGAGCACGCCGGGCGCTTCACGCAACGGGCGTGCGGCGAAGCAGTCCTGGCGGGCTACGCGAGCTGTCTCTGACGGATGCGCACGGGTCGGGAACCGCGCCCGATCGTGACGCCGCGTGTACGCATCGTGGTCGTCAACTACAACGGGGGTCACCTGATCGAACGGTGCCTCGACTCGATTCCAGCCTGAACTGGCCGCAGGACGCTCTCGAGGTGATCGTCGTCGACAACGGGTCGCGTGACGGGAGCGACCTGCAGATCGAGCGGCGGGACGGCGTGCGCCTCGTCCGCGCTCCGAGAAACCTCGGCTTTGGCGGGGCGGTGAACCTGGCTCTGTCTGACCTGGATGGAACGAACTACGTCGCGCTCGTGAACAACGACGCCGTCGTGGAGCGGGACTGGCTCCGTCTCCTCGTACAGGCGCTCGAACGTGATCTCGGGGCAGGCGCCGCCTCCCCGAAGGTTCTCTTGTCCGGCGCGTTCGCACAGGTCGAGCTGGAGACCGAGCACGCATCGTCGAGGACGCGGAGACCATCGAGACGCTCGGGGTACGACTCGAATGCGTGCGGGTCGACGGCGCCGACCTCTCTGGGCGGACGTACTTCGCGAGCGGCTTCCACGGCCCCGAGCAAGAGGGTGCTCGCTCGTTTCAGTGGACGGGAGCCGCAGCGCGCCTCTACGTGCCGCTCGATGCCACGTCGACGTGCGTCGAGGCCAAACTACTGCTCTCGTGCGATCGCCCGAAGACCGTATCCATCGCGTCCGGGGAGTCGGTCCGGCGCATGGAGATCGGCCGCAGACCGATGTGGGTGTGCCTGCGGGCAACCGCGCTCCAGATGCCTCTGCTCAACAGCGCCGGCGCGGTGGCCCTCGAAGGTGGCTACGGCTCGGATAGGGGCTATCTCGAGCCGGATCACGGGCAGTACGACGCCGCCGACGAGGTGTTCGGCTGGTCCGGCTGCGCTGTGCTACTCCGAAGCGAGTATCTCGAGGACGTCGGGGTATTCGACGAAGACTGTTCTGTACTACGAGGACTTCGACCTTTCCTGGCGCGGGCGCGCCCGCGGGTGGAGGCATCTCTACGTCCCGGGCGCCAGGGCATGGCATGTGCACGGAGCGTCTGCCGCGACGGTGCGCACGCGCGCAGAGTTCTGGAAGGAGCGCAACCGCCTCGTCGTCCATACTCGCAACGCGCCGGCCGGGCTACGTGCGCAGCGCGTACATAGACGCGCTTCGCGGGCTAGGTTTACACGTCATTCGCGACGTATCGAGCCGGGTTCTCCGCGCTGAACAGCCCGACGTGGTCTTCGTCGCCACACGCCTCGCTGCTATCGGTGCCGCCTTCGCCCGGCTGCCGGCGGCACTTCGCGCAGCGGGCGCGCCTGCGGCGCTTGCAAACCGCGACCGACCAGGATCTTCTTCGCTGGGTGACGCCGCGACGTCGTCGCCGGACAGCGGAAGCAGCGTGGTACGGTAAGTTCCGTTGAGGGCTCCGTCTGGGATTGACGGTGCACGCGGCACTCGCTCTCCGAATGCGCGGCCGAGCGACGGGTCGCTAGGCAACGCTGTTCGCTGTGACGGTCTTTGGAAGACTTTTCGCATCCCGGTAGACCGTCCTTACACGTTGAAGCAGCGAGCACTCGCACCACGCCGGTCACGGGCAACACGTCAGCTCGACGCGCTCCGTGAGGTGTCGTTCGAGGTGCGTCGCGGGCGAGTTCTTCGGCGTCATCGGCGCAAACGGGTCGGGCAAGAGCACCTTGCTCAAATGCCTCGCCGGCATCTACCTCCCGGACCAGGGTCGCGTGACCGTCTCAGGGCGCATCTCGCCCTTCATCGAACTCGGCGTCGGCTTCAACGGCGAGCTACCGGCGCTCGACAACGTGGTGGTCAACGCCTCGCTCCTCGGCCTCTCCCCCGCGGAGGCTCGCCGGCGCTTCCCGGCGATCGTGGAGTTCGCCGAGCTGGAGGACTTCGTCGACCTGAAGCTCAAGAACTATTCGTCCGGCATGCAGGTGCGGCTCGGATTTTCCGCTGCGATCCAGTCCGACGCCGACGTCTACCTCGTCGACGAGGTTCTTGCGGTTGGTGACGCTCGCTTCCAGCAGAAATGCTTCGACACGTTTCGGCGGTTCAAGCGCGAGAAACGGACGGTTCTGTTCGTCAGCCACGATCTTGCGACCGTCGAGCGATTCTGTGACAGGGTCATGTTGCTCGAGCACGGCGTCGTGGCCGCCATCGGCGATCCTCATGACGTTGTCCACGAGTACCGTGGCCACGCGTTCCTCGAAGCGCGAGAAGAAGCCAGCAGCGATGGGCGAACGGTGCGATGGGGTGACGGCTCGGCCGAGATCATCGAGGCGTGGCTCCACGACGACGACGACAACCCGGTGACGGCAGTCGAGCAGGGCGAATGGGTCACGCTGCGTGTCCGGGTGCGCTTTCACCGGCCGCACCACAACCCGATCTTCGGCGCTATCGTCAAGACGGAGAACGCTGACCATGCGTTCGTGACGAACACGATGTTCGACGGGTGCCGCACCGGCGTATTCAGCCCGCTTGAAGACGCCGTATACGCGGTCCGCTTTCGCGCGCTGCTGGCGGACGGGCACTACAGCGTGTCTCCCGCGGTGGCGTACGAGGATGCGAATCGCTTCGCGGACTGGCGAGAGGAGTTCCTGAGTCTGCGCGTCAACGGCCGCGTCACGTCGGGAGGAATCGTGGACCTTCCCCATGACTCGACCGTGGAAAGCGCCGTTCGCTCAGTCGGGGCCCAATGAGCTCGACGACGCCTGGTACGCAGGACCAACGCCTTCGTGCGGGGGCTCCGGAATGGCTGCGCTTTCTCTACATCGCGCGCTCGCTTGCGGTCATGGAGTTCAAGCTGCGCTACTTCGGATCCTTGCTCGGCTATCTCTGGACGCTGTTCCGGCCGCTGCTTCTGTTCGGCGTCCTCTACCTCGTGTTCACGAGGATCATTCGTCTGGGCGACGATGTGCCGCACTACCCGGTTGTCCTAATGATCGGGATCGTGTTGTGGAGCTTCTTCGCGGATGCGACCAGCTCATCGCTTCCGAGCCTCGTGGCCCGCGAGACGCTTCTGCGCAAGTTGGCGTTCCCGCGGCTCGCGATACCCGTAGCTGCCACGGCCACCGCGGCTGCGAACTTCGCGCTCGGACTGATCGTCGTGCTCCTGTTCGCTGTGGTCGACGGCGTTTCTCCCAGCGTGACCTGGCTCTACGTCATTCCGATCGCCCTGGGCACGGTCGGGTTCGCCATCGGCGATCGCTCTGCTCTTGAGCGTTCTCTTCGTGCGCTTTCGGGACATGCAGCCGATCTGGGAGATCTCGCTGCAGCTCCTGTTCTGGGCAAGTCCGATCATCTACACGATCGAGTTCGTACCGGCGCAGTTTCGCGAGTACGTGCTCTGGAACCCGTTTGCTGCTGCCGTGCAGGAAACGAGACACCAGGTTGTCGGCGCGGGTTCACCCTCGGTCGCGGAGGTGATGGGCAGCGTCTACGAGGTGCTGATCCCGGTCGGCATCGTGGCTGCGGTCTGCATCGTCGGTTGGTTCACCTTCGGCCGACTCGCACCGCGCGTCGCGGAGGATCTGTAGTGGTGCAGAAGCAGGAGCCGCGTCGCGACGGCCTCCCGGTGGAGGATCGCCTACGGCGGCTCGAGCGTGCCCTCGAGGAGGTCACCGCGGAACGTAGCAAGCTCTGGGCCGAGCTCCATCGGCGGAAGGCGCTCGAGCACGAGGTCGAGCACTACAAGAACGTCATTCACGGCTTCGAGCGTCGCGCTCATGGCGAATGACGGCTCCGCTTCGAAGCGCGAAGGCCAAGGTCGATCGCCTCCGCGAGCTGGCTCGCCTCGCGGCCGTCGCTGGCTGCGCGAGCTGTGAGCGACGGCGTCGTCACCGTCGCGATTCCCGTCCTGAACGGGGCGGCGTTTCTGGACGAGGTGCTCGCCGCCGTCCGCGCACAGCGCGTCGAGCGCGAGGTCGAGCTTCTCGTGGTCGACTCCGGATCGACCGACGGCTCGCTCGAGATCGCCGGGCGATTCGATGCGCGCATGGTCGAGATCCGAACGAGCGAGTATCGCACGGCGGAACCCGGAACCGGATCATGGAGCTCGCCCGAGGCGACCACGTCGCGTTTCTGACGCAGGACGCGACCCCGGCGCACGAGGACTGGCTCGCCGCGCTGCTCGACGGTTCGCGGAGGCCCCCGACGTGGCCGCGGTCTTCGGTCCGCACCTCCCCAGAGCCGACGCCCCCACATGATCGCGCGCGAGCTCGAAGAGCACTTCAAGACCTGGGGCGACGGAACCGAGATCGATGTGCAGCGGCTTCACCGCGATGCCGAAGGCTCGCCGAGTACCGTGCGAACCCCGGCCGGTTCACGTTCCTCTCGAGCGTCAACTGCTGCATCGCGCGCTGGGCATGGGAAGCCGTGCCGTACCGCGATGTGCCGTACGCGGAAGATCAGCTTCTCGGTCGTGAGCTGATCGAAGCCGGCTACGCGCAAGGTGTTCCAGCCCCGTGCCGAGGTCTACCACTCGCATCGGTATCCCACCGATTGCTTCATGCGGCGGTACTTCGACGAGTATCGCGGGCTTGCGCGAGGTGCTCGGCCACCGCGAGCCTGCCATCCCGCGGACAGTGTTCGGTAGCGTGCGAAGTCTTGTCGCGGCCGACCGAAGCGTGGCTCGCGGCCCGTGGAGCGCGCGGGTGGAAACTTCGCGCTGCGGCTTGGTCGCTCGTGGCGACACCATCTGCTCAGGAGCCTCGGGGCCGCTCTCGGCTCGCGGGCGCAACCGGCTACCACCGTGGACGCGCGGGTTGCTGTCGTACGAAAATCGTTCGACCTTCGAGCCGTTCGACAGTCCCCGGAGCCCGCTGCTCGAGGATCCCATGCCGTGGCCGCGACGCCCGGTTCACGTCGATCCGCTTGGCGAGTGGGGGTTCGTCAGGGAGCGGCAGGCGGCGGCTCGAGTCGCGCCGCGTCCGCCACCATGGTCGTCCTCTCGGCCCGTTGACGATCGCTTGGGTCGTGCCGCCATGGGGCATCGGGTCGGGAGGTCACATGACGATCTTCCGTCTGGTGCGGCAGCTCGAGCTGCGCGGCAACGCGTGCGCCGTATTCGTCTTCGACCCCTTCGGCCTAGAGGCTCGATCAGCGCCGGTGCTGCGCGAGGAGATTCGTCAGCACTTCCTGCCTGTCGAGGCCCCCGTGTTCGTCGGTCTCGAAGACTTCCACTCGGCCGACGTGGCTCTCGCGACGAACTGGTGGACCGCCTACCCGGTTAGCGATCTACCGAACTGCCTAGTGAAGGCATACCTCGTCCAGGACTTCGAACCCTCGTTCTATCCGATGTCCGCTGAGTACCTGTGGGCGAGGAGACGTACCGGATGGGGCTTCGCTGCATCACGTTCACCCCCTGGCTCGCCCAGATGATGCGTGATGAGAACGGGCTCGCGCCGGCCGAGTTCACGTATGGCACGGATCTCGAGACGTATCAGTTTGCGCCGCTCGTCGAGCGTGAGCCGGGCCTCGTCGTCGTCTACGCACGGCGCGAGACTCCCCGGCGCGGCGTCGAGCTGGCGCTTGCCGGCCTCGCGTCCCTCGTCGGTCGCCGCCAAGGCATCCGGGTCGTGCTCTTCGGATCGGGCAGCGCCCGCGACCGTGCCGTTTCCCTGTGAGGACATTGGCGTTCTCCCGGCCGAGGAGTTGGCGCTTCTCTATCGTCGGGCGACCGCCGGTATCGCCCTCTCGCTGACGAACCTTTCGCTCGTGACGCTTGAGATGATGGCGAGCGGGCTTCCGGTAGTTGAGCTGAACTCACAGAACGTCACCAGCATCTTGGGCGACTCAGGAGAGCTCGCCATGCTCGCCGATCCGCACCCGGATGCGATCGCTGCCGCGCTCGAGACGATCCTCGACGATCCCATCGGGACAGCGATGATGGCGAGCCGAGCGCGCGAGTTTGTTGAGAAGCGGAGCTGGGCACGTGCAGGACAGGAACTCGAGACACGGCTGCGTGAGTTCCTTGACGAAGACGACGCTCCCTCGGACAGCGGGGAGAACGACCGGCATGTACCAGACATGAGTCTGGTCGCGCAGGCAGGTGTCTCAGGTGAACAAGCTCGTGAACTTGCCCAAGAGATCGGGAGAAACTGGGAAGACACCACGTATTACGACCAGGCCGAGCACGAGATCGATCGCCTCTGGGACGAGCTCATCTGGCCGCTAATCGCGGACTCTGACTTCACCGTCGTCGTAGATCTGGCGGCGGGCCACGGCCGCAACACGGAGAAGCTCCGCGAGTTCGCGAGAAAGGTCTACGTTGTCGACATCAACCCGGAGAACATCGAGTTCTGCCGGAGGCGGTTCGCCCACGATCCTCGAGTTGAGTACCTCGTGTGCGACGGCACCAGTCTACGAGGGATTCCAGATGGTGAGGTAACGTTCGTCTATTCCTTCGACTCGATGGTTCACTTCGACACCGACACGATCCGCGCCTACCTCCAGGACTTCAGGCGAGTCTTGCGAGCAGGCGGCCGAGCCGTATGCCACCACTCGAACTACTCCGAGAATCCGACGGGCGACTTCCGTCGGAACCCCCATTGGCGCAACTTCATGTCGAGGGAGCTCTTCGAGCATCTCGCACACAAGGAAGGACTCCGCGTCGTGCGCACTCGTTTGGTCGACTGGGAGCTGCCGGACCTGGACTGCATTACGGTGCTCGAGTCCTCTAGATGGTGACGCGCCTTCGGTAGAGTGCGGCCCGCCGCAGATGGCGAGGCGAATGAACGATGGTGACGATTCCACGAGCTCATGCTCGGCTCGCGGCAGGGAAGCGTCAAGAGGGTAGATCGTAGACGCGGAGAAGGACCCGGCCCGCCATGTTGCCACCGAGACTTGGGCGGTTGCCGCCGCCGAAAAACAGGTATAGCCGGTCGCCGACCATGAGCGGCTCAGGGTCGATCGCATTTTTTGGGTAGGTGCTCCCACCGGCGGCAATGAATGGCCCTGGGCAGCGCAGCCAGGCGTCTCCTTTCTTGTATGCGAGGCCGATATGACGAGGTCTATCGCTGTGGCCGACGCCTGCGTAAAACATCAACCGACGCTTTGCCATAGAAAACACTGCAGGCTCGCCGAGGTCGAGACTGTCCCATCCAGGCATGCGTGCCAAGATCACCCTGAAGCCATTCCAGCCTCGATCGCTGAACAAGGCAGAACCAATATCGGCTCCGGCTAGACCGGGACGACCCGCAAAGTAGATGCGCAGTTGCTCTCCGACTGGGCGCAAGTACAGGTCTGATGTGATTGCCCGCCAGCCCGGCTCTTCCGGGATACGTCCTGCCTTCTCCCAAGTGAGCCCAGTTTGGCTCCGGAGGAGCAGGGGATTACCGTCGCGGTCGGTGGCACCGTGCCACAGCTCGCCCCTCCAGCGGGCCGTACCTCCATTGTAGAAGTCGCCGACTTGCCGTAGCACGCGGTATGGACCCTCGGGCCTATCCGCCACGGCGACGCCAGTTGACCAACGGCCGGCATCCGTCGCCACACGGTTGCCAGAAAAGAACAGAAGATACCTGCCTTGCCATCGAACGACGTCAGGATTGAGCACGTCTACCGAGTAGAACGTGCCTGGTCTCGGGTGGAGTAGCACCTCTCGAAGATCGGCTCGCCGATTTGACACGGTGACAGCGCGAGCGTTGAAGCGGCTACCAGCGTTGCGAGGATGGGTGAATCTTAGTGTCGGCCAGATGGTCCTATCGAGGCGTCGAGCGATCTTCGAACCTACCTCTTGCTCGCGATGATCTCGAATCCCGGAGCGACCCGTGCCCAGGCGTTTGCTGCCTCGGGCTCGTTCATCAGCCGATCTCCGAAGCCGGGCAGAAGCTCGACGACCGTGCTCAGAGCGGTTTCGAGGCGCATGAGCTCCTGGCGATCCGAGTGGAAGAGCGTGGGTCTCTTGCTCAGTGCTTCCACCATCTCCATGACGTCGAGGAGCGAGACGGCAATCTGCTCGAGCGGTGCGTACCGGCTGGGTGCAAGGTGGACGATGTCGAAGCGATGGAAGAGCCGTTTCAAACCCATGTCCGTGGCATTGAAGAAGTGGTTTGGATAGCCGTGGACGTGCTGGTGAAATGCGGCGAGCACATAGACCTGGCCGCCTGGTTTCAACACTCGAAATATCTCGTCGGCGGCCAGCCAGGGCGAATGCAGGTGCTCGAACACGGCCAATGAGAAGACATAGTCGAACACCTCGGCTTCGAAAGGAAGGCGGTGCGCATCGGCCACATAGTCGAGGCCGGACGAGTACAGATAGGCATCTGTCTTGACGAGCTGAGGTAAAGAGCAGATGTCGACGCCGGCTCCAATCTCGAGGACGAGGCCCCCTGAAGCGAGAGCCCTGCGAACGAACGGAATCGGCAGCGTCTCGGCATTCTGCACCGGCAGGCGAGAAGCTGCGCCGCTCTGATTCAGCTGTTCGGCGTCTTCGACGTCTCTGAGAACAGGCACTCCATCGAGGCGGGGGACGATCGTCCCGCAGGCCTCACATCGCTCCAGAACGTCGCTTCCGATACCGATCCGGTGCCGGCACTGAAAGCAGACGACTTCGAGCTGCCTCTTATCGATTGACCCCGCCCTTGCGCCTGATGAAACCGAAGGAAGCACGCAGCGGCTGGGTGAACCGCCACGACCGCGAAGCCTCCATGATGTCTATCTGTGCTCTGGCGGCGTCTAGCTGATGCTCGAGCTCGAGCGCGCGAGTCCGGCAGGTTATCGAGCTCCTGTTCGACTTGCCCGGCCCGCTCTGCCCAGGAAGTACGCTCTGTATCGGCTTCGCGAGCGCGCGCCTGCCACGCCGCTTGCTCGTGTTCGCTCAGGGCTCGTTGGCGCTCGGCTTCGAGGGCACGCGCCTTCGCGTCGTCGAGCTCGCGCAGCAGCTCTCCCACGTTGCCTCGTGCGCCGCCGAGCTCCACGGCCATCCGCTGCGCTTCGTAGATGCCGGTTGCAACGGCGACCGGCCTTGGCTTACGCCGCGCCGCGCCACACACCACGACGGAGAACAGCTCCTGGCCGGGAGCTGCGCCAACGGTCTTGGCGAGGCTCACCTGAAGCCGCTTGTCAGGATCGTCGCTCCTCAGTATGCGCTCGTCTACCACGGCGGAGACAAGCCAGTTCTGCTGGAAGAGCCGCAGCCGGTCAGAGAACTTCACCCCGAGGAGCTCGAGGAACTCGTCGGGCGTCAGCTCGACCGAGTGGTATTCGTTGTCGATCAGGTACTCGTCGCGGTTCGGCGTCGAGATGACCAGCTGTCCTTCGTCGGTGAGAACTCGGCGGAACTCCGCGATTGCCCTCCCTGGGTCAGGCATGTGCTCGATCGTCTCGAACGAGACAACCAGGTCGAAGGACGCATCCTCGAAGGGGAGTTCGCGGACGTCGCCTTCGACGGCGTCGATCCCATGGCGGCGACGTACGTGCTCGACAACCGCACGGTCGACGTCGAGGCCGACGACCGATGCGGCTCCAGCTTCGCGTAGCATCACGCACCCGTAGCCCTCTCCGCACGCAGCATCGAGCACGCGCTTGCCGCTCGCTAGCTGAGCGGCAAGCCGGTAGCGGGCGACATGCTCGGCGAAGACGAGCTCCTCACGCTGGAGCTCTGGGATGACGCGCTCACCAGTCGCCTCGAGCACGTGCACAGCGTAGCTCGG
>CAWFXP010000005.1:0-305805 GCA_963819905.1 uncultured Thermoleophilia bacterium
TGTCCGGGAGATCGAGAGCGGGCTAACGTCGACGACGATTCGCATAGAGCTGACACGGCGTCCGCCGCTGCCCGTCGTGCGCTAACGACGATACCGGTCAGGCGCGCGCAACCACACAGGTAGCGGCGGCCTGTGACGACGGCGGCCGGTCTAGACTCGCGCCGATGCGCGAGCCGAACTAGCGGCGACGACGTCGTGAAGATGAGTTCCGGAAGCAGCGAGACGTCACGATCTCGGACGGGCACCTCTACCGCGTCACGTCGGGGCCGAAGCAAGACCTGATCTTCTACGCCGCGTTCGGCCACAAGCGTCCGGTGCAATCCGTCGAGGACTATGAGCGTCTGTTCACCGGCATCGAGCCTGTGCTCGTCGATGCCGACAGCGAGGCGGCTGTTCCCCTCGGCCCTCCAGTGCCGACGGCGCAAAGCGGCTCGCTCGCCGACGTCCTGGCCGAGGCGACCGATACGTGGCCCATCCGCCAGGCACTCTGCGCAAGCCTGGACGGTCGCGGCTTCGAGGTCGGAGCCGGCGACCGCCCGACTCCCGTGCCGATCGGCTGTCATGTCACGTACATCGACAAATTCACGTTCGACGAGGCGGCGGACGGCTCGTTCGTGTGTAGCGACGTCGGAAAACCTCGTCCACGTCGCGATCTACGAATCGATCGAGCATCTGCCCTCGATCCCCGACCAGACGGCCGACTTCTTCGTCGCTTGCCATGTCATCGAGCACGTGAGCGATCCTATTGCGGCGCTGAAGGAGCTCAACCGGACCTTGAAACCGCAGGGAACGGTGATCATCGTCGTTCCAGACGGTCGGCATACGTTCGACGCCACACGACCGCCCACGACGATCGAGCACATGCTCGCCGACCATCTGTCTCCCGGGCGCAACGAGCTCGATCACTACCTCGAGTACTTCCGCCGTGCGGCAGGCGTGGCGAACTGGGTCGAGCTGGCCTCGGAAGGAGCGATTCGAGGCCGCGATATTCACAAGCATGTGTTTACGCCCGACACGATGTCCGAGCTGCTGTCGCTCGTGGGCGACGAAATCCCGTTCTCGAGTACCGAGGTCCTCGAGCCCGCACATGGTTCGTCGGTTCAGGAGTTCTACGTCGTTCTCGTTCGGTAGGGCGCGATACCCGGGGCGTCGCGTCAAGTCACATTGGGCAGTCCGAGCGTTGAGCGTTACCAAGCGGCCAGGCGGCCAGGCGGCCAGAATCAGTGCAGGGCCGCCTCATAGGTCGCGATGGTCGCAGCGGTCACGCGTTCCCAAGAGCACAGCCGCTCGACGCGTGTCTTCCGGCCGCCCCCAGCCGGCGGCGGAGCGCCTCGTCGGCCGAGCAGCCGGTCGAGCGCCTCCCGGAGGGCTCGTGGATCCCGGGGCGGCACCAGCAGGCCGGTCCGCTCGTGCTCGACGAGGTCGAGCAGTCCACCCACCGCGGAGGCGACAACCGGCTTCCCGTATGCCATCGCCTCGGCGCAGACCATCCCGAAGCCCTCGCGCCGCGACGGGCAGGTCACGACCGCAGCTCGTCGGTAAAGGGATTCGAGCTCGCTCCGCGAGACGAAGCCACGTGCCTGAGGGACGCGCGAACGCAAGGGCCCGTCGCCCACGACGACGAGGTTGAGACCGCCGGACGCCTCGAGCAGCTCGTCGATGCCCTTTTCCGGCGAGAGGCGCCCGGCGAAGAGCACCTCAGGTGGCGAGGTCTCCGACCAGTTGTCGGCTGGAAGCTCGACGCCGTTGGGGATTACTCTGACGCGGCGCGCGCCGAGCTTCCCTGCTTCTGCCGCCAGCGTGTTCGAGACCGCAATGACGCCCGCTGCCCGGCGGAGGATCCAGCGGGCAAGCGCAGGAGTGCGGCGCGCGACCTCGATGTCGCTGCCGTGGAGCGTGACGACGAAAGGCTTGCTGCTGAGGGCGGCGGCGGCTCCCACCTGCAGCCAGTGGGCATGAACGAGATCCGCAGTGCGTGCCGCTCGCCGCGTAGCGATCGCGAGTGACGCGAGGAGCGCCGGAACGGCCCACGGACGCCGCCGTGCGTTGGCGAGAACGCCGTGCCCACCCGAGAGCCCGAAGTCGCGGAAAGCAGGCGGCGCGACGACGGTGACGTCGATGCCGCCGGCGCGGAGCCTCTCTACCGCCTGCGCGATGAACTGCCCGGCATGATCGTCCCTGCCGCGCGGATAGGAGGTCGTAACGGTGACGACTCTCATCGCTTGCTACCGGGCTGGCAACCGGTACAGGGCGTAGCGGCTGTCGCTGTAGACCGGCTCGGGGAGCGAATCGACGTAACGGGGCACGTTGTCCTTGCGGTCGACGACGAGCCATGAGGCGCCCGCGGCTTGGAGAATCCTCGCCTTGTCGGCGTCGGAGACGTCCTCGCGCGAGAAAAATCGGATCGCCTCCCGCCGCCGTGCATACGGACGGTTCCGATCGGTGTTCGCCACGTGCGCCGGTGGTGCAGCGGCGACGTAAACAGGCGCGTACGCGGCGATGCGGTACGAGGTATCGAGGGGCGCGAACACCGTCGCACCAGCGGGGACGCGCTCCCGGAGAGCTTCGACCAGACCGGGGCTCAAGGCATGCGGATCGTCCCGGTCCGGAGGCAGATCGACAAGCGCCGAGATCCCGAGCGGCAGCGCGAACACGATGGCGCAGGCGACGGAGGCGGTGGTCGGGCTGGTGAGCCGCTCAGCGAGCCGGCGCGAGACGGCAAGCGTGATCAGAGCGGCCGCAACCCCGACCCACACCGGCCAGGCAGGGCCACCGTCTGGAGCGGTCACCGCCGGGAAGGCTGCCCACAGGCCGATACCGAGTCCCGCCGCGGCGGCGATCCCGGGAACGCCCAGGCGGCCCAGCGCCACGAATCCGCCGGCGAGTGCGAACACAAGCGGGAGGAACAGCGCCAGGCGCCGCGCTTGCGACAGCGATGCAATCTCGGCGATTCCGGTGAAGAACGGCGGCACGAGCACCGCGGCCAGGACGGCCAGCGATCCGCCGACGACGAGCGCAGCCCAGCGGCTACGCCGAGCGAGCGCCGCGGCTCCGATCGCGACGAAGGCTGCAACGAAGGCCGCCCCACCGCGGGTAAGCGCCTGTGGGGCAAGCGAGTACCAGCTCGCCGAGAAAGTCCAGACTCTCGGCATAGCGCGAAAGGGCGCGCTCGGACTCGCCAGGATTCGCCAACACCGACCGTGTCGAGCGCACGAGCGGCACGAGAGCGGCGCAGACGATTCCCGCTGGAACGAGGACCGCTCCCACAGCGACGGACATCCGGCGGGCGTCCGTCCGTGCCTCTCGCGCGAGGACGAGTCGAGCCAGAACGAAGCCGGCGAGTGGCAGGGCCACGAAGACGGCATACGTCACGTGGACGACCGCCAGCGCGAGCGCGGCTGCGCCAAGTGTGAGCAGCCGTGACCGCCTGCCGCAAGCGACGTACGAGAAGGCGAGCGCGACGATCGCCGAGCCGAGGAGGAGTCGGCCCGCCGTGGCGGGCAGCGCGAGGAGCTCGAACGCCCCGACCCCGGCGCGCGGAAACGCGACGAGCGCCAGGAACGCGACCACGAGGACGGCGCCTCCGGTTCGCGAGCGGAAAACGGCCCAACCCGCCGCAAGGACGACCAGCAGGAGCAGCGGAACGAGCACCGCGTCGAGATGCAGCACGACTGCCGTCGAATCGACCGCCGCGAGCTGGGCGATGAGCGCGAGCACGGCGTGCCAGAGCGGCAAGGCGTACCCGGGATGCAGGCTGCCGTCGCGGAACTCGTTGACGACGCCGAGCGTGGTCAGCGCGGGTGCCTCGACCAGCTTGCGGACCCGACCGAGATGGAACAGCGCGTCGCCGGCAACGAGGTCCGCCGTCATCCAGGCCGCCCCGGCCAGCACACATCCGGCCAGCACGAGCCCGCCGAGCAGGAAGATGTCGCCGCGCTCGACGCGCATCGCAGCGCTCGGACGCCGAAATCCCGCAACGACGAGCGCGGCCACCGACACTGCTGCGATCAGGGCGATCGTCAAGGTGAGGGAGCCGTTGACGAGAAACGTGACCGACAGGGCGCCGAGCACGGCCACGAGGCCCCAGGCCAGAGATCCGGCCGCCGCGAGCGGAGCTCGGGACGGCCAGTCCACGACCCTGAGGACGAGCACACCGGGGACGAGAACCGCGCAGCCGTACGCTCCCGCGAGGCGCAGACCGAGTCCCACCCCCTCTGCGGGAAGGGCACGACCGATCGCCAGCGTTACGGGTGCGGCGAGCAAGAGGGCGACGAATCCCGCCGAAATACCGTCGATGCGGATGCTCTGCGCCCACGCGCCTCTCAATCGCGTGGTGGTGCGGGTCACCCGCGAAGACATCGTGCGCAAAGGCTAGTCGCGACGAAGGAGGCCGTCGGGCACGCTGCTCCCGCGCGATGGCTCTTTTCAGTCGCGCCGTCGTCCACTACGGTCAGAAGTGCGGGGAACGCTGAGGAGAAGGAGCGCTGCGGCACGCACCTTTCCAGACGAGGCGTTCCCCGCACCACTACCTTACGGATAAGGACCGCCTACGTGAAGGTCCTACCTCGGAATCCTGATCGTGCTCGTCGCGCTGCTCGCGGCGTCGTGCGGTGGTGGAAGTGAGCCGGCCGCGCCCGTTACGACCACGGCGACCCTGCTCGCAGCCGGGGACATCGCGGAGTGCGGCGACGAGGGCGACGAGCAGACCGCGGAGATCCTGGCAGCCCATCCGGACGCGGCAATTGCCACGCTCGGCGACAACGCCTACTAGCACGGCACGCTGCGCGAGTTCGAGGAGTGCTACGGGCCGAGCTGGGGCCGCTTCGTCGAGCGCACGTACCCGGCCACCGGCAACCACGATTTCGCGACGAAGGACGCCCAGGGCTACTACGACTTCTTCGGCGAGCGGGGCGGCCCGTTCGACGAGTACTACTACAGCTACGACCTGGGCGCCTGGCATGTGGTCGTCTTGAACAGCGACTTGCTGGCGCGTCGGCGGCTGCGAAGCCGGCGACCGGCAGATCCGGTGGCTCCTCGACGATCTCGAGCAGAACGAATCCCGGTGCACGCTCGCCTACTGGCACCGGCCGCCGTTCAGCTCGGGGCGCTACGGCGATCCGAAGGCAACCGACCGGGTGCGACCGCTCTGGGAGCTCGTGGTCAATGCCGGCGTCGAGATCGTGCTCGCCGGGCACGAGCACAGCTACGAGCGCTTCGCGCCGATGAACGCCGCCGGCGACGACGCCGCGGACGGGGCGCTGCTCGTGATCGTCGGCACCGGAGGCGGGAACCTGCGACCGTTCCGGAACCCGCCGCTCCCGACCACCGAGAGACGCAGCGCGGACGGCTGGGGCGTCCTCAAGCTCGACCTAGGACCCGCCGGCTACGACTTCGAGTTCCTCCCCGTCGCCGGGAAGTCCTTCACGGACTCCGGCTCCGGCGTCTGCCGCTGACCGGTTCAGCCGGTTCCGGCCAGCGCGTGCTCCGGCGGCACGATGACCTTGACGTTGTCGAACGTACAGTCCTCGAACCGGCAGTCGATCGCGCCGAGCGCGCCGACGTAGACGCTGCCGGGCTCCGCCGGGACGACGCACTCGGAGGTCGAGGGCTCGAACTGGCAGTTCTCGACGGCGACGCGCTCGCGCAGCCGCAGGTGGACGGGCCCGAGCAGGCGGCAGCGGCGAAACGTCGTGCGCGCGATCACGTGCTCTTCGCCCGCGTCCGTGACCCGGCGGCGACGCAGCAGGTAGAGGATGACGTCTTCGTCTTCGAACGTTGTCGGCATGAGTGTCCTTTCTCGGCCGCACCGGAGCCCGCGAGGTGGCGTGGCCAGGGTCTGAGCGTACGTGACCGCCGACGGCTGTCGATCACCCGCTCAGGGTATGGAATCACGCGCGTCCCTGCTAAGGTGGTCCCTCGGGGCCGGCGCAGGCAGGCGATGGATCTCCCAGGGGACTTGCGCGCCGGTGGGCGGATATGGCAGAAAGAGAAAAGCTCCGGCCGATGGCTGACGAAACCACTGCCCAGTTCTCCCTGAGCGAAGAGCTTCAGCAGCTCCTCGAGGCGGCCGAGACGGCCGGCTTCATCGACCATGCCGAGCTGCTCGAGGCGATCGAGACCTCCGAGCTCGAGGCACAGCACCTCGAGGCCCTGCTCCGCGAGCTCGAGGAGCGCGGGATCGAGGTTCTCGACAAGAGAAACCGCGTTGAGCCCGAGACGACGTCGACGAAGGCGACAGCCGATCCGTTCGAGGCCGCCGTCGAGACGACGACGGACGCGCTCCAGCTGTTCCTGCGCGAGATCGGGCGGCACCCCCTGCTCACGGCCGCGGACGAGGTCGAGCTCGCCAAGCGGATCGAGCGAGGCGACATGGCCGCGAAGCAGCGGATGATCGAGTCGAACCTCCGCCTGGTCGTCTCGATCGCGAAGAACTACCGCAACCAGGGACTGCCCTTTCTCGACCTGATCCAGGAGGGGATGTTCGGTCTCATCCGCGCGGTCGAGAAGTTCGAGTGGCAGCGGGGGCTGAAGTTCTCGACCTACGCGACGTGGTGGATCCGCCAGGCCGTCCAGCGGGCCGTCGCCGACAAGGCACGGACGATCCGCATGCCGGTGCACGTGGTCGAGCGCATGCAGAAGATGCACCAGGCCGAGCGCCGGCTCTGGATGCAGCTGGCACGGGAGCCGACGCTCGAGGAGATCGCCGACGAGGCCGGTCTCCCCTTGCAGCAGGCGGCCGAGGTACGGGCGGCGGCGCGCGCGTCGACGAGCCTCGACCAGCCGATCGGCGAGGACGAGGATGCCGTCTTCGGTGACCTCGTGCCCGGGGACGGGCCGCTCCCGGAGGAGGAGGCGGAGCGCCGCCTGCGGAACGAGGCGCTCGACCGGGCGCTCGAGGCGCTTCCCGTCCGGGATCGGCGGGTGATCGAGCTTCGCTACGGGCTTCGCGGCTCCGAGCCGCACACGCTCGAGCAGATCGGCAAGCGTCTCGGCATGACCCGGGAGCGTGTCCGGCAGATCGAGGTGGAGTCGCTGAACCGTCTCGCGTCGCTGCGCGAGATCGACGGCGTCGCGATGCGCTAGGCCGGTACGGCGCCGGCAGACGCGGTCAGCGCCGAACCGTCGAAGAGGCAGTCCGCGTGACCACCGAGGCGTGCCCGGGCCGCGTCCCAGGCCTCGTCGAGGAACGGAGGTCTCGCCGGCCGGTGGCCGTCGGAGGCCACGAGCGTGGCCAATCCCCGCTCGAGGAACGACCAGCCGAGCTCGCAGGGCACGGTGCCGTGGTACCCGGTCAGGCTCGAGCCGTTGACGTGGACGGGCCAGCGCTCCGAGTACGCCTGGACGACGTCCGGCTCCGCCTGAACTGCGTCGGCACGCTCCGGATGCGCCAGCACGGGGCGCAGACCGCAGTCCTCCGCGTGCTCGGCGAGCGCGAGCGTCAGGTCGATCGACCCCGTGAACGGGAATTCCACGAGTACCGACGGCACGTCGAGCCCTTCGAGGGCGTAGCGGCGAAGATCCTCGTCGAGGAGCGACCGGGACGGAGTCAGCTCGAAGCCGAGCCGGAGCTCGAGCCCATACGGCAGGGCCTCGGGCGCCATGAGCGAGTGTGCCTCTCGCACGGCCTCCTCACGTGCCACGGAGAGCCCGTCGCCCGGCCACACGTGCGGCGTGCCGTACAGAACCCCGGTGCCGTGCGCCACAGCTTCGCGGCAGAGCGCGAGCCCTTCGGCCACGGAGGCGACGCCGTCGTCGCCCGACGGGATGACGTGGCTGTGGACGTCGACGAACGCAGGCACCATGTGACCGTACCTGCGGGCTTCTAGCCGGCGCGCAGGTAGAGCCGCAGGTCAGGCGCGACCGCCTGGAGCTCACGGAACGCGTTCGCCTCGAGCTGCCGGACCCGCTCGCGGGTCACGCCCAGCACCTTTCCGACTTCCTCGAGCGATCTCGGCGACTCGCCGTGGAGCCCGTATCTGAGCTCGAGAACACGTTGCATGCGCGGGTTGAGCTGGGCGATCGCCCGCTCCACCTCGTCGTCTCGCATCCGTTCGGTGGTGACGGTCTCGGGCTGATCCGAGCCGTAGTCCTCGATCAGGTCGCTGTAGACGGAATCACCGTCCCCGACGGGCGTCTCGAGGCTCACCGGATCCTCGACCAGCTCGAGCAGCTGAGTCACGCGCTCGGGCTCGATCCCCGCCTCGGCGGCGATCTCGTCGCGCGACGGGTCGCGGCCGAGCTTCTGCGCGAGGTTCCGCCGCGTGCGCGTCACGCGTCGCACCTGGTCGACCACGTGCACGGGCAGTCTGATCGTCCGACCCTGGTCTGCGATCGCGCGGGTGATCGACTGCCTGATCCACCAGGTCGCGTAGGTCGAGAGCTTGAACCCGCGCTTGTATTCGAACTTCTCGACGGCTCGCATCAGCCCGAGGTTGCCCTCCTGGATCAGATCGAGGAGCGGAACGCCGCTCGAGGTGTAGTTCCGGGCGATCGACATGACGAGGCGGAGGTTGCACTCGACGAGCCGTCGCTTGGCCGCCTCGTCACCGAGATCCTTGCGCCGGGCGAGCTCTCGCTCCTCCCCGGGCGTCAGCAGACGCCCGTCGCCGATCTGGCGAACGTAGAGCTTGAGGGGATCCTGCGTCTCGACGGCGACCGAGGACTGTTCGTCGTCGTCGTCCTCCCCACTCTCGGTCTCCGCCTCCTTCTCGGCCTCCTCCTCGGGAACGACCTCGAGCAGGCGCGCGTAGAGGCCCGAATCCTCGGTAGCAGGGGACTTCGAGAGTGGGCGTCGTCCCACACGCCGATCATCGGCACGGGACGGTGGCCGCTTGAGGAAACGGAACGATCCCCGCCGTCAGTCGGACGTGCCGTCAGCGGGCGCGTCCGGCGGCAGGAGCGTGCCGTCGGGCCGGACGTGGACGCCGTCCGCGACGAGCCGCTCGCGGACGACGAACTGAAACGTCGACCAGGCTCCGCGGCCACCCTCGAGCAGCCGATAGGCCTGCCACTCGGTCAGCATCGTCGGATCGGTCTTCCGCGCCTTCGCCCAGTCGGCGAACTTCGGGAGGCGGCCGATCTCGAGCGCGAGGGCAACGCCCTGGTCGATCGCGCGCTCGAGGCGCTCCTCGCCGACCGGGACGTCGAAGCCCGCCTCGCGGAGGGCCGCCGTCAGGGAGCCGAACGTGTGCCAGTAGAGCGACTTCGACGGCATCCTGCTCCGGCTTGCCTCGAGGTCCTTCACCGTCGGCGTCCTGCCGAGCTCCTCACCGAGCTCGCGCAGCAGGCCGAGCAGGTCGGCGCGCGTGGCGAAGCGTCGCGGGACGAGCCCCGCCTTGCGCTTTGCCGCGTTCCAGCTCCCGAAGCGCTCGACGATCGTCTGCGGGTGCACGGTCGTCTGCTCGTCGGCCGCGAACTCCCGCATCGTCGGCGAGCGTCCACCCCGCTCTGCACAGCCCTTCAGCTCGTCGAGCATCTGCTCGTCCGAATACGTCCGCCGCAGCCCTCGTTGAAAGGCGGCGAGAGCCTCCTCGTCGATGCGAGCGAGTGCAGCTGGACGTTTGCGTTTCATCCCACCGCAAACAAGGATAGATCATCATGACGCTATTGCAAGTAGCCTAGCTCGCGGAGCAGCGGGCCGGCCTCCTTCTCCACCGCCGCGAGCTGGTCCTCCGTCAGCTCGTCCGCATATCGGCCGATCGACGCTCCGTGCGACGCCGCCAGCGCCGCCGCGAGATCGTTCGTCGGGACGCCGAGTACGGTCGCCAGCTCGGCCGCGACTCCGTGCGGGTCGGCGGCGAGACGTTCGTAGCGCACCTCGACGGCCCGGCTACCCAGGCCGCGCGCCGCCTGGACGTAGCGTCGCCAGGCCCAGGCCGCCCGCTTCGCGTCGCGAGGCCCGGACGAACTCGGCCCGTCGCTCGGGCTCGACCCAGAAGCGCGCGTGCGTCCCGTAGGCGAGCCCGGCATCGTCGGCTCCGCGGTCCGCGTCGCTCAGCCAGCCCCGCTCGAGCAGGGAGCAGACGACGTCGCGCCCGTCCCGCACGATGTGAACGATCGTCGCCTCCGGAAAAGCGAGCGCGACCCCGTGGCCGACATAGGCCGTCTCGGGCGTCTGCTCGACCGCCCGCAGGTCGCCGACGAGCCCGAGCCGTCGCGTGACCGTGAGCGTCCGCCTGATGTGCCTAGCGGCCACGTTCGGCGGGAGCTCGACGAGCTCGGGGATCGCCGCCTTGAGCGCCGCCACCTCGCCGAGATCGACAAACCCCGGGGTGGAGCCGATCGCGCCGGCGAGAAACGTCGTCCCCGAGCGAGGGCTCCCGACGACGAACACCAGCCGCTCCTCGAGCGGCCCCGTCGCGCCGCGCAACGTGGGTCGTCGCGTGGCGATGATCCGGCGAGCCGTCCGTGCCTGGAGCGCGGCCGCGCGAAGCGTCTTCAGCACGTCGCTATCGTGTCACGACCGTGAAGCTGACCGTCGCGCATCTCTATCCCGACCTGCTCGGCATCTACGCCGATCGCGGCAACATCGCGGTGCTCGAGCGGCGTTGCGCCTGGCGCGAGATCGGCTTCGACTACCGGCCCGTGGGCATCGGCGAGCCCCTGCCCCGTAGCGCCGATCTCTACTACCTCGGTGGCGGCCAGGATCGCGAGCAGGCGCTGATCGCGCCGGACCTCGCAGCGCGCCGCTCCAGGCTCGAGGAGGCCCTCGCGGGAGGGGCCGCCGTCCTCGCTGTCTGCGGCGGCTACCAGCTGCTCGGACGCTCGTATCGCGAGCGATCGGGGGCGGAGCTGCCCGGGGTGGGCCTCCTCCCGCTGGCGACGGTCGCCGGGGAACGCCGGATGATCGGTGACGTCCTGCTCGAATGCGAGCTCGAGCCGGGCGAGCGGCGAACGCTCGCGGGCTTCGAGAACCACGCAGGGCGCACGTACCTGGACGACGGCGCCGCTCCGCTCGGGCGGGTCGTCTCGGGATTCGGCAACAACGGGAGCGACGGCTTCGAGGGTTGCCGCGTGGGCCGGGCGCTCGGCACCTACCTGCACGGCCCGCTCCTGCCGCGAAACCCCTGGCTCGCCGACTGGTTGATCGGCACGGCGCTCGAGCACCGCCTGGGCGAGCGTCCGGCGCTCGCGGCGCTCGACGACGGGCTCGAGGCGCGTGCGCTCGCGGTGGCCTCCGGCCGGGCGAGCGCACGCGGCGGCAGGCTCGACTAGCTCTCCGGGGTCGCGTCTCGCCTCAGGGCGCCCACAGCGCCCCAGATAGACCACCGGGTCGCCCGGCTGCCATCTGCGCAGGAAGCGCTGGATGGGCGGGTGCACCGCGATCTCCGAGAGCTCCTCGACGTCGAACAGGCGATGGCCCCGCACCGCGGCATCCTGGGAGGTGATCTGCTCGAGCGAGCGGCCGCCGAGGTGCCCTGCGAAGATGATGTGGACGACGTGCCGCGGCGTCGAGACGCCGGCCGGGCTGATCGACTCGGCCACCGCGATCGGGCCTTCGAGCGGGAGATCCTCCTCGATACCGAGCTCCTCGGTGAGCTCGCGCTGCAGCGCGCGGACGAGCGTCTCTCCCCCGTTCACGCCGCCACCCGGAAGGAGCCAGTATTGCCGACCCTCCTTCTCGTGGCGGCAGAGAAGCACCCGCTCGCCGCGACGCAGAAGCGCAGCCACACGGATGCGCGGCTCGATCATGGGCGCGACGACCCGAAGCCGCGGGCGCCGCGCTCCGACCGCGGCAGCTCGTCGACCTCGACGATCCGGGCGCCGGGAACCGGCATCACCACGAGCTGTGCCACGCGATCCCCCGGCTCGGCGACGAACGTCCGCTCGAGGTCGGTGTTGAGCAGCACGATCTTCACCTCACCCCGGTAGCCGGAGTCGATCAGGCCCGGCGCGTTCACGATCGTGACGCCGTCCGAGGCGGCAAGCCCCGATCGTGGCTGCACGAAACCGGCATACCCGTCGGGAAGCGCGACCGCGATACCCGTCGAGACGACGGCCCGCTCGCCGGGCGCGAGCTCGACGCGCTCACAGGCCGCCAGGTCGAGGCCGGCATCCCCGGGATAGGCCTGCGTGGGCAGGCTGGCCTCGGGCCGCAGGCGGACGACGGGAAGCTCGATCACGCCTTGTCGCGGGCGACGGGCTCGCCGGAGTCGGCGACGAGATAGCGGGCGAACCGCGGACGCATCTCCCGAGGGAGCCGGGCGACCAGCAGGACGCCTTCCGGCAGGTCCTCCCGCTGCTCGATCGGCGCGCCGAGATCGTAGAGCTCTGCGAGGAAACGGCCGTCCGTGTGCGGTACGAGCAGCCGTACCGGCTCGAAGCGCGCCGCGAACCGCTCGGCGATCCGTGCGCGCAGCCCGTCGAGACCCTCACCGGTTCGGGCAGAGACCTGGATCGCGTCGGGGAACCTGTTCCGAAGCCGTCTCTGCCCGAGGGGATCGACGGCGTCGATCTTGTTCAGGACGAGCACGACGGGGAGCTCGTCCGCACCGATCTCGACCAGGATCTCCTCGACCGCCGCGATCTGCTCCCCGAGCCGCTCGTCGGGAGCGGCCGCGTCGGCCACGTGGAGCACGAGGTCGGCCGACAGCGTCTCCTCGAGCGTCGCCGCGAACCCCTCGACGAGCTGGGTCGGAAGCCGCCGGATGAAGCCGACCGTGTCCGTCACGAGGTACCGGCGCCCGTCGTGCTCGAAGGCGCGGGTGGTCGGGTCGAGCGTCTCGAACAGGCGATCGTTGACCGTGGCCGTTGCCTGGGTGAGAGCGTTCAGGAGGGTCGACTTCCCGACGTTCGTGTAGCCGGCGAGGGCGACCAGGGGCGTTTCCGCCCGGTGGCGAGCCGTCCGCTGCGTGGCGCGCTGCGTCCCGAGCGAGCGCAGCTTCCGCTTCAGGAGCCCGATGCGCTGCCGCGCCAGCCGCCGGTCGGTCTCGAGCTGAGACTCGCCGGGGCCGCGGGTGCCGATACCGCCGCCCAGGCGCTCCAGGTGCTGCCACAGGCCGCGCATGCGCGGCAGGTTGTACTCGAGCTGCGCGAGCTCGACCTGGAGCTTGCCCTCGGCGCTCTTGGCGTGCTGCGCGAAGATGTCGAGGATCAGCTGGGTACGGTCGACGACACGCAGCTCGAGCGCGTCCTCGAGCCGTCGCTGCTGGCTCGGATCGAGCTCGTCGTCGACGACGAGGGACTCGGCGCTCGCGCCGGAGATCCGCCCCTTTAGCTCCTCGAACTTGCCGCGGCCGAGGTAGGTGCGCGGGTCCGGGCGGTCGCGGTGCTGAACGAGCTCTCCGACGGGTTCGACGCCGGCGGCGCGCATCAGCTCGCGCGCCTCGCCGAGCTCCTCCTCCTCGTTGCGGTCGCGTCCGAGCACGGCGACGAGAAAGCCGCGCTCGGGCTCGGCACCGGGTGCAGGATCCGGCTGGTGCAGGCTCACGCCCGGATTCTGCCACTCGCCGGGGGCCCCCGCCTCTAGATTTCCGGTAATGGACGCAGCGACTGCACGAAGACTGGCCGAGCGTACGCTCGCACTCGTCGACGTTCCCTCGGTGAGCAGGAACGAGGCCGCAGTCGCCGAGCTGGTCGCCGCGGCGGTGCCGAGGCGCACGTTCCGCGAGGTGTACGCGGACGGCGAGGGGTTCTTCTACTCGACGCCTCGGACCGCGGGGCGGCCGTTCGTGCTCCTCGCCGGGCACCTGGACACGATCCCCGCCCAGGACAACCTGCCCGGGCGAATCGAGAACGGCTGGGTCGTCGGCCTCGGCGCGACCGACATGAAGGGCGGTCTCGCGGTCATGCTCGAGCTCGCGGAGTGGCTCGACGGGGCCCGAGCCGAGCGGCAGCTGGACGTCGGCCTCCTCTTCTTCACCAGGGAGGAGCTGCCGGCCGACGAGAGCCCCCTGCCGGAGGTGTTCGAGGGGAGCCCGCAGCTGCGCGAGGCGGATCTCGCCGTCGTCCTCGAGCCGACGGACAACACGATTCAGGCCGGGTGCCTCGGCAACCTCAACGCGACGCTCACGTTTCACGGTGCGGCTGCCCACTCGGCCCGCCCCTGGCAGGGGACGAACGCGATCGCCGCCGCGGTCGAGGGGCTCCTCCCCCTCACCCGGATACCGCCCGAGCCGGTCGACATCCAGGGCCTGACGTTCACCGAGGTGTTGAGCGTTACACAGATCGCGGGCGGTGTCGCCGACAACGTCATCCCCGATCGCGTCGAGTGCCGGCTCAACTTCCGCTTCGCGCCGCACCGGTCGGTCGACGAGGCGCGGCAGCGCCTCGCCGCGCTCGTCGGCGAGGCCGGCGAGCTCCAGATCACGAGCCACTCGCCGCCGGGCCGTGTCTCGGCGAGCTCGCCGCTCGTCGAGCGGCTGCGCGCGGCCGGTGAGTTCAGGGTGGAGCCGAAGCAGGCCTGGACGCCCGTCGCGCAGTTCACGGACGAGGGGATCGACGCCGTGAACCTCGGGCCGGGCGCGACGGTCTACGCCCACAAGCGGGACGAGCGGGTCGCCGTGCCCGAGCTCGTGCGCACGTTCGAGGCGCTTCGCCGCTTCGTCGTAGGGGCCGGCTAGACGTGCACCGCTCGCCGCTCCTCGCGGAGCTCGGCACGTATCCGTTTGTCCGTCTGGACGAGGCGAGGAGCCGGCTCACCGCTGCCGGCGTCCACGTCATCGACTTCGGCGTCGGGGATCCCCGTGAGCCGACGGCGGCATTCATCCGGGACGCGCTCCTCGAGGGCGTGCGCGAGACGATGGCCTATCCTGCCGCCCGCGGCCTCCCCGAGTTGCGAGAGGCGATCGCCGCGTGGTTTGCCCGCCGCTTCGGGGTCGGCCTCGACCCTGACACGGAGATCGTGCCCACGCTCGGCGCGAAGGAAGCGATCTTCAGTCTGGCCCAGATCGTCGTCGACCGATCGGCCGGGCGCGACCTCGTCGTCACCACCGAGCCCGGCTACCCCGTGGCCGAGCGTGGAGCGAGGTTCGCCGGGGCAGAGCTGCTCCGGCTGCCACTCGTGGAGCGAAACGGGTTCCTGCCCGACCTCGACGCAGTCGCGGAGGCGGTCTGGCGCCGGGCTGCGCTCGTCTGGGTCAACTACCCGAACAACCCGACGGCCGTCGCGGCGCCTAGCTGCCTGTACGAGCGGCTCGCCGCGCTGGCCGCCGAGCACGGGTTCCTGCTCGCCTCCGACGAGGCCTACAGCGAGCTCTACTTCGCGGAGCCCCCTCCGAGCGCCCTCGAGGCGGCCCGCCGGAACGTCGTCTCCGTCCACAGCCTGAGCAAGCGCTCGTCGATGACCGGCTACCGCGCCGGGTTCGTCGCGGGCTCGTCGGAGGCAATCGCGGCGCTGAAGCTCTATCGCCCGTCGGTCGGAACCGCACCGCAGGAGTTCGTCCAGCGCGCGGCGATCGCCGCGTGGAGCGACGAGGGGCACGTGTGCGAGGCGCGCGAGCGATACGCGCGCAAGCGCGAGACCCTGCTGCCGGTGCTCGAGCGCAAGGGGCTGCGAAACGCGGGCGGCCCGACCACGATGTACCTCTGGCTGGCGCTGCCGGCCGGGGAGGCCTCGGAGTCGTTCGCGCTGCGCGCTCTTGGAGCACGGGATCGTGGTCGCGCCCGGAGCGTTCCTCGGGCCCTCGGGGGAAGGCTACGTCCGCTTCGCCCTCGTTCCCACCGAGGCGGAGTGCGAGGCCGCCGCCGAGATCCTGGAGGAGGCGTTGTGACCGACGTCGAGCGACTGGAGCAGACCATCGAGCGGCTGTGGAGCCTTCCCGCGGAGGAAGCGGCGAGCGAGATCGACGCGGTCGAGGAGGCGATCGAGCTGCTCGATCGCGGGATCGTGCGCGCAGCCGTGAAGCAGGACGGCCGCTGGCGGGCGAACGAGTGGGCGAAGAAGGCGATTCTCCTCTCCTTCCGCCTGCGTCCCTCGGAGCCGCTCGAGCTCGGGCCGTTCACGTACTTCGACAAGATCGCCCTGAAGCGGTTCGACGCGTCGCTCGGCGTTCGCGTGGTGCCGCCCGCGGTCGCCCGCCACGGATCCTTCGTCTCCGAGGGCGTCGTTCTCATGCCGAGCTACGTCAACATCGGCGCCTGGGTGGGGCCGCGGACCATGGTCGACACCTGGGCCACCGTGGGCTCCTGCGCGCAGATCGGCGCTGACGTCCACCTCTCCGGCGGCGTCGGGATCGGCGGCGTGCTCGAGCCGCCGCAGGCGACCCCGGTCGTCGTCGAGGACGGCGCGTTCGTCGGCTCGCGCTGCATCGTCGTCGAGGGGGTGGTCGTGGGCGAGGAGGCCGTCCTCGGCGCGAACGTCGTCCTCACCGCCTCGACGCCGATCATCGACGTCACCGGCGAGGAACCGGTGGAGTACCGCGGCCAGGTCCCTCCCCGGTCGATCGTCGTGCCCGGCGCACGTCCGAAGGAGTTCCCCGCGGGCGTGTTTCACCTTCCCGCCGCGCTCATCATCGGCAGCCGCACCGCGTCGACCGATCGCAAGGTGAGCCTGAACGACGCGTTGCGAAGCTACGGCGTGGCCGTCTAGTCCTCGCCGAGCTCCGCGAGCAGCTCGGGCGCGACCTCGCCGGTGCAGATCTCCTGGGCCGGCCCGGTCAGGAGCGCGTGCCCACGGTCGTCGAGAGAGACCTCGAGATCGCCGCCCGGGAGATGAACGGTCACCGGGCTTCGGCACCGCCCGCCCGCGATCATGGCCGCCGCTGCGGCGCAGGCGCTCGTGCCCGAGGACGGCGTCTCCCCCGCCCCTCGCTCCCACACCCTGACGGTGAGCTCGTGCTCCCCGTCGACTCGTACCAGCTGGACGTTCGTGCGCTCGGGGAAGCGCGGATGGTGCTCGACGAGTGGCCCCAGAGCGAGCAACGCCTCCCGGTCGGGGAGGCGTTCGATGACCGCGTGGGGGTTTCCGATCACGACCGGGGTGACCGTCACGCTCGCGCCCGAGACGTCGATCGGCTCGGGGGCCTCGACGGTGACAGGCCCCAGGTCCTGCTCGACGAGCTGCGCCGTCAGGAGCCGGGCCTGCACCTCGCGCTCGCCGACCCTGACGACCACGCGATCGGCCGAGCTCCGGCGCCCGAGCCAGCGGGCTGCGATCCGCGTGCCGTTCCCCGAGAGCTCCGCGGTGGAGCCGTCGGGGTTCCAGATCAGGACGTCGGCGCACGCGTCGACCGCCGACAGAACCTCGAGCACGCCGTCGGCGCCGATTCCGCGCCGGCTGTCGCAGAGGCGCCGCACCACCGCCGGAGTCAGCGGACGGCCGACGTCAGCCCGCTCGACGAGCAGGTAGTCGTTCCCGAGCCCGTGCCACTTCGAGAATCTCATCGGCGACTACGCCCGGTGGGCGATCGCCGTCAACGGTAACGATGCCGGGGATCCGTCGCATCCACTTTCGCTGGTACGCGGCATAGCGCCGGGTGCGCGTCTCGATGGCCGCGGCGGCCTCCTCGAGCGGCAGCGTCGTCAGCTCGTGCAGCCCGATGATGCCGCGGGCGCCGCGCGAGAGCGGACGCCCCGCAGCCGCGCGAGCCTCGGCGACGGCGCCCTGCTCGATCATCCGCCGGGTTCTGGCCGAGATCCTCTCTGCCAGCACCTCGCGCGGGACGTCGAGGCCGATCACGACGGTGGGGACCCGTGTCAGCGTCGACCAGAGGCGGCTCTCCCCCGGCTTGAGCGACTGACCGGCCGCGGCGAGCTCGAGCGCCCGGACGACCCGCCGCCGGTCGTTCGCATGGACGACGGACGCAGCCTCGGGATCACGCTCCGCGAGGGCCGCGTGGGCCGCCGACGCGCCCAGGCGGTCGTAGACCGCCTCCCAGTGTCTCCGCGCCTCCGCCGAGGCGGGAGGCGGGACACCGAGGTCGGCCAGCGCGGCGCGCAGGTAGAGACCGGTTCCCCCGGCCACGACAGGAATCCGGCCTGCGGCCAGCGCCTCGTCGACGGCCGCGTGTGCGAGAGCCGCATACGCTCCTACCGAGCCCTCGTAGTCGAGCGGCCAGATCCCGACAAGCCGTGTCGGCCGAGCCGGCTGGTTCGTGAGGATCGGCAGACCGCGGTAGGCCTGCATCGCGTCGGCCGAGATCACATCGGCCGGAAG
Organism: uncultured Thermoleophilia bacterium; assembly: GCA_963819905.1. Classification (GTDB taxonomy): domain Bacteria; phylum Actinomycetota; class Thermoleophilia; order Gaiellales; family Gaiellaceae; genus CAWCQC01. The sequence goes on from CAWFXP010000005.1 coordinate 18,095, forward strand.
CCTGTCCACGAGGGCCTCGGCGACCGCAGACTTCCCGGAGGCCGTCGGCCCGAAGAGCCCGACCGTCAGGCCCTCGAGCGGCGCAGGTCGCCCGGGGCCACCGCGAGCCTCCCTCCGGTTCAAAGGTTACTCCGCGAGAGCGCGCGTGTGGCGCGACGGGTGTGGCGATTCGTTCACGGGACGGTGGCGAGAGTCGCCTGGTGGCCGCTCAGTGTCGTCGAGGTCGCACCGTCGATCCGCACGTCGACGAGCTCGCCGGCCTGCGCCGAGCCCGAGAAGTTGACGGTCAGGTTTCGCCGGGTGCGCCCGCGCAGGAGCGACGCGTCGGTACGGCTCGCGCCCTCGACGAGCACCTCTTCGGTTCGGCCGATCCGTCGGCGGTTCTGATCCGCGGCGACTGCCTGGACGACCTCGATCAGTCGCTCGATGCGCTCGCGCTTGACATCCTCGGACACCTGGTCGTGCATTTTCGCGGCTTCCGTTCCGCGCCTGGGGCTGAACACGAACGTGTACGCCCCGTCGAAGCGCGTCTCTTCCACCAGCGAGACGGTTTCCTCGAACTCCGCCTCGGTCTCACCGGGGAAGCCGACGATCAGGTCGGTCGTCAGCGCGAGGTCGGGTACGGCCTCCCGCAGGCGGCTCGCGAGGGCGAGGTAGCGCTCTCGTGTGTACGTGCGGCGCATCGCCTTGAGGATGCGAGACGAGCCGGACTGCGCCGGCAGGTGCGTGTGCTCACAGACGGAGGCGCACTCGGCCATCGCGCGGATGACCGGCTCGCGGAAGTCCTTCGGATGCGGGCTCGTGAAGCGGATCCGCTCGATTCCGTCAACGGCGTCGACGGCCCGGAGCAGCTCGCCGAACTCCGTCCGCAGCGCAGGCGCCAGGTCTCGCCCCCAGCTATTGACGTTCTGGCCCAGCAGCGTCACCTCGCGGACGCCCTCGGCGGCGAGCCGTTCGACCTCCGCGACGATGTCCCCGGGCCGGCGGCTCTGCTCCCTGCCCCGGACTGACGGCACGATGCAGTACGAGCAGACGGAGTTGCATCCCATGGAGACCTGAACCCAGGCCTGGTACCGCCGCTCCCGGTGTGCCGGGAGATCGCCTGCGAAGTGCCGCCATTCGGCGAAGCGCCCGCGCGGCGCTTCGCCGCCGGCTCCGAGCCACTCCGCCAGATGAGGGATCGAGCCGGGGCCGAAGGCGACGTCGACGAAGGGAAAGAGCTCGAACAACCGCTCACGTTGAGCCTCGGCGTAACAGCCGCCGACGGCAATGACGCGCTCCGGATCTCGCGCCTTCAGCGCCCTTGCCTGGGCCAGGTGCGCGGCGAAACGCTGATCGGGCTTCTCACGGATCGTGCACGTGTTGAAGACCATGACGTCCGCTTCCGCCTGGGACGGCGCCTCGCCGAGCCCGAGCTCTTCGAGCAGCCCCTTGATCCGCTCGGAGTCGTGGGCGTTCATCTGGCACCCGAAGGTCGTGACGTGGTAGCGCCTCATTTCGCGAACTCGACCGCCCTGCTCTCACGGATGACCGTCACCTTGATCTGGCCCGGGTACTCGAGCTGATCCTCGATCTCCCGCGCGATCTCGTGCGAGAGGAGGATGGCGACGTCGTCGTCGACCTCCGTCGGCTTGACCATCACGCGAATCTCCCGGCCGGCCTGGAGGGCGAAGACGCGCTCGACGCCCTTCTTCTGCGAGGCGATCCGCTCGAGGTTCTCGAGTCGCTTGATGTAGTGCTCGAGGCTCTCGCCGCGCGCGCCCGGGCGAGACGCGGAGATGGCGTCCGCGGAGATGACGAGGATCGCCTCGACCGTCTCCGGCTGCACCTCGTAGTGGTGCGCCTCGATGGCGTGGCACACCTGCGGCGTCTCGCCGTACCTGCGGGCGAGCTGCGTCGAGATCGCGGCATGCGGGCCCTCCACCTCGTGCGTCATGGCCTTGCCGACGTCGTGAAGAAGAGCTGCCCGCTTGGCGGTCTTGACGCTCACTCCGAGCTCGCCGGCCATGATCCCGGCGAGGTGGCAGACCTCGAGCGAGTGCTTGAGGACGTTCTGGCCGTAGCTCGTGCGGTAGCGAAGGCGGCCGAGGATCTTGACGAGCTCCTCGTGCATCTTGCCGATGTTCGCCTCGAACACGGCCTGCTCTCCGGCCTGGCGGACGTGCTCCTCGATCTCCGCCTTCGACTGGTAGAACATCTCCTCGATCCGGGACGGGTGGATCCTGCCGTCCTCGACGAGCTTGCCGAGCGTGAGCTTCGCGATCTCACGCCGCATGCCGTCGAAGGACGAGAGCACCACGGCCTGAGGGGTGTCGTCGATGATGAACTCGACGCCCGTCAGGTTCTCGAGCGCCCGGATGTTGCGACCCTCGCGACCGATGATCCGCCCCTTCATGTCGTCTGACGGCAGCTGGACGAGCGAGACGGTCGTCTCCGCGGCATGGCTCGCGGCAACCCGCTGGAGGGCGTCGGACACGAGGTTGCGGGCTCGCTGCTTCGCTTCGGCCTGCGCTTCCTCCTCGATCTGGCGCACCATGCGGGCCATCTCGTGCCTGACGAGCTCCTCCGAGCGTGTCAGGAGCTCCTGGCGCGCCTCGTTGACCGTCAATCCGGAGACCCGTTCCAGCTCTCGCAGCTGGCCGGCACGTTGCTCCTCGGCCTCGGCGGCAAGCCGGTCGATCTCCCGCTCGCGGTCGCCGAGCGACTGATCCCGGCGCTCGAGCTCGCCGAGCTTCTCGTCGATCTGTTCCTCCTTCTCCAGCACTCGTTCCTCGATCGCAATGATCTCGGCCCGGCGATCCGTCAGCTCGCGGTCGATCTCCGCACGGAGCTTGACCGCTTGCTCGCGTGCCTCCACCTGCGCCTCTCGCCGCACGGCCTCGGCGTCCCGCTCGGCGTCCGCGAAGAGGCGTTCCCGCTCCTTGCGATCCGCCTCGGACCGGGTCCGGTCGAGCGCGCGGACGCCGAAGAACGCGCAGAGAGCCCCGACCGCGAGACCGATCACGATCCCCACCACGAGAAGTAGCATTGATTGCTCCTACGTCGTGCCTGGCAGGAGCGGTGTCTCGAACGGATCGGGACGTGCGCGGCGCGAGCCGGGCGCCGTTCTCTCGGAGCGCGTGCTCAGAATCGGAGCCCGCGGGCCTCCAGTGCTCGTTGTGCTGTCGTCATGGCGATTGGCTCGATGTGGTGGTCTCGTAGTGCCGATCCGGCGAAAAGCCGCGCCTTTGCAGGCAGGAAAGTACGAATTGGTGCTCTCATGGTAACCGCCCGGCGGCCGGCGCGTCCAGATCTCCGGCGCCGGAGAGCGCCGCCTCGATCGCGTCGTGCTCGAACCCGCGCCGGGCGAGGAACGCCGCGAGCTGCGACAGGCTCCGCCGTCGCTCTCCGGCGACCACGCGGCGGGCCCGGACGTCCTCGGGCTCGAGCGCTGCCAGCGCAGCCTGCCGCGCGGCCGGGTCGATGCCGTCGTTCGCGAGGCGTGCGTCGACGGCCGCGTTTCCGTAGCCCCGTGCCGCCAGGCGATCGGCGCGCTCGCTCGCGAGGCGATCGTCGTCGAGATACCCGAGGCGCACGAGGGTCGCGATCGTCTCGTCCTCGACCGCCGGAGCCGCCCCTGCATCTCGCAGGCGTTCGCGCACGGCGCGCTCGGACAGCCCTCGCCGGCCGAGGGCCCGCACGGCGAGCTCGAGCGCAGCGTCCTGCGAAAGCGGCCTCGCGGTGTCGCGACCGTGAGCGCTGCCGGGGCTTCGTCTCATCGAAGCACCGCCGGACGCCGCTCGAAACCCACGTCCGCCGTCAGGCGACCTCGGCGACCTCCTCGACCGGAGCGGGGGCGGGCGAGTCGGTCTCGAGCCGCGCCGAGACCGGCTTGTCTCCGAGCTCGGCACGCACCCGGGCCACGATCTCCGTCGACACGTCGGGGTGCTCGCGCAGGAACGCGATCGCGTTCTGCCTCCCCTGGCCGAGGCGCTCGTCGCCGAAGCTGAAGTACGAGCCGGACTTCTGGACCACCTTCTGGTCGAGGCCGACGTCGATCAGCGAGCCTTCCCAGGAGATGCCCTCTCCGTAGATGATGTCGAACTCTGCCTGCTTGAACGGCGGCGCCACCTTGTTCTTGACGACCTTCACGCGGGTGCGGTTGCCGATTGCCTCGACGCCCTCCTTGAGCGTCTCGATCCGGCGGATGTCGAGCCGCACCGATGCGTAGAACTTCAGCGCTCGCCCTCCGGGCGTCGTCTCCGGATTCCCGAACATGACGCCGATCTTCTCGCGGAGCTGGTTCGTGAAGATGCACACCGTGCCGGTGCGGTTGAGGGTGCCTGCGAGCTTGCGCAGAGCCTGGCTCATGAGCCTCGCCTGCAGGCCGACATGGCTGTCCCCCATCTCGCCCTCGATCTCCGCCTTCGGCGTGAGCGCGGCGACCGAGTCGATCGCCACGACGTCGAGGGCCCCGCTCCGAACGAGGAGCTCCGCGATCTCGAGCGCCTGCTCGCCGTTGTCGGGCTGCGAGACGAGCAGGTCGTCGATGTTGACGCCGATGTGGCGTGCGTAGGCCGGATCCATCGCATGCTCGGCGTCGACGAACGCGCAGATGCCTCCGAGCCTCTGGGCCTCTGCGATGACGTGATAGACGAGTGTCGTCTTCCCCGACGACTCCGGGCCGAAGATCTCGACGATGCGGCCGCGGGGAAGGCCCCCGATGCCGAGCGCGAGATCCAGCGAGAGGCAGCCGGTCGAGATCGCGGGAATCGACACGTTGGCCTGGTCGCTCATCTTCATGACCGACCCCTTGCCGAACTGCCGCTCGATCTGACCGAGTGCGGCGGTGAGAGCTTGGTCGCGGTCCAACGTCAACCTCCTAGGGAAACTGATTCGACGATGTTGTACTGCGCTCCGCCGGACCGCAGCACAGAATGATAGAGGGCCGCTTCGGACGGACTGACCGGCCCGAGGGCCGGCAGCGGCGGGCGAAGCCGGGGCCGCTCCCGAAAGCGGGCGACGGTGACGTGGGCGAGCCAGCGGCGGCGCTCGGGCCGGTAGGCGCCGAGGGACACGAGCCGGGCCGAGAGTCGTGCCTGCAACTCTGCTGCGACTCCGCCCTCGTCGGCCAGCACCAGCATCCCCACCCGCTCCGTCTCGCGATAGCGCTCGACGGTGAGCGCCGGGCGCGGCAGGCCGTCGGCGAGCCCGTGCAGGACGTCTCGCAGACCATCCAGCTCGCTTCCCGGGCGGTCACCGAGAAACGCGAGCGTGACGTGCAGGTGGCCGGAAGCGACGACGCGCACGCGGGGCGAGCGCCCGAAGACGTCCGCAGCCCATAGGACCAGCCGGTCGGCGACGTCGCCGGGAAGCGGCAGGCCGTAGAAGAGGCGGAGGCGCTCACTGCTCCCCACCGTACCGTCCGGCCTCAACCGGAAGTGTCGCCGGTTCGTGTCAGGACGCCGCGAAGGAGATGCAAGAGTGACGCAGTCGCCCGTCCACGGACTCGCTCCCGGTCGCCCGGCACGTCGAGCCTGACCGCCTCGTCGGCGTCCGGGGCCGCGACATGGAGGTAGACGAGGCCGACGGGCTTCGTGGGCGTGCCTCCCCCGGGCCCGGCGACGCCCGTCACCGAGGCGGCCACGTCGGCCCCGAGCGCCCGGCACGCCCCGTCCGCCATCGCCGCGGCCACCTCCGGAGACACCGCGCCGTGCCGGGCAAGGAGTGAGGGTCGCACGCCGAGCTGGCCCGTCTTGACGGCGTCGGCATAGGCGACCACGCCGCCCACGTACACGTCGCTCGATCCCGCCACCGAGGTCAGGCGCGCGCCGACGAGGCCGCCGGTGCACGACTCGGCCGTCGTGACCGTCAGCGATCGCGCCCGGGCGAGCGCGAGGACGATCGCCTCCACCGGCCGCTCGTCCTCGGCGAAGAGCTCTGCCTGAAACCGGTCGCGAAGCAGCCGCTCGAGCGCCGCGCCACGCTCCTCGGCACGTTCGTCGACGTAGAGGTCGACGTTGATCTCGAAGTCCCGGGCGCAGACGGTCACCTCGACCCCGTCCCCGTCCCCTCCGGCCTCGTCGAGTGCCCGGGCCACGGTCGACTCGCTCGGCCCGAAGAAGCGCAGGATCCGATGGTGTCGCGGACGGATCCGCTCGAGAACCGCCGCGAACGCGTCGCTCCGGACGGCGGCCGGCCAGAGCCTCCGCAGCTCGCCCGGCGGACCGGGAAGCGCGACGGCGACGCACCCGGCGAGTGGCAGGAGCACACCGGGAGCCGTCCCGGCGAGACCGAGCGAGATCGCGTCCTCGGGCAACGAGGCCTGCTTGCGGACGCCCGCCGCGAAGTCGGCGTACGGTCGTCCGAGACGCCCGGCGAACTCGCGTGAGATGGCCTCGATCTCCCGCTCGAGCGCCGGGTCGACCCGAAGCGGCCGGCCGGCTGCCGCGGCGAGGACCTCCACCGAGCGGTCGTCGTGGGTCGGCCCGAGGCCGCCCGAGAGCACGCAGACGTCGGCCGACAGCGCCTCGTGGACGGCCTCCGACAGCTCGTCCGGGCGATCGCCGACGATGACGATGCGCCCGACGTCGAGGCCCAGGCGGACGAGCTCGGCGGCGAGGAACGGGCCGTTCTCGTCCCGACGTTCGCCGCGCACGAGCTCCGAGCCCGTCACGACGACGACGGCCCGTGGCCGATCGGTCACTCGGATCGAGACGCTACGCGCACGCCTTCAGCGGTGACCGTGAGCACGGTCACCGTCGGCTCGAGCTTCGGCAGGCGGCTGCCGTTCAGGGTAAGGCTGAGGTTGGCCGGCTTCGCCACCGCGATCCAGAGCTTCTTTCCCGTGAACCGCTGGCTCTCCCCGCCTTTCGTCAACGTACCCTCCCAGACGAGGTCGCCGGCACCGGAGCCTCGGCGCACCTCGACGCGGCTCGATCCGCCTGCCGCCGTGACGACCAGGGTCGCGATCTCGGGCTCCGGGGCGGCTGCCGTGGTGGTCGGTGCGGGAAGCGTGGTCGCTGCGGGCGGCTCCGGGCTCTCCTCCGTCCCGGTCAACTGCCAGGCGGCGATGACGAGGACCGTGACCGCGAGAATCCCCGCGAGCGCCACCAGGACTGCGTGTGATTCGAGGCGCCTCCGTCGCAACGACTGGTGTCGAGGTCGGGTCGAGGCCGGAGGCTCCTCGGCGAGTGTGAAGCGCGAGTTGTACTCGTCGACGTAGAGCTGGCCGTCGAGGCCGAGACGGTCTGCGTACGTCCGCAAGAACCCCTTGACGTAGGTATCTCCCGGGAGCTGCTCGAACTGCTCCTCCTCGAGGGCGCGGAGGTACTTGGCGCGGATCTTCGTCTCGGCCTCGAGCTGGTCGAGCTCGAGGCCCTGGCGCAGCCGCGCATCGCGGAGGCTGTTGCCGATCTCGAACACGCGAAACCCGGAGTCTACCGACCCGCAGCCGCCCTCAGGCGAGCACGAAGTCGAGAACGGCGAAGACGCCCACGGCGAGCGCCGCGGTCAGCGATACGAGCAACGCCACCACGCTGAGGATCCGTGCGGCCGCGGCGAGGCTGTTCCCGCCGACGCGGCCGAGTGTGCGCTGGAAGTCGAATCGAGCCCGGCGCGCGAGGGAGATCGCCGCCAGGGCGAGGACGACGGCCAGCGGCACGACCACGAGCGCCCGCAGCGGGTCGATGTCCTCCACGAAGCGTGGCACGGCCGCCCCGGCCACGAGCAGCGCGATCGCGAGGAAGGCGCAGACGAGCGCGCCGATCGCCTTCCAGTTTCGCATCGGGGCCCACTGTAGCCAGCCCGGCGGCGCACCGGCCGTCCGGGCGACTACGGGACGGTCAGCCGGCGACACCTTCGCGAAGGCTGGCGAGAACCGCGTCCAGATCCCCTTCTGCGACCAGCACCCGGCGCGGCTTCGACCCCTCGTACCCCGAGATGATCCCGCGCCGCTCGAGCATGTCGACGAGACGCCCGGCGCGCGTGTAGCCGACGCGGAGGCGCCGCTGGATCAGCGAGACCGATGCGGTCTGTGTCTGGACGACCACCTCGATCGCACGCTCGAGCAGCGGATCCTCGTCCGGATCGAGGTCGTCGGCGTCGCCGGCCTCCCCCGGCGCCCCTTCCGGAGGCTCGAGGAGCGACTCGTCGAGCTCCTGCGGCCGCTGCCCGCGGCACTGGTCGACGATCAGGGCGATCTCCTCCTCGCTCACGTACGCGCCCTGGACACGCTGCAGCCTCGACGTTCCGAGGGGCTTGAACAGCATGTCGCCCTGCCCGAGAAGCGCCTCGGCGCCCGAGGCGTCGAGAATGACCCGGCTGTCGGTCTGGCTGGACACGGCGAAGGCGATGCGGGACGGGACGTTTGCCTTGATCATGCCCGTGATGACGTCGACGGAAGGTCGCTGCGTCGCAAGGACGAGGTGGATGCCCACGGCGCGGGACTTCTGGGCGAGCCGGATGACCGAGTCCTCGACGTCCTGCGGCGAGATCATCATCAGGTCGGCGAGCTCGTCGATGACCACGAGCAGATAGGGGATCGGCTCCTCGCCGCGCTTTCGCAGGACGCGGTTGAGCTCGGGCAGGTTCCGGGCGCGCGCGACGCTCATCCGCTCGTAGCGGCGCTCCATCTCCTGGACGACGTTCGCAAGCGCCGCCGCCGCGCGTTTCGGGCTCGAGACGACCGAGGTCAGGAGGTGCGGAATCGACTCGTAGAGACCGAGCTCCACCCGCTTGGGGTCGATCAGGATCATGCGCACCTCGTCCGGGGTCGCCCGCAGGAGCACCGAGCAGAGGAGCGTGTTGATACAGCCGGACTTCCCGGAGCCGGTGGTGCCGGCGATCAGGAGGTGAGGCATCCGGGCGAGGTCCGTCGAGACGGATGCGCCGGAGATGTCCTTTCCGAGCCAGACGGCGAGAGGGCTCGCGTTGCCGCCGATGTCGTCGTAGATGTCCCCCAGCGTGACGAGGTTCGGAGCGAGGTTCGGGACCTCGACCCCGACCGCCTGCTTCCCGGGGATCGGTGCGAGGATGCGAATCTCGGTCGTCGCCAGTGCGTACGCCAGGTCGTCCCGGAGTGCCGAGACGCGGGACACCTTCGTTCCGGGTGCGAGCTGCAGCTCGTAGCGGGTGACGCGCGGTCCGGACACCTGGCCGATGACTGTCGCCTCGATGCCGAAGTGGGCGAGCGTCTGAACGAGGGTCTCCGCCGTCCGCTCGGCCGCTTTCGCGGGCTGGCCGCTTGCCTCGCGGGAGCGCCGGAGGAGCGCACGGTCCGGGAGCCGGTACTCGGGATGTGGCTCCGGGTCGTCGAAGAGGACGTCAGCGGGGGTTTCCTCCGTCGACGGCGGCTCGAGCGAAGGCTCGTCGACCTCGGCGGCGTCGTCCTCGGGCACGAGCTGCTCGAGGAGCAGCGGAATGGCCCCGGTCGACTGGTCGTGCGACGGACCGAGGACGTCCCCGTAGGCCTCCACGCCGTCGACGGGAGGCGATGACGCACTGCTCCAGTCAGCGGTGAAGGAGTCGGGCACGCCCTGCATGCGCTCGACGGAGCGCCGGGCCGCCCGTGCCGTGTGGCGCGCCAGGTGACCTCCGGCGCGGGCCGAGTGGTGAAGTGCCGCGCCGAGCGACGCCCCCGAGACGAGGACGATGCCGACGACGAGGCCGAGCACGGTGACGATGGTCACGCCGGCGCCTCCGAGCAGCTTGTCGAGGACGATGTAGAGGACGGCGCCGACGATGCCGCCGTAGTCCTGGACGGCGTCGACGTCGAGCGAGTCAGGAGGCGGCGAGTCCGGTCCGAGGCCGAACTGGCCACTCCCGAATGCGAGCAGCACGGCGAGCGTGAGGACGACGAGGCCCGTCCGGAACGGCCGCACGTCGGGCAGGCTCGAGCGGGCGAGCAGCAGGCCGCCGAGCGCGCCGGTGACGAGCGGCAGGAGCACAGAGGCCCCGCCGAAGAGGACGTCCAGGCTCGAGACGACGCGACTGCCGACGAGGCCGCCGTCCCAGCCGAACCAGAGCACGACGGCGAGGAACACCGACACCGCGACGAGCCCGAGCCCGGCGAGCTCGTGGTGCTGGTGCTCCCTGCCCGCGACCCTACGGCGAGGGCTCCCCGAGCCGCCGCCGGGGCTCGGCTTCGGGCGCGCGCGAGAGGAACGCTTCACCGGCGCCATGCAGCGGAGTTCGGCGGGCGACGCCGGGCTCCTGCCGTCCCCGGGGGTCAGGCGGCGAGTGCGCGCAGGTCGTCGGCGGCGCCGAACAGGTTCTCTCGGAGGTCGAACAGGCCGGCCCAGAGCGACGCCCGGTCGGGCGCCGACTCGAAGCGGGCCGAGGCCGCCAGGCCCTCGAGCGCCCGTACGAGCACGGCCAGCTCCAGGTATGCCTGCGCGACCCGATGAGGCGCCACGGAGACGCCCGCCCGGCGGAGGACGGGCTCCCATTCGAGCAGCTCGGCCGCGCCCGGCTGCCCGTACCAGGGACGGCCCTCGGCGATCTCGCTCTCGAGCTCGAGCAGGTAGCGGTCGAGCGGATGCTCGAGCCCCGTGAGCGCCGTCTCCGCGCGTTCGGCCGCCCGGCGGAGGGCCGCCTGGCGCTTGCCGACCGTGCAGGGCTGAGGCTCGCCGCGTGCCCAGCCGTCGAGCAGCCGGCAGAACGCGAGCGCGGCCGCCTCGCAGGATCGCAGCGACTGGACGAGGCGGAGGCTCGTGCTCTCCGAGACGCCGTACGACTCGATCAGATCGGCCCAGCCGGCCACCGCTACACCTCGAGCACCACGGGCAGGATCATCGGGCGGCGACCGGTCCTCGCGTAGACGAGCTGGCCGAGCGCGTCGTGGAGGTGCTCCTGGATCAGCTTGAGCTCCCCGATCCCCTCGGAGAGGCACGAGCGCAGCACGAGCTCTGCCTCCTGACGCGCCTCCGCCAGGATCTCGTCCGGGTCGGAGAACCCGCGCGCGATGACCTCGGGCGCGGCGACCTCGCTGCCGTTCTGGGGCGCGATCGTCGTCACGATGATCAGCACCCCGTCCTCGGCGAGGTGGCGCCGGTCGCGCAGCGAGGCGTCGCGGATGTCCCCGACCGCCAGCCCGTCGACGAAGGTGATGCCCGCGGGTACCTGGTCGACGATCCGGGCGTCTGAGCTCGTCAGCTCGACGACGCTGCCGTTGTCTGCGATCGGGATCCGCTCGGGCGGGACGCCGGCGTCGCGCGCGAGGCGTGCGTGGGCCGCCAGCATCCGGTACTCGCCGTGGATCGGCATGACCGACCGTGGGCGCAGGAGCGCGATCATCGTGCGGAGCTCCTCCGCGTTTCCGTGCCCCGACACGTGGACGGGCGCGATCTCCTGGTGGAGGACCTCGGCCCCCGCCTTCGCCAGCCGGTTGATCGTGTCGTGGACGCGCAGCTCGTTGCCGGGTACCGGCTTCGCCGAGATGATCACCGTGTCGCCGTCCTCGATCTGGACGTGCTGGTGGTCGCCGTAGGCGATCCGGGTGAGCGCCGACAGCGGCTCGCCCTGGCTTCCGGTGCAGAGGATCATCGTCTCCTCCGGCGCGAGCTCCGCGAGGTCGCCCGGGCGGACGAAGACCTCCTCGGGCACGTCGAGGTAGCCGAGGTTGCGGGCGATGTTGATGTTCTTGCGAAGCGAGCGTCCGATCACGCAGACGCTGCGACCGGTCGCCTCGGCGACCTCGATCGCCTGCTGCATCCGGTGCACGTTCGAGGCGAAGGAGGCGATGAGGACGCGCCCCTCGAGCCGTGGGATGATCGCCCTGAACGCCTCGCCCACCGTCCGCTCGGACGGCGTCACGCCCGGTCGCTCGGCGTTCGTCGAGTCGCCGAGGAGCAGGTCGACGCCGCGGTTGCCGATGTCCGCCAGACGGCCGACGTCCGTGCGGAACCCGTCGACCGGGGTGTGGTCGATCTTGTAGTCGCCGGTGTGGACGATGCGGCCGGCGGGCGTGTCGAGCACGACCGCAACGGTGTCCGGTATCGAGTGCGCGACCCGCACGAACTCTGCGGTGAAGGGCCCGATGCGCACCGCGCCGCCCTCCGGGTCGGCCTCGACCAGCTCCGAGGCGCGCAGCAGGCCGTGCTCGTCGAGCTTCGACTTCACGAGACCGAGCGTGAGGCGGGTGGCCCACACCTCGGGGATCTCGAGCTCGCGGAGGAGATACGGGAGCGCGCCGACGTGATCCTCGTGGCCGTGCGTCAGGACGACCGCCCGGATCTGGTCGGCACGATCGGCGAGGTAGGAGAAGTCGGGAAGCAGCAGATCGACGCCGAGATGCTCGTCCCGCGGGAACGCCAGTCCGGCGTCGACGACGACGATTCCCTCGTCGCTCTCGAACACGGTCATGTTCTTGCCGACCTCGCCGAGGCCGCCGAGCGGGATGATGCGGACGCGCTGCACCGGCAGAGTGTAGCCCTGGACTCGCCGGAGCTCTCAGGCGGCTGCGGCGGCGAGGATGCCGCAGCGCTCGAGGCTCGTCCGCAGAAGGACCTCCTCCTCGGCGCTCGGCTCGACGAGCGGCAGACGGAAGCCGCCGACGTCGTGACCGGCCATCGCCAGGGCGGTCTTCACCGGGATCGGATTCGTCGTGATCGAGAGCGCCTCCATCACCGGCCGGAGCTGCCGGTCGAGCCCCCGCGCCGCGTCGACGTCACCGCTCTTGAAGCGCTGGATCTGCTCCTTCACCTGCCGCCCGACGAGGTGCGTGTAGACGCAGACGCCACCGACGCCTCCGAGCTCCAGGAACGGCTGGACGAGGTCGTCGTTTCCGGCGTAGAGGTCGAGGCGTGTCCCCTCGACGATGTGTCGCGCCTCGGCAGGATCGGTGGTCGCCTGCTTGACGGCGGCGACCGTCGGGATCTCCGCGAGCGCCGAGATCGTCTCCGGCGTCATGTTGACGACGCAGCGCTGCGGGATGTTGTACGCGATCAGCGGCCTGTCGCTCGCCTCGGCGATCGCGCGGAAGTGCGCGACGATGCCCCTCTGGGGCGGCTTGTTGTAGTACGGCGTGACCACGAGGAAGCCGTCGACCCCGAGCTCGTGGGCGCGGCTCGTAAGGTGAACGGAGTGGCCGGTGTCGTTCGTCCCCGTCCCGGCGATCACCGTCGCTCGGCCGCCCACGGCCTCGACGGCGGCCGCGAAGAGCTCGAGCTTCTCGTCGTCCGTGAGCGTCGACGCCTCGCCGGTCGTGCCGGCCACGACGATGCCGTCCGAGCCGTTCGTCGACGAGGTGGCCGGCAGAGGCGCTGGAACGCGTCGAGATCGACCGAGCCGTCCGCCGCGAACGGCGTGACGATGGCCGTCGAGGACCTCGCCGAGCATGCGGTCATCGTAGCGCGGCCCCCGACGCACGGTCGTGCGGGACGGGTCCGCCGGTGGGCGGGACAGCTCCCGCCCCTACAGGACGGCTTCGAGCCCGACCGTGAGGCCGGGCGGGAGGCCGGGAGGCGCTCGAGCGCGAGCAGCACCCCCGGGACGAACGCCTCTCGGGACGTCGTATCGTGGCGGATGGTCAGGGTCTGACCCGGCGCGCCGAGGATCACCTCCTGGTGGGCGACGAGGCCCGGCAGCCGCACGGAGTGGATCGGGACCTCGCCCGGCAGGCGAGCCGCCGTCGCCTTCGCCGGTTCCCGACGGCGCGTCGATCTTCGTCTCGTGGTGCAGCTCGACGATCTCCGCAGCCGGCATGTGGCGCGCTGCCTCTTCGGCGAAACGCATCATCAGGACGGCCCCGATCGCGAAGTTCGGGACGACGAGGCAGGGACGCCCTTGCTCGCGCGCGATCAGGTCGAGCTCGCTCGAGGCCGTCCGGCGGTCAGCCCGGTCGTTCCGACGAGGCACGGGACTCCGGCACCGAGCGCCCTGCGGACGTTCCCGAGCACGGCCGCCGGCGCCGTGAAGTCGACGGCGGCGTCGTGACCCTCGAGCGACGGGCTCTCCCCCACCTCGACGCCCGTGACGTCGTGTCCCGCCGCGCGAAGCGCGGGCCGAGGACCGCTGCCGACCTTCCCGTCCCGCGCCGAACAGGAGAGCCACGCTTCACGCCGCCTGCGAGCGCTCGACGAGGTCGGGGCTGACGCGCGCGACCGCGTCCAGGAAGCGCTCCTCGCTCGGGCCGATCCCCGCGGCCGAGAGCCGCTCCGGGGCGAGCAGCGTCGCGGCGAGCTGCGACGACACCCTCTGCGTCGACGGCTTCGATCTCGGCCGAGGATCGCGGTCGAGCGAGAGGAGCTCGGAGTCGGTGATCACCGACTTGCCGAGGCGGCTCATGCGATTCGAGGTCGACTCCATCGAGAGCATGATCCGACCCTTGAGGTTCTCCTTCGCCCGTCGACAGCTCCGCCTCGCCGACGTCGCCGCCGGCGAGAGTCGGCGATCTCGGCGCGCGACGATCTCCAGGCACGTCGGCGAGGTTCTCCTCCCGCGTGCCGACGTAGACCCCGATCTCGCCGGTGTCCGCGTAGAGGGACGCGAACGTGTAGACGGCATAGGCGAGCCCGCGCTTCTCGCGGATCTCCTGGAAGAGACGCGACGAGGCCGAGCCGCCGAGGATGCTGTCGAGAATCGACGCCGTGAAGCGGCGGCGGTCGGAGCGCGCGATCGCGGGAGCGCCGATGCAGACGTGGTACTGCTCGGTGTCCTTCGCTGGAAGACGGTGCTCCGCGGCGGCGGCGCGACGAGCGGCGGGCGCGCGCCGTGGCGTGCGCGCGGGCGGCGTCGACTTCTTCGCGGCCATCCGCTGGCAGAGCTCGGCCGAGCCGATCGTGGTCGATGCTGCCGGCGGCTGCGACCACGAGGTTCGGGCCGATGTAGCGCGCGCGGTGGTGCGCGAGCGAGCGCGCGCCTCGTCATGGTCGAGATGACGTCGGCGCTTCCGATCACCGGCCGGCCGAGCGGATGAGTCGCCGAAGATCGCCTGGGTGATCAGGTCGTGGACGAGCTCCTGCGGGGCGTCCTCGTACATCGCGATCTCCTCGAGCACGACCTCTCGCTCCGAGTCGAGATCCGCGAAGGTCGGGGCGAACACCATGTCGGTCATCACGTCGAGCGCCGTCTCGATGTGCTCGTCCATGACGCGGGCGTAGACGACCGTGTACTCGCGGGTCGTCGCCGCGTTCAGCTCCCCGCCGATCCCGTCGAAGATCTCCGCGATGTCCTGCGCCGAGTAGGAGCTGCGTGCCCTTGAAGAGGAGGTGCTCGAGGAAGTGGCTCGACGCCCGCCCGCGCGTCGTCCTCGTCGCGCGAGCCGGCTGCCGATCCAGAGGCCGATGGCGACCGAGCGGACGCCGTCGAGCCGCTCGCGTGACGACCCGCTCGCCGTCGTCGAGCGCGCTCAGCAGGTACGTTCTGCACCGCAGTCGCCGGAGGCTACGACGACCCCTCGCCCGGTAGCGGCAGCCCGGGCTTCCCGATCGAGCCTGGCGAGGCCCTCGACGACCTTCAGCGGCCCGCGCGCGAGCCCGCCGGCCGCCTCGCCGGGATGAGCCGAGATCGCCGCAGAGCAGCGCCTTCGACCACCGGCCAGACGACGCGTCGGCCGCGACAGCGCGAACGCGAGGCGCGGGAAGCGATCGAACGCGAGCTTCGCGCCCCACGAGGCGGCGGTGAGGCGCGCGAGCGCCGGCGCAGGGCGCGCGTCGTACGGCTCGAGGCCGGCGGCCCGCCCGCCGAGGACGTCCAGGGCGGCCTCGGCGGCGAGCCGCGCGGAGACGAACGCCTCGTACATGCCGTCGCCCGGAGAGCGGGTCGACGAGCCCGGCGGCGTCGCCGACGAGCAGGGCTCGCCCGCGGGCGAGACGGCGCCTCGGGCCGGCGCAGCGGCAGCCGGTAGCCCCGCACGCTGCTCGAGCGCCTCCGGCGGAGACGCCGTGCGCGTGGCATAGCGTGCGCAGGTGCTCGCGCAGCGCCGGCCCCTCCCGCTCCCAGCCTCCCACGCCGAAGTTCGCGTGGTCGCCCTTCGGGAAGACCCAGCCGTAGCCGCCCGGGAACGGTGCCGAGCTCGACGACCGCCTTCCCGCGGTAGCGCTCCTCGCCGATTGCGTCGTACGGCCAGGTTGCCCTCGAGCGCGACGCCGTAGGTCGGGCTCGTGCGCCGAGGCCGAGCGTGCCGAGCCGAGACGCCGTTCGCGCCGTCGGCGCCGATCAGCACCGCGGCTGCAGCCGCTCGCGTGCCGACCGTCGACCGTGAAGCCGCCTCCGACGTCTCGCCCGACCGCCGTCACTTTCGCGCCGTCGCGGAAGTCGGCTCCTGCCGCCGCGGCCTGCTCGGCGAGGTAGGCGTCGAGCCGGCGGCGCTGGGTCATGAGGATGAGCGGGTCGCGACGCTGCGGCGGACGTAGCGCGACCGATAGCGCGAGCCGGAACTCGCATCGCTGTCGACGACGTGCTCGACGACCGGGTCGACGCGAGCGGCAGCTGGCGGACGGCGCGCAGCGTCAGGCCGCCGCCGCAGGGCTTGTCGCGCGGGAACCGAGCCCGGTCGAGCAGCAGGACCGACGCACCCTCGCTTGCCAGCCGGTAGGCCGTCACGGAGCCCGCCGGCCCGGCGCCGACGACGATCGCGTCGAACGCGTCACGTGCAGATGGTAACGGCGGCGGCAGGTGGCTCGGCCCCGCCGGCGCTCAGTCGTCGCGGCGCGGCCCGCGGTCGCGCCGCGGCCCGCGGTCGCGGTCGCGGTCGCGGCGCTCGCCGTGCCTGCGCCTCCTCGGGCGGCCGCGGCGGCGCGTCCTTCGCGCGCTCCATCAGCGCCTCGGGGGTCACGAGCCCGCCGTCCTCGTGCTTGGCGACGAGGCTGAGGCCGATCCGGCCCGCGGGCCTTGTCGACCTCCTGGACGAGCACGTCGACGGTGTCGCCCGCGGCCGAGCACGTCCTCGATGTGCCCGAGCCGGCCGGGGCCGACGTTCGAGACGTGCAGCAGCCCGTCGGTTCCCTTCTTCAGCTCGACGAAGGCGCCGAACTGCGGTCGTGCGGACGACCTTGCCGGTGTAGGTGTCGCCGACCTCGGGCTCGCTGCGTCAGCGCCTTGATCGCCGTGAGCCGCCTCGTCTGCCTTCGTCCCGTCGGTCGCGTAGACGAGGACGGTGCCGTCCTCCTCGATGTCGATCTGGACGTCGTAATCGGCCTCGAGCGGCGCGGATCGTCTCGCCGCCCTTGCCGATGACGAGCCCGATCTGCTCGGGATCGATCTGCACGGACGTGATCCGCGGCGCGTGCGCCGGGAGCTCCTCGCGCGCGTCGGCGATCGTCTCGGCCATCCGGTCGAGGATGAACTCGCGCGCCTCCTTGGCCTGGGTGAGGGCGGTCCGCATGATCTCCTGCGTGACGCCCGTGATCTTGATGTCCATCTGGAGAGCCGTGACGCCGAGCCGCGTGCCTGCGACCTTGAAGTCCATGTCGCCGAGGTGGTCCTCGGCGCCCTGGATGTCCGTGAGGATCACGTGCGTCGTCGCCCTCCTTGATGAGGCCCATGGCGATCCCGGCGACGGGGCGCTTCATCTTGACGCCGGCCGCGAGCAGCGCCAGCGTCGATGCGCAGACCGAGCCCATCGACGACGAGCCGTTCGACTCGAGCGTCTCCGAGACGAGCCGGATCGTGTAGGGGAACTCCGACTCGTCCGGGATCATCGGCTCGAGCGCGCGCTGCGCGAGGTTGCCGTGGCCGATGTCGCGGCGCTTCGGGCCCGCGCATGAAGCCCGGTCTCGCCGACCGAGAAGGGCGGGAAGTTGTAGTGGTGCATGAAGCGCCGCTCCTGCTCGAGCGACAGGTCGTCGATCCGCTGGCCCTCCTTGGCCGTGCCCAGCGTCAGCAGCGTCATGATCTGCGTCTGACCGCGCGTGAAGAGCGCCGAGCCGTGCGTGCGCGGCGCGACGTCCACCTCGCAGGTGATCGGCCGGATCTCGTCCGTGCCGCGGCCGTCCGGCCGGCGCTTGTCGACGGCGATCTTCCGCCGCACGAGCTCCTTGTAGATCGCCTCGCAGCCTTCTTCACGAGACTGCCTCGTCAGCGTGTCCTTGGCGGCGCGGCGCCTCCTCCGCTCCGCCGCGGGCGGTGCCGACCGGGAAGGGGAGCTCGACCGTCCTCGACGATCCGGCTGAACAGGAGGTCGCGCTTCGCCGACTTCAGCTCCTTCGAGTCCTGCTCGGCATCGGTCAGCGCCCGCAGCTCGGCTCTCGAACTGGCGCCGGACCGGGTCGACCGACCGCCTCGAGGCGAGCGTGCTCGAGGAGTGCGAGCGAGGCTCGACGCGCACCTGGCGGCGGCGGACGATTTCGTCCTCGGTCGAGTCCATCGTGAGCGCAGGGCAGAGCTCCGCCTCGATCTCCTCGACGGCGACGCCCGCCTCGCGGAGGCCCTCGGCCATGATGCGCTCGCTGATCCGGCCGCGTGAGCCGCGCCTCGAGCTCGGCGGTCAGTCTCCGGGTCGAGGATCTTCGGCTTCCCGGCGGCGCGGCGCAGCTCCTCCTGCGCCTCGCAGAGCTCCTGGATCTCCTGGTGTGCGAGCTCGAGCGCCGCGAGCAGCGTCGTCCTCGGCGATCTCCTCGGCGCCGCACTCGACCATGGTGATCGCGTCCTTCGTCCCGACGACGAGCAGGTCGAGCGACGAGGCCTCGAGCTCGGGAAGCGTCGGGTCGACGATCAGGCGGCCGTCGTCGTCCATCCCGATCCGGACGGCGCCGACGGGCCCGAGGAAGGGCAGCGAGGAGACCATGAGCGCCGCCGACGCGCCGTTGATGCAGAGCACGTCGTGACGCGACGACCTGGTCGGCCGAGAGGACGGTCGCGATGACCTGCACCTCGTTCTTGAACCCCTTCGGCCAGAGCGGCCTGATCGGCCGGTCGACCATCCGGGCGGTCAGGATGGCCCGCTCGGTCGGGCGCCCTTCCCGCTTGAAGAAGCCGCCGGGGATCTTGCCCGGCCGCGTACATCCGCTCCTCGACGTCCACCGTCAGCGGGAAGAAGTCCGCGCCCTCGCGGGCCTCGGACCTCCCCTGCGCCGTGGCGAGCACCATCGTGTCGCCCGACCGGCACGACCACGGCGCCGTCGGCCTGCTTCGCGAGGTGGCCGGTCTCGAACCGGACCTCACGTCCTCCTACGGAACGCGTGACCGCGTGCCGCTCGGAAGCAACCATCGTCATGTCCCCTCCTTACCCCTCGAGGCGGAAGGCGGAGGCGGAGGTTTGAGGCAATCCCCGCGGGGCCGGGGCTCCCTCAAACTTCCGCCGGCGCCTTCCGCCGGCGTAGGCTAGCGCCGAAGGCCCAGCTCCTGGATCAGCGTGCGGTAGCCCTCGAGATCCTTCTTCTGGAGGTAGTCGAGGAGGCGCCGGCGCTGGCCGACGAGCTTCAGCAGGCCACGCCGCGAATGGTGATCCTTCGCGTGGGTCTGCACGTGCGCCGTCAGGTCGTTGATGCGCCGCGTCAGGAGAGCGATCTGCACCTCCGGCGAGCCCGTATCGGCCTCGCTGCGGCCGTGCTGGCCGACGATCTCCTGCTTCACCTCGGTGGTCAAACTCATCGGCAGAAGGCTAGCAGCTGCCTCGGCAGCCGGCTGAGCATCCACTAACGTCCTGACGCCATGGAGGCGTGGAGCGAGTCGGCGGGCATCGCCGCGGGCCATCCGGCGACGGCCCGGGCCGGCCTCGACGTCCTCCGGGAGGGCGGCTCGGCCGCGGATGCCGCCGTCGCCGCCTCGCTCGCCTCGTGCGTCGCCGAGACGGTGATGACGGGCATTGCGGGCAGGCGGCCACGCCATCGTCTGGGACGCCGCGACGGCGCGTGCGGAGCTGCTCGACTGCTTCGTCGCCGTGCCGGGCCTCGGCCAGAGCCGGTCCGCGTCTGCCCGCTC
Organism: uncultured Thermoleophilia bacterium; assembly: GCA_963819905.1. Taxonomy (GTDB): domain Bacteria; phylum Actinomycetota; class Thermoleophilia; order Gaiellales; family Gaiellaceae; genus CAWCQC01. Next base: position 37,937 of record CAWFXP010000005.1, read on the forward strand.
CTCGAGCTCGACATCGCGTTCGGCGAGCAGCCCGTTCCCTACGCCGTCGGAATCGCCAGCTGCGCCGTTCCGGGCCTTCCCGCCGGGCTCGGGGAGCTCTGGCGCCGGTTCGGCCGCTTGCCGTGGAAGCGCCTCTGCGAGCCGGCGATCGCGCTCGCGCGCGCCGGGCGTCCGGATGCCTCCTGCCCATGCGACCTGTCTCGCGATGCTCGAACCGGTCCTGACCATGCGCGAGGGTGGGCGCATCTACGCGCCCGGCGGCCGTCTGCTCGCGGACGGCGACCTCCTCAGCCAGCCTGGGCTCGTGCGGGCATTCGAGCTCCTCGCCGACGAGGGCGCCGAGACCTTCTACCGCGGCACCGTCGCCGCCGAGCTGCTGCAGCTCATGGAAGAGCGCGGGGGTCTCGTCACGGTCGACGATCTCGCCGCCTACCGTCCCCTCTGGCTCGTTCCCGTCGGCTGCGAGTACGCAGGCGTCTCGGTGTGGACCCGGTCGGGCCTGGCGGGCATCGTCGATACCCTCGCCCGTCTGCCCGTTCTGCGCGCGCTGGCGCCGGACGAGCGCGCGCTGGCGCTGGTTCGCGGGCTCGTCGCCGCCGACCTGCGCGGGCACACGACGAACCTGACGGTGGTGGACGGCGACGGCAACGCCTGCGTCCTGACCAGCAGCCTGGGGCTCGGCTCGGGTGACTTCCTGCCGGGCCTCGACGTTCACCTGAACAGCATGCTCGGGGAGTCGGAGCTGCTCGTCGGGGAGCTCGCGCCCGGCGAGCGGATGCAGAGCATGATGGCGCCAACGGTCGCGGTCGACGACGACGGCCTCGTCCTCGCCGCCGGGTCGGCCGGTGGAAGTCGGCTGCGAAGCGCGCTCGTCCAGGTTCTGGCGGGCATTCTCGACGAGGGCCTCGACCCGGTGTCCGCCGTCGAGCGGGCACGGCTCCATCCGGCCGGCGACGTCGTGCACGTCGAGCCCGGGCTCCCCGAGACGGTCGTCCCGGCGCTCGAGGCGAGCGGGTACCGAATCAGGCGCTGGCCCGGGCAGCATCACTACTTCGGCGGGACGAGCGTGGTCGCGCGTCGCGGAGCAGCGGCGGACCCGAGGCGCAGCGGGCTGGCGCTGACGCTCGGGACGCCTGACCCAAGGGCGTAGCGGGCTACCCGGGCCGCTCGGCGGACTTGGTCCGCGCCACGTCGTCCGCGATCTGGTCGACGAGGGCCTGCTCGCTCTCGAACGCGCGCTCGTCCCGCAGCCGCTCCCACAGCTCGATGCGGAGGTGGCTGCCGTAGAGGTCGCCCTCGAACTCGAGCAGGAACGCTTCGATGCGACGCTCATCGCCCCCGTAGTGCGGGTTCACGCCGATCGAGAGCGCCGCCCGGTGATCCAGCGCGTGCCCGGCGTAGATGCCGTAGGCGGGAACGAGCAGACCGGGCGGCACCGCGAGGTTGGCGGTGGGGAACCCGAGCGTGCCTCCCCGCTGGTCACCTGCCACGACGAGCCCCTCGAGCTCGTGCAGGGCGCCCGAGCAGGCCTGCCGCCCGGACGACGTCACCGTCTCGAAGCGCGGCACGGATGTTGCTCGACGAGACGTCGCCGACCTTCTCCACCGGACGCACGTCGAAGCCCATCTCGCGGAGCAGCTCGACGCTTCCGCTTCTGCCGCGTCCGAAGCGGAAATCCTCGCCGGCGACGATCGTCCTCGTCCCGATCGGCTCGAGGCAGGCGAGGACGAACTCGTGAGGCGAGAAACGGGCGAGCTCCGGCGTGAACTCGATCACGAGGACGTCGTCCGCGCCGGACGCCGCGAGCAGCTCGAGCCGGCGCTCGAACGTCGTCAGCAGCTGGACCTCGTAGCCGAGCACGACGCGCGGGTGCGGATGGAAGGTCACCGACGCACGAGCCGACGGTCCGTCGCTCTCGCCGCGTCGATGACGGCGCGATGGCCGCGGTGGACTCCGTCGAAGGTGCCGATGGCGACCGCCCGCTCGGCCGGCGCGAGCTCGCGCGGGTCGCGGGCGACGGTCACGGCAGCACGGTCTCGGGTCGCGCCAGCCCGTCGCTGACCCGGGCGACCGCTACGAGCCGCCCGCCGCAGACGAGCCGGACCGGGCCGGTCCCGGGCCGCTCGACCGGACGGCCGCTTCGAACGAGCGGCTCCTCGGTCTCCTCGAGCTCGAGCGCGGGCAGGAACGGAAGCGCCTCGAGCGGCGGGAGCACGGTCTCCTCACCGGCATCGTCGACCGGAGAAGCCTCCGACGGCCGTGCGCCGCAACGACACGCAATGCCCGCCGAGCGCGTCGGCAATCGCGCGCACGTACGTACCGCTGCCGACGTGCAGCTCGAGCTCGATGTCGAGCCCGTCGCGACGCCGGAGGCGGATGTCGTGCACCGCGCTCGACCGCACGGGCATCTCGACCGCGACGCCGCGCCGGTGGAGGCTGTAGGCGCGCTCGCCGCCGATCTTCACGGCCGAGGCCGCCGGCACGCGGAGCTCGACCCTGCCCGAGAGGGACCGGAGCGCCGCATCGAGGTCATCAGGGATACCGGTCTCCTCGATGACCTCGCCCTCGGCATCGCCGGTGGCCGTGCGACGGCCGAGGCGGATCTCGGTCACGTAGCGCTTGTCGAGCCCCACGAGGTACCGGGCGAGTCGGGTTGCCCGCCCGAGCAGCACGAGCAGCAGCCCGCTCGCCGCGGGTCGAGGGTACCCGCGTGCCCGGCCTTGACGCCATACCGGCGGCGGAGCGACCCGACGACAGCGAAGGACGAGGGGCCGACCGGCTTGTCGGACAGCACGAGGCCGCCCGCGTCGGGAAGGGTCACGCCTCGCCGGCCTGGACGACGTACTCCCGGCGGATGAACTCGACGATCTCGTCGATCGACTTCTCGCTCGAGAACCCGGCTGCTTGCCTGTGGCCGCCCCCGGCGCTCTTCCTGGCGATCGCCGACACGTCCAGATCCTCGCCGGTCGAGCGCAGGCTGACACGCCACGTCGGGCCAACCTGCGTGGGCGGCTCGCGGATCAGGGCGACCATGGCGGCGCCCTCGACCGCACGGAGATGATCGATGATGCCCTCCGAGAACGGCTCCTCCGCCCCGGCATCGTCGAAGTCGCGCTTGAGGAGGGTGGCGACGATCAGGCGCCCGCCCTCGTAGACCTCCGCCCGCTCGAGGGCTCGGGCGAGCAGCTTCAGCTTGGCGAAGGCGACGTTCTCGTAGACGTCCTGGAACACACGGTGGACGTCGGCGCCCGCCTCGACGAGCTCCGCCGCCAGGCGCAGGGTCTTCGGGGTCGTGTTGCGGTACTGGAAGCGACCCGTGTCGGTGACGATCGCGATGTAGAGCGCCTCCGCGATCTCGGGTATCAGCTCGACGTCGAGCTCGGCGAACAGGTCGCGGAGGATCTCGCCCGTGGACGAGGCCTCCCCGACGACCAGGTTGAGGCCCCCGAAGCAGGTGTTGTCGTGGTGGTGGTCGATGTCGATGACGAGCGGCGCGCGCTCGAGGAAGGCGTGGTCGGGGCCCATCCGGCGCTCGTTCGCACAGTCGAGCGCGATCACGACGCGGTCTCCCGCGTCCGCCGGGAGCTCACGCCGAAGCTCGCCGAAGGCCATGAAGTCGTACTCGGCGGGGAGCGGCACCGTCCCGAACAGGTACATGACCGCGTCCTTCCCGAGCTGGTCGAACGCGAGCTTCGCGGCGAGCAACGAGCCGAGCGCATCCCCGTCGGGGTTCTCGTGCGTCGTCAGGAGGAACCGGTCGTGGGCGCGGATCGCGTCAACGATCCTCTGAAGGGTCTCCTCCGTCTCGGATTGTCGGACTGAGCTCATCGAGCAACTTTGAGAGCCGGACGCCCTCCTCTGGGGTGCGATCGTACTCAAAGCGGAGCTGTGGGGTGCGCTTCAGGCGCAGCTCGCTGTTCACCCGCGCCTGCAGAAGGCCGCGCGACGACGAGAGGCCCTCGAGCGAGGCGGCTCGCTTCCGCTTCGAGCCGAGAACGCTCACGTAGACGGTCGCGTGACGGAGGTCGGGGCTCGCCCGAACGTCCGTCACGGTGACGAACCCGATGCGCGGGTCCTTCGAGCTCGGTCAGGCCGTCCGAGATGACCGCTCGCAGCGCTTCGTTCACGCGGCGCATCCTCTCGCTCGGCGGGCGCGCCTCAGTCATCGATCGTCACCACCCGGCGGTCGGCCGAGAGCAGCTCGTAGCCCCGGCCGAGCACGTACCGCTCGGCGCCGTCGAGGAGCTCGAGCACCGCCCCCTGCTCACGGGCCACGCACGCGAGCACCAGCCGTGAGCGCTGCCACACGTCGTGATGGTCGACCTCCGCGAGGGAAGCGCCGAAGCGACGGGCCAGGTTCCCCTTCAGCGAGAGCAGCTCCTTGCGCTTGCCCTTCAGCGAGTGGTTCTCGGGGAAGTGGAGATCGAGCGAGAGGATGCCGACGTACCCGGAGCTCCCCGGCATCGGGCCAGTCCGGACTGCTACTCCGAGCTCGCCTCGGAGGTGTCCGGCGTCACGGCGGCAGGCGTCGCGAGCTCGGTGCGCTCGATCTCGCGCGTCTCGTAGAACTCGAGGACGTCGCCTTCCTTGACGTCGTTGAAGCCCTCGAGCTGCATGCCGCACTCGAAGCCCGCCTGCACCTCGCGAACGTCGTCCTTGAACCGCTTGAGGCTCGCCAGCGAGGTCTCGTAGACGACCGTGCCGTCCCGAACGACCCGAACCTGTGCGCTTCGCCTGATGGTGCCTTCGGTGACGTAGCAGCCTGCGATCACGCCGAGCCGCGAGATCCGGAAGAGAGCCCGCACCTCCGCCTCGCCGATCGTCTCCTCGACCTGCTCCGGCGAGAGCATGCCGACGAGCGCCTGCTCGATGTCCTCGGTCAGCTGGTAGATGACGCGGTACGTCCGGATGTCGACGCCCTCGCGATCGGCCAGGCCGCGCGCCTCGGCGTTCGGGCGGACGTTGAAGCCGACGACGATCGCGCTCGACGCGGACGCGAGCATCACGTCTCCCTCGGTGATCGCCCCGATCCCCGTGTGGATGACGTTGATGCGTACCTCCGGGTGCTGGATCTTCGCGAGCTCGCTCTCGACCGCCTCGAGCGAGCCCTGGACGTCGCCCTTCACGATGATGTTCAGATCCTGGACGATTCCCTCTCCGATGCGCGTGAAGAGGTCCTCGAGCGACGGGCCGCGCTTCGACTGCTGGGCCAGCTGCTCGGCGCGCAGCCGCTGGCCGCGCAGGCCGGCGAGGTGGCGCGCCTGACGATCGTGCTCGACGACGCGCGCGTGCTCACCCGCCTGCGGAGGCTTGTCGAAGCCGAGGATCTCGACCGGCGTGCCCGGGTTCGCCTGCTTGACCCGTTCTCCGTGGAAGTCGTGGAGGGCACGCACCTTCCCCCACGCGTCGCCTGCGACGATCGCGTCGCCGACGCGCAAGGTGCCCCGCTGGACGAGCATCGTCGCGACCGGGCCGCGCCCGATGTCGAGCCGGCTCTCGATGATGGGACCGGAGGCTGGGGCCGTGGGGTTGGCGGTCAGCTCGAGCTCGGCGTCCGCGACGAGGAGCACCTTCTCGAGCAGGTCGTCGAGGTTCTGGCCGGTCTTCGCGGAGACGTCCGAGAACTGCGTCGTCCCGCCCCACTCCTCCGGCTGGAGCCCTTCCGCGACGAGCTCCTGGCGGACGCGCGTCGGGTTCGCGTCGTCCCGGTCGACCTTGTTCACCGCCACCACCATGGGCACGCCGGCGGCGCGCGCATGGCTGATCGACTCCTTCGTCTGGGGCATGACCCCGTCGTCCGCGGCGACGACCAGCACGGCGATGTCGGTGACCTTGGCGCCGCGTGCGCGGAGCGCCGTGAACGCCTCGTGGCCGGGAGTGTCGAGGAAGGTGATCCGGCGGCCGTCGTGATCGATCTGATACGCGCCGATGTGCTGCGTGATGCCGCCGGCCTCCGTCTCGACGACCGTGCTCTCACGGATCGCGTCGAGGAGCGTCGTCTTGCCGTGGTCGACGTGGCCCATGATGGTCACGACGGGCGGCCGCGGCATGAGGTCCGCCGGGTCGTCCTCGTAGACCTCGATCTCGAGCTCCTCGGCCGCGTGCTTGATCTCGACCTCGCGGCCGAGCTCTCCGGCGATCAGCTCGATCGCCCCGTCGCCGAGCGACTGCGTGATCGTGACCATCTCGCCGACGCCCATCATGATCTTGATGATCTGCGAGGCAGGAACGCCGAACGCAGCCGAGAGGTCCTTGACGGTCGCGCCGGAGGCCACCTTGACCGGCCCGGTCTTCTCGATCGGCGCCTGCGCCTCGCGCGGCGCCTTCGGCTGCGCCGCAGTGTCGCGCGAGCGAATGTCGCCCGGGCGCGGACGCGGCGTGTCGATGACGACCCGGCGCTTTCGTTTCGCGCCGGGGGTGCCCTGCCGCGGCCTCAGAGGCCGCTGCGGCTTGTTTCCGCCATTCGCCATCGGATCAGCTTATCCCTCGCGCCAAACAGCCTGCAAACCGGGCGGAATCTCGATCGGCTCCCGAAGCGTGCGGGCGAACCCGCGGCGCGCCACGGCGCGCTCGAAGCACGCGCGGGAGCAGCACGTGTAGGCGCCCCTGCCGGGAGCGCTGCCTGTCGGATCGAGTGCGAGCCTCCCGCCCCGGGCGACGAAGCGGGCGAGCTCCCCTTTCGGTGCCTTCCGGCCGCAGCCGACGCACGTCCTGACCGGGGCCGTCACGGCCGCTACGCAGCTTCACCCTCCTGCTGGGCCAGCTCCCGGTGTGCGGGGATGCCGCAGTAGCGAGAACCGGGAACGGCCGCGTTCGGGCAGCGCTTGCCGGTCGAGAGCACGGCGGAGCAGCGGCCCGAGTACTCCTCGCCCTCGCCGTCCTCGCCCGTGTAGGCGGCCTCTGCCTCGGCCTCCGCGTACTGGCGCTCGGACTGAATGTCCACCTTCCAGCCCGTCAGGCGCGCGGCCAGCCGGGCGTTCAGGCCCTCCTTGCCGATGGCGAGGGAGAGCTGGTCGTCCGGGACGATCACCGTCGCTTCGCGCGACTCGTCGTCGACCAGCACCTCGCGAACGCGGGCCGGCGACAGCGCCTTCGCGATGAACCGGGCAGGCTCCGGGTTCCAGGGGATGATGTCGATCTTCTCGCCGCGCAACTCGGAGACGACCATGCGGACGCGTGAGCCGCGGGGCCCGACGCAGGCGCCGACGGGATCGACGCCCTGCGCGTGCGACTGGACGGCGATCTTCGACCGGTAGCCGGGCTCCCGGCTGACGCCGCGGATCTCGACGAGCCCGTCCGCGACCTCGGGGACCTCGAGCTCGAAGAGCGTGCGGATCAGCTCGGGATCACGCCGTGAGAGGATGACCTGCGGGCCCTTCGTCCCGGACCTGACCTCGGTGATCACGGCCTTGATCCGGCTTCCCTGCTCGTAGCGCTCCCCGTCGACCTGCTCGGAGCGCGGCAGGAGCGCCTCGACCTTGCCGAGATCCACGAGCACGTTGTTGCGGTCTCCGGCCTGCTGGACGATGCCGGTGACCACCTCGCCGACCCGGTCGACGTACTCGTCGTACATCATCGCCCGCTCCGCCTCGCGGATGCGCTGCAGGATGACCTGCTTCGCGGTCTGGGCCGCGATCCGCCCGAAGTTGTCCGGCGTCACGTCCTTGCGGCTCATCTGGCCCTCGGGCACCTCGGACCAGTCGAGGTCGAGATCGTCGTCGGTGACCAGGGTGTGCGAACGCTCGCCCGTTTCCTCCTCGGCCGCCTCGAGCGCGGTGATCGCGCGCTCGCGAGCCTCTTCGAGCAGGCGCTCCTCGAGATCGGCCGGCAGCTCGATCGCGAACACGCGGAAGTCGCCGCTCTCGTTGTCGAGCGCGACCTGCGCGTGTCGTGCGGCGCCGGGGGTCTTCTTGTAGGCGGCCAGCAGCGCATCCTCGAGCGCTTCGACGAGCGTCTCGGACTCGATGCCCTTCTCCTTCTCGATCGTCCTGACCGCCTCGAGAATGTCTTTGCTCACGGCTTACCGTCCCTCGTTGATCAGATTCGCCCGCACGATCGCGTCGTACGGAATCTCGACCTCGTGCCCGTCGAGCTCGATCGTCACCGCGTCCGGGCCTGCTTCGCCGACGGTGCCGCGGAAGCGGCGCCGCCCGTCGATCTCGTATCCCGTTCGGATGGACACCAGGCTTCCTGCGACGGCGGCGAAATGCGACTGCGTCCGCAGCGGCCGCTCGAAGCCCGGAGACGACACGTCGACCGAGTACCGAGCGAGGTAGTCGCGCAGAAGACCCGTCACCTGCTCGCAGAGCGCGTGGTCGACACCCGAGTCGCGGTCGATGTACACGCAGAACCGCTCGGGGCCGGACAGCTCGACGGCGAGCACCTCGACGCCCGGCGCGCCGGCCGCGACGCGCCGCTCGATGTCGTGCTGAAGCGCTCTCTCCGTCTCGTAAACCTGAGTCATCCCATCCCGCCTGTCGGCGTTCTCTCCCGATCCGTCCCCACTCACAGAAAGCGGGCGCAGAGCGCCCACTTCCAACTGCCTGGAACATGTGGTGGCGACTCGAAGGATAGCACCGCCCCCGAGGGGCCAGGAGAGCTCGTGCGCTATGTGGCAAGAACGATCGTCACGGGACCGTCGTTCTCGATCCGGACCACCATGCGAGCGCCGAATCGGCCGCGCTCGACGGCGATCCCTGCTGCTTCGAGCTCGCGGCAGAACGCCTCGTAGAGCGGCTCGGCCTCCTCCGGCGGCGCGGCGCCGCTGAAGCTCGGACGATTGCCCTTGGCCGTGTCGGCGAGCAGGGTGAACTGGCTGACGACCAGGACGTCGCCTCGCACGTCGACGAGGCTGCGATCGAACCGGCCGGCGTCGTTCTCGAAAATGCGAAGCCGGGCGACGCGACCTGCGAGGCGCCCCGCGTCCTTCTCCGAATCACCCGTCCCGACGCCGAGGAGGACGCACAGGCCCGGGCCGATCCTCCCGATCGTCTCGCCGTCCACGGTCACCGAGGCACGGCTCACCCGCTGCACGACGGCTCTCACGCAGACGAGCGTAGCCGCCGAGGGGGAGGAACAACCTCGATGATTGATCGGAAATTGACCGGAAACCGTGGCGGCGCCGGATGACACCGCGACACATCGCCTGAGTCCCGCTCGTCCTCGCCGATAGCTCTGCTATCGGCTGCGGACGATCACGGCCTCATGCTCGGTCTCGGATGTCCCCGACACCACCACACTTTCCGATCAACATCTAGTGGTAGACGTAGACCGTCTCGCCGACCGGCGAGCGGTTGTACAGCCAGTCGGCGGCCCAGATCGGGATGCGTACGCAGCCGTGGCTGGCCGGGTAGGTCGGAACCGAGTACCAACCGTGGATCGCGAAGCTGTCCCCGTAGAAGGTCAGTGTCCGGTACAGGATTCCGGGGCCGAGCCAGGTCGTGGTCGCCGGCGCCTTCCAGCGGATCTGGTGCCGGCCCTCAGGCGTGTTGCCGGTGGCGCCCGTCGAGACCGGCAGCACCGCCTGGACGGCTCCGCCGTGGACGACCATGAGAATTTGACGGGTCTTGTCGACCTCGATGTGGAGCGCGGGCCCGCGATACCGAGGTCTTAGCACCTTCGCGCGCGCCAGCTTCCGCCAGGTTCCCGCGTCGACGACGCCGGTCCGGGACAGGCCGTAGGCTTTCTGGAAGGCGATCACGGAGTCGGTCAGCGACGGGTCGAACGTGGCCGAGATGCCCGGGACGTGGAACCTGAGCGCCGTCAGGCGCTGCGTGAGCGCCCGCACGTCGGGGCCGGACGACCCGGCGGAGAGCTCGCGTCCTCTGGCGACGACCGACGCCCCCGCCGCCGTGGCCGAGAGGCCCGCCGCAGCCGGGAAGCGGATCTCGAGGAAGAAGCGCCCGATTCCCGGGGTCTTCACCCGCGCTCTTAGGCGCCCGCGTTGCACGGTCGCGCGCGTCCGTGCAACCGTTTCTCCGTCTCGCTTCAGAAGAAGCCTCGCGCGAGCCGTATACGAGGCCGGGACAACTCGGGCGCGCACGACGGCGCCTGCGAAGGCGATCCCGCGGACGGGCTTCACCTTGACGACCGGGACGACCGCCAGCTGCGCCATCGGGCTCGTCGCGCCCGTCGCGAGCACGTGTCCCCTGAGGCTCCCGGCGGTCGTGACCACGAGCTCGACGGAGAACGACCCGGTTGCGTCGGTCGTGGCCCGCGCGATCTGGGCCCAGGCCTCCCCGGTCGAGAGCTCGATCGCGACCTCCTGCCCTGCAACCGCAGGCTGCGAGCTTCCGAACACCTCGATCCGCTCGCCGTAGGCGGCCTTCTCGGCGGACAGCGTGATCGAGACCGAGCCTGGAGGCGGCTCGGTCTCTCCCGCAAGAGCGGGACCGAGGGTCAGAAGCCCCGCCGCGACAGTGGCGATGACGAGCGCGGTTCTCATCGTGTGGAGATTCGATATCGACCCGGATCCTCCCCCGCTTGAGGGAGGCGGCCCGTTCAGCCCGCTGAGGCGAGGGTGTCCGTACCGAGGGAGTCGATGCCCTCGACCACCTCGACGGGAACGCCGTACGCCTCCAGCTCGCGCGCGATCGCGAGGCCGGAGGGGCGGGTCGGGAGCAGGCCGGCGAGGCGGCTACGGTGAGGTACGTACAGGTGCTCGGGATAGCCGAACGCCGCGCGCCAGCCGCCGTCGCACTCGATGATTCGACCCCAGAGGGAGACGCGGCCGAGCACGCGCGGGCTGCTGCGGCTGCCGTGCTCCGCGCGCGCGGTCAGATAGTGGACGGCGACGTCGGCTCGCGCGACCGCGTAGATCCCGCAGCAGCAGTCGACGTTCGGTGGTTCGTGCAGCGGCGGCCGCGCCCAGGGGAGCAGGGCGAGCGGGCGCCGGCAGCGAGCCTCGAACCGGAGCGCGGGCGGCCAGATCGTCTCGTAGACGAGCGAGCCGAGACGGAGAGCCCCATCGTCCTCGACGGCGTTCCACACCCGCCAGCCGATCCGCGGCTCGATGCCGTCCGGCGCGCGGAGCAGCGGCGCGGCCATCGCTCGTCAGCGTGGCCCGCCGAGCTCGGTCATCACGCCCGGGCTCACGGCACGAGCCCACGCAGCTGATCGAGCAGCGTCTGCAGCTCCCCTAGCTCGGGAACCCGATCTGCGAGCCCCTGCAGCAGGCCCTCGATGTCGGTGAGGCGCCCCTCGATCGCCCGAACGGCCGCGGTCTCCGATTCGAGGGTATCGATCTCCTGCTGCTGCGTGGCGACCTGGGCCTCGAGCCGGTCGACCTGCTCCTGCAGCGCCTCGACGTCGCCGCCTGAGCCACAGCCCCCCACGGCGAGCGCGCCCGCGAGCACCAGCGCCGCAGCCAGGCGTCTCACGCCGGAAACCTCGGGTCGTCTCTGATCGCGTCCAGATCGCCGTCCGACTGCGCGAACTGCCGAAAGTCCGGATCGGCAGCGATCGCCTCGGTGAGATGCTCGAGCGCCTCGTCGCGGGCGCCGTCCTCGACCTCGTAGCAGGCCAGGTTGTAGAGGAGTACCGCTTTGCCGGGATACGCGGCCAGCCCCTCCTCGATGATCGACCGGGCATCTTTCGCGGAGTCGGCCGCCGCTGCCCGGAAGTTGAACTCCCAGGGCGAGACGCAAAACGGCTGCCCCCGCTCCCCGCCGATGGCGAGCACGGTGGTTCCCGCCTCGACCGCCACCGCGCCGCGACGCTCGCCCGGATCGTCGAGAAAGACGCAACTCCCGGCGGGTGCTTCGAACGTCTCGCCGTCGACGGTGAACCTGGCGACGCCGCTGACGACCACGTAGAGCTCCTCGTGGCGTCCTGCGCCTCCCCCGCGCTCGTCGTGCTCCTCGACGACCTGGTCGCCCGCTCGAGCAGCGGTGTAGGCGTTGATCCCGAACGCCTCGATCCCGAGCGTCGCCCGCAGCGGCTTCCAGACGAGGCCGTTCTCGCCCTCGACCGGAATCCCCGTGATGTCGGCGAGCAAGACGCGGCGCACTCGCCGATCGTACTCCCGTGGACGACCTACCGCCCGAGCCTGCGGGCCGCGTGGCCCACCGCCCCGGCGATGAACGTGGCGCCGGCGTCGTTCGGGTGGAAGCAGTCGCCGCGCCAGTCGGAGCCGAGCAGGCTCGTCAGCTCTGGCCAGTCGACGAGCGGAAACGAGTTCGAGGACGGGTCGTCGGGGTGCTGGATCCACGTCGCGGCGACCGCCGGCGCGGCGCTTCCGCACCTCGGGCTGGGGGACTCGTGGCCCCGGAAGGCCTCGAGGACGGATGCGATCCTCACCCGGCTCCTGTGCCTCAGACCGCGCACCACCTCGCGGATCGTCGAGTTGACAGCGGCGACGACAGCCTCTGTGCGAGCGAAGCACAGTGCCGCATCCGGGCAGGGCAGGGGCCCGCCGAACAGGATGCTCCCGCGATTCACCGGGTTGAAGTAGTCGGTGAGCACGACCCTGACCCTGGGCCTCGAGAGGAGGCGCGAGAGCTCGCGCCGCAGCGGCTGTACGAGCGCGCGCGACTCGGCGGCGAGCCAGGCGTCGAACAGCGGCGCCGGATCTCGGAGGCGAAGGTACGTGCGCGGGATGTCGCTCCACTCGAAGTCGTTGATGCCGATGGTGACGCTGACAAGCGCCGGCCGGCCCGTGAGGCGGGCCAGGGCTCCGCTCACCTGCCGGTGGAATGAGCGCAGGCCGGGAGCGTCGGCCTGACCGGCCGTCGCTCCCGAGCAGGCGAGCGAGGAGTAGCGAACGCGGCCCCGTATCCGCTCGGTGAGCTCGGAGAGAACGAGGCGTGGATACGCACGGGGCGAGCGGCGGCAGAGGCCGCCCGGGTCGTCGAGCCCTCGCCCGGCCGCCACGGAGTCACCGAGCGCGACGTAGTCGACTCCGGTGCGGCCGGCGCCTGCGGACGCCTGCGGGGGTCCCGCAAGGAGGGCGAGCGCCGCGAGGAGCATGCCCGCCGCGACCGGCAGCCGCCGTACCCGGCGGGTCGTGGACGCTCGCCATGGCCGCTGGTAGCCTCGCGCCGTGGATCTTCTCCCGGACGAGCAGCTCATCTGGAAGGGCAAGCCGACGTGGCGCGCCACGATGTCGTTCTACCTGCTCTGGGGGATCGCCGCGTTGATCCCGCTGGCCGTCATCCTCGTCGTCCGGGCGACGACCGACGCGACCTGGCCGATCTGGCTGGCGGTTGTCATCACGATCGTGCTCCTCGGGCTCGTGCTCTTCGTCGGGTGGTTTCGCCGGTTCTTCACGCAGTACACGGTGACGACCAAGCGGCTCACCATCCGTGAGGGGATCCTTAGCAAGCGCGAGCACACGGCCCACGTCGACCGCATCCAGAACATCACGATCACGCAGAGCCCGTTCGACCGCGTGTTCCGCGTCGGCCAGGTGGCCTTCGACACGGCCGGCGAGGAAGGATCGGCACAGCTGACGTTCTGGGGGGTCGATCACCCCCAGGATCTCCGCGACCGGATCGCTCGCGCCAACGAGCAGGCGGGCCCTGCGGCCCACCAGGGTGGCATCGCCGGCGAGCCCCCGCCTTCGGGGGCGGTGCCCCCCGCCTAGCGCGCCTCGTCCGGCACGGCCTCGGACAGGCTCTCGGGCAGGTCGTTCGCGCCCTCGCCGTCGCCCGAGTAGCTCGGTGCCCAGTCGAGGTCTTGCGTGTCGCTTCGCTTCCTCCGTACGAGGGCAAGCACCGCTCCCACGGCGGCCACGAGCCCGAGTGCCACGGCGAGCTTCTTCATCAACGCCCCCTTTTCCGGTCTGCCTTGAGTCCGGGCGTCACCGAACGAACCCGGTCCGCACAGACTAGTCGTCATGCGCCCGTCGTGCGGGCGCAGCGGGCCGCTACCGGGAGCCGATGCGGTAGACGTTGCCCGCGAGCGAGACGGCGTAGAGCTCGCCGGCCGCGTCCTCGCCGAAGCTCGCAAGCTGCGAGACCGTCAGGCCGTGGGACTTCACGTCCGTCGCCGCCCCGGCGACCGGAAGGAAGCTCGAGATAACGCCCCGGCAGAAGTCGCCGAACACGTAGCGGCCGCGCAGCGACGCGATCGAGCCGCGGTAGACGAACCCACCGGTCACGCTGCAGCCCTGGCTGTGCGAGTAGACGTGGATCGGAAAGACGAGCGTGCCGGTCGGGTTCGGGGTCTCGCCGGAGTACTCGGCGTTCCCCTCGTAGGGTCGCCAGCCGTAGTTCTCGAGCCCCGGCGAGTTGGCAGGCGTGAAGTCGATCTCCTCCCAGGCTCCCTGCCCGACGTCCCCGATCCAGAGATCGCCGGTCTGCCGATCGAAGGTGAAGCGCCACGGGTTGCGGAGCCCGTAGCCGACGATCTCCCAGGTCGCCGAAGGGCTCGAGACGTTGAGGCGCATGAGCTTGCCGAGCTGGGAGGAGAGGTTCTGCGCGACGTTCCCGGGATCCCCGGCGGAGCCGCCGTCACCGAGGCCGGCGTAGAGGAAGCCGTCCCGACCGAACGCGACTTGTCCGCCGTTGTGATTCGCATACGGCTGCGCGACGGTCAGGAGCGTCCGTTGGCGGGCCGGCGGGCCGACGGTGCCCGTGCGGTACTCGGCGACGACCGTCGAGCCGGTTCGGTCCGTGTAGCCGATGTAGAAGAGGCGGTTCGTCGCGTAGGACGGCGAGAACGCAATCGAGAGAAGGCCGCGCTCCCCGCAGCAGCTCACGAGCGTCGAGACGTTGAGGAAGGTCCGTGTTCGACCCTGCTCGAGGATCTTGACCACGCCTCCCTGCTCGACGATGTAGAGCCGCCCGGGCTCTCCGGCCGGCTGCGCGACGTGGACCGGCCGGCTGAGCCGGGTCGCGACCGGGATGAGTCTGAGCGCCCCCGCCGTCGGCGGAGGCGGCGGAGGCTGCGTTCCTCCTCCGCCGGGCACCGGCGGCCGGCCGCCTGCGAGAGCGGCCGTGGTCACCCAGGCTCCCGCGGCCGCGAGGATCAGCGCGAGCGCGAGCAGTGCGAGCGAAGAGCGCCGCATCGCGAGCCACGATACCGACACGACCGGCCCACCGGCCTCATCCGGCAGCCGGAGCGTCGTCGCGAGAGGGAGCCGGGCCGGCGAGCGCTCCCGCGAGCGCCGCGCCGGCCCTGCCCGATCCGCGTCAGTTCGTGGTGACGATGAGTTGTGGCTTGTTGTTGGCGGGGGATTCGCTGCTCGCGTACCAGACGGCGTCCGAGACGTCGCCCTTGACCACGAAGCTGAAGGTGCCGTTCCCGGTCACCTTCGCGCCCAGGTCGAGCTCGTTGCATTGACCCGTCGCCGAGACTGCTGAGCGCGCTCCCGATCGCCGCCGGCTGGTTCGAGTGATTGATCCCGCTCTCCGTCCAATCGCTCGACGTCTCGAACACCGAGCCCCCTCGGCACCCGGATCCGTCGTCACACACAGCCGCAGCTTCGCCGACTGCACCCCTCCGCTCGCATCCGACACCACGAACTTCACGAACGAGTTGATCGTCTTCGGCCCTGCCCGCACCCGCAACGACGTCGACGAGCCGTTGTTCTTCGTCGCCGAATCCGACTGCGTGTACGAGATTGTCTCCCTTGACACCTGAGTTGACATGGGGGTCGGGGCCAATCTGTCTCAGGGCGTTTCGAGCGGCTAGGTTTGGGGGCGAACAGCCCGTCGAGCCAGGAGACGAACGTGCCCGATCTTTCGCTGACCATCGTCGACAACCGGACCGGGAACGAGTACCGGCTGCCCATCGTCGACGGGACGATCCGCGCGACCGACCTCCACCAGATCGCGGTGGGCGAGGGTGACACGGGGCTCATGTCCTACGACCCGGCGTACCTGAACACCGCGTCGTGTCGGAGCGCCATCACCTACATCGACGGCGACGCCGGCATCCTCCGCTACCGGGGCTACCCGATCGAGGAGTTGGCGGAGCAAGCCAGCTTCCTCGAGACCTCCTACCTCCTGCTCGAGGGCGAGCTGCCGACGGCAGAGCAGCTCGCCGTCTGGGCGAACGACGTCCGGGAGCACACGTACGTCCACACGAACGTGACGAAGTTCCTCGAGGGCTTCCGCTACGACGCACACCCGATGGGGATGCTGCTCGGCGCGGTCAGCGCGCTTTCGACGTTCTATCCGGACGCGAAGGAGATCTCCGACCCCGACAATCGCTACCTCCAGCGCGTTCGGCTGATCGCGAAGATGCCGACGCTCGCCGCGTTCGCCTTTAGACACTCCCGCGGGCTCCCGTACGTCTTCCCGCGCAACGACCTCGACTACATCGGCAACTACGTGAACATGACGTTCGAGATGGGCGGGCGGCACGAGCGGGATCCGGTGCTTCAGCGCACGCTCGAGATCCTGCTCATCCTGCACGCCGACCACGAGCAGAATTGCTCGACGAGCGCCGTACGGGGTGTCGGCTCGTCGCACGTCGACCCGTTCTCGGCGGTCTCGGCCGGAATCGCCGCCCTGTACGGCCCGCTGCACGGTGGCGCGAACGAGGCGGTGCTGCGGATGCTGGACGAGATCGGCGACGTGGCGAACGTGCCGTCGTTCATCGAACAGGTCAAGGCGGGCCACGGACGCCTTATGGGCTTCGGGCACCGGGTCTACAAGAGCTACGACCCCCGCGCCAAGCTGATCAAGAGGGTCGCGGACGAGGTGTTCGAGCGCACCGGGATCGACCCGAAGCTCGCGATCGCGCTCGAGCTCGAGCGCATCGCCCTGGAGGACGAGTACTTCGTCAGCCGCCGCCTTTACCCGAACGTCGACTTCTACTCGGGCCTCATCTACAAGTCGATGGGCTACCCGACGGACTACTTCACGGTGCTGTTCGCGCTCGGGCGCCTTCCGGGCTGGATCGCGCAGTGGGAGGAGATGCTCACCGACCCCGAGCAGAAGATCTCGCGTCCGCGGCAGGTCTACTGCGGCAGCGACCTCCGCAAGTTCGTCCCGATGGAAGCCCGCGCGTAGCGTCCGGCCCGCTACGGAGCCGGCTCCGACCGATCGTCCCTCAGGTACTGGTGGACGAAGGCGATGGCCATGCTCCCCTCGCCGACGGCGGCGGCGACACGCTTGACGGGGCCGAAACGAACATCGCCGCACGCGAAGATGCCCGGGACGCTCGTCTCGAGTAGGTGCGGGTCGCGGTCGAGCTCCCAGTAGCCCGCGTCCTTCGCGTCCCTGCCGGTGAGCACGTAACCGTTCCCGTCGCGCGCGATCTCGGGTGGCAGCCAGTCCGTCTCCGCATCTGCCCCGATGAAGATGAAGAGCCCGCCCGACTCGAGCCGCGAGGTTTCCGAGGACGCGAGGTCCCGCACGTCGAGCGCCTCCAGCGACAGGTCCCCGTGGGCGGCCGCGACCTCCGTCCCGGAGCGCACGTCGATGTTCGACCGGCTCGCGATCTGGTCGACCAGGTAGCGGGACATGCTCTTCTCGAGCCCGTCGCCGCGGCAGAGGATCGTCACGCTGGAGGCGTGCGTCGAGAAGTAGAGCGCCGCCTGCCCGGCCGAGTTTCCCGCGCCCACGATGTGGATGTCCAGCCCGTGCACGTTCGACGCGTCGCTTCGCGCCGCACCGTACGAGACTCCCTTTCCGACAAGCCGGTCGAAGCCTTCGACCGACAGGCTCCGCCATGTCACGCCGCAGGCAATGATGATCGTCCGCGCCCGAAGGACGTCGCCGCCGTCGAGGTGCACCTGGTGCCTCGGAGCGTCGATTCGCGTGATCGACCGGGTCACGAGGATCTCGGCGCCGAGCCGTCGCGCCTGCTGCAGCGCCCGGCTCGCCAGCTCGTCGCCGGACACGCCGCTGGGAAACCCGAGGTAGTTCTCGATGCGGGACGAGGAGCCGGCCTGGCCACCCGGCGCTTCGCGCTCCACCACGATCGTCCGTAGCCCCTCGGAGGCGCCGTAGACCGCGGCCGCGAGGCCGGCAGGACCTGCCCCGACGATCACCGTGTCGTACTCGGCGGCGAGTGGCTGAGTGCCGAGATCCAGCAGCTCGGCCACCCGGCTCAGCCGTGGCCGGACGACGGTCTTCCCGTCGATGACGCGGATGACGGGGCAGTCCTCGTCGGCGGGCAGCGGGCCGCCCCACTCCTCCGCTGCATCGGGGGCGTCCGGAGTGATCCACCTGAACGTGATCTGATTGCGGTCGAGGAAGCGCAGCAACTGGGTGCACGCCGAGTCCCAGCGATGGCCCATCACGATCGCGCGCGGCGGCGGCGGGTCGGCCGTGATCCCCTGTAGCCCACCGATCCGCTCCCGCGCCAGCTCGCCGAGCCTCACGCCGACCTCGGGCGCCGACGCCGCGATCGCGTGGTAGTCGCGGGCCTCGACGCGCATGAGACGCGTCGGCTCAGCCGCGCGGAACGCGAAGGGGAACGGCGTCCCGAGCGCGATCGGCACCTCACCGACGAGGTCGCCTGTCTCCCGGCCGCCGACGACCCGCTCGATCCCGTCGGAGACCGCGATCGTCTCCAGCCGGCCGTCGAGCAGGACGAACAGTGCCCGCTCGTCGCCCGCGTGCACCGCGTACTCGCCCGCGACGAGCCGGATGTCCGCTGCGACCCGGGAGAGCCGATCGCGCTCGACCTCATCGAGGGACTCGAACAGCGCGACGCCGGCGATCTCGTCGGCCGTCACCATTGCCCGCTCCCGAATCGCGAGGCGGCCGCTAATGGGATCGACATGCGGCGACTCTACCGCCGTCTGGCAGAGTCGCGGTGCGCATCAGAGCAGCCGGTCGAAGGGATCGACGGGAATTCGAACGCGGTGTCCGAACTCCCGCCAACCTGAGCTGTTCAGTCCGTTCCCCAGGGATTGTCGATCACGAACCGCCAACTGCCGTCTGCTTGGCGCCGTAGGACATCCGCGTTGTTTGCCGCCAACCGCACCGGCTCACCGTCTGGACCCGTGCCGTCGAACGACCAGACGCCCGTCACGAGGGCCAGGTCGTCTACCTCGAGGACGCGTGTCACTTCGAGGTCGAGCTTGCCTTTCATCGAGATGAAGCCGGTCAGCGCTTCACGAACGCCCGGTGCGCCGTGAGCGAGGCTCCCGGGCTGGGTAGCGAATGCTGCCTTGCCTTCGTAGAGCGGCATCAGAGACTCGAGATCTCCGGTGTTGATTCCGTCGACGATCGCTTCGAGCACCTGCTCAGGGGTGGCTGTAGGCATGACGTACTCCTTTCGACGTAAGGGTGGGTTCACTAGAGGCTCTCGGGGCCGCCGAGCTCGACGATCGGCAAGGGCTCGTAGGCCTTCCCGGGCGTGCCGCCGATGCAGAGGAGTTGCGCACCCTCGGGACCAGTCGTGATGTTGCGCGTCGCTGCGGCGCCGACTCGGGCGAAGACCCCCGGCTCGAGAACGTACTCCTCGTCCGCGACATGCAGCGTCGCCTTACCGCTCAGAGGCGTGTAGATCTCCTCCAGGTTGTCCGAGACCGGCGGGTCCACGTGGTTGTGCACGAAGTACTGGTCGTAGTTCGGCGGCAGGTTGAGGATGTTCATCCCGAACGAGCTCGCGCCGAGCGACGCGCGTGCGCGCACGAAGCTCCCGCCCCAGATCGTCTCCATCTCGTCGACGCGCTTGACTGTCACCTCTGCTCCCATCCCGGGGCCCTCCTTTTCGATATACAGTAGTGAGTTACGGAAACTCGACCATACGGCACCGTGAGAGATATGTCAAGATTGGTGACACGCGCATGAGTCGCGAAACTAGAACCAAGCGTAAGTACGAGCTGAAGAAGCGTGCCGAGGAGGTGGCTGAGACACGCCTGCGGATCACCGAGGCGGCCATCGACTTGCACGGAACGGTCGGGCCGTCGCGCACGACGCTGAGCGCGGTCGCCAAGCGCGCAGGTGTGGAGCGCCGCACCCTCTACCGCCACTTCCCGACGGAGGCTGATCTGTTCGCTGCGTGCTCGACGCACTACTTCACAGCCAACCCCTGGCCGGATCTCGGCCCGTGGCGCGCGATTCGCGACCCCCGCCGGCGACTCGAGCAGGCCCTTGACGAGCTGTACGCCTACTACGAGCGCACCGAACCGATGTTCAGCAACGTCCTCCGCGACGCCGAGCTTGTCGACTTGGCCCGCGACGCCGTGGCACCACTGGACACGTACCTCGAAGAAGCTGTCGAGATCCTCACCGTCGGCCGTCGAGCCCGTGGCCGAAGGCGATACCTCCTTGTCGGAGCCTTGCGCCACGCCCTCGCCTTTTCCACGTGGCACTCGCTTACAGCCTCCGGCATCAGTCGAGCACACGCGGGCATGCTGGTCACCGCGCTCGTCGAGGCTGCAACCACCCCAGCGGCCGCACGCCCGTCCAGCAGCCGGTAACGGGTCGCTAGCCCTCCGCCGCCTCGGCCATCGACCGCGGCGCGGGCACGTTCTCGAAGCGGAGGTTGCCCGCGGGAACCATCCACGTCATCACCTCGACCGCGAGCCGGCCTGCCCGCACCGCCGGGTCCTCGTTGCTGAGCCGGCGCGCCGTCTCGGGGTCGCATATCATGATCGAGATGCCGCGCAAGCGGTCATCGTCCTGGTCGACGAGCGGCCCTCCGCCGATGAGGTAGCCGCGGTCGCGCAGATTGGCTCGGAAGGCGAGATGTCGATCCTGGAGCTCGGCCGCCTCCTCGTCCGTGAGCTCCGGTGCATCTGGCCGACGCACGAGCAGCACAAGCGTGTGCCGATCGAACCGCATGCGGCGAATTAGACCAGGCTCTCTCGCAGAGCGCGACCGACCACGCAGGAGTGCTCGCGACGAGAAACACCCGCGAAACGACTGGGAGCGAGTCCCCGTGGCCGTCTCGCTGACGACTCCAGAACTCGCTCCAGAACCGTTGAGTGGAGGCGGCGGGAATCGAACCCGCGTCCGCGGTCGCACCGGGAAGAGCGTCTACAAGCGTAGCCTGCGCTTTCGCTTCGCCCGCCGGCCGGCTCGCAGGCGGCCTACCGACGGGCTAGCCATCCTTTGGAGTCCCGCCTCGGGCGATTGGCTCTCCCTCGGCGGCGAGCCCGTTCGTTGTCGCCGGATTCCGATCCACGGGCCGAGATCGGAGCGACGCGCTACCTAGTGACTAGGCGGCGAGTGCGAGGTCTTTATCGTTCGCACTTGCTTGTTTCCCGGTGGATTTACGAGGCCAACCGGGGACCTCGGCTTGCAGCTCATCCGGAGAACCGACCACGTCGAGACCTGATCGCCCCCGCATGTTCGAACGAATTCTAGCGGGCGGCGATTCCCTCAGCGGTAGCGGGCGGACTTGAGCGCCCGCTCCATGTCGCGGCGCGCCTCCCGCTCCGCGATGTCGCGCCGGCGGTCGCGGGTCTCCTTCCCTCGGGCGAGCGCAAGCTCGACCTTCACCCGGCCGTCCTTGAAGTAGAGCCGAGTCGGAACGAGCGTCAGCCCCTTCTCCTGGATCTTTCCCGTCAGAGAGTCGATCTCGCGACGGTGTAGGAGGAGCTTGCGATCGCGGTCCGGATCGTGGTTCTGCCGGTTCGCCTGCGGGTACTCCGGGATGTTCGCCCCGACGAGGAACACGTCGCCGTCGCGCAGGTGCGCGAACGCGTGCTGGAGGCTCGCCTGGCCGGCGCGGAGGGACTTCACCTCCGTGCCCGTCAGCACGATTCCGGCCTCGAAGCGATCGAGGAGCTCGTAATCGTGCCGGGCGCGCCGGTTGTCCGAGATCAGCTTGGTTCCGCTTCCCCTGGCCATCACCGGCCGATGGTAGCGACACCGGCCCGGACCATAGAATTCGCCGAGCCGGGTACGCTTTCGTCCCCCGCTCCGGCGAACTTTCCGCTTGCGCGTACGGCCTACCGGAGTGGTTTCGGCCTACTGGCGCCCCGTGCTCGGCGCAGTCAGGACATTACGGCCATGGCCCGTCGGACGCAAGTCAGCGCGAGGGGGAATTCCCGCAAAGAGCGAGGTTTACTTTTCCGGCCGTGCGGTCGATCCCTTCGACCGTCACGGAGACGCCGTCACCGAGGCGGTAGCGCTGTCCGCTTCTCCTTCCGACCAGCGCCGTCCCGAGCGTGTCGAGCTCGAAGTAGTCGCCGGAAAGCCGGCGGACGGGCAGGTAGCCCTCGAAGACCTCGTCGAAGCGGACGAAGAGCCCGGATCCGATGGCGCCCGTGATCTCCCCGTCGAAGCACGCGTCCCAGCCGAGGTCGAACAGCCGCCGCTCGAGCAGCCAGGCGAGGCAGATCGCGTCGGCGGCGTACTCGACCTGGGCGGCCTCCCGCTCGCGCACCGAGCACCACTCGGCCAGCTCGGGCAAGTCGGGCGGGACGGTGTCGTCCGAGAGCCCGAGCTCCCGCGTGAGCGCCCGGTGGCAGATGACGTCCGGGTAACGGCGGATCGGCGACGTGAAGTGGCAGTACGCGCGGCTTGCGAGGCCGGAGTGGCCGAGGTTTCGCGGGTCGTAGCGCGCCTGCTTCAGGGCACGGAGGACGAGCGCCGGAAACGCCTCTTCCCCGCGTCCGGACTGGGCGACGTAGCGCGACACGGTTGCGCTCGCGCGTGCCGCGAGGCGCGCCGACTCGCCGGGCGTCAGCACGTCCGGTACGGGAGGCGTCGGCACCTCGAGCGCCTCGAGCTTCGCGACGAGCAGCTCGATCGACTGGGCATCGGGACGCTCGTGCACTCGAAACAACGCCTCACGACGCCGTTCGGCCAGGAGCGTCCCCACCGCCTCGTTCGCGAGGATCATCAGCTCCTCGACGATCGCGTGCGCGAGTGGCTCCCTCTCGACCCGCGCCCGCGCGACACCGCCCTCTCCGTCGAAGTCGAAGGCGATCTCACCGGTCTCGATCCGGAGCGCGCCGCGCCGGTAGCGGCGGGCCCGCAGCGCGCTCGCGAGCGTCTGCGCGAGCTGGAGGGCTTCTCCGAGCTCGGCTCCGGCTCGCTCCCGCCCGGCCAGGATCGCCTCGACGTGCGAGTACGTGAGCCGCTCGCGGCTTCGGATGACGCTCCGGTAGAGAACCGCTTCACCGGGCTCGAGCCCGGGCCCGAACGGGATCTCCACCGTGACGCCGAAGCGGTCCTTGTGCGGCACCAGGCTGCACAGGCCTGCGGACAGCTCGAGCGGGAGCATGGGCTCCACCTGGCCCGGAATGTAGGCCGACAGCGCCCGCTCGGCGGCGTCCCGGTCGAGCGCCGAGCCCGGAGCGACGACCGCCGAGACGTCGGCGATGTGTACCCACGCGCGCAGCCCCTCGTCCTCCTGGCGGACGCTGATCGCGTCGTCGAAGTCGCGCGCGTCGTCGGGGTCGATGGTGAACGCCAGCAGCCCGCGCAGATCGACGCGCTCGACGCCCGGCGGCCCCGGGTCCGCGGGCAGCCCGGCCGCCTCGGCGGCAGCGCCCGGCTCCCGCTCGGGGACGCCCCGGAGGCCGGTGTGGAAGAGAAGCCCCTCGAGGACGGTCTCGATGCGCTCGGCCCGACCGAGCAACCGCTCGATCCGCGCGCGGCGGCGGCCGACGGAGACCACGACGAGGTCGCCGAGCGACGCCTCGCCGACGGTCTTCCGGTCGAGCACGATCGGCGTGCGGGGCTCGAAGAACGGCTCTCCGACGAGGAGCTTCCCACGACGGGACAGCTCGCAGACGACCGGCTCGGACAGGGCGCGCTAGAGCTTCGCGGCGAGCACGGCCGCGGCGGCGGCGACCGCCTCGTCCGGACGGGTCGCCGGGTCGTCCGACGCCTTCACGTTCGGGCGAATGCCGCGACCGCCGATGCTCGTGCCGTTCGGTGTTCGATAGGCCGCCGTCGTCAGCTTGAGCGCGCCCCCGTTCGAGAGCGCGATCAGGGACTGCACGGTCGCCTTGCCGTAGGTCCGTCGTCCCACGATGGTGGCCCGGCCGTGGTCCTTCAACGCTCCCGCCACGATCTCCGCCGCGCTCGCGCTGTGGCGATCGACGAGGACGACGATCGGTCGTTTCGTCTCGACGGGCGCGCCCGACACGGTGTAGTCGCGGGCGGCCTGGTTGACCCCGGTCGTCGAGCAGACGATGCCGCCCGGCAGGAACAGCGAGGCAACGCGGATCGCCTGTGTGAGATAGCCGCCCGGATCGCCTCTCAGATCGACGATCAGGCCTTCGGTGCCCTGGGCGACGAGCCGCTCGGTGGCGGCCACGACCCGCTCTGCCGTATTTCCGAGGAACGAGTCGATGCGGACGTAGCCGACCCGGTGCCCTGCGCTCGAGAAAACCCGAGCCCGAACGCTTCGAACCTGGATGGGCTTCCGAACCACGCTGAACTGCAGGCCGCTCTTCTCGCCCTTCCGCAGGACTTCCAGCTCTACGACCGTCCCTTCCTCACCCTTGATGAGCGCCAGCGAGCGGTCGAAGGGGATGCCGCTCGCGGGCGTCCCGTCGATCGAGACGATGATGTCGCCGGGACGGATGCCTGCCTCTCGCGCCGGCCCCGCCGGCGAGCCGGTGACGAGCAGACCGCTGTCGGCCCGGTCGACTCGAAGGCCGACGCCGAAGTAGCGGTGGCTCAGGCGCTCCTGGAGGAGGTCGTACTCGGGCGGAGACAGGTACTCGGTATAGGGATCGCCGAGCGCGTCGAGGATGAGCGGGATGGACGGGCGGACGAGCGTCGCGGGCGAGACGTGGCGGTAGTACGCCTGCGCGAGCGCGAGCCGAACCTGCTCGATCGCGGCCGGCGGCTGGGCAGGCGGCTCGGGCACGGCGAAGGGCCCGACACCCCAGAGCGGCCCGTGGTGCCAGGTGGGCGCTGCCTCGGCGGCCACGGGCTCCTCAGACTCGCGCTGGTGGTAGACCCAGAACCCCGCACCGGCAGCGAGCAACGCTAGGCCGCATACGATCGCACCCGCTCGTCTCATCGGCGAATGGTGGAGATGCCCGAGTATATGTGCAGCCGCGGAGAGCCGCGCAGACGGGGCTCAGACGCGCAGGAAGCGCCGCAAGGTGATCCCGGAGCCGAGCGCCCCGAGCAGCAGGCCCGCGGCGACGAGGATCAGCGCCACGATCCCGAAGCTCCACGCGTGGACGTCGTCACCGGCGTTCTTGATCGTGTCGCTGAAGATCGCGGGCAGCGCGGCCTCACGGCCGATGAAGAGCAGAACCACGGCCAGCACGCTCCCGACCAGTCCGCAGATGAGGCCTTCGAGCATGAACGGGCCGCGGACGAACCAGTTCGACGCTCCGACGAGCTTCATGACCTCGATCTCGCGGCGTCTCGAGAAGATCGAGAGCCTGATCGTGTTCGCGATGAGGATGATCGACGCGACGAGCAGGAGGAACGAGGCGATCAGGAAGACGATCTCGATGATTCCCGCCACCTTGAGGATCTGGTCGGTCTTGCGCTTCGCGTAGTCCACCTTCTCGACGCCCGCGGGCAGCGGCTCGAGCCGCTCGGCGATCAGCTCGGAATCCTCGGCCACCTTGGGCGTCACCTCGTAGGCATCCGGAAGCGGGTTGCCGACCAGGTTCGCGGTCAGCTCGGGCGTCTGCTCCTTCATCCGCCGGAGTGCCTCGTCACGCGAGACGAAGACCACGGACTTGACCTCCGGCATGGCGACGAGCTTCTCCTTGACCGCGTTGATCTGCTTCGGCTTCGCATAGGTGTCGCACAGGAGAGGCGTGCAGAAGAAGACCTTGACGACGACCTCCTTCTTCACGTGGTCGGTCCACGAGACCACCCAGGAGCCGAGCGCGATGAACAGACCGAGCAGAAACATGCCGATCAGGACCGTCATCGTCGCGGCGATGGTGGTCGACAGGTTCGCGAAGATCGAGCGGGTCGCCTCGCTCACGAACAGCTTGACCTGCTCCACTAGGCGCTCACCACGCGTAGCCTCCGCGTCGCTCGTCACGGGCCAGATGGCCCTCGTCGAGCGCGATCACGCGGCGGCGCATCTTGTCGACCATCTCGCGGTCGTGCGTGGCCATGACGATCGTCGTGCCGGTCTGGTTGATGCGGTAGAGCAGCTGCATGATCCCAACCGACGTGTCGGGATCGAGGTTTCCGGTCGGCTCGTCGCAGATGAGAAGGGGCGGGTGATTCACGAACGCGCGGGCGATCGAGACCCGCTGCTGCTCGCCGCCCGACAGCTCGTCGGGGTATGAGCCCATCTTGTGGGGGAGGCCGACGAGGTTCAGGACCTCGGGCACCTTGGCGCGAATCTCACGGCGGTTCTGGCCCTGCACCTTGAGGGCGTAGGCAACGTTCTCGAACGCGGTTCGGTTGGGGAGGAGCTTGAAGTCCTGGAAGACGCAGCCGATGTTGCGCCGCAGAATCGGCACGAGCTTCTTCCGCAGCCGCCCGAGCTCGCGGCCCCCGATGATGATGCGGCCGTCCGTCGGCTCGAGCTCCTTGAGCATCAGCCGGATCATGGTCGACTTGCCGGAACCAGACGCGCCGACGAGGAAGATGAACTCGCCGCGGTCGACGGTGAACGAGACCTCGTTGAGCGCGACCACTCCGGGGTCGTAGATCTTCGTCACCGCCTCGAAGACGATCATCGGCCGCGACGCGGCCTCTGGTTCCGTCCCGTCGGATGCCGGCGAGTCGGCGACGTCAAGCGCGCTGCCGTTCGTGGCGCGGGCGGTGTCTGTCAGCTCAGGGTCCGGCGCAGTCGTCACGTCGCGGGATTTCGGGGAGGCACACGAGAATCCTTGAGGTCTCGGCCACAGGCGCGCGCCCCGTTCACTCCTCGACGGCTGAGTGTAGCGAACTCAGGCGACTTTCCCGGTTGCCTGGGCGAGGAGGTAGCCGTGGATCAGGTCGTCGAGACGTCCGTCGAGGACGGCCTGGGCGTTGCCCTCCTCGATGCCGGTGCGGTGGTCCTTGACCATCTGGTAGGGATGGAGGACGTAGCTCCGGATCTGACTGCCGAAGCCGATGTCCTGGGCCGCGCCCCGCTCCGCGCTGAGCTCCGCCTCCCGTTTCTCCTGCTCGAGCTCGACGATCCGGCTCTTCAGGATCCGCAGCGCGGTCGTCTTGTTCGACAGCTGCGAGCGCTCGTTCTGGCACTGGACGACGATCCCGCTGGGCACGTGGGTGATGCGGACGGCGGAGTCGGTCTTGTTCACGTGCTGCCCCCCGGCTCCGCTCGCTCGGTACGTGTCGATCCGGAGGTCGGCTTCGTCGAGCTCGACGTCGACGCTGTCCGGGACGAGCGGGCTGACGATGACCTGTGCGAACGACGTATGGCGTCGGTGCGCCTGGTCGAACGGCGAGAGCCGCACCAGCCGATGGACGCCGCGCTCGGCCTTGAGGATGCCGTAGGCGTTCTCGCCTGCGGCGGTGAACGTCGCCGACTTGAGACCCGCCTCCTCGCCGGGCGACGCCTCCACCAGCTCGGCCTCGAACCCCCGGTCGCCGGCCCAGCGCAGGTACATGCGGAGAAGCATCTCCGTCCAGTCCTGAGCGTCGGTGCCGCCGGTGCCCGCGTGGATCGTCACGACCGCGTCGCCGCCGTCGTACTCGCCGCGGAAGAGCGCGTCCTCCTCGAGTCGCTCCAGCTGGCGATGGAGCGGCGCGAGAGCGGTCTCGAGCTCGTCGAGCTCGCCGTCGTCTGCCAGCTCGACCAGCTCTTCGAGGTCGGCGACCTCGCCCGCGAGCTCCTCGTAGCGCTCGAGGCGCCGGGTCAGGCGAGCGTGCTCGGCGGAGAGCCCGGCCGCGCGCTGTTGGTCGTCCCAGAACCCCGGCTCGCCCATCTCCTGCTCGAGCTCGGAAAGCCGTGCGGCGATTGCAGACGGGTCAAAGGTAATCACGGACCCAGGCGAGCTGGGCCCTGATCTCCTCGAGGGCGCTCCTGATCGTGGCGCGATCAGCCATTGCGCCCCTGACGACCCGCCTCACGTTCCTGGGGCCGATCTGGCAAGCGAGGCAAGCGAGCGGCGCGCAGGACAGTACCCGTAGTACGGCCAAGCGCCGCTCGCGCGGCATCGCGCCGTCCAGCTTGGCCAGGCGGGGCGGAGCCGGGCTCCGCCCGGCGGGAGCCCCGCCGGCCAGGAGCGTGAGGCGTCAGGCGCCGTGGCACTTCTTGTACTTCTTGCCCGACCCGCAGGGGCAGGGATCGTTGCGGCCGACGCGCTCGTCGTCAGCGACGACGCGCTGGGTGACGACAGCGGGCGCGGCCGCCATCACGCCCCCGCCCTCCTCTGCGCCAGCGGCGCTGATCGCGTCGGCGCCGGCAAGCGCATCGTGCTCGTAGACGAGGTTCTCGTCGGGAGCCTCGGGTTGGAGCGACTCTGCCTCTTCCCGCGCGAGCTCGACCCTGAACAGGTACCGAACGATCTCCTCCCGAATCGTTGCGCTGAGCTCCTCGAACATCACGTGCCCCTCGGCGCGGTACTCGACCAGCGGGTCCTTCTGGGCCATCGCGCGCAGGTGGATTCCCTCGCGCAGGTACTCCATCGACTCGAGGTGCTCGCGCCAGCGGACGTCGACCACCTGCAGGACCAGATAGCGCTCGATCTCCCGCATCAGCTCGGAGCCGAGGCTCTCCTCCTTCGCTTCGTAGGCGTCGCGCGCGTCGTCCTGGAACTCCTCGACGAGGTCCTCCACCGCCATCGAGGCGAGGTCGAGCTCCTCCGGCTGGATCTCGGTCTCGTAGAGCGAGCTCATCTCGGCGAAGAGGCTGTCGACGTCCCATTCCTCGACCGGGCCCTGCGTGTGCTCGCGCACGATGTTGTCGACGACGGAGTCC
This sequence comes from uncultured Thermoleophilia bacterium, assembly GCA_963819905.1. Taxonomy (GTDB): domain Bacteria; phylum Actinomycetota; class Thermoleophilia; order Gaiellales; family Gaiellaceae; genus CAWCQC01. The sequence goes on from CAWFXP010000005.1 coordinate 66,608, forward strand.
ATCCAGTCCGAGATGTCCTCCGACATGTCCTCGCCCTCGAGCACCCTGCGTCGCTGCTCGTAGATGACCATGCGCTGCGTGTTCATGACGTCGTCGTACTTGAGGACGTTCTTCCGCGTCACGAAGTTCTGCTCCTCGACCTTCTTCTGCGCGCCCTCGATCTGCTTCGTGAGGATGCCCGCCTCCATCGGCTCGTCGTCGGGAAGCTTGAAGCGATCGATGATCCCGTAGATGCGGTCGCCCGCGAAAAGGCGCACGAGATCGTCCTGCGCCGAGAGGTAGAAGCGGGATTCCCCCGGGTCGCCCTGGCGGCCGGAGCGCCCTCGGAGCTGGTTGTCGATCCGGCGCGACTCGTGCCGCTCGGTACCGAGGACGTAGAGCCCGCCCAGCTCGACGACGCCCTCGCCGAGCTTGATGTCCACGCCTCGGCCGGCCATGTTCGTCGCGATGGTCACCGCGCCGGGCTCGCCGGCGTCGATGATGATCTGGGCCTCGCGCTCGTGCTGCTTCGCGTTCAGCACGTTGTGGGCGACCCCCGCTCGCGTCAGGAGCTTCGAGAGATGCTCGGAGACCTCGACCGAGATCGTGCCGACCAGGATGGGCTGTCCGAGCTCGTTGCGCTCCTTGATGTCCTCGACGGCCGCGGCGTACTTCGCTTCCTTGTGCTTGTAGATGTAGTCGTTCCGGTCGTCGCGCACGACGGGGACGTTCGTCGGGATCTCGACGACCGACAGGTCGTAGATCTCCGTGAACTCCTTCTCCTCGGTCTTGGCCGTCCCCGTCATCCCGGCGAGCTTCTCGTAGAGCCGGAAGTAGTTCTGGAGCGTGATCGTCGCGAGCGTGACGTGCTCCTCCTTGATCGCGACCCCTTCCTTCGCCTCGACCGCCTGATGGAGACCCTCCGACCAGCGCCGGCCCTCCATGATCCGACCGGTGAACTCGTCGACGATCTTCACCTCGCCGTCGACGACGACGTACTCGTCGTCGCGTTGGTAGAGGGCCTGCGCCTTCAGCGCCTGGATGAGGTGGTTCACGAGCTGGGCGTGACGCGGGTCGTACAGGTTCTCGATGCCGAGAGCCTCCTCGACCTTCTCGATCGCCGCCTCGCGCGGGGAGACCGTCTTGAACTTCTCGTCGAACTCGTAGTCGGCGTCGTCGTCGGGTTGCAGCGTCTTCTGCGCCTTCGGCACGAACTTCGCCGGGACGCCCTTGAGGTCGTGGACGATGCGCGCGAAGTCGTAGTAGGTCTTGGCGGCGGTCTCGGGCTCGCCGGAGATGATGAGCGGGGTTCGCGCCTCGTCGATGAGGATCGAGTCGACCTCGTCGACGATCGCGTAGACGTGACCGCGCTGGACGCAGTTGTCGAGCGAGACGGCCATGTTGTCGCGCAGGTAGTCGAAGCCGAACTCGGAGTTCGTGCCGTACGTGATGTCCGCTTCGTAGGCCTCGTGCTTCTCGGCGAAGGGCATCATGTTTCGCAGCGCCGAGGCCCGCATTCCCAGGGCCGAGTACACGGGGCCCATCCACTCGGCATCGCGCTTGGCGAGGTAGTCGTTGACCGTCACGAGGTGGACGTTGTCGCCCGGCAGCGCGTTCAGGTAGAGCGGCATCGTGGCGACGAGCGTCTTCCCCTCGCCGGTCTTCATCTCGGCGATGTCACCCTCGTGGAGGACGATCGCGCCCATCACCTGGACGTCGAAAGGCCGCATGCCCACGGTCCGACGCGCCGCCTCGCGCACGGCCGAGAACGCCTCGAAGACGAGCTCGTCGAGCGGCTCGCCGTTGTCGAGGCGCTGGCGGAAGTCGATTGTCTTGCCGGCGAGCTCCTCGTCGGAGAGCGATTCGAAGTCGGGCTCGAGCGACGCGATGTAGTCGGCCTGCTGGGCCAGGCGCTTGAGGCGGCGCCCTTCGCCCATGCGGAGGATGCCCTCGAGTGCTCCGTAGTTCTGGGCCATGGGAGAAAGGGTAGCGGCCGCCCTGCCGGCCGTCAGAGAGGATCGACGGTGAGCTTCCAGCGGGCTCCGGCCCGCACCGCCCGCGCCACGAACGCCCGCTGCCGCGATCGGCCCGCCGCTTCGACCAGCTCGACAGCCTCGGCGATCGGCCCGGTCAACTCGACCGAGTCGTCGCCGTCGACGAGCACCGAACGCTCGCCGTCCGGGCCGATCGCGACCGTGATCTCGGTTGCCGTCAGCCCGTCGGGCAGCTCCACTCCATGGACGTTCGCGCGGCGGCCGCCGAGGAACCAGATCTGCGGGCCCTGACGCAGGGCGACGGCCTCGAACGGCGGCGGCAGCTGCTCACGGAGCTGCGCGGCCAGGCGTTCGAGCACGGTGGGCGGCCCCGCACCGTCCCCGGGGACGAGGGTGCCCTCCTCGAGCACCGCGAAGCCGAGCTCTGCCTCCGGCGATCCCGCGAGCTCGGGGATCTCGACCATCGCGGAGACGTCCCACTCGGCCGCTCTCGGGACCCCGGAGACGCCGGCTTCGACCCAGCGGGGCACGACCCGTGGGTCGGTGATGTCCTCCCGGCTCACTCCCAGCTCGCGGGCTCGATCAGCCCGTAGTTCCGGTCCCGCCGCCGGTAGACGACGTTGACGTCGTTCGACTCGACGTTGCGGAAGCAGAAGAAGTCGTGGCCGATCAGCTCGAGCTGCAGCACCGCCTCCTCGGGGGTCATCGGCTTGACTGCGAACTGCTTCGTCTTGACGATCACGGGCTCGGCCGGCTCTGCCGCGAGGCTCGGCACCTCCTCCTCGGTCAGATGCGGGGCATGCCTCGCGAGCTGCTTCCGGGAGCGCTTCTCGCGGTAGCGCTTCACCTGGCGCTCGAGCTTTTCGACGAGCAGGTCGATCGACGCCTTCATGTCGTCCGAGCTCTCCCGCGCGCGCAGGATGGGGCCCTTCGTCCAGACCGTCGCCTCGGCGACCTGGCTGTCCACGATCGATGGGTTCTTCTCGACCGCCAGCTCGAGCTCGAGACGCGTCGTGTCGCTCAGATGTCGGTCGAGCTTCGCGAGCTTCTCCTCCGCGTAGCGATGGATCGAGTCGCTGACCTCGACGTTCTTGCCCTTGACCTGAAGTCTCATCGGAGCCTCCTTTCCCTCGCCGGGCGGCCTCGAGGGAGCACGGCGAACGGGGTCACGGGAACCGGGCCTCACTCTAGCCCACCCGGGCGTGCCCGAAGCGCCCGGGCGAACGTCACCACCTCGATCGTCCCGGCGCCCGCCCGGCGAAGCGCGGCTGCCGCGGCCGCCACGGTCGCACCGCTGGTGTACACGTCGTCCACGAGCACGACGCCGGCCGGGACGCTACGGCAGCTCCGAAAGGCGCCGGCCACGTTCCGGCGGCGTTCCTCGAGCCGGAGCCCCCGCTGCGGGCGCGGCGACCTCGCGCGGACGAGCAGCCGGAGCACCGGCAGGTGCCACTGCCGCCCGAGCTCCTGGGCCAGCTGCTGCGCGGGGTTGAAGCCGCGCCAGAGCTCGCGGCCGAGAACTGCGGGAACGAAGGTAACGGCGTCGCCTGCGGGGCGCGGGAGCGCCTCGCCGACGAGCTCGGCGGCCGTCCCGGCGAGCCGTCGCCTACCCCCGTCCTTCCACGCTGCCACCAGCCGTGCCGCGGTTCCCTCATAGGAGGCGGCAGCGCGGGCGGTGAGGAAGGCCAGGCGCCGGCCGGCGCACTCGCGGCAGCGGCGAACCGGCCACGCGACGGGATTGCCGCAGCGCTCGCAAAGCGGCGGCCGGATCAGGTGTACGTCACGCCGGCAGGCCGTGCAGAACGCCGTTCCGTCGATGCCGCAGCCCGCGCACCGCTCGGGAAGCAACAGGTCGGCGAGCCCCACGCGTCGAGCGTAGGCCCGGAAAGCGCGCGAGAGCCTGCGCGAGCGCTACGAATCGAGCGCAGCGGGGTAACGAAGGATGCTCTCGGCGAGCTTCGACGCATCACCGAAGATGCCCGCGATCGCGATCCCCTCGTCCGGGACGACGCTGCCGGGCAGGAGCGCCGCGCTTCGGATCGCCGCAGCCTTCCCGACCCGGGAGTCGGCGCCGATCGCCGCAGGGCCGCGGATGAAGGCGCCCTCCTCGATGGCGACGTTCCGCCCGAGCACGACCGGCCCTTCGATCGACGCGCCCGGGTCGATCGAGCACCCCGGCTCCGCCCAGACGCCGGGTGCGATCTCCTCGCCCGGGATCTGCAGGCGGACCCGCCCGGAGACGGCGTCGAGGATCGAGTTCCTGAGCTCGTCGAGGCCGCCAACGTCGTTCCAGTAGGCCATCGTCGTGTAGGCGTAGACCGGCTCCCCGGCCGAGACGAGCGCGGGCCAGACGTCCTCGCCGAAGTCGTAGAAGGTGCCCGCAGGCACACGGTCGAGCAGCTCGGGCTCGATGACGTAGACGCCGCAGTTGGCCAGGTCGGAGCGGGCCTCGTCACGCCGCGGCTTCTCCTGGAACCCACGGATGCGCGTATCCCGATCGAGGATGACGACGCCGTAGGCCGACGGGTCGTCCACGGGCTTGACGGCCAGCGTGGCAAGGGCTCCGGTCCGTCGGTGATGGCCGAGCAGGGCGGTTACGTCGACGTCGTGCAGCCCGTCCCCCGAGGTGATGAGGAGCGTCTCGCGGCCCCAGAAGTCCTCGAGGCGCTTCGTCCCCCCCGCCGTGCCCAGGAGCTCGGTCTCCTCGGACCAGCGAATGGTCATCCCGAGCGGCGAGCCGTCCCCGAAGTACCCGGTGATCAGCTCCGGGAAGATGTGGATGTTGATGCCGACCTCGCGGACGTCGTGGTTCGCGAGCAGGTTCAGGAGGTGATGGAGCACCGGCCGGTTCGCGATCGGCACCATCGGCTTGGGGAGGAAGTCGGTGAGCGGCCGGAGCCTCGTGCCGAGGCCGGCGGCCATGATCATCGCCTTCATCCCGCCCGCCCCGCACTCGGGGAGGCGGCCGCCAGCGATCGCTCGTAGGGCGCCCGGTGGATTCCGGCCTCGGTGACGATCGCGCCGACGAGCGCGGCTGGAGTGACGTCGAAGGCCGGGTTCCGAGCGGAGAAGCGCTCGCTGACCTCGCGCGGCGAGCGCTCCTCGACCGGGATCTCGCCGCCCGCCGAGGCGTTGCGATCGATCGTCGACGTCGGCGCGACGACGACGAAGGGAATGCGATGGTAGTCGGCCAGCACGGCGAGACTATATGTGCCGATCTTGTTCGCGACGTCGCCGTTCGCGGCGATGCGGTCGGCGCCGACGAAGACGTGGGTGACCTCGCCGGCAGCCATGAGCGCGCCGGCGGCGCCGTCCACCTGCACGGTGTACGGGATCCCGGCCCGCTCGAGCTCCCAGGCCGTCAGGCGCGCACCCTGGTCGAGCGGGCGCGTCTCGCCGACGAAGACGTGCTCGAGCAGGCCACGCGCGAACGCCGTGCGGAGCGCCCCGAGCGCCGATCCGTGCCCGGCGGTCGCGAGCGCTCCGGTGTTGCAGTGCGTCAGAGCTCTCGCGCCGGGCGAGAAGAGCGCTGCCGCGTGCTCGCCCATCGCCACACAGCGGGACACCTCGTCGCGGTGGATCGCCCGCGCCCGCTCGGCGAGCACGTCCGGATCGCTCCCTCCGCGACGCATCTCGTCGATCGCCCAGCGCAGGTTGACGGCAGTCGGCCGCGAGGCGAGCAGCACCTCTGCCGCCTCGCCGAGGTCGTCCCCGCGGCGGGCGGCGAGCGCATAGCCCATGGCCGCCGCCACGCCGATCGAGGGAGCGCCGCGGACGGCGAGCGTCCGGATCGCCTCGGCCACCTCGGCCACCGTGAGGCATTCGAGATCGACAGCCTCCCCGGGCAGGCGGCGCTGGTCGAGGAGCACGACGCGGTCGCCGGCGAGGCGCACCACGTCCTCGGGCGCGAGATCCGAGCTCAGGTGCCCTCGTCCCAGGAGGAGAGGTACCTCTCCTGCTCCTCTGTCAGCCGGTCGACGGTGATGCCGAGCGTGGCGAGCTTGAGGCGCGCGATCTCGCGGTCGATGTCCTCGGGCACCGGGTACACCCGCCGCTCGAGGTCCGACGCGTTCTCCACCGCGTACTCGGCGGAGAGCGCCTGGTTGGCGAAGCTCATGTCCATCACCGCCGCAGGATGCCCCTCGGCGGCGGCGAGGTTGACGAGCCTGCCCTCGGCGATCAGGTACAGTCGGCGGCCGTCCGGGAGCTCGAGCTCCTCCACCAGCGGACGCGACTCCCTCGAGGCGGTCGCGAGCTGTCGCAGCGCCGGAATGTCGATCTCCACGTTGAAGTGCCCCGCGTTGGCGAGGATCACCCCGTCCTTCATCCGCTCGAAGTGCCGGTCTCGAACGACCTGCTTGTTCCCGGTTGCGGTCACGAGGATGTCTGCGACCTCAGCGGCTCGGTCCATCGGCAGCACCTCGTATCCCTCCATCGCTGCCTCGAGCGCCCGCAGCGGCTCGACCTCCGTGACGATGACGTGCGCTCCCATGCCGCGCGCTCTCGCCGCGACGCCGCGACCGCACCACCCGTAGCCGGCCACGACGAAACGGCGCCCTGCGAGCAGGACGTTCGTCGCGCGGACGATGCCGTCGACGGTCGACTGCCCGGTGCCGTACCGATTGTCGAACAGGTGCTTCGTCTGGGCCTCGTTCACGGCGATCACGGGAAAGGCCAGCTTGCCGTCAGCCTCGAGCGCCTTCAGGCGAATGACTCCGGTGGTCGTCTCCTCGGTCCCCGCGATCACGTCCCCGAGCTGCTCCCGCCGGGCGGAGTGGAGCACGCCGATGACGTCGGCGCCGTCGTCCATCGTTACATGGGGACGGTGGTCACAGGCCGCCTCGATGTGCGCGTAGTACGTCTCCGCGTCCTCGCCCTTGACGGCGAAGGTGGCGATTCCGTACTCGGTGACGAGCGCGGCGGCTACGTCGTCCTGCGTCGAGAGCGGGTTCGAGGCGCACAGCACGACGTCGGCACCGCCGGCGCGCAGCGTGCGGGCCAGGTTCGCGGTCTCGGCCGTGACATGGAGGCAGGCCGACACGCGCTGGCCGGCGAGCGGCTGCTCGGCCGCGAACCGCTCCCGGATGGCACGCAGCACCGGCATTTCCCGGTCGGCCCACTCAATGCGGTGGACTCCCGCCGGGGCGAGGGTGATGTCCCTGACGTCGTAGCGCCCCGCGCTCCTCGCCATGGGCTGAGTCTAGCGAGGCGGGTTCTGCCCCAGACCGCTCCGGCCGTAACGATCCTCGAGCCGCACGACGTCGTCGAGCTGCGGCGTCGACGTCTCGAGGAACGTCGAGTCTTCGATCGCCAGCAGGCGGTGCACGGTTCCCGGGGGGAGCCTGAACGAGCGCCCCGAGGTGATGGTCTCGACGGCGAGCTCACCTTCCGGCGCTCCCAGCGTGAGCTCCGCCAGACCGCTCTGGAGGTAGATCGTCTCGTCCTTCAGCTCGTGATACTGGAGGCTCAGCGACTCGCCGGCGCGAAGGAACAGCACCTTCCCACAGTACGACTCCGTGAGGGCGAAGTGGATCTCGTAGCCCCAGGGCTTGTCGACGTGCCGGACGGCGAACTCGTACGCGGACGGATCGGTCATGCGACAGCGAGCCACCCGGGGTTGGCCGCGACGTACTCCTCGGCGGTCCGCAGGTCCTTCGGCGTGTTCACCGTGAGCCAGACCCCCTCGTGCCTGAAGCCGCCGAGCTTGCCTTCGGCGGCGAGCTCCGGGAACGTCGTGCGCTCGTGGTCGCCGCGCTCGGGCAGGCGGGCGAGAGCCTCCTCGCCGAGGACGTAGATGCCGCAGTTGACCCAGTAGGGAAGCACCGGGGCTTCCTCGAACCCGCGAACGCTGTCACCGGCGAGGTCGACGACCCCCAAGGCAGAGCGAAGCGGCGCGACGGTTATCGTCGCCGCGTCCCCGGCTAGCGCATGCACCTCGGCCAGAGCCGCGAAGTCGACGTCGACGAGCTCATCGCCGTTCGCGGCGAAGACCGGGCCGGCTTCCTGCCGCGCAGTGGCGGCGAGACGCAGCCCTCCGCCCCGGCCGAGCGGCTCGGGCTCGGCGACGGGAACGACCTCGACACCCGTCCCCGCGAGCTCCTCGGCGAAGACGGCGTCCATGCCGGCGGCACAGCTGACGATCACACGTTCGACCCCTGCCCTGGCGAGGCCGGCGACGAGGTACGAGGCGAGCGGTCGCCCTCCCACCGGCACCAGCGCCTTCGGCCGGCCGCCCGCGGCATCGCCCAGCCGCTCCGCTTTGCCGCCGGCGAGGATGATCGCTTCCATCCGGCAGTCTCAGACGAGGCTCGGGCGCCCGATCGACTCGTAGACGAACCAGGCCGCGCGTGCCTCCCCCGGATCGAGAACGTTCCGCCCGTCGACGAGCACCGCAGTCTTCATCACCCGTCCGGCCTCGAGATAGGGGAAGTCGGCGACCTCTCCCCACTCGGTCACGATCACCGCTGCGTCCACCCCTCGCAACGCGTCGAGAAGCTCGTCGTAGAGCTCCACGCCGGGGAGTAGCGCCCGCGCCTCCTCGACCGCGACCGGGTCCCAGCCCCGCACCCGGGCACCCTCGGCGAGCAGCCTCGAGGCGAGTACGAGGCTCGCGGCCTCGCGCATGTCGTTGGTGTCCGGCTTGAACGCGAGCCCGAGGAGAGCGATGGTCTTGCCGCGGAGCGAGCCGAGGTGCTTCGTCAGCTTGCCGACGACGCGGCGCTTCTGGAGCTCGTTCACCTCGATCACCGAGGTGAGCAGCTGGAAGTGGTAACCCGAGTTCCCGGCCAGCTGCTTCAACGCGGCGATGTCCTTAGGGAAGCAGGAACCGCCGTAGCCGATGCCGGCGCGGAGGAACTTCGGCCCGATCCGGCCGTCGAGGCCCATGCCTTCGGCGACCACGGTCACGTCGGCGCCCGTCTCCTCGCAGACGTTCGCGATCTCGTTGATGAACGAGATCTTCGTCGCCAGGAACGCGTTCGACGCGTACTTGATCATCTCGGCCGAGGGCACGTCGGTGCGGACGATGGGAGCGCCCAGCGGCTCGTAGAGGGCCGCGACGGCGTCCCCCTCCTCCTCGACGAACGCCCCGACGACGACGCGGTCGGGGTGCTGGAAGTTCTCGACCGCCGTTCCCTCGGCGAGGAACTCGGGGTTCGACACGTAGCCGACCCGGCGCAGGCCGCGGGCGTCGAGCTCCGTTCGCACCTTCTCGCCCGTGCCGACCGGCACTGTGCTCTTCATGACGAGGATCGTCTGCTCCTCGAGCTCCGGGATCTCGTCGAGCACGTGCCAGACGGCGCTGAGATCCGCGTCACCGGAGTAGGTCGGCGGGGTGCCGACGCATGCGAAGACGATCCGGGCGGCCTCGAAGACCGCGCCGGCGTCGAGCGTGAACCGCAGCCGGCCTCGGTTCTTGGCGACGAGCTCGCCGAGGCCGGGCTCGAAGATCGGAACCCTGCCCGCCTCGAGATCCTCGATCCGCTCCGGAACGACGTCGCGGACGATCACGTCGTGGCCCAGGTCGGCGAAGCAGGCGGCGGTCACCAGCCCGACCCAGCCCGCGCCCAGGACGCCGATCGGGGCCAGGTCGCTCACTTGACCGCCGCCAACGGCTTCAAGCCCTTGGCGATGGCGAGCATCGTCTCGTTCGAGAGCTCCCGGAGGAGCGTGTTCGACACCCAGTACACGGCGCCGTTCTCCTCGAACGCCACCATCTGGAGCCTCGAGCCGTCGTAGAAGAGCCGATACGTGCGACCACCGATCCGCTTCTCGACGCTCGCTCCCTGGAGGATCGGCGCGTCCGTCCAGCTCGTCTGCTGGATGCCGTAGTAGTCGCCGAAGCCGCGCTGGTAGACGATCCGGATCGCGTCCCTGCGGTTGACCGTGTACACGCGCACCGGCACCTCGGAGTCGAGCGACGCGGCATCGTCGTGGACGACCGGGACGAGAACCGGGAAGTCGACCTTCTTCTGGGCCTGTCGTAGCAGCGGCAGCACGTCGTCGTAGTCACGCACGACGGCCGGCGGCGCGTGCTCGGGCGTGCTGTCGATCGCGATCGGCGCGAGCTTGCCGGTGAACGTCTGGCCGACGACCACCTCGAGCATCGTGTCGAACCCGGCAGCGGGCGTCGCCGTCTCGACCTCGGCGTCGCCGAACTGCTTCGCGAGCGCGGTCGCCGCCGCCTCGGCGCCCGCCTGCGCCGGGTTGTAGCGCACGACCGTCTTGAAGTAGTCGTAGGTGTCGGCGTCACCGCCCGAGTCGGCCAGGTAGCCGCGCTGCGCGAGCAGGTAGGCCGTATCGCTCGCGGCGCCGTCTTGCCCGTTGCCGTTGAGTACCGTCACGCTCACCTCGGAGGGCAGGGGCACCGACGACTGCACCTTGCCGCCGGCTGCGGCCTGGGTTGCTTTTTCTGCAGCGTCGACGTCCGGGTTGAGGAAGTCGCTCACCGCGGCCTGGATCGACTCCGCCGGAGCCTCGAGCTCGGCGTATCCCGTGAGCCCCTCGATCTTGTTCTGGAAGAAGTGCCCGGACGGGAGCTCGTAGAGGAACCGCGCGTAGCCCAGGACCTCCCCCACGTCGAGCTTGCTCTTGCCCCCGCGGCCGACCTCGACCGTATCCGTGATCACGTTGATGATCCCGGGGAGCTTCGTGAGCGAGAAGCTGGCAGAGATCTGCTGCTTGAGCGATTTGACGAACGCCTGCTGGCGCGCGTTGCGGTGGATGTCCGAGTCGGTGTGGCGGAACCGGGCGTAGTCGAGGGCGGCTCCGCCGGTCAGCTTCTGGTAGCCCGGCTGGAGGTTGATCGTGGCGTACTGGTCGAAGCCGGAGTTGTCGTTGAAGTAGCGGCGGTCGACGTCGACGTAGACCCCGTCGACCTTGTTCACGATCTGCTTGAAGCCGCTGAAGTTGACGGTGATGACGTAGTTGATCGGGACGCCTGTGAGCTCCTTGACGGTCCGTACCGTTCCCGTCGGGCCGCAGAACGTGAAAGCCGTGTTGATGCGGTCGGTCCACGGATCGGGATGGGCCGGGCAACCGGGGTGGTCGACCATGAGGTCGCGCGGGAAGGAGAGCATCGAGAGCGTGTCGTTCGACGGGTCGGCCCGCAGGAGCATGATCGTGTCCGAGCGTCCGCCGAGATCCTCCTCACCCGCCCGCGTGTCGTAGCCGATGACGATCGCGACGGTCGGCTGACCCGGCGCCGGGGCGTCGAGGAACTCCTCCGACTGCTTGACGGCCTCCGACTTCGCCTGCACGGCGTTCACCGACTCGTTCAGGTAGAGCCAGACCCCGCCGCCGAGCGCTCCGGCCGCGACCACCACGACGATCGCCAGCCAGCCGAGGATCTTGCCCGCGATTCGCCAGCGGCTGCGATGCCACGCCGCGTAGCGGTTGACGGGACCGAAGCCGCCGCCGGGGAACGCGCCGGGTACCGGGGGGCGGCTGCCGCGGCCGTTCGTATGAACGCCGCGCGTGCCTCTCTTCAGCGTCGTTCGCACAGTCGTCTCAAATCGAAAGCCTTCGGAGCGAAGCTCACAAAGGCCGTCTTGAGGATACCTTCGTCATCGGCCACCCGCGTGCGAGGAGTTTCGCTGCCGCGGACGGGGAGTCCTCCATGCCGGCGACGACCCACTCCATGGCCCCGAGAAGCCCTCAGGCCCGCCCGGCGACCGAGATCTTGTTCTCGGCGTGGCGCAGGCGCTCGGCAGCCAGCCAGCGATCGACGCCCTCCTCGCCGGCGTCGGCTCGCTCGAGGAGCGCCTTCGCCTCGTCGGCCTCGCGCTTCGCCTGCTCGACGTCGATCTCCTCGGCCCGCACCGCGTCGTCCACGAGGACGATCGCGCGGTCACGTGCGACCTGGAAGTAGCCGGGGCCCGTCGCGAACGTCGTCCACTCGTTGCCGACCCGGAACCGCGTCTCTCCCGACTTCAGCATCGCGACGAGCGGCGCGTGCCGCGCCAGCACGCCGATCTCTCCGGCTGCGCCGGGAACGACGATCATGTTCGCCTCGCCCTCGAAGGCGGCGCCCTCGGGGGTCACGACCGAGAGGTCGAAGGTCTTCGTCGACGTCTCGGCCAACGTTACGAGTCGCCCGCCATCTCCCGGCCGCGCGCGACGGCCTCGTCGATCGTCCCGACCAGGAAGAAGGCGCCCTCCGTCAGATCGTCGTGCTTGCCCTCGATGATCTCCTGGAAGCCGGCGATCGTGTCCTCGAGGCGGACGTACTTGCCGGGCGCGCCGGTGAACGCCTCGGCGACGAAGAACGGCTGCGAGAGGAAGCGCTGGATCTTGCGCGCCCGGGAGACGACCACCTTGTCCTCGTCGGAGAGCTCGTCGATACCGAGGATGGCGATGATGTCCTGGAGATCCTTGTACCGCTGGAGGATCTCCTGCACGCGGACGGCGGTCTGGTAGTGCTCGTCCGAGACCACGCCGGGCTGCAGGAGGCGAGACACCGAGTCGAGCGGGTCGACCGCGGGGTAGATTCCCTGCTCGGCGATTGCCCGCGAGAGCACCGTCGTCGCATCGAGGTGGGCGAACGTGTTGGCCGGCGCCGGGTCGGTCAGGTCGTCCGCGGGCACGTAGATCGCCTGCACCGACGTCACCGAGCCGCGCTGCGTCGAGGTGATCCGCTCCTGCAGCTGGCCCATCTCGGTTGCGAGCGTCGGCTGGTACCCCACGGCGGACGGCATCCGGCCGAGGAGCGCCGACACCTCGGAGCCCGCCTGCACGAACCGGAAGATGTTGTCGATGAAGAGCAGGACGTCCTGGCCCTGCTCGCGGAAGTACTCGGCCATCGTCAGCCCTGCGAGCCCCACGCGCAATCGCGCGCCGGGCGGCTCGTTCATCTGCCCGAAGACGAGCGCCGTCTTCTCGATGACGCCCGACTCGGTCATCTCGAGGTAGAGGTCGTTGCCCTCGCGGGTCCGCTCGCCGACCCCTGTGAACACCGACAGGCCACCGTGCTCCCTGGCGATGTTGTGGATCAGCTCCTGGATCAGCACCGTCTTCCCCACCCCGGCACCGCCGAAGAGACCGACCTTGCCGCCCTTGACGTAGGGAGCGAGCAGGTCGATCACCTTGATGCCAGTCTCGAAGATCTCGAGCGTCGGCTTCAGCTCCTCGAACGAGGGCGGATCGCGGTGGATCGGCCAGCGCTCGTCGACCTGAACCTCTTCGTCCTTCCCGTCGATCACGTCGCCGAGCACGTTGAAGAGGCGCCCCAGCGTCCCTTGCCCGACCGGCACCGAGATCGGAACGCCCAGGTCGACCGCGTCGGCGCCACGGGGGATGCCGTCCGTCGAGTCCATCGCCACGGCACGGACGGTGTCGTCGCCGAGATGCTGCTGCACCTCGGCGATGAGATCGATCCCGGGACGGCCGTCAGAGCCCTCGACCGAGATGCGTAGGGCGTTATAGATCTCCGGCAGCTTGTCGGGGAAGACGACATCGACGACGACGCCCTTGATCTCGACGATCTTCCCCGTGTTCGCAGGCGCGATGGTCTCGGACATGAGGCTCCTGGTCTGCTGTTACAAAGTCGCCGGTCAGTTTACCGACTCCGCGATCGCCCGGCCGATCGCGATACCCGGCACTTCTTCTGCTGGAGAGGGCTCAGACGGGCTCGCCGGGCGGCTCGACCGGCGGCCGCGTGGGCGGAACGGGTGTCACTTGCTCACCCGGGTCGGGCAGCAGGGCGATCTCCTCCGTGGTCGGCCGCGGAGCGACGGGTGTCGAGCCGTCCTCCCCGGTCCCGACGACGCTGCCGACTCCCGCAGCGACCGCGACGGCGGCCGCCGCGGCGAGGACGCGATACCTGACCCGGGATCGCGAGCGCACCGGAATGCCCTCGACGACGTCCAGGGAGGGGCGCTCGAGCGGCGCGGCCCGCATCAGCTCGGCCGTCCGCTCGACGTCCGCCGCGACCGTGCGGCAGCCCTCGCACCGGCCCAGGTGCCGGCGGAGGAGAAGCCGCTCGAGCTCGGACAGCTCGCCGTCGAGGCGCAGGGAGACCCACTCGCGCGCTCGGCGGCAGCTTCGATCTCGTTCCAGGGCGTCGCCAGCCATCTCTTCCTTCGGACGATAGCCGGACCGAGAGGTTAGGAGACCTGCGCCTGCGGCCGAAGCCAGGCTCTGAGGGCCAAACGCGGTCGACGACGCCCGGGACGGCCTTCGGTCGCGCCTGTCCGGCGGCGCGCCCTCGCCCTCGACTCCCCCGCTGCCACCCGGGCAGCGTGGTCGAGGTGTCAGACGTGGCTTGCGATCAGCGTCGGCTGCAGCGCCATGGCACGAGGATAGACCCTCCGGATTACGCGGCTCTTACGTCTCCGGTTCCGCGGTAGGGGCGAGGTGCAGGTCGTCGCCCTCGCTGAGCGGGTACCAGCAAGCGGCTTCGTGGACAGGGCCGACGCGGCGCAGGTCCGGCACGTCCGTCCGACAGTTCTCCGGCACCTCGTCGGTGCGCCCGGTCACCAGGCGAGCCTTCGGGCACCGGGGGTGAAAGGCGCAGCCGGGCGGCGGATCGACCGGCGACGGCACGTCGCCGGTGAGAACGATGCGTTCGCGGCGCTGGCCCTCCCCCTTGGGCACGGCCGAGAGAAGGGCTGCCGTGTAGGGGTGCTTGGGTTTCGCGTAGACCTCGTCCGCGGCGCCCATCTCGACGATCCGGCCCAGGTACATCACGGCGATCCGATCCGAGACGTGGCGGACGACGCCGAGGTCGTGGGAGATGAACAGGTACGTCAGGTCGAAGTCCTGCTGGAGCGAGAGCAGCAGATTGAGGATCTGGGCCTGGATCGAGACGTCGAGCGCCGAGACCGGCTCGTCGCAGACGATCAGCTTCGGGCTCAGCGCGAGCGCCCGCGCGACCCCGATCCGCTGTCGCTGGCCCCCCGAGAACTCGTGCGGATACCGGTTGTAGTGCTCCGGGTTGAGGCCGACGCGGTTCATGAGGTCCTGCACCTTCGCCTTCGTCGACCCGGGGGTGCGATGGATCGCGAACGGCGTGCCGATGATCTGGCCCACCGTCTGCCGCGGGTTGAGCGAGGAGTAGGGGTCCTGGAAGACCATCTGCATCTCGCGCCGGAGCGGACGCAGGGAGCGCCGCTTCAGCTTCGTGATGTCCTGTCCCTCAAAGCGGATCGTGCCCTCGGTCGAGTCGAGCAGGCGGAGGATCAGCCGGGCAGTCGTCGATTTCCCGCAGCCGGACTCGCCGACGAGGCCGAGGGTCTCGCCCTTTTGCACCGTGAAGCTCACGTCCTCGACCGCGTGGACGTGGGCGACAGTGCGCTGGAGGAGGCCGGCGTGGATCGGGAAGCGCTTCGTCAGGTGCTCGACCTCGACGAGCGGCCCGCCGTCCCTGCGGACGTCGCGGGCGGGCGCCTCCGGCGTCGCCGTCTGGCTCACGTCAGACCGCCACCCCGAGGCGCTTCGACCGCCGCTCCGCCCACAGACGGCGCTTGTCCTCGACGGACAGGTGGCACGCCTCCTGATGGCCGCCGCCGCGATCCTTGAACTCGGGCCGCTCCTGGTTGCACGGCGCGAACCGGTGCGGGCAGCGCGGATGGAACGGACAGCCCGGCGGCACGCTGATCAGCGACGGAGGCGAGCCCTCGATCGGAACGAGATGCGTGACCTTCTCGTCGGCATGGGGGATCGACTCGAGCAGGCCCCAGGTGTACGGGTGGAGCGGCTGGGCGAAGATCTCGTCCGTCGCGCCCCGCTCCATCGACCGGCCCGCGTACATGACCATCACGGTCTGGGCCACCTCGGCGATCACCCCGAGGTCGTGGGTGATCAAGATCACCCCGATGTCGTACTCCTTCTTGACGCGGTCGATCAGCTCGAGGATCTGTGCCTGCACCGTGACGTCGAGCGCCGTCGTCGGCTCGTCGGCGATGAGCACGTCGGGGTTGTTGATCATCCCCATCGCGATCATCGCGCGTTGGCGCATTCCGCCGGAGAACTGATGCGGGTAGTCCTTGAGGCGCTCCCTGGGGTTCGGGATGCCGACGGCTCCGAGAAGCTCCGCGGCCCGGGTCGCGGCCTGCGACTTCGGGATCTTGTCGTGCACCCGAACGGCCTCGACGAGCTGGTCGCCCACGCGGTACATCGGGTGAAGGCACGCGAACGGGTCCTGGAAGATCATGGCGATCTCCTTCCCCCGAAGTGTCCGCAGCTCGTCGAAGGGCATCGCCAGGAGATCGTTGCCCTTGAACAGGGCCGTTCCGAAGATCTGGGTGGTCTTGCGGTTGAGGAGCCCGAGCAGCGCCAGGTTCGTCACGCTCTTGCCCGAGCCGGACTCGCCGACGATGCCGAGCGTCTCGCCGCGCCTGAGCGTGAACGACAGGTGGTCGACCGCGTTGACGACACCGTCGGGCGTCGGGAACTGGACGCTGAGATCGTCGACCTCGAGCAGGACCTCGCCGCGGTGTGTGCTCACTGGTAGCGGACCCTCGGGTCGAGGTAGGCGTAGACGATGTCGACGATCAGGTTCAGGATCACGACGGCGACGGCCCCCATGAGGACGACGGCCACGACCACGGGCAGATTCGCGGTGAAGGTGGCCCTGATCACCCAGGAGCCGACGCCCTGCCAGTTGAAGACGGTCTCGGTGATGATCGCGCCGCCGATCAGAAGCGCGATGTCCATGCCGAACATCGTCACGACCGGCGTCAGGCTCGCACGCAGCCCGTGCTTCATGATCACCTTGCGCTCCGACAGGCCCTTCGCTCTGGCCGTACGGATGTAGTCCTCCCCCATCGTCTCGAGGAGGTTGCCCCGGGTGATGCGCGCGTAGAAGGCCGCGTAGAGCAGGGCTAAGACGAGGCAGGGCAGGATCAGGTGCAGGAACCAGTCCTTCGGGCTCTCGTCGAAGGGGACGTAGCCCGTTCCCGGCAGGATCCCGAGCTTCTCCCAGAAGATCCAGAGGGCGACGAGCCCGAGCCAGAAGACCGGCGCCGAGACGCCGAACAGCGCGAAGCCCATCGCGGCCCGGTCGAGCAGCGAGCCGCGCTTGATCGCCGAGATCACGCCGATGCCGACACCGACGACCGCCCACACGAGCGCAGCGCCGATCGCGAGGAAGATCGTGCGCGGCATCCTGTCGAAGAGCTCGTCACGAACGGAGACCCGTGTGTCGTACGAGAAGCCGAGCCCGGGCCAGCCCCACTCGTCTCCTGTGAAGATCTGCTTGAGGAACGCCCAGTACTGCTCGTACCAGGCTCCGTCGAGGCCGAATCGCTCGCGAACCGATGCGATCGTCTCCGCCGTCGGCGACTTGCCTGCAAAGCGGAGCGCGGGATCGCCCGGCGGCATGATGTAGAAGATGAAGTACGTGATCAGCGTGACGATCAGGACGACGAACACCGCCCAGATCAGCCGCCGAACGATGTAGGCACCCATCTCGTACTCCTCGGCTCGTACTGCTCGGACGAACCGGAGGGCCGCCCGAGCGGGCGGCCCTCCGTCTTGCCTACGGTGCTATCCCGTCGACTGCTGCGACGGGTCGACCGCGACGTGCACCCAGGCGCTGTTGCCGGTCGCCTGGTCGAACACCCACTGGGTCACCGACGGCGCGATGATCGTCGTCGCGTTGCGCCAGATGTAGGGAACCCAGGGAACGATCTCTTCCATGAGCGTCTTCGTCAGATCGCCCCAGCAGGTGAGGCGCTCCGTCGAGTCGGCGATCGCGATGCAATCGTCGATGCCCTGGTCGACGCTCGGGACTCCCTCGGCCGGGTAGTCGATCCCGATCTTCCCCGCCTGCTCCTCGGTCAGCCCGACGAGCGGCTCGTTGTAGCTGAACTCGGGCGTGATGCTGCGCCCGTCGAACAGGTACAGGAAGAACGTGAACGCGTCCGGGTAGTCCTTGCCCCAGCCGGCCGTGCCGGTGAAGGGGACCTTCTCCTTCGGGACGAAGATGAGGCTGTACGGATCGTCGAGCTGCCGCGTCTTGAACGTGATGCCGATCTTCGCGGCGGACGCCTCGATGACCGGGATCATCCCCTTGTCACGGGCGGTCGTGCCCATGATGTTGATGATGTCCTTGCACTCGGGAGCGTCGCAGATGCCGTCCTGGTCCGTGTCGTACTTGGACTGCTTCATCTCCTCCATCGCCGCCGCGGGATCACCCGCGAAGTCGGGCGACGGATACGGGTCGTATCCCTCGAGCTCCGGCGGAGCGAGGTTCGGGACGAGCGTGTAGGTCGCCGGCTCGCCGACGAGCGGTCCGCCCCAGGCCCTGATCAGCGCCGTCTTGTCCATGACGAAGTTCATCGCCTTGCGGACGTGGACGTCGTCGAACGGCGGCTGCGTGAGGTTCATCGAGAGGTAGAAGGTGGAGTCGTCCGGGTTGAACTTGAGGATCAGGTCCTGCAGATCCTCGTTCTCCGTGTACTCCTTGATCTGCTTGCCCGTCTCACCCGCGAGCGCCTCGTCGATGATCCCTTCCTTGACCTGCGCGAAGATGTCGTCCGCGTTCGAGTTGATCGTGTACTCGAAGCGATCCGGGTAGTTCGAGCGCGCCTCCGGCGAGTCCGTGGCCGGGTCGTAGTTCGGGTTGCGCACGAGGTTCAGGAACTTCTCCGGGTTGAAGCCCGAGATCGGCTTCATCGTGTCGCAGCTCGTGATGTCGAGCTGGTCGGAGCCCTCGATCATGTACGGGCCCGACGCGATCAGGAAGCGGCCGTAGTCGCCGGCCTTCGTGAAGCAGTCGGTCGACCTCCTGGCGGGATCGGCGCCGGTCGCCGGCATCGCGAGCCGGTAGGGGAAGTCGCCGGCGGGCGTGTCGAGCGTGAAGACGATCGTCTTGTCGTCGGGCGTCTCGATGCCCGAGACGGAGTCCGCCTTGCCGTCGATGACGTCCTGGAACCCGGTGATCGGCGTGTAGTAGTTCGGGTAGCCGAAGCTACCGATGTCCGGGTTCGCGATCCGGTCGAAGGCCGCCTTGACGTCCTGCGAGGTGATCTCGCGGTTGACGGGCGGGCCGAACATGATCCCGTCCTTCAGCGTGAACGTCCAGGTGAGGCCGTCCTCGGAGACCTGCCCGGTGTCGGTGGCGAGGTCGGGAACGACGCGTGTTGCCCTCGGCGCCGCTCGTGCGCCCGGATAGGTCACGAGCTTGCGGACGAGGAGCGTGTAGAGCGCCCAGCCCGTCGCGGTGTACTCGCCCGTGACGTCGAACGCGTCGGTGAAGTCGAAGCTCGACTCCCAGCCGACGCGGTAGGTTCCGCCGGCCTGGGGCGAGCCGCTGCCTCCCGCGCCGCCCTCGCCGCCGGCGCCGGTATCGGTCGGCGCGGCGCCGGTGTCGCTCGGCGCCGTGTCGCCGCCGCCCTCGTCGCCGCCGCCACCGCAACCCGCCGCGAGCACGGCGAGCAGCACGACGGCAGCCAGTGCCAGGATCCCTGCCACTCTCCTACGGTTCACGTTTACCCCCTCTTCTGTTCTGCAGGCTCCACTCCCCTGGTAGGTGGGGGCCCGCGTGACTCTAATCCACCTTGCTGGGACGGGCGAATACCCGCCGAAGTTAGTGCGTAACGCGTCATTCTCAGCGGTCGGTCCTCGGATCGAGCGCGTCGCGCAGGCCGTCGCCGAGCAGGTTGAACGCGAGCGTGGTCGCGATCAGAAAGAGCCCCGGGAAGAGCATCAGCCACCAGGCGATGTCGAAGATCGCCGAGGCGTCCGAGAGCATCTGCCCCCACGACGGCGTGCTCGGCGGAACGCCGACGCCGAGGAACGAGAGCGCCGCCTCGAAGAGGATGTTGGCCGGGATCAGGAGGGTCGTGTAGACGATGATCGGCGCGATCAGGTTCGGCAGCACCTCGCGGAACATGATCCGGAAGTTCCCGGCGCCGAGCGAACGGGCCGCTTCGACGTACTCCTTCTCGCGGATCGAGAGGACGTTCCCGCGGACGATGCGCGCGATGTAGGGCCAGCTGAAGATGGCGATGATGAAGATGACGAGGCTGAGCCCTGGCTGGATCAGTCCGTTGAAGCAGCCTTCCCTCGTCTTCCCGCAGGCCGCCACGATGCCGATGGCGAAGAGGAGCAGCGGCAGCGCGAGGATGATGTCGATGCTCCGCGCGATGAGGGTGTCCGTGAAGCCGCGGAAGTAGCCGGAGATCAGCCCGAGCGTGACGCCGATGACGACAGCGATGCCCGTGGCGACGATCGCCACGAGCAGGGACGTCCGCGCTCCGTAGAGGATGCGTACGAAGACGTCGCGGCCCGACTGGTCTGCGCCGAACCAGAAGTCCGCGTTCGGGCCCTTCGGGAGACCGAAGTCGTCGAGCATCTGGGTCTGGAAGAGCTCGTTCGGGCCGTGACCGACGAGATGCTTCGCGATCAGCGGCGCGAAGATCGCGATCAGGATCAGGACGACGACCGTGATCAGGCCGCCGATCGCGGCCTTGTCCTTCTTGAATCGCTCCCAGAAGAGCTGGCGCGGAGATTTTCCCTCGACCGTCTGCTCGGGGGTCGGAGCAGCGGAGAACGGCTCCGAAACGGCCGTCATGAGACGTCGCCCTCGACCATGACGGGAAAACTCTAGCGCGGCCGCCGCGAGAAAGCGATAGGTCCCGTCGCTCGAAGCATCTAGACTCGACGTCGGTGAGCTGGCGCTAGGAGGAAGCCGTGGAAATCGGAGAGCCCCGGCGAACGATCGTCATCGAGCCGATCGAGGAGCCGGTCCCGCGGGAGAAGCCCGAGCGAGAGCCCGACGCGGAGCCGCCCCAGCCCGCGCCCGAGCGTGAGCCGGCGCCGGTGAGCCCGTAGGGGCCGGACCTGTCCGGCCCGCGCAGATTCCAGCCGTAGGGGCCGGACCTGTCCGGCCCGCGACCGGGCGGGACAGGTCCCCGCCCCTACCCGTATTCGAGGGCGTCGGCGCCTGAGACCACCTCGAGGATCTCCTGGGTGATCTCCGCCTGTCGCGCCCGGTTCATGTCGAGGGTGAGGCGGTCGATCAGCTCGTTCGCGTTCTTCGAGGCATTGCGCATCGCCGTCATCCGCGCCCCGAGCTCCGAGGCGGCCGACTCGAGCAGCGCCCGGTAGATCGTCGTCTCGACGTAGGCCGGCAGCAGGCGCTTCAGGATCTCCTCGGGCTCCGGCTCGTAGATCGTGTCCCCCTCGAGGGCGAGATCGTGGGCCGACGTCTCCTCCGCCTCCTCGAGCGCCGTCCGCGGGATGGGAAGGAGCTCGACCGTCTCGACGACCTGCGTGAGCGGCGAGATGTAGCGGTTGTAGACCATCACGACGCGGTCGACGTCGTGGCCGACGAACAGCTCGACGACGCGGTTCGCGATCGCCCCCGCGTCCGAGTACGCCGGGCGGTCGGTGAACCCCGTCCAGGCCTGCGCCAGGTCGTAGCGGCGAAACGTCAGCGTGGAGCGGCCCTTCTTGCCGACGGCCAGCCACGTCGCCCGCTGCCCGCCCGGGAGCTCGCGCTCGAGCGCGAACGCGCGGCGTAGCACCTGCGCGTTGAAGGGGCCGGCGAGGCCCCGGTCGCCGGTCACCGCGAGGATGCCCACCGATCCCGCCTCGGGCCGCTCCTCGAGAAGCGGCAGGCGGCTCGTCATCGGGCCGGCTGCCCGCGCCGTGCTGATCATCAGCTCGCGCATGCGGTCGGCGTACGGGCGCATCGCCTCGATCCGGGCCTCGGCACGGCGAAGGCGGGCTCCGGCGACGAGCTCCATCGCCTTCGTGATCTTGCGCGTGTTGCGGACCGAGCGGATCCGCCGCTTCAGGTCCTGCTGGCTTGCCACCTAGCGCACCTGGGCGGGCCGGAGACAGGGCCGGACAGGTCCGGCCCCTACACCGCCGGATCGGGCCGGGACGGGCCGGCCAGGTCCGGCCCCTACGCCGATCGTCGACGTCACGCGCCCGCTCCCACGAGGCCCGTCTCCTCCTGCACGGCGAACGTGCCCTTGAACTTCTCGATCTGCTCGCGCAGCCGGTCCTGTAGCTCGTCGCCGAGATCGCCGCTGTCGCGAATCTCCGCATAGACGCCGCCCTCCGTCCGCAGGTACTCGCGGAGCTCGTCCTGGAAGCGGGGCACCTGCGCGGTCGGGACGTCGGCCAGGTAGCCGTGGATGCCGGCGAAGATCGCGACCACCTGCTCCTCGAACGGCCACGGGCTGTACTGGGGCTGGTTCAGCGAGGCGACCATCCGCTCGCCGAGCGCCAGCGTGCGCCGGGTCACCTCGTCGAGCTCGGAGCCGAACTGCGCGAACGCCTCCAGGTTGCGGTACTGGGCCAGGTCGAGCCGGAGCCGGCCCGCGACCTTCTTCATCGCCTTGGTCTGGGCGTTCCCTCCCACGCGGGAGACCGAGATGCCGACGTTGATCGCCGGGCGGACGCCCGAGTAGAAGAGATCCGACTCGAGGAAGATCTGGCCGTCGGTGATCGAGATGACGTTCGTCGGGATGTAGGCCGAGACGTCGCCCGCCTGCGTCTCGATGACCGGCAGAGCGGTCAGCGAGCCGCCGCCGAGGTCGTCGTTCAGCTTGCAGGCGCGCTCGAGCAGGCGCGAGTGCAGGTAGAAGACGTCGCCCGGGAACGCCTCGCGGCCCGGCGGCCGCCGGAGCAGCAGGGACATCTGCCGATAGGCGTCGGCGTGCTTCGAGAGATCGTCGTACATGCAGAGCGCGTGCCGGTTCGAGTAGAGGAAGTGCTCGCCCATCGCGCAGCCGGCGAACGGGGCCATCCACTTGATCGGCGCCGCCTCGGACGCCGCGGCGCTGACGATGATCGTGTAGTCCATCGCGCCCGCTTCCTTCAGGCGCTGGTGCACCTGGGCGACGCTCGACGCCTTCTGGCCGATGGCGACGTAGACGCAGATCGACGCCCGCGTCGCGCTGGTTCAGGATCGTGTCGATCAGGATCGCGGTCTTGCCGGTCGAGCGGTCGCCGATGATCAGCTCGCGCTGGCCGCGGCCGATCGGGATCATCGAGTCGATCGCCTTCAGGCCGGTCTGGATCGGCTCCTTGACCGGCTGGCGCGCGATGACGCCCGGCGCCTTGAACTCGATCGGCCGCCGCTCCTCCGCTGCGATCGGGCCCTGCCCGTCGAGCGGGTTCCCGAGCGGGTCGACGATGCGACCGACGAGCGCGTCGCCGACCGGCACGCTCGCGAGCAGGCCCGACCGGCGAACCGGCTGGCCCTCCTCGATCTTCTCCCAGTCGCCGAACAGGGCGGCGCCGACGTTGTCCGCCTCGAGGTTCAGGGTGAGCCCGGTCACGCCGTGCTCGAACTCGAGCATCTCCATGGCGAAGGCGTTCTCGAGGCCGTAGACCCGCGCGATGCCGTCGCCGACCTGGAGCACGGTGCCGACCTCGCTCAGGTTCGTCTCGACGTCGAAGTCCTCGATTCGCTGCTTGAGGATCGAGGTGATTTCTTCAGGGCGGAGTTTCACGGAATCCCTTTCGTGTTCAGCCGCGGACTGCGAGCTCTTGTCTGAGTGAGTTGAGGCGGCCGCGAACGCTCGCGTCGGCCCGGAACGAGCCCGCATGGAGCACCATGCCGCCGATGAGCGAGGGGTCGACCGACCGCGTGACCTCGACCTTTCGCCCCGATGCCTGCGCGATCTTCGCGATGATCTCGTCGGCTTCCGCAGGGCTGAGCGCATGGGCCGTGACCAGCTCGACCTCGAGGATGCGCTCCTCCTCGGCGACGAGCCGCTCGAACTGGCGCCGGATCTCGGCCACCTGTCCGAGGCGGCTCTTCTGGGTGAGGAGCCGCAGGAAGTTCCGGAACACGGCTTCCGCGTCGCCGAACACCGCGTCGAGGCCGGCCTGCTTGGCGCGCCGGTCGATCTGCGGGTTCTGCAGGAGCCCGTGGAGCTCGGGCGAGGCCTCGGCCGCCTCGACGAGCTCGGCGAGGTCGCCGCGGACCTGGGGCAGGCGGCCGGCGTCCTTCGCCGCGTCGAACAGCGCCTTCGCGTAGATGCGTTCCGCTACGGCCACGACCCGCTAGTTCCTCGAGGCGAGCCTGTCGAAGTCGATCTCCTCGACCGCCTCGTCGATCAGCCGCCGCTGGTCGTCCTGGTCGAGCACCTTGCCCGTGACCTTCTCCGAGGCGACGAGCGTCAGCTCGATCACCTCGCGGCGGATCTGCTCCACGAGCCGCTGGTTCTCCGCCTCGATCGACTTGCGGTTCTCCTCGAGCCGGCGCTCGAGGTCGGCGTGCGCCTCCTCGATCGTCCGCTGGCGCTGGGCCTCGCCGACGCGGCGGGCCTCGGCGAGGATCTCCTCGGCCTGCGTCCTGCCCTCGGCGACGAGGCGCTGGTTCTCGGCGAGGAGCTTCCGCGACTCCTCGCGGGCCTTGTCGGCCTCGTCGAGCGCCTCCGCGATGCGGTTGCGGCGCTCGTCGATGAGCCCCTGGATCCGTCCGAACGCGAGCTTCTTCAGGACGAAGAAGACGATCAGGAAGCTGATGATCGTCCAGATCATGAGACCCGGGACGACCGAGATCAGGTCCCCGGACTCGCTGCTCTCCTCCTGCGCGAGGACGACTGCGCTCAGAAAATCCATGCGCGTGCTCGCCTAGACCAGGACGTACGCCAGCAGGCCGCCGAGCAGGGCATAGAACACCACGGCCTCGGTGAGCGCGAAGCCGAGCCACTGGATGCCCGTCAGCTCGCTGCGGAGCTCCGGCTGGCGGGCGACCGCCTGGATCATCGATCCGAAGATGTTCCCGATGCCGATGCCGGCGCCGACTGCGCCGAGACCGACGCCGACGCCGAAGGCGATCGCCTTCCCGGCATCCGCGACGTCACCGGTCGTCTCCAACAACAGAAAATCCACGTACCCCTCCCTCTTCTGGTTCCTAGTGTTCCGGTTCGATTGCCTGGCCGATGTAGATGGCGGACAAGAGCGCGAAGACGAAGGCCTGGATCGTGACCACGATCGTGACCTCGAAGATGTAGACGGCGGTCGCCACCGGGATCGCGATCACGGCGATCGCCAGCGACTCGAAGATGAAGATCAGGCCGATCATGACGAGGATCAGCATGTGGCCGGCGAGCATGTTGGCGAAGAGCCGGACGGAGAGCGAGATCAGGCGCATGAACTGCGAGATGATCTCGAGCGGCACGATCATCGGCAGCAGGCCTCCCGGGACGCCGCTCGGGATCCAGCTCTCGAAGTACCTGCGCGCGCCGTTGTAGCGGATGCCCTCGACGTGCGTGGCGCAGAAGGTGAGGATCGCGAGCGCGAGCGTCACGCTCAGGTTCGCGGTCGCCGCGTAGATCCCCCACGTCGGCAGCTCGACGCCGGCGATCGTGAAGTGCTCGTCGGAGATCGGCAAGGGAATGAAGCCGACGATGTTCAGCACCCAGATGAAAATGAACAGCGCCGCGCAGTAGGGGAACCACCAGGGCATCGCCTTCTTCGGCAGGTTGCCCTCGGCGATCTGCGTGTGGACGAGCTCGTAGAGCGACTCCCCCGTCGTCTGCTTGCGACTCGGCTTCAACCGCAGCCCGAAGCGCATGATCCAGATTCCGACGATGCAGGAGAGCGCAGCGCCGACGAGCAGGTAGACGACCGCCTTGTTGATGGACAGATCGATCGGGCCGAGCTCGATCGACACCCACGGGTGGAGCGTGAACTCGTCCTGGGGCTGGAAGTCCTCGGTCGCAGCGAGCAGGAAGCTGGTGACGGCCTGGATCACTGCCTCGCCCCGCCGGAGAAGTACATGCTGAGGCCCAGGCCGAGCTCGACCGTGAAGGCGACCGCATAGACGAGCGCGCCCGCGATCGCCACGGTCGGGTTCACGGTGGCGACGGCGATCGCGACCACCATCAGCACGATCCCCCTCGTCATCATCCCGAAGGCCACCACCCCGGACCCCTGGATGGTGGGCGCGCCGATGCCGGCGCGGTCGAGGACGAGACCGACGAGCTGTCCGGCCACCCAGAGCACGGCACCGAGCGCCCAGCCCTTGAGCGGCCAGCCGGCGATGAGGAAGATCGGCAGCGCGAGCCCGACGACGAGACCTCCGGCCACGATCGGGACGCGCCGCTCGGGCATCGGGCGCGGCGTCAGGAAGGCCACCGGGAGCCTACGCGTTCCGGTAGCGGACGATGACGGCGGCGACGCTCGCGGGCACCCCGACGAGAGCGCCGGCGGCGACGCCGTACCCGACGGAGCCCGCTGCAAGTCCGATCAGGGCGCCCACGCCGACGCACACGCAGAGGACGGTAAGCAGGAGCGCGCCCGCGCCGAGCGGGTCGATCCGAGTCCGGTGCGCCATGGCTGCAACTCCCGTCATCCGAGCCGGGGCCAGCTTACCAACAGCCCGGACTTCGTGACAACGAGAAGGCGCGTAACCGTGCTGAAACCGGGCGATCTGCGGCGGACTTTGTGCCTCCGCCGAGCCTCACGCGGTTTTGCGCTCCCGGCGCGTCTCCGCCTCGCGCCGCCAGATCCCCCACTCCCGGACGCGCCGCAGCTTCAAGATCTCGAGCAGGAGCACGATGTAGGCGGACGCCGCGACGGCGACGACGCCGATGACGGAAGCGACCGCCGTCGGCCACAGGTTCCACTCGCCGTGCGCCCGGATCGGCAGGAACCGCGTCGCGAGAGCCGCGCCGGCGAGGATCGCACACCATCCCCACAGGTAGAGGACCGCGCGCCGCTGGGAGAAGCCGATGTTCGCGAAGCGGTGGTGGAGGTGCCAGGCGTCGGCCTGGTAGAGCGGCTGGCCGTACTTGAGCCGCTTCGCGAAGACGAACGACGTATCGATGATCGGGACTGCGAGCGCGAGCAGCGGGAAGAAGAGGGCGACGGTCGCCGCCGTCTTCAGGAGGCCCTGGATCGAGACGGCGGCCAGCGTGAAGCCGAGCAGCATCGCGCCCGAGTCGCCCATGAAGATCCGCGCCGGGTAGAAGTTGTGGCGCAGGAAGCCGAAGCAGGCGCCGGCGACGATGGCGGAGAGCACGGCCGCCTCGGGCTTCCCGAGCGAGAGGGCGATCACGGCGAACGTGGCGCCCGAGATCCCGCAGATCCCCGCGGCGAGCCCGTCCATGCCGTCGACGAAGTTGACCATGTTCATCAGCGCCACGATCCAGAGCACGGAGACCGCCACGGCCAGCCATTCGGGAAGCGTCTGGATCCCGATGAACGGAAACGTGAACCGCTCGAGCGCCAGTCCGAACGCCACCGGGACGGCGGCGGCCGCGAACTGGCCGCCCAGCTTGCCGAACCACGGCAGGTCGTAGACGTCGTCGAGCAGCCCGACCACGGTCGCGATCGCGGCGCCGATCAGGATGCCGCGGTAGACGCCGTCGAGCGGCAGAAAGGCGATCGCCGGCACGAAGACGGCGATGAAGAGCGCGAGACCGCCGAGCCGGGGAACCGGGCGCCGGTGCAGCTTGCGTCTCGCTCCGGGCTCGTCGACGACCCCGAACACCCGGGCGACGCCGCCGATGGCCGGCGTGAGAAGCAGCACGACCGCGAGCGCCACGAGGAAGCCCCAGAGGACGTCCTTGTGGTCGAGGAACGTGTCGAGCATCCCTACAGGGTAGGGGCCGGACCTGCCCGGCCCGCGCTACGGCGCAGTATCACGTATTCGATCGTTGTAGGGGCCGGACCTGTCCGGCCCGCGAAGCCCCGCGAACGTAGGGGCCGGACCTGTCCGGCCCGCGATGACGCGCGCCGCAGATCAACGGGTGCCGTAGAGCCGGTCGCCCGCGTCGCCGAGCCCGGGCACGATGAACCCGCGCTCGTTGAGGCCGCGGTCGATGGCGGCGACGACGATCCGCACGTCCGGATGGGCGCGGTGGATGCGCTCGATGCCTTCCGGCGCCGCGAGGAGCGCGATCAGTCTCACCGACTGCGCGCCGGCGGCCTTGACCGTCTCGACCGCCGCCGCCGTCGAGTTCCCCGTCGCGAGCATCGGATCGAGCAGAAGCACATCCCTGACTGCGATGTCCGTCGGCAGCTTGACGAAGTACTCGACGGCCTCGAGCGTCTCCTCGTCGCGGTAGAGGCCGATGAAGCCCACTCTCGCGCCCGAGACGAGCGAAAGGACGCCGTCCAGCATGCCGACGCCCGCACGGAGGATCGGGCAGACCGCCACCTTCTTGCCCGAGATGCGCTCGACATCGGCCTCCTCGTTCGGCGTCGTCACCCGCACGGTCTCCGTCGGGAGATCCTTCGTCGCTTCGTACGTGAGGAGCAGCGTGAGCTCGTTGACGAGCTGGCGGAACATCTGGGTGTTCGTCTGCTCGTCCCGGAGGAGGCCGAGCTTGTGCGCGACGAGCGGGTGCTCGACCGCGACCAGCTGCGGGGGGGCCGCCCCGGTCCGCTCGGCCGTCATGCCTCGAACGTCGTGAACCCGCGGAACCCCGGGTAGAGCGGCCGCGCCTCGCAGAGCGCGAGGCTGCGCGCCCGCAGTGCCTCGAGGCCGGCGTTCGGGGCCAGCGCGTCGACGATGATGCTCCCCACCTCGCGCAGGTCGTCCTCGTCGAACCCGCGCATCGTCACCGCCGGGGTTCCCAGCCGCACGCCGGACGCAACCGTCGGCGGACGCTCGTCGTACGGCACGGTGTTCCGGTTGGCGGTGATGAGGACGTCGTGCAGACGTTCCTCGGCCTCCTTCCCGGTCCAGTCTGAGCGGCGCAGGTCGAGCTGCACGAGATGGGTGTCCGTCCCGCCCGTCAGCAGGTCGATGCCGCCCGCTGCCAGGGTCTCCGCCAGCACGTCCGCGTTCGCGCGGACCTGCGCCTGGTACGCGCGGAAGGGCTCCGAGGCGGCGATCCGAAAGCACGTCGCCTTGGCCGCGATCGCATGCTCGAGCGGGCCACCCTGCATTCCCGGGAACACCGCCCGGTCGAGAGGCTTCGCGTGCTCCTCCTTGCAGAGCACGAAGCCGCCGCGCGGGCCGGCAAGCGTCTTGTGGGTCGTCGAGGTCACGAAGTCGCAGTGCGGCGTCGGGTTCGGGTGCAGCCCCGCCGCGACGAGCCCGGCGAAGTGGGCCATGTCGCACAGGAGAAGCGCGCCGGCCTCGTCGGCGATCTCGCGGAACCGGTCGGCCTCGATCGTCCGCGGATACGCGGACGCGCCGCAGACAATCAGCTTCGGCCGGTGCTCGAGCGCAAGCCGGCGCACCTCGTCGAAGTCGATCAGCCCGGTCTCCCTCTCGACCCCGTACGCGACGACCGAGTACAGGTGCCCGGAGAAGTTGACCTTGTGGCCGTGCGTCAGGTGTCCGCCGTGGTCGAGCCGCATCGCCAGGATCGTGTCCCCGGGCTCGAGGCACGCGAAGTAGACGGCCATGTTGGTCTGCGCCCCGGCGTGCGGCTGCACGTTCGCGTGCTCGGCGGCGAAGAGCTCCTTCGCGCGGTCGATCGCGAGCTGCTCGATCTCGTCGACCACCTCGCAGCCCCCGTAATAGCGCCGCCCCGGGTACCCCTCCGCGTATTTGTTCGTCGGTACCGAGCCGACCGCCTCGAGCACCGCCGGCCAGGTGAAGTTCTCGGATGCGATCAGCTCGATCTGACCGCGCTGGCGCTCGAGCTCGCGGGCGAGCAGCTCGGCGACGTCCGGATCGACGTCCGCGAGACCCGTTGTCTGCAGCGTCTCGATTCCCCCGATCACGGCCATGGCTGGATCGTAGATGGTCGGTCGGGGGTCAGCCGGTGGCGACCCGGATGCGGGCGAGCGCGTCGGCCGCGGGCACGGCGCCCTCGCGCACGATCGCCGGATCCCGGCCGGTCAGGTCGACGACGGTCGACGGCGTGCCGGGCAGCTTGCCTCCGTCGAGCACCGCGGCCGCCCCCGCGAGCAGCTCCTCCGAGAGGTCGGCGAGCGTCCTCGGCTCGGCGCCGCCGTGGAGGTTCGCGCTCGTCGAGGCAAGCACGCCGACCCGCTCGACGGCCTCCCGGGCCTCTTGGGGGAGCTCGGGCACGCGGATCCCGATCGCCTCCGGCGTCCCGCCGCACAGCCAGCGAAACCGCCTCGCGGGGTTCGGAAGTACGAGCGTGTACGGGCCCGGCAGGAGCGCCCGGGCGGTTACCGCCGCGCGGCCGCGGAGCTCGGGGACGGCGTCCAGGATCGCGTCGAGGTCGGCGGCCATGAGGGCGCACGGCATCGACTCGGGTCGACGCTTGAGCGCGTAGAGCCTGCGGGCAGGTGCCTCGCGGTAGCCGTCGGCGACCAGCCCGTACACCGTGTCGGTGGGGATGATCGCGAGACTGCCGGCGCGGAGGGCGCTGACGACGTCGGCTGTCATCGTTGCCTGCTAGGCGCCCGGCTGGCGCGCCTCGACCACCCGGTCGCGAAGGCTCAGGTCGGGTGTCGCCGCGACGTCCTTGTAGCCGAGCGCGCGCAGCTCGGCCGCAACCTCGGCGGCCCGTCGCTCCGCCGTCTCCACGACGAGCCAGCCGTCCGGGCGAAGGACCTCGCGCCCGCGCCGGGCGACGGCCGCCGTCTGCCCCGAGCCGACGACCGCTTCGTAGGGCTCGTACAGCCTGATCTCCGGCTCGAGCGACTCGTACTCCTCCGGCAGCACGTACGGCGGGTTCGTCGCCACCAGGTCGAAGGGCCCCCGGTGGCCGGCGACGAGGTTGCCGAGCACGAGCTCGACCCGCCCCTCGAGGCCGGTGCGGCGTCGGTTCTCCGCGGCGAGCGCGAGCGCGTCGGCCGAGATGTCGGTCGCGACCACCCTGGCGTCCGGGTGCTCGCTCGCGATCGCGAGCGCGATCGCGCCCGAGCCGGTGCCGACGTCGAGGACGAGCGGCGAGGCCCGGCCCTCGAGCCGGGCGAGGCACCGCTCGACGAGCACCTCCGTCTCCGGCCGGGGGACGAGGACGCGCGGGTCGACGGTCAGGGTCAGACCACGAAATCCCCACTCGCCGATGATGTACGCGGCCGGCTCCCGGCGCGCGCGGCGAGCGACGTACGACTCGACCCGCTCCTCCTCGTCGCTCGTGAGCTCCCGCCCCGGCTCTGCGAAGAGCTCCGTCCGCGTCACCCCGAGCGCGTCGGCGACGAGGATCTCGGCGTCGACGTGCGGCGACTCGCAGCCTGCCTCGCGCAGCCGGTCGCCGGCCCGTTGGAGCGCCTCGCGGCGGGTCACGCGGACGCCAGCTCGAGGGCCCGGCGGCGGCCCTCCGCCGCGAGCGCGTCGGTCAGCTCACCCAGGTCACCGTCGAGGACGGCCTCGAGCCGGTGCAGCGTCACCTTGATGCGGTGATCCGTGACGCGGTTCTCCGGGTAGTTGTACGTGCGGATCTTCTCCGAGCGCTCGCCCGTCCCGATCTGGGCCCGCCGCGCCTGCGAGACCTCCTCCTCCTGCCTGCGCCGCTCGAGCTCGAGCAGCCGCGCGCGCAGGACGCGCAGTGCCTTCTGCTTGTTCTGGAGCTGTGACTTCTCGTCCTGCATGGCCACCACGAGGCCCGTCGGCAAGTGCGTGACCCGCACGGCCGAGTCGGTCGTGTTGACGCTCTGCCCGCCGGGACCGGTCGAGCGGTAGACGTCGATCTTGAGGTCGCCCGGATCGATCTCCACGTCGACGTCCTCGGCCTCGGGCATGACGGCGACGGTCGCCGTGGAGGTGTGGATGCGCCCCTGGGACTCGGTCACGGGGACGCGCTGAACGCGGTGGGTGCCTCCCTCCCACTTGAAGACGGAGTACGCGCCGTCCCCCTTGACGGCGAACGTCACCTCCTTGTAGCCGCCGGCCTCGTTCGGGCTCGAGCCGAGGATCTCGATGCGAAACCCCCGGCGCTCGCCGTAGCGGCTGAGCATGCGCATGACGTCCGCCGCCCAGAGCGCAGCCTCATCACCGCCGACGCCGTGGCGTATCTCGACGAGGACGTCCTTCTCGTCGGCGGGATCGCGTTCGACGAGCGCCACCTTCAGCTCCTCCTCGATCCCGGCGAGGCGCTCCTCGGCCTCGGGCAGGAGCTCGCGAAGGTCCTCGTCGTCTCGCGCCGTCTCGACATCCTCGCGCGCCTCGCGCCACTGCTGGGCCAGGCGGTACGGCTCCTCCAGCTCCTTCAGCCGGCGGCCGGCTACGGCGGCGCCCTGGCGGTCCGAGAAGACCTCGGGATCGCTCATTCGCTCCTGCGCCTCCGCGTAGGAACGCTCGAGCTCGGCCACGAGGTCGTCGATCGCCATGCCCTGCAGGATAGACCGGGCTAGCGCCGGTCACGGGCGGCCGCAGCCGCCAGGCACAGCCGCTCGAGCGCCTCGGCGCTGCGCGCCCAGATCGCGTGCTGCTCCACGAACCTCCGGCCCGCGGCCGCGAGCCCGCGTCGCTCCGCCTCGTCACGGAACAGGCGGACCACCGTACCGGCGACCCCGCCCGCGTGGTCTGCCACGGCGAGCGGCGGCACCTGCCCGTCGACTTCCATCCCCTCGGCCACGACCGGGGTGGTGACGACCGCGACCTCCATGGCCATCGCCTCCAGCACCTTGTTCTGCTGGCCCGACGCGAACCGGAGAGGGGCGACGAACACGGCCGCTCCCTCGAGGTAGGGGCGAACGTCCTCGACGAAACCGGTCACGGTGACGTCCCTCCGAGCATCACGCGCGGCGAGGGCCGGCTTGGGATCGCGCCCGACGATCACCGCCTCCGCTTCGGGAACCTGCTTCTGGACAAGCGGTAGGACCTCGTCCGCGAGCACCATCGCAGCGTCCTCGTTCGGCCCGTAGTCCATGACGCCGGTGAAGACGAGCAGCCGGCTCTTGCCCTGCGGCTCCGTCCGCCGGCGCCAGTAGTCGAGCTCGACGCCGTTCGGGATCACCGCGGCGTCCGAGCGGGCGCCCATCACCGCATCGCGGTCGCGGGCCGAGATGAACGAGACGTAGGGCGTGGCCCGCGCCAGCCCGCGCTCCTGGCGCTTGACCGCGGCCGCGTACGCGAGGACGAGTGGACGCCTGCGACGCGGCAGAGTCGCGGCCCGTGCCCGGATACGCATGGAGTCGGCGTCGCAGACGTCGGCGACGAGGGGCAGCCCTTCGGTGCCCTTCCAGACCGGCAGAAGCGGCTTGCCGTGCAGGACGGCGACGTCGAACGGCCGCTCCGCGTGCTGTCTCGCCAGCTCGGCCCGCATGCGCCCCATGGCGGCCCGATAGGCGCGCGTCCGCTCGCGGCGGCCGGCCGAGCGGCCGACGCCTGTCTCGAAGATCTCCACCCGCTCGGTCAGGCCGGCGACGTCCGCCTGCATCGCATCCGGCACCGGCACCTCGCTCAGGGTGAGCAGCGTGATCTCGTGGCGCGGAGCCAGCTCCCGGATCAGGTGGTACTGGCGGGCCGACCCCCGCATCTGCGGGTGCTGGAACGTGAAGGTGAGGAAGACGATCCTCAACCCGCCGGCGGTGGTCAGCGCTCGAGCGTCGCGGTATGGCTGATCGAGACGGCCGCGAGCGCCTTGGAGACCGGACAGTTCTTCGCGGCCTCGGCCGCCGCGGCGTCGAACGCCTGTGCGTCGATCCCCGGCACGCGCCCGCGAACCGCGACTTCGATCCCGGTGACCCCTTCACCCGCCTGGAAGCCGACCGTCGTCGTGACGTCCAGCTGCTCCGGCGGCGTGCCCGCCTGCGCGAGCGCGTGCGAGAGCGCCATTGAGAAGCACGACGCGTGCGCGGCCGCGATCAGCTCCTCCGGGCTCGTCGCCTGCTCGCCCTCCTCTGCCCGCTTCGGCCAGCTCACGGCCAGGTCGAAGGCGCCGCTCGCGCCCTTGACCGTTCCCCTCCCTTCGAGGAGATTCCCGTTCCATACGGCGTCTGCCCGCTTCCGAACGGCCACTCCGGCTCCTTTCGTCGTGTCAGCTCCCCGCGCTCTCGGGCGGGGAGCTCATGCCATGATCTCGACCTTGCGCTCCTCCGGGGTCAACCTGCCCTCCAGGCGGAGCACCTCCCGCAGCGCGCGAATCGAGACCTCGACCTGGTCGAGCGTCGGCTCGCGCGTCGTCAGCCGCTGGAGCCACAGCCCGGGCGCCAGGACGAGCCGGAGCGCTCGGTTGTCCGAGTGACGGCCGGCGAACCGGATCACCTCGTAGGCGAGGCCCGCGATCAGCGGCAGCGCCAGGATGCGAGAGATGATGAGCCAGTACCACGGCATCTTCCCGAAGAACGCGAAGACGAAGATCGCGATGACCATCACGTAGAGGAGGAAGGCCGTGCCGCAGCGGACGTGGAGCAGGCTGTGGCGCTGCACCGTTTCCGGCTCGAGCGGATCCCCCGCCTCGTAGGCGTTGATCGCCTTGTGCTCCGCCGCGTGGTACTGGAAGACGCGGCGCAGGTCCGGCCAGAGGGAGATGAGCGTCAGGTAGGTGATGAAGATCGCAACCCGGATGAGCCCTTCGACGATCACGAACCAGGTGTCGCCGACGGGCAGCCAATTCGAGATGAGGGCGGGCGAGACCTTGAAGAGGACGATCGCGAAGCCGATCGCGATGGCGAACGCGAAGATGAGCTGCGTGCGGGTGAGCTCGGGTGCCGGCTCGCCGTCCTCGCGCTCCTCCTGGGCCGCGTAGTTCGCGGAGATGGCGAGAGCCCGAAAGCCGATCGCAAGCGACTCGCCGAGGGCCACCACCCCGCGAACGACCGGCAGTCGCAGCCAGCGGTGCCGGGCGAGCACCGACGAGATGGGATAGTCGACCTGGGCGATCTCTCCGTCGGGCTTGCGAACGGCGAGCGCCCACGCCGACGGTCCGCGCATCATCACGCCCTCGAGGACCGCCTGGCCGCCGATCGGGGCGCTCATGCCCGGCCCCCGCACTCGCAGCGACGTCCGAGGACTGCGCGGCGTGTCACGGGATCAGCTCCCGCCTACGAGGAGCGGGACTGCGCCTTCTCGAGGCGCCGCTGGAAGCGCTCGACCCGGCCGCCCGTGTCGAGGAGCTTTTGCTTCCCGGTGTAGAAGGGATGACACTCGGAGCAGATCTCGACGTGGAGATCAGACTTCGTGGAGCGCGTCTGAAACGTGTTCCCGCACGAGCAGCGAACGGTCGCGAGCACGTAGTCAGGGTGAATGTCAGCCTTCATCGGACGTGAGGATACCAGACGCTATTTGGGGCTCCACGTTGCCTCCGGAGACGACAACGACCGCCGCGCCGGCCCCATCGAGATCGATCCTGCCGGCGAGCAGAGCGGCCACGCCGACCGCTCCTGCCGGCTCCGCGGCGAGCTTCGCGCGCTCGTAGAGAAAGCGAAAGCCGGCGCAGATCTCAGCCTCGGTCACGGTCGCGTACTCGACTCCGAGGGCCCCGCAGACCGCGAGCGGCAGGGTACCGGCAAACGGGGCGTTCAGGCCGTCCGCGAGCGAGTGGGGCGTCAGCGGCACCGGCGTTCCCGCGGCGAGCGCGGCGCCGAGCGCGGCGGAACCTTCGGGCTCGACGGCGACGACGCGGATCGCCGGGCGGACCGCGCAGGCCGCCGCGATGCCTCCGACGAGCCCTCCACCCCCCACCGGAACGACGACCACGTCGACCGACGGCGCATCCTCGAGGATCTCGCGGCCCACCGTGCCCTGTCCGGCCAGGACGAGCGGATCGTCGAACGGGTGGACGAGCGCCCGATCGCCTCGAACCTCGTCGAGGCGCGCGAAGAGCGCCGCGGGGTCCTCCGCCTCCCGGTCGAGCGTCGCGCCGTACCCTTCGGCGGCGGCCGCCTTGAGCGCGCTCGCCGTCCTCGTCATGAGGACGAGGCAGTCGATTCTCTCGCGCGCGGCGGCGTAGGCGAGCGCGGCCGCGTGATTTCCCGCAGAAACGGTGATCACCCCTCGCCGCCGCTCTTCCGGCGTCAGGGCGTCGAGCCGGGTGAAGGCGCCGCGCGGCTTGAACGAGCCCGTGCGCTGGAAGAGCTCCGCCTTGAGGAAGACCGGCAGGCCGGCGACAGCGGCCAGGCTCGCCGACGTGAAGAGCGGCGTCCGGTGGACGCGCCCGCCGAGACCGGCCGCGGCCCGCTCGACGTCGATGACCGGAAACGCGCCGGCGATGGCCGGCACCTACATCAGGACGTAGTCGGGGCCGTCGCCGCCCTCGGGGGGCGTCAGCCGACCGCCCTTCGCGGTGATGGCGCCACACTGAACGCAGTTGGACGCGGTCACGTCGACCGTCACGGTCCCGTCCTCCGCCGCGTCCCCTGCGATCTCGTACACCTGTGCCGGGCACATGTGTACCCACGTCTCCGCGAGCTCTCGCGGCACCTGCTTCCGCACCCGGATGTGATCCGGCGCGTCGTCGCGTGTGGCGTTCCCGGACAGGTAGACGCTCGAGAGCTTGTCGAACGTCAGGGCGCCGTCGCGCGCGCTGTACGCCCGGCCGTTCGCCCGCTCCTGGACGGGGCTTTCGGCGTCGGCTTCGACCTTCAGGTTCTTGCGCGGAGCCTTGCCGAACGAGGCCGTCGCGATTCCGGCCGTCACCGATCCCCGCACGAGGCCCTTGGCGAACGCGGGGCGCATGTTCCGAACCTTGGCCAGGTCCTTGTAGATGAAGCTGTCGCGGACGGCTGCGTCGTAGGGCTCGAGCGCGCCGGGCTCCCAGGCCGTGGCGCCGGGTCGAACCGCGTCGAGCGCCGTCTCGGCGGCGAGCATCCCGGAGCGCATCGCGTAGTGAACGCCCTTGAGCGCCGGCACGTTGACGAACCCGGCGGCATCGCCGGTCAGGAGCGCCCCGGGGATGTGGAGCTTCCGGGGAAGGGCCTGGAGACCGCCCTCCGGAATCGTCTTGGCGCCCCAGGCGACGCGCGTGCCGCCCTCGAGGATGTCGCGGACGAGCGGATGGAGCTTCAGCTCCTGCAGCAGGTCGTGCACCGAGAGCGTGGCG
This sequence comes from uncultured Thermoleophilia bacterium, assembly GCA_963819905.1. Lineage (GTDB taxonomy): Bacteria > Actinomycetota > Thermoleophilia > Gaiellales > Gaiellaceae > CAWCQC01. The sequence continues at coordinate 103,353 of CAWFXP010000005.1, forward strand.
TCGGTGTAGTCCATGCCGACGACGAGGCCGAGCGCCACCATCTCCTCGCCCATCGGGTAGATGAAGCTGCCGCCGAACTCGCGGCTCCCCTTCCCGCCGCGAAGCGGCCAGCCGAGCGTATGGATGATCCGGTGGAGCGGCTGCGGCACTTCCCAGACCTCCTTCACGCCCAGCGCGTACACCTGCGGGGCGTCACCCTCGATCCGGAACTCGGAGATCGCCGCCCTGGTCAGGTGGCCGAGCGTGCCGTCTGCGAGGATCGTCGCGCGCGCGACGATGTCCGAGCCCGGCTCGTAGTTGCCGAGCTCGGCGCCGTCGCGGCCGCGGCCGCGATCGCCGGTCCGCACGCCCACCACGCGCCCGCCGCTGACGAGCAGCTTCGCGGCGGTCGTCTCGGGAACGATCGTGACCCCGAGCTCCTCGGCCCGGTCTGCGAGCCAGCGGGAGATGCGGCTCATCGAGCCGATGTAGTTGCCGTCGTTCAGCATCGTCGGGGGCGGCGGGACGTGCAGCGCCCGTTTGGCGGTCAGGTAGTAGACCGCCTCGTGGTCGACCGGCCCGTAGAACGGCATGTCGTCGGCGCGAAGGCCGGGGAACAGCAGCCGCAGGGCCCGCGGGTTCACCACCGCTCCGGAGAGGACGTGCGAGCCGCAGGCCTTGCCCTTCTCGACCACCACGACGGGCACGTCGCCGAGCCGCTCGGCGAGCTGGGGGCGCTCCTGCAGGATCTGACCGGCCCGGATAGCGGCGGCCAGCCCGGCCGGGCCGCCGCCCACGACCAGGAGGCCGACGTCGATACGCTCGTCCGGCCCGTCCGTGGGGGCGGTGACGAACTCGCTCTCCGAGACCGGCGGCGGGAAGTCTGCCGGGCGGACCGCCACGCGTCAGGCGTTCCTCGAGCGCACGAGCGCGGTCAGCTTCGGCACGATCTCGAACAGGTCGCCGACGACCCCGAGGTCGCAGTAGTCGAAGATCGGGGCGTTCTTGTCCTTGTTGATCGCGACGATCGCCCCGGCGCCCTGCATGCCGACCTTGTGCTGGATCGCACCGGAGATCCCGCAGGCGATGTAGAGCTTCGGCGCGACGGTCTTGCCCGTCTGCCCAACCTGCGTCGAGTACGGATACCAGCCTGCGTCGACGACCGCCCGGGTGGCAGCGACCGCGCCTCCGAGGGCATCTGCGAGCTCCTCGACCACGTCGAAACGCTCCGGCGAGCCGAGCCCACGGCCGCCGGCGACGATGACGTCCGCCTCCTCGAGCGCAGGCCCCTCCGCCCCCGCGAGCTCGCGGTCGACCATCGTGGCGAGCGTCGAGAACTCCTCGAGCTCGACCGGAGCGCTCACGATCTCGGGCGAGCCGGTTCCCGTCTCCGCCGGCTCGAACGTGCCCGAGCGGACGAGGCCGATCTGGGGCGTGGCGCTCCAGCCGCACTCGACGAGCACCGAGTCCTGGAGCGCCGGGCGCGTCCCGACCAGGCGATCGCCGTCGAGAGCGACGTCGATCAGATCCCAGTTGAGCCCGCCGCCGGTTCGGGCGGCGAGCCCGGCGGCGACGTCCGAGGCGAGTACCGACGCCCCGAAGAGCACCGTGTCGATCGCGTGGTCGGCGACCATTCGGGCGAGGACGTCGACGCGCGGCTGGGGCAGCGGCTCGGCGAGCTCGGGCGCATCGGCCGTGTAGACCGTGCGGGCACCGTAGCCGCCGAGCCCGGAGGCGATGCCGGCGATGTCGTGGCCGACGACGCAGGCGGCGACGTCATCGAACACCGCGGCCGCGCGAGACAGCACCCCGAGCGAGGCGCGCTGCGCCTCACCCGCCGCGTGCTCCACGTAGACGAGGACGTTCACCTAGATCAGCTTGCGCTCCGCCAGATAGGCGAGGATCTTCTCGGCCGCGGAGCCGTCGTCCTCGATCATGAGCGACTCTCCACGCGGCGGCGGCGGCGCGAGCGAGAGGACGACGGTGCCGGAGCCTGCCTCGCCGACCGCGTCAGCGTCGAGGCCGAGATCGGCTGCCGTGAGCGTGTCCTGCGGCTTCTTCTTCGCGCCCATGATCCCCTTGAGCGACGGGTAGCGCGGCTCGTTGATCGCGTCCGAGACGGCGACGACGCAAGGCGTCGGCGACTCGATGACGTCGTACCCGTACTCGGTCTGGCGCTTGACCCTCACACGGCCGTCGCTCACCTCGAGGCTCGCGGCCTGGGAGATCACCGGTAGCCGCAGCCGGTCGGCGACTGCCGACCAGAGGACGGCGCCGTCGGAGTCGGAGCCCTGCTGGCCGAAGAGGACGAGGTCGGCGCTCTCGCGCTCCAGAGCGGCCGCGAGGACCCGGCTCGACGCGACGAGGTCGGAACCGGCAAGGCTCGGGTCCGTGACGAGCACCGTCCGGTCGGCGCCCATGGCGAGCGCCTTGCGAAGCGAGCCGAGCGCCCGCTCGGGGCCCATCGAGACGCACACGACCTCGCCGCCACGCCCCTCGACGAGGCGGAGCGCCTCCTCGACGGCGGCCAGGTCCCAGGGGTTCAACGTCCCCTCGCCCGACCGGTCGAGACGCAAGGTCGTGGGGTCGATTCGCCTCGGCGCAGCGGCGTCCGGAACCTCTTTCACGCAGACGGCGATCTTCATGCGGTGCGCACTCTAGCCTCCCGCGAAGCGGCCCGGCGCGTGCAGCCTCCCTCCCCCGGGCCTGGTAAGGTCAGGCACTTCGTGCGCGCACCGGAGCACACCCGTCGCCACCGGACGATCGCTCGAGTGGCTCTCGCCCTCCTCCTGATGTGGGCCCTTACGGGGACCGTGCAGGCGCGCGCCGAGCGGGTCGAGCGATCCGCGAAGCCGCCGCCGCACACGATCGTCTTCCCCATCGTCGGGCCGGCGACCTACGAGAACGACTTCGGCGACCCGAGAGGACAGGGGAGCCACCAGGGCAACGACATGATGACGGCCTGGAAGGCACCGCTCGTCGCGGCGGAGGCGGGCAAGGTGCGGATCTACACCGGCTCCTCACGCGCGGGGTGCATGCTCTACCTCTACGGCTCGAGCGGCACGACCTACCTCTATATCCACCTCAACAACGATCTCACCGCGAAGAACGACAACAAGGGCCGCTGCAAGCCCGGCATCGCGTTCGCGGAAGGGCTGAAGGACGGACAGCGGGTGCGCGCCGGTCAGCTGATCGGGTATGCAGGCGACTCGGGTGACGCGAACGGCGTCGGCCACCATCTCCACTTCGAGCTCCACCCGGGGAACCGGAGCGCGGTTTCCCCCTACCCGTGGCTGAAGCGGGCCAACCACGTGCTCTTCCCGTACACGCCCTCGCTTCGTACGCGCGACGCGGCCTCGGCCCGCACGCTGACGCTGACCGGCAAGGTGACCGCCGTCAGCCTGACCGCGCCGCCGAGCCAGCCGACCGAGCCGACCGAGCCCGAACCGCAGCCCGAGGAGCCCGCGCAGCCCGAGGAGGCCGCGCAGCCGCAGGGGCCGACAACGGGGCCGGCCGAGCCGCCGGGTTCTCCCGAGGCCTCAGGCCCCGAGGTGCCGACCATCACGGGCAACGACGGCACGCCGCCGGCAAGGGACGCGACCGGCGCCTCCGTCTCGACGATCACGGTCCGCGTGACGAGCGTCCGCCACTCGGGCGCGACCTACCGCGTCACGAAGACCGTGAAGCTCAAGGTGGCCGAGGACATCGTCATCTCCCGCGCGAAGAACGGCGCCGAGGCGACCGTGAAGGCGGCGGCGCTCAAGGTCGGGCTGAAGGTCTCGGTGACGACGTCCCCGCTCAAGCTGACCCTTGGCGAGCAGCTCGGGAAGGCCGCTGCGCTCGCCGCGGCACGCATCCTCATCCGCGCGAGCTGATTCCTACTTGATCAGGCAGCGCGCCTTGGCTGGGCAGGTGCGCAGGACCGTCACGAGCGGGAAGCTCTGCTTGCCGCGCGGCCAGGAAAGCCGAACGAGGACGGACGAGGCGTTGTTCGCGTAGTTCGACTCGGCGAGCTGCCTGGATGCATTCGCGCGGTGGACGAGCACGTACCGGCCCGCGTTCAAACCGGTGACATCGATCCACTGTCCGTCGAGAAACGGGCGATAGTCGTCGCCGTACCCGGGCGAGATGCCTTCCTCGACGGCCAGGAGGCCCGTGTCGCCGAGGCCGCAGTTGGTCAAGAACTCGGGCGGCTGCACCGGCACCGGTACCCGCGTCGGGCTGAACGAGTACCGATCGCCGAGACAGAAGCCCGTCTTCTCGTCCGGCCGGACGAGCGCGTTCGTCTTCTCGCGGCGAAGCTCGTAGATCATGAAAGGCTCGAGGTGCCAGTGCTGGTGCGTCGGGTCGACGATGTAGCGGACGGTGCCGACGTCCGGCTTCGTCACGGTGCCGCCGTCGGGCAGGCGGATGACCTGCTCGGCCCCCATGACCTCCTGGTCGAGGCTGGTGCGCCGGCCGCGGATGACGAGCGGGCCCCTGCCGACGTTCTCGGCTGAGGACGCGAAAGAGAGCCGTACGCGACGCTTGCCGTCGACGCTGAACACCCGTGCGGTGAGACCGTACGGCGCCAACGGGTCGATATCGGGGAGCAGCGCTGCAGGCGGGATCTCGACACCCTCCGGATCCCGGGGCCCGGCGAACCCCGCCGCGACGGCCACGGCTGCGGCTACCGCCAGCACCATGCCCGCCACGATTCCCCGGCGGCCGCGCGTCATGCCCTCACCGACCCGGCCGGAACGCGGTCGAGCGCCCGGCGCAGCGCCGTAGCCGCGCGCTCCGGAGAGTCGGCCTCGTTGATCGCCCTGACGACCGCGATCCTGGCGGCGCCTGCCTCGACGACCTCGTCGACGGTCGCCGTGTCGATCCCACCGATCGCAAACCAGGGCACGTTCACATGGTGGGCCGCGTAGCGGACGAGCTCGAGGCCGACCGCGGGGCGCCCCGGCTTCGTCGGAGTCGCGAACACCGGCCCGACGCCCAGGTAGTCCGCCTCGGCCGCGTCGATCTCGGCGGCGGAGTGGGTCGAGAGGCCGGCACGCAACCCGAGCTGCGAAACGGCGCGAAACGGCAGGTCGTCCTGGCCGACGTGGACGTAGTCGGCGCCCACGAGGAGCGCAAGATCGGCACGGTCGTTGACGACGAGCGGGACGCCCAGCTCGTTCGTCACCTCACGTGCGAGCTCGAGCGCGGCGAGCAGCTCTCGATCGGGAAGTGACTTCTCGCGAATCTGCACGGCGTCGACGCCGCCGGCTACCGCCGCCCGCAGGAGCTCGCCGAGCCCCGGCCGCGGAGGTGTGACGAGGTAGAGGCGCGCCGATTCGATCATCGTGCAAAAGCTAGCCGCCCGCGACCGGACGTGCCACGACGAACACGTCGCCGTCCTCGACCGGCGTCGATTCGTAGACCTCGCGCGCTACCGGCTCGCGGTTGCGCTCGACGAGCGCGTAGCGGCTCTCGAGGCCGAGTCGCTCGAGCAGGCGGGCCACGGTCTCGTCCGGCTCAGGCTCATGCGACCTTCCGTTGACCGTGCAGCTCACGTCGCGGTGACGGCTCCGCCGACCGGGCTCGACGGTACCGCCTCGAGCTGCTCGCCCATGATGCCCGCGAGGTACGCGGACCGACCGGCGCTCACCGCAAGCCGGAAGGCGCCCGCCATCTCGACCGGGTTGCGCGAACGCGCGATCGCCGTGTTGACGAGCACGGCGGCTGCGCCCAGCTCCATCGCCGCCGCCGCGTGGGACGGCGACCCGAGCCCGGCGTCGACGACCACCGGCACGGACGTCTCCTCGATCGTGATCCGGATGGCGTCGAGGAGCTTCAGCCCGCGGCCCGAGCCGATCGGCGCCGCGAGCGGCATGACCGTCGCGCAGCCCGCCTCCTCGAGCCGCCGGGCCAGCACCGGGTCGGGCATGACGTAGGGGAGGACCGTGAACCCGTCCGCGACCAGGATCTCCGCTGCTCGGAGCGTCTCGATCGGGTCGGGCAGGAGGTAGCGTGGATCCGGGATGACCTCGAGCTTGATCCAGTCCGGCAGACCGCCCGCCCGGGCGAGGCGCGCGATCCTGACGGCGTCGTCGGCCGTCTCGGCGCCGGACGTGTTCGGCAGCAGCAGGACGTCGTCGGGAAGGAAGTCGGTGATGTCCTCGCCCGAGGCGTCGAAGTCGATACGCCGCACGGCGACCGTCACCATCTCGCAGCCTGACGCGAGGACGGCGTCCCGCATGGTCGAGAACGACTCGTACTTGCCCGTGCCCGTGATCAGACGCGACCGGAAGGCACGGCCCGCGATCACGAGTGCATCGTTGGGTTTCATCCCGCTCCCTTCGCTGGCATGACCCAGATCAGGTTCGCCGGTCGCAGCCTCGTGGCTACCTCTCAGCCCCCGTGAGGGACTCCCGCTGCGGTCAGGGTAGCAACCTGAGAGGGCCGGACAGGTCCGGCCCCTACGAAGGAGGCGGCTCGTTCCGTGGGCCGGACAGGTCCGGCCCCTACGGACGAGGGCTGCGGTGTCAGCGGCCGCGGAACTCGGGCTCTCGCTTCTCGGAGAACGCGGCCATGCCTTCCTTCTGGTCCTCCGTCGCGAAGAGCATCGAGAAGAGCCGCGCCTCCGTCGCGAGGTTCGCGCGGTGCTCGCCCTGGAGCGCGAGGTTCGTCGCCTCCTTCGCGTAGGCGACGGCGACCGGGCTCTTGCCCGCGAACGCCGCGCAGAGCTCTCGCGCGCGCGGCAGGAGCTCGTCCGGCTCGACGACCGCGTTGACCAGCCCGCGCGCGAGCGCCTCGTCCGCCTCGACCATCCGGCCGGTCAGGACGAGCTCCTTCGCGAACCCGAGCGAGGTCGTCCGCGCGAGCCTCACGCTGCCGCCCCAGCCGGGAAAGATCCCCAGGTTCACCTCCGGCTGGCCGAGCCTCGCCCGGGTCGACGCGAGCCGGATGTCGCACGCGAGAGCCACCTCGCAGCCACCGCCGAGCGCGTACCCGTTCACCGCTGCGACCGTCGGCTTCGCCATCGTCTCGAGCAGCGCACCGATCGCGTGGCCGAGCTCGGCCCACTGCCGCGCCTCGAGCACGCCGAGCCCGTGCATGTATTTGATGTCGGCTCCCGCGACGAACGCCTTGTCGCCTGCGCCCGTGACCACGACGGCCCGGACGTCGGCGTCGGCAGCGAGCTCCTCGAGCCGGTCGCGCAGGTCCGACGCATGCGGCAGATCCAGCGCGTTGAGCGCGTCGGGGCGGTTGACGGTGACGACGGCCGTGCCGCCGTCGCGCTCGACGTCGATCGGCATCAGCCGGCGACCGGAACGCGCTCGCGCAGGAAGTCGACGATCTCGGAGAGCGGCGCCCCGGGGGTGAACACTTCGGCCACGCCGAGCTGCTTCAACGTCGTCACGTCGTCACGGGGGATCGTGCCGCCGACGACGACGAGGACGTCCTCGGCCCCCGCCTCGCGCAGGAGCTCGAGGATCCGAGGCACGAGCGTCATGTGCGCCCCCGACAGGATGGAGATGCCGACCGCGTCCGCGTCCTCCTGGAGGGCCGTCTCGGCGATCTGCTCCGGCGTCTGGTGAAGGCCCGTGTAGATGACCTCGAAGCCGGCGTCACGCAGCGCCCGCGCGATTACCTTCGCCCCCCGGTCGTGGCCGTCGAGACCCGGCTTCGCGATGACCACCCGGATCGGACGCGCCATGTGCGCAAGTATATGGAGGTGCAGGTGACCGTGATCGGCTCCTCGCCGGCCTGGCCGAATCCGGGAAGCGCCCATGCCGGCTACCTCGTCGAGTCCAGCGGACGACGGCTCCTGCTCGACTGCGGGCCGGGGGTGCTCTCGCGACTGCGGACCGACGGTCAGCTCGACGTCGACGCGATTCTCATCTCCCATTTCCACCTGGATCACTGGGGCGACCTCGTGCCGTGGGTGTGGATGAGGAAGCACCTCGACGGGCAGCATCCTCGACCGACCCTGTGGATTCCTCCCGGCGGCAGCCGCGATCTGGGCCGGTTCGCGGACATCTGGGGCCACGCAGGCATGTTCGAGGAGGCCTTCGAGGTGGGCGAGTATCCGGTCGGGCAGCCGTTCCGGGTCGCCGACTTCGAGGTCACGGCGTTCGCGGTCTCCCATTACGACGTCGACGCGTTCGGCGTGCAGGTCCGCGACGAGGGTGGGCGCGTGCTCGCATACTCGGGCGACACCGGTCCCTGCGCGGGGCTCGCCGCGCTCGCCGCCGGCGCCGACCTCTTCCTCTGCGAGGCGACGCTCGGCGACGACGAGGAGGACGCCGTTCCCCGGGGGCACCTGTCGGCCGGCGAGGCGCTCGCGGCCGCGCGCGGGCGGACGGTGCTCACCCATCGCCCGGCCGAGCTGGCCGTCCCGGCGGAGGCCGAGCGAGCCGTGGACGGGCTCGTCCTCGAGGTCTAAGTGTAGGACCCGAGCAGGTTGGTTCTGCTGACCGGGGGTTGGTGGCCGAGCGCTGAGTGTCGTCTTCGATGGTTGTAGTGCCAGAGCCAGCCGTCAAGGGCGGCGGTGCGTTCCTGGCTCGAGCGGTAGATGGCGCCGTAGGCCCAGCCCTCGAGGAGGGTACGGATGAAGCGCTCTGCCTTTCCGTTCGTCCTCGTTCTCTCCGACGGCCGGTACGGGCTCATCAGGCGCCAGCAGCTCGGCCGGGCGGGACACGAGTTCGGAACGGGCCTGCCGCCGCTCGATCTCGAGGCGCTCGCCGCGGCCATGGGTGTCGCCTATCGGAGGCTCGCAGGCGATGCGGAGGCGGCCGCCGAAGCGGTCGCTTCGGTCTCCGGGGTCACGCTCCTCGAGGCGCGTCTCGACGACGAGGCAGGGATCCGCGCGGCCCGGCGCAAGGGCGCGGTGAAGGCGCTCGTCGACGGGGCGCTCCGCCGGCTCGGGCGCTAGCCGTAGCGGTCGTACCAGAGCGCGAAGGCAAGCAGGCCCCAGAGCTGCCGTGACAGATCCTCACGGCCCGACACGTGCCTCTCGAGAAGCGACGTGACCGTCTCGGGCCGGAAGTAGCCTTGCCGGCGTACCGCCTCGGGGCTGAGGACCTCGCGTGCGAAGGGAACGAGCTCCCCCCGCAGCCAGGCCGCGGCCGGGATCGAGAAGCCGCGCTTCCTGCCGGCGACGTTCTCGGGTGGGAGAAGCGGCGCGACCGCGCGCCGCAGGAGCCGCTTCTTCGCGAAGCCCCTGACCCCCGCTGAGTCGGGAGTCGAGAGCGCCAGCTCGGCGACGACCGGATCGAGGAACGGCACGCGGACCTCGAGCGAGTGCGCCATGCTCGCCCGGTCGGTCTTGACCAGGAGGTCGTCGACCAGGTAGATCGCGCGGTCGACGTCCTGCAGCCGAGCGAGCGGCTGCGCCCCGGCCGTCTCCGCGTAGCGGGCGCGGTAGACGTCCACCGGATCGACGCCGTTCTGCCGACCCTCGGCGAGCAGCGCCGCCCGTGCATCCGGCGAGAAGATCTCCTTCCAGGCGTGGTGTCGCTCGAGAGGCGGCAGGTGCGCGCCGCGCGCGAATCGCTTGGCCTTGTAGTCGAAGCTGACTCGGCCGGACGAGCTCGGGAGGCGCTCGACGAGCGGCCGCGCGACCGAAGCGATCCCGCCGACCCGCTCCGCGAGCAGATCGGCGACGTACGTGTAGTAGCCGCCGAAGAGCTCGTCGCTCCCCTCTCCAGACAGCGCGACCTTCACGTGCTCGCGCGCGAGCTTCGAGACGAGGTAGGTCGGGATGGCCGACGAGTCGCCGAACGGCTCGTCGAAGACCTCGGCGAGCTCGGGCAGGAGCTCGGCCGCGTTCGGGCGGACGACGAGCTCGTGGTGATCCGTTCCGTAGCGCTCGGCGACCCTGCGCGCGCCCTCCCGCTCGTCGAACGACGCTTCCTCGAAACCGATCGTGAACGTGCTCACCCGAGCGTCGCTCGCACGGGCGGCCAAGGCGGCCAGGGTCGAGGAATCGATGCCGCCGGACAGGAGGACGCCGACCGGGACGTCCGCGACGAGGTGGGCGGTGACGGCGTCGCGAAGCCGCTCCCTGAGCTCCTCGGCGAGCTCGGCCTCCGGCTCGCGGCGAACCTGGGCTGCCGGCACCGGCCGCGGGCTCGCATACTCGGAGATCGTCACGCGCCCCTCCCCGCCGACGTCCTCCGCCACGAGCACGCAGCCGGCGGGGAGCTTGCGCGCCGCGCGAAAGATCGTCAGCGGCGCCGGGATCGAGTTGAACGCGAGAAATGCCTGGAGCGCGTCGAGATCGACGTCGCGGGACATCCCGGGAGCGAGCGCCTTCAGCTCGGACGCGAAGGCGAGGCGCCCGCCGGTGTGCTCGACGAACAGCGGCTTGATCCCGAACCGATCCCGCGCCAGCACCAGGCGGCGGTTCGCCGCATCCCAGAGCGCGACCGCGAACATCCCGCGGAGCCCCTCGACGAAGCGCGGCCCGCGCTCCTCGTAGAGGTGGACGAGCACCTCGGTGTCGCTCCGGGTGCGCAGCCGGTGGCCTCGGGCGAGGAGCCACGCCCGCAGCTCGCGGTAGTTGTAGATCTCGCCGTTCTGAACGACGTGGACGGTCCCGTCCTCGTTCGCAATCGGCTGGTCGCCGCCCTCGAGGTCGATGATCGCGAGACGCCGGGCGGCGAGCCCCACCGGTCCGGCAACGACGTCGCCGCCGCTGTCCGGCCCGCGGTGGTGAAGCGTCTCTCGCATCGCGCGGAGCTCCACCTCGTCGACGTCGCCGCCGTGAAGCGACGCGATCCCACAGATCCCGCACATGCCCGGCGAGTCTAGAGAGCCAGGAACCCTGCAGGGTCACGGCGAACCTGCCGATACGCAAGCCGAGAGCCGAGCATGAAGATCGTGGGGTACGGAGTGATCGCGCTGGCCGTCGTGGTCGGCATTGCCGCCGCGCTGGCGGCGTCCTGGTTCCTGCTCGTCGGCGGGATTTTGGACCTTGCCGACGGGCGAGTCGTCTCGAGCGGCATTCCTCGCATCGACGACTGGAACAGCGAGTACTCCGACGACTGGGGCCGCACAAGGGTCGGGCTCCTCAAGGTGTTCGTGTTCGAGCCGATCGCGCTCGTCCTGATCGCGCTCGTGACCCGAGCCCTGATCGGTGCAGGCAGGGCACTCGTGCGCCGTCCCGCCCCGGCGCCGAGTCAGCCGGTGCCGGCCGACGTGCCCGTGGCGGCCGCCGTGGCCCCCGCGCCCGATCTCGTCGCGGTCGGCGCGCCCCTGCCTGCCTCGTCCCCCCCGACCTGGGGAGCCGACGACGACGCCGGCACGCGGGAGCCCGAGCCGATTCCAGACACCGAACAGTGGCCGGAGCCGGTGGCGGAAGCCGAGCCGCCGGCGGAGCCCGCCCCCGAGCCAGAGCCCGTCTTCGAGCCAGTCCCCTTCCTCGAGGAAGAACCCGTCTTCGAGCCGGACCCAGTTGTCGTGGCGAGCGGCGCCGCGGTCGCTCCGAGCGACCTCCCGAGTCTCGGAGCGACGATTCCACTCGAGACCATGCGAGCAGAGCACGAGACGATCGAGGTGACGCTCCTCGAGGTCGTCGACCCGGTCGGAGCGGCCTCTCCCAACCGGCCCGATCGGTACGTCGCCGTCCGGCTCGGGGTGGAGAACCGCGGCGGCGGGCAGTTCGAGGACATGCCGACTGCGGGCGCCTTCCTCGTCGGTGCCGACGGCGAGCGGTATCGGACGGGAGCACAGAAAGTGGAGCCTGCCCTGCGGGAGATCCGCCTGTCGGCCGGAGAACGATGCGACGGTTACCTGAGCTTCAAGCTGCCGGCCGGGATCGCCCCCGCGTCGTTTCGGTTCACGCCGAACCTCGGGCTCGCCTCCGAGACCGGGGAGTGGCAGCTCGCGGGCTGACCCGGGCGTCGTGGAGCGAAGCCTCTAGGACAGACGCTCGGCCGACGGCCGCAGGTCGTCGACCAGGTTCCCGCTCCCGCCCGCATCGCCCTCGCGCGGACCCTCGAGCTCGGCGAGCGTGCCCCTGAGTTGGTCGGCGAACCGCTGCCGGGTCTCTCGTTCCCGCTCCTCGAGCCCCTTGATCTCGGCGCGCAGCATGTCCGCCCGGCGCTCGGCCTCGTACACGATGTCGCGCGCCTCTCCCCTCGCTTCCTCCAGGGTCGCCTCGGCCTCGAGCCGCGTCTGCTCCTTCAGCTCGTCCGCCGAACGCTGCGCGAGCACGAGCGTGTTGCGGAGCGTCTGCTCGAGATCACGGGTCTCCGTGCTCTCGATCTTCGACGCTTCCAGCTGGCTGCGCAGCTCGTCGCGTTCGCCCTCGACGGCCTCGCATCGTTCCGTGAGGTCCCGCACCAACCTGTCGACTGCCGACGGGTCGTACCCGCGAAAGCTGCGGGTGAGTCTCGGCCCTGCGTTGTCCTGGCGTGATTCCGCCATCTTCCCCTCTTCCACAGCGATCGCCAACGAACCGGTCACCTCGAACCGTGACCGGTCTGACCCGAAATGGCAAGTCGGATCGGGACTCAGAGGACGGCCGAGGCGACGCCGACCGTCAGGACACCCGCGCAGGCAACCACGACGATGCCCGAGACCCCCCAGACCGCCAGCCTGCCACTCGCGCCGATGGCTGCGACGACGAGCAACCAAAGCGGCAGCCCGAAGGCCACGAACAGCGCCGACGCGGCCTTGGACAGCACGCGCCGCACGGTCTCGTCCGACCTGCCGGCGCTACCGCCTATCGAGGTCCTATCGCCAGACGGCTCAGGCTTGCTGGCGACCACGAGAGGCGAGGTCGCAAGCGACGTGTAGGCGTGCCAGTATCGCCGCGTCGTGTTGTTCGACGCGAGTACGACGAGACCGGTCTCAGGCGTCACAGCCTGCTTGGTCGACGTCACGTCGGTCGTGTCGAGGGCCCGAGCGTCGCGAATCACGGTGATGCCCGGGCCCGGTTCGAACAGGAGCGAGTCGAGCGGTGCCGCCTTTACCTGGATACCGCCCAGATGCACGTCGTCCACAGGGTGGGTCATGAAGACGAACGCGACGCGCTGCACCTCGTCGATCACGCAGACGGGCCTCGTGACGTTCTCGAAGACGGTGCTGACAGCATGTGTCACCCAGGCGCCGGATTCGGGTTCCCTCACGAGCAGCGCAACGAGGGTGTCGGAAGGGGTCTGTTCGCTGGTCTTCACCGCCGCGTACACACGACCGGTCGAGTCCGCCTTGACGTTCACGTGGTCGTTGGCGCTGCCGAGTCCCTGGATCGTCTCGGTCGGTCCCCACCGGTCTGGCAGCTCCCCGTCGACATGCACGGCGAACTGGAAAAACCCGGTGAGATGGTTCCCCCAGAAGACCCCGATCCGATTCCCGCCGAAGGCGACGATCGACGAGAGGTCGTCGCCCACCGCGATGTTCTCCGCCGGTAGGACGAACGGCGCGCCCCAGCTCCGGTCACCGTGGACCGTGCGGTTCACCATGACCCGGCCCTGTTCCACCCACGTTGCCCAGATGGTTCCAGTCGAGTCCTTGTCGATGACCAGTGCCGTCGAGGACACGCCGTTGATCCGGGTCGGGTAGCCCTCGTCGAGCACGTAGAGGCCCGTTCCCCTGTCGTAGCTGAACCTGAAGAGAAGGCTCGGTCTGCCCGGGTTCGAGACAGGCGAGGCCACGTGCGAGGCCACGTACAGGTGGCGGCCGTCCCACAGCGTGTCTGCGCGGCTCGCGACGCGTCGGTCGATCGTGACACGCGTATCCTCCCAACGCTGTGACGACTCGTCGAGCCGAAAGATGTGATAGTCGCCGCTGGACGCGTCGAACAGGCTTCCCCACCACGAGCCGTCGTTCCACCAGAGCTTGCTCTCGGGGCGCGAGCTGGTAGGTGATTGCCGAGCACCCTCGTACGACGGGCCCCGGTAGCCGACGTCGCCGGCCGCGCGCTCGGTCGCTCGGAACGATGACGGGTCGCCGGTCGAGTCGTTGTCTCCGAGCGTCAGGAGCATTGCAACCGGGGTATCCTTGACGAAACGCCGCACAGCGGCTCCGAGCTTCCGCTGCGGCTCGCCTCCGCGGCCGAAGTCACCGATGGCGACGATCCCCGTCTTCTCCGCGGCGGCCGGCGCGACGAGGACGAGGACACCACCGAGGACGACGGCCAGGACGAGTGCGAGACGCAGATGTCGCCTTACGGAGCCACAACCACGCTGCCCCGCTCCGCGCTGTCCCATCACTGTCCCATCGTACTCCTGCCCCCTGAACCGTCCAGCGACCGCGATTCGTCTAAAGCCGAGCGTGTCTCGCGCCGATCCAATCGTCTAGACGTGCATCGTCCGCCCCCGCATCGCCCCATGCCCGCGCCTCCGGCCCCTCCGTCGCCATGAGTCTCTACGCGGTGACCGGCTGCGCCGGGTTCATCGGATCGCATCTATCGGAGGCGCTCGTCGAAGCGGGCCACGAGGTCGTCGGCATCGACGCGTTCACCGACTACTACGCGCGGGACGCAAAGAACGCGAATGTCGCTGACCTGCGATCTCATTCAGCGTTCTCGCTCGTCGAAGCCGATCTCGCCGAGGCACGACTCGACTCCGTGCTCGAGGGCGTCGATGCGGTGTATCACCTCGCGGCGCAACCGGGCGTGCGCGGCAGTTGGGGGGCCTCGTTCCCGATCTACGTGCACGACAACGTCGTCGCCACGCAACGGGTGCTCGAGTACGCCGCAGCCGCGGGAGTGCGGGTCGTGCTTGCCTCGTCGTCGTCCGTCTACGGCGACGCGGAGGGCTTCCCGACGCGGGAAGATGCAAGGCCCCTGCCGATCTCGCCATACGGCGTCACGAAGCTCTCCTGCGAGTACCTCGCTACGGCCTACGAGCGCAATTACGAGCTCGAATGGATCGGCATGCGGTATTTCACCGTCTACGGGCCCCGGCAACGGCCGGACATGGCCTTCCAGCGCATCCTCGCCGCGCTCGTGAACGGGACGACGTTCACGCTGAACGGAACGGGCGAGCAGTCGCGTGACTTCACCTATGTTGCCGACGCCGTCTCCGCGACGGTCGACGCGATGGAGCACGGGGTGTCCGGCAGCGTCTACAACGTCGGCGGAGGCACCGAGACGAGCCTTCGCTCGGTGATCGAGACCTGCGAGGACCTGAGCGGCCGGCAGCTCGAGATCACGCGTACCGTCGGCGCCGCCGGCGACGTGCGCCGTACGGCCGCCGATACGACGAGGATCAGGCGAGATGTCGGCTGGGAGCCCCGCACGACGTTGGTCGACGGTTTGGCTTGCCAACTCGACGCTCTCGTGAACCAGGCCACCGCACGCTGCGCCAGCGATCGGGCTACGGCGTCCGCCACCAGTACCGGTCGGAGACCGAGCTAGACTCCGCGAGAGGTTTTTGACGCCATGACACCAGCACGACAGCAAGACGGATACGGGTCGATCGGCTTCATTCCCGTGGTGCGCCGCTGGTGGTGGCTCCTCGTCCTGTCGGCCGCTATCGCAGGCGTCTGTGCGTATTTCATCACCAGAAGTACCTCTCCCGGCTACGAGTCGCGTACCCAGCTGCTCGTCGGCCCGGTCAACACGGACACGGACACGATCAGAGCGGCAGGGCAGCTCGCGTTGACATATGCAGAACTCGCCAGAAGCACGCAGGTCGTCGACTCGACGATCGACCAGCTCGGCCTGCAGATGACTGCCACCGACATCAGCAACGCGACGACGGTCACTGCCAACGCCGATACGCGAGTGCTAACGATCAGAGTCGAAACCGACGATCCCGCCCTCTCGCAGGCGATAGCGAACGGTGTCGCCGAGAACTTGCAGACGCTGACGTCCTCAGGGACTGCTACCCGCCCGGAAGGCTCGCTGACCTTCATCGACCAGGCCGCTCCGGGCGAGAGCATCGCGGCCAGTAACGCGTTCGTCATAGCGCTCGCGGCCGTCGCCGGGTTCCTCGGGATGCTGATCATCGTGCTCGTGATCGAGTACTTCCGAGGTGCGGTCCGAAACGAGGACGAGCTCGCCGAGATCACGGGCGCTCCGATTCTCGGCGTCGTCTCGACGACCGGCCGGCCAGGAGGTTCGGCACGCTCCCTCGTCGTCGAGGCCAATCCCGGGTCTCCGGCCGCATCCTCCTACAGGGTGGTCGCCGCCGAAATCGAGTACTCGCGGACCGAGAGCGAGGCCGACCTGCGAACGGTGCTCGTGCTTGGTACCCAGCGCGGCGAGGGCGCAGGCGAACTGGCTGCGAACCTCGCGGCGGCATTCGCCCGCGGCGGACGCCGGATCCTCCTCCTCGACGCGGACGATGCGTCGGGTGACGTGTCGGCGACGCTCGGGCTTCAGTCGGTGCCGACCGACGTCGTGGCGTTCGCCGACGGCCGGGGAATCGCAGCGATCACACGGTTTCGATCGTCCTTCACGCCAGGCCTTGAAGTCATCCCGCAGGGCGCGCTCGGAATGATCGACGCAATCGATCCACGGCGGCTCGACGATCTTGTCACACGCGTTCTCGAGAACTACGATCTGCTCGTCATCGCCGGCTCGCCGCTGTCCGACTCGTCGAGCGCGCTCACCTGGGCTCAAGGGGCCGACGCCACTGTCCTGTCGGCGATGCGAGATAGGACGAAGAGAGAGCGCATCGGAGACGCCGTCGACAGCCTCAGGCTCGTCAACGCCGCTTTGAGCGGCATCGTCATGACGCAGAGCCGCGCGTTCGATCGCTTTCGGCGCAAGAGAGGAACGCGTATGAAACGCAACCAGCGGACCGCGTGGGTTCAGGTCGGCGGTCAGGCTATCGCCGCCACGGCGGAGGCTGCCCAGCCCGCGGACGCAAACGCGCACGCCAACGGCCCGTCGTCGGTCAGCGAGCAGCAGCTCCGGACGTTCTCCAAGCCGCACGAGCGGTCGGGCGACTGAGGACGGCGCGGCCTTAGGCCGGGCAGCGCATGACAGGATCGGTCGGCCAGGCGGGGACCTCGGCCGCGGACGGCTCTCGGGACGTTGTTGACAGCCGAGGCTCTCCGGCGCGTACGACCGTCGCCTACGTGATGTCCCGCTTCCCCAAGCTCAGCGAGACGTTCGTCCTGAACGAGATCGTCGCGGTCGAGAACCGCGGCGTGGAGGTCGAGCTCTACCCGCTCTTGCGCGAGCGCGCCCGGGACGTCCACCCCGCTGCGGAGGCGCTCGTCGAACGGGCGAACTACCTGCCCTTCGTCTCGTTTTCGATCCTCGGCAGCCAGCTGTTCTTTCTCCGACAGCGTCCCGGCCGGTACCTCCGGGTGTTCGCGGACGTGCTGCGCGGAACGCTCGGCAGCCTGAACTTCTTCGCCGGCGCGGTCGCGATCTTCCCGAAGGTCGCCCATGCGGCCAGGCTCATGGAACAGCGCCGGGTGAGCCACGTTCACTGCCACTTCGCAAGCCATCCGGCTCTCGCAGGATTCATCATCCATCGCCTGACGGACATCCCGTTCAGCTTCACAGCGCATGGCTCGGATCTGCACGTCGACCGGCGCATGCTTCGCGAAAAGGTGCGGGAAGCGGCCTTCGTCGTCGCCATCTCCGCGTATAACCGCGATGTGATCGTGGCGGAAACCGGTTCCGACGTCGCCGGCAAGGTCGTCGTCATCCACTGCGGTGTCGAAACGGCACGCTTCAAGCCGGCGCGCCGCGCTCCTGACCCGAGGCCGTTCTCCATCCTGTGCATCGGCACCCTCCACGAGGTCAAGGGCCAGGGAATCCTGATCGAGGCATGCCGCCTCCTCTCGCAGCGGAACCTCGAGTTCCGGTGCACCATCGTCGGCGATGGACCCGACAGGCCTCGGCTCGCGCAGGCGATCGCCGAAGCCTCTCTCGGAGAGCGTGTGGAGCTCGTCGGGGCTCGTACACAGGACGGTGTAGCGGCCCTCCTGCGGGACGTGGACGTCCTCGCCGCTCCGAGCGTTCCTACAGCGGGCGGCAAGCGCGAGGGCATCCCGGTCGTGATCATGGAGGCGCTCGCGGCCGGCGTCCCGGTCGTCGCCAGCGACCTTTCCGGGATTCCCGAGCTCGTGCTCGACGGCGTGACCGGTCTGCTCGTACCTCCAGCCGACGCCGAGCGCCTCGCCGACGGGCTTGCCCGGCTCGCGGGTGACCCGGGTCTGCGAGCACGCCTCGGTCGGATGGGACGCGAGCTCGTCGAGCGCGACTTCGATCTCGACACGAACGCCGGCCTTCTCGTCGACCGGTTCACGCCGGGACGTGCCGCATGACGACGTTGATCCTGTTCTGGACGGCGGTAGGCGTGCTCGCGTACACCTACGTCGGCTTCCCACTCCTCGCCCTTGCCCGAGCGGGTCTGCT
This sequence comes from uncultured Thermoleophilia bacterium, assembly GCA_963819905.1. Classification (GTDB taxonomy): domain Bacteria; phylum Actinomycetota; class Thermoleophilia; order Gaiellales; family Gaiellaceae; genus CAWCQC01. Next base: position 121,633 of record CAWFXP010000005.1, read on the forward strand.
CGCGAAGCCCTACCGGTGCGCTGACGGACATCCGCGGGTAAGCGTCGTGATCGCGGCGCATGACGAGGAAGCGGGGATCGGGCCGAAGCTCGAGAATCTGCTGGCGCTCGACTATCCACCCGACCGAATCGAGACCGTTGTCGCATCTGACGGGTCACAGGACGCGACGAACGAGATCGTACGGCGCTTCGAAGCGGACAACCCGGGACGGATTCGCCTGCTCGCTCTGCCCCGCGTCGGTAAGGCAGCCACGCTGACAGCTGCCGTCGAAGAGACAACCGGTGAGGTTCTGGTCTTCTCCGACGCCAACTCGATGTACGCGCGTGATGCGATCCGCGCCCTCGTCCGTCCCCTCGCCGACGCGTCGGTGGGAGGCGTAGCCGGCGACCAGCGTTACGTCGGCCACGAGGCCGACGGCGTCGCACGGGGGGAGCAGTCGTACTGGAGCTTCGACCGCCGACTCAAGGATGCGGAGAGCCGCGCCGGAAGCGTCGTGTCGGCCACCGGTGCGATCTACGCGATACGGCGCGAGCTGTTCCAGCGTGTGCGTCCAGACGTGACGGACGACTTCTATATCTCGACCGGGGTCGTCGCCCAGAGACGCCGACTGGTCTTCGCCGTCGATGCGGCGGCCTACGAGCCGGTGGCCGCAACGGGAAGTGACGAGTTCGGACGCAAGGTTCGCGTCATGACACGAGGCCTGCGCGGCGTCCTGGCCCGACGAGAGCTTCTGAACCCAGGCCGCCACGGCTTCTATGCGATACAGCTGTTCTCGCACAAGGTGCTCCGAAGACTGATGGTCGTGCCACTCGTGATCCTCGTCGTGACGTCTCCCCTCCTCTGGTCCCATGGAGGCGTGTACCAGGCGGTCACGATCGGGCAGGCGGTCGTGTACGGCCTCGGCGCGCTCGGGCTCGTGCTCTCGTCCACCCGGTGGGGTCGGCTGAAGCCGCTCGCTGTTCCGGCATTCTTCTGTCTCGTCAACGCCGCTTCGGCGACAGCGGTCTGGAACCTGATCCGAGGCAACCGGATCGATCGCTGGCAGCCGAGGCGCACCGGCGCTGGCGCGTAAGGGAACGATCGATGGCCACGGTTCAGCTACCCCTCGCGGCAACGACAACGCGGAGCGTCGCGCGTTGGGTCGCAGCCGTCATCGCGCTGGTCGGGGCCATCGCGCTCGGGGTCGTCGCCGGATCCGAGCCGATCGTCGCCGTCGCGGCGGCGGTCGTCGCGCTCGTCGGTGTCGCCATCGCGGTGAAGCCCGACACCGCGACGCTGGTCGTGATCGCGCTTCTCTACTCGAACGCTGCCGTCATCGCGGTGAACTTCTGGAACCTGCCGTACACGGTGGGCTCGTCGTTCCCGATTCTCCTCCTGGCGCCCCTCGCGTATCTCGTACTCGTCCGCCGGCAACCTCTGATCATCACGACGGGGCTTCTCTGGGCCCTTGCATTCCTCGTCGCCAACATCGTCGCGACAATTCTCTCGCCGAACTTCGCGACGTCGTTCACAGAGCTGCGGCAGCTCCTGCTCGAAGGGATCGTTCTCTACTTTCTGCTCACGAACGCCATCCGCACCACGGACCTGCTACGCAGCGTGATCTGGGTGGTCGTGCTGATCGCTGCCGGTCTCTCGGCGCTCAGCGTGTACCAGCAGCTCAGCGAGACCTACTTCAACGACTACTTCGGCTTCGCCCAGGTCACGCAGAACAACGACGGATTCACGGTCTCGGAGCGCGGATTCTTCGGGACCGTCACGCAGCGGCGCCTCGGCGGCCCGATTGGCGAGGAGAACCGCTACGCGCAGATCCTCCTGTGCGTCCTCCCGCTCGCAGTCTTCTGCGCAGTAACGGAACGCCGGGGCGTGCTGCGCGCCGCCGGTGCCGCCTGTGCACTCGTCATCACGTTCGGGATCGCGCTCACGTTCTCACGAGGAGCCGCAGTCGGGTTCGTGGTGCTTGCGGTCGCGATGTTGCTGCTCCGGCTGATCCGAATCCGCCACCTGCTCGTGCTCGCCGTCGGCGTCGGCCTCGTCTTCGCCATCGTCCCTTCGTACCTCGTGCGCATCTCGACCCTCGAGGCGATCCCGGCCATTACGTCCAGCGGCGAAACCGCCGACACGTCGGTCACGAGCCGGGGTACCGAGAACCTCGCTGCCTTCCTGATCGCGGCCGACCATCCCATCGTCGGCGTCGGCCCCGGCATGTATCCGGACTTCTACCAGCGGTACGCGGAACGCGTTCAGGATTACTCGAACACCGTCGACGTCCGCCACAAGAACACGCGGCGCCAGGCGCACAACTTCTACCTCGGCGTCCTCGCCGAGACCGGAGTCCTCGGTCTCGGGGCGCTTCTCGGCCTGCTCGGCGCCACGCTCCTGCAGCTCTTCCGAGTACGCCGGCGTCAGGTTCGGGCGCGGCCCGAACTCGCGAACCTTGCCTCCGCTTTCATCGCCTCGATTCTCGCCTACATGGTGACCGGCATCTTCCTGCACCTCTCCTACCAGCGGTACTTCTGGCTGGTCATGGCACTGGCGGGCGTCGGTGCGATCGTCGCGGCCCGCGCGGGTGCCGAGGCTGCGACCCTCGAGCCCGGAGAGCCGGCCGTTCCCTTCTGGCGAGCGCAAGGGACGAAGCGCAGACACCGGCGCAGCCGGTACACGCCTCTAAACACGCCTGCGCGGGCGCGGGCTTGACGGCTCGGCGGCTTTCGGCGCGAGCTCCTCGACGGCGCGCCCTGCGCGACTACGAACCGACGATCGCGTCCCACGGGACGAGCTTGAAGTTCTGGTGCTCGCCGTCGTTCTTTCCATCCTGGGCAACGAAGACGCCGTGCGGGAACGCAGGGCCTAGGCCGGCAGTCGTGACGTCGATCCCGTCCGTCTGTTGGACGGCACCGATCCCGTTGCCGGCGACGATCTCGAACGATCCGACGTAGCTGTTCGAGCCGTTCCGCGCGTAGAGCGTGTACGAGCTCGAGCCCTGGCTCGAGGCGATCAGCCATCCCCGCCCGTCCTGGCCGTGGGCGATGGCAAGACCCTCGACGTCCGCCTCCAGGTGTCCCTCGCCGCCCGTCGAGTCGACCTTCGTCCTGGAGCCTCCTGCGTCGGGCTCCGCCCCGTAGCGCCAGATACCGACGTCCTCCTCGCCGACGTAGAGACGTCGTAGACCGTCGTCTGCGACGCACCCCTCCGTCTGCGTGCCGACGTCGAACGCGCGCACGCGCCGCGCGTCGACCTTGCCCTTTCGCGCGGTGCTCCGGAGGAGCTGCCACTGCTCGACCTCGCCCTTCTTCGAGTTCACGAATACGAAGAACCTGCCGGTCTTCGGCGAGTGGTACATGCACAGCCCGTAAGCGGCGATCGACAGCTCGATCCGCCGGGCTGCAACGTCGATGAGATCGCGTGTTGCCGGATCGACCCGGTAGAGATCGAGCAGACTGCCGTCGCGATCCGAGGCTGCGACGAGCGCGACGTTCTCGCCGGCCAGCGCGAAGCCGTCACGCAGGTCGACGTTGTTCGGCTTGCCTCCGCGAACGTCGTGCAGCACGCGCCCGGCGAGGTCGTACACGAGCAGGCCGCCCTGCTTGTCCGTGCCGATGACCGTGCTCCGGGAAGGATCGTCCACATCGACCCAGATCGCGGCGTCATCGGCTGCGTCGCCCGAGTTCGGAACCGGCGCCGTCTGCACGGTGGCCACCACCTCCGAATTGATGCCGGCCGCCTGCGCCTGTGTCAGCGGCCTCGCAGCACCCGCGTCCGAACCGCCGCTTCCGCATGCGACGAGGGCGACCGCACCCGCGAGCGCCACCGAGACCGGAATCGAGAGGCGGCGCAAGCGTGTCACGAACAGAGCGTAATGCAGTAACCGCAGCCTGGGTTGGCGGATGTGTAAATGCCTCGTAAAGCACCTTGTGGCACGAGCGTCTCGCGGCTACAGTGAAATCGTGGCTCGCTTCCTGCGGCAGCGCGGTCTGGCAGCTGTCGCTCTCACGATCGCGGCGGGGACCCTCGCTCTCGCAGCGCCGGCGCTCGCCGGCGCGGTCGTCGGCTACCCGAGCGGCGTCTCCTTCACCGGCCATAGCTCGAGCACGGCCCCGAGCGGGCCGAAACCGGAGGCGAAGGTCTGGTTCAACGACGGCTCCTGGTGGGGCTACCTGTTCGACGGCGGCAACGGGCAGAGCGGCGACTTCCACATCTTCAAGCTGAACACGGGGACGCAGACGTGGATCGACACCGGAGTGCCGGTCGAGACCCGCAACAACACGACGGCCGACGTGCTCTGGGACGGGTCGAAGCTCTACGTGGCCTCGCACGTCCAGTCGGACGGCAGCACCACCGGCACGGGCAACAACCCAGCCAGCCTCTACCGCTTCAGCTACAACGCCGCGACCGACACGTACTCCCTCGACGCCGGCTTCCCGGCCCAAATCTACAACCGGCGGATGGAGACGCTCACCATCGCCAAGGACTCGACTGGACAACTCTGGGCGACGTGGACGGAGCACACCCCGAACAAGGTCTGGATCAACTCGACGGTCTGCTCGCCGGGCTGCAACGACGCCGCCTGGGGCACCGCCTTCTCGCTGAACGACGCGCCGTTCAACTACCCGGCGCTGTCGAGCGACGACATCTCCTCGGTCATCGCCTTCGGCGGCAACAGAATCGGCGTGATGTGGTCGAACCAGGCGACCAGCGCGATGTACTTCGCGATCCACAACGACGCCGACGCCGACAACGTCTGGCCGGTGACGCCCGAGGCGGCGATCTCCGGTTCAGGGCTCGCGGACGACCACATCAACTTGAAAGCGGACTCGGCCGGGCGCGTGTTCGCGGCCACGAAGACGAGCAAGTCGTCGAGTGGCGATCCGCTTAACCTGCTGCTCGTTCGCACGCCTGGGGGGAGCTGGGTCTCGCACACGTTCGGCACGGTGGCCAACAGCCACACGCGGCCGATCGTCCTGCTCGACCTGGCCAACAACCTGATCCGCATGTACGCGACGGTGGGCCAGTCGGGTGGACGAATCGCCGAGAAGACGCTGCCCCTCGCCGACGCAGACTCGACCGTCGCTTTTCCTTCCGGCCCGGGCATCACCTTCATCGACGATGGGCTGACCGGCATCAACAACGCGACGACCACCAAGCAGAACGTGAACGCGTCCACGGGCCTCGTCGTCCTCGCCGCCAACAACGACACCGACGAGTACTGGCACAACTACCTGCCGCTCGCCCCGGACACGACACCGCCGGCCCTCACGTCGGCCGAGGTGAACGGGTCGACGCTGACTCTCACGTACAACGAGCCGCTGAACACGACCGCGCCCGCGCCGAGCGTCTACACCCCCGGCGCCGGCAGCGTCGCCTTCACCGCCACCAACGTCTCCATCACCGGCTCAACCGTCGCCGTCACCATCAACCCCGCCGCCACGGCAGGCCAGACCGTCACCCTCGACTACACCGTCCCCGGCACCAACCCCGTCCAGGACCTCGCCGGCAACGACGCCGCCGCCTTGGACAACCAGCCGGTCACGAACGTCACCGGGGGGGGCGGCGGGACGATCGCGCTCGCCGGATCGGCGATCAGCGCGTCGATCGTGAGCGGCAGCACCGTGAGCCTGCCGTCGTGGACGCCCGCGGCAAACGATCTCATCCTTCTCTCCGTCGCGCAGCGCGACGAGTCGAGGGCGATCTCCGTTTCCGGCAACGGCCTCACGTGGACCCAGATCGCGAACGTCGACAACGTGCAGGGCCAGGGTGGCATCGCCCTCTGGCGCGCCCAGGGAGCATCGCCGACAACCGGGCAGATCACCGTCACGATCGCCGGAAACACCCTCCCGGTGGTGGCCACCGCGCAGCGCTTCAGCGGCGTCTCGGCGGCGACCCCGATCGAGGCGACGGCGACCAACCCTGGGCCCGGAACCGACGACAACGACATGCTGCACTCCGTGACTACCGCAACCGCGGGCGCCTGGGCCGTCGCCGCCGGCTGGAACCGCATCGGCGGCGTCTTCACCGTTCCGAGCGGCGAGAACCCGATCCTCGTCAACCAGGTCGCCGGCACGAGCGGGAACATCACGCGCTCGCACATGTGGTACCAGGGCCCGATTGCCTCGCCGGGCAGCATCCAGCTCGGCGCGACGAACGATCTCAGCACCAGCTTGAACGACTGGGCGATGATCGTCGTCTCGCTGAAGCCCAGCGGAGGCGGCGGGTCCGACACGACGCCGCCGGCGCTTCAGACCGCGACCGTGAACGGCGCCACGATGACCCTCAGCTACGACGAGCCGCTGAACACGACCGCGCCCGCGCCGAGCGTCTACACCCCCGGCGCCGGCAGCGTCGCCTTCACCGCCACCAACGTCTCCATCACCGGCTCAACCGTCACCGTCACCATCAACCCCGCCGTCACCGCAGGCCAGACCGTCACCCTCGACTACACCGTCCCCGGCACCAACCCCGTCCAGGACCTCGCCGGCAACGACGCCGCCGCCTTGAACGACCGGCCGGTCACCAACAACACTCCGCCCACCGACGTGACGCCTCCTGCTCTCACGAGTGCGACCGTGAACGGCGCCACGATGACCCTCAGCTACGACGAGCCGCTGAACACGACCGCGCCCGCGCCGAGCGTCTACACCCCCGGCGCCGGCAGCGTCGCCTTCACCGCCACCAACGTCTCCATCACCGGCTCAACCGTCACCGTCACCATCAACCCCGCCGTCACGGCAGGCCAGACCGTCACCCTCGACTACACCGTCCCCGGCACCAACCCCGTCCAGGACCTCGCCGGCAACGACGCCGCCGCCTTGAACGACCGGCCGGTCACCAACAACACGCCACCGCCGGGCAGCGGGATCGCGCTCGCCGGATCTGCGATTACCGCGTCGATCGTGAGCGGCAGCACCGTGAGCCTGCCGTCGTGGACGCCGGCGGCAAACGATCTCATCCTGCTCTCGGTCGCACAGCGCGACGAGTCCATCCCGATCTCGGTCTCCGGGAACGGCCTTGCCTGGACAGAGATCGCGAACGTGGACAACGTCCAGGGCCAGGGCGGCATCTCCCTCTGGCGCGCCCAGGGAGCATCGCCGACAACCGGGCAGATCACCGTGACCGTGACCGGCAACGCCAACCCGGTGGTGGTCATCGCCCAGCGGTTCAGCGGCGTCACCACTGCGACACCGGTGGAAGCGACCGCGACCACCCCAGGGCCCGTGACCGACGACGGCAACATGCTCCACTCGGTTACCACCGCCACCGCAGGAGCCTGGGCGGTCGCCGCGGGCTGGAACCGCACCTCTGGGATCTTCAGCGTTCCGAGCGGGGAGGCGAGCATCCTCATCAACCAGGCAGCCGGTTCGTCAGGCGCGGTCACTCGCTCGCACATGTGGTACCAGGGCCCGGTCGCCGGACCCGCGAGCACGCAGCTCGGCGCGAACGGCGATCTCACGGGGTCGAACGACTGGGCCATGATCGTGGTCTCGCTCAAGCCGAGCTAGAAGCCTCCGCCAGGCCACACCGACCCTCGGTTCGATCATCGCACGGTACCCTCGTGCCGATACCGCTCCGGAGTGGCCGGAGCGGACGCACCGATGACGACGAACACCGACGCGACCCCCGCCGGCGCGGCGCAGGGCTCTGCGACGCGAAAGCAGATTCGCGGCTCGAGCCTACTCCTCAGCGGGCGCTTCATCTCGCTCGCCGTCAACTTCGTCGTCCAGATCCTCATCGTCAGGTACCTGACTAAGGCGGACTTCGGTGCGTTCGCGTACGCGCTCTCGCTCGTCGCATTCGGGCAGACGATGATCACCGTCGGACTCGACAACGCAATTACGCGGTTCGTCCCGATCTACGAGGAACGGGGCGAGCTGGGAAAGGTCTGCGGAACGCTCCTCCTCGTCACGGGGACGATCCTCTCGCTCGCTCTCGCGCTCATCGCGCTCGTCTTCGGGCTCAAGGGTTTGATCGCCGGCGCGATCTCGGACAGCGACGTCGCGACGACGCTCGTGGTCATCCTCGTCTTCCTGATCCCGATCCAGGCGATCGACGCGATGCAGACGGGAATGTTCGCCGTCTTCTCGAAACCGCGGGCGATCTTCGTCCGGAAGTACCTGGTCGCGCCCGGCTTTCGGCTTGCAGTCGTGTTGCTCGTCGTCCTCGGCGGCAAGAGTGTCGTCTGGCTGGCCGCCGGAACCGTGATCGCGGGCTTCGCCGGAGTCGCGCTCTATGGGTGGCTGCTCTGGGGCGAGCTCGCCAAGCGTGGCCTGCTCGCCCATTTCCGTCTCGGCACGATGAGCGTGCCCGTGCGCGAGATCTTCACTTTCACGGTGCCGATGCTGTCGACAAACGTGCTTTACACGGTTATGAACACGTCGGATGTCGTTCTGCTCGGGCACTTTGGCGGCGCCACCGACGTCGGGGCGTTCCGTGTGATCGGACCGGCCGCACAGCTCAACACCCTCGTCCTGTCCAGCTTCGGCATGCTCTTCACCCCACTTGCGGCGCGCCTGTTCGCCCGGGCGGACCACCGCGGCGTGAACGACGTCTACTGGGGTACGGCGATCTGGACCGCGGTGCTCTCGTTCCCGATCTTCGCGGTCACGTTCTCGCTTGCCGATCCGCTCACGTCGACCCTCTACGGCGAGCGCTACGCCGACTCGGCCGCCTATCTGTCGCTGCTCGCGCTCGGCTACTACTTCCAGGCGTCGCTCGGCTTCAACGGGCTCACGCTGAAGGTCTACGGTCTGCTCCGGTACATCGTCAGCATCAACCTGATCGCCATGGTCGCGAATCTCGCGCTGAACCTGGCCCTGATTCCCGTCTTCGGCCCGCTCGGAGCAGCGATCGGAACCTGTGGCACGCTCGTCGTCCACAATTTCTTCAAGCAATGGGGGCTTCGCCGGGCAGGGATCGACCTCGTTCAGCCACGCTCCGCCCGGGTGTATGCGTCCATCGTCATCGGCGCGGGGCTCCTGCTGACGATCCAGGTGGCCACCGACCTTCCGTTCGCCGCAGGCGTCGCGCTCGCCGCCGTCGTCTCTCTCGTGGTCGTGCTCGTGAACAGACACCTGCTGCAGGTGGCCCAGACGTTCCCCGAGCTGCTGCGATTCCGCCCCGTACGGCGCCTGCTCGGGCCTGAAGGTGGCGGTCGGTAGGCTCCTGCGGGTGAACGCCCTCGCGTCGCATCGTCCGATTCTCGTCGTCGGCCTCGACTCAGCTGCGCCCGACCTCGTGTTCGAGCGCTGGGGGGCCGACCTTCCGACGATCGAACGGCTGCGCGCGTCCGGCACATGGGCCCGGCTCGAGAGCACCGTGCCTGCAATCACCGTGCCCGCCTGGTCGAGCATGATGACTGGCTGCGATCCTGGTCAGCTCGGCTTCTACGGCTTCCGGAACCGAAAGGACTGGAGCTACGACGGGCTGTCGATCGCGACGTCGCGAGCGGTTGCGCGACCCCGGGTATGGAATGTCCTCGGCGATGCCGGCCGCCGCGTGGGCGTGATCGGTGTTCCCCAGACGTATCCCGTACAGCCGGTACACGGCGACCTCGTGAGCTGCTTCCTCACCCCCGGCCCCGACAGCGAATTCACGTTTCCCGCCGAGCTGAAGCGCGAGATCGCAAACTGGATCGATGGCGAGTTCCTCCTCGACGTTCCGGACTTCCGCTCGGAAGACACTGCGCGGATCCTGCGGGACATCTATCGACTCGCGGAGCAGCACTTCGTCGTCTGCCACCGTCTCCTCGAGCGTGGGCGATACGACTTCTTCATGACGGTCGACATGGGCCTCGACCGGATCCAGCACGCCTTCTGGCGCTTCATGGATCCCCTGCATCCCAGGTACGAGCCGGAGAGCGAATTCGCGACCGCCATCCACGACTACTACGTGTTCCTCGACGGTGAGATTGCCCGGCTGCTCGATCGCGTCCCCGACGACACGGTCGTCGTGGTCGTGTCCGATCACGGCGCGAAGCGAATGGTGGGAGGAATCTGCGTGAACGAGTGGCTGATCCAGGAGGGCTTCCTCGTCCTCGAGGAACAGCCGGACGGTCCGCTGCCGCTCGGTCGGGCGAGAATCGACTGGTCACGAACGCGCGCCTGGGCAGAGGGCGGCTACTACGGCCGCGTCTTTCTGAACGTGGCCGGACGAGAGCCGTCCGGGACGATCGAGCCGGACATGTACGAGAAGACACGAACCGAGATTGCGAAGGGTCTCGAAGGGCTCGGGGACCCCGAGGGGCGTCCGATCGGAACCGTCGCCTACCGGCCGGAGGACGTCTTCGTCGAGGTACGAAACGTGCCACCGGACCTGATCGTCTACTTCGGCGATCTCGACTGGCGGTCGGTGGGAAGCGTCGGGCTCGGCAGCGTCTGGACGTTCGAGAACGACACGGGTCCTGACTTTGCGAATCACGCTCAGCAGGGCATCTTCGTGATCGCCGACCCCGCGCGACCCGGCCTCGGCGATGTGGGCGCCGTCTCGATCTACGACGTGGGGCCGTCGCTGCTCGCGCTGGCGGGCGCTGACGTCCCCGCCGGCGTGCGCGGTCGCCCGCTCAGACTCTTCTAGAGGCTCCGACGGCAACGCGTTCCATGCTCCTCCCTCGTTCGAGGGAGCACTCGTCCCTCGTTCGGGGCACGAGCATATCGCCCGTGCGTTCGATGAACGGTGCGGATGATGCGACCAGCGCTCCCGCACTCTTTCAGCTCACACGTACGGCGGATCGCCGTGCTCGCCGCAGCGGGACTGGCCGTGCTTGCGTTCGTGCCCACCGCGCAATCGGCATCGTTCGGCAAAGGGATCTGGATCGGCCAGGCTGAGATCGCATCCCTTCCCACAACCGGGACGTCGTGGGGAGCGATCAAGGCGGCCGCCGACACCGACTGGGGTCGGGCGCTTCTGTCCGACGGCAACTCACGACACGACGTGCTGACGCTCGCCGGCGCACTCGTCTATGCGCGAACGGGCGACGAGGCGTTTCGCACCAAGGTCATCACAGCGCTCCGGGCGATCGTCGGAACGGAAGCCGATCCGGCTGGCGCGGCGAGCGGGCAGAGCCCGATCCTCGCTCTTGGGCGCAACCTCGTCTCGTACGTGATTGCCGCCGACCTGGTCGGGTATACCGATCGTACGTGGCAGACCTGGCTGAGCGGCGTTCGCACGCGCTCCCTGGCCGTCTCGCCGCCGCGCTCGTTGGCCGAGTGTCACGCGTTGCGACCCAACAACTGGGGCACCCACTGCGGCGCGAGCCGCATCGCCGCCGACCTCTACCTCGGTGACGCCGGCGACCTCGCCCGGGCCATCCAGGTCTTCAGAGGCTGGCTCGGTGACCGCTCAGCCTATGCAGGATTCAGTTGGGGCGACACGTCGTGGCAAGGCGATCCCCGGGCACCGGTGGGCATCAACCCGCGCGGCGCCACAATCCAGGGGTATGACGTGAACGGAGTGCTGCCGGACGACCAACGTCGGTCCGGCTCGTTCACGTGGCCGCCGCCGAAGGAGAACTACGTCTGGGAGGCGCTCGGGCCCGCGTACGTCCAGGCCGAGCTACTCAGCCGCGCCGGTTATCCTGCCTACGGTTGGTCGGATCAGGCGCTCGCCCGTGCCGCGAACTGGCTCTACAACGTCGCCCTGTTCCCGGCTGTGAGCGACGATCGCTGGCTCCCTTGGCTCGTGAACGCCGCCTACGGCACGTCGTACCCGACATCGGCGGGCGCGATCGGCAAGGGCATGGCCTGGACGGACTGGACGCATGCCAGCGGAGCTCGTGGTGGCGGCGTGCCCACGCCGGCGCTCCCCGCGGCGCCCTCTTCGCCTCCAGCTCCGGCACCCACGCCGTCCGCTCCCCCAGTGGCGCCTGCTCCGCCGACGGGGCAGACGGGGCTCTCGTTCACCGCAACCGGCGACGCGTACGTCAAGTCGACGGACACGAGGAACCACGGCAGCAATCCGGCTCTGCGAGTTCGTTCCGGGGCCCGCGACGGGAACGAGTACCGCACCTACATCACGTTCACGGTCGCTGGCCTCGGGAGTGCGCCCGCCTCGGCGATGCTCCGGTTGTTCGTGACCGATTCGAGCGACAACGGCGGGCTCGTCTCGGCGACGTCCAACTCCTGGTCTGAGTCGACGATCACGTGGGCGTCGCAGCCCGGCGTCAACGGCTCTCCGCTCGGGCAGCTCTCCGCACCTACCGCTGGGGTGTGGGTTCAGGTGAACGTCTCATCCGTCGTCACGAAGAACGGAACCTACAGCTTCGTGCTGACGAGCTCGAGCGAGAACAGCGCGTACTACGCGAGTCGCGAGACCGGGCAGGGCCCAACGCTCGTCGTCACTCCCTGAGCGGTTCGGCTCGCGCCTTGACACGCTCGTCGCGGTCGCTCATGGTGAGGTCACGCGTCCACCCGCTCGAACCGAGACTATGGCCAACCCCGCGTCCGAAATGAGACGAGACCCAGTTCCGACCCCTCCGAGACCGCATCGCGGCCGTGCTGCCGCGCTCGGCTTGCTTGGCGCGCTTCTCGCCTCGGGGATCCTCGCCGGATCGGCATCAGCAGCCGTCTCGTGCGTCGTCGACGGTACGACGATGACTGTCACCGTGTCCGGGGCAGAAGAGGTGAGCGTGAGCGCACCGGACTCCCAGCTCGCCGTCAACGGCGTCCCTTGCGGCAACGCGACGGTACAGAGCGTGCAGACGATCAGGATTCTCGAGGCGGCCGGCGCCAACGCCGATCAGGACCTTGAGCTCGACCTCGGCGACGGGCCCTTCTCGTCCGGGTCGACGGAAATCCAGATCGAGGTCGAACTCGGTGGCGGCGAGGACAGTCTCACCGTGAGGGGAAGCTCCGGTAGCGACACGCTCGCCTGGGGGAGCGCCGGTATCGCACTCAACGAGGGCGACACTCTCGACGTTCTTGTCGCGCGCGCCGACGCGCTGAGCTTCCGTCGGCTTCAGGGCGGTGACGGCAACGACCTCATCACAGGCCTCGGCGGTCACGGGTCGGGCAGCGCCGCCTTGCACGCACTCGACCTCCGTGGAGGAGACGGCGACGACCGCGTAGCCGGTGGCAACGGCGACGACGAAGTCCGCGGGGATCTCGGCGACGACACCCTCACGGGCGGTGAAGGCGTCGACACCGTCACGTTCGGTGCGGCCGACGCCGGGGTAACGGCGAACCTCGAGGCTGGAACCGCGACCGGCGACGGACTGGACACGATCCGCGAAGTGGAGAACCTGACCGGGTCGCAGTTCGCCGACGCGCTTGTCGGTGACGACTCGGAGAACGGCATCAAGGCCGGCAAGGGCGACGACACCGTCTCGGGTGGAGCGGGTGACGACGGGCTCCTCGGCGACGACGGCAACGACGCGTTGAGCGGCGGGGACGGCGACGACGTGCTGCGCGGGGGGCTCGGGGACGACACGCTTTCCGGCGACACTGGGATCGACACGGCATCGTACGCCGGCGCCGACGGGGCGATCGAAGCCGACCTCGTCCTGGGTTCGGCCACCGGCGGCGCCGGACGCGACGGACTTTCGAGTATCGAGAACGTGCTGGGATCGGACCACGCCGACACGCTCCGCGGCGGCCCCGAAGCCAACAGCCTGCGCGGCAAGGGCGGCGACGACAGGATCCTCGGCGGTGGCGGTGCGGACCTCGCTCACGGCGAGGACGGCAACGATGTGCTTCGAGGAGGGGCCGGGGCCGACGTCGTCGACGGAGACGCCGGAGACGACATGCTCCTCGGCGAGATCGGAACCGACCGTGTCGAGGGAGGCGCCGGAACCGACGTCGTCAGGGGCGGTCCCGGCAACGACCGCGTGGAAGGCGGCACCGGCTTCGATCGCATGCTCGGGGACGCCGGCCAGGATCGTCTGCTCGCACGTGACCGGGGACGAGATCGCGTGGACGGCGGCGCCGGCAAGGATCGGGCCGAGATCGACCGGCGACTCGACGTGATTCGTCGGGTCGAGACGCTGGTCTGACCCGTCCATGGCCGCCGTCGATCGCCCCATCATCATGGTGGGAACGGGTCGGTGCGGCTCGACCTTTCTGCACCGCGTCGTCGCTCGGCACGAGGATGTCGGCTGGCTGTCGCCGTACAACGAGGTCCTGCCGCAACTCCCATGGCTCGCTGCGTTGTCGGGTCTGTACCGTTCCGACCGGCTGAGCGCGCGGATCAAGCATCTTCCGATCTTTCCGAAGCCGTTCGAGGCCTACAAGTTCTGGGAGCACTACCTGCCGGGCTTCAGCCGACGCTCGAGACCGCTTACCGCGGACGACGTCCCGGCTGAGGGCATCGAGCCGGTTCGGAAGGCAGTCGAGCGCGTCCTCCGGGCGTCGGGGGAGCCCCGCTTCCTGGCCAAGGTGACCGGCTGGGCCCGGATCCTGTACTTCGACCGCATCTTCCCGGATGCGAGGTTCGTGCACTTGCGCCGCGAGCCCCGCGCCGTCGTGAGCTCATGGATCCAGGCGGGCTGGCTCGACGTGTCGAGTGCGATCGACAGCCCGGAGTGGCAGTGGGGGGACGTGCCGGAACCCTACCGCCGGCTCTGGCGCGAGCTTGGCGGCGGTCCACTTCTTTCGGCGGCCGTGAAGATCCAGCTCGATCTCGACGACATCAGATCGAACATGGCGCAGCTTCCCGAGCGAACCTCCGAGATGAGCTACGAGGACTTGATCACGAAGCCCGAGCCAGAGCTCCAGGCTCTGCTCGCCTTCTGCGAACTGCCGTGGACGCCTGCCTACGAGGCTCACGTGCGCGAGCTGACGTTCTACGACTCCCGTGACCGCTGGCGCAAGCACCTCTCTGACACGCAGGGTGACCTCGTCCTCGAGTTCTTCCAGCAGGCGGAAGCCGTGTCCCCGGCACGCGGCTGATCCGGACGCGGGACGGGCGGATCAACGCCGCCTGTGCGTCCAGTCGGTGAAGTCCATGTTCTTGCCGATCTTCCACGTCGGGTCAGTATCGAATGACGTCCCGTAGGCGGCGTTCACGAGCCACGGTTGCCACACGTCGTCGTCGCCGGCCCACCAACGGCCGTGCTGCTGCTCGAGATCGGCCATGAACTGGAATCCCCGCCTGAGCGCCTGCTCGCTCCACTGCCACGAGTCGTAGCCCTGCCGAGCGAGGATCTCCGCCTGGACGATGGCGCCAGCGAGGCCCTCCCACGGATACTCGGTCCGCCGTGGCGGAACGCGAAAGCCGCCGCCTCGTCGCATCTCCTCCGGGAGCGCGCCGTCGAGGGTGGCGCCTTGCTTGGTGGCTCCAGCCGGAACGATCCCGACAGGGTTATGTGGGTCTGCTTGCCAGTCCAGGTCGCCGTAGTCGAAACCCGAGTAGGCGCTCCTATCGCCGAGCCATCCGCGTAGCACGGTCGCCGTCCGCGCCAGATCCGCCTTGTCTCCGAGGTAGGCGGCAACGGCTGCGCGGCTCGCGCCCGCGTGCGTCCCCCAGTTGTTCGGCCGTACCTCGTGTGTCGACACGAGCGTGCGTCCGCGCAGAGTCCGTGACCGAACGGTGCGAAGCCAGGTACTGAAGGCGTTGTACCGCGCCGAGTCGTACTGGCGCAGGTTGACGAGGTCGGCTGCGATGACGTACGAGACGAGATTCCGGCCCAGTGTCAGCGTCGTGCCGCCGCCCTCGGTTCCGATTGCGCTCATGATCGCGTCGACAGCCTTCTCGCGGTACGACGCCTTCCTCGTCCTCACGTAGACGAGCGCGACCGCGAGCGTACGGACGTCGTGCTTCGAGACGAGATCCGAGATGTTCGCTCGCCCGAGGTTGCCGTCGGCCGTCGCCTTGAGGCGGCGCCACGCCGCGCCCCGACGTGGCAGCTTGTTGATCTCCGCCTCGCTGAGCCAGATGCCTCGATCGACTGCCGGCGCGCTACTCGCGGAGGTACCGGGCACGACGAGCGTCGCAGCCGTCGCCAGCAGCGCGGCAGCAGCCACAAGTCCGAGTCCACGCCCGAGCGGCTGGCGTAGCCGCTGCCATGTCGAGCGTGACTCCGGTGTTGTCCCGGATTCAGCCATATCCTTGCCGCAGGATCGGAGATCGACCCTCGATCACAACGTACCAGCGCTTTGTGAAGACCTGGTGAAGACCTTTCCGGTGATCTTGGTCGCGATCTTCGCAAGCTCTGCGAGGCCGGGCCACGGGTCGTCGGCCGACAGGATGTCGTACCCATCAGCGGGCAGGAACAGCCGGGCGGCTGCGACGAGCGCCTCGGAGCGCCGCGGCACCGGCAGAAACGGGTAGCGGCGGTTCCCGCGCAGCGTCGAGCCGATCCAGACGATCTCGAGCTCGAGGTTGCGAGAGCGCACGCCCATCCGGTACTCGGTCGCCGGGCGGCCGTTCGCCGTTGGGCGGCCGCCGAGGTAGAGCTCGGCGAGCATCGCCGGGAAGTCCATACCGCTCTTCACGGCAAGCGGGAGCGAACCCCAGATGCGCCCGTTGATCTCCATCAGCCACGGGCCATCCTCTCCGACCTTAAACTCGACCATGGCCAGACCTGTCCAACGAAGCGCTTCGAGCAGGGTGACGGCGTGGGCGTAGAGCCCGGCACTCAGGGCGACGCTCTCGCGGAGGGAGCTCGCGCCACCGGTGATCGGAACTTCGTGAAGGCGCCGGTGCTGGAAGGCGGCTAGCGGGCGGCCGTCCGCGAGCAGGAGCTCGACACCGTGAGCCTCTCCCGGTCGGTACTCCTGGACGAGAACCGGGCAGCGGCCGTCGAAGTGGGCAAACTCTCGGTCGAGGCCTCTCGCGTCGGCGGCATAGCTGACGCCGAAGGCCTCAACGCCGTGACCGGCCTCGTAGAGCCGCGATGACTGCGGTTTGAGCACGACCGGCCAGCCGAGCTCGCTCGCCGCGCCAAGCGCTTCCGGCAGCGTCTCGACGACCGACGTTCTCGGAGTCGGAACACCGAGCGCACGGGCGAGCTCGAGCGTGGCCAGCTTGTCCGCCGCCCGGGCGAGCGGCTCGGGCTCGGGGATCGCGAGCTGTGAGATGCCCTCGAACCTGTCACGCGCAGCCGAGAGAGGGAGAACGACCTCGTCCGTCACCGGAACGATCAGGTCGACCTGGCGCGACTCCGCGGCAGCCAGGAGCGTTCCGACCGCTTCGTCGGGGTGCGCTTCGGGTTGCGGGTACACAACGCGTCTCCGCCACGTAGCGCGACGAAAAGCCAGGGCTCCGAGAACTCGTGTCCGCGGCGACGACCCTCAGCCCCTGGCGTCCGAGCGAGCGGATGATCGAGATCGCGCTGCCTCGCCCGGCGTCGGTGACGAGCACGGTGCTCACGAAGCCGTCCGTTCGCGAATCAGGGTGACGAGCCGGGCGACGACGTCCTCGAGCGGCATGGTGGCATCGACGACGGCGAAGTCGGGTGTCACGTCGCCGAGCGCCAGGTAGTCGCTCCGCCGCTGCTCGAGCAGCTCTGCCGAGCCTTCGCCCTTGCGCGCCAGCAGCACGTCCGCCGGCGCGTCGAGGTAGACGACGAGGTCGGGCTTCGGGTACGCCTTCTCGAGCAGGTACCCGTGGATCCGCCGGCTGATCGGCAGGCCCGGGCCTCCCGTCGACGTCGTAGGCGTGGTAGTCGGCGAAGAAATGGCGGTCGAAGACGACGACGATCCCCTTCCGGCCGTACGACCAGGCGAGGTACTGCCGGTACCACTCCTCCGCGAGCCGGTTCGTGAGCCGCAGCATCGCCTTGCCCGACCGCAGCGCACGCTTCTGCAGGCCGACCGGGGCGGGGTCGGCGAATACCTCTTCGCGGGCGCGCGGCCCTCGGGTGTCGGGCTCCGCCCCCCGCCGTCGCTTCAGCGCCTGGACGAGGCGGGTGGTCGGCAGCGCGTGGTTCGAGGAATCCGCGCTGACCCCCATGTAGAGGTACTTCACGGACGGTCGCAGCTCCTCCTCGAGCGTACGCGCGACGGTGGTCTTCCCCGCGCCGTCGGGCCCCACGAGCGCGAGCGTCAGCACCCCTGCGCCGGCCCTGCCGCAGGGATCGCCCCGGCTCCGCTTGCCGCCGCGAGCGCGCTCTCCACCTTTCGCGCGCTCTCCGCCCAGTCGAAGTGCGCGGCGATGTACGAGCGGGAAGCGGAGTCGGGAGCCGCGCCTTCCCTCGCCGCCTCGAGCCGCTCGACGACCCCCGCCACGATCTCGTCGGCAGTATGCCCGACAGTCACCGGCAGGTCGGCGTCGTCCTCGGTCCGGAGGCCGTCCCCGGCGAGGGGCGAGACGACCGCGGGAACCTCCATGGCCATCGCCTCGAGCACCTTGTTCTGGATCCCGGCGCCGAATCGCAACGGGGCCGCGAACACCGCGGCGCGCTCGAGGTACGGCCGGACGTCCGGAACCTCCCCGGTGACCGTCACGCCGGCTCTCGTCCCGGCCGCGAGCAGGCGGTCGGTCGGGTCACGCCCCACGATCCACAGCTCGGCATCCCGCACCGAGCGCCGTACCGCCGGGAGCACCGTCTCGGCCAGGACGAGCGCGGCGTCCTCGTTCGGCGGGTAGTCCATCTTCCCCGTGAAGACGATCGCCGCCCGGCCGAGCTCTTTCGCCGAGCGCTGCCAGTAGTCGACATCCACGCCGTTCGGCACCACGAGCGTCCTCGGCGACAGCCCGCGGCTCCGGATATCGGAGAGCAGAAGGCCGCGATCGCGGACCGAGGCAAAGAGGAGCGCATCGCCTGCGGCGGCGAGCCGGCGCTCGGCGCGGCGCACCTCGAAGGCTTCCAGCGCGAGCAGGGGACGCCGCAGCGGCGGCGCGTAGCGGATGCTCCCCCGGATCCTCGCGGATGCCGTGTCGCAGATGTCCACGACGAGCGGCAAGCCGGCAAGAAACGGAAGCGCCGGGACCGTCCGCTTGCCACTGAGGAGCACGGCGTCGAACGACTCGTTCCGGGCGAGCGCTGCCGCGGCGCGGCCGAGCCGCTGCGCCGGGCCGGCGGCCGCGCTCCCGCGGAGCGCGTCGAGGCGGGCGAGCGCCTTGCGCCCACGGGAGCGCGACCGATTGGCCGAAGGGAAGGTCTCGACGCGCTCGGTGTACGGGGCCAGCGCCTCCCCGTGGCCTGCCTCGTAGTCGGCGCCGACGATCGAGAGAAGCGTGATCGAGTGGCGAGCCGACAGCTCCCGGATCAGGAAGTAGTGGCGCAGGTAGCCGCTCGTGAGCGGAAACGGGAATCCGTTCGTGACGTAGAGGATGCGCATGCGGCCCTTCACACTGTGTCGGCGCGCAAGGGCATGCGCAAGAGCGAGGCGCTGCTCCTCAGGGCCCGGCGCCGGCCCGCGCCCGAAGGTGCGCCACCGATCGCTCCCAGTACGCGTACTGTCGGGTCTGGCTCACCGCCGCAGCCGAGGCGCCACTGCGCTTCGGCAGACGAAGCACGTACCGGGCCCACGTCGCGACGAGGAGTGGGTCCACCAACGGAGGGGCGATGCCCGCACGAGCGGCGGCGGCGTCGACGAGCCGGCGCGCCCAGGCCCCGGGCGCGAAGAAAGCCTCCTCGAAGGCGGCGACGTGCTCCGACAGCGAGCCGGCGCGGGCGCGTGCGGAAACAACGTACGCGAGAAAGAAGCAGAGGTCGGCAAGCGGAAGCCCTGTCCGTTCGGCGAGCTCCCAGTCGATCACCCCGAGCCGGCCGTCAGGCTGCAGCACGAGGTTCGGATGACCGAGATCGCCGTGCTCGAAGACGAGCGGCAGTCGCGCGTGGCGCAGCGGCTCGACCACGGCCAGCGTGCCCTCCACGAGCGTGCCGGCTGCCGGTGCGGTCGCGGCGAACCGCGTCAGCGGCGCCTCCAGAAGCCGCTCGAACGCGGCGCCGTCGGCCGCCTCGACCGTCACGGGCAGCTCGGCGAGCCAGGCGAGGCCGGCTGCGATGCACCCCTCGGGGTCGGCGGCGACCGCCCTCGGGTTCATGGGCGTCCCGGCGAGCGCCGTCTCGAGCAGGAGCGGACGCCCGTGCACATCCTCGAACGCGACGACCCGCGGAACGCTCGTGAGGCCCGGGCGGAGCGCCTCGAGCTCCTGCAGCGCAGTCGCCTCCGCAGCAAGCGCGTCGCGGTCACCCGCGAGGCGCGGCGTCTTCGCGACGAGCGAGGGAGCCCGCCCGCCGCCCGGAACGAGGAGTGCGATCACGTTGCGTGAGGTCTCGAAGCCCGGCGTCACGAGGAGCGCGGCCACGATCCCTGACGGCGGAAGCCGCGCGGTGCCGTTCGCGACGAACGCGCCGGCGAACCCTGCCGACGGCCCCTCGCCGTTCGGTCGGCGCGCGACGACGCTCGCACACGGCACGACGCGATCGAGCGCCCCCAGGGCGAGCAGGCAGCGGGCGACGGTGGCCTTCAGACGGGACGTCGACCTCGCCCGCCGGCGCGCCAGCGAGAGCCGGACAGCCTCGGGCTCGTCGAGCGGAACGATCTCGTGACACGGATCGAACGCCGGCCAGTGCCAGGACGTCCGGGCTCCCTCGAGCCCCTGACGTCCCAGTTCGGCGACCACCGTCCGGCGCAGGCGGCCGGTCGTCTCGGCGTAGAGCCAGCCTCCCGGCCGCAGAAGACGGACCGCGTCGGCGAGACGCTGCCGGGTCGGAGCGACGACGACGACGACGTCTGCACTGCTCGGCTCGGTCGAGCCCGCCTCGGTGAGATCGAGCGCGAACCGCGCCAGCGCACGCTGCAGGCGGTCGTCGGCGGCGCCGACGCAGGCCACCCGTGCGAGCTCCGCGGTCGGCAGCAGAAATCGCCAGTCGAGGCGGCGGGAGAGGTCGAGATCGGAGTCGGTCAACGACACACCGGGCCCATGGCCGTGTAGAGGGCGGGAAGGGACACCGGGTAGGGGTGGGAGACGGCGAAGGCCGGCTTCCCGTCGAGGACCGACTCGAGCCGCCGCTTCTCGATCTCGCCCGCCTCCTCCACGAGCGTGCTCGCCCGATCGGGGAACGCGAACCTGAACCTGAGGTAGTAGCCCATGAAGTCGAGGCGTTCGTATGCGAGCGAGAACGCCATCCGCCGGGCCACCTCGGCCGGCTCGATCGGCCAGACCCGGATCCCTTCCGCCTCGTGGCTCTCGACGAAGACCAGCCGGTCGAACGGAGCGTCGCCGTCTTCCCCGACTCCTGCAAAGAGCTCCGACGGGCGGACGTCGACATGACGTTGGCGCTCGATCAGCGGCAGGGCGCGCCGGTACGTACGCGCGACGCTCCCACGGCGCTTCGCGGTGAGCTTCTCCCCCGCGGCGTGCAGCACCCCGAGACTCGCGAGACGCGCGCGCTGTCCCGTCCCGAGGCCCGAGCGAACGGACGGAAGGTCGTCGAGATGCCAGTCCCAGACTCGAACGGGCTCGGGAATGCCGCTGACTCGACGACCGTCCGGCGAGACGTACACCCACTCGTCTCCGACGTACCGGGCTCCGTTCGCGGCAAACGCGAGCAGCGCCTCCGTCTTGCCGCCCTTCGACCAGCCCGTCGCGACCACCCCGATCCCGTTGTGCACGAACGCGGATGCGTGCAGCGGCAGCGCGCCGTTCGCAAGGGCGGTCAGGTTCACGATCGGGATGAGGAGCGGCACGGCCGGCAGCCCCCGTTCGCAGACGATCTCGGGTCGGGAGCCGACGGCGTCGAGCGGGATCAGGACCCTGGCGGGGGTTTTGTACTTCGAGCGAAGGACGAGGAAGGCATCGTCCGTGAAGGCCGTGTCGTCCAGGCCGAGGAGCGTGGCGTCTCCGGTCTCGAGCCGGTCGACGAAGCGGACGACGATGTCGGGCGCCCGCTCGAGCCGCGACCGTATCGGCCCGAGCTGGGCCCCCACGGCCCGCACGTCGGAGCCCGTTGCGTCGACGAGACGGATTCCGACGAGCCCGTGGAGGTCGAAATCGACGTCCTCACGGCGACCGTCAGGCAGAGCCATCGGGCAATGATGACGGGCTGCCCGGCTCCGCGCTTCGCGTGCGGCGGACCTGCCCGTACCGGGCCCACACCGCCGCCTTCACGGCCCGCCGGACCTCATCGGCATCCCGTGAGGCGTCGACTCGGACCGAGTGCGGAAGCCGGCTCCCGAGCTCGGCGAACCGCCGCCGCTGGGCCTCGAGCCCGTCGAGCGAGTGCTCGCCCTTGCGCGCGAACAGAATCTCCGCCGGGGCGTCGAGGACGATGACGAGATCAGGCGCCGCACACGCGTGCGCGAGCAGCCAGCGGCGCAGCCGGGTGCGGGCTCCCTCCGAGCCCGTCGACAGGCGCGCGTCGAGCGTGTAGCGGTCGAAGACGACGAGCCGTCCCCGCCACTGGTGAGCACGCGCGACGGCGGAGCTCCAGCGCAGGCGCGCGAGCCGGCCGAGCAGACCGAGGCCGGGGAGCCGCGTGCCGCCGGTCGATCCGGCGGGATAGAGCCCGGCGTACAGCCGGCGCGCGGGGAAGGGGAACGTGTCGACGAGCTCCGCCGCGAGCGTCGACTTCCCTGCCCCGTCGGGGCCGAGCAGCACGACGCGAAGGCCGCGGCGCGAGAGGAGCGTCTGGAGCTTCGACAGGCGTCGCAAGCCGCCGTTGACGACCCGGCGCGTGGTCACGCGGGCCCGGTGTCGCGCAGCGAGCTGTCGCGCGCTCGGCGCGCCGAGCGCTGCGAGCTCGTCGAAGCGGCCTGCGCACGCCAGGGCGAGCGCGCGCTCGGCGCCGCCGGAGAGGGCGGTGTCAGCCACGTCGCCGCCGAGCCCCCCTGCCGCACGGGCGGCCGGGGCGAGCTCAGCGAGGCGCTCTGCGTGATCCGACCGGATCGCTCCCTTGTCGAGCAGGCAGTGCAGGAGGAGCGTCCAGAACTCGTCGTCTGCCCCGAGGCGACGGGACGCTCCTTCTCCCCTCGTCCGAGCCAGGAAAGGCGCCGCCGGAGCGAGCGCGAACTCGAGGCGCGGCCCGTAGGTGAGCGCGGTCACCGCGTCGACCTTCTGCCACCGGTCGCGGTCCGGCTCGTACGCGAGCGCGAAGCGATGGGGTCGCCTCCCCCACGCCGGCTGGCGGACAAAGCCGTGGTCAGCGAGGACGCGCTCGAAGTGGTCGGTCGCGTCCGGGTCCACCAGCAGGTCGACTTCGTGCACGCGACCGGAGGCCGGCCCCGGATCCCGGAGCAGACAGGCGCCGACGCCGTCTCGCTCGCAGACATCGAGGACGGACGCGAGCGGCTCGAGATCGTCGGACGTTCTCAGGCCCCGGAGCCCTTGAACACCGACTTGATCGTCCACCAGATGATCTTGAGATCGAGCCCGAACGACATGTTCTGGATGTACTGGATGTCGAGCCGTAGGCGCTCGTCGAAGGTGCTCGAGTTCCGGCCGAACACCTGCCAGAGCCCGGTGATTCCCGGGCTGACCTCGAGGCGGTACGTATGCCAGAGGTCGTAGGTGCTCGCCGCGAACGAGGTCGGCCTCGGCCCGACGAGGGACATGTCGCCCCGGGCGAGATTGATGAACTGCGGGAGCTCGTCGAGGCTGGTCTTGCGCAGGATCCTTCCGACCCGCGTCACCCGCGGGTCGTCGAGGATCTTGAAGTCCGGAAACGGGAGGATGTTGAGGTGCGCGAGCGCGGGTTTCAGCTCCTCTGCGTTTCGCACCATCGTCCGGAACTTGTACATCCGGAAGCGGATGCCGTGCTGACCAGTTCGGTCCTGAGTGAAGAACGCCGCACCGGGCGAGTCGAGCCGGACGGCCGCCCAGCAGACGGCGAGGAGCGGAACCACGACGGGCGTCACCAGCACGCAGAACAGGAGGTCGAACGCCCGCTTCAGGCGCAGGTAGGTCTTGCTGACGGTAGGCATCGACTCGA
Organism: uncultured Thermoleophilia bacterium; assembly: GCA_963819905.1. GTDB lineage: Bacteria > Actinomycetota > Thermoleophilia > Gaiellales > Gaiellaceae > CAWCQC01. The sequence continues at coordinate 145,436 of CAWFXP010000005.1, forward strand.
ATGGCGCTCCGAGGGATGCTCAGACCGTTTCGCCGCTTTGCTGCGGCCGCAGCTCGATCTCCCGTAGGTGCGGTTCCCGCACGGTGGCGACGTCCCGCGGCGTGCCGTTCAGCGCCTGCCCCCGAAGCTTCGCCAGGAGTGCCCCGCTCGTCGATCCGTCGAGCGGGAACGCGGCCAGCCTGACGCCCTCGTCGGGCAGGAGCTCCGGAGCGAGCCGCCGGACTCGGGCGAGAAACGCCTCGCCCATCGCCCGGTCGCTCTCGGGCAGGAGGACGTAGACGCTCTCGTCGGCGAGCCACGCCCGGTCGACGCTGCGCAGGAACGCCCCGATCTGGAGCATCTCGTCGTACGCCGCCTCGCGCGTGTCCCCCACCTGTTCCGCCCTGAGGCTCGACCTCGACGGCACGCGCACGACCACGAAGGTCCGCTCGTACCGACGGCTCCGGTCGAGCTCGCGACGGAACTCGCCCCAGGGATCGGTGCTGTCCGGCGGGGCGAGCGCCGGCGGCACGCCGGAGTCGCCGTTGCGCCGGAGCAGCGCGGAGAGCCGGTTTCGCAGGTTCGTCTTCATCTCGTACGCAGCGGGCTGCGGCCGGAGGATCGGCACCGTACCGGGTGCCCCGTCCGCCCCACTCACATCGGCGCCGGCGCGCACGGCCTTGAGACTCTCGGGCCGATGCTCACCGGGTGGATATCCATTTCGTTCGTCTAGCGCCTTACCCATTGCCGTTCCTCCTTCTCGAGCCTTCCAGTCCGTCGGGCTCTGAGAGCCCGACCTGCCCTAGCTAGCGGGCTGGAGACCGGGAGGTCGCTCGAGCGGAGAGACGAAAGCAACGGGACGCCAGACGAGCACGGATGTGCGTAGGCGCCGGAGAAGAGCCGGCGCGACGAGGCAGAGCAGCGCGGCCGCCAGCGCGAAGGCGAACGAAGCCCCACCGCCGCCACCGCCGGACGATCCAGCTGCGCCCGCGGCCCCCGACGGAGCGGGGACGGGCATCGGGAGCTCGACCGGGCTCTCGGCCGGCGGCGCCTCGGGAGCCTGCGACGGCGCGAGCCTGTCGAGCCCGTCGAGGTTCCGCCCCGCGGCGCGCACACGGTCGTCGGCAGGCGTGCCGTCGGAGGCATCGGCACCGACCACCGCGACGACGTCGCCGTCGACCAGGACGATGCGGAGGTCAGGCGCAGCGGGAGCCTGTGGGATCAACGGCCCCGGGACGACGGGGAGGGGTGGCGGATCAACGGCCGGAGCCGACGGGTCGGCGGGAGATGGCTCGACGGGCACGGCCGGCGCCACCGGCTCCGGGACGACCTCGGGCGGGCCGCTTACGAACGGCTCCTCAACCGACCCCGCCCCCGGCTCGGCGGGCGGGACGAGAGGCTCGGAGCCCCCGATCGGCTCGGGCGCCGGGGCCGGCACCGCCACCGGCGGGTCCACGACCGGCGGGACCGGGACTGGCTCGGGAGCGGGCGGTGGTGTCGTGTCGACCGGCGGCGTGACAGGCGGCACGACCGGCGCCGGCTCGGGTGCGGGAGCCGGATCGGGAGCGGGTACCGGATCGGTCGGCACAGCGCCGCCGGGGGGATCGGTGGGGACCGGCTCGGAAGGGATCGGAGCCGGCTCGGTCGGGAGAGGCGCCGGGTCCTGCGGCTGCTGCGTCGGGTCGCTCGGCAGCGGCGACGGCTCGGTGGGCAGGCCCGACCCGGGAGGCTGCGGCTCGGGGACCGGGCTCTCCGACGGCACGTACGGCGACGGGGCCTCGATCGGCGGTTCCGCAGTTCCGGGAGGCGGCAGAATCGCACCGTCACCCACCGGAACAGGATCGCCGGCCGGGTCGGTCGGCGGCGCTGACGTGCCGGCGTCAGAAGGGGTCGCGACGCCCGCACCGGCGCGCGGCGCGGAAGCGAGAACGACGATTCCGGCGGTGATTACCACCGCCGTTAACGAAGTCCAGAATGCCCAGCCACGTCGCGGGCAAGACTCCGTCCGCACCAGCGGCACCTCCAGCGCCAGAAGAAGAACCCCTCCGCCCCGAGTTGTTCCGGGCGTACCCGAAACCTGATCGCACCATACTTTGGAGGCTCACCCTTGTCAAATCCTGTCATGGGCGCCGCGGACGCGGCGGAAAGCGGCTCCCCGTGGCGGCTGCCCGGAGCGTTTCAACAACCTGCGAGGTGTCAGGCGGCCGCCGAGAGCCCCGTCGACGGCCAGGGCTGCCCGCCGACGATCGACAAGGCCCGACCGAGCTCGTCGTCGGTCGCCCCACGCAGAATCCGGCCGCCGCGCTCCTCCGTGCAGGCGCCCGTCCACGCGGTGACGCGGATCTCGTCCTCGACGCGGACGCTCTCCACGGTTCCCGTCTCGAGATCGACGGTCACCACCGCCGGCAGGCGGTACAGCATGCGAACCTTCGTCATCTTTCCTCCTGCGTTCTGCGGCCGATTACATTTGACCCACAGCATCACTCGAAAGGAGCATCCCATGGGCGGCGGAGCCGTGAGCAGTTGGTGACACTTTGGTAAAGGACGCTCCGATCGGCGCCGATCGCGTATAAGGCTCGTCTGGCGAACCGCGACGTGCGAACACTTACCCTCAACCTCACCTACAGGAGCCCGGCGCTGCCCGCCGGAGCCGTTGCTATTGGCGTCTGGCTTGCGTGGGCCGCCTTCGCGGGCGGTTACTGGCCTACTCAGTGGGGAGTGGTCGGCACCGGCCTCGTCTTGCTCGTCGCGGTTGCAGCGGTCGTCTCGCCGCCTTCGGCTTCCGGCTGGGGGCGGGCGCGCATCGGGATGCTTTTGTCGCTCGCCGCCTTCGTTGCCTGGAACTACCTCTCGATCTTGTGGGCCGATTTCCCCGCCGACGCATGGGTCGGGGCGGACAAGACTCTGGTCTACGCGGCGGGCTTTGCTCTGTTCGCGATGTGGCCCTGGACGCAGCGCGCAGTCACGCTCATGCTAGCCCTGTTCACGTTCGGCGCAGCGATATTCGGGGTGGTCACACTCGTCCGGCTCGGACTCGCGAGCGATGCCACCGGGTTCTTCGAGGAAGGTCGGCTACGGGTGCCGATCGGCTACGTGAACGGCAGCGTCGCATTTTGGATGTCGGCCGTGTGGCCGGCCCTCTACCTCGCGAGCAGCCGCGCCCTCCCCTTGCTCGTGCGAGGCTGCGCGCTCGCGGCCGCAGGACTCTTCGTCGATCTGGCGCTGCTCGGACAGAGCCGGGCCTGGCTGTTCCTCATGCCCGTGGCGGCCGTTGTGGCGCTCCTGCTCGCGCGTCAGCGGCTGCGCCTCATCCTCGCCGGCGCGCTCGTCTGCGCGGCCGCGCTCGCAATCCTCGGGCCGCTCCTCGACCTGCACGACCAGTTCGCCGGCGCAGTCGTCACTGACCTCGCGGTCGGGTCGCAACCGTGGCTCATCGGCGGAGCATGTCTCGTCCTTTTCACGGTAGGAGTGCTCTGGTCGGTGGTCGACTCGCGGATAACGGTGCCTCGATCGGTGCAGCTCGGGCTCACGGCCGTGGTCGTCGCAGCGTGCCTCGCCGGCGCAGGCGTCGTGGGTGTCGCAGCGGCGACCCGAGTCGAAGATCCCGGTGCTTGGATTCGCGATCGCTGGGACGACTTCGCGGGAGGCGCGGCTCGCGACGACGAGGGGTCGCGCTTCACGGGTTCGCTTAGCTCGGGCCGCTATGCCGAGTGGAAGGTCGCCTGGGCCGAATTCCTCGCACACCCCGTCGTCGGCATCGGCTCGGACAACTACGCTGCCGCCTACCTGGAGCGACGAGAGGACAACTCGCGAGAACCGCGCTATCCGCACTCGATCGAGCTCCGCATGCTCAGTCAGCTAGGCGTGGTCGGCACGGCCCTGTTTGCAGCCTTCATCGCTGCCGCTGTGTGGCTCGCGCTGTCTCGCCGCCGTCGGCTCGACGCGATCTCCGGCGGTGCAATCGGCGCCGCGATCATGGTCTTCGCGTACTGGGTCCTCTACGGGTCGCAGGACTGGTTCTGGGAGATACCGGCGCTTGCCGGTCCGGCGCTCGGTCTCCTCGGCCTCGCGGGGGCAGCCGTGATCACAGACGAGGAAACCGTGATCACGGACGAGGACGCTGGCGACGAGATCACCAGCAGGAAGGGGAGCACGACAGCACGCATGACGGGAGCCATTGCGGTCGTCGCGGGCGCGCTCGTCGCCGGCACCGCTCTCGTCCTCCCCGCTCTCGCGGCGTCCTACTCCGACGCCGCGCTGGGCGGCTGGCGGCGGGATCCACCCTTGGCGTATGCACGCCTCGACCGCGCAGCCAGCCTCAATCCGCTGAGCGCGGAACCGTTCGTGCTGCAAGGTTCCATGGCGCTCCAGATCGGAGACTCGGATCTCGCGCGCCGGGCGTTCGAGCGAGCCCTCGACCGAGAGCCGCAGAATTGGTATGCCTACCTCCAGCTCGCGATGCTCGAAGGGTCGCTCGGGAACACGGCCGCCGCCCGCGCGAACCTCGCTCGGTCGCTCGCCCTCAATCCGAACGACAAGGTCGCCGACAAGGTCCGCCGGCTTCTCGACGAGGGGCGAGAGATCGATCCGAACGAGCTTAACGCACGCTTCTTGCGGCAGTTCGCTACCCGGTTTCCAGGGTCTTTATAGTTCGCTACCCGGTTTCCAGCGTCTTTACGATCGCCGGACGGTGCGCTACGCTGAGTCTGCTGATCACCCAGAAGGAGGACGAACCCCAACATGCGACTTCGCCTCGCCAGCCTCATCGTAACCGGCTCGCTGTTCGCGCTCGGCGTGGTGCCGGCCGCGCTTGCCGCCGATCCCGACGAGATCGTCTACGGCGGCGACGCTGGCAACGTGCAGCAGGATCTGGCTTCCGGCGCGCTCGGTAGCGATGGCACTCTGCCGTTCACCGGCCTGAACCTCGTGCTGATCGTTATCGCCGGTATAGCGCTGGTTGCCACGGGCATCTTGCTGAAACGCCGTTCGAACCCGACCGGCTAGCTTCTCGATTCGTCATCGGATCGGCGACGCCTGAGCGCGGGCTCAGGCGTCGCCGTCTCCTGTGCGCGCGCCTCTCATCCTCTGTTACCACGCCGTGTCCTCGACCTGGCCGGCAGGGCTCGCCATTCCGGAGGCTTTGTTCCGCGAGCAGGTCGGGATGCTCGCACGCCGGGGCTTCGTCGGGCTGACGTTGGCCGACGCGGAGCGCCGGCGCCAGAAGGGGTGCCTTCCCGACCGGTGCGTCGTGGTGACCTTCGACGACGGCTACGAGTCCACGGCCCAGGCGAAGCCGATTCTCGACGAGTTCGGTTATCCCGCAACCGTGTTCGCGGTCACGAGCTTTCCCTCGTCGGGCCGGCTCCTATCGTGGCGTGGGGTCGAGCAGTTCACGACCGGTGCGAACGCGGCCGAGATGACGCCACTCAGCTGGGACCGCCTGGGCATGCTGCAGCAGGCAGGCTGGGAGATCGGCTCGCATACCGTCACGCACGCCGATCTGACGGCGGTCGATGACGAGCAACTCGCGGAGGAGCTCGCGCTCTCGCGCGAGGCCGTTATGAGCCGCCTCGGATCATGCGAGACGATCGCCTACCCGTACGGACGCGCAGACAGGCGGGTCGCGAGCGCGGCCCGCCGAGCGGGTTATCTGGCTGGAGTCAAGCTGAAAGCAGCGCCCTGGTACGACGAGCCGCTGCTACGACCGAGACTCGGGATCTACCGCAAGGACGTTGGCCTACGGCTCTGGACAAAGCTCTCACCGGCGTTCACTTCGCTCAGGCGGAGCCCGCTCGCCCGTGGGGCCGCGCGACTTGGCCGCGGTGCCTGAGCGCCGTGGCCGTCAGAACCAGAGGGTCACGATCCCGGCCCGCTGCCCGCCGATGTGTCTATGGTGAGTGAGGAATGAAACGTTTCCGCGGCCGCCTCGGAACGGCGTTCATCGTGGTCGGCCTGGCCGCGCTCGCCTACGGCGCGGCCATCTACTTCTGGCGCGACCCGGTCACCGACCTGTACGCGCGCTACCGCCAGCACCAGCTCGCCGGACAGCTCGACAAGGAGTTCGCGCAGTGGGAGGCGGAGAGCGCGGAGCCGGCCGCCAACGACGGCGACCAGTCACCCGCCGCCGACGAGCAGGCCGTGCGGCGCGCGGCGACGCTGTTCTCCGAGAGCATCCAGCCCGGTGACCCGCTCGGGCGCATCGTCATCCCGAGGATCGGGATCGATCCCGTCTTCGTCAACGGCACCGACTGGAGCAGCGACCTCGCGAAAGGGCCCGGACGCTACGAGCAGACGTCGCTTCCCGGCCTCGGAAAGATGACCGCCATCGCGGGCCACCGCACGACCTTCGGCGCGCCCTTCCGTCACATCGACGAGCTGAAGCCGGGCGACAGCGTCTTGCTCGAGATGCCCTACGGGACGTTCACCTACCGCGTCGTCGGGAACGAGATCGTCGAGAACGACGACTGGAGCATCCTCGAGCCCCGCGCGTACGACACCCTCGTGCTTTCGGCGTGCCACCCGCTCTACAGCGCATCGCAGCGACTGATCGTCTACGCGCGGCTTGCCGAGGTCGAGCTGCCGAACGGCCAGTCGTTCCGGCCGCCGGCCACGCAGGCCGTCGCGTCCGGCTGAGACGAGCTCGGAACCGGCCTGCTCAGGCGACGATCTCGACCGGGGTGCCGGCCGGGATCTCCTCGAAGAGCCAGACGAGCACGTCGTTACGCACCCGGAGACACCCGTGGGACGCCGCCTCGCCGACGCTGTCCGGATCGTTCGTTCCGTGGATGGCGATCGGGCCGCCCTGCACCCACTCCTGCAGGACGGGCGAGAAGGCGCTGATCCCGAGCGCCGCCGGACCGAACGGTCCCCACGGGTCGGGAGCGATGAGACGCTGATTGACGTAGTAGCTGCCGGTCGGCGTGGGCGTCGCCGTCGCGCCGATGGCCGCGTCGATCGTGCGCACCCGGCGCCCCGCCCGGAAGACGTCGATCCGCCGCTCGGAGAGGTCGACCGCGATGCGGGTGGCGACGACGCCGAGCGCGACGTCCGCGGCCCGGACGTATCCAGTGACGCCGTTCGGGCGCATCGGCAGCTGGACGCGGTACCACTCGGCGTCGCAACGGGCGTCCAGGCGCTCCGCGAGGACGCCGAACACCGTGGGAAAGCCGTTGACGTTCCGCCGGCCGAAGACCTGGAGCTTCTCGCCGCCCGGCCTCGCGTAGGCGACCGTGCGGCCCTGGGCGACCGCCGCGTACGCCTTGCGCTTCGAGCGGAGCGCTCGCTCCTCGCCGGGCAGGCAGCTGCCGCCCCTCGCGTCGGCGCGCTCGGCAACCGGCGGCAGCTCCTCGGCGAGGCGTGACAGGAAGGGCGAAGGCACGGGGGCGGCGGCCGACCGGGCGGGCTCGGACTGGTTCTCCCGGGCCGGCGTGGTCGTCGAGCCGCAGGCGGCGGCAATCGCGGTCGAGACGAGGACGAGCAGGCAGGTCGCCGAGCTGCGCCGCATGTGACGATCGTAGCCAGAAGGCCCCGTGTCAGCCGTCCCGGTTCCCTATACTCCGACCTTCGTGCTCGGGGGAAGGCACACGGCGCAGCGCCTCGCGCTCGTATCGACCGTAGTCCTGCTCGCAGCGCTCGTGTGGGCCGTGACCGCCTCAGCCGGTCGCGTTGCCATGAACGACAACCTCTCGGCAGAGGTCACTGCCGGTATCAACGCCGTCCGCGCGAAGCATGGCCTGCGAAGGCTCAAGTACTCCATTCGCCTGACGCGCGCGGCGCGCGCCCACGTCACGGCGATGGGCCGGAAGGGGTTCTTCAGCCACTCCTCCGCCGGCGGCGCCAGCTTCGGGCACCGCCTCCAGTCGTACTACGGGTCGAAGCTGGTCGGCGAGGTCATCTACTGGCAACAGGGAGCCGCCTCCGCCGCCCAGGTCGTCTCGTTGTGGCTCGGAAGCTCGCCTCACCGCGTTCAGCTTCTCGCCCGCCGCTGGCGGGACATCGGCGTGGGAGCGGTCTTCGTCCGGAACGCCCCGGGCGTCTTCAGGGGCCGCGACGTGACGATCGTCGTGGCCGATTTCGGCACCCGCCGCTGACGCCCCGCCGTTCCCCCGTTCGGGGGATGCCCGGCGTCGCGCAGACGCCGATCCGCGTCGTAGACCATGCGGCGTGCACTCATCCTCCTGGCTACCTGCCTCCTGGCAGCCCTCCTCGCGACCGGCGCCTCCGCCGTGCCCGTCGTCCAGGGCGCGCCGACGGCGCGCGACGATCTGCAGGCGCCGATCGTCGCGCTCGTCAACCGCGCCCGGGCCGAACGGGGCCTGCGGCCGCTCCGGGTCTCCCGGCCGCTCGTGCGCGTCGCACGCGCCCACGCGCGGGCCATGGGGAAGCTCGGCTTCTTCGCACACGAGTCTGCCGACGGGACGTCTCCGTCGGAGCGCATCCGGCGACGCTACGGCGGCGCGGTGGTGGGTGAGACGATCCTCTGGCGCTCCCCGGACGTGTCGCCCGAAGGAGCGCTGGCGATGTGGCTGACGAGCGCGCCGCACCGCCGGATCCTGCTCGGCGGCGCGTTCCGAGACGTCGGTGTCGCCGCCGTCCACGTAGCGGGCGCAGGAGGCGACTTCGGCGGCCGCGACGTGACGATCGTCGTCGCGGACTTCGGCCGCCGCTGACCGAGCCTCAGCGCTCGCCGCCCGGCTTCCAGAGCGGCTCGCTGACTCCCGCCTCGGCGTTCGCCGCGCGCGCGAGGATGAAGAGCAGGTCGGACAGCCGGTTCAGGTAGGCGATCGCCGCCGGCGTGACGTCGGTGGCACCGGCCAGCGCGACGGCGCGGCGCTCGGCGCGACGGCAGACGGTGCGCGCGACGTGCAGCCGCGCGGCGACCTCGCCGCCCCCCGGCAACACGAAGCTGCGCAGCGGCTCGAGGCGCTCGTTGACGAGGTCGCAGACGCCCTCCAGCCAGAACACCTGCTCCTCGGCCACGCGCAGGCGTTCGCGGGAGCCTCCGCCCGGGACCGCGAGGTCGGCGCCGAGGTCGAACAGGTCGTTCTGGATCCGCTCGAGCCAGGGCCGGTACTCGTCCGGCGGCCCGGCGGCGAGCACGGCCCCGAGCGCCGCGTTCAGCTCGTCGACCGTCCCGTAGGCCTCGATGCGCGGATCGGTCTTCGTGACGCGGCTCCCGTCGCCGAGGCTCGTCTCCCCCGCGTCGCCGGCGCGCGTGTAGATCCGCGTCAGGCGCACCGGCTCGTCGCGCTTGCGGCTCACGGCTCGACCGGCCCGTCAGCCATAGGTGAAGAACCCGCGTCCCGTCTTGCGTCCGAGCCTTCCCGCCGCCACGTACTGGCGCAGCAGGGGGCAGGGCGCGTACTTCGGGTCGCCGAAGCCCTCGTGCAGGACGTCCATGATCGCGACGCACGTGTCGAGGCCGATCAGATCCGCCAGCGCGAGAGGGCCCATCGGATGGTTGAGGCCGAGCTTCGCGATCGTGTCGATCGCGTCGGCGTCGGCAACGCCTTCCATCAGCGCGTAGGCGGCCTCGTTGACGAGCGGCATCAGGATCCTGTTCGCCACGAACCCGGGGAAATCGCGGGACTCGGCGGGCGTCTTGCCGACGTCGCGGGCCAGCCGAGGTCACGGCGGCCGCGGTCTCGTCCGATGTCTCGAGCCCCCGGATCACCTCGACGAGCCCCATCAGCGGAACCGGGTTGAAGAAGTGCATGCCGACGACACGATCCGGCCGGCCGGTTGCCGCACCGAGCCGCGTGATCGGGATGGAGGAGGTGTTGGAGGCGAGGACGCCGGCCTCCGGGAAGAGCGCGTCAGCGTCCCGGAACACGGCCTCCTTCGCGGCTGCGTCCTCCACGATCGCCTCGATCATCAGATCGGCGGGAACGAGCTCACCGGCCGGCTGTATGCGCGCGAGGACTTCGTCCGGGTCGTGCGGCGCGCCTTTCGCCGCCAGCTTCGCGAGGCTGCGCCCGATCCCCGCGAGGCCGTGCTCGACGGCGCCCGGCGCCGTGTCGACGAGCGTCACGCGCCGTCCCGAGGCCGCGATGACCTGCGCGATTCCGGCTCCCATCTGGCCCGCGCCGACGACGAGGACGTGCTCGAACCTCATGCCCCGATCGGCGCGCAGACCGTGCTCCTCATGCGGCTTCGATCAGGATCGCGTCGCCCTGGCCGCCGCCCGAGCAGATCGCAGCGAGGCCGAGCCCCCCGCCGGAGCGGCGCAGCTCGTACGTCAAGGTCGTCACGAGCCGGGCGCCGGAAGCTCCGATCGGATGCCCGAGCGCGACGGCGCCGCCGTTCACGTTGACGCGCTCGGGGTCGGCGCCGAGCATCCGCGTCGAGTGGAGCGCCACCGATGCGAACGCCTCGTTGATCTCGATGCGCTCGACCTCGCCGATCCGCTTCCCCGCGCGATCGAGCACGCGCTGGCCGGCGAGGCCCGGCGCCCGGGCGAGGAAGGCGAAGTCGTCGGCCACCTGCGACGAGCCCACGATCCGCGCGAGGGGCTCGAGCCCGTTCTCGAGGGCGTAGTCCTCGCTCGCGACCACGACTGCGGCCGCGCCGTCGTTCAGCCCCGGAGCGTTGCCCACCGTCGTCGTGCCATCGGGATCGAGGAGCGGCGGCAGCTTCGCGAGCTTCTCGAGCGACGTGTCGCGGCGCGGCGCCTCGTCGATCTCGACGCCCTCGACGGCGACGATCTCCTGCGCGAGGACGCCGGCGTCCGTCGCGGCGAGCGCCCGCTCGTGGGAGCGAAGCGCCCAGGCGTCCTGATCCTCCCGGCTGATGCCGAGCTCGCGTGACACGAGCGACGCCTGCTCGATCATGTGCCGCCCGTCGAACGTCGAGACGAGCCCGTCGTGCAGCATCGCGTCGACGACCTGTCCGTCGCCCATCCGGTAGCCGAACCTCGCCTTCGGGAGGAGGTACGGCGCCTGCGACATCGACTCCATCCCGCCGGCGAGCACCACCCGCTGGTCGCCCGCGCGGATCATCTGGTCGGCAAGGGTGACGGCCCGCAGGCCCGAGGCGCACACCTTGTTGATCGTCTCCGAGCCGATCTCGCGCGGCAGCCCCGCCTCGATCTGCGCCTGGCGGGACGGGATCTGCCCCGCCCCCGCCTGGACGACCTGACCCATGACGACGTAGCCGACGTCGGCATCGGGCACCGCCGAGCGCTCGAGCGCCGCCCGCATCGCGCGGGCGCCGAGCTCCACCGCCGAGAAGCGCGCGAGGCCGCCCGCGAACTTGCCGAACGGGGTGCGGGCCGCCCCGAGGATGACGCTGGTGGCCATGCCGTGAGCCTAGCGGTCGGTCTCGGTTGACGACCGGCCGGGCCTTGCGTACGCTGACCAGCGCGATGACGACGCTCCTTCGCAGCTGGTGGGACTGGCGCCGCGAGCGGGGCGGGAGCGTCGCCTGAGACCCTGAGGCAGACACAGCCCGTTTCGCTCGAGACCTTCCGGCCGGAAGGTCTTTTTCGTTCCTGCGACCGTCAGAATGGATCCGTGATCGAGACCGCAACCGAGATCCCCACCGACCTCATCACCCCGCTCGGCGCGTACCTGCGCCTCCGCGAGACGGGGCCGACGTTCCTGCTCGAGTCCGTCGAGCGGGGACGGCTGGGGCAGCACTCGTTCGTGGGCTTCGGCTCCCGCCTCGTGTCCTTCGAGGAAGCCGAGACGCTCGGCCTGCCCGTGGTCGGCTACCTCGGCTACGACTTCGTCCCGAAGCTCGAACCGACCGTGCCGCTTCCCGACGAGGGGCCCGACCTGCCCGAGAGCCGGTTCGTCGTCGTCGACACCCTCGTCCGTTTCGACCATCCCCGCGGCATCGCCGAGGTTCTCTACGGCGATCCCGTGGACATCGTGGAGCGCCTCGAGGGCCCCTTGCCCTCGGCGCCCGCGGGCACCGGCCGAAGCGGCCCGCTCGTCCGCCACCCGGACCAGGCCGAGCACGAGCGACGCGTCGCCCGCGCAAAGGAGTACATCCGGGCCGGCGACGCGTTCCAGATCGTCGTCGCGCAACGAGCCCTCCGGCCGACGTCAGCCTCCGCCTTCGCGCTCTACCGCGCCCTTCGGCGCGTGAACCCGTCCCCGTACCTCTTTCTCCTCGAGCTCGGCGACCTCGCTCTCGTCGGCTCCTCGCCCGAGACGGTCGTCAAGTGCGAGGGGCTCCGTGCGAGCGTCAACCCGATCGCCGGAACGATCCGTCCGGGCGAGGGGGACGCCGAGGAGCTGCTCTCGTCCGAGAAGGACCGCGCGGAGCACGTGATGCTCGTCGATCTCGGGCGCAACGACCTCTCCCGCGTCTGCCGCGCCGGGACGGTGCACGTCGAGCGGTTCATGGAGGCGGAGCGCTTCTCCCACGTCACCCACCTCGTCTCCGAGGTCGTCGGCGAGCTTCGCGAGGGGGCCGATCCGTTCGCGCTCCTGCGCGCGTGCTTCCCGGCGGGAACGGTCTCCGGCGCTCCGAAGGTGCGCGCGATGCAGATCATCTCCGAGCTCGAGGGCTACCGCCGGGGCGTCTACGCGGGGGCGGTCGGGTACGCCCTCCCCGGCGGAACGCTGGACACGTGCATCGCGATCCGGACGCTCGTCCTGCGCGACGGTGTCGCCATGCTGCAGGCAGGCGGCGGCATCGTCGCGGATTCCGATCCCAGCCGCGGAGCATCAGGAGTGCCTCAACAAGCTGGCGGCGCTCGAAGCGGCGATCGAGCTGGCGGAGGCGTCCGCATGACGGAATCGCGCATCCTGCTGGTCGACAACTACGACAGCTTCACGTACAACCTGGCGCACCTCTTCGAAGAGCTCGGCGCGGAGGTGGTCGTGATCCGAAACGACGTGCTGGACGCGGACGACGCGGAGAAGCTCGCGCCGACGCACCTCGTCATCTCCCCCGGTCCCGGACGTCCGGCCGATGCCGGTGCGAGCGTCGACATCGTCCGGCGCCTGGCGCCCTCGGTGCCGACCCTCGGCGTGTGCCTCGGGCACCAGGCGATCGTCGAGGCGTTCGGCGGGGAGGTCGGCCAGGCGAAGCGCCTCGTGCACGGCAAGGCGAGCAGCGTCACGCACGACGGCAAGGGGATCTTCGAGGGGCTCCCGAGCCCCCTCGAGGCCGGGCGGTATCACTCGCTGGCGGCGGCGGTGGTCTCGGACGTGCTCGAGGTCTCCGCGACGACCGACGACGGCGAGGTGATGGCCGTGCGCCACCGGGAGTACGCCGTCGACGGCATCCAGTTCCATCCCGAGTCGGTCCTGACGCCGCTCGGGCCGCGAGATCGGGAGGCGCTTCCTGCGAGGCGGCGGCGGATGATCCAGCTCGCCCTCGCGCGGCTCATGGACGGCCGTGATCTCACCCGGTCGGAGGCGCGCGCCGTCATGGATCAGATCATGAGCGGCGACGCCACGGCCGCGCAGATCGGCGCCTTCCTCGTCGCCATGCGGATCAAGCGCGAGACGCCGGACGAGATCGCCGGCTGTGCCGAGGCGATGCGAAGCCACGTTCTCGCCGTGCACCCGAAGCGCGCCGACCTCGTCGACACGGCGGGCACGGGCGGCGACGGGGCGCGGACGTTCAACATCTCGACCGCGGCCGCGCTACTCGCCGCGGCGGCGGGTGCCGGGGTGGCGAAGCACGGCAACCGGGCAGTCTCGTCTGCCTCCGGCTCTGCCGACGTGCTCGAGGCGCTCGGCTTCGAGCTCGAGCTCCCACCGGCGCGGATCGAGGAGTCGATCGACACGCTCGGGTTCGGCTTCCTGTTCGCCCCGTCCCACCACCCCGCCATGCGGCACGCGGCGCCCGTCCGGCGCGAGCTGGCGACGCGAACCGTCTTCAACGTCCTCGGGCCGCTGACGAACCCGGCCGGCGCGCGCGCCCAGGTGGTCGGGGTCTACGCGGCCGATCTCGTGCCGACCATCGGGGAGGTGCTCGTGCAGCTCGGCGCGGAGCGGGCGTACGTCGTCCACGGCGCGGACGGCATCGACGAGTTGTCCCCGACAGGCCCGAACCTCGTCGCCGAGGTCGTCGACGGGCAGGTGCGCCAGCGGGAGGTCGACCCGCTCGAGCTCGGCATCCCACGCTGCGCCCCGTCCGAGCTCGTCGGCGACTCCCCCGAGGACAACGCGGAGACGGTCCGCCGCATCTTCGCGGGGGAGCCCGGGCCCCGCCGCGACGCCGTCGTCCTCAACGCAGCCGGAGCGCTCGTCGCCGCCGGCCACGCGGACGATCTGGGCGCGGGGATCGCCGTCGCCGCCGAGGCGATCGCCTCGGGCGCCGCCGGCGAGCGGCTCGAGGCGCTCGCCGCGTTCAGCAAGGCGGCCGCGTAGTGGGACGCTTTCGGGACGCACTCGCGGCACCGGGGCTGCAGGCGATCGCCGAGGTGAAGCGCCGCTCGCCGTCTCTCGGCGACCTCCGCCCGGACGCCGACCCGGCAGCGCTCGCCGCCGGCTACGAGCGGGCCGGCGCGGCCGCGGTCTCCGTGCTGGTCGACGAGGAGCGCTTCGGCGGGAGCTGGGACGATCTCCGGGCGGCCAGGTCGAGGACGCAGCTTCCGCTCCTCGCGAAGGGCTTCTTCTCGTCGGAGGACGACCTGCGTACGGCGGTCGAGGCCGGCGCCGACGCGGTCCTGCTCATCCTGCGCGACCTCGACGACGTGGCTGCCGTGCGGCTGATGGCCGTGGCCGCTACCCACGGCCTCGACGCGTTCGTCGAGGCCCACGACCACACGGAGCTCGAGCGAGCGGTAACCCTCGGCGCCGACCCGATCGGCGTGAACGCCCGCGACCTCGGGACGTTCGAGATCGACCGCAGGCGCCAGCTCGAGCTCGTGGCCGGCTCGCCGGACGACCGCGTCGTCGTCGCCGAGAGCGGCATCTCGAGCCGCGCCCAGGGCGCCGCCGCCGAGCTCGCCGGCGCCGACGCGATCCTCGTCGGCTCCGCCCTCATGAAGGCGCCGGACCCGGCCGCCAAGCTCGCCGAGCTGATCGCACGGCCGCTCGTGAAGATCTGCGGCCTGACGCGAGAGGAGGACGTGGCCGCCGCGGCCGCCGCGGGCGCCGATCTCGCCGGCTTCATCCTCTCCGACAGCCCCCGGCGCGCGCCGCGCGTGCTCGACGTCCCCGACTCGATGCTCAGCGTCGCCGTCTGCATCGACCGGCCCGAGGAGGACGGAGCAGACCTCGTTCAGCTCTACACGGCCGAGAGCGGCCACCGCAGCCGCGACGCGCTCCTGCTCCGCGACGGCGAGCCCGTCGCGCAGGTCCTCGACCTGCCCTGGCTCGGCGAGGACGAGCGCCACTGGCAGCGCGCGGCCGCCGAGGAGGGACGGGTCGTGCTCGCGGGCGGGCTCGACGCGGGAAACGTCCGCCAGGCGATCGCCGCGGTTCGGCCCTGGGCCGTCGACACGGCGCGCGGCGTCGAGGCGGCGCCCGGGATCAAGGATCACGGGAAGGTCCGGTCGTTCGTGGAGGCGGCCCGAGCATGAGCCTTCCCGAGCAGCTCGGCACCTTCGGGCCCTACGGCGGGCGCTACGTCCCGGAGACGCTCGTGCCCGCGCTCGACGAGCTCGAGCGGGGCTGGCGCGAGGCCTGGGCCGATCCGGCCTTCCACGACGAGCTCGACCGCCTGCAGCGCTCCTACGTCGGGCGGCCGAGCCCGATCACGACCGCCGACCGGATCGTGCCGGGCAAGCGGCTCTACCTGAAGCGGGAGGATCTGAACCACACCGGGGCGCACAAGATCAACAACGCGCTCGGGCAGGCGCTCCTGGCCCTCCGTCTCGGGAAGCGCCGGATCGTCGCCGAGACCGGCGCGGGTCAGCACGGCGTCGCGACCGCGACGGTCTGCGCGCGCTTCGGGCTCGAGTGCATCGTCTACATGGGATCCGAGGACATGCGCCGGCAGCGCCCGAACGTCGAGCGGATGCACCTGCTCGGCGCGGAGGTACGCGCGGTCGAGCTGGGAACGAAGACGCTGAAGGAAGCGCTCTCCGAGGCGATCCGCGACTGGATCACGAACGTCGAGACGACGCACTACCTGATCGGAACCTGCGCCGGCCCCGCGCCCTACCCGGAGCTCGTGCGGGACCTCCAGGCGGTGATCGGACGCGAGGCGCGCGCCCAGATGCTCGAGCTGACCGGTCGCCTTCCGGACGCCGTCGTCGCCTGCGTCGGCGGCGGCTCGAACGCCATCGGGATGTTCGCCGGCTTCCTGGACGACCCAGGGGTGCGCCTCATCGGCGTCGAGGCGGCGGGGGCTGCCTCGCTGACCACGGGGCGAGCGACGGTGCTCCACGGCGCCCGCTCGTCGACCCTCGTCGACGACGACGGCCAGATCCTCGACGCGCACTCGATCTCGGCCGGGCTCGACTACCCGGGTGTCGGCCCCGAGCACGCGTGGCTGCGGGACACCGGCCGCGTCGAGTACCGCACCGCCACCGACGCCGAGGCGCTGGCCGCGTTTCACCTGCTCTCCGAGCGCGAGGGGATCATCCCGGCGCTCGAGCCCGCGCACGCGCTCGCCCGCGCAGTCGAGCTCGACGAGGAGGTCGTCCTCGTCAACCTCTGCGGCCGCGGCGACAAGGACCTCCAGACGGTGCTCGAGTCCGAGGCGCCGGGCGGCTAGTGCGAAAGGCGCTCTCGATCTACCTGATGGCCGGACCGGAGACGCCCGAGCTGGCCGCGGCGGCGGTCGAAGGCGGCGCCGACCTGCTCGAGATCGGCTTCCCGTTCTCGGATCCCCTGGCCGACGGGCCGGTGATCCGGCTGGCCGGGGAACGGGCGCTCGCCAGGGGCATGCGGACCGGCGCCTGCCTCGAGTGCCTCGCCGAGGTCCGCGCACGGGTCGACGTGCCGCTCATTCCCATGACCTACGCGTCGCTTCTCGAGACCTACGGATACGAGCGCTTCGAGCGCGACGCCCAGGTCGCCGGCGCGACGAGCTTCATCGTCGCCGACCTGCCGGTCGAGGCGCACCCGGAGCTTCGGCGCGTGCAGCTCGTCGCGCCCACGACCCCGCCCGAGCGGATCCGCCTGGCCGCCGACCGGACAGACGGGTGGCTCTACCTGGTCTCGGTGACCGGGACGACCGGCGCCCGGGCGACCGCGTCGAGCCAGCTGCCCGAGCTCGTCGCGCGGGCGCGCGCGGTGACAGAGGTGCCCCTGTACGCCGGCTTCGGGATCGCCGGGCCCGAGCACGCGGCGCACGCCGCCGGCCTCGCCGACGGAATCGTCGTCGGAAGCCGCGCGGTCGAGGTGGCCGAGGCGGACGGAGCCGAAGGCCTCCGAGAGCTCGTCGGGTCGCTGCGCGAGGCGCTCGACGGCGTCGTCTCCGGCGCCCGGGACTGAGCGAAGTCACTCCCCCGATCGGGGGAGGACGGAGCCGTTCAAGCGTCGCTGGAAGTCGGCCCCGGCTGGCCCGAGGCCGGCCGCGTCGTGAACGCCGCCTGCCAGTCCTCGTCGGTGCGGCCGTCGATCCAGAGCTTCCAGACGTAGCGGCCGTCGGGCTCGAGCGCCAGGGCGCTCAGGTTGATCGCCAGCGGCAGGTCGATCGGCGTCCCCGGCTTGACGCCTGCCGGGCGTCCGACCTCGAACTCGCCGCCGATCTCGATCGCCTGGCCGTCCGCGCCCGACGACAGCGTGACCGGCCCGCCGTCGCTGTCGAGCAGCTCGAGCCGCCAGGCGTGGCGGCGGTTCGTCTCGTCCCACGGCACCTCCAGCTTCATCGCGATCGCCATCGGCGTCGGCTCCGGGCCCGTCACCGACCAGCCGCCGCCGAGGATGTAGAGCTTGCCCTCCACTGCCTGCGCGGAGTCGGCCAGCATGAGCGTTACCTTCATTCGACACCTCCGTCGTGCAGGAAGCACATCATGCGTGCACCGGCGGCGGGCGCAGGACCGCGAACTGGTCGGTCACCTCGAGCCGGCGCACGCGGAAGCGAAACAGGGATGCCGGCCGGCCGCCGGCACGTCCCGGCTCGCGCCGGCTGCCGGTCAGCTCGAGCAGGCGCCGGCGCACGAGAATCCGCTGGAGGTTCGTCGCCGAGACCTCGTGCCCGAGCGCGGCGACGTAGAGGTCGCGGAGCTCCGAGATCGTGAACTCGGCCGGCGCGAGCGCGAACCCGATGTTCGTGTACGACAGCTTTGCCCGGAGTCTCTCGCGGCCGACGAGAACGAGTGCGCCGTGGTCGAACGCCAGCTCGGGAGGCAGGTCGACCGGATGCCAGCTCGTGTCGTCCGGAAGCGCCGGGTCGACGTCGCTCGGGACGAGCCCGAGGTACGCGGTCGCGAGCTGCCACTCGCCCGGATCGCGCTGCGGGTCGCTGAGCGTCTCGAGCTGCTCGAGGTGCGACAGCTCGCGCACGTCCACCTTGACCGCGAGGTGGCGCCGGATCGACCGCTCGAGCGTCTCGCCGGGCGCCAGGTAGCCGCCCGGGAGTGCCCAGCTCCCGGTGTACGGCTCCCGGGCCCGTTGCCAGAGGAGCACTTGCAGGCGGCCGTCGCGGACCTGGAGAACGACGGCCAGGGTCACGTGCGCGGGTCGGGCTCGGTTTTCGCCCACCGGGCTCGAACTGCTAAACTCTTTCAGAGGTTTTCGATCGATGGTCGTAAACTACCACGCCGGACGGCTCTGATGCAGGATCGCACGTACGACGTCGTCGTCGTCGGGGCCGGCATCGCCGGTCTGACCGCGGCGCTCTGCGCAGCGGCCGAGGCGCGCGTCGCGGTCGTCGCGAAGGGGCCCGTCCTCGCGTCGTCGAGCTGGCTGGCGCAGGGCGGCATCGCGGCCGCGGTCGGGCCGGACGACTCCCCCGCTCTGCACGAGGAGGACACGCTCCGCGCCGGCCGGGGGCTGTGCCGCCCGAGCGCCGTGCGCGCCCTGACCGAGGAGGCGCCCGCCCGGATCGTCGACCTGACCGACGCAGGCGTCGAGTTCGACGAGGGGCTCGGCCTCGAAGGGGGCCACGCGAGGCGTCGAATCGTCCATGCCGGCGGGGCCGCGACCGGCGAGCGGATCGCCTGGGAGCTCACGGAGCGCGCACTCGCGCATCCCGGCATCGAGATCCTTTCGGGCCGGCAGGTCAGGGCCCTGTGGCAGGACGACGAGCGCTGCGTTGGCGTCGTCACCTCGGAAGGCGCCGTCGCAGCGCCGGCTACCGTGCTCGCCACCGGCGGCATGGCCGCCCTCTGGGAGCGCACGACAAACCCCTCGAGCTCCGTCGGCGACGGCGCGCTTCTCGCGTACCGGGCCGGAGCGGCGCTGGCCGACCTCGAGCTCGTCCAGTTCCATCCGACCGTGCTCGCGAGCAACGGCCTGCTCCTGTCCGAGGCGCTCCGCGGCGAGGGGGCGCTCCTGCTCGACGACCGCGGCGAGCGCTTCACGGACGAGCTGGCCCCGCGGGACGTGGTCGCCCGAGCGATTCGCGAGCGGGGTACGGCGCTCCTCGACCTGCGTCCGATCGACCGCGGTCGCTTCCCCGCGCTGATGGACAGCCTCCTGGCGGAGGGCTACGACCCGGCGACCGAGCCGATCCCGGTCGCGCCGGCCGCCCACTACACGATGGGCGGCATCGTCACCGACCTCGACGGTCGCACCGGCCTGCCCGGTCTCTACGCAGCCGGCGAGTGCGCCTGTACCGGCGTCCACGGCGCGAACCGGCTGGCGTCGAACTCGCTGCTCGAGTGCCTCGTCTTCGGACGCCGGGCCGCGCTGGCGGTCCTCGACGAGCCCGAGCTGCCCCGACGTCTCCCTCCGCTTCCGCCGGCGGCCGCTGACGACCGCGTCGACCCGGACGTCCGCCGCTCGCTCTGGCAGGACGCTGGGCTCGTCCGCGACGCGGCGGGGCTCGAGCGGCTTCGCCGCTCGCCCCACCTGCTCGCGCGCCTCGTCGGCGAGGGCGCCCTCGTGCGCAGGGAGAGCCGCGGTGGCCACTTCCGGATCGACTTTCCCATGGAGGATCGAGCGCTGGCCGGCCACGTCGTCCACCGCGCCGGCGAGGAGCCGGCCTTCGAGCGATGGACATGACCGCCGTAGACACCAGGCTCGAGCGAGTCGTTCGCGACGCGCTCGCGGAGGACGTCGGTTCCGGCGACCGGACGACCGACGTGCTTCTCGACCAGGGCCGTCAGGCTCGTGCCGAGCTGCTCGTGAAGGAGCCCGGCGTCCTCTCGGGTCTCACCGCAGCCGAGGCGGTTTTTCGCACGCTCGACCCGGCCGTGTCCTTTGTCGCCGCGCTGGCGGACGGCGAGGCGACCGAAGGGCCGCCCACCGTCGTCGCCGGCATCGAGGGCGACGCGCGGGCGCTCCTGACCGGCGAACGCACCGCGCTCAACCTCCTCGGGCGTCTGTCCGGCATCGCCACCCTGACGCGCCGCTACGTCGAGGCCGTGGAGGGAACCGGGGCGGTCATCCTCGACACGCGGAAGACCACCCCCGGCCTGCGCGCGCTCGAGAAGGAAGCCGTGCGCCACGGCGGGGGGACAAACCATCGCCTCGGGCTCTACGACGCGATCCTCGTCAAGGACAACCACCTGCGCCTCGCGGGCGGCGTGACCACCGCGCTTCGACGCCTCCGTGCCGAGGACCCGGCCGCGCGGATCGAGGTCGAGGTCGACACGCTCGACGGGCTCGACGAGGCTCTCGCCGCCGGCGCCGACTGGATCCTCCTCGACAACATGCCGCCCGATGTCCTGCGCAGGGCCGTGGCGCTGGCCGCCGGTCGCGCCACCCTCGAGGCCTCCGGCGGCGTGTCGCTCGACACCGTCCGCGAGGTTGCCGAGACCGGTGTCGATTTCATCTCGGTGGGCGCGCTGACCCATTCCGCGCGCTCGCTCGACGTATCCCTGGAGGTCTCGTGAGCACCATCGCCCCCTCCCCCACGATCACAGAGCTCCACGAGGAAGTGCGTGAGCTCGCACGGGCGCGCGACGCCGTCATTCTCGCCCACAACTACCAGGTGCCTGAAGTCCAGGACGTCGCCGACTTCGTCGGTGACTCGCTCGGGCTCTCCCGGGAGGGAGCGGCGACGGATGCGCCCGTCATCGCCTTCTGCGGGGTCCACTTCATGGCCGAGACGGCGGCCATCCTCTCCCCCGAGAAGACGGTGCTGATCCCCGACCTCGACGCCGGTTGCTCGCTCGCGGCCTCGATCAGCGGCGAGGAGCTCCGCGCCTGGAAGGCCGAGCACCCCGAGGCCGTCGTGGTCTCCTACGTGAACACGACGGCCGAGGTGAAGGCCGAGACTGACTACTGCTGCACGTCGGGCAACGCGGTGTCCGTCGTCCAGGCGATTCCCGAGGACCGCGAGATCCTCTTCCTGCCCGACCTCTACCTCGGGCTCTGGGTCGAGCGCGTCACGGGTCGCAAGCTCACGATCTGGATGGGCGAGTGTCATGTCCATGCGGGCATCCGGCCGGCGGACATCGAGCGATGGCAGGACGAAGCTCCCGACGCGGAGCTACTGGTCCACCCGGAGTGCGGCTGCGCCAGCCAGTGCATGGCCTTCGGTAACGACCGCACGCACATCCTCTCCACGGAGGGGATGATCAACTTCGCCAAGGGCTCGCCGAAGGAGCGCTTCCTCGTCGCAACCGAGACCGGCATCCTCCATCGCCTGGCGAAGGAGGCGCCCGAGAAGCGCTTCGAGGCCGTCTCCGAGCGCGCGATCTGCAAGTACATGAAGATGATCACCCTCGAGAAGCTGCGGGACTCGCTGCGCGATCTGAAGCACGAGGTCAGAGTCGATCCGGAGATCGCTGCGAGGGCACGGCTCGCGCTCGAGCGCATGGTCTCGATCGGCTGACCCGACGCGATCGGCCCCGAACAGCGCCGGGGGCCGGCCAGACAACCGACCCCCTGAACGCTCTCTCCCCTCCCGTCCGTGCCTCGTCGAGGCGTTGACCTACGCCCTCGACGACCATCAACGGAGCGAGGCGCGCCGGGAGGGCTCCACGAACGCTACGCGCTCAATGTGATGGAGGCGTAAGGAACCCTCAGACGCTCTCGTCGTCGCCGCTCGTGACCACATTCACGACCTCGCAGCCGACCGCGATGTCGTTGCCGCGAACGAACGCCTGATCCCAGCCCGGCCCGCAGTTCAGGTAGTCGCGGGCGCGGTCGTCGGCGCGGGCATGGAGAACGTCGTCGCCGGCGTTCCCGTAGAGCGAGTCACGCCCCATCCGGTCAGGAGGGCGTTTGGCTTTGTAAGGATTCGCGCGGATGGCGATTCTCGAAACGCGAATCGACCGCTCGAGCGAGCTCTTCCGTGCGAACCGCGAGCGGATGGAGGCGCTCGTCGCAGAGCTCCGAGACCGCTCGGCCGAGGTCGCCCGCGGCGGTCCGCCGCGGGCCGTCGAGCGGCACCGGGAGCGAGGGAAGCTCCTTGCCCGCGAGCGGATCGACCGTCTCGTCGACCCGGGCACGGCCTTCCTCGAGCTGAACGCCCTGGCCGCCTGGGACTGCTACGAGCGGGAAGCCCCGGCGGCCGGGATCGTCACCGGCATCGGGGTCGTCGAGGGGCGCGAGTGCATCCTCGTCGCAAACGACGCCACGGTGAAGGGCGGAACGTACTTCCCGCTGACCGTGAAGAAGCACCTGAGAGCACAGGAGGTCGCCGCTCAGAATCGCCTCCCCGCGATCTACCTCGTCGACTCGGGCGGCGCCTACCTCCCGCTCCAGGCGGAGGTGTTTCCCGACCGCGACCACTTCGGCCGCATCTTCTTCAACCAGGCCACCATGTCGGCGGCCGGCATCGCCCAGATCGCGGCCGTCATGGGCTCGTGTACCGCCGGCGGCGCCTACGTGCCGGCGATGGCGGACGAGGCGATCATCGTCCGGGGCACCGGCACGATCTTCCTGGGCGGCCCGCCGCTCGTGAAGGCCGCGACCGGCGAGGAGGTCAGCGCCGAGGAGCTCGGCGGCGCCGACGTCCACGCCCGTATCTCGGGGGTCGCCGACCACTACGCGGCGGACGACGAGCACGCGCTCGCGCTCGTCCGCGAGATCGTGGCGAGCCTCGGCCGCGCACGCCCCGCTCCGCCCTGGGAGCCGGCCGAGCCCGAGGAGCCGCTCTACGACCCCGGCGAGCTCCACGGCATCGTCCCCGAGGACTACCGGGTCGGCTACGACGTCCGAGAGGTGATCGCCCGGCTGGTGGACGCGAGCCGCTTCCACGAGTTCAAGCCGCTCTACGGCGAGACGCTCGTCTGCGGCTTCGCTCGCATCGAGGGCTTCCCGGTCGCGATCCTCGCGAACAACGGAATCCTCTTCTCGTCGTCCGCGCTCAAGGGAGCGCACTTCGTGCAGCTTGCGTGCAAGCGGCGCACGCCGCTCGTCTTCCTCCAGAACATCACGGGCTTCATGGTCGGCAAGGAGTACGAGGCCGGCGGCATCGCCAAGGACGGCGCGAAGCTCGTCACCGCGGTCTCCTGCGCCCGGGTGCCGAAGTTCACGGTCGTGATCGGCGGCTCGTTCGGGGCCGGGAACTACGGCATGTGCGGGCGCGCCTTCTCGCCCCGGCAGCTGTGGACCTGGCCGAATGCGCGGATCTCGGTCATGGGCGCGGAGCAGGCTGCGACGGTCCTGTCGACGGTCGGCGAGACCGACCCCGACGAGATCCGGGCGGCGTACGAGGCCGAGGGCAATCCGTACTACGCGACCGCCCGCCTCTGGGACGACGGGATCCTCGACCCGATCGACACTCGCCGTGTCATCGCGCTCGGCATCTCGGCCAGCCTGAACGCGCCGATCCCGGAGACCCGCTTCGGCATCTTCCGCATGTAGCCCGCGCCGGGATCAGAGGACGACGTGCTCCGGGAC
The DNA here is from genome assembly GCA_963819905.1 of uncultured Thermoleophilia bacterium. GTDB lineage: Bacteria > Actinomycetota > Thermoleophilia > Gaiellales > Gaiellaceae > CAWCQC01. Next base: position 169,231 of record CAWFXP010000005.1, read on the forward strand.
CGTCGCCCCGGAGGCGAAACGCTCGAGGCGAAACGGCGACAGGTCGAGCGACGCGCCGCCGTCCAGGACGAGCTCGGCCACCGCACGGCCGACTGCCGGCGACTGCATGAACCCGTGCCCGGAGAAGCCACAGGCGCAGTAGAGACCGTCTCCCAACCGGTCGATGACCGGGTGGGCGTCGGGCGTCATGTCGTAGAGCCCCGCCCAGGCATCGGCCGCCAGAACCGCCTTCGCCGGCGGGAAGCGCACCCCGAGCCGGTCGAGGCGATCCTGGATCACCTCGCCGTCGACCGCCGGCTCGGGGCCGTAGCGCGGCGGGTCATCGCCCATCGCGATCACGACGTGGTCTCGCCTCCGCCGGAAGTGAAAGCCCGTCTCCGACTCGATCACCATGGGCAGCCGCTCGGGGATCTCCGTCGGCGCGGTCGCGATCAGCTGCCGGATGAGCGGCCGGATGGGCAGCTCGGCGCCGAACCAGCTCGCAACCTCCGCCGACCACGGCCCGCAGGCGATCACCCGCACGTCCGCGTCGATGCCGCGGACGTCGGTCTGCTCGCGCACGTCGACGCCGAGCGAGGCGGCGCGCCGGACGAGCTCGCGCGTCACCGCGGGAGGATCGGCGAGGCCGTCAGCCGGGCCGAAGACTCCGCCGAGGACGTCGCCGGTCGCCACCCCCGGGGCCAGTTCCGCGATCCGGGCCGGATCGACCTGCTCGACCGCGACACCGAGCGCCGACTGGAGCGCGCCTCTCGCTCTGAGGTCGGCCCAGCCGTCCTCGGTCGTCGCCAGGAACAGGTAGCCGACCTGCTGGAAGAACGGCTCGCCGAGCTCCTCGAAGAAGCTGACGCTCTCCTTCGCGAGCACGACCTCGGGCGCCGTCGAGAACTGCTGACGGACGCCCCCGAAGGCCTTCGCCGTCTGGCCCGAGGCGATCTCGGCCCGATCGACGAGGACGACGCCCGGCGTGCCCCGCAGAGCGAGGTGGTAGGCGATGCTCGCACCGACCGCGCCGGCGCCCGCAACCACGATCGTCGGCACCCCTCCACTCTATTCGTCTGTCTAAGCTGAAGCCGTATGGCGAGCCTGCGCGTCGCGCGCGACGGTGAGATCCTCCGGCTCACGCTCGCCCGCCCGGAGAAGCGCAACGCGTTCGGGGCGGAGCTGATCCGCGAGCTCCACGATGCGTTCGCCGACGTCGGGGACGCGCGCGCGGTCGTTCTCTCGGGTGAAGGCCCGAGCTTCTCGGCCGGAGCGGACATCGAGTGGATGAGGGCCGCCGTCGACCTGTCGTTCGAAGAGAACGTCGCCGATGCGCACCTCCTGCGGCGTCTGCTGCTCGCGATCCACGAGTGCCCCGCGCCTGTCGTCGCCGGCGTGCACGGGTACGCGCTCGGAGGCGCCGTCGGGCTCGTCTGCTGCGCCGACATCGCGATCGCGGCCGAGGACGCGGTGTTCGCGTTCCCGGAAACGAAGCTCGGCCTCGTTCCGGCCGTCATCTCCCCGTTCGTGCTCGCCAGGATCGGCACCGGCCAGAGCCGGCGCTACTTCCTGACCGGCGAGCGCTTCGGCGCCGAGACCGCGCTTCGCATCGGGCTCGTCCACGAGGTGTCGGCCGACCTCGACCGGGCCGTGGAACGCGCCCTCGGCGAGCTTCGGTCGGCGGGCCCGGAGGCCGTCCGCGCGGCGAAGCGCCTCGTCCTCGACGGCCCCCTCGGCGACGAGACGTCGACCCGCATCGCCGAACGCCGCGTCAGTGCCGAGGGCCAGGCCGGCGTCCGCGCGTTCCTCGAGAAGCGTCCGCCGCCGTGGCGATCCGAAAGCTCCTCGTAGCGAACCGCGGCGAGATCGCCGCGCGCATCTTCTCGACGTGTGACCGGCTCGGCATCGCCACCGTCGCCGTGGCGGCGCCAGACGACCGCGGCGCCTTCCACACGCGCCGGGCCGGCGAGACCGCCGAGGTGGCCGGCTACCTCGTAGGCGACGAGCTGCTGCGCGCAGCCCGGGAGGCCGGCGCCGACGCCGTCCACCCCGGCTACGGGTTCCTCTCGGAGAGCGCCGACTTCGCCGAGGCGGTCACGTCGGCCGGATTGACCTGGGTAGGGCCGCCGCCGGAAGCGATGAGGCTCGCCGCCGACAAGCTCGCGGCCAAGCGCCTGGCCACCGGAGCGGGCGTGCCGACGCTTCCCTCCGGAGCGCCGCACGAGATCGGATTCCCGCTCATCCTGAAGGCCGCCGCCGGGGGAGGAGGGCGCGGGATGCGCGTCGTGCGGCGGGCGGACGAGCTCGACGGCGCGCTCGACGCTGCGCGGCGCGAGGCCGAGGCCGCCTTCGGCGACGGAGCGGTGTTCGGCGAACGGCTCGTCGAGCGGGCGCGCCACGTCGAGGTCCAGCTGCTCGCGGACGCACACGGCGACGTGCAGCACCTCGGCGCCCGCGACTGCTCGATCCAGCGCCGCCACCAGAAGGTGCTCGAGGAGGCGCCGCCTCCGGACCTCGACGGACAGCTCCTCGGCGCGATCTGCGACGCGGCTGTCGAGCTCGCGCGGGCCGCCGGCTATCAGGGCGCCGGCACGGCCGAGTTCCTCCTCGCCGAGGACGCCTTCTGGTTCATCGAGCTGAACGCGAGGCTCCAGGTGGAGCACCCGGTGACGGAGCTCGTCACCGGCGTCGACCTCGTCGAGGAGCAGCTGCGCATCGCAGCCGGGCGCCCCCTGAGGCAGGCGCCGCAGGCGAGCGGGCATGCGGTCGAGGCGAGGCTGTACGCAGAGGACCCGGTGACGTTCCTGCCGCAGCCGGGCGTCGTCGAGGGCCTGGAGCTCCCGGAGGAGGCCCGCGTCGACCGGGGCATCGACCCGGGGGATACCGTCCCGATCGCCTACGACCCGCTCGTCGCCAAGATCGTCGTCCGCGGGGAGACACGAGACGAGGCGTTCGCGGAGCTCTCCCGGGCTCTTCGCGAGACGCGGGTGAGCGGCGTGACGACGAACCTCGGGCTGCTCCGCTGGCTGGCCTCCCATCCGGCGCTTCGCGCAGGCCCGGTGACGACGGCGTTCCTCGACGAGTTCCCGCCGCTGTCGAGGCCCACCTCGCCACCGTCGGTCTGGACGCAGCGCGTGGCGTCTGAACGCGGAGCCGCCCCGGCTCCAGCCTCCGCCATCGGGCGGCCGCCTCATGCAGTCCTCGAGCGACGGATCGGAGCGGAGCGAGATCAGGGCGCCGATGCCCGGAACGGTCGTCCGGGTGCTCGTTGCCGAAGGCGACCGGGTCGGCGAGCGAGACCCGCTCGTCGTCCTCGACGCCATGAAGATGGAGACGCCGATCCTCTCGCCCTACGCGGCGATCGTCCGGCGGGTCGCCGCGCGAGAGGGCGAGCACGTCCCCTCGGGGGCGCTCCTGGCCGAGCTCGAGGAATGAGCGCGTTGCGAGGCTCGTCGCTCGGTGGGAAGATTCACGGGCAGTCCACCGTCTTGAAGGCGGTCTACCACCACCTGCAGGAGGTCATCATGGGCGAAGAGCGTGACAAGTTCGGCAAGAAAGCGAACGAGGAGCCCGACGTCGAGGCTCACAAGTTCGGCAAGAAGGCGAACGAGGAGCCGGGCGACGAGGCGGAGGACGAGAGGCCCGACGTCGAGGCTCACAAGTTCGGCAAGAAGTAGTCACGCTGTAGGCGCACCAAGAGGCCCGGGCGGCTCCGCCGCCCGGGCCTCTTCTCGTCGGCGAGGGAAGATCGAGCGTGCCCGCGCCGTCCTGAGCACATGGGCACGAAAGCCGGTTGGTACGAAACGGGCGCGCCGAGGGCGCTTCCCGCCGGCGTGGTTCGGGCCGGGCGGCGTAACCCGCTCGCCCGTGCGCTCGCCGAGAGCCGGGAGCACGACCGGCACCTGCTGCTCCCGTCGCTGTGGAGCCGTCGCGTGCTCGGACGACCCCTCACGACCCTCCCGTAAAACCCCTTCGCGGGAGCGGCGTTCCGCGCCGGGGCGGCGAGCACCGCTCCGGCGCTCTGATTCTCTAGAGGGTGCGCAGGACCTCGTCGAGCGCCCCGAGCAGGCGGAGCCCCGCCTCGCGACGGCTGCCCTCGAGCGTGTCCAGCGACTCCGCGACGCGGGCGACGACGGCGACGTCGGCGCCGGAGTCGGAGAGAACGGCCTGCGCCGTCCGGCTTCGCTGCAGCAGATCGAGCGCGATCGCGGCCTGGGCGGCGAACAGCCCGAGGAGCTCCATCTCGGCGAGCGTGAAGCGAGAGCGCTGCGGACGGTCGAGCACCTCGAGGACACCGAGCGCGCGTTCCTCGAGAAGCAGCGGCGCCGCCATCAGCCCCTTCGGCATGTAGCCGGTGGACTCGGCAGCCTCGCGGCCGAACCGCGGATCGCCGCCGACGTCTTCGATCACGAGCGGCTGGCGGCTCGAGACCACCCAGCCCGCGATCCCGGTGCCCGAGGGAAAGCGCCTGCCGACGAGATCGTCCTCGCCCTCCCCCGCCACCGCCTCGAAGACGAGCTCGTCGGTCGCCTCGTCGAGGAGGAAGATCGACGAGGCCTTGGCGGCGAAGATCGCCCTGGCGGTCTCGACGATCGAGCGAAGCAGCGCCCGGTGCGACGCCTCGGCGCCGATCACGCCCGCAGCGACGGCCACTCGTAGATCGTGCGCATCGCTCATTCGTTCACCTCCAGGTTCGCAGAGATCGAGCGCAGCACGGTCTTCACCTCGAACGGCTGCAGTCCCGGGTGCTTGCTCAGAATCAGCGCGCACAGCCCGGAGACGTGCGGCGTCGCGAAGCTGTTGCCGGTCACGCGGAGCGTTCCTCCGCCGAGCCAGGGCACGTCGAGGTCGAGCCCGCGCGCGAAGAACTCGACTGGCGGGTCGGGGTTCGCGTAGACAGCGTACGGATCCGGCACCTCGTGACACCCGACGGAGAGGACCGACGCGAAGCGCCACGGGTAGCTCTGCACCGGCATGTTGTGAGCCGAGGCAACGAGGATCGTCCGATCGAAGTACGCGCGGTCCGCGAGCTCGTGCAGCGTCGCGACGAACTGGCTCTTGGTCGTCGAGAGGCTCATGTTGATCACGTCGTAGCCCTGCTCGACGGCGAAACGAAGCCCGGCGAGGAGGGTCGGGCCGCTGCCGGTGTACCCCGCGCCGAGGACGCGCACGCTGACCAGCTCGCACTCGGGGGCGAGCGAGCGGATGATTCCTGCACACGCCGTTCCGTGGCCGCAGAGGTCGCCCACCGTGTCCTCCTCCGCCCGCGGCTCACCGTCCTCGGAGAGCGCGATCGCAACCGCACGGCCCACCGGCCCGACGAGGGGATGATCGGCCTCGACGCCCGAGTCGAGGATGCAGACGGTCACGCCCGCCCCTGTCGCCTCGCCGAAGGCCCAGTCGCTCGTGATCTGCTCCGGCCACCCGCGGGCCGCCCACACCGCCCGGACGGCCTCGGCGGGAAGGCTCCAGGCCGGTAGCTCGTCGTCCTCCTCGTACCCGTCGTCCTCGGCCTCGGCCACGGGCGCCATCGTACTGCGACCCGCTTTGCATCCGGAGCGCCGGATGGGATGCTGCCCCGCGTGACCGTCGCCGAGCGCCTTGCCGAATCCCGCGCTGCCTTCGCGGACGTCGCTCGGAATCCCGACCTGCGCCGGCTCCAGCTCGCCTTCGCCGGGTCGGAGATCGGCCTCTGGGCGGCGACGGTGGCGCTGGCCGTGCTCGCGTTCGGAGCAGCCGGCGCCGCGGGCGTCGCGATCCTCGCGGTCGTCCGCCAGCTGCCGGCGGCCGTGGCGGCGCCGTTCACCGGCATCCTCGGCGACCGCTACGACCGGGTACGGGTGATGATCGCCTCGGATCTCGGTCGCGCCGCCGCGACCACGGTCGCTGCGATCGCCGCGTTCACGGACGCGCCGGTGGCCGTCGTGTTCGCAGCGGCGAGCGTCTCGTCCGTCGTCGCGACGGCGTTCCGGCCCGCCGAGGCCGCGCTCCTCCCCTCGCTGGCGCGCACGCCGGCGGAGCTCACGGCGGCGAACGTCACGTCGAGCACGATCGAAAGCGTGCTCGCGTTCGTGGGGCCGGCGCTCGGTGGAGTGCTCATCTCCTTTGCCGACGCGGGCACGGCGTTCACGGTCTGCGTGGCAACGTTCCTCTGGTCGGCCTTCATGGTCTCCCGGGTGCGCCCGCGGGCCCGCCAGAAGCCGGCGGACGACGCGCCGGCCCCCGAGAGCAAACTGCAGACCGCGACCGCCGGCTTCCGGGCGATCCTCGGCGACAGCCGGCTTCGCGTGCTCGTCGGGCTCTTCTGCTCCCAGACGCTCGTCGCGGGCGCCCTCGACGTGCTCGTCGTCGTGCTCGCCCTCGAGCTCCTCGACATCGGCGACGCGGGGTACGGAGCGCTTCTCGCCGCCCTCGGCGTCGGCGGCCTCGTCGGGGCGGTCGTCGCAGCCGGCCTCGTCGGGCAGCGGCGCCTGGCTGCAGCCTTCGGCGTCGGGATGATCTTCTGGGGCGTACCGATCGCGGTCCTCGCTCTGACGACCGGTCAGCTCTCCGCCGTCGTCCTGCTCGGGGTCGTGGGAGTTGCGAACACGGTCGTCGACGTGGCCGGCATGACCATCCTGCAGCGCGCCGCGGCAGACGAGGTGCTCGCCCGGGTGTTCGGCGTGCTCGAGAGCCTCTTCTACGCCACCTTGCTCCTCGGCTCGGTCGTGGCCGCCGCGATCGTCGAGAGCGTCGGGATTCGCGTCGCGCTCGTCGCGAGCGGTGCCCTCCTGCCCGTGCTCGTCGCTCTCACCTGGTCGCAGCTCCGGCGCATCGACCGCGAGGCGCGCTTTCCGGGACAGGAGCTCGAGGCGCTCCGCGCCGTGCCGTTTCTCGCGATCCTGCCGAGCGCATCCCTGGACGAGCTCGCGCTCCAGGCAGCCCGGGTCGAGGTACCGGCCGGCCGGCCGGTGGTCGAGCAAGGCGAGCGCGGCGATCGCTTCTACGTGATCGAGGAGGGCCGGGCGCTCGTCGCCGTCGACGGAGCGCCCCGGCCGCCGCTCGAGGCGGGCGGCTACTTCGGTGAGATCGCGCTTCTCGACGACGTGCCCCGGACGGCCACCGTCAGCGCCGGCAGCGCCCTGGTGCTCTACGCGCTCGAACGGGACGACTTCCTGGCCGCCGTCACCGGGCACGCCCCGAGCGCCGATGCGGCGGCAGCCGTCGTCTCGACGCGGATCGGCCGGCGCGCCACGAGCCTCGGCCCCGACTGACCGGTCGCGCCTACCCGTCCTTCAGGCGGCGGCGGACGGCCCGGTGCAGGACGAAGTCCGGCTCGTACCCGGCGCGCGCGAGCGTGGCCTCGGTGTCGGCCTCGAGCTCCGCACGGAAGGCGGCATCCCACTCCGCTCGGGCGACGATCCCGGCCAGCTCGTCCTCGGCGACGGCGAGCTCCTGGGCAGCCTCGACCCACGCCCTCGGCGGGGCCGGCAGCGCCCGCAGGAGCATCGCAAGGCGCTCTTCCTCGAATCCGCTCATCGGCTTCTAGACGGCAGGTCGGGTGGATTTCTTCCTTCGAATGCCTCGCGCAGCTTGCGCAGGCAGCGCGAGATCCGGCTGGCGATGGTACCCGGCGGCAGCCCGAGCTCCCCGCCGATCGTGCTGTAGCTCTCGTCCCGGCAGAAAAAGCGGTCGAGGATCTCGCGGCAGTCGGGCGAGAGCGTCTCGAGGGCGTCGCGTACCGCAATCGCCTCGTCGATGCTCGCGATCGCGTCCTCGGCCATGACGAGCTCCAACTCCGCTTCCGAGTCGGCCTCGCGCGATCTCCCGCGCAGCTTGTCGATGCACAGACGGCGTGTGAGCTGGCCAAGCCAGGGCCGGATCGCCTCGTCGTCGCGCAGGCGGTCGAGATGCTCGTACGCCCGCGCGAACACCTCCTGGAACACGTCCTCGGCGTCGGCGGGGGAGAGCCGGAACGCCTGGGTCGAGATCGCGTAGACGTACCGCGAGAAACGCTCGACGAGCTCCGCCCACGCAGCGGCCTCGCCGCGCCGGCAGCGCGCGACCAGCTCGGCGTCACTCTGCTCCGCTTCGGTCGTCACCGTCGCATTGAACCCCACCGGCGCCGGAAACGAAAGCAGCGCCCTCCGGTCAGCGCACCGCCGCAGCCCGCGCCCGCCGGGCCGCCTCCCGGGCCACCTCGACGAGCCTGTCCACCCGGGCGACCCGCTCGTCTCCCTTCGCGGCTCCGAGGTTGATCCGCACGAGCCCGGCGCCGATCGTCGCCGCCGCCTCGGCCAGGACCGCGCCGGCGGCCGCGTCTCCCCGGAGGTTCGGGTTTCCGTGCTCGACGACCTCGGCGGCGAGGACGGCGACGTCCACGGCGACCTCTGCGATCTGGAGAGGCACCGCCGCCGCCTCTGCGAGCGCACGGCCGATGGCCTCGTTGCGCTCGCGCGAAGAGCCGACCTTCGGCGCCCGCAGCGCGTCGAGGGCCGCCTGGTAGGCAGCCGCGTCCGCGTCGGCGAGCGGCGCCGCCCGCTCCCGCAGCAGATCGGCCTGCGCAGCCGCAGCGCCGGCGCCGTCCCAGTGGTCACGCGAGAAGCGCGCGGCCATCGTGACGAGCGCCGCGGCCGCAGTCAGCGCCACCGCCGCCACCGAGCCGCCGCCCGGCGCCGGCGTCTCGGCAGCGATCGCGTCGAGGAGCTCGTGCACGCGGAGCTGCAGGTACCCGTCGGCCTCGCTCATGGCCCGTATCGTACGGCCGTGGACGCGGACCTCGACAGGGCGCGCGCCGTCGTGGTCGGCGGCGGCATCACCGGCGTGAGCGTGGCCTACCACCTCGCGAAGGCGGGCTGGAGCGACGTCGCGCTGCTCGAGAAGGGACAGCTCACGAGCGGCTCCACCTGCCACGCCGCCGGGCTCGTCACGCAGTTCAACCCCTCGCCGACGATGATGCGGTTCCGGCGCTACTCGATCGAGCTCTACGAGGAGCTCGGTCTGTTCGAGCGCGTCGGCAGCCTCCGCTTCGCGTCGAGCCGCGAGCAGCTCCTCGAGCTCCGTCGCGGCGTCAGCCGGGCCAGGGGAATCGGGCTCGAGGTCGAGCTTCTGTCACCCGAGGAGGCGGTTCGCGCGATGCCCGCCGCGACGACCGATTCCCTGTTCGGCGCCGTCTGGGTGCCGGAGGACGGATACCTCGACCCGCACGGCGCCACGTACGCGCTCGCCGAGGCTGCCCGCGGGCTGGGAGCCAGGATCCACACCGGGACGCGCGTCACCGGGATCGAGCTGTCGCCTCGGCGCGAGGTGACCGCCGTGCTCACCGACCGCGGACGGGTCGAGACGGAGACGGTGGTGAACGCCTGCGGGATCTGGGCGCCGCAGCTGGCGGCGATGGTCGGCGCCTCGGTCCCCTCGACGCCCGTCGACCACCAGCACGTGCTCCTGAAGCCCGTGCCCGGCCACGAGCTGCCGCGTGACATGCCCTGCTTCCGCGATCCGGACAACCTCGTCTACGGGAAGGCCGAGTCGGGCGGGATCATGTTCGGCGGCTACGAGCCGGACCCGGTCGCCCGCTGGATCGACGGCGTCCCCTGGGAGCACTCAGAGCGGGCGCTCCCGGCGGACATGGCCCGCTTCGAGCAGCTCCTGCGGGGCGCCGCCCGGCGCTTCCCGTTTCTCACAGATGCCGAGATCGTGGCCCTCGTCTGCCACCCGGACGCCATGACCCCCGACGCTCAGCCCCTGCTCGGCCCGATCCCGGGCGTGCACGGGTTCGTGATGGCCGCGGGGCTCTCGCTGAACGGCTTCGGCGGGGCAGGCGGGATCGGGAAGTCGATCGCCGAGTGGGTGACGTCCGGGGAGACCGAGCTCGACGTGAGCGGCTACCGGGCGTGGCGCTTCGGCGAGGCACACCGAGACCCGGTCTACGCGGCCGAGACCGCGCGGGAGGCCTACCGCTACTACTACCGCCTCCGCTATCCCTACGACACGGACGAATGGGGCCGCCCTCACCGGACGAGCGCCCTGCACGGACGCCTGCAGGACCTCGGCGCCGTGTTCGGCGCAAAGAACGGGTGGGAACGCCCGGACTACGTCTTGCCGGGCCGTCCCTGGCGGCGGGCCGGCGCCGACCAGCGGAAGTACGGCTGGACCGTGCCGCCCTGGTTCGAGCACGTCCGGGAGGAGCACGCCGCCTTTCGCGAGCAGGCCGGGCTGATCGACATGAGCTCGTTCGGGAAGATCTCCGTGCGAGGCCCCGGCGCGCTGGCGTTGCTCGAGCGCGTCTCGGACAACCTGATCGACCGCCCGCCGGGGACCGTCGTCTACACGCAGTTCCTCAACCGGCGCGGTGGCATCGTCGCCGACGTGACGGTCACGCGCCTCGGCGAGCAGGAGTTCCGGGTCGTGACGGGCTCCGGCGCCGTCGCCGCCGATCTCGGCTGGCTGCGCATGAACATCCGGGCCGACGACGGCCCGGTCGAGCTCGCCGACGTGAGCGAGGAGCTCGCCGTCATCGGCCTCTGGGGCCCGCGCTCGCGCGAGGTGCTCCAGGCCGTGACCGACGACGACGTCTCGAACGAGGCGCTCCCCTTCCGGTCCGCGCGCGACCTCGCAATCGGGCCTGCTCCGGCGCTCGCGCAGCGGATCACGTACGTCGGCGAGCTCGGCTACGAGCTCTACGTTCCGCCCGAGTGGGCGGCGCAGGCGTGGGACCGGCTCCTCGAGGCCGGGCAGGCCTACGGCCTCACGCCCGCCGGCTACCGCGTCCTGGACTCGTTGCGCATGGAGAAGGGGTATCGGTACTACGGCACCGACCTGACGGCGCTCGACACGCCCGACGAGGCCGGGCTCGGCTTCTGCGTCTCCCTCGAGCGGAAGGGCGACTTCCTCGGCCGGACGGCGATCGAGGCCGAGCGCAGCCGCCCGGCCGGCAGGCGGCTCCGGACGCTCCTCGTCGGCGAGCCCGGCTATCTGACGCTGTACGGGGGCGAGGCCGTGGCGGAGGACGGTCGGGTGGCCGGGCGGATACGGAGCTGCGCGTACAGCTACACGGCGGAGCGAACCGTCGCCTACGCCTACCTCGACGCGGGGACCCCGACAGGCGCCCGGCTCGCGGTCGACGTCTTCGGACACGACGTGCCCGCCGAGGTGACCGACGACGTCCTCTACGACCCTGCCAACGAGAGGATCCTCGCGTGATGGAAGACCGACCCGAGATCGGCGAGATCGTCGGCCGTGTCGAAGCCTGGCGCGGGCTCGACCCCGCCGTCTCGCCCCTCTCCGGAGGGCTGACCAACGACAACTACCTGGTCGAAGCCGGCGGGCGGAAATACGTCGTCCGCATCCCCGGCCGCTCGACCGACCTGCTCGCGATCGACCGCGCGAACGAGCACGCCAACGCCCGCGCGGCGGCGGAGGCGGGCGTCGGACCGACCGTCGTCGAGCACCTGCCGGATATCGACGTCATGGTTCTCGCCTACGTCGAGGGCGAGACGATGTCGGGCGAGTCGCTTCGCTCCGCGGCCATGGCCCGCCGGATGGCCGAGTCCATCCGGCAGCTGCACGAGGGCCCGCGCTTTCGACTCGACTTCGACATGTTCCGGATCACGGACGGTTACCTGCGCATCTGCGAGGAGCGGCAGATCCGCATCCCGGACGGCTTTCGCGAGCGGATGACGACGATCGGCGAGGTCGAGCGGGCGATGCGCCGACGGGAGCCGGCGAGCGTCCCGTGCCACAACGACCTGCTCGCGGAGAACTACATCGACGACGGCCGGAAGCTCTGGCTCCTCGACTACGAGTACTCGGGGAACAACGACCCGACCTTCGAGCTGGCGAACACCGCGCAGGAGTGCGAGTTCGACGACGAGCTCCGGGCCGTCCTCTGCGAGGCGTACTTCGGCCGGGCGGACGACGAGCTGCTGGCGCGCATGCGCCTGCAGGCGCTCATGTCGGACATGGGCTGGACGCTGTGGGCGGCGATCCAGACCGAGATCTCGGCGATCGACTACGACTTCTGGGGCTGGGCGACGCAGCGCTTCGACCGCGCGACCGCGATCATGGACGACCCGGCCTTTCCCTCTCTGCTGCGGACGGTCGCGGGCCGATGAGCGGGGACCGGCTCGACGAGCAGTCGGTCGGCCCGGATCCGATCGTCGAGGTCCGCAGCTGGCTCCGGGCGGCGCAGGACGCGGGCATCCCGAACGCCGACGCGATGGTCGTCGCCACGGCCACGTCCGACGGACGGCCCTCGGCGCGCGTGGTGCTCCTGCGCGGCCTCGACGAGCGGGGCTTCGTCTTCTTCACGAACTACGAGAGCCGCAAGGCAGCCGACCTCGAGCAGAATCCGCGCGCCGCGCTCGCGCTGTACTGGGAGCCGCTCGGCCGGCAGGTACGGGTCGAGGGCACCGTCGCCCGGACGGACGCGGCGGAGTCGGCCGCCTACTTCGCCGGGCGACCGCGCCCGAGCCGCCTCGGTGCCTGGGCCTCGCCGCAGAGCCGGGTGATCGCCTCCCGTGCCGAGCTCGAGGGGCTTCTGGAGAGCGCCGCGCAGCGGTTCGAGGGCGAGGAACCGCCGCTGCCTCCCTTCTGGGGCGGGTACCGCGTCATCCCGGAGACGATCGAGCTCTGGCAGCACCGCGACGACCGCCTCCACGACCGCGTGCGCTTCAGCCGGCAGCCCGCCGGCGGCTGGCGCATCGAGCGCCTTGCGCCGTAGACGCCGATCCTCCCCTAGAGGAACAGCTCCTTGATCTTCAGCGCGAGGCTCATGTCTCCGTCGACCTTGATCTTCCCCGTCATGAACGCGGTCATCGGGTTCTGCTTGCCCGCGCGGAGCCGGGAGAAGACGTCCTCGCTCATGCTGATGACGCAATCGGCGGCATCCTGGGACTCCGAGACGGTGGCCGCGCCGTCCGCGACCGCGACGTGCCAGCTGCCGGAGCCCTTGATGTCGAAGCGGTAGGAGGCGTTGACGCCCTCGAGCTTCGCAGGGTCGAGCCGGCTCTCGAGGCCGCTGAAGAACTCTCGCGCGCTGTCTGCCATCGAATCTCCTAGATCGTCGGGGCTGCAGTGGTCGGGGCAGGTTCTACCAGCCCGGCCTGCCGCTGCCGCGGCAGGAAGACTGCGAGCACCGCACCGAGCGCGGGCCCTGCCGCGGTCGCGAGCACGGCCGTCTCGAGGTCGACCGAATCTGCGATGCCGCCGAGCGCCACCGCGGAAACCCCGCCGAGGCCGATTGCGAGCCCCACCGACAACCCCGACGCCAGCCCGATTCGGCTCGGCAGGTATTCCTGGCCGAGAACCACGGTCACGCCGAACGTGCCGATGACGGCGGCGCCCGCGAGGACGAGCGCGACATCGCCCGGGATGCCGCCGACGAGCACGTAGACGACGATCAGGGGCACGGAGATCACGTAGCTGCCGACGATCACCGGCTTTCGCCCCAGGCGGTCGGCCAGCGGTCCGCCGATCAGGGTGCCGACGGCCCCGGCGAGCAGGAACAGCGACAGGAGCCGGGTGCCCCACTCCTCGCTGGCGCCCTGCGACACCTCCCAGAGAGGCACGAACGTGAAGAGCCCGTAGTGGGGGATGCTTCGCAGCGCCACAACCGCGAGAAGCAGCACGAACGCGCCGGGGCGGTCCCGGCCGGTGTCGTGCCAGGCCTGCGATCCCCCCCGCGGCGCGAACCCGTCGATGTAGCCGCGCTCGCGGAGGAGCCAGACGGCGACGACGATCCCCGGGATCGCGATCAGGAGGCCGCCCTCGAGCCCGAGAGCCAGGATGAGCGTCGAGGCGACCACCGGGCCGATCGCGAAGCCGAGGTTGCCGCCGACGGAGAAAACCGCCATTCCGCTCGCGCGCCGCGTGCCGCTCACGTAGCTCGCGAACTTCATTCCCTCCGGGTGGAACGCCGCGATGCCCAGGCTCGACACGAGCACTGCCGCCAGCAGGAGCGGGTACGTCGGCGACACGGCGGCAAGCGCGATTCCGATCCCGGCCAGGGCGACGCCGACGGGCAGAAGCCACATCGCGCCGCGGCGGTCAGACCACAGCCCGAACGCCGGCTGCACGATCGACGAGGCAAAGGTCGCGACCAGCACGACCGCCGCCGCGAGCGTGTAGGTGAGGTCGAGCTTCGGAATGAGGAAGACGAGCAGCGCCGGAACCGAGCCCTGCGCGAGGTCGGCCGCCAGATGACCGGCCGACAGGCTCGTCATCGCCCGCCGGTCGACGCCGCCTGCCACGCCGCGCAGGATAGCCCGCCGCTCCCGGCGGGCTCGAGCTCCCTCGGATCAGGCCGCCTGGAACGTCGGGCGATAGCGCGCGATCAACGCGCGTGAGAGCTCCCACTGAACCCGAACGATGGCGAGGCGGTTCCGCTCCAGCTCCGATCGCTCGGCGCTCGACGAGCGCAGCCGCTCGCGCTCGAGGACAAGGGTGTCGAGCTGCTTCTGAAGCGTTTCCACGACAGGGGAAGACTGCTCGGTCACGACCGGCTCAGGGTAACCTGCCCCCCGGACACGATGCGCCGCCAACCGATCGAGATCGTCGCCGTCGACGCGGTGCCCACCGACGTGGAGGCGGACGTGCTCGCAGTGACGGTCACCGAGCCCGCGACGCTCTCCAACGAGGCCAAGGCAGTCGACCAGGCTCTCGACGGCCGCCTGGCCCATCTCGTCGCCGACGGCGAGGTAAAGGGGACGACCGGGCGGGTCACCCTGGTCCACACCCGCGGCGAGCTCGGCTCGCAGCGCGTGGCGGTCGTGGGGATCGGCGCCGAGGAGGCCGTGGAGGCCGACACCCTCCGGACCGCCGCCGCCCGGGTCGCTGCGCGAGCCGCGCACGTCGGCGGGGGCACGGTCGCCTGGACGATCGGCGGCGAGGGCCGGCTGGGCGCGGCCGAGCAGGCCCGCGCGATCGTCGACGGGACGGTTCTCACGGCGTACGACCCCGGGGCCTGGAAGACGAACGGGGAGCGACAGACGCCGATCACGCGACTCGTCCTCGTGGGCCAGGCCGCACCGGCGGCCGGCGACGCCGCCGCTCGCGCAGGCGTGGTCGCGGAGTGGACGAACCGCTGTCGCGAGCTCGTCGACATGCCGGCCAACGAGCTCACGCCGGAACGCCTCGCGGCCGCCGCCTCGGACATCGCCGACGGCTCCGACCAGCTTCGCTTCGACGCGCTCGGCCCCCGCGAGATCGCCGGCGCCGGCATGGGCGCGTTCGCCGGGGTCGCGAGCGGCAGCGCCGTGGAGCCGCGACTGGTCATACTCGAGTATTCGCCGCCCACGGCGGGTGAGGTTCACCTGGGCCTCGTCGGGAAGGCGATCACCTTCGACAGCGGCGGGCTCTCGCTGAAGCCGTCGCGGGGCATGGACGAGATGAAGACCGACATGGCCGGCGGCGCGGCGGTTCTCGCGGCCACCGGCGCGATCGCGGCGCTCGGCATCCCCGTGCGCGTGACCGCAGTCGTGCCGGCCTGCGAGAACATGCCGGACGGTCGTGCCTACCGGCCCGGTGACATCCTCACCGCGCTGAACGGGAAGACGATCGAGGTGACGAACACCGACGCCGAGGGTCGCCTCGTGCTCGCGGACGCTCTCGTCGATGCCCGCCGACGCGGCGCGACGCACGTCCTCGACCTCGCCACGCTGACCGGCTCCGTCGTGATCGCGCTCGGCGACTTCTACGCAGGCCTGCTCGGCAACGACCAGGCCTGGGTAGACGAGGTCGAGGCGGCCGGCGCCGCGTCCGGCGATCACGCGTGGCCGCTCCCCCTCCACGAGACGTATGCCCGCTACATCAAGTCGACCTACGCCGACATGAAGAACTCGTCCGACTTGCGTCAGGCCGGCCCGATCTACGCCGCGCGCTTCCTCCAGGAGTTCGCCGGCGACGGCCCCTGGGCCCACCTCGACATCGCCGGCACCGCCTATCTCGAACGCAGCCGGGGCGACTACTACACGAGCAAGGGCTCCACGGGGTTCGGCGTCCGGCTG
Source organism: uncultured Thermoleophilia bacterium (assembly GCA_963819905.1). GTDB lineage: Bacteria > Actinomycetota > Thermoleophilia > Gaiellales > Gaiellaceae > CAWCQC01. The sequence continues at coordinate 185,193 of CAWFXP010000005.1, forward strand.
ATCGCGGCACTCGCCGAACGGCTCGCCTGATGGATCTCGACGTCGGCGAGGAGCGCGAGCTGCTCCGCGCGACGGTTCGCGCCTTTGCCGAGGAGCGCGTGGGGCCCGTCGCGGAGCAGCTCGACCACGAGCACCGCTTCCCCTACGACATCGTGGACGGGCTCGCCGAGCTCGGGCTCATGGGCATCCCGCTGCCGGAGGCCTACGGCGGGGCCGGGGCGGACACCCTTTCGTACGCGATCGCCGTCGAGGAGCTCGCGCGCGTCGACTCCTCCGTGGCGATCACCGTCGCCGCGCACACGTCGCTCGGCGCGATGCCGATCTACCTGTTCGGCACGGACGAGCAGAGGGAACGCTGGCTGCCCGATCTCGCCTCGGGACGCCGGCTCGCGGCGTTCGGGCTCACCGAGCCGGAAGCAGGCTCCGATGCCGGCGCGACCCGTACGACGGCCGAGCTCCGTGACGGCCGCTGGCTCGTGAACGGCTCGAAGATCTTCATCACGAACGCGGGAACCGACATCACCGCCTGCGTCACGATCACCGCGGTCACAGGGCAGCAGGACGGGCAGCCGGAGATCTCGAATCTCGTCGTCCCGAACGGCACGCCCGGCTACGAGATCTCGGCGCCGATGCGAAAGCTCGGCTGGCACGCCTCGGACACCCGCATCCTGTCGTTTGCGGACTGCGCTGTTCCGGAGGATCACCTGCTGGGTGCCCGGGGCGAGGGCTTCCGGCAGTTCCTCGAGATCCTCGACGGCGGACGGATCTCGGTCGCGGCACTCGCCCTCGGGCTGTCTCGCGGCGCCTACGAGCTCGCGCTCGCGCACGCGAAGGAGCGGCGGCAGTTCGGCCGGCCGATCGGACGTTTCCAGGCGGTCCAGTTCAAGCTGGCCGACATGGCCACCGAGATCGAGGCCGGGCGGGCGCTCACCTACCGGGCGGCGTGGCTCAAGGACCAGGGCAGGCCGTTCGCGCTCGCGGCGGCCCAGGCGAAGCTGTTCACGGGCGAGCTGTCCAATCGCGTCGTCAACGAGGCGCTCGAGCTCCACGGCGGTTCAGGCTTCATGGAGGAGTCGCCGATCGCCCGCTTCTACCGCGACCAGAAGGTGCTCGAGATCGGCGAAGGGACGAACGAGATCCAGCGGCTGGTCATCGCCCGCGAGCTCGGGCTCTGAGGACTCCCCGAGCAAGCGCCCTTCGTGCCGTCTTGCGCGCGAGAGCGTGACAGATCGTCGGAGGTTTTCCGAGGGGTCTGACCCCTGGTTTCGCAGACGGCCGACATCGCGTTCTGGCTTCGTGGCTCTCGAAGCGCGCACGCGGGCGCAGAGGCGCTGCGCCTTCTCGCGAGGAACGTGCCGAAGGTGTGCCGATCCGCCCACAGCCCGCAGGCCGCGAGCGGCGCGGGCACCCGGGGCTAGCTGACGCGCTCGACCGGGTAGCCCCAGGCTTTCATCAGGCCGATCAGCTCGACGCAGTGATCCTCGCCGCGCGTCAAGAGGATCAGCCCGATACCGGTGTCGCCCATCGGCAGGTCGATCCCCTCGCGCTCGTGCTTTACCTCGAGAACGTTGACACCCTCGGCGGCGATCCGCGTCAGCAGGAGGCCGAGCTGGCCCGGACGGTCGGCGACCCGCGTGCGAACGACCAGGTGCCGACCGGCCTCGGTGAGCGCGTACCGCGTCACCTCGACGAGCAGGCTCGCGTCGATGTTCCCGCCGGAGAGAACGATGCAGACGGGGCCCTCACCCGGTATCCGGCCGGCGAGCAACGCTGCCACCCCGGCCGCCCCGGCGCCTTCGACGACGAGCTTCGATCGCTCGAGCAGGAGGACGATCGACTGCGCGATCTCCTCGTCCGAGACGGTGACGATCGCTTCGAGCCTGTCCGCCAGGATCGGGCGGGTAAGCGATCCAGGCTGCTTCACCGCGATGCCGTCCGCGATCGTCGGGCCGAGCTCGGTGCTCCCCGCAAGCGGCGCGCAGCGCTCGGCCTGGACACCCACGAGGCGCAGGCCGGGGCGCGTCTCGCCGAGCGCCAGCGCGATCCCCGAGCAGAGGCCGCCCCCACCGACCGGAACGACGACACGCTCGACCTCGGGCAGCTGCTCGTCGAGCTCGAGCCCGAGCGTGCCCTGGCCGGCCACGACGACCGGATCGTCGAACGGATGAACGATCGTCGCCCCTGTTTCCTCGGCTCGGGCCCGGGCGGCGAGCAGCGACTCGTCGAGCAGCTCTCCGGCCAGCACGACGTCTGCGCCGTAGCCGCGTGTCGCCTCGAGCTTCGCGAGCGCCGGGTTCTCGGGCATGAACACCGTCGCGCCGATTTCCGCCTCGCGGGCGGCCCAGGCAACCGCCTGCCCGTGATTGCCGGCGCTCGCCGCAATCACGCCTGCGCGTCGCTGCTCGTCCGTGAGCGACGCCAGCTTCGTGACCGCCCCACGAACCTTGAACGACCCGGTCCGCTGGAGGTTCTCGGCCTTCAGGTACACGGAGCGGCCGCTCAGGCGCGAGAGCGTCTCCGAGCGTTGCACCGGGGTCTCCCGGGCGACGCCGCGGAGCGCTCGGCGCGCGGCCGCGATGTCAGCGGGACGCGGTGGCTCCATTGTCGCCGATCTGAAATACGCGTTCGAGAATCTGCTGGACGGCGGTGAGTGGGTCGAGCTCGCGACGTTCGACGGCGTCGAGGAGACGCCGAAGCTCCGGGTCGTCCGCGACGCGCCGCTCGAGATGGTCTCGCGCACGGCCGCTCGCCAGCGCGAACACCTCGGCAGACAGGCTGCGCCGGCGGCGCTCGGCCAGCCGGCCCTCCTGCCCGAGGTAGTCGCGATGCGAGCCGATCGCTCCCCACAGCTCGTCGATGCCCTCGTGGCGAAGGGCCTCGGTGAGGACGATCGGGACCGGCCAGGGCCGGTCCGGCGTCAGCTCGAGCACGGCGCGAACCTCGCGGAGCATCGTCTTCGCCAGGGGGTGGTCGCACTTGTTGATTGCGATGACGTCGGGAATCTCCATGACGCCTGCCTTCAGAGCCTGCACGGAGTCGCCTGAGCCGGGCATCAACACGAGGATCACCGTATCGGCGAGCTGCGCGATCTCGATCTCGCTCTGGCCCGTGCCGACCGTCTCGAGGAAGAGCACGTCCTTTCCGGCAGCGTCGAGGACGAGAGCCGCCTGGAGCGTCGCCTCGGCGACGCCGCCGAGGTGCCCGCGCGCCGCCATCGAGCGGATGAAGACACCCGGATCGAGGAAGTGGTCGCTGAGCCGAATGCGATCTCCGAGCACCGCGCCGCGCGAGAACGGGCTCGACGGATCGACCGAGAGCACGCCGACCGTCCTGCCCAGCTCTCGCACGTGGCCGACGAGCGCGGCGACCAGACTCGACTTCCCGACTCCCGGCGCGCCGGTCACGCCGACCAGCGACGCGCTGCCGGTCTCGCCGTAGAGGCCCTTGACGATCTCGCTCGCCGCCGGATCGCCGTTTTCGACGAGCGTGATCGCACGCGCGATCGCCCGGCGGTCTCCGGCCCGAACCCCGCTGACGAGGGCTTCTGGCGTCAGCTCAGGCAAATTATTATGATGGTATTTGGAGCATCTGCAAGTTCATATGTGTAAGCGGCCGCTCCTGGCCGTCGACCCACGGCCCTTGCTGCTATGACGGGTCGCGTCCTACGGAGGCCGCGGCCAGGGCCCGCGGGAGCGCCTCGATCAGCGCCTCGTTCTCGGACGCGAGCCCGACGGTGACACGAATTGCGCCCGGCGCGCCGAAGCCGCCGAGGGGACGTACGATCACGCCCTCGCGCAGGAGGGCCTCGAAGAGCGGACGCGCGTCCGCAGCGCCGGTCTCTGCGAAGACGAAGTTGCCGACAGGAGGGCCGGCGACCCGTAGCCCGACGGCCGCGAGCGCCCCGGCAACCCGATCGCGCTCGAGGGCGTTCGCCGCTCGGCGGCGCGCGACCTCGTCCTCGTCGTCGAGGCTTGCGAGCGCGGCGTCCTGGGCCGGCTGGGTCACGTCGAACGCGCTCTGCACCTTCCGGATCGCCTGGACGACGTCCGGCGAGCCGACGCCGTAGCCGACCCGCAAGCCCGCGAGCCCATAGATCTTGGAGAAGGTCCGCAGGACGACGCAGCGTCGCCCTTCCTTGACGTACTCCTCTATGCCGTCGGGATAGTCGGGGTCGTCGATGTACTCGAAGTACGCCTCGTCGAGCACCGTCAGGACGTGTGGAGGGACGTTCTCGAAGTACTCGTCGAGCGCGGCCCGCGTCACCATGGTCCCGGTCGGGTTGTTCGGGTTACAGACGTACACGATCTTCGTCCGCGGCGTCACGGCCCGAAGCAGCGCCTCGAGGTCGTAGCGATCCTCCGTCAACGGCACCCGCACCGGGAGCGCGCCGATCTTCAGCGCGCCGAGGACGTAGCTCGGGAACGACGGCCAGCCGCAGACGATCTCGTCGCCCGGGTCGAGCGCGGCGAGCGAAAGATACAGGATGACGCCGTCCGCGCCCGAGGCCGGCGCAATGCTGTCGGCTGCCACTCCGTGCCGCTCGGCGAGCACAGCGCGCAGCTGGTAGAACCCACCGTCCGGATAGCGGTTCAGCTCCGGCGCGCCGCGACCGATCGCCTCGAGCGCGGCAGGAAGCGGGCCGAAGGGGCCCTCGTTCGACGCCAGCTTGACGACCCGCTCGAGGCCGAGCTCGCGCTGGACCTCTTCCGCCGGCTTTCCCGGCTCGTACGGGACGAGATCGGCGATCGCCCGCGCGAAGTAGTCGGTCTCCATGCCCGTGAGCGACGCGGCCCTCATGTCCCAGACCTTACTCTGTCCGCGTGGCCGAGATCGGGCTGTTCCCGCTCGGAGTCGTTCTTCTGCCGGGAGAGCGCATCCCCTTGCACATCTTCGAGCCGCGCTACCGCGAGCTCATCGGCGAGTGCCTCGACGACGAGCGCGAGTTCGGCCTGATCCTCGCCGACGATGCCGGCGTTCGCGAGGTGGGCACGACGGCGGCAGTCGTCGAAGTGCTCGAACGGTTCGACGACGGCCGCCTCAACATCGTGATCGAGGGCCGCGATCGGTTCCAACTCGTCGAGGAGACCGCCGGTCGCACCTTCATGACGGGCAACGTCTCCCCCCTCGACGATGCCGACGAGCAGCCGACGTCGGCGGAGATCGACCGGTGCATCGCAGCGTATCGGCGTGTCGCTGCGGCAGCCGAGTCCGAGCCCGATGACCCGGGACCCGAGACCGAGCTCGTCTCGTACTGGATCGCGGCCCGGGTGGACTTCGGAGTCGACGTCAAACAGGAGCTGCTCGAGCTGCGCTCGGAACGGGAGCGGGTCAGCCGCCTGGCCGCCCTGCTCGACCGTGCTCGAGAGGCGATCGTCTGGTCGAAGACGGCCCGAGAGCGAGCCTCGACGAACGGCCGCGTGGAGCCCCCGGGCTAGGAGCCTCGCTCGACCAGCCCCGTCGCGCGGGCGGCGACGTACGGGGTCAGACCCTTCGACGACGTACGGGGTCAGACCCCTCGATGAGCCGTTGCGAACTTGGCACGCACGTGCGAAGGAACTACTCCGAACGAGGGAGTGACCAGGGCTCGCCGGACGCGATCCCACCATCCGGACACGGCCGTTAGCGCCGGGCGAGCTGTGGAGGAAGCGACACGCTTTCGGCGCGATGAGGCGCCGGGCCAGTTGCTAGAGGCGCTTCACCCCGTGCACCGGGCGTCCGGACGCCTCCCAGAGGTAGTAGGAGGCGCTCGGCCCGAACCCCGACTCGTACTCGACGACCTGGGGATTGCGGCCGACGTCCTTCGCTCGCTGGGCGTGACGAAGCAGGTTCGGGTCGTCCCGTTCCTGCCAGACCAGGACGAGGTGCGTCGCCGTCATGAACTCCGCAACGAACGCACAGCCCTCCGCCGGGCACGGGAAGGGATCGGTGCTCACGCAGAACCAGCCGGAGTAGTCGATGCCCGAGTCATCCGTCCACAGGTGATCCTCGGTCTCGAGGCCCTCGTCCTCGAGGAGAACGGATCCGGTTCCGGGCACGCCACGCTCTTCCATGAATGTTCAAGAATGCCTGAGCAAAATAGTTATCGCTTATTCATAAATCAACAAAACTAACGTAATCATCTTGGCCAGGAGTACGGCGTCGACGATGTCGTCGCCCCTGCGGAAGTGACGATGCCGATAGCCCTCGCGGCGATAGCCGAGCTGTTCGTAGAGGCCGATCGCCGCCTCGTTGTACGGGAAGGCGTGGAGCTCGATCTTGGTCACGTTCGCCGATCGAGCCCAGGATTCCGCAGCCTCCATCAGGGCACGGCCGATTCCGCGTCGACGCCGGCCGTGCGCGACCATGATGCCGACGTCCGCAACGTGGGCGCACGCGCGATGGGAATCCCTCGCGATGGTCAGACGGCCGACGATCTGACCGTCGTCCTCGGCGAGGATCACGGCGACGTGGCTCGACCGCGCCACCTGGCGCAGGAATCGGCGCTCGCGGCGCACGCTTCGCCAGTTGCCGTTGGCGATCAGCCAGCCTTCCGGCTCGGCACCGACCGCTTCGGCGAGCTCGACGAGCGCGCGGGCGTCGCGGGGACGAGCGGGTCGGATCGCGGCTGTCATTCGACGACCACGCCGGCGCCGCCGCGACGGGGGTCACCGGCCGCCTCGAGTAGCCCTTCCGCGTCGACTGCAACGGCTGCGACACCGCCGAAGAACAGGTTGCGGTCCTCGCCGGGCCACAGTACGAGATCGAAGCCGAGCCGCTCGAGCCTCGCTGCCGACTCGGGGCTGGTACCGCCCTCGCAGTGGAGCGCCTGACCGTCTAGGTGCGCGCGCGGGCTGTCGATCGCTTCGCGGAGCGCCATTCGATGGTCGACGACGTTCACGATCGTCTGGGTAATCGCCCCGCGCAGGCGCTCCGAGCCCGCGCTGCCGACCACGAGTCGCGGGCGCCCTTGCCAGAGGAGGACGCTCGGTGCCATCATGCTCGTAAGGCGGCGACCCGGGACCGCCGCCTTGCTCGACGGATTCAGGTCGACCTCGCCGAGCATGTTGTTCAGGTGGATCCCCGTCCCAGGGACGACCACACCCGAGCCGCAGCCGGTCGAGGACGAGAGCGATGCCGCGTTTCCGCGGGTGTCGACGACGCTGATGTGCGTGGTGGAGGGAAGACCGGCCGGCTCGACAGAGGATGACTGCTCCCGGGCCCGGATGGCGGCCACGGCCTTCGCGATCTCGGCGTCGTCGAGCAGGCGGCCCGCCAACCCGCCGCGGAAGAGGTCTGAGGAGAACCGGCCGCCGCGGGCGCGCGTCGCTTCGCGCGAGATCGCCGCGAGACGCGCAATCGCCCCGGCGCTTCCCGCCTCGCCACCGGGCCCGAGCTCGTTGTAGAGCCGGAGCGCGTAGGCGATCAGCACCCCGCCGGACGACGGAGGCGGGTTCGATACGAGCTCGTGCCCTCGGTAGACGGCGCGCACCGGGGTCCTTCGGATGACGCGGTACGCGTGCAGGTCGGCGCGGCTGATCGCGCCGCCCCGGGCGAGAACCTCGTCCGAGATGCGCGCGGCGAGATCGCCTTCGTAGAAGACGCGGGCACCCCCGGTCGCAAGCTGCTCGAGCGTTTCCGCCAGGTCGCGCTGGGTCAGCCGCTCTCCGATCTGCAGCGGTCGATCGGCCCCGTAGACGCTCCGACCGTCCGGATCGTGGCGCAGGACCGCGTCGAGAAAAGCGTGCAGAAGCGCCTGCTGGGCGTTCACCCCGACGCCGCCACGGGCCAGGCGCACGGCCGGCGCGATCAACTCGCCCCAGGGCATCGTGCAGTAGCGACGGTGGGCCTCGGCAAGGCCGGCGACCATGCCCGGCACGGCACAGGACGGCGCGTCGATCAGGAACCGCTGCGTCGTGTCGCCGCTCCCGAACGGGATATCGACCGCCTGCATCGACGCCCGCTTCCCGTCCACGCCTCTGCCGGGAGCCTCGACGAAGAAATCGAGCAGGAAATCGCTCGCGTCACGCGCACGGTGGACGAGCATGAATCCGCCTGCACCCGGCCCGGTCAACGGGCTCTCGGTCACCCAGGCGACGAATGCCGCGCCGACACAGGCGTCGACGGCGTTCCCACCAGCCTCGAGAACCTGAGCCCCCGCCTCGGCCGTGAGCGGGTGCCCGGCGGCAACGGCTCCTCGCATGCCAAAGAGCCTACTCGCGCCGATTCGCCGCGGCGACCGGTCGTTTCCCAGCCCTGGGTGCGCGCGGTGTCCTGTCGACGCGCGCGGGGCGGCTTGCCCGGGCGGCCCGACCCAGGAATCCCACCGGGAGGCGCTTCGCTACAGGTCGCGGAGGAAGCTCGGCGGCTCGAGCGCAGCGTTCTCGCCGGAGGCGGCGGACATCGCGGACAGCCGTGCGGCGGCCGGGCGCGGGCTCTTTCCGATTCCGGTCGCGATCACCGTGACCCAGATCTGCCCGTTCAGCCGAGAATCGACGGTCGCCCCGAAGATGATGTTCGTATCGTCGGTCGCGGCCGCGCGAACGACCTCGGCGGCCTCGGTGACCTCGACGAGCCCCATGTCGTCCCCTCCCGCGATCGAGAGGAGGATCCCGCGAGCGCCGGTGATCTCGGCGTCGATCAGCGGTGAGTTGAGCGCACGCTGAGCGGCTTCGTGCGCCCGGTGCTCGCCGGTCGCGAAGCCGATTCCCATGAGGGCCGAGCCCGCATCTCGCATGATCGTCCGGACGTCCGCGAAGTCGAGGTTGATGAGGCCCGGCATCGTGATCAGGTCGCAGATGCCCTGGACGCCCTGCCTGAGGACGTCGTCGGCAATCCGGAACGCCTCGATCATCGAGGTCGAGCGATCGAGAACCTCGAGCAGGCGGTCGTTCGGAATGACGATCACCGTGTCGCAGACCGAGCGCAGCTCGTGCACGCCTGCGTCGGCCTGGGCCTGGCGGCGCGTTCCCTCGAAGCGGAAGGGCATCGTGACGATCCCGACCGTGAGCGCGCCGACCTCCCGGGCGATGCGGGCGACGACCGGGGCCGCGCCCGAGCCGGTGCCACCGCCCTCGCCGGCGGTGACGAAGACCATGTCCGAACCGCGGAGGACGTGCTTGATCTGGTCGTAGGCGTCCTCGGCCGCACGCCGCCCGATCTCGGGGTCGGCGCCGGAGCCAAGGCCCTGCGTCAACTCGCGCCCGATGTGCATCTTCACCGGCGCATCCGACATCCGGAGCTGCTGGATGTCCGTGTTGAGCGCGACGAACTCGACCTGCGAGATGCCGGACTCGATCATCCGGTTGACCGCGTTCAGCCCGCCGCCACCCACGCCGACGACGCGTATCACAGCGAGGTAGGCGGCCGAATCGGCCTTGGGAGCTCGGGACGGGCGTGGGCCCTCGCGTGGGGGCGGCACCAGCGGAGCAGCCTCGGCGAGGCGCATGACGGGAGGCTCGGGTGCCAGCTCGGCGCGCTCGGCGTGCGGAGGCTCGGAGTCGCTCTCGGGCTCGGCGGCGCTCGCGGCAACGTCCTCGAACGGGTACGCCGCCTCGACCGTCGGCATGTCCTCGACCGGCACGAGCGGCCGCTCGGATCTGCGCTGACCCGCCTCGGTCGCCTTGAACAGCTCCGTGAGTGGCCCTTCACGCATGCTTGCGCGCCTTCGCACCGTTCAGCACCTCCTTCGCGAGATCCCGGTAGGCCTCCGCCGCGGCGCCGGTGGGGTCGTACTTCAGGACCGAGCTCCCCTGCACGGGCGCCTCGGCATAGCGGACGGTCTTCCGGATGCGGGTGTCGAAGACCGTGTCGCCGAAGTTCTCCTTCAACATGTCGATCGCCTCGCGGCTATGGAGCGTGCGTGCGTCGTACATCGTCGGCAGGATCCCGCGGATGTCGACCGTCGGATTGAGGTTCTCGCGGATCATCCCGAGCGTGTTCTGGAGCTGCACGAGCCCGCGCAGCGACAGGTACTCGCACTGGACGGGAACGATGACCTCGTCCGCAGCCGTGAGCGCGTTGATCGTCAGCAGGCCGAGCGACGGCGGCGTGTCGATCAGGATGTAGTCGTAGTCCGCCCTGATCGGTAGCAGCGCCTTCTGCAGGGCGCGCTCCCGGCCGATCATGCTGGACAACGCGAGCTCGGCGCCGGCGAGATCGATCGACGACACGGCGACGTCGACCTCCGCATGGTGGATGATCTCCTCGATCGGCATCGACCGCACGAGCACGTCGAACATCGAACGGTCGAGCTTGTCGGGATTCAGGCCCTGGCTCATCGTGAGATTGCCCTGGGGGTCGAGATCGATCGCCAGCACGTCGAGCCCGTGCTCCTTGAAGGCGACGGCGAGGTTGAGCGTCGTCGTGGTCTTCGCCACGCCGCCTTTCTGATTCGCAAACGCGATGACCTTGCCGAGCTTCACCGCTTCGGCAGCCGGTGCACGTGAGTGAAACCGCGAGAGTAGTGCGACCATGGCGCCCTTCTTTCTCGCCGGGCTAACACAATCCTTCTCGTGCTCCTGTCGGCGCTTTTCGGCTCGGCGAGCCGGCCGGCCGCACGTCCTGCGCGACCGGGAATGCGCGCCGACCAGCCCCGAGAGCGAGCGCAGCCAGGAGGCCCGCGACCGACAGGACGGCGAGAACGGGCTGCGCGGGTGAGAACCACTCGACGGCGCCGGCGGAGCCGAGCGCGAGGACGACCGCCTTGTTGCAGACCGGGCACCCGACGGCGAGCAGCGCGAGCAGCCCACCACCCGCCGCGACGCGGCTCACACGCCCGTCCCTCGCCACGAGCAATCCGACGAGGACGGACGAGGCGATCCAGACGGGATAGGCCCAACCGGCCGGCGCGATCGCTCGTCCGAAGAGCGGCGTGTCGATCAGATCCGTCGGCACGCCTGTAGCGACGGCAACGCCGAACGCCGCGGCAAGCGCGGCGACGAGACCGAGACGGGGCTGACGCTGCGGCATCGTCCCCGGCGACACGGACACCCGGCGCACGAGACCGAGTGTAGTCAGCTGATCGGCGGACACCTTCCCGTCCGCGCGAGCCGGAGAACGCGCGCCGCGACCCCCCCGAGGTAGGAGTTCAGCCGTCCGACGTGAATGCCGCTGCGGGTAGGACACGCTGATGCACGTTCCCAGCCGCACCGAGATCGAGCAGGCCGCCCGCGCGGGGCTCGATCGCCTCACCGAGGCGCTTCAGCGACTCGTCCGGCGCCTGGACGGAGCGCATCGCCGCGGCGCCTTGCGCGCCTCCCGCTGGAGGGCGCCGGAGGAGATCCGACTCAGGCAGGCACGACGCAGCCTGTGGAAGGCGGAGCTGCTTCATCGTCTCCGGGTCACACGAGCGCGGGTCGAGCTCGGCCGGGCGCAGAGGACGTATCGCAGGGGGTGCCAGCGGGCGGAGCGCGCCGTCCGGAAGGCCGAGAAGGTGTCGGCGGACGCCGTCTCGCGCGCGGATGCACACCTGCGCGACGTCGGCCGCCCGCGGGAGATCGCGAGCTACGGCCCGTTCTCCCTGCGGGACGACTCGCTGCACAGCCCCGAGTGGGACGTCTCGCTCGCCTCCGTTCACGCAGTGATCCTCCCGGCTGAGTCCGCCGCCCTGAAGGGCGTCGGCAGCGGCGCGCTCCCGCGCTCGGATCCGCAGCACCATCCCCGCCGAAGCCGCCTGGCGCTGCGAAGTCGCCAGGGCGAGAGCAGCCACGACTTCCCGCGGCGCGACGGCGACGCCCGCGAGTTCGCGCGCCTCGTGAACATCGCGTCTCTGAATGCCGGCCGCTTCGATCAGCAGCGCCGCGAGGACATGAGCCTGGCCGCCGAGCATCTCGAGGAGACCCGGTTGTGGGCTGCCACCCGACTCGCAGCCGCGCAGAAACTGCTCGACGCGACGCTCTCGGACACGGCCGCTCTCGACGCGGCGAGAGGGCGCCTCGCGCAGGAACGGCACGATACGTCCGAGATCGACGCCCGCCGGGAGGCCGTTGCCGCTCTCGAGAACGAGGCCAGGGCAGCTCGTCTCGGGATTCCGCCCGATCCCGAGGACGTGCCGACCGAGTAACCGACGCGGGCGCTCTCGGATCAGCCCGCCGGTGAGCCTCCTCGTGCGAGGCGTCCAGGAGCGCGCGGAGCTTCAGCGTCTGAACGCGAGGAGGGAGAGCATCTCGAAGCAGACGTTGGCTGCGAGCAGGGCTGTGATTCCGGGCCACGCGTTTTCGGCTGAGGGAGCCACCTCCACGCAGTCGAAGCCGCGGAAGTCGAGCCCGGCAAGACAGCGGACGTACGTGAGCGCCTCTCGGCTCGTCGGTCCGGCGACCTCGGGCGTTCCGGTACCCGGAGCGAACGCGGGATCGACGAAGTCGATGTCGAACGAAAGGAAGCACGGCCCGCTCCCGGCGCGCTCCCGGACCCTGAGCGAGAACTCACCGGGACCGAGCGCTGCCAGCTCTTCGAACGACAGCGCGTCGAGCCCGAGCTCCGCCGGCATGCGCATGTCACTCGCTCCGTAGAGCGAGCCGCGCAGGCCCGCCTGCACCGACCGGGCCGGGTCGATGAGGCCTTCCTCGACCGCGCGACGCACGACGCTGCCGTGGAAGACCTTCTGGCCGAAGTACTCGTCCCACAGGTCATGGTGCGCGTCGAGCTGGATCAGCCCGAGCGGGCCATGGACCGCGGCGAGCGCTCGAAGCTCCGCGAGGAGCACCGTGTGGTCGCCTCCCAGGCAGAGGGTGACGATTCCCGCCCGCGCCACCTCCTCGACCGCGGCCCGAGTGCGTTCCAGCGACTCGACCACGTATCCGGGGACGGTCGGGGCGTCACCCCAGTCGACGATCGAGAGCCGGTCGGCGACGTTCACGCCGAGGAGCGGGTTGTACGGCCGGATCAGCGCCGACGCGCTCCGGATCGCCTCCGGTCCGAAACGAGCCCCGCTTCGGAAGGAGACCGCGTCGTCCGTGGGGATCCCGATGACGGCGACGTCGACCTCGTCGGTCGCGCGAACGTGGGGAGCCCGCATGAACGTCCGGACACCGGCATACCGCGGTGTCTCGAGGGCGTCCGGTGGGCCGTAACGCGGCACGGCGGGCGATTATATGTCGCTACCCCCGGCGTCCACCCCCCTCCGTTCGGCCACTGTGCTCGTGCCCATGCCGGGGCTCGCCACCGGCGAGGGCGGCGTCGAGCTCCGAGAGAGCCCGGCGTGCACGGCCGTTCTCGACGCCCTCGGCGACCGCCCACGCCTCGCCGTCGCGCAGAAGCCCTCGCAGCTCGTCGAGAAGGGCCGCCGGATCGCCCGTCCCCGACCGCAGCCGGTCGATGCGCTCCAGTCGCTCGATGACCCGTCGCGCCTCGTCCATGCACCGACCGTAGCGCGGACATTCGCGCGGGACAGTGTCAACTCGTGTCGGTTCAGCCACAGGCTCGTGACGACCCGGGATCAGGACACAACCCGTGCGCCCCGCCGGCCGGCGAGCCGCGCTCCGTGGTGAAGGCAGGCGTGCTCAGCCGGCGGCGACCACACGGGCCGCCGCGGTCAGCTGCGGACGTGGCCGCAGGCCGAGAAGCGCGTCGTCGAGGGCACTGATCAGCGTTTCCCGGGAATCGCTCAAGAGACTCTCGACGAGCGCTCGTCGGACGGCGTCCTCGGCACGACCACCCGGGCCGTCGCCATCGACGAGCGAGCGAAGTGCCTGCACGAGCTCCGCCCGGTCGCTCGGCGCCTCGCCGAGCAGCGCAGCCGCCCGCATCGCCGCAGCCCAGGAGCCCTCGTCCCCGCCGAGCAGCGTGACGAGCGCCTCCCGCAGCTCGTCGGATCGCATCGGCCCCCGGTTGAAGAGCGCGATCTCGTACCGCTCGAGCGCCTCGAGCACCTCGCCGTCACAGGGGCCTTCGGCCAGGCGCCGGAGCAGCTCCTCGGCGAGCTTGCCGCGGAACGGGTCGAGTCTCGTCGCCTCCCCCGGCGGCTCCTGAGCGGCGAGCGGCGGAACCGGGCGGATGTTGTAGGACTGCCAGTCGAGCCGTTCGAAGATGACGGGGCCGGCCGCGATCGCGCCGGGCGTCGCGAGCCGGAGCGCGCTGACGACCCGGGCGACCTCGAGCGGCGCATCCGGTACCTCCGGCGCGGCGGCGTCGAGCTCCCGTTCGATCTCGAGCAGGAGCGTCCGGTCGACCTCGCGACCGAAATCGCGCGGCAGCAGCCGTCCCGCGTCCGGCCACGTAGCGGAGAGCTCGCCCCGTGCCGCCGGCCGAACCCGCGTCCCCGGGGCGAGCTCGACCGGGCCGCCCGCGGTGAGGCCGACGAGCGGCGTGAGGGCGCCGTAGAGGCGGGTTGCCCCGAAGAGCGTCTTCTCGAGCTCCGCGTAGACCTGGTCGAACGCCGAGTCGTCCCAGTCGAACCCGGCACACCGCTCCGCGAGACGCTCGAGCACCGGAATGAGGACGACCCGGCGCAGCGCCTCGTCCTCCCCCGCCCTCGCGCTCGAATGCGCACGGGCAAGAATCCCGGCGGCCGGCTCGTCCTTCAGCGCGGCCAAGGCGGCCAGCGCGTCCTCGCGCTCTCCAAGCCAGCCGGCCCGTACCTCGACGAACGCTCCCACGAGCGGGCGGTACTCGTAGAGGGTCGGCCGGTCGACGCCGCCGTGCTCCTCGAGCGAGACCGGCATCTCCGCGCCGGCCTCGAGCTCGGCCGCGAGCGCGAAGAACGAGCCCAGGCAGAAGTTGCGAAGGGCACGATGGAGATGGGGCGAGCGAACAGGCCGTTCCGCCACGCCCGACGGTTACGCGCTCACCGCGCCCGTTCCTGCCTGGCAGGCGGGACACCAGTACGCGGTTCGCGCACCGTCGCCCTGCTTGCGCGCCGCGATCGGGGTCGTGCACCGGCGGCACGGCAGGCCGGCCCGGCGGTACACCGCCCGCGGCCGCCGCCCGCCGCTCATCGCCTCGGCTGCGGCTCGGAGAACACGCCGGAGATCGTCGTCGGTCAGGTCGGACAGCGTGCTCCAGGGCGAGATGCCGGCAAGGAACAGGGCCTCGGCGCGCCACATGTTCCCGATCCCGGCAACGAGGCGCTGGTCGAGGAGCGCCTCGCCGATCTCGCGCGAGGAGCCCGCCGCCCGCAGCCCTCGTATCATGCCGTCCAGGTCGGGTGGGTTGGCCAGGATATCGGGTCCGAGCCTGTCGACCGCGGCCCGTCCCAGCTCGAGGACGGGCCCATTCCAGAGCACCGCCTCGTGGTCGTCCCCGCGAAGCACGAGCCACGGCGAGCCTGTCCTCGCCATACCGGCCGGCCGGACGTGCCAGCGTCCGCGCATCCGCAGGTGGCTCCGCAAGACGGTCCCATCCTCGAACGTCAGCAGCAGGTTCTTGCCGACCGCCTCGGATCGAACCAGGCGCTTTCCGTCGAGACGCGGAGCGATCCCGAGCGCAGCGGCCCTCGGGTGCGGCGACTCGACGGCGACGATCTGCCCCTCGAGGACACGCAGGCGAGCGGCTGCGCGGCGCAGGCTGTCACCCTCCGGCACCCTGCCAGCCTAGCGTCGTGAGGACAGCCGTCACGACACCCGAGGCCCGTGCCCCGGTGGCCGTTGCAGGCTGCCGGCGGGCAAGCAAGGCTGCGTTCGGTCGCCGAACAGGGAGACGAAGAGGGCTCGCCGGGCGGGAGGATGGCGTACCTCTCTGCCGTCCCCGCGACGGGCCGGACAGGTCCGGCCCCTACGGGACCGCGAGCGGGCGGTATGCGTCGGACAGATCCGGCCCCTACGGGACGCGCGAAGGGGCGTGTGTGCGTCGGACAGGTCCGGCCCCTACGGGACCGCGAGCGGGCGTGCGTCGTGGGGTGGGACCTGTCCCGCCCCGGATCCCTCGGGACGGAAGCGCGTTCTCCTCCGCTCGCGGAGGCTAGGATCGCCGCATGGCTGCGATTCTCGAGGGCTGGCAGTCGACGCAGCGTCAGCGTGACGACGGCACGATCGACTCCCTGCAGAGCGCCCGCGTGTCCGCTCCCGTCGTCCCGATGAGCGAGGAAGGAGCGGCGCGCCTCGGGCCGGGCGTACTGGCAGGCGGTCGAGGCCTCCACCGGCCGCCTGATTCGTGCACGGGAACGACCGGACGGGCTGGAGCTTCGGCTGCTCGCCCGAGACCCTGTCTTGCTCGCGTTCGGCCCGCCCGAGCTGACTGGCCGCGGACGGCCAGGTGTCGTGCCGGTACCCGATCCGAGGCGGGATTCTGGCCCGCCGGGAGGCCGGGGCGATCACGCTCGCCCAGACCGGGGAGGACGCCGTCGTGCTCACCTCCAGCCTGACGGGCTTCGAGGCGCGGCTCGCCGCGCCGCCGGGGCGTCCGCCGTGGACGGGCACGCTCTACCAGCACGTTCAGGCTCGGATCCACGTGGCGATCAGCAGGCGCTACTTCTCCCGGCTCGCGCGGATCAGGCCGTGAAGGTCGCGGTCTTTGGCGCGACAGGGGTGATCGGGCGGGAACTCGTTCCCGTTCTCGCCGCCGAGCACGAGGTCGTCGCCGTGTCACGGCGGCAGTCGAAACGCAACGAGCCGAACGTCTCCTGGGTCGCCGCCGACGCGACCGATCCGTTCGCGGTGTCGCGCGCGCTCGACGACGTGGAGATCGTCTACTACCTCGTCCACTCGCTCGGCTCCAAGGACTTCGAGCAGCGCGATCGCCGTGCCGCTGACGTCATGGCCCGGATGGCCGCGACCGCAGAAATCCGCCAGATCGTGTACCTCGGCGGTCTCGGCGACGGCGAGGCCGATCTCTCGCCGCACCTTCGCAGCCGGCGCGAGACCGGCGAACGGCTGGCCGCCGGCCCGGTTCCTGTCACCACCCTGCGCGCGGCGATGGTCGTCGGACGCGACAGCGCTGCCTTCGAGACGATCCTGGCGCTCGTCGATCGGCTCCCGGCCATGGTGTGCCCCCGGTGGGTCGGCACCCAGACGCAACCGATCGCGCTCGGTGACATCGTCGGCTACCTGGCGGGCGTGTGCGGTCTGCCCGAGGCCCTCGGCGAGACGTTCGACGCCGGCGGCCCGGAGGCGATGACCTACCGGGAGATGATCGAGCGGATCGCCCGGCTGCGCGAGAAGCACCCGGCCATCGTCGAGGTGCCCGTACTCTCACCAAGGCTCTCCTCGTACTGGCTCCACCTCGTCACGCCGGTCCGGGCCTCGGTCGCCCGCCCGCTGATCGAGGGCCTGCGCAACGCGACCGTCGCCCACGACGATCGCATCCGGACGCTCGTGCCACTCGAGCTGACCTCGTTCGACGACGCCGCGAGAGAGGCGCTCAGCGGCCGGTAGCGAGGACGAGCGCGTCGATCGCGACCCGCTCACCCTCCTCGGTCTCGACCGGCCGCGGCACCTGCTCGGCACGCACGATCGCGAGCCCGGGCAGATCGGCGGCGAGGTCGCCGGCCGTGTAGAGAACGTCCGGGTTCTTCGGCCCTCCCCACCCCTCGGTGAGATTCCTCGTGTCGTGGCCGACCACCAGCAGCATCCCCCCGGCGGCCAGCGCACGGGCTGCGTGGCCGAGCGCCCGCTTCCGCTCGCCCGGCGGAACCTGGAGGTACAAGAGGACGACGAGATCGAACGCCGCAGCCGGCGGCTCCCATTCGACGACGTCCGCCTCGATCCACTCGGGATCGACCCCGCGGTCGGCCGCGAGCCCCCGAGCCTCGGCGAGCGCCACGGGCGAGAAGTCGACCGCGGTCACCCGCCAACCCCGCTCGGCGAGCCAGACGGCGTTCCGGCCGGCCCCGCAGGCGAGATCGAGCGCCCGGCCCGGCTCGAGGCCCTCGACCGCGTCGGTGAGAAAGCGATTCGCTCGAGCGGACGTCTCGGCGTGATGCCGATGACTCAGCCGCTCACGCCACTTCTCGTCCCAGTCGGCGGCCCGCATGCCTCTACGCTAGCGCGGCCCGGCCACCTGCCGGGTCACGGCCGCGGCCAGTGCCCGGCCCCACTCGGCGGCGCGGTCGAGCTCGCCGTCGGCCAGCGGCCCCTCGCCTGTCACGATGAAGCTCTTCGGCTCGGCGACGAGCTCGTAGCCCTTCCCGCGAAGCCGCCGCTCGATCCCCCGCGCTGCCGACCCGGTGATGACCGACCAGCCTCGCAGGCGCGTGTCGAAGGCGGCTCCGCGAGCTCCGTCTACCCGCGGAAGCTCCTCGAGCCACGCCCGCAGCCCGTCGCCTTCGCCGGCCTCGTCGAGCTCGACTCCCTGCTTCTCTGCCTGCTTCGCGGCCATCTCGCGGCTCCTCGGAGAGGCCAAACCGTGCATGTGCGTCGGCCCGCCCACGACCAGGAGCTCAGCCGAGCCGATCGACTCCGGCGACGCTTCGGCGACCGGGACGAGCGACACGTCGGCGTCACCGCCGAGCCCTTCCGCGATTGCCTTCGCCACCTCGTGGGTGGCCCCGAACATCGATTCGTAGACGACGACGGCGTGCATGCCCATACCTCCTGCTTCGACAGTCCGTCACCGAGTCTGGCCGGCGCCGCGGCACGCCGCATCGGCGGAAACCACGAATCGCGCTGCGGGAGTTCCGGTAGTCGCAACTCGCCGTCGAGCGCGCGGGTCAGCGTGCCCTGAGCACCGCCCGGCGCGGGCCGAGCGTGAAGCCGACCTCCGCGAGCAGAGCCAGCACGTCGCTCTCCGTCACCGGCTCGCCGTCGAAGCGCTCCACCGCGAGCCGGGTGAGCCGCCTGGCGCGGGCGTGCTCGACGAGGGCGGCCAGCGCCGGCCGCAGCCAGGCGTCGTCGGGCTCGCGCAGGGGAACGAGCGACTTCCCGCCTCGCTCGACGAAGAGCGCCGCCTCGCCGCCGAGCGTGACGACGTACGCGCCGGCGACCCGGGAAGCCCTACCTCCGGCCCGCTTCGGCCATGGCAGCGCAGCCCCGTAGGCCTGGGCAGGGTCCGCGGCGGCGAGCACGAGCGCGGGCTCGCCTTCTGGCTGCTCGCGGAGGCGCTCGACGGCGCCGGGGAGCGCGAACTGCGCCCCGCCGAGGCCCTCGACGAAGTAGCCGCGACGGCAGACGCCGATCGTCTCCAGCTTGCGAAGCTCTCGGTAGACCGGCGCGTAGCCGCCAGGGATTCCCTCGCCGCGCACCCCGTCGCGGGTGACGATGCCCTGCCGTTCGAGCAGGAGCTCGGCGAGGGCACGGGGCTCGGGCTCGTCCGCGAAGAGCCGCGAGGTCAGAGACCAGCGTCCCTGAGTCGCCGCGTGCCCGTCGCCTCGGCGGCGGGAGAAGCGCCTCCCCGGGCGAAGGTCGCGCCTCGGAGCCTCGTAGCGGCGGCGGGCGCGGAGCGGCTGCCACGCGTCGTTTGCGACCTCTCCCGCCCAGACGAGCTCCCAGAGCGCGGGAAGCGCCTCCTCCGGCTCGAGGCCCGACGACTCGACGAGATCCCACCAGAAGAGCGCGGCGCCGTGCAGCGCTGCCCGCAGCCGTTCGGCAGCCTCGCCCTCGGGCGGCGCGAGCGCCCCCGGCCGGCCGAGCAGCGGCGCGTCCTCGCGATAGAGAACGGCGACCCGCTCGAGCCCCGCGCCGACCCAGACGACCTCACCCGAGGCGCAGAGCTGATCGAGCCAGGCAGGCTGGTAGCCCGGCACTCTCCGCGGCAGGACGTCCGCCTCCCAGAGCGCGACCGGGAGGGCGACGCCCTGGAGCGGAACCAGCGCCTCGCGCAGGCTCGCCTTCCGGTCGACCCCCTGCCAGGCAGGGAGGAAGCGGGCGAGCGCCGCCTGATCGGCGGGCTCGACCTCCTTGCGGAGCCGAGCGAGCGTCGCCCGGCGAAGCCGCCTGAGCACGTCGGGATCGCACCACTCGCGCTCGCTCCCGCCGGGACGGAGCTCGCCGCGAACGAGCCGTCCGTCCTGCTCGATGGCGGCAAGCGCCGCCTCCGCCCGCTCGGGAGGAAGCGCGAACCGTTCCGTGACCTCGCCGGTCGTGAACGGGCCGCGCCCCCGCGCGAAGCGCACGAGGACGTAGGCGAGCGGATCGTCACCCGGATCGAGGAACGCGTCCGGAAGGCCCCCCGGCGGCATCGCCCCGACGGCGTCGCGATAGCGGCCCGCGTCCTCGGCGGCGATGAGGCGCGGCGTGCCGCCGATCCGCACGCGGATGGCGCGCCGCTCGGCCTCGAGCTCGGCGGCGAGCGACTCGTCGAACTCGCCGGGGGCGAGGTCGCCGCGCCGAAGCAGGACATCGTGCAGCTCGTCCGCGCTGCGTGCCCTTCCCCGGAGCGAGCTCTCGACCTCGGCGATCGCCTCGCGGTCGAGGAGATCGCGGAGCTCCTCGGCGCCGAGCAGCTCCCGGAGGAGGTCGCGGTCGAGGGCGAGCGCCTGCGCACGCCGCTCGGCCATCGGCGTGTCGTCCTCGTACATGTAGGTCGCGACGTAGTCGAAGAGGAGCGACGACGCGAACGGTGAGGCGGATTGCGTCTCGACGTCGACGACGTCGATCCGGCGACTGCGCAGATCGGCGAGCAGCCGGGTCAACGCGGGCAGGTCGAACACGTCCTTCAGGCACTCGCGGTAGGTCTCGAGGACGACGGGGAAGTCCGAGTAGCGGCGGGCCACCTGGAGCAGCCCCTGGGCCTTGAGCCGCTGCTGCCAGAGCGGCGTGCGCTGGCCGGGCCGACGGCGCGGGATGAGGAGGGCTCGGCCGGCGTTCTCCCGGAAGCGTGAGCCGAACAGCGCGCTCCCTGCAAGCTCGCCGACGACGAGGTCCTCGAGCTCCCCGGGATCGACGAGGACCTCCTCGATCGGAGGCGGGCTGTCGGCCTCGGGCAGATGCAGCGCCATGCCGTCGTCCGACCAGAGCGCATGCACCTCGAGGCCGAGCGACTCGCGCAGGCGGGCTGTGAGCGCCAGCGACCACGGCGCGTGGACGCGCCCGCCGAACGGGGTCAGGATGCAGAGGCGCCAGTCGCCGATCTCGTCGCGGAAGCGCTCGACGACGACCGTCCGGTCCGACGGGAGAGCGCCGGTCGCCTGCTCCTGCTCGCGCAGGTAGGTGAGCAGGTTCTGCGCCGCGCGCTGGTCGAGCAGGAACTCGGAGGTGAGCCGATCGAGGGCCTTCTCGTCCGGAAGGGCGACGAGCTCGCGGCCCGCCTGGCCGATCGCCGCCCCGAGCTCGTACGGGCGGCCGGTGCCCTCGCCCTTCCAGAAGGGCACGGCGCCCGGGATGCCGGGCGCGTGCGAGACGAGGACGCGGTCGCGCGTGATGTCCTCGATCCGCCAGGTCGTCGCTCCCAGCATGAATGTCTGACCCGCGCGCGCCTCGTAGACCATCTCCTCGTCGAGCTCGCCGACCCGGCCGCCGCCGTCCGCCAGGAACACGCCGAAGAGGCCGCGGTCGGGGATCGTCCCCGCGTTCGTCACCGCGAGTCGGCGCGCGCCGCTCCTTCCCTTGACCACGCCCTTGATCCGGTCCCAGGTGATGCGCGGGCGCAGCTCGGCAAACTCCTCCGAGGGATAGCGGCCGGAGAGCATGTCGAGCGTCGCCTCGAGCGCCGCCTGCGAGAGGTCGCGGAAGTTCCAGGCGCCGCGCACGAGCTCGCGCAGCTCGTCGACCGCGATCTCCTCGTCCGCGCAGATCGCGACGATCTGCTGGGCGAGCACGTCGAGAGGGTTGCGGGGGATCTGCGTCTCCTCGATCGCACCCTCGCGCATCCGGCTCGCGACCACTGCCGACTCGAGCAGGTCGCCCCGGTACTTCGGGAAGATCCGGCCTTTCGAGACGGCTTCGAGCGTGTGACCCGCGCGCCCGACCCGCTGGAGCCCGCGCGCGACCGACTTCGGCGACTCGACCTGGACGACGAGATCGACCGCCCCCATGTCCACTCCGAGCTCGAGCGACGAGGTGGCGACGAGGCACGGGATCTCGCCTTTCTTCAGGAGCTCCTCGATCTCGACGCGCTGCTCGCGCGCGAGCGACCCGTGGTGGGCCCGCGCGACGGGCTTCTCCGCCAGCTCGTTCAGCCGCAGCGCGAGCCGCTCGGCGAGGCGGCGGTTGTTCACGAACACGATCGTCGAGCGGTGTGCCTCCACGAGCTCGAGCAGGGCCGGGTAGATCGACGGCCAGATCGAGCGGGACGAGACCTCGACGCCGGGCCCCATCTCGACCCCGTCGGCGAGCACCGGCGTCGACAGGCCGGCTGCGCTCTGCAGCTCGCGCATGTCGTCGACGGGCACGACCACCTCGAGGTCGAGCTCCTTCGCCCGGCCGGCGTCGACGATCTCGATCGGCCGTCCACCCGAGACGAACCGGGCGATCTCCTCCAGCGGGCGCTGCGTCGCCGACAGGCCGATGCGTTGGACCCCGCCGTCGACCAGACGAACGAGCCGCTCGGCGCTCACGGCCAGGTGGGCACCGCGCTTCGTGCCGGCGACGGCGTGCACCTCGTCGAGGATCAGCGTCTCGATCGTCTCGAGGATCGTCCGCGCCTGGGACGTCAGCAACAGGAAGAGCGACTCCGGCGTCGTGATCAGGATCTCGGGCGGCCTGCGGATCATCGCCTGGCGCTCCTTCTGGGGCGTGTCGCCCGTCCGGACGGCTACCTGGAGCTCGAGCCCGATCCCGGCAAGGGGTCCTCGCAGGTTCCGCTCGACGTCGTAGTTGAGGGCCTTCAGCGGGCTCACGTAGAGCACCTGGAGGCCCGCTCCCGGCTTGGCCTGGTCGAGCGCCCAGAGGAAGGCGGCGAGCGTCTTGCCCGATCCGGTCGGCGCCTGGATCAGCGTGTGCGCGCCCGATGCGATCGCCGGCCAGCCGCTCGCCTGCGCGGGTGTCGGGCCGTCGAACGCCTGCTCGAACCAGGTGCGAACCGCCGGGCTGAACGGCCCCAGGGGATCCATGTGCCTAGCCTACCGGGGCGGTCCCCGGCTCCTTCAGCCCGCCAGAGCCGACGCGAGGAGAATCGCCGGCAGCCTGCGCATGGCCGCGAGGGTACACTCGCCGGATGGCGACCACGGGGGTCGACCGGCTCTGCTTCACCGGCGACGACGAGGCCGACCGGCTGCTCGTCGACGAGCCGATCGCGCTGCTGATCGGCTTCGCCCTCGACCAACAGGTTTCCGTACAGAAGGCGTTCTCGGGCCCCCTCGAGCTGAAGCGCCGGATCGGCACGCTCGACGCCGGGCGGATCGCGGCGATGGATCCCGCGGAGCTCGAGGAGGTGTTCCGGCAGAGACCGGCGCTTCACCGCTTTCCCGGCGCCATGGCGAAGCGCACGCAGGAGCTCGCGGCCGTCGTCGAGGAGCGCTACGGCGGGGATGCGGCGCGGCTCTGGAACGAGGCCGTCAGCGGCCCGGAGCTCGAACGTCGCATCGACTACCTGCCCGGGTTCGGCGACATGAAGGTCAGGGCGCTGCTCGCGGTGCTTGCGAAGCGGCTCGGCGTGCGGCCGGCGGGGATCGAGGACGTGCTGCCGCCGCATCCGACGCTCGGCGACGTCGACTCGCCGCAGGCGCTCGAGGAGTACCAGGCCGCGAAGCGGGCCCACAAGGCCGAGCTCCGGGCCCGCCGGCCGGCCTGACCGTCGTGCGGCAGTTCGAGTCGACTCTGCGCCGAAACGATTCAGGAGGCTGCGCGATCGAGCTTCCGTTCGACGCCAAGGCGGCGTTCGGCCACGCGCGGGCGCCCGTCCGCGCGACGCTCGAGGGCCACGAGTTCCGGACGACCCTCATGCGCTACGGCGGCGCCGACTTCCTGGGCGTGAACCGCAGCGTGCGCGAGGCCGCCGCGATCGAGCCCGGGCAGACCGTGGCCGTCACGCTCGAGCTCGACGACGAGCCCAGGAGCGCCGATCCGCCCCCCGAGCTGGCCGCCGTCCTCGAGGCGGACGCGAAGGCGCGAGCGGCGTACGAGGCGCTCTCGTACACCCACCAGCGCGAGTACGCGGGCTGGGTCGGCGAGGCGAAGCGTGCGGAGACCCGACTCCGGCGCGCAGCCCGGGCGACCGCGATGCTCACCGAGGGCGTCCTCCGCCCCTGAACGTGGCCTCCGGCGGCGACGAGCCCGGTGTCCTGGCGCTCGAGGTGACGAGCGCGAACTGGCTGGACGCCCCGTACAACCGCCACGGGTTCCGGCGGGTCGGCGAGCTCGTTCGCACCGCGCCGATTCCCCGCGGCGACGGGCCGATTCTCGAGCTCCCCCGTTCGGAGCGAGACCTCGGCGGATTCGTCTTCGAGCACGGGGGACGCTCGCTCGACATCGAGACGATGCTCCAGGACACCTACACGGACGGCTTCCTCGTGCTCCACGACGGCAGCGTCGCCTACGAGCGGTACCTGAACGGGATGGCGCCTTCGGAGACGCATCTGCTCATGTCGGTGTCGAAGTCGTTCAACGCCACCCTCTGCGGCGTGCTCGCCGGAACGGGAGCGCTCCGCCCCGGCGACCTCGTCACCGACCACGTCGAGGAGCTCCGGGGCACTGCCTGGGAGGGCTGCACCGTGCAGCATCTCCTCGACATGCGCGTCGGCGCGCGCTGGGACTACGACCTCGACGAGTACACGATTCTCGACGTCTCCGACTACCGAGCGCACGCCCGGACGGATATCCCGCCGGACACGGAGACCTGGATCCGCACCGTCGGGTCGAGCCACGGGCACGGGGGCCCGTTCGCGTACAACTCGCTCGCGAACGACGTGCTCGGCTGGGTGCTCGCGCGGGCCGGCGGCGAGCCCTACCCCGAGCTCTTCTCGCGTGCCGTCTGGTCGAAGCTCGGCGCCGAGCACGACGCCGAGATCATGCTCGACCACACCGGCTTCCCGATCGTCGAAGGCGGCTTCTGCGCGACGCTTCGCGACCTCGCCCGCTTCGGGCTCATGTGGCTCCAGGACGGCTCGCTCGCCGGGCGGGAGATCGTGCCGCGCGAGTGGGTGGCCCGCCTGTCCGTCCGCGACCAGGAGCTGATCGACGCGTACGGCACCCACGGCGACCTCGGCGGGCCGACGCCGGACGCCTTCTACCACGACAACTGGTGGATCTGGGACGCCGAGCGCGGCGTCTACGCCGCCGTCGGGATGAACGGGCAGGGGGTCTTCGTCCACCGGCCCTCGCGGACGGTGATCGCGAAGCTCTCGACGTTCCCCGACGCCCTCGACGCCGAGCTGTTCGCCCTGCACGACGCCGGGATGTCAGCGCTCTGCGACGCGCTCGCCTGAGCCGCCGCCGGTCAGTCGAGGTCGACGACGAGCGTCGCCCAGCCGAAGCCGGGAGCCCCGACGGGCTCGCCCGTGAGCGGGTCGTAGAACTCGTTGAAGCCCCCACGGAGGGCCACCTCGCGCGAGCGCTCGGCGATCTCCGCGGCGACGTCGCCGTACCCGTGCCGGCGGAGCCCGTGGACGAGGAACCAGTTCGTGTTCATCGACAGGGGCCCGCGCCAGATGAGCCTCGTCCGGCGAACGTGGATCCCCGGCACGAAGCGGGGATCCGACCGCGCGACCGACGGCACCGGATACGGCGTTCCGAAGTGGCGCCGGTCGGTGAGTACCTCGACGAGGGCGGCGGCGACGTCGCCGGGCAGGTCCTCGAGCACGAGGGGCATCAGCGAGGCGACGGTCCGCACGCGGCTCGGGCGCTCGTCGGGCCCGCCGAGGTTCCAGAATGCCCGTGCGGTGCCGTCGTAGCTCCGCTCGAGCAGGGCGGCGGTGACCGCAGCCGCCTGCCGGGAGCTCCAGGCGGCGAGGTCGTCGTTTTTCTCGGCCGCCGCCAGCCGGGCCAGCGAGCGCAGGCCCTGACCGTAGACCGCGTTCACGAGCACGTCCTCCTGGTGGTGGCTGGCGCGGCGAAAGATCCGGTCGAGCTCGTAGCGGAACCGGAGCTTGTTCACTGCGCTCGGCCAGCGCGTGCGGACGACGAGCCCGGCCGGGCGCCGATGATCGGCCCCGACGGGCGGGTCGTACATCGGGCTGTAGTCGAGCCCGCTCTCGAACTGGGCGATGATCGAGATCAGGCCGTCGCGGTCGGGGTCGCGCGCCCGGGCGAGCCAGCGGTAGTACCGCTCGAGCGCGGGCAGGGTCTCGGTTCGAAACGCGCCGTCTGCGGAGGCCTCGACGACGCGCTCGACGGCCTGCGCCAGCACGGGCGGCTGCATGTGCCGCGTCACCCGTGGCAGCCGCGCGCCGGGCAGCGGCGTCCACAGCTCGCTCGTCTCCAGGTAGTTCCAGTGAAACGGCGTTCGCCGGATCCGCGACGGGTCCCAGAACACGACGTGAGGGATGAACCCGTCCGGCTCCTGCCAGGCGAGCAAGCCGCGCAGCTCGTCCTTGGCCCGCTCGGGCTCGATCCGGGACCAGACGATCGCGTGGAAGCAGGAGTCCCAGAACCACTGGAACGGGTACTGCGCGTGTGAAGGGACCGTGTAGCGAACGGTGCGCCCGTTCAGGCACGCCGTCCGGGTGTTGGCTGCGAGCCGGCGGCCCGCCGCCTGCTCGAGGCTCGCCATCACCGGCCGAAGCGCCGCTCCCGCTGCTGGTAGGTGCGCAGGGCGCGCAGGAAGTCGAGCTCCCGGAGCGCCGGCCAGTTCACGTCGGTGAAGTAAAACTCGCTGTGAGCGCTCTGCCACGGGAGGAAGCCCGACAGGCGGAGCTCGCCGCTCGTTCGGATGATGAGGTCGGGATCCGGGCGGCCGGCCGTGTAGAGGTTCGCGGCGAGCGCCTCGCCCGTGACGCGCTCGGACATCTCGTCCGCCGGGACGCCGTCGGCGGCCAGCGCGGAGATCATGGCACGGCACGCGTCGACGAGCTCGTCACGGCCGCTGTAGCCGAGCGCGATGTTGAGACGCAGCCCGCCGTTCGCGGCCGTTCCCGCCTCGGCTCGTTCGATCGCGGCGGTCAGCCGGTCCGGCAGGCCGTCGAAGCGACCGAACACGCGGATCCGCATCGTGTGCCCGGGTCGGGCCGCCCGCGCGGTGAGCGCGTCGAGCTTCGCGGCGACGACGTCGAGAAGGGCGTCGAGCTCGCTCCCCGCCCGGTTCAGGTTCTCGCCGGAGAGGGCCCAGATCGTCACCTCGGCGACACCGATCTCGGCACACCAGTCGAGCAGCTCGTCCACCTTGTCGGCGCCGTGCCGATGCCCGTCGACGACCCCGGTGAGACCCACCTCCTCCGCCCACCGACGGTTGCCGTCGAGGATCACCGCCACGTGCCCGGGCACCGGGTTCTGCCGCACCTCGTGGCGCAGGCGCCGGGTGTACAGGCGGTAGAGCGGCGCGAGCAGCACCCCGCGGCCGCGGCCCCGCGAGGCATGGGCAGCAGGAGCCGGGAGCTCGAGCGCGGTGGCGGCCTCGGCGCTCTCCCCCATCGGCCTCAGGCGACGCCGGCGAGCAGGAAGGCGCGTGTCTCGCGCAGCATCTCGCGCGCCACGACGAGGCGCTGGATCTGCTGGGTGCCCTCGTAGATCTGGGTGATCTTCGCGTCTCTCATCATGCGCTCGACCGGGTACTCCTTCATGTACCCGTACCCGCCCAGGATCTGAACCGCGTCGGACGTGACCTTCATCGCCGCGTCGCCGCAGAAGAGCTTGGCCATCGCCGATGCCTTCGTCAGCTCCGGTCCGTCCACCCCGGCGTCGATCAATCGGCCGACGGTGTAGAGCAGGCCGCGGCCGGCTTCGCTCGCCGTCTCCATGTCGGCGAGCATGGCGGCGACCAGCTGGTGCTCTCCGATCGGGCGACCCATCGTCTCCCGCGTGCGCGCGTACTCGAGCGCATAGTCGGTCGCGCCCTGGGCGATACCGAGCGCCTGGGCGGCGATTCCGGGCCGGGAGCGGTCGAGGACGCGCATTGCGATCGTGAATCCCTCCCCCTCCTCGCCCACGAGGCTCTCGGCGGGGACGCGGCAGTCGGTGAGGAGCACCTCCCCGGTCGTCGAGCCCTTGATGCCCATCTTCGGCTCGATGCGGCCGACCTCGAGGCCCGGTGTGTCCGCCTCGACGACGAAGCACGAGATGCCCCGGTGCGCCGCTTCCGGGTCGGTCTTCGCGAACACCGTGTAGAGCCCGGCCACGCCGGCGTTCGTGATGAATCGCTTCGACCCGTTCAGGACGTAGGCGCCGCCCTCCCGGCGGGCCGTCGTCAGCATGGCAGCCGCATCCGAGCCCGACCCGGGCTCGGTCAGCGCGTAGGCCGCCAGCCACTCGCCCGAGGCGAGCCGGGGCAGGTAGCGCTCCTTCTGCGCCTCGGTGCCGCGCAACTCGAGCGCGATCCCGCCGAGCGACTGCACGGCGAGAATCAGGCCGCTCGTCGCGCAGACCTTCGAGATCTCCTCGATCGCGACGAGGCACATGAGTGATCCCGTGCCGGTCCCGCCGTAGGCCTCGGGGAACGGCAGCGCGAGGATGTCGTTCTCCCGGAAGAGCTCGACGACGTCCCAGGGGAACTCGCCGCTCTCGTCGATCTCGGCGGCGCGAGGCGCGATCTTGTCCGCCGTCAGGCGCCGGACGAGCTCCCGGAGCTCGCGCTGCTCCTCGCTGAGGCGGTCATGCCCCACTCGGGCGATTGTAAGGCGCAGCGGGCCCCCCGTGGCTCGAGCCGACTGTGCAGGTTCAGCTCGAGCGAGACGGATGGTCGGGAAGGGCGTAGAGAACGTAGGCCTCGATCGGAGCGGGCTGACCCTTGACCTGGAGCTCGGGCAAGCGCTCGACGACGGCCCCGTCAGGGAGGCGACGCACCGTCTCGGCCCCGACCACGACTTCGCCCACACGGGCGTGCTGCTCGAGCCGAGATGCGAGATTGACCGTATCCCCGACGACGCCGTGCTTGCGATGCCCGCGCTCGCCGCCGACCACCCCCGCGAGGACCTCGCCGCTGTTGACACCGACACGGAATCGCGGCCAGGTGGGGTGCTCCCGGATGATCTCGGCCGCGGAGTGCTGCAGGTCGAGCGCAGCCCGGGCGGCGAGTCGCGGATGGTCCGGCTGGTCACCCTCCTTGTTGAAGATCGCCATGATCTCGTCGCCGACGAGCTGGTGCACCTCGCCGCCCGCCTTCTCGAGCGGCGGCAGCAGCCGGACGAAGTACGCATTGAGCATCTCGGCGACGTCGCGTGGGGATGTGCGGGTGGAGAAGGCCGTAAAGCCCTCGAGATCCGCGAAGAGAATGCTCACGTCCCGCGCACCGGCGAGGGTCTGATCGAGGTAGAGCGCGCTGAAGCGCTCCTCGTGCCACTCCCGTCGGGCAGTCACGGCGATGACGAGGAACGCCGAGAGCATGAGGACATGCCATTCCCACCACGAGACCTGCCAGTTGCGGGCCCACGTGACCACGACCATCGCCTCGGCGAGAAGCGCGAACGCGAACGTGACGGCGAGCAGGAACCGTGTCCCCCGGCGGCGGTAGAGTCGGAAGTAGGCGGCCGCCGACACTGCGTACAGAAGGACTCCGCACACGGCGAGGGCGACCTGCCAGCCGTCGAGCTGTTCGCCCTGGAGCGGGCCGTCCAGGGGCCAGAGCTCCAGCAGGGAGACCGCTCCCCAGGCCACCAACACGGCCACGAGCACCGAGAGCAGGGTGCCCGCATGGTCGATGACCCTCGCGGATGCGGTCGCCCTCAGCTCGAGTGCGGAGACCGCGATCAGCAGGCCCGCGACGACGAGCCCGACGGGGGTCGCGAGCTCGAAGCCGGCGTTCTTGCCGAGGAGCACCCCGGGGGTTGCGAGCGCGTGCAAGCCGAGAAACCCGGCGCTCGCCATGAAGGCGAGCGAGATCAGGAAGAGGCGTGCGTCGTGACGCCGCTTCGCGGCTGCGCTGACCGCGTATCCGAGGATCACGCTGACGAGTGCCGCGCCAAGCACGAGCCAGAAGTGCGCGGCGTGGCTCTCCCAGTGCTTGTCCGCCGTCGGGCTGGCGAGCAGAAAGGCCAGCACTGCGAGCGGCAGCACGACGGCCGCGCCCCAGAGAGCCAGCTGCCCGTCTCGGGTCGTCCCGGTCGGATCCGCGGCGCTTCCGACCATGCCCTTGCGAGTTGTAACAGAGACGCGGCCCGCGGCCGTTCAACGAGGGCCGCTCACGTCAGAGCTCGACGAGCTCCTCGGGCGCGGTCGTCAGCACCTCCACACCGGTCGCGGTGACGGCGTAGGAGTTCTCGATCCCGACCGCGCCGACGCCCTCGTAGACGAACTTCGGCTCGAGGGCGAACACCATGCCCGGCTCGAGCTCCACGTCGTAGCCGCGGGCGAGGAACGGCGGCTCGTCGATCTCGAGGCCGAAGCCGTGCCCGACGAACGACACCCGCGTCCCGCTCGCGAAGCGGTCGCGCCGGTCACCCGCGAGCTCGAGCGCCAGGTCGTAGAGCCTCGCGCCGCTGACGCCGGGCTTGGCCGCCAGCGCGACGTCGACCATGATCGAGCGGGCGTGCTCGTAGGCCTCCTGCAGCTCGTCGGCGATCGGACCGAGCGAGAACGCCCGCGTCTGGTCGCAGAGGTAGCCGAGAGAGGAGCCGACCAGGTCGACGATCACCGGCTCCCCGCGCCCGATCGGCCGGGGCGACGAGCCCTTGCCGACGAAGGGGTTCGGCCCGATGCCGACGAGCGGCGTGTCGGTGCCGCCCGGCTCCGCGGCTGCGGCCCCCGCGGCGATCGTCCCGTAGTGGATCTCGCCGTTGAAGCCCCGCATTCGCAGCACGCCCTGGTGCCCCTGCCGGCGCAGCCACGCCTCGAGCTCCGCAGCGAGCTCGATCTCGCTGATACCGGGGCGAAGAACCTCGGCGACGCAGTCCGCGACGCCGGCGAGCATGCGTCCCGCCTCGCGGATCCGGTCGAGCTCCCAGGCGCTCTTCACGGCGCGCAGGCGCCGCACGAGCGCGGAGCAGTCGGCGAGCTCGTATCCGGGTAGCCGGTTCCCGTAGTCGAGGTAGCGGGCGGCGGGCAGCACGTCCAGCTCGAGGCCGAGGCGACCGCCCGGGACCCCGGCGGCTGCGAGCGCGCCGGGAAGGTCTCGCAGCGAGCGAAGGGGCTCGATCCGCGCGAGCGGGGACTCGGCGCGCGCCCGCTCGAGCGTCTTGCGGACGAGGAGCACCGGCTCACCCTCCGCAGGGACGACGAGATGGGCGCTCTGCGTGGTGCCGGTGAAGTAGTAGAGGTCGGTCGACTGGACGAGCATCGCCGCGTCGAGCGCCTCTGCGCGGAGCTCGGCCCGGAAGGCGTGCAGCCGCCGCTCGACCTCGCCGGCTGGAACCGTGCCTTCCATCGCGCAGTATCTTGCCCCACGTGATCCTCGAGAACGGGACGGTGCGCACGATGGATCCGTTCCTCCCGACGGCCCGCGCGCTCGCGGTCGCCGGAGACAGGATCGTCGGCGGCGTCGGCGTCCACGAGCAGGCGCTCCCGAGCCCGGAGCGCGTCGACCTCGGCGGGCGCTGCGTCATCCCGGGCTTCTCGGACGCGCACGTGCACTTCCCGACCTGGTCGATGACCCTGCGGCAGGTGCAGCTCGACGGCTGCGCCTCGCTCGGCGAGGCGGTCGAGCGCGTGCGCGCCGCGGTGGCCTCGGTCGCTCCCGGCCGCTGGCTCGTTGGCTACGGCTGGCGCGACGCGGCCTGGGTGACGGACGAGCCCCCGCGGCGCACGGATCTGGACCCGTTCTCGGCCGACCAGCCGATCGCCCTCTGGTCGAAGGACTACCACTCGCTATGGCTCAACTCGGCCGGTCTGGCCCGCGCCCGCGGCGACCTCGCCGCCCGCGGCGGGGTCGTGGAGCTCGACGAGGCCGGGGAGCCGACGGGGATCCTGCGCGAGGAGGCGGCGTGGATCTTCCGCGACCGGCACGTCACGATCACGGAACAGGAGTACGTCGAGGCGGTTCGCGCGGCGATCCGGCTCGCGCACGCGCGCGGCGTGACGGCGGTACACGACAAGGACGGCTGGCTCGGTGCGCTCGGGATCTGGCAGCGCCTCCAGACGGAGGGCACGCTCGGCCTGCGGGTCTGGCAGTCGCTTCCCTGCGAGAAGCTCCCCGAGCTCGAGGAGCTCGGGCTCGCTTCGGGCCTCGGCGACGGCTTTCTGCGCCTGGGCTACCTCAAGGCGTTCATGGACGGGACGCTCGGCTCGCGGACGGCGTGGATGCTCGACGGCGCAGGTGTCATGATCACGAGCGGCGAGGAGCTTGCCGAGATCGTCCGTCGCGCCGCCCGGGCAGGCTGGCCCGTCGCGGTGCACGCGATCGGCGACCGGGCGAACCGTGAGGCGCTCGACGCGTTCGCAGCGACCCGCGAGGAGTGGAGCTCGCGGTCGCTCCGCCCCCGGATCGAGCACGCGCAGCTCGTCGACCGGGATGACCTGCCCCGCTTCGCGGCGCTCGGCGTCGCCTGCTCCGTGCAGTTCTCCCACGCCCCCTCCGACCGCGATCTGGCCGATCGCTTCTGGACGGGCAAGGACGGTGCGTACGCGTTCCGCTCCCTCTGGGACACCGGCGCCGTGATCGCGAACGGCTCGGACGCCCCGGTGGAGGAGCTCGATCCGCTCCTCGGCCTTCGGGCGGCCGTACGGCGGACGGTCGACGACCGGCCTGCCTGGAGACCCGAGGAAGGGCTGACAGTCGAGGAGGCGCTGCTCGCCAGCACCGCGAATGCCGCCTGGCTCGCCGGGGACGAGCGCTCGCGCGGGCGGCTCGTTCCCGGCTTCCTCGCAGATCTTGTCGTCCTCGACCGCGACCCCCTCGCCTGCGACCCGGCCGAGCTCGGCGAGCTGTCGGTCGTCGCCACGATGGTGGGTGGGCGCTGGGTGCACAACCCCCCGCCCTGGGACTGATTCCGGGAAATCGCCGGAGGAGCGGCTACACTCAGATCATGCGCACGATGCGACCGGTCCACGACGAGGAGTGCGCGGTCGCCTGTACCGCCGAGATCATCGGCTCGAAGTGGACGGCGATCATCGTCCACGATCTGTCGGAAGGGCCCCGCCGCTTCTCGGAGCTCGAGCGCGCCTGCCCCGGCATCAGTCCGCGCACGCTGTCGGAGCGGCTGGACATGCTCGAACGGCAGGGGATCTGCGAGCGCCAGAGCTTCCCCGAGTCGCCGCCCCGGGTCGAGTACGAGCTGACGCCCAAGGGCGCCGCTCTCCTGCCCATCATCCACGCGATGAGCGACTTCGGGCACGAGTGGCTCGTCACCGACGCCGAGCACGCGAAGATGCACGGGCACGAGCCGGCCCGCGCGCACGCCGGCCGCTGAGACCGTCACATCCGGGCGGTTGCCGGGGCCAGCGCCCGCGCAGAGCCCGCGATCGCCTGCTCGATCGCATCGGCGTCGACGTCCAGGTGCGTCACGGCCCGTAGGTAGCCCTGTCGGCCGGCCGCCGACCAGAGCACGCCTTCGCGGCCGAGCCGCTCGATCGCGTCCCCGACGCTCACCGAGAGCGCCGAGGCGTCGAGCAGGACGAAGTTCGTCTCCACCTCGCTCGGGTCGACCGGGAGCCCCGCCGCCGCGAGCCCCTCGGCCAGCCGCCTCGCGTTCGCATGGTCGTCTGCGAGGCGATCGACGTTGTGAGCGAGCGCGTAGACGCCCGCGGCGGCCACGATCCCGGCCTGGCGCATCGCGCCGCCGAACAGGTGCTTGAGCCGTCGCGCCCTCGCCATCCTCTCGGCCGACCCGGCCACGACCGCGCCCAGCGGGCAGCCGAGGCCCTTGGAGAGGCAGAGGGTGACCGTGTCGAAGCTGCGGCCGATCTCCGCTGCCGCGACGCCGCTGCCGACGGAGGCGTTCAGGAGCCTCGCGCCGTCGAGGTGCACCGTCAGGCCGGCATCCCGGGCGGCGGCGACCGTCGCCTCCAGGAGCTCCCGAGGCCAGATCTTGCCGCCGCCGCCGTTGTGCGTGTTCTCGAGGCAGATAATCCGAGTGCGCGCGAAGTGCGGGTCGTCCGGGTTGACCGCCGCCACGACCGCCTCGGGCCCGAAGACGCCGCGGGTGCCCTCGATCGCCTTCATGGCCAGGCCCGAGAGCGCCGCCGGGCCTCCCGCCTCGTAGCGGAAGACGTGCGCCCCGGCCTCGGCGACGACCTCGTCTCCGGGCTCGGACGAGAGCCGGAGCGCGATCTGGTTCGCCATCGTCGCGGTCGGGACGAACACGGCCGCCTCCTGCCCGAGCAGCGCGGCTGCGCTCTCCTCGAGCGCGTTGACCGTGGGATCCTCGCGTTTCTGCTCGTCGCCGACCTCGGCTTCGGCCATGGCGCGGCGCATGCCCGGCGACGGGCGCGTCGCGGTATCCGAGCGGAGGTCGATCACGCGCGCGATTCTACGGGCACGCGCTCGCGCTCCTCCTGGAGCTGGACGTCGGGGAGCAGCTCCTCCTCGGGAAGCTGCGGGGGTACGACCCCGAGGGCCGGCGTAGCCGGGGCAGCCAGGATCCGCCGCCGCTTCCGCCGGCGCAGGTACTCGGCCCCGACATAGCTGCCGAGAACGAGGGCCACCGCGCCCAGCTGGGCCGCGACGCCTTCCCAGGTCGGGAACACCCCGAACCACGCGCCGGCCCAGTAGGGAAGCCGGAGCCCGGGGATCGGATGCACGGGCAGCCAGCCGACCACCTGGAAGACCTGCACCGTCTTCCCGACCATGATCACGAGCACCGCGAGGATCAGGAGACCGGTCAGCTCGAGCATCCGCCGGTGCGGAAGCTTCCGCTGGAGCACCATCGTGAGGACTCCGACCAGCGCGACGCCGACGAGTCCGAGCGCCACCCCCTCGACGACACGCCCCACCCCGGCCTCGAGCACGATCGCCTGCAGGAAGAGCACCGTCTCGAAGCCCTCCCGGTAGACGCTCGTGAAGCCGAGCATCGCCAGCCCGATGACCTGGGCGGCGGCCAGCGAGAGCCCGGCGCCCTTCAGCAGCGACTTCTTCTTGCCGTGCAGCTCCTGGAGGTGGTCGCTCCAGTACACCTTGTGGAAGAACCAGTTCATGACCAAAAGGAGGACGGCGATCGCGGCCACCGAGACGATCGCCTCGAGCTTCTCGCCGTAGCGGGTGAGCGAGCCGAGCAGGGTCTTGGCGACGACGAAGGTCGCAACCGATGCGAGGAGCGCCGCGCCCGCTCCGATGAACATCGGGCGCCGGAAGCGGCGGCGCGCGCCGACCAGCCCCGCGGTGAGCGCGGCCAGGATGAGCACCGCCTCGAGGCCCTCGCGAAAGACGATGATCGCCGTGTTCGAGACCACGGCAAACGTGGACTGGGGCCCGGACCCGACGGCAGCCTCCGCCTCGGCGAGCGACTCGTCGAGCGCCGCCAGCGTCCGGGCGACCTCCTCGGGCGAAGCCTTTCGCTTGATCAGCTGCGCGAGGCCGGGAAGGTCGTCGGCGCCGTACCAGAAGAGCCCCTCCGTGGAGACGAACAGATCCGGGGCCAGCCCCCGGAGGCGCTGCTCGGGGCCGAACTCGAAGAACGCGTACGCCTCGAGCCTCGCCTGCTCGGCCTTTCCGTACTCGCCTGCCGCCATGGCCCCCTGCACGCGGTCGAGCGTCGTGCGGATGACGTCGAAGTCGGCGGCGGTCGTCTCCTTCCACTCGTCCGGGAAGGTGGTATCAGCCAGCTCGAGCGCCTCCTGCGCGAGCGCGTCGATCTCTTCGGGGCTCGCGACCTGCTCGCCGCGCGCCGCCTGGGCGAGCCCGACGCCGATCTCGTCGACGGCCTCGGTCATCCGTGCGAATGCCTGCGGGTCCCGCTGGACGAGGGCCGACTCGAGGTCTGCGAGGGCCTGTGCAGCGCCGTCGCGGAACGTGATCGCCTCCTGGATCTCGAAGTCGAGCGTCACGCGGCCGTCGTCCACCCCGCGGCCGTACTCGACCGGTACGAGCGCGAGGAAGCGGAGGAACTGCCCGGCCCGGCGCTCCGCCTCCTCGGGCGACAGCGGTGCGGCGCGGAAGCCGGCCAGCTGCTCGTCGACGGTCTCGCGCGCGGCCGCGTACGCAGATGCGTCGCCGGAGAGCGCAGCCTCGGCGAGCTGGGCGAACGTCGCCGAGAGCGAGCCCGCTGCCTCCTCACCGCGCTGCGAGCCGTATGCGTCGAGCAGGATCGCCGCGTAGCCCGCGGCCAGGGCCGCTTCCGCGGCGGCCCGGGTTCCGAAGCCCCGGCCGACGTTGTCGTCGGCCGTCTCGAGCGCGGCCCGTAGCCGGGCCTGGTAGGTGTCGAGGAGATCGGCACGCACCGCTGCGAGCGCCGCTTGCGCCGTGATCTCGCCCTTCGCGAGCGCTGCCAGCGCGAGCGTCCCGTCGGCTCCGGGGCGCGAGAAGCGCGTCGGCTTTCTGAACTCCCTGACCAGCAGCCACTGCCCTGCCTGCTTCAGGTCTCCCGCCGCCACGGCGGCCACGACCTCCTGGTACGCGCCGAGGAGCACGGCCGCGCGCACATCGGCACGGGCCGCCGCCAGCGCGGCGCCGTCGCCGGCGCGCACCGCGTCGCCCGCGTCGACGATGCCGCTCTCGATCGCCTCCGCCGCTTCGAGCGCCGTAGGGCGGAGCTCGTCCGAAAGCGCCCGGGCGATCGGATCCGCGTCTTCGAGGACCTGTTCGGCCCCTTTCGAGCCCTCGATGATCAGCGCCTTCTCGGCATCGCCGAGTGCGCTGCGCAGGTCTGCCGCCTGCTTCCAGGGCGGGGCCTCCGTCGCGCCGGCGGCGAGCGACGGCACGGCGAGGACGGCGACGACCAGCCCGAGGGCGAGTCGCAGCCGTTGTCCCGCCGCAGTCACCGGTTACTGGTCGATCGGGATCCCGAGCTGAGCTGCTGCCTGCGACACCTGCCCGGCGATCGCCGTCGCGCGCTCCTGCGCCTCGTTTCCGAGCGTGTCCGCCTCCTCGGGCGTGAACGCGTTGCCTGCCTGCTCCTGCTCGTGGAGGTCGCCGATGAACGCGATCAGGTCGTCGAGCTCCTGCGCGGTCTGCTGGCTCTGGGCCGCATCGGCGGTGGCCACCAGCGGCCCCACGCCCTGGTAGATCACGTCCAGACCGCTGAGGATGTCGCGGATGTCGGAGAGCCGCGAGACGACGTTGAACGACTCCGAGGTGGCCTGGTCGCCCTGGACGAAGCGCGACTCCTTCCACTGCCCGAAGTACTCGCTCATGGTCGGAACCATCACGACCAGGGCGGTGAACGCATCCGAGTCTGCCGGCGTCCAGGCCTCTGCGTCGGCGCCGAGCTCGCCCGCGTAGCGATCGAAGGCCTCGGCCGAGGCGAGGAGCAGGCCGGCGTCGGGCAGCACCTCGCCGAAGGTCTCCTGACCGTCACCGTCGAGATCGACGGGCGTCGAGGGATGGCCGAGCTCCTCCGGTACCGTTCCCCAGAGCGCGCCCTCGGTCAGATTGAAGAGGTTTCCAGGCTGCTTCAGCACGGTGCCGTCGGGCAGCGTCAGGTCGAACGGGACAGCGCTCTCGGGATCCTCGGCGGCGCTCGAGCCCGCGTCGAGGATCACGTCGTACTCCGAGAGGGACGGCGTCCCGGCGACGACGCCTTCGACGCGCTCGTAGTAGGGATTGCCCTCCACCCAGCCGTCCTTCAGCTGCTGCAGGATCGGCGCGACCTCGTCGCCGCTCTCGGCCCACAGGGCCTCGTAGTCGAAGCCGGCCGCCTCGGCGAGCGCGTAGTACTCGGCCGCAGCGGCCTGAAACTCGGTCGTGAAGCCGGTGAGGAGGTTCGTGTGCTCGAGCAGATACTCCTTGACGCCCGCCAGGTCGGCGCTCGCCGGCTGCGCGGCGGTGGCCGTCGTCTGCGCCGCCTGCGTCGAGGCCTGGCCCGATTCGTCGGACGAGCCGCCGCACCCGGCGGCCACGCCGGCCGCCAGGACGAGTGCCGCGCCCGCGATCGCCCTTCTCGCTGTCGTCCTCTGCACGTGCATTCGCTTCCACTCCTTCATGTAAGGGTCACCTTATACCAGCTGTGTGCTCGGCCTGCCCTCGACTGTTCTCACGGTGCGACCGGAGGGCAGAGCTCACGGAGAAGCTCCTCGAGGAGGCACGAAGCGCCGATCCGCGAGGCCACCGTCCTCACGCGCTCGACGAGCACGGACGAGCGAGACGGCGAAGCACGCCGAGCGGATCCCGTTGTCGGTGGCGCCCGACATGTAAGGGTAACCTTACAGCTAGGCAGCCAAGGTAAGCAAGGAGGACCTTACTTCCGAATGAAGGTCGTCCTTATGAGCTGCTGCTGACGGGTGTCGCGGAGAATGGAGGCGATGCGCCTTCGGATCGCGCTGATCGCCCTCGCCGCCGTCGCCGCCGCCGGGCTGGCGTTCGGTATCGTCCTCGCCCGCGACTCCACGCCCGCAGAGGGAGCGTTCACCGGCAGCATCCCGCCCGAGGGCATCGTCCTCCCGTCGTTCGACCTGCCGGACGTGGACGGCGGGCGGCTCTCCTCGGACGAGCTCGGCGGGAAGGTCGCGCTCGTCACCTTCCTCGACAGCCAGTGCACCGACGCCTGCCCGATCGTCGCCGCGCAGCTCGCCGACGGGCTCGCGCAGCTGACCGCGGAGGAACGCGAGCAGGTCGTCGCGCTCGCCATCTCGACGGATCCCGAGGAGGACACGCCCGAGGCCGTGCGCGCGTTGCTCGAGCCCCAGGGCGCGCTGGGCGCGATCCGCTACCTGGTGGGCCCCGTCGAGGTGCTGCGGCCGCTCTGGGCCGAGTTCGCGATCGCGACGACGCTCGACTCGGGCGACGACACCCTCCACTCCGCCCCCGTCCGGATCTACGACCGGGACGGGGTCTGGGTCTCGACCCTCCGCCCTCGCGCCGACCTGACACCCGGAAACGTCGCGCACGACGTCCGGGCGGCGCTTCAGAGCTCCTGACCGACCGCTCACGCGCTGATCCGAACGCGTGGGGCGCCGTCCGGCAAGGACGCAGGGAGCGCGCGTATCCGGAGGGATACGGGCGCGACCGAGGACACAGCCGGGCGGTGTCACACGGGGTCGGGCAGTCCGTGCCGCGGTCGGTCAGGAGCTCGAAAGCTCCTGAAAGGCGACGAGCGTCTCGCGGGCGGCTTCGACGCCCAGCGGGACGTAGCGGGCGAGAAGCCGTTCGTTCGGCGAGTGCAGGTTGTTGCCGGGGACCGCGAAGCCGGTCAGCACGGTCGGGATGCCCTTCTGGAGAAGCGCCGGAATCATCGGGATCGAACCGCCGGACCGGACGAGCAACGGGCGACGGCCGATCACGCGCTCGAACGCGTCCCGTGCCAGCCGGACGGCTGCCGAGTCGGCCGGCACCAGGCCCGGCTCGGAGCTGGCCCAGCGCTCGACCTCGAGCGTCGTGCCCGCCGGTGCGGCGCCGCGAAGGATCCGCTCGAACGCTTCTGCGATCTGCTCGGCGCTCTGGCCCGGCGCCAGCCGGATCGAGACGTTCGCCCGCGCCTCGGCCGGGATGATCGTCTTGTGCAGATCCGGTGAGCCCGCCGCGATGCCGTTGACGTCGACCGCCGGGCCGCAGCCGGTCCGGAGGTAGAGCTCGGCGCCGGCGGACTCGTCGAGCGGGACCGCGCCCTCCCGGGCGAGCACCTCGGCGCCCGGGGTCAGTGCCTTCCAGGAGTCGCGCTCCTCGGCCGAGGGCTCGGCCACGCCGGCGCGCAGCTCCTGCGGGACGGCCGTCACCGCAGCCAGCGACGCGGTCAGGGCATGGATCGCGTTCAGCGCCGCCCCGCCGTAGATGCCCGAGTGCAGGTCCCGCTCGCCCGTGCGGGCCGTGACGTGGAAATAGCAGATGCCGCGCGTCGCGATGTCGAAGGCCGGCACGTCGATCTCCGGCATCCCGCTGTCGAAGACGAGGCAGGCGGCCGCGCCGCGCTCGTCCGCGACCAGGTAGTCGACGACCGAGTGGCCACCGGTCTCCTCCTCGCCGTCGCAGACGATCCGGACGTTCACGGGCAGCGCGCCCTCGGCGGCGAGGAGCGCGGCCGCCTTGAGGAGGAGGTACAGGTTGCCCTTGTCGTCGACCGTTCCGCGGCCGTAGAGCCAGCCGTCGCGGATCTCCGGCTCGAACGGAGGTGAGTCCCAGAGCGCGAGGTCGCCGGGGCTCTGCACGTCGAAGTGCCCGTAGAGGAGCACCGTGGGCGCAGCCTCCGCCCGCTGCGATGCCCGGATCTCGCCGACGGCGAGCGGATGGGTGTCCGTCTCGACGAGCGCGCAGCCGCCGCCCGCCGCGGTCACGAAGTCGCAGACCCACTGCCCGGCCGCGCGCACGTCTGCCCCGTGCGCCGGATCGGCGCTCACGCTCGGGATGCGGAGCCAGTCGCCGAGCTCGTCGAGCCAGGCCGGATCGAGATCGTTCACGATCCGAGACTATGCGACGCCGCGAAGCTTCTGCGCCTCTGCCAGCGCCTGGAGCTTCCGCAGGCTCTGGTGCTCGATCTGACGGACCCGCTCACGGGTCACGCTGAACGACCGGCCGACCTCGTCGAGCGTGCGCGGCGGCTCGCCGTCGAGCCCGTAGCGCATCTCGAGCACGCGGCGCTCGCGGTAGGACAGCATCCCGAGCGCTCGCCGGAGCGTCTCCTGGCGCATCGTCAGCTCCGCTGCCTCCTCGGGCCGCGGCACCGTCTGGTCGGCGATGAAGTGGCCGAACTCCGACTCGTCCTCGTCGCCGACTGGCTTCTCGAGCGAGACGGGAGCCTGCG
This sequence comes from uncultured Thermoleophilia bacterium, assembly GCA_963819905.1. GTDB lineage: Bacteria > Actinomycetota > Thermoleophilia > Gaiellales > Gaiellaceae > CAWCQC01. Next base: position 225,763 of record CAWFXP010000005.1, read on the forward strand.
CACTGCGACGGATCTGCTCGACCTCCTCGATCGGCAGCGACACCTCGCGCGCGATCTCGGCGGCAGTCGGATCGCGCCCCAGCTCGCCAAGGAGCTTCCGCTCGGTGCGGGCGATCTTGTTCAGCTTCTCGACGACGTGGACGGGCATCCTGATCGTCCGCCCCTTGTCGGCGAGCGCCCGCGCCACCGCCTGGCGGATCCACCAGGTCGCGTAGGTCGAAAACTTGAAGCCGCGCCGGTAGTCGAACTTCTCGGCCGCGCGCACCAGCCCGATCGTTCCCTCCTGGATCAGGTCGAGAAAGGGCAGGCCCTGGTTGCGGTAGTTCTTCGCGATCGAGACGACGAGCCGCAGGTTCGCGGCCACCATCTGCTGCTTCGCGAGATGGTCGCCTCGCTCGATCCGCTTCGAGAGCTCGACCTCCTGGGCGGCCGTCAGGAGCGGCACCTTGCCGATGTCCTTGAGGAAGAGCTGGAGCGCGTCGGTGGAGACCTCCTTGAGGCCGTAGTCCAGAGGCAGCGCGTCGGCCGGGCTCTGGGCTGCGTCGTCGACGACGTCGATCTGGAGCTCCTGGAGGACGTCGTAGAACTCGTCGATCTCGGCAGGCTCGAGGCCCATCTCGTCCAGGGCGAGCGACACCTCTTCGGTCGTGAGGAAGCCGGCCTCCTGGCCCTGGCGAACGAGTGCGTCGGCTCCGTCGTGCTCGAGCATTCAGCTCCCTCCGAGCGAAGCACGCCCTTGTTTGACCGTAGCCCCGCGGTTCCTGCGTGTCAACGCGCACATAGTGACGACTTCCCCTCGACGCCGGTGCGACTTTCGCATCTGAATCGGACGGCGCGGAACACCGCTTGTTAGCGCGGCGCGATCAGCCTGACGCCGCTACGTCGAGGCGCTCGAGCAGCTCGCCCGCCTGGCGGGCGTAGATCGAGCCCGGCGCCGCCTCGGCTGCGGCCCGAAGGTGCTCGCGTGCCTCGGCGACCTGGCTCAGCCAGAGAAGCGCCAGTCCGAGGTGAAAGCGGACGACGGCGGCGCCGGGATTGGCCGCCGACAGCGGACCGAGGCGCGAGAACGCCTGCGAGGGATCGTCCTTCGTGAAGCGGGCTAGGGCGGCCGCCGTCCTGGCCTCGACGCTCCCGGGGTCGAGCTCGACCGCTCGATCGAACGCCGCCGCGGCGGATAGCGGCCGCCCTGCGCGCTGGAGCGTGACGCCGTACCGGATCCACGCCTCGGCCTCGTCGCTTCCGGCCGCACGCCGCTCGAGCTCGTTGAGCTGTTCCAGATGCTCGAGCTCCTCGATATCGATCGGAATCGCGGCGGACGGTACGAAGAACGGTCGCCCCTCCGGCATCTCCGGGTGAAGCAGGCTCTCGGCCCTGATGGCCGCCGCGGAATCCGGCTCGACCTCGAGCGCCTTCCGCCAGGCCGCCGAGGCGGCGCCGTTCTCACGAAGCCAGAAGCGGGCGAGGCCGACGTGGAGCTGCACGAGCGCGCTGCCCGGATGCTCGCGCGCGAGCGCCTCGAGAGCGGCGACCGTACCGTCCGGCCAGCGCGCGAGCGCAGCGCCGACGGCCGCGTAGAGCGATTCCGGGTCGTCGGCCAGCACCTGCTCGAAGCGGGCGAGAGCCTGTTCGCGGTCGCCCTCCTGATAGAGACGGACTGCGTTCTGGAGGCGAACTGCGACCGCCTCGTCCCGCACGAGGAAGTCGAGCGCGAGCGGAGGGGCCCCCTGGCGCGGCCCCGTCTCCGAGGCGGCCGCCGGCTCCCCTTCGCCGCGTCCGGTCCAGGCGACCGCCGCCGCGACGCCGGCCGCGGCAACGCACGCGGCGGCCACCGCTGCGTAGACGCGCGCACGGGAAGACACCGCCCCACCGTAGCGTTAGGGATCCGTGCCGGGTAAGGTTCTGGCGCTCGCTATACTCTTGAAAGCAATGGCCACCTATCGCGAACTCCTCCAGCAGGTCAAGTCGGAGATCGAGGAGATCGATCTCGGCGAGACGGCACGGCTGCTCGAGGACGGCGACGCGCCCGCGCTCGTCGACGTCCGCGAGCGAGACGAGTGGGACGAGGGGCACCTTCCCGGCGCCGTGTGGGTTCCGCGAGGCAACCTCGAGTCCCGCATCGAGCAGTTCGTCCCGGACCGCGAGCAGCCGGTCGTCCTCTACTGCGCCTCCGGCAACCGCTCCGCCTTCGCGGCGAAGACCCTGGCCGAGCTCGGCTACGAGAACGTCTCGTCGCTCGCCGGCGGCTTCACGGAGTGGAAGCGCGCCGGACTTCCCTACGACGTGCCGCGCTCGCTCCAGCCCGAGCAGCGCGCCCGCTACAGCCGTCACCTTCTCATTCCGGAAGTCGGCGAGGCGGGCCAGCTGAAGCTGCTCGAGTCGCGCGTGCTCCTGCTCGGCGCGGGCGGCCTCGGCTCGCCCGCCGCGCTCTACCTCGCGGCGGCAGGGGTCGGCACGCTCGGGATCATCGATCCGGACACGGTCGACGCCTCGAACCTCCAGCGCCAGGTGATCCATTCGACGGCGACGCTCGGCGAGCCGAAGGTGCTCTCGGCCAAGAAGACGCTCGAGGCGATCAACCCGGACGTCACCGTCGTGCCCTACGAGGAGCGGCTCGACTCGGAGAACGTCGATCGAATACTCGCCGACCGCTGGGACGTGATCGTGGACGGCGCCGACAACTTCCCCACGCGCTATCTCGTCAACGACGCCGCCGTCTGGCACGGCATTCCCGTCGTCCACGGCTCGATCTTCCGCTTCCACGGCCAGGTGACCGTGTTCGAGGCGAGCGAAGGGCCCTGCTACCGCTGCCTGTTCCCGCAGCCGCCGCCGCCCGAGCTCGCGCCCAGCTGCGCCGAGGGCGGCGTGCTCGGCGTGCTGCCGGGCATCATCGGCTCGCTCCAGGCGAACGAGGCGCTGAAGCTCTTGCTCGGGATCGGCGATCCGCTCGTCGGCCGCTCGCTCCTCTTCGAGGCGCTCGAGGGCTCGTTCACGGAGATCAACCTCCGCAAGGATCCGGAGTGCCCGGTCTGCGGCGAACATCCGACGATCACCGAGTACATCGACTACGTCGAGTTCTGCCAGGGCGGCGCAACACACGCGGTCTCCTAGATGGCGAAGGTCAGGATCCCTCCCACGCTTCGTGCCGAGGTCGGCGGTGTACGCGAGGTCGATGCGTCCGGGGAGACGATGCGCGAGCTGCTCGACGATCTCGCCTCCCGCTTTCCCGGGCTGGGCGCCCAGGTCCTCTCGAACGGCGACATCGCCCCGTTCGTGAACGTCTACCTGGACAACGAGGACGTGCGGACGCTCCAGGGCCTCGACACCCCGGTCGCCGACGGCGCGACCGTGATCCTGCTTCCGGCGATGGCGGGCGGGCAGATTCCGACCGAGCGGCGCGGCACGACGGTGGCCGCGAGCGTCCTCGACCTGGTCGGCTCGACCCCGCTCGTCGAGCTCTCCCGGCTGCATCCGAGCCCGACCGTGAAGCTGTACGCGAAGCTCGAGGGCCAGAACCCGACCGGGTCGATCAAGGACCGCGTCGCGAAGACGATGATCGAGGCGGCCGAGGCCGCCGGCGAGCTCGTGCCGGGCCGGGAGCTGCTCGAGCCGACGAGCGGGAACACCGGCATCTCGCTCGCGATGGTCGCGAAGGTCAAGGGCTACTCGCTGACCTGCGTCATGCCCGAGAACTCGACGCCCGAGCGCATCCGGCTCCTCGAGCTCTTCGGCGCCAGGGTCGTGTTCTCCCCGGCCGCGGAGGGCTCGAACGGGGCGGTGCGGCTCGCCCTCGAGCTCGCCGAGCAGGACCCGCGCTACTACATGCCGTTCCAGTACGCGAACGAGGCGAACCCGCGCGCCCACTACGAGGGCACCGGAACCGAGATCGCCGAGGCGCTGCCGCGTGTCGACGCGTTCGTGGCAGGGCTCGGGACGGGCGGAACGCTCATGGGCTGCTCCGAGCGCCTGCGGGAGTCCTTCCCGGACGTCCAGATCATCGCCGCCGAGCCGCTTCAGGGCGACGCGGTCATGGGCCTCAGGTCGCTCGAGGACGGCTACACGCCGCCGATCCTCGACGTCTCGAGGCTCGACCGGAAGATCCTCGTGTCGAACGAGGACGCGGTCCGGGGCGTCCGCCAGCTGCTCGAGCGCGAGGGCATCTTCGCCGGCGTCTCCTGCGGCGCGGCCGTCCACGTCGCGCAGCAGATCGCCCGCGAGCTCGACGAAGGCGTCATCGTCACGGTGCTCGCCGACGGCGGCTGGAAGTACCTGTCGGCCGACTTCTGGACGCAGCCGCTCGAGGAGGTCGAGCGGTCGATGGAGGACCGCGTCTGGTGGTGATCCCCGCCGGCGTCCGCTCGGCGATCGTCGAGCACGCCGAGGCGGAGCAGCCGAACGAGGCGTGCGGCCTGATCGCACTCAGGGACGGCGTCGCCGAGCGCTACATCCCGGCCCGCAACGCGGCGGCCAGTCCGTACCGCTTCGAGCTCGACACAGGCCCCGAGGTTTGGTTCCTCGAGGACGACGGCTACGAGCTGGCGGTCTTCCACTCCCATCTCTCGAGCCCGCCCCGCCCCTCGCGAACCGACGTCGAGAACATCGGGCTCTGGGAGGGCCGGCCCTACGTCATCCTCACGGTGCGAAGCGGCGAGCTCGCCGCGTGGCGCATCCGGGACGGGCGCATCGAGCCCGACGAGCTGACGATCTCGTAGGGCCGCGGGCCGGACAGGTCCGGCCCCCTACGAGCAGCCGTAGCCGCGTGGCCGGACAGGTCCGGCCCCTACGCCATCGTGTCGAGGATCGCCGAGATGTCCGCTTCGGTCGTGCGAGGGTTGATGATCGCGAACCGCGTGACCGTCTCGCCCTCGTGCACGGTCGGCAGCACGAAGGCGAATCCGGCGCTCATGAGCCGCTTCGACCAGTCGTGGTACTCGGCGGGCGACCAGCCGAGGCGGCGGAACGGGACGACCGACAGATCGGGCTCGCGGACGAGCTCGACGTACGCCCGCCGGCGGATGTCGTCGGCGGCTGCCCTCGCCACGACGAGCGTGCGCTCGATGGCCGTCTCGTACGCCCTGGTTCCGTGCGCTGCGAGCGAGAACCAGAAGGGAAGCCCGCGTGCCCGCCGGGTGAGGTGAAGCGCGTAGTCCGACGGGTTCCAGTCGTCGCCCCCGAGCGCCTCGAGATACCCCGCGGACTGCACGTGGGCACGCCGCGCGAGCTCCGGCTCCCGGTACAGGATCGCGCAGCAGTCGAAGGGCGCGAACAGCCACTTGTGCGGATCGACGATCAGCGAGTCGGCGCGCTCGATGCCCGCGAAGCGGTGCCGGACAGAGGGAGCAGCCAGCGCCGCGGCTCCGTAGGCGCCGTCGACGTGGAACCAGAGACCGTGCTCGGCACAGACCTCCGCGACGCCTGCCAGGTCGTCGAGGATGCCGAGGTTCGTCGTCCCCGCGGTCGCCACGACGGCGAAGAGGCCGTCGCGGCCGGTCGAGGCAAGCGCCTCTCTCAGGCGGAGCCCCGTCAACCGCCCGTCGGCGTCAGTCCCGACGCGGAGCACGTCGACGTCCATGACGCTCGCGGCCGCGTCGATCGACGAGTGGGTCTCGGCGGTCGCGACCACCGTCCACCGAGCGGGCGGCGTACCGTCCAGCCGCGCGCGCGCCGTGTGGCGGGCGGTGACGAGCGCGGAGAGGTTGCCGACCGTTCCGCCCTGGACGAACGCGCCGCCCGCCCCGGGCGGCATGCCCGCCAGATCGGCGATCCAGCGCAGCGCAGCGTTCTCGGCGTGGATGGCTCCGGCGCCTTCCAGCCAGCTCCCGGCGTAGATCGAGGTCGCGTTGACGACGAGGTCGAACAGCGTGGCGGCTTCGGTCGGCGCGGCGGGGATGAACGAGAGAAAGCGCGGATGGTCGACCGAGATGCACGCCGGCGCGAGCTCGTCCGCGAACAGGGCGAGCGCGGCCGGGCCTCCGATCCCGTTCTCGGTGATCGTCCGGCCCGCGCGGCGGTCGAGCTCGTCGGGCGTGCGAGGACGGTCGAGCGGCGCCGGGTCGAGCCGCAGGCGGTGTCGGGCGAAGTCGAGAATCGCCCGGGCGAGCTCCTCCGTCTGGTCGGTGTACTCGTGCACGGCCCGGAGTCTACGAGGGAACCTTCGTGGGGTTCCGGTGGTCTGAGGTCCGTGGGAACGAGGCTTGCCGTCCTGTCCGGCCTGCTCGTACTCCTGCTCGGGCTCGCCGGCTGCGGGGCAGACGGAGGCAGCTCCGCACAGGGGCCGCTCAGCGTCGAGCAGGCGCTCTCCTCCTCGCCGGAGGAGCCGGTCACGGTCACCGGCTTCGTCGTCGCTCCCGAGGGCGGGCCGGTCCGCCTCTGCAGCGCCCTGCTCGAGTCGTACCCGCCGCAGTGCGGCGAGCCGTCGCTCGTCGTCGAGGGCCTCGACCTCGACACAGTCGCGGGCCTGAGCCGGACGAACGACCCTTCGCTGGCGCAGGTCGTCTGGTCGGACGCGACCGTTCCGGTCTTCGGCGAGCTGGCCGACGGCGTCCTGACGGTCAGCGCGGGCTGAGACGACAACGGGCCGGCCGCGCGAGCGACCGGCCCGTATCCACTCCGGGACGCGCGGAGCTAGGTGACTCTGAAGCTGCCCTTCATCGAGCCCGCGTGCGGGTCGCACACGAACCGATACCTACCGTCCCGGAGCCTGACGTTCCAGACCGTCCGGCGCGTCGCAGTGACGGAGGTCGCCCGGTTGAAGCCGGGACCCCTCAGGCGGAAGTTGTGGATGTTCGACTTGTCCTGGATCACGATCCTGTACCGGCCGGACGGGAGCGTCCTCACCGCCCTGCCGCTCTTCTTGAGCGTGATCGTGAAGCCGGGGCCCACGACGCCGTTCAAGGTCACGACGTTCGATGCCGCAGTCGCCGAGCCGGTGACGATCACCGCGCACGTCACGGCCAGGGCGAGCAGAAGTCCGAAAGACCGACGCATGAAGCTCCTTTCCATCGGTGTCCGAAAGCGGATACGCACGGCCCCGCCGTTCGGTTTGCGTCTGCGGCGGCGTGCATACTGGCGCTGTGGCTCAAGGGTACCCCGAAGGCTGGAGCATCGCGGCCGGGGCGCTCGAGCGGGAGTTCCGGTTCGGGGACTTCGCCGAGGCGATCGCGTTCGTGAACCGCGTCGCCGATCTGGCCGAGGCGGAGAACCACCACCCGGACATCGCGATCCACTGGAACACGGTCGTGCTTCGCTTCTGGACGCACTCGCAGAACGCGATCACCGACCGTGATCGCGAGCTTGCGGCGCTCGCCGGCGCCCTCGCGTGATCGTCGCTCACCTCGACCTCGACGCCTTCTTCGCGGCGGTCGAGGAGCTCGAGGAGCCCGAGCTCCGGTCGAAGCCGCTCGTCGTCGGAGGCGACCCGCGCGGCCGGGGCGTCGTCGCCACGGCCAACTACGTGGCCCGCGAGTACGGGATCCGCTCCGCGATGAGCTGCGCCGAGGCGCTGCGGCGGTGCCCGCAGGCAGTCTTCGTCCGCCCTCGTCACAGCCTGTACGCCGCGTACTCGCGCGACGTCTGGGCGGCGATCCGCGAGGTCTGCCCGACGGTCGAGCGAACCGGGCTCGACGAGGGGTACCTGGACGTCGGCGAGGTCGCCCGCGATTTCGTCCGTGCTCGCGCGGTCGCGGAGGCCGTCCAGGCGGCCGTCCGGGCGACGACGAGCCTGTCGGCCTCGCTCGGCGTCGCCTCGTGCAAGGTGGTCGCGAAGGTCGCGAGCGACCGCCGGAAGCCCGGTGGGCTGCTCGTCGTGCCGCCCGGGCGTGAAGCGTCTTTCCTGGCGCCGTTTCCGGTGCGCCTGCTGCCCGGTGTCGGTCCGCGGGCCGAGGAGCGCCTGACGGCGGCCGGAATCGGCACGATCGGCGCGCTCGCCGCGCTGTCCGACGCGGAGCTCGCCGTTCTCTTGCCGGGCAAGGTCGGAGCCCTCCTTCGCAACCGGTCGCGCGGGATCGACCCGAGGCCGCTCGAGACCGAGGCCGAGACGATCTCGATCTCGACCGAGGAGACGTTCGACCGCGACGAGGATGACCGGGAGCGCCTGCACGACGAGCTTCGCCGGATGGCCGGCCACGTGGCCGAGCGGCTGTCGTCGTCCGGCCAGGCGGCGCGCACCGTGACGACGAAGGTCCGCTACCCGGACTTCTCGATCCGCAGCCGGTCGCAGTCGGTCCCCGTCGGAATCGACGATCCGGCGAGGATCGGCGAGCTCGCGTGCGCGCTCCTCGACCGGGCGCTCGCAGACCGGCCGGGGGCGCTCCGGCTGGTCGGGGTCGGCGTCTCGAACCTCGAGGCCTACCGGCAGCTCGAGCTCGGCTGAGCCGGGGGCGGCGCCTCAGGCGGAGACGCAGCCGCCGAGCAGCTCGTCGAGAACGCGCCGCGGCGCGATCCCGCAGCTGAAGCCGCCCGAGCCGAAGTCGACCACCTTCCATCCTCTCGAGGTCGCCCGGAGCAGCATCGCGTTGAAGCCGACGTCCCTGACGAGCACGAGCACCTTTGCGTACTGGTGGTTCCGGCTCGAGACGACGATTCGCAGAACGTGCGTCTTGCGGTAGAAGGCCGGCTCGAGGTGCTGCTTCAGCCAGACCTCGGCCGAGGCCCGGATCGCTCTCTTCTCGTGGAGCGTCGGGCGCCTCGCCGAGGCGCTCGAGGCAAGCACGGAGAGCGCGAGCGCGACGACGAGGAGAAGCGGGATCAGGCGGCGCATCGTCCGGACCGTAGCCTGACGGGTTTCGGATCGGTGCGCAACCCCGGACGGCAGGTCATCCCCAGGACGGCTCCTGCATCGGTTGGAAAGCGAGCTCGTACACCCGCAGGTCGCGGGGACGGGTGAGGACGAAGCGAACGGCCTCCGCGACGTCCTCGGGGCGCATCATCTCCTCGAGCTGCGCCATGTCCGGCTCACGGCCGCGCCCCATGGCGAACTCGGTGCGAGTGCCCCCCGGCGCGACGACGCAGCAGCGGACGCCGTGCTCGCGCAGCTCGTGGTCGAGCGACGCCGTGAAGCCTGCCTGGGCGAACTTCGTCGCGCAGTAGACGGCCCGCCCCGGGAGCCCGCGCCGGCCTGCGCCCGAGGTGACGGTCACGACGTCCGCCGCACCGCTCGCCACGAGATGCGGCAGCGCGGCACGTACCGCGTAGAACGCGCCCTTCACGTTCACGTCCACCATCTCCTCGAGCTCCTCCGCGCCCAGCTCGAGGAACGGCCCGATCGTTCCCACGCCCGCGTTGACGACGAGGATGTCGAGACGGCCGAAGCGCTCCACGGTCGCCGCCACGAGCGCCTCGAGCTGACCGGGATCGCGCACGTCGCACGGCAGCGCGACCGCGTCCAGCCCGAGATCGTCACCGCTCCTGGAGGCGAGCCCGAGCCGGGCGCCCTCGGCGGCGAGCATCCGCGCGATCGCTGCGCCGATGCCACGGCTCGCACCCGTGACCAGGGCGACCCTGCCGGCCAACCCGCTCATCCCGCCACCCTACGGGTTCACCCCGTTGACCGGAGCGCCGGGTAGAGGGCGCGGAAGCGCTCGTAGCCTTCCTCGTACACCGCCTGCCAGGCGGGGATCGGCTCGATCACGTCGCGCACCCTCACGCAGCGCTCGACCGCCTCGTGGACGTCCGCGAAGACGCCGCCCGCGACCCCGCCGAGCAGCGCCGCCCCGTAGGCCGCCCCCTCGTCGACCGCCACCCGGACGAGCGGGATTCCCAGCACCGATGCGATGATCTGGAGCCACAGGTCGCTGCGGGCGCCGCCGCCGAGCGCCCGCCCGGCCACGGGCTGAACGCCGAGCTCCCGCAGCAGCTCGAGCGAGTCGCGCAGGCCGAAGGCGACGCCCTCGAGCACCGCTCGCACCAGCGCCGCCCGGTCGTGCCGGAGGCCGAGGCCGACGAAGGCCCCACGAGCGTCCGGATCGGCGTGCGGAGTGCGCTCGCCCGCGAGGTACGGCAGGAACGTGAGCCCCTCCACCCCGGGCTCCCACGCCTCGGCCGCGCCGGTCAGCGCCTCGTAGTCGCCGCCGGGCGCCACGGCGTCGCGCAGCCACCGAAGCGAGCCCGCGGCCGACAGCATCACGCCCATCGCGTGCCAGCCGCCGGGAACCGCATGGCAGAACGCATGCACGCGGGCTGCCGGATCGGCCTGGAAGGCGGGCAGCGCCGCGAAGACCACCCCGGACGTTCCGATCTGCACCGAGAGGGGCCCGGGCCGGTCGACGCCGACGCCGATCGCACCGGCCGCCTGATCGCCGGCGCCCGCGGCGACCGGAATGCCGGCCGGCGTCTCGCCGGACACCTCGGGCGACTCGTGGACGCGCGGGAGGGGATCGTGCGAGAGCTCGAGCAGCTCGAGGACCTCGTCGCTCCAGCGGCGCCCGGCGACGTCGAAGAGCAGCGTGCCCGAGGCGTCCGCGACGTCGCTCGCCCGCTCACCGGTGAGCCGCAGCCGGACGTAGTCCTTCGGGAGGAGGACGTGCCCGATCCGCCGGAAGACGTCCGGCTCGTGGTTGCGAAGCCAGAGGAGCTTCGGGGCGGTGAAGCCGGTGAGAGCGCGATTGCCCGTGAGCCGGATCAGGCGCTCGAGGCCGACCCGCTCTTCGATCTCGGCGCACTCCGCCACCGTCCGCTGGTCGTTCCAGAGAATCGCGGGGCGCAGGACGTGCAGCTGCTCGTCGAGCACGACGAGCCCGTGCATCTGCCCGGAGAGGCCTATGCCGGCGACGCCGCGGGCGCCCAGCTCCCGGAGCGCCGCCTGCGCCGCCTGCCACCAGTCCTCGGGCTGCTGCTCGGCCCAGCCGGGTCGGGGTGTCGAGAGCGGGTACTCGACCTCGGCGCGTCCGGCGACGGTGCCGTCGGGCGCGACCGCGAGTGCCTTCACGCCCGTGGTGCCCACGTCCAGGCCGATGAGCGTAGGATCAGCGCCCATGGACGTTCGGCGGATAGCCGAGGGCCTCTGGCGCTGGACGGCGCCGCACCCCGACTGGCAGTCGGGGGACGACTGGGAACGCGACGTCGGGTGCGTCTACTACGAGGCGCCGGACGCGATCTGCCTGATCGACCCGCTCGTGCCGGAGGGAGACGAGCCCCGCTTCTGGGAGGCACTCGACCGCGACGTGGAACGGGCAGGGCAGCCGGTCTGGGCGCTGCTCACGATCCACTGGCACGAGCGCTCGCTCGACGCGATCGCGGAGCGCTACGGCGCGACCGTCTGGCGCCGGGGCGGCGGTCCTCTGCCGGGCGGCGTCGAGGCGATCGACGTCGCGGAGAACGAGGAGATCGTCTTCTGGCTGCCCGGGCCGGCTGCCCTCGTCCCGGGCGACACGGTTCTCGGCGCAGGCGGCGGCGTGCGGATCTGCCCTATGAGCTGGCTTCCGGACGGCGCCGACCCCGAGCGCTTCCTGGTCGGGCTGGACGGCCTGCTCGCGCTGCCGGTCGAGCGGATCCTCGTCTCGCACGGCGAGCCGGTGCTCGCCGAGGGCCGGGCCGCGCTCGAGCGGGCGGTCGCTCAGGCGCACCAGGACTCCGCCACCGCGAGGTAGACGGCCGCGCAGCGCTCGGCGCTCGCGACGTCCACCCATTCGCTCTCGGCGTGCGCGCCCTCACCCGTCGGGCCGTAGAGGACCGTCGGGATGCCGGCGCGCGCGAGCAGCGCCGAGTCGGCCCAGAACGGGACACCGACGGCCTCGCCCCCGCCCGCCTGCGCGGTCACGAGCCGGACGAGCTCGGCCTGCTCGTCCACCTCGAACGGCTCGCGCGAGAACTCGACCCGGACAGAGCCGGAGACGCCGTCGAGCAGCTCGCGGAGCTCACCCTCGACCTGGTCGACCGTCTCGCCGGGGATCGTCCGCCGCTCACCTCGCAGGAGGCAGCGGGCCGGATAGCTCGAATACTCCTGCCCGCCCTCGATCAGCCCCGCGTGCAGCGAGCCGCTGCCGAGGAGCCGGTGGGCGGGCCGCTCGCGAAGGCGGGCGGCGAGGGCCTCGAGCCCGACCAGTACCGGCCCCATGCGGGCAATCGCATCGACGCCGAGGTCGGGGCGGGAGCCATGGGCCGCCCGGCCCTCGGTCTCGACCGCGAAGGCGACGAAGCCCTTGTGGGCGACCGCTACCCGCTCGTCGGTCGGCTCCGTGACGATCGCCCCGTCGGCGGTGCGCTCCGCAGCGATTGCCGCCGTCCCGAGGCTCGCCGCTTCCTCGTCGCAGACGGCCGTCAGGATCACGTCACCGCGCAGGCTGCGAGTAGCGGCTCGAGCGGCGGTGAGCATCGACGCGGCCAGGCTCGCCTTCATGTCGAAGGCGCCGCGCCCGAACACCTTACCGTCCTCGATCCGGCCGGAGAACGGCTCGTCCATTCCGGCGACGCCGACCGTGTCCAGGTGGGCGTTCAGCATCAGCGAGCGGCCGCCGCCGGAGCCGCGCGCGGTCGCGACGACGTTCGGCCGCCCGGCGGCGACCTCCTCGAGCTCGACGTCGAGGCCGGCGCGCTCGCACCAGCCCGCGACGAAGCGGGCCAGCTCCCCCTCGCCCACCCCATCCGGGACGAGCTCGGGGTTGACCGAGTCGATCGCGACCAGGCTGCTGGTCAGCTCCGCGAGCTCGCTCACGCGCCGAGCGCTGCGTAGACGAGCTCGTACGCCCGCACTGCGTCCTTCTCCATCTGCGCTGCCCGAAGCGCCTCGTCGTCGATCCTGCCTGCGACCGACTCGATGAAACGCCACTGGAGCACGCTCCGGCGCACGGCGTCGACCGCGTCCTCCGTATAGGGATAGAGGTCGAAGCCGAGGCGCTCGCCGTTCTGCCCGTAGCCGCAGCGGCGCAGCTCGAGAGCGAGCTCGAGGGTCTCCATGAACGCCGTCGCGCCGACCATGTTGTCGTCGTCGAACGTGCCCCAGCCCGAGTTGGCGTGCTGGTGCCCGAGAAGGCCCTCGGCGGCCAGCAGGGCCGCGTACTCGCCGAGGCTCTCGCCGTTCATGAGGAGGTGCTGCCAGTCCATGTTCACCTTCACGTTGTGCAGTCCGCCCTCTCGCAACTTGTGGATGACGTGCAGGATCATCCCGATGTTCCGCATGAGGATCTTCATGGCCGGCTCAGAGTTCTTGTGCTCGAGGAAGAGCAGCACCCCGTGCTCACGGCACTTCTCGGCGGCCAGCCCGACGCCCTCGAGGAACCACGCCCAGCTCTCCGCGTAGGGCGTCTGGAAGGGGTAGTTGTACCCCTCGATCCCCGGCCAGATGACGAAGTTGGCGCCGAGCTGCCCGGCGAAGTCGGCGGCCGCGACCGTCCGCCGCTGCGCCTCGGCCCGAACTGCCGAGTCGGGGGAGCAGAGCCCGCCACGCCCGAACATTGGATCGAGGTGCAGGCCCGTCGCGACGACGTAGATGCCGTGCCCGTCGAGGGCATCGCGGACGTCTTCGAGGTTGTCCTCGGAGAGCTCCTGCGGGTAGTGGAACTCGTAGTCGTCCATCAGGTCGCCGAGGCCGTCGACCGCCCTGCGCACGCGCTGCACGGTGGTCTCGCCGGCATGTTGCGGCTGGTATCCGCCCGGGACGAAGCGGGTCACCATCGGGCCCATCGCCCAGATGCCGAGGCTCGTTCTCATGCGTCACTCCTGTCGGTTGCGGTCTCGTCCTCGCCGAGCCGGAAGCGGTCGTGGACGACGCCCACTGCCCGCTCGGCATCGGCTGCGCGCACGACGCAGGAGATGCGGATCGGGGAGGTCGAGATGATCTCCATGTTGATTCCGGCGTCCGCCAGCGCGTCGAACATGTCCGCCGCGATCCCCGGATGCGTCTTCATCCCGGCGCCGACGAGGGAAACCTTGGCCACCTCCGGGTCGGTGGCGACGCCCTCGGCCTCGACCGCGTTCGCCGCCGACTCGAGGATCGGCTTCGCGCGCGCCAGGTCCGCACGCGGCACGGTGAAGGAGATGTCCGTCCGACCGGCCGCCGACACGTTCTGGACGATCATGTCGATGTTCACGCCCGCGTCCGCCAGCGGACGGAACACGCGCGCGGCGACACCCGGCCGGTCCGGGACGCCCAGAATCGTCACCTTCGCCTCCGTCGTGTCGTGGGCGACCCCGGAGATGATCGCCTGCTCCATTCGCTCCTCCTCCTTTCGCACCCACGTCCCCTCGCTCGCGTTGAACGACGAGCGGACGTGGACGACGACCCCGTGGTTTCGCGCGAACTCGACCGAGCGCATCATCAGGACCTTCGCCCCCGCGGCCGAGAGCTCGAGCATCTCCTCGTAGGAGATGTCGTGCAGCTTCCGCGCGCCGGGGACGATCCGCGGGTCGGCCGTGTAGACGCCGTCGACGTCGGTGTAGATCTCGCAGACGTCCGCCCCGAGGGCTGCGGCCAGGGCGACCGCGGTCGCATCCGAGCCGCCGCGGCCGAGCGTCGTCACGTCGTCCTCGGTGGAGACGCCCTGGAAGCCCGCGACGATGGCCACCCGGCCCGCCTCGATCGCCTCGCGCACCCGGCGCGCCCTCACCTCGACGATCCTCGCCCGGCCGTGAGACGTGTCGGTGCGGATGCCGGCCTGCGAGCCCGTGAACGAGATGGCGCGGTGGCCCTGGTCGATGATCGCCATCGAAAGAAGGGCCATCGAGATGCGCTCGCCGGCCGTGAGCAGCATGTCGAGCTCGCGCGGGTGAGGCTGCTCCGAGACCTCTGCGGCCAGCCCGAGCAGCTCGTCGGTCGAGTCCCCCATCGCCGAGACGACGACGCAGACCTCATGCCCCTCGCGGACCGTCGCGACGACACGATCGGACACCCGCTTGATGCGCTCGGGGTTCCCGACCGACGTCCCGCCGTACTTCTGCACGATCAGCCCCACGGCGGTGAAACCTACCGGCCGCCGACTTCGGCGACCGCCCCGAGGACGTCGTCGACCCGGGCTGCGACGGGCTCGAGCTCGACGAGGTCCGGCAAGTCGACTCCAGTGAGCTCGGGAAGAGGCTCGCCGGCCGGCGCCGTGGCGGCGACGACGACCGGTCCGGGCCCGTCGAGCGTCGCCCGGAGCTCCTCGGCCGTCTGACGGCGGTCGGCGAGCCCGCTCGCCTCGGCGATCGCCGTGACGTCTGCGACCGTGCGGAGGGCTTCCTCGATCTGTCCCCGCCCGGCCAGGAGCTCGGCCAGCTCGAGCAGCGCCTCGGTCAGGAACCAGGGGTTGTCGAGCCTCCGACCGAGCTCGACCGCGCGAGCGAGCAGCCTCTCGGCGTCGTCGGAGCGCCCGAGCGCGCGCAGTGCCGCGCCGAGGCCGGCGACGGCGCCGAGCACGCCCGTCAGATCGTGAAGGCGGATCGCGGCTTCGAGCCCGTGCCAGTAGCAGGGCAGCGCGCGCTCGGCCTCGCCGTTCAGGCGGTACAGCTCGCCGGCGTTGGAGACGATGACGGCGGCCGCCTGCGCGTAGCCGATCTCGAGCGCCGCGTCGAGCGCCGCCTGAGCTCCGCGAAACGCCTCCGCATGGCGCCCGAGCTCGGTCAGCACCCCGGCGAGGTCGTTGCCCGCGTGGACGACGGCCGGCCGGCTCCCGGCGGACCGAGCCAGCTCGAGCGAGCGCTCGAACGCTGCCAGGGCGTCCTCGTACTCGCCGCGATGGTGGAGCACCAGCCCGACTGCGCCGTTCGCCGCGGCGATCGCGGCGGGCTCGCCGAGGCGGGTGGCGAGCTCGAGCTGGCGCTCGGCGCACGCGAGAGCGCGGCCGTACTCCGATTGCTGCACGTACGTGAACCCCAGGTGGTCGAGCGCGCTCAGCGTGCCGGGCTCGTCTCGCAGCTCCTCGAACAGGGTCGATGCTCGCTCGAGAACACGCACTGCCTCGCCGTACGAGTCCTGGTGCGCGAGCAGGAAGCCGAGCGCGTCGTACGCGCGAGCCGCCTCCGCCACGTCGCCCGCGACCTCGGCGAGCTCGACGGCCTGCTCGTAGCTGCGGCCAGCGTCCGGCCACGATCCGGTCAGCTCGAGGACCGACCCGAGCAGCCTCAGCGGCTGGGCGCGCCGTCCGCCCTCGATCAGGGGGAGCAGCCGCTCGTAGTAGGCGATCGCCGTGGCGTTCGCGTACGCGGCCCGGGCAGCGTCGGCGGCCGCGCGGAAGTAGATCCGCTGCTTCGGGACGTTCCGGCTCCGCCCGTAGTGAAACGCCAGGGTGTCCACGAACCGCTCGGGCGCGTTCTCCTCCGTGCGCTCGAGAAACCCCGCGAAGCGGTCGTGGAGCGTCTCGCGCAGCCCGAACGACAGGCTCTCGTAGGCGACGTCCTGCGTGATCGCGTGCCGGAACAGGTACTCGCGCTCGGGCTCGGGGCGCTGCAGAACCAGGACGTCCCGGGCCGTGAGCTCGTCGAGGTGCGCGCAGACCACGTCGGTACCGCCGAGGTCCACGAAGGCGCCCGCGAGCCACCGGGCGCGCACGAGGCGACCGAGCACGCTCGCCGCCCGAAGCGTCGAGCGCGGGCCCTCGCCGAGGCCGTCGAGGCGCGCCGACACGAGCGCATACAGCGACGACGGCAGCTCGCTGAGCGTCTCCTTCCACGTCGCGCCGCCGAGGCCGCGCTCGTGGAGCACGCTGACGAGCTCCTCGACGTAGAACGGATTGCCTTCGGCCCGCTCGACGACGGCGTCGAGCAGCCCGGCCGGCGGCTCCGCCTCCAGCCCGAAGGCTCGCTGCCAGCGCCGTCTGGCGATCGAGGCAAGGGCTTCCGGGCCGAGCGGGCCGAGCGCGATCGTGGGGCGCCGCAGGAGCTCCTCGGCCCACGCCGGCGGTGGCGCATCGAGCGGTCGGGAGACGACGAGCATCGCGATGCGCGAGGAGTCCAACGAGCGCGCGAGCTCCTCGACCAAGGCGGCCGACGACGGATCGATCCAGTGGCAGTCCTCGAGGACGACCAGCACTGGGCTCAGCTCGGCCCTCGCGTGCAGACACGACACGAGCAGCGAGCGCGTGAGCTCGGCCGCCAACTCGGGCTCGAGGCGGCGCGTGAGCTCGTTGTGAGGAATGGAGAGCCCGAGAACCGGGCCGAGCAGCGGCAGGCGCGCCGCGAACGTCGGGTCGACCCCGGCCAGGCTTGCCGCCAGCCGCTCGACCTGCGCGGCCGCGGAATCGCTCCGGCTCAGGCCGAAGAACCGCTCCCAGACGCGGCGCCAGGCCGCCCAGCGGCGAGCGGTGCCGTAGGGCTGGCACGCGCCGGAGAGCACCTCGAAGCCCGAGTCGGCGGCGAGCTCCACGAGCGCGGAAGCCAGACGCGACTTGCCGATCCCTGCTTCGCCCTGCACGAGCAGCGTTCCTCCGCGGCCCACCCTTGCACGCTCGAGCGCCGCACGGCCGATCTCTCGCTCGCGCGCACGACCGACGAGCGGGCCCGCGGCGGCCGGTTCGAGCGGGTGCCGGGCGAGCTCGTCATCGCTCACGCGCGACTCGACCTCGCAGACGGGCACCGGAAGCGACTTGCCCTTCACGGCAAGCTCTCCGCGGGGTTCGACGTGGACGCCCGGGAGCGGGTCGACGTCGCCCGCGACGAGCACCTGACCCGGCTGCGCAGCCTGCATGAGCCGCGCGGCGAGGTTGGTCGAGTCTCCGATCGCCGCGTACGACCGGCGCCGGGTCGAGCCGACGAGCCCCGCGAACGCGAAGCCGGTCGCGATGCCGACGGCGACGCCGGTGAGCCCCGTCGCGCCGGTCTGGAGCTCGAGCGCGAACCGGAGCGCGCGCTGGGCGTGGTTTTCGTGCGCAGTCGGCGCGCCGAACACGGCGAAGAAGGTGCTGCCCTTGTCCCCCATCCCCACCTGGGCGAGAAAGCCGCCGAAGTCCGCCACCAGGCGCGCGAGCCGGACGACCGCGGAGTCGAGCGCCGCGACGGCGTCTCCGCTCTCCTCCACCGCGAACCGGTCGAAGGAGCCGAAGACCAGGGTCGCGATGCGGTGCTCGTTGCCGAACGCCTCGGTGCCTGCGCGGGCGCGGGCGGCGACGGCCGGGTGGAGGAACGCCTCGATCCCGGCGACCATGGCATCGGTCGGCGGCCCTGGCGCGGGCGGCTCGCTCGACGCCGGTCCTGCCGTGAGCCCCCGGATCTCGACCTCGGTCGCCGCTCCCTCGAGGGCCGCCCGCTCGACGCCCGGCACACGCGCTGCAATGTTCAGGCCGGCGACGACTATCCCCTTGTCCGCGAGGCGCTCGGCGCCGGCTGCGCGGTCGAGCGCCCGGCCGGCTGCAATCGCATGCAGCCCGACCGATCGATCCCCCGCAACGAGCAGCACGAGCGGGCCGGCGCCGAGCCCGATCTTCAGGGCGAGCTCGAAGGTGCCCGCGCTCGTCTCGAGGTTCCGGTAGCGGCTCGTACGCGCCTGCATCTCGAGCGCGCAGGCGACGGCCCGTTCCTCGGCTCCGACCGCGCCGGGAGCGAATACCGCCGTGAGCGCATCGCCGGCAAACGCCCATACGTCGCCGCCGTAGCCCTCCACCGTCGAGACCATCGTCTCGAAGAAGTCGTTCAGGAGGCGCGTGAGCTCCTCGGCACCGGATCGTCCCGCAACGCGAAGCGCCTCGGTCAGAGGGGTGAACCCGGAGATGTCCGCGAACAGCGCGACTCCGTCGAGCCGCTCGACGAGGCGGTCGGCCCCGTTCTCGGGATCGTTGCGGACGGCCTGGCCGACGCGCTGCGGGACGTGCGACCACCAGGCGGGATCGTGTTGACAGCGCTTCCACGAGTCCATACCGTTGACGTCTCCTGTCGCTGCGGTGAGGAGGTCATCGTATGAGCACCGTCTCTCGATCGATGTCCCGAGGTATCGTGCTCGTCGCTGCGGCGTGCCTCGTAGCAGCTCTCGCGACAGCAGCACCCGCCGGTGCCGCTTGGCGGTCGCTGAACGGGCTGTTCGTCGACCAGGACACCCTGCGCGCCTGCCCGGACCACCTCGAGATCTCGCTCGGCGGCTTCTGGTCGGGCGACCCGCCCGCGCCGGCCACCTACGACGCAGGGCTCGAGGCGACCACGACAGCCGACGGCGCCATCGCGACGAACGTCGTCCTGAACGTCCCGTTGAACGCCGCCAACACGGAGATCGACACGTTCATCGACGGCGACGACCCGAACGATCCGAACAACATCTTCCAGTCGACGCCGCAGTACCTCGCGACGAGCCCGTTCTCCGTTCCCTGGTCGCCCGACCAGGCGGTCGGCACGACGGTCACGATCCAGCTCTTCAACCCGTTTCCGACGGAGACGCACGACCCCTTCGACGTCGTCGTCGAGAGCTGCGAGCCGGTCGACGAGCCGCCGGACACGACGATCACCTCCCAGCCTCCCGATCCGAGTGGATCGAGCAGCGCGTCGTTCACATTCACCGGGACGGACGACGCCACTGCTCCCGGCGACCTGACCTTCGAGTGCGAGCTCGACGGAGGCGGCTTCACGGCCTGCACCAGCCCGCAGAGCTACAGCAGCCTGTCGGACGAGTCGCACACCTTCCAGGTGCGCGCGACCGACGAAGCCGGCAACACCGACGGGACGCCTGCGTCATTTACCTGGGAGATCGACACGTCGGTCCCGACGCCGACGTGCAACGGGTTACCCGCGACCATCGTCGCCCAGCCCGGACAGGCGTCCATCAAGGGCACGAATACGGACGACGTCATCGTCGCTACGAGCGGCCCGATCGAGATTCACGCGCGGGACGGGAACGACGTCATCTGCACCGGGGCAGGCAGCGACCGGGTGTTCGGCGACGACGGCGACGACTGGATCGACGCCGGCGACGGAAGCAACTACGTCAAGGGTGGCGACGACGACGACACCGTGCGAGCCGGCGCGGGAAACGATCACGTGAAGGCGGGCAGCGGCGACGACACGGTCGACGCAGGCAACGGCAACAACCGTGTCCAGGGCGAGAAGGGCGCCGACAGCATCACGACCGGGTCCGGAAACGACGAGATCGACGGCGGCAAGGACGTCGACACGTGCACCCCTGGCGGGGGCACGAACAAGGTCAAGAACTGCGAGCTCTGAGCCGAGGCCGGCGCGCTACGACTCGTTCTGCTCGGAGGGCGCGGGCTCGCGCTCCGGCTCGAGCAGGAACTCGATCTCGAGCTGCTCGATCCGCGGGCCGTCGGTCTCGATCACCTCGAAGCGCAGACCGTCCCAGCGGACCTCGTCGCCGGTCTCCGGCGCGCGCCCTAGCTCGCCGAAGACGAAGCCGGCGAGCGTGTGGTAGTCCTCCTGCGGCAGCTCCTGGTCGAACTGCTCGTTGAAGTCGTCGATCGGAAACGTCCCGTCGACGCGCACCCGTCGCTCGTCGATCCGCTGGACCGAGTCGTCCGGCAGGTCGTACTCGTCCGCGATCTCCCCGACGATCTCCTCGAGCAGATCCTCGAGCGTGACGATCCCGTGCGTGGCGCCGTACTCATCGACGACGATCGCCATGTGCTGGTTCGCCCGCCGGAACTCGGTCAGGAGCGGCCCGAGATCCTTCGTCTCGGGGACGAAATAGGCCGGTCTCAAGATACGCTCGATGACCACGTTCTGGACACCGTTCGCGTAGAGGGCCGAGAACAGGTCGCGAACGTGGAGGATGCCCACGATCTCGTCGAGCGAGCCCCGGTATGCGGGATACCGGGTGAACGGCGAGTCGATGATCGCCGCGAGCGTCTCCTGGGGCGGCAGGTCGACCGGGACGCCGATCACCTCGGGCCGCGGGACCATGACGTCGTGCACCTCTTTCTCGGCGAAGTCGAAGACCTTGTAGAGCATCTCCTCCTCCGCCTCCTCGATGAGGCCGGTCTCCTCTGCCTCGGCGAGCATCGAGCGGAGCTCCTCCTCGCTCCGGACGACCATCCCGACCGGGGCCGACCGCATCCCGAGTGCGCGGAGGATGAGCTTCGCCGAGCCCTGAAGCAGGAGCACGAGCGGGTGCGCGATGCGCTGGAGGAGGTCGATCGGCCGCGCGACGAGCATCGCGATCCGCTCGGCGTGCTGGAGCGCGATCGCCTTCGGCACGAGCTCGCCGATGACGAGGCCGACGTACGTGAGGATCGCGAAGCTGAGCAGGAACGAGACCGTGCGCGGCAGGTACGGGTCGAAGAAGCTCGACAGAAGCGGCTCGCCGATTGCGCCGAGGAGAATCGAGAAGATCGTGATCCCGATCTGCACCGTCGAGATGAAACGAACCGGCTCGTTCATCAGGCGCAGGGCCGTGGTCGCCGAGCGCCTGTGCTCCTTCGCGAGCTCCTGCAGGCGACCGCGCCGCGCCGTCACGAGCGCGTATTCGGCGATCACGAAGTACGCGTTCCCCAGCACGAGGAGCACGACCAGGAGGATCCGCAGTCCGTCGCTCACGCCCCGCCTCGCGGGGCGCACATACTGCGCGGGAGCTCGCCGTCCAAGGTGCGGAGCGAGTATAGCCGCCGGATCGGCGCCTCCAGTACCGTCGAACATATGTTCTATACTGGGCGACGTGCCGCGGGTCGCGTATCTCGAGGACACCTGCAAGACGGCGCTGAACCGGGTGCCGGACGGAGCGCGCGTGCCGTTTCGCTGGACGGTGAACCCGTACCGCGGGTGCGCGCACAGCTGCCACTACTGCTTCGCCCGTGCCTATCACGCCTACCTCGATCTCGGGATCGGGGAGGACTTCTCGTCGAAGATCGTCGTCAAGACCAACGTCGCCGACGTGCTTCGTCGCGAGCTCGCCTCGCCGCGCTGGACGGGCGAGCCGGTTGCCATGGGTACCGCCACCGATCCGTACCAGCAGTGCGAGGGCCGGTACCGGCTGACGCGGGCGGTCGTCCGCACGCTCGCCGACGCGGGCAACGCGCTCTCGATCCTGACGAAGTCCACGCTCGTCCTGCGCGACCTCGACGAGCTGCAACGCCTGCACCAGCGCGCTCCGCTGACGGTCGCGATGAGCGTCGGCACCCTCGACGAGGAGGTCCGGCGGGTGGTCGAGCCGGGTACCCCGCCCGGAAGGAAGCGGCTCGAGATCCTTGCCCGCTTCGCCGAGGCCGGGATCGCGACGGCCGTCCTCGTCGCCCCCATCCTCCCCGGGCTGACCGACGACGAGGCTCACCTCGACGAGGTGCTGGCCGCCTGCGCGGCAGCCGGCGTCCGCTCGGCGACGCCGATCCTGCTCCACGTCAGACCGTCCATCCGAGAGCACTTCATGCCCTGGCTGCGCGGCGCGTACCCGTGGCTCTACCCTCGCTACGTCGAGCTTTACGGCCGGCGCGCGTACGCGCCGCGGCGCTACCAGGAGGAGATCTCGGAGCGATTTGCACGCCTGCGGCTGCGCCACGGCCTGTCCGCCGGAAGCGGCCGCCGGCAGCCTCCCCGCCGGGAGGAGCCCCGCCAGCTCGCGCTGGCGGTCTGAGTGCCCTCACGGCGGCTAAAGTCGGACACCCCCGCCGCCGACAAGGAGGGTGACGACGCCGTACTCCGTATGGGTTACGAAATCACCTGCCTCATCGCCGACGACCACGAGGTCGTCAGAGAGGGACTCCGTCTCTCACTCTCCCGCTCGCCCCACATCCGCGTGATCGGCGAGGCGGGCGACGGGGAGGCCGCGCTCTCGCTGGCCGAGCGCCGCAAGCCCGACGTGGTCATCATGGACATCCGGATGCCCGGAATGGACGGCCTCGAGGCGACGAAGCAGATGCACGACCGCGTACCCGAGACGTCCGTGCTGCTCTTCACCGCGTTCGGCGAGCGCAGCCTCCTGACGCGCGGGCTCGACGCCGGGGCGAAGGGGTATCTGCTCAAGGAGGCGCCGAACCAGACCCTCGTTCGCGCGATCGAGAAGGTCGCGAGCGGCGAGGGCTACGTCGACCCCGCCCTGATGCCCTCGTTCCTCAATCGAGACGGCCAGGACCTGCTGACGCCGCGCGAGCGGGAGATCCTCCAGCTGCTCGCGGACGGGATGTCGAACGGTGACGTCGCGGCAAAGCTCTTCATCAGCCAGGAGACCGTGAAGAGTCACGTGCGCCACATCCTCGCCAAGCTCGAGGCCGACACGCGCACCCATGCCGTTGCGATCGCCCTCCGCGAGTCCATCATCGACTAGAGGCTTGATTTGGGTTGGGCGTGCGTCTGGGGAGCCGCCTGCACCAAGGAGCGTGGTTGACTCCGTCGGTGGCAAGGCTGGTGGCCTTGGCGCCGACGGCGGCGACCGCGATCCGCCGCGTGCAGGCCCCCATCCAGCGTGCGTTCAACCCACATCAAGCCTCTAGAGGCGCGAAGGCCCTCGGCGGGGCCGTTCTCGGCGGGCTGGCCGGCGCGACGTTTGCGCTGCTTGCCGCCGGGCGCCGGCGTGGTCGGGAGCGGGCGCAGCTCATGCTCGAGACGAAGCGGCGCGCCGACGAGCGCGAGCGGCTGCAGGCGCGGCTGGTGACCGCCGAGCAGGACGAGCGCCGCCGCCTGGCGCTCTTCCTCCACGACGGCCCGCTGCAGTCCCTGGCCGGGATCGCGCTGATGCACGACGCGGCGCTCGAAGCGCTCGCCGAGGGCCGAACGGACGACGCCGAGGCGATCGTGCGAAGCGCCGTCGCGAGAGAACGGGAGACGATCCAGGTACTGCGTGACCTGTCCTTCGCGATCGAGCCGGTCATCCTCCGCGACCGGGGCCTCGCCGGCGCGCTGCGCGAGCTCGCGGAGCAGATCGAGCGGACGCAGCCGATCCGGGTCACGCTCGACCTGAGCGGCGCCGACTCGCTCGGCGACTCGGCGCGCGTCGCCCTCTACCAGGCGATTCGCGAGGCGCTCGAGCAGTCGACGAAACGGCGGCCGGGTCATGTTGCGGTAGCGGTCGAGCGGCGGGAGGACGGATCCGTCGTCGCGGCGGTCGCCGACGACGGCGTCGGCGAGCGCCGGCGCTCGAGCCTTGACGCGATCGGCGAGCGGGCCTCCGTGGCCGGCGGCAAGGCGACGCTCGAGCCGGCCGAGGGTGGGGGCACGGTCGTGCTCGTCACCCTCCCTCGCTATGCGGCGGCGGTATAGCGTGATCCGCGCCGCCCGCGGCCGGCGGTAGTCCGGGAGCCCGTCCCGCCGCCCCGTCGCGGCCGCCGACGCGCTCCACGTCCCGAGGCAGAGGAGGCTCGGCGTGAGCAAAGCAAGGGGGATCGCGGGCGAGTTCAAGGAGTTCCTGCTCCGCGGGAACGTCGTCGAGCTGGCGGTCGCGGTCGTCATCGGAGCGGCGTTCGGCGCTCTCGTCGCGTCGTTCGTCGAGAACCTGCTGACGCCGCTCATCGCGGCGATCTTCGGCGAGCAGGACTTCGCGAACCTCTCGTTCACGATCAACGACAGCGTCTTCAAGTACGGCGTGTTCATCAACGCCCTGATCAGCTTTCTCACGGTCGCTGCGGCGGTCTTCTTCTTCGTCGTCCGGCCCTACAACTGGCTCCAGGAGCGCCGCGCGCGGGGCGAGGAGGCGCCTCCCGAGCCGAGCGAGGAGGTCAAGGTGCTGACGGAGATCCGCGACCTGCTCGGAGAGCGGGCCTAGCGGGCCGAGACGCCGTGCGCTGCGGGGCTGCGAGCGGCTTCTAGCGGCCTGCGGCCACGGTCTCCGCCGCGACGATGCCGAGCACGAGCGCGGCCGCGAGACCGCTCGAGTAGCCGCCGGTCGAGAAGCCGCCCGCGTCCGCACCCGCGGCGTGCAGCCCCTCGACCGGCCGGCCGTCGGCGTCCACGACCCGCCCGTGGACGTCGATCGCGAGGCCGCCGAGAGTCGTCGTGATCCCCGGCGCGACGTGGACTGCGACGTCCTCCCCACGCTGCTCGACCCGGCCTCCTGCCGCCTGCGCCGCCGCGATCATCTCCGCCACCGTCCGCTCTCGGACGCGGGCCCCCATCGCGCCGGGTGGAACGACGTACCAAGCCCGGGCCCCCGGCCTCGTCGCCGTCCACCGGACGACGTCCAGCTCGGACCAGGTGACCTGCTCGGGCGGGTAGGTCTCGCCGGACTCCGCCTCGACCCGAGCGTGCGCCGCGTACAGCTGGGCGAGCCGGACGTACTCGTGCGGCCCGAACCGGGCGGGCGGGGCCGGCATGTTGCGCCCGTAGAACTCGTCCAGGCCGGAGCTCGTGGCGGCGCCCGCGGCGAGGCCGAGCTCGAGGCCGTCCCCGGTACTCCAGGGGTTCGCCCGCAGAAGCAGCGCGTCGGCCTCGGGCGTCACGAGGCGTTCCACCAGCCGCCGGTCGCCCTGGAAGCCACCGGTGGCGAGGATCACGGGGCCCGAGCCGGGGAGCTCGCGCAGCGGCTCGTCGAGTCGCAGCTCCCCGCCTGCGCGCGCCAGCGCATCCGTCAGCCCACCCGGATCGAAGCGGACACCGACCGTGCGGGGGTTCCCGGTCTCTCGTGAGACGACCGGCGCTCCCAGGGCCTCGAGCCAGCTCAGGGCTTCGTCGAGCCGCTCGACGATCAGCGCCTGGAGGGCGGGATCGCCGCCCGGGCATTCGTCCCGGAACGCCTCGAGCGACCGGAAGCGCCAGACGACGCCGCTCGAGAGCAGCATCGAGCCGCCCGGCGGGGAGCCCTTCTCGAAGACGACGGGCCGCAGGCCGAGCTCCTGCGCCCTTGCCGCGGCGGCGAGGCCGGCCATCCCGCCTCCCGCGATGACGACGTCGGCCGCGGGCACGGCCGCCTCAGGCCAGCGAGAACGACGCCTTGTGCTCGACGTACTCGAGCTTGATGCGCTCGGGCCCCCACACGAAGACGGCGTACGTGTTCGGGCCGTCGACGACGTCGGCGATCTCGAGACCCAGCTCCCGGGCCTCGGCGAGGTGCTCGTCGGCCGAATCGACGCGCAGGCCGAGATGGTTGAGCAGCGGGCGCTCCGGCTCCTCCCCGGCGCCGCCGTCGACGAGACGGACCTCCGTCGTTCCGGCCGTGATGCGTTCTCCGTCGACCCCAAAGCCGAGCTCGCTCAGCCGTTCCCGCGCGGCCAGAGGCTCCCGCACGGAGAGGACGACGTGGTCGATGTCGTAGTCGATCCCACCGTCGCGCTCGACGAGCGCGAGCCCGAGCCCCTCGGGAGCCTCGAGACGAACCTTGCCATCCGTTCGCTCGAGGCGGTGCCCCTCTGGAAGCGCGGCGACCGCTGCGTCGAGGTCGGCGACGCCCAGCCCGACCCGCTCGAGCGGCCCGCGCTCCCGCTCCCCCTCGGCGACGAAGAGCGTCAGCTTTCCCCGCCGCGCGTCGGAGCCGACGAGGGTGAAACGGTCGGTCCGCTCGATCACGTGCATGCCGACGTGGGCAGTCAGGAACCCGGCCAGCGTGTCGCGATCGCGAACCCAGAGGGCAACGTGGTCGAGCGTCTCGATCAGCACGCCCCCAGAGTACCCACGTCCGACGACCTGGGAAACCGCAGGAGAGCGCTTCGTACACAAGCCGGTCGTGCTTCCCGCGCCGAGAGGAAGCGGCGCGAACTACACTTCCCCGCGGCGCAACGGCGCCGCTCCGAGGCGAGGCTGGAGGCACCGCGTGAAGTACATGCTGTGGGGAGAACCGACGTCGCAGTCGTTCGAGCGATTCTCGAGCGCGCTTCGTGAGGCGCTGGTCGAGGCCGGCTTCGACGAGGCGGACGTCGCCACCGAGGCCGACCTCGTCATCAACCAGGTCGACGTCACCGACCCGAAGCCCTTTCGCCGTCACGCGAGAGGAACGTTCGTCGCCGCGCTGCACGAGATGTCCGAGCGTCCCCAGGACGTTCTCGCCGTCAACTACCCGCTGATGGTGCGGGCGCTCGCGAACATCGGCCTCGTCTACGTTCCGCAGACCGGCGTCTGGTTCACCACGATGGAGCGCGGGCACTACGGCGTCGAGGCGTCGAACGGCGACGAGCGCAAGCTCGCCGAGGACGTCGTCGAGAGGCTGCTGCCGCTCGCGACCGCCCGGCTCGTGATCGACAACGAGTTCCGCACCGACCTCGAGCCGGAGCTCTGGGAAGGAGACGAGGTCACCCAGCAGGTGATCGAGGCGGGCCGGCGTCTCGGCGACCTCGACCTCCTCCCCTCGCCGTTCCCCATCGAGGACATCCTCGACGAGCGCGAGATCCGCTACGTGAAGCGGCTGTACGGGATCGGCGGGCTCTCCTACGGGAACCTGTCCGCCCGCAAGGACGAGCGCCGCTTCTGGATGAGCGCGAGCGGCGTCGACAAGTCGAAGCTCGAAGTGCCCGGACGCGACATCCTGCTCGTCTCCGACTACGACGAGGCGAACGGCCGCATGGTGCTGAGCGTGCCGCCCGACGTCGAGCCGCGCCGCGTCTCCGTCGACGCGATCGAGCATTGGATGATCTACCAGGCGCATCCCGACGTCGGCGCGATCCTCCACGTCCACGCGTGGGTCGGCGGCATCGAGGCGACCGACATCAACTTCCCGTGCGGGACCGAGGAGCTCGCGACGAGCGTCGCGGAGCTGCTCGCGCGCCAGCCGGATCCCACGCACGCGGTCATCGGCCTGCGCAATCACGGGATCACCGCGACGGGCGAGAGCCTGACCGAGATCCTCGACCGCATCGAGCCGAAGATCCTCCGCCAGATCCCGATGTCCTAGCGGGCGATGGCCTGCCCGGATTGGGACGCGGCCTCCTACCACCGCGTGTCGGGCCCGATGGAGGCGATGGGCCTCGCGGTGCTCGAGCGGCTGCCGCTCGAGGGCGACGAGACCGTGCTCGACGCCGGCTGCGGCAGCGGGCGGGTGACGCTGCACCTGGTCGAGCGGGTGCCCCGGGGACAGGTGATCGCGGTCGACGCCTCCCCGGGAATGGTGAACGAGGCGCGTGCGTACCTCGCCGGCCGGGCGGACGTCCGGCAGGCCGACCTCCTCGAGCTCGAGCTCGAGGGGCCGGTCGACGCGATCCTCTCGACCGCGACCTTCCACTGGATCCTCGACCACGACCGCCTCTTCGAACGGCTCTTCGCGGTGCTACGGGCCGGCGGGCGACTCGTCGCCCAGTGCGGCGGTCACGGCAACATCCGCGGCGTGCTCGCGGCAGCCGACGAGGTCGCCGCCGAGCCGGAGTACGCGCCCGCGTTCTCCGGCTGGACGCGCGCCTCGTACTTCGCGACGGCCGAGGACACGGCCGCGCGCCTGCGACGCACCGGCTTCGAGTCGGTCGAGTGCGGGCTCGAGCCTCACCCCGTGCGGCCCGAGGATCCGCTCGCCTACCTGACGACCATCGCCCTGCGCGACCACCTGGCCCGCCTGCCGGCCGCCCGGCGAGGCGCGTTCGCCGAGCGCGTCGTCTCGCTCCTGCCGTCGCCGGCGACGGTCGACTACGTGCGCCTGAACATCGACGCGGCTCGGCCGGCGTGAGGGCCGGTCAGGACCGGCCCCTACACGAACATCGACGCTCTGCGGCCCCTGTAGCGGGCGGGTCCTGACCCGCCCGCTCCCACGACCCGCCGACGAGCGGTCAGGACCGGCCCCTACAGATATTGGGACGCCGTGGCGGCAATCGACTCGTCGAGCGGCCGCGTCCTGAACCCGAGCTCGCGGATCGCCTTCCCGGGGTCGAAGAACCACCAGTCCGAGGCGGCGGCGACCTCCTCCGGCCTCACCGGCCAGGGCACGACGCGCGCCGCCGCGAGGGCGGCCTTTCGCGGGAGAACGGCTTGGCGACGCCGGACGCCCGTCACCTCTCCCACCCTCCGGTAGAAGGCCTCGTGACTCAGGTTGCCGTCCGGCGAGGTGAGGATGGTGCGCTCGCCTGCCCTTCCCTCGTCGGCCAGTGCGACCAGCCCCTGCGCCACGTCCCGGGCGTCGACGTACGACAGGCCGCCCGCGACGACGAACCGCAAGGTCCCCTGCAGGTAGCGCTGCACGGGCCACGTGTTCACGCGGTAGACGTCGCCGGGGCCGAGCAGGAACCCGGGGTTCGCGACGACGGCGTCGACGCCCCCGGCAGCGGCGTCGAGGACCAGCTGCTCGCCCTGCCGCTTCGTGAGCGAGTAGAGCGAGCGGTCGGCGCGCGCAGGATACGGGTGGCCCTCGTCCGCCCTGAGAGCGGGGCCGTCGACCGGGCCGACGGTAGCGACGGTCGAGACGTGCACGAGCCTGGTGCCCGGCTCGAGTGCCGCGAGCACGTTGCGGACACCGTCGACGTTCGCCCGCTCGAGCGCCGCTCGCTGCGAGGCCCGGTAGCCGACGATCCCCGCGAGGTGGAAGACCAGGCGGCTGCCGGTCGCCGCCCTGCGAACGGCCTCGACGTCGGCGATGTCGCCGCGTGCGACCTCGACGCCGTACGGCAGCAGGGACGCAGCGTCCGTGCCTTCGCGGACGAGCGCTCGCAGCGCACCGCCCCGCTCGGCCAGCAACGGGACGAGATGCCGGCCGAGGAAGCCGGTGGCGCCGGTGACGAGAGTCGTCACCCCGTTTCCGGCATGAACGTCGGAACGTTCACGCCCCGGAACGGCTGATGCTCGCCGCGGATCTGATGGACGTGCAGCTCGTTGTTCCGACCGCCCCAGGCGTACAGCTCGCGGACGAGCTCGGCCCGATCGACCGGAACCAGGCAGAGGACGGTGCGGCCCCGGAACCGCTCGAGCTCGGCTGCGACGAGCGCGAGCGCTCCTGCTTCGGTCCGCGCCGCTCCCGGTCCCAGCTCGCCGAACAGCGGATGACCGACCGAGGCCAGGAAGCCGTCGAGCGACCCGTCCGGCCGCTCGAGCACGGAGACGTGCCAGAAGCCCTCGCGATTCTCGATGAAGTACGCGTAGTCCTTGGTCCGGCTGATCCCTGAGAGCTCCAGCTCGAGCTCGGCCATCGCGTCGACGTCGCCCGGCTCGGCCGGCCGCACGCGGTCGCTCCCGTCCGGCAACCGTCCGAGGCCATCCTCGGGAACCGTCAGCAGCAGGTCCTGGTAGGTGAGCCTCGGCACGCACCCCGCCTTCGTGTAGAGCGAGAACGACTCGAGGTTCATCGCGCTCGAGACGAGCCGGAGCGGCTTCTCGCGCTCGTCCGCGAACGCGGAGACGAGCTCGACGATCTGCTTGCCGATACCCTGGCCGAAGTAGATCGGGTGGACGCTCATGATTCCGAGCGAAACGTGCGTCTCCCGCTCTCGGTAGAAGCACGAGCCCGTCAGCCGCCCCGTTTCCTCGCTCTCGGCGACGACGCAGCAGCCGGGATCGAGCGCCTCGTACACCTGACAGAAGAGCCGCGTCGCCGCCGGCCCGCCGGCGAAGAGCGGTGGTCTCCCGTTGGCGACCGACCAGTAGTTGAGCGAGACGTAGACGAGGTCCGCGACCTCGGCCCAGTCGTCCTCGCGCATGGCTCTGAGAGCGACCCCGGTCACCCGCGCCCCTTTCCTCGAACGGCTGCGAATCATACGGCGCACCGGCGCCGTGACGAGAAAGTTGCGCTCGACGCAACGACCGATGTACCGTACGGGCTGACGGGGCGGAGGGTGTTGCGGCGACCCTCCTCCCCGCACTCATCCGGGGTCTCGAAAAGGAGGCGTGGTGGCCGCGCCGGTTCGCGTCGGGGGGCTCGACGCGGAAGAGGCGGAAGACCTCGTGCAGGCGCTCGCTGCACGGGGGTTGATCGGCCATCCGATCGAGGCGGGGAAGGCCTGGGACGTCGAGGTTCGCGAGACGCACGAGGAGACGGAACGCCTCTTCGAGGACGTGCGCGCCTCGCTCGAGGTCTGGCTCGACGAGCACGGCCGTCGCTCGGCCCGGGTGATCGTCGAGGGCGAGCTTCATACGATCGAGGCGCGCCCCGGCCTCGGCGCTGCGCTGCGGAGGCGTGTTCGCGGCGCCCCACGATCGCGACCGCGCTGAACGCCCGCACCGTAGGATCCGGCGATGCCCGAGATCCTTTCCCCCGGCGCGAGGGAGTTCGTCAGCGAGCTCCACCGCGAGTTCGCGCCTCGTCGCCGCGAGCTGCTCGAGGCGAGGAGCGAGCGCCAGGGACGGCTCGCCGCCGGCGAGCTGCCGGACTTCCTCGCCGAGACCGAGACCGTCCGGAGCGGGGAGTGGCGCGTGTCAGCGGCGCCTGCCGACCTCCAGGACCGCCGCTGCGAGATCACCGGCCCGGTCGACCGGAAGATGATGATCAACGCGCTGAACTCGGGCGCCCGGGTGTTCATGGCCGACTTCGAGGACGCCAACTCGCCGACCTGGCAGAACGTGGTCGAGGGGCAGGAGAACTGCCATGACGCGATCCGCCGGACGATCGCGCTCGACCAGGGTGAGAAGTCCTACCGGCTGAACGAGGAGATCGCCGAGCTGCTCGTCCGGCCGCGCGGCTGGCACCTCGTCGAGAAGCACTTCGAGGTCGACGGCGAGCCCGTCTCGGCTTCGCTCTTCGACTTCGGCCTCTACCTGTACTGGAACGGCCGGGAGCTGCTCGAGCGCGGGAAGGGGCCCTGGTTCTACCTGCCGAAGCTCGAGTCGCACCTCGAGGCGCGCCTCTGGAACGACGTCTTCTGCTCAGCCCAGGACCGGCTCGGGATCCCGCAGGGCTCGGTCAAGGCGACGGTGCTGATCGAGACCATCCTGGCCGCCTTCGAGATGGAGGAGATCCTCTACGAGCTGCGCGACCACTCGGCCGGGCTGAACGCCGGGCGCTGGGACTACATCTTCAGCGTCATCAAGAAGTTCCGTGACCGGCCCGACATGGTGCTCCCCGACCGCGTGCAGGTCACGATGGCGGTGCCGTTCATGCGTGCGTACACCGAGCTGCTGGTGAAGACCTGCCACCGGCGCGGCGCCCACGCGATCGGCGGCATGGCGGCGTTCATCCCCTCCCGCCGCGACGCGGAGGTGAACGAGATGGCGCTGGCGAAGGTACGGGAGGACAAGGTGCGCGAGGCAGGCGACGGCTTCGACGGCACCTGGGTCGCCCACCCGGACCTCGTGCCCGTTGCAACGGCGATCTTCGACGAGTTCCTGGGCGAGCGCCCGAACCAGGTCGGGCGGCTGCGCAAGGAGGTCGAGGTGTCCGCGGCCGACCTCCTGAACGTCGCGGCG
Source organism: uncultured Thermoleophilia bacterium (assembly GCA_963819905.1). Lineage (GTDB taxonomy): Bacteria > Actinomycetota > Thermoleophilia > Gaiellales > Gaiellaceae > CAWCQC01. The sequence goes on from CAWFXP010000005.1 coordinate 257,764, forward strand.
ACGCCGGGCGAGGTGACCGAGGCCGGCCTCCGGACGAACGTCGACGTCGGGATCCGCTACCTCGAGTCCTGGCTGCGAGGCGTCGGCGCCGCGGCGATCCACAACCTGATGGAGGACGCCGCCACCGCGGAGATCTCCCGCTCACAGGTCTGGCAGTGGCTTCGTCACGGTCGCTTCACGAAGGACGAGGTCGAGGAGGCGATCACCGAGGAGATGGCCGCGCTCGGCGACGGCGGCCGCTTCCCCGAGGCGCGGACGCTCTTCGAGCAGGTCGCCCTCGCCGACGACTTCCCCGAGTTCCTGACGCTGCCGGCGTACGAGCTGCTGGACTGAGCGCCTCGACGGGTCGCGGGCCGGACAGGTCCGGCCCCTACGAGATCCACGTGAACGGGTCGGGGGCCGGACAGGTCCGGCACCGACGATCACGGGAAGAAGAACGATTCCGAGGGCCGGACAGGCGCCTCTGTAGGGGCCGGACCTGTCCGGCCCGATCGACGGGTTGTGGGGCCGGACAGGCCCCGCCCCTACGAGATCGACGCGAAGGCCTGCGCGGAGCGCGGCGGCCGCCTCGTCCAGCATCTCGTTTCCGCGCGGGATCGCGCCCGGCGTGCGGAAGCAGAGGTGGATCAGGCCGTCGTAGCGGCTGAGCGTGACCGGAACGCCCGCCGCCTCGAGCCTGCCCGCATAGGCCTCGCCCTCGTCGCGCAGCGGATCGAACTCGACGGTGAGCACGAGCGCCGGCGGCAGTCCCGAGAGGTCGGGCTGGCGAAGCGGCGACGCCTCGGGATCGGCACCGTCGCCGTCCGGGCCGAGGTAGTGCTCCCAGTACCAGCGCATCGCGTCGCGGGTCAGGCCGTAGCCGGTCGCGCACTCGACGTAGGACGGCGTGTCGAGGTCGAAGTCGGTGACCGGGTAGACAAGCAGCTGAAAGGCGAGCGGCAGGCCGGCCGACCTGGCCCGGAAGGTGACGGCGGCCGCGAGGTTGCCGCCGGCCGAGTCGCCCCCGACGGCGATCCGCGCCGGGTCTCCGCCGATCGAGGCTGCGTGCTCGGCGACCCACGCGGTCGCCGCCCAGGCGTCGTCGACCGCGGCCGGGAAGCGGTGCTCGGGCGCGAGGCGGTAGTCGACCGAGACGACGACGCACGGCGTGCGGGCACAGAGCGCCCGGCAGGCCCCGTCGTGCGTGTCGAGGCTGCCGACGACCCAGCCGCCGCCGTGGAAGTAGACGAGCACGGGGAGATCTCGCGCGTCGCCGGCCGGCTGGTAGACGCGCATCCGGACCGGCCCCGGGATTGCCTGGTCGAGGACGGCGCCGATCGGGTCGGTTGGGCCGAAGAGGTCGGCGGCGGTCGCCTCCATCGTCCGCCGCGCCTCGGCAGGCTCGAGCTCGGTGAACGGCGGCGCGCCCGCGGCGGCGACCGCGTCCAGGTAGGCGCGCGCGGCGGGGTCGAGGGGCATCGATCAAGCCTACCCCGCCGTCCCGGTAGTCTCCAAGAGGGATGGCTGACAGCTTCGACAGCCGCTCGACGATCGCCGTCGCGGGCGAGCGCTACGAGATCTTCCGCCTCGACGCCCTGCAGCCGCGCTACGACGTACTGCGTCTCCCGTACACGCTGCGGATACTGCTCGAGAACGCGCTCCGCCTCGAGGACGGGGAGACCGTCACGACCGACGACGTGGAGGCCGTCGCGACGTGGGTCGCGAAAGCGGAGCCGAGCCGCGAGATCTCGTTCACCCCGGCCAGGGTCCTGCTGCAGGACTTCACCGGCGTACCGGCCGTCGTCGACCTGGCCGCGATGCGCGACGCGATGCGCGACCTCGGCGGCGACCCCGCCGTCATCAACCCCCTCCTGCCGGCCGAGCTCGTCATCGACCACTCGGTGCAGGTGGACGAGTACGCCTCACGTTTCGCCTTCTCCCGCAACGCCGAGCTCGAGTTCGAGCGCAACCGGGAGCGCTACGCGTTCCTCCGCTGGGGGCAGACGGCCTTCGAGAACTTCAGCGTCGTCCCTCCGGAGACCGGCATCGTCCACCAAGTCAACATCGAGCACCTGGCGCGGGTGATCGAGTCGCGGCAAGTCGGCGGCAGCCGGCAGGCGTTCCCTGACACGCTGGTCGGCACGGACTCCCATACGACGATGGTGAACGGGCTCGGCGTGCTCGGCTGGGGCGTGGGCGGGATCGAGGCCGAGGCGGCGATGCTCGGCGAGCCGATCTCGATGCTCGTTCCGCAGGTCGTCGGCTTCAAGCTCACGGGAACGCTCCCGGCCGGAGCGACGGCGACCGATCTCGTCCTCACGGTCACGGAGATCCTTCGCGGCGTCGGCGTCGTCGGCAAGTTCGTCGAGTTCTTCGGCCGCGGCCTCGTCGGCCTGCCGATCGCCGATCGCGCGACGATCGCCAACATGGCGCCGGAGTGCGGGGCCACCTGCAACTTCTTCCCGGTCGACGAGGAGACGCTTCGCTACCTGACGCTCACCGCGAGACCAGAGGAGCAGATCGCCCTCGTCGAGGCCTACGCGCGCGAGCAGCACCTCTTCCACAACCCGGACGACGAGCCGACGTACACGCAGGTCGTCGAGCTCGACCTGGGTGACGTCGAGCCGAGCCTCGCCGGTCCGCGCCGCCCACAGGACCGGGTGCCGCTCGCAGGCGCTGGCAGCGCCTTCGTCGAGGCCCTCTCGAGCTTCGGCGTCGGCTACGGCAAGGAGACGCTCGACGAGGCCGTCGCCGAGTCCTTCCCGGCGAGCGACCCGCCGGCAGGCGTCGAGCCCGGCCACCAAGCGGTGCCGTCGGAGCGCGTGCCCGTCGCGACGGCGGCGCCTGCCCCCGCCTCGGTCACCGTGACGCTCGACGGCGAGACGTTCCAGCTCGAGCACGGCGCGGTCGTCATCGCCGCGATCACGAGTTGCACCAACACGTCGAACCCGGCCGTGATGGTCGGCGCAGGCCTCCTCGCCAAGCGCGCGGTGGAGCGGGGCCTGACCCGCAAGCCCTGGGTCAAGTCGAGCCTCGCCCCCGGCTCCAAGGTCGTCACCGAGTACCTCGCCCGCGCGGGCCTCACCCCGTACCTCGACGAGCTGGGCTTCAACCTCGTCGGCTACGGCTGCACGACCTGCATCGGCAACTCCGGTCCCCTGCCGGAACCGATCTCGGACGCGATCGCGGACGGCGAGCTCGTCGTCTGCGCCGTGCTGTCGGGCAACCGCAACTTCGAGGCCCGCATCCACTCGGAGATCAAGGCGAACTACCTCGCCTCTCCCCCGCTCGTCGTCGCCTACGCCCTCGCCGGGAGGATGGACGTCGACCTCGTCGAGGAGCCCCTGGGACAGGATCGCGACGGAGCGGACGTCTACCTCCGCGATCTCTGGCCGAGCCCGCAGGAGATCGACGAGACGATCGCGGCCTCGCTCCACCGGGAGATGTTCGCCGCGACGTACGCCGACGTCTACTCGGGCGACGAGCGCTGGAACGCGCTCGAGACCCCGGCCGGGGCCCTCTACGCGTGGGAGCCGGCGTCGACGTACGTGCGGCGGCCGCCGTACTTCGACGGCATGTCACGGCAGCCGGAGGGCGTGCCCGACATCACAGGAGCGCGCTGCCTCGTCATGGTCGGCAACAGCGTCACGACCGACCACATCTCGCCCGCCGGCGCGATTCGCCTGGACAGTCCCACGGGCAGGTACCTGACGGAGGCCGGCGTCGAGCGCAGGGACTTCAACTCCTACGGCTCACGGAGGGGTAACCACGAGGTGATGGTGCGAGGCACGTTTGCCAACGTCAGGCTGCGCAACCAGCTCGCGCCCGGCACGGAAGGCTCGGTCACGGCCCATCTGCCCGACGGCGAGCAGCTGTCGATCTACGACGCGTCGCTCCGTTATCAGGACGAGGGCGTCCCACTCGTCGTGCTCGCCGGCAAGGAGTACGGCTCGGGCTCGTCGCGCGACTGGGCGGCGAAGGGCCCGGACCTGCTCGGCGTCAGGGCCGTTCTCGCCGAGAGCTACGAGAAGATCCACCGCTCGAACCTGCTGATGATGGGCATCGTCCCGCTCCAGTTCCCGGCGGGCGAGTCGGCCGCTTCCCTCGGACTGACCGGACGCGAGCGCTTCGACGTGACCGGCCTCGCAGGCGGCGAGGCGAGCGAGGTGTCGGTCACGGCGACGCCCGACGGCGGTGCGCCTGCGATCTCCTTCAGGGCGCGCGTCCGCCTCGACACGCCGCGCGAGCGCGACTACGTCCGCCACGGTGGCATCCTCCGCTACGTGCTCCGGCGGCTCGCACCGCGGGATCCGTGAGGGTTTTCCCGCAAGCCGAATCCGCGCCGCTCCCGATGCCCGCGCCGGCCCGTCGAGGAACCATTCGCCCATGCGGGCAAGCTACGCGGTGCTCTGGCAGGAGACCGGCGGCGAGCCGTGCTCGGGCGAGCTCGAGCTCGGCGAGAGCTGCCTTCGGCTGGAGGGCTCGCGGCGGGCAGGCGACTCGATGACGAGCGAGATCCCGTACGACGAGATCGCCGGTCTCCGGGTCGGCCGCTCTGCGGGTGACCGGCTGGACGGCCGTTCCACCCTGATCCTCGACCGCAGGGGCGGCGCTTCCGTGCTCGTGACCAGCACGACGGGGCTCGGCATGAACCGCGAGATCGAGGAGCGCTTGCGCCGGCTGCTCGCCGAAGCCCGGACCAGATGAGCCGCGTCGTCGTCGTCGTGCCCCTCAGGGAGGGAAGCCAGGAGACGGCGCGGCTGCTCATCGCCGACGGGCCCCCGTTCGATCTCGACGCGTCGGCGCTCGAGCAGCACGAGGTCTACCTGACGGAGAGCGAGGCGGTGTTCGTGTTCGAGGGGCCCGGCGCGAGAGAGGAGGTCGAGCGCCTCGTCGGCGACCCGGGCGTTCTCCGCGCAGCGGTTGCCTGGCGGGAGTGCCTTGCCGCGCGGCCGCGAATCGCCGAGCGGTCGTTCGACTGGTCTCGCGACCGGTGACGATCGGCCACGCCGAACGCCTGCGGGGGCTCGTCGAGACGGGCGTCGCCCTCACGTCGGAGCTCTCGCTCGACGCCGTGCTCCAGAAGCTCGTCGAGGCGGCCGCCGAGCTCACCGGGTCGCGCTACGCGGCCCTCGGCGTGATCGACCCTACCGGGACGACGCTCGAGCGTTTCCTGACCTCCGGCATCCCGGAGGAGAAGGCGCGGGAGATCGGCCGCCTCCCCGTCGGCCGCGGCATCCTCGGCGTCCTCATCCGCGAGGCGCGCCCGTTGCGGCTGCACGACCTGACCACCGACCCGCGCTCGGTCGGGTTTCCACCGGGCCATCCGCCGATGCGGTCGTTCCTCGGAGTCCCGATCCTGCTGCGCGGCACCGCGTTCGGGAACCTCTACCTGACCGAGAAGCACGACGGCACCGACTTCAGCGACGAGGATCAGGAAGTCGTCGAGCTGCTGGCCAGCCAGGCCGCCGTCGCGATCGACAACGCGCGCCTGTACGAGTCGGCAACCCGCTGGCTGCAACAGCTCGAGACGATGACCGAGGTCGGCAACGCGCTCGCGGGCGAGATCGAGCTCCCCCGAGTGCTCGAGCTGATCGCGCGGCGCGCCCGCGAGCTGATCGGCGCCCGCTTCGTGTTCATCGCCCTGCCGGGCCCAGACGGAGACCTGCTCGTCGAGGCCGCCGCCGACCACGGCGGCGTGGCCCGCGCAGTCGGGCTTGCGATCAGCCGGACGCATTCGAAGAGCGCCCGGGTTCTCGCCAGGCGCTTGTCCGAGCGCGTCGACTCCGCCGACGACGATCCGGAGATCGACCACGAGATGACGCGCCGCTTCTCGGAGCTGACGGGCCTGCCGGTCCCGGTCACGGGCCTCTTCGTGCCGCTCATCGCGCGCGACGAGGCAATCGGCGTGATCGCGATCCACGACAAGCTCGGCGACGGCGGCGACGACCGGGATCCCCGCTTCACCGACGAGGACATGCGCCTGGCCGAGGTGTTCGCGGCCCGGGCCGCAGTGGCGGTCGACCTCTCGCAGCGCATCGAGCGGGATGCGCTGCGGCGCGTCGTCCAGGCGCAGGAGCTCGAGCGCCGACGCCTCGCGCGCGAGCTCCACGACGAGACCGGCCAGGCGCTCACGTCGATTCTGCTCGGCCTCCGCGCCGTCGACGACGCAGCGGGCGAGCGCGAGCGACACGACGCCGCGGCTGCGCTGCGGGAGCTGGTCGTCGCGACGCTTCAGGACGTCCGGCGCCTCGCCGTCGAGCTGCGGCCGACGGCGCTCGACGACTTCGGTCTCGTCCCGGCTCTCGAGCGGCTGGTCGAGGGGTTCGGCGAGCAGACCGGGCTCGCCATCGACCTCGAGGCCGCGCTCGAAGGACGCCTCCCACCCGAGATCGAGACCGCGCTCTACCGCATCGTCCAGGAGGCGCTGACCAACGTCCTGAAGCACGCCAGGGCGCGCCACGTCAGCATCCTCCTGCGTGGCACGACGGGTATGGTCACGGCCGTGATCGAGGACGACGGCCGCGGCCTCGCCGGCCGGCGAGGCGCGGGAGACCGGCCTCGGGCTCCTCGGCATGCGGGAGCGGCTCTCCCTGCTCGACGGCTCGCTCGCGGTCGAGTCCGTCCCCGGCCGCGGGACGACGCTGGTCGCCGAGGTCCCGATCCGATGATCCGCGTCCTCGTCGTCGACGACCACGCCGTCGTCCGCTCGGGCCTCAAGCTGCTGCTCGGCCAGCAGGAGGACATCGAGGTGGTCGGCGAGGCCGGGACCGCCGCGGAGGCGATCCGGGAGGCACGGCACCTGCTCCCCGACGTCGTCCTCCTCGACGTCGTCCTGCCGGACGAATCCGGTCTCTCGGCCCTACCCGCGATCCGGGAAGCATCCTCCGAGACCCGCGTCCTCGTCCTGTCGATGCAGGACGACCCCAACTACGTGCGCGAGGCGTTCGGCGCGGGCGCGATGGGCTACGTGCTGAAGGAGGCCGCGGACACGGAGGTCGTCACCGCGGTTCGCGAGGTGGCGCAAGGTGGCCGGTACGTGGATCCCTCGCTCGGCGCGCGGCTGGCGACCGCGGAGGCCGAAGCGAAGGCCCGGGCCGAGGAGGATCCGCTCTCGGAGCGCGAGCGGGAAGTCCTGCGCCTGCTCGCGCTCGGCCATACGAACCAGGAGATCGCGAAGCTGCTCTTCATCTCGGTCCGGACGGCCGAGACCCACAGAGCGCACATCATGCAGAAGCTCCGCCTCTCCACGCGGGCGGAGCTCGTCCGCTACGCAATCGCGAGCGGCCTCCTCGACGAGGAGCGCTAACCGGCCGCGAGCCTCCCGCCGGGCGCCGGTGAGGCCGCCGCTCCGCGGATCTCGGCGGCGTAGACGTCGAGGTCGCGGCCTACCCCGCGCAGAGCGGGAATCGCGAGGATGGCGGGCAGCGTCGGGAGCAGGAAGCTGAAGAAGCGGTAGGTGAAGACGCCGAGCATGGCCTGCGAGAGCGGAACGCCGACGGCCGTGATCGCGAAGGCGGTGGCCGCGTCCACGCCCCCGATGCCGCCTGTCGGCAGGGGAAGGAAGTTCGCGAGATATCCGGTCGCGTAGACGACGATCAGGACGAGGGGCGAGAGCCGGACGTCGAACGCCCGCAGGCCGGCCCACAGGCAGAGCATGTCACCGAACCAGTAGAGCGCAGGGCCGAGCGTCACGCTGCGGTGCTCCCGGGCCGTGCAGAGCAGCTTCCGAGCCATCACGGCCGCGGCCACGGCCGCCGAGAACGCGCTTCGCAGCTTGCCTTCCGCCGGCCGCGCCAGCCGCTCGCCGCGAGCAGGCGAGGTGACCACCGCGGCTGCGCCGAAGCAGGCCGCCAGGCCAGCGAGCCAGGGGAGGGTCATGACGACCGGTGCATCCCCGCCGATGCCGACGAGGACGAGCGCGCTCGCGACGAGCGTCGCGGCGCCGAAGACCGCGAACAGGAGGACGTTGAACGCCAGCATGCGGACGGCGGCCTCACGGCGCGTGCGACCGGCGTGGTGGAACGCCCAGTAGATGACCGCAAGACCGCCCGCGCCTCCCGTTGCGAGCAGCCGGGTGGCACCGAGCGAGGCGAGCACGACCTTGATCGAGAGCCAGAGGCGCGGCCTCCGCCGCCCTTCCGGCGCGGCGAGACCGCGGAAGAGCGCGACGTAGCCGCCGTACGACACGATCTGCGAGAAGAAGCAGACCGCCAGCCAGACGGGCTTCGCGTCCTTCAGGGAGTCGAGCATCTTCGTGTAGCCGGCGACCTTCCCCACGAGCAGGGAGACGCCGACGAGGAGGAGCGTCGCGAGGCCGACGAGGAGGAGCAGCTTCAGCCTGCCGTCGAGGCGCTTGAACGGGAGCGCCTCTGGCCCAGCCTCGGCCCGGACACCGGGATCGGGGATCGCAACCTCGTCGTGCACGGTTCTCGTCGATTCTTGCACGACCAGGTACATACCCCGTGCGGATTTTCCGCAATGCAGGGTCAGGTCTTCCCCGATGACACGGCGCTTCGCGCAAGGGACACTCAGTCGGTCGCATGATCGACATGTCCTCCGCCACGTCCGACGCGATCGCGTCGTTCCTCGAGCAGGCCGAGCAGCGGGGCGAGGTCGGCACCGACGCGCTCGACGCGCTCAGGGCCGATCTCGACCTGACCGACGACGATGTCGCGTTTCTCTGCGAGGAGCTCGGGGTGCTCGGCGTCGACCTCGTCTCGAGCGCCACGGACCGGGTAGCCTCGCCTCCGCTCGAGGCGTTCGACCCGACGCATGCGCTCGACTCGCTCGGCCTCTTCTTCGCGGAGGTGGCGCGACACCGCCTGCTGAGCCCGGCCGAGGAGCTCGAGCTTGCGCGGCGCATCGAGCGCGGTGACCCCGACGCGACGCACCGCATGATCGTCTCGAACCTGCGGCTCGTCGTCTCGATCGCGAAGGGCTTCCGCGACCGCGGCGTCCCCTTCCTCGATCTGATCCAGGAAGGGACGATCGGGCTGACGAGGGCAGTCGAGAAGTTCGACTGGCGGCGCGGCTACAAGTTCTCGACCTACGCGACGTGGTGGATCCGCCAGGCCGTCCAGCGCGCGGTCACGGGCCAGTCCCGCGACATCCGCCTCCCCGTCCACGTCACGGAGCGCCAGCGCAAGCTCCGCAACGCCTCCCGCCGGCTCGAGAGCACGCTCGGCCGGCGGTCGACGCTCGCCGAGCTGGCCGAGGAGGCAGGCATCTCCCCCCGTCACGCGCAGGAGGCGCTCGACGCGAGCTACGTCGTCGCCTCTCTGAACCAGACGATCGGAGAAGGCGACGCCGAGCTCGGTGAGCTCATCGAGGACGAGGGAGCGGACGACCCGGTCGGCCTTGTCGACGACGCGCTGACCCAGGCTCGAGTACGGCGTGCGATCACGCTGCTCCCGGATCGCGAGCGCCGCATCCTCGAGCTGCGCTACGGATTCGGCTGCGAGCCGATGACGCTCGAGTCGATCGGCAGGGAGGTCGGCCTCACGCGGGAGCGGGTCCGCCAGCTCGAGCTGGAGACGCTGGCCCGCCTCGGCAAGGCAGCGCTCCAGGACATCGGAGCCTGATCAGCGCCGCGAGGGAGGCTCCCGCCGCTCGCTCGTCTCGATCAGGAACACCGCGCCGGTCAGCCCACCGGCCACGGCCAGCGCGATCGCGAAGCCGACCCAGGCGCCGGTCGGCAGCGGACGGGTGAGCGCGACGACGCCGGCGACCAGCACGGCGACGGTGACGACCGCGTCGATCGCGAGCAGGACGCGGACGAACGCGCGCGAGCGGAGAAACGAGGACATGCGGTAGTTTCGCCGTTCCCGGCCCTGCCGCTTCGAGCCGCCTTCGGCGAACTACCGAAGACGCGCGGGGAAGCTCACGGAGACGTGATCGGGGGCCGCCCCGATGCCGGACGCACGGACGGCTGACAGGATGCTCCCATGGGCCGGATTCCTGACACGAAGCAGGTGTACGTGGGAGACGCGATGCACCCCGGCATCCTCACCTGCTCGCCGCGAGCACCGCTTCGGGAGGTCGCCCGGCTGATGGCAGAGCATCGTGTGCACTGCATCGCGGTCATGAGCGAGACGCCGCTCGAGCGGGAGGACGACCGGCTCTGGGGCGCGGGTGAGGCGGCAGGGAGCCCGATCGTGACCGCGTCGCCTGACGACCCGCTCGACCGCGCAGCCCAGCTGATGCGGGAGTACTCGACGTCCCACCTCGTCGTCGTCGATCCCGTCACCGACCGGCCGACGGGGATCATCTCGACCCTGGACGTCGCGGCGGCCGTCGCGGCCGGCTAGGACGAGCCCTCGTCACTACCCCCGCAGCGCTCTGAGCGCGTTCAGGATCACGGCGACGTCGATCCCCTCCTGCAGAAGCGCTCCCGCCACCGGTGGGAGATAGCCGAACGCGGCGACGATCATGGCCACGATCGAGAGGCCGATGCCGAACACGACGCTCTGGCGAGCGATGTGCAGCGACCGGCGGCCGATCCGCACGGCGCTCGCGACGCGGTCGATGCGGTCGACGACGATCACCGCGTCGGCGGTCTCGGAGGCCACCGTCGCGCCGGCGGCGCCCATCGCGATTCCCACATCGGCGAGGGCGAGCGCCGGCGCGTCGTTGACCCCGTCGCCGACCATCACCACCTTCCCGGAGCCTGCCTCCCCGCGGATCTGCCGAACGACCTCGAGCTTGTCCTCCGGCGACTGGTCGGCGTAGACGCGATCGACGCCCACCTGACGGCCGACCGCCTCGGCGATGCCCGCCCGGTCGCCCGTGACCATGGCGACCTGATCGATCCCTGCCTCGCGCAGCGACACGACGGCTCCCGCCGCGTCCTCCCGGAGGTGGTCGGCCATGACGATCAGGCCGGCCAGCCGGCCGTCGACGCCGACGAGGATCTTCGCCTTGCCCGAGTCGGCGTCCCCGGCACGGGCGCTCGCTGCGCGCTCGGCCCCCGGGTAGCCTCGCGATTCGAGCCACGCGGCCGAGCCGACGGCGACGCGACGGCCGTCGATGCGCCCCTCGATGCCCTGTCCGAGACCTTCGCTCACGTCCTCCGGGAATGTCAGGTCGGCGCCCTGCTCGTGCGCGGCCTGGACGAGCGCGTCCCCGAGCGAGTGGGCCGAGAGCTGGTCCAGGGAGGCGGCGAGTCGGAGCAGCTCCTCTCCCGACAGCGAGTCGAGCGGGACGAGCCGGTCGACCGCCGGCGTGCCGAGCGTGAGCGTCCCGGTCTTGTCGAGGAGCACGGTTCGGGCCTCGCCGAGCGCCTCGATCGCGCTCGATCCCTTGACGATCACCCCGGCCTTCGCCGCCCGGGAGACCCCTGACAGGAGCGCGATCGGCGCGGCGAGGATCAGCGGGCAGGGGGTCGCGACGACGAGGACGGCGAGCGCCCGCACCGGGTCGCCCGACAGCCCCCAGGCGATCCCGGAGATGGCCAGCGTGACCGGCAGGAAGAAGATCGCGTAGCGGTCTGCCATGCGGACGAACGGCGCCCGCTGCGTCTCCGCCTGGCGGACCAGCCGCACGAGCGCGGCGTAGGCGCTCTGCTCCGCCGGGCGGCTCGCCCGCAGCTCGAACGCCTCACCCGCGTTCGCAGAGCCACTCCGAACGGCGCCGCCGCGGCGAACGCTCGCCGGGAGCGGCTCCCCGGTCAGCGCCGATTCGTCGACCACCGCCTCGCTCGAGGTCACCACTCCGTCGATCGGAACGACCTCGCCGGCGCGCACGACCACGACGTCACCGACCGCGAGGTCGCCCACGGGCACCTCTTCCACCGCGTCGCCTCGCCTGCGGCGGCCCGTCCGGGGCGCCCGCTCGACGAGGGCGGTCAGCTCCCGCCGGGCCCGCGCACCCGCGTACGACTCGAGCGCGTTGCCGCCGGCGAGCATCAGCGCGACGACCGCCCCGGCGAGGTACTCCCCGAGCGCGAGCGCCCCGGCCATCGCGAGCAGCGCGATCGCGTCCACGCCGACGTCGCCTCGCGCCAGCGATCGCAGCACCGACCACGTCAGCGGGATGAGCATCAGCGCAGTCGTGGCCGCCCAGACGGCGCCGGCCGCCTCCGGCTGGGAGACGAGCGCGAGGAAACCACCGGCTACGATGCCGGCGAACGCCGCGAGGGCGAGGGCCCGGGTCGGGTCGATCAGACCCGGCGAACGATGAGCACGGAGCATCGCGCCTGGTGCGCGACCCGCTCGCTGACCGAGCCGAGCGCCCGGACGCCGTGCTTGCCGCTTGAGCCGATGACGAGCAGATCGGCTTCCTTCGACGCTTCGACGAGCGCGTCGACCGGCTTCGTCTCGACCGTCTCGACCCCCGGTCGCGCCTCGCGGACCGCGGTCACGTCGACGTTCTTGCCCTTCGTCCCGATGATCTCGCGCACGGCGGCGCCGAAACGGTCGCCGAGCTCGGCCGCGACGGCGAGCGCGCGGTCGGCTTCCTCCGAGCCGTCGACACCGACCACGATCGAGCGCGGAAATGCCGACTCGTCGTCGACGGACCTGGCCACCAGCACGGAGCAGGTGGCGTCGTGGAGGAGGGTCGTCGTCAGAGAGCCAATGAGGATGCCGGCGAAGCGGCTGTGGCCGTGCGTGCCGAGGCAGATGAGCGTCGCGCCGTCCTCGACAGCCTGGGTCAGGATGCCCGGCTCCGCCGGGCCTTCGACGAGCTGTGTCTCGCACGGGTGCAGGTCGGCGACCGCCTCACAGGCCCGGTCGAGCGCAACGCGCGCGTCACCTTCGAGCTCGCTCGCGACGCTCGCCGCCGCCCAGCCCGCCTGCGCGGCCACGTCGAGCTCGATCGCGCTCACGAGCCGCAGGCGGCCGGCGGGGGAGGCGAGCCGGGCCGCCTGACGTGCGGCGTCGAGGCTCTCGTCGGAACGATCGACCGCGCAGAGGACGGTGTCGAAGACGGATGTCATGCGCATAGCTTGTCGGTTTCCAGGCGCCCGTGCATCGGGGAGGCTACGGAACGCGCGGCGGAAAACCCGGAGTCCTCCGCGCCTGTCACGCGGGGGTGAGCTCCTGCGCCTGCCGCTGCCAGCGGGTGATGAGCACCGGCCGGTCGGCTCCGCGCAGGACGGCGCCCGAGACGCTGCCGAGCACCTCCTCGGCCACGCCGCCGCGGCCGCGCGAGCCGACGACCACGAGATCGGCGTCGAGCTCACGGGCCCGACGGAGAATGGTCGGCGCGGGCTCGCCGCCGAGCACCTCGACACGGCACGTAACGCCGTTCGCCTCGGCCTTTTCCCGTTCGCCGGCGTGCTCGTCCGAGAGCCCTGGCTCGTCCTCGCCGATGCGCAGCAGCACCAGCTCGGCCCCGGTCGCGGCGGCCAGCTCGACAGCCGTTCGGAACGCCCGGCGCGCCGGCTCCGAACCGTCCGTCGCAACCAGGATCGTCCTCATCGCCCGCCGTGCTACGAGCCCGCGCCCTGGCCTCGCCCCGACGGGACGATCTCGACCTCGCACGGGGAATGCTGGGCGCAGTAGTGGCTGACGGAGCCGAGGACGAGGTCGTGGAGGCGTCCGTGACCGTGCGAGCCGATGACGAGCAGGTCGGCGCCCTTTGCCGCCTCGACGAGCGCGTGCTCGGGCTGCTCCTCGATCAGCACCTTCTCGACCTCGAGGCCGGAGAGCGCATCACCCGCCCGGGAGAGCGCACCGTCGAGCACGGCTTCGGCGCCCTGCCGGAACGCCTCGATCGTGGCTTGGGGGTCGGGGTCGATGGGCCCCGACCACTCGACCAGGAAGGGGTCGGGAACCGACTCGAACACGGGCATGACCCAGGCGTGGACGACCTTGAGGCCCGCGCCCCGCCGGCCCGCCTCCTCGGCCGCGACACGGAGAGCGGCGACCGACTCCTCGGAGCCGTCGACGCCGACGACAACGGTTCCCATGACCGGCTCGGAGCGTACAGGAGGGGCCGCTCGGACGCCGCAAGCGCACGACCAGAGCGGGGAATACCCCGGATGGGGGATTCCCTCGAAGGGGGTATACCCGATCCTCATCTCAAGTGCGGCAGATGGTCACGGAAGACGCCGGCGCGCCCCGGCAGACGAGTTCGGAGGACATCCTGGACTCCTACCGCCGCCTCGCGGCGGTGTTCCACGACGTCCTCTCGGAACAGAGCCTGGATGCGCTCCTCGACCGGATCGCCGACACCCTCGCCGACCTCGTCCCGTACGACTCTCTGACCGTCTACCGCGCCGATGAGGCCGAGCGCCTGCTCGTCCCCGTCATCGCGCGCGACCGCTGGGCCGAGCAGATCCTGAGCACGACCTGCCCGTTCGGGGCGGGCATCACCGGTTGGGCGGTCGAGCACGAGGAACCGGTGCTCTCGAACGAGGTGCAGCACGACCCCCGCGCCAACGTGATCCCCGGGACGCCGGACGGCGAGCCCGAAGCCCTGATCTCGGTGCCGCTGCTCGCGCGAAGCCGCGTCAAGGGCGCCCTGAACGTCTATCGCCTCGGCGAGAACGCGTCCTTCTCGCCCGAGGAGTTCGAGCTCGCGACGCGGTTCGGCGACGCAGCGGCGCTCGCGATCGACAACGCCGAGACCCGCGCGCGGCTCGAGCATCAGGCGCAGACCGACTCCCTCACCGGCCTCTTCAACCACCGGTACTTCCACGAGCGCCTTCGGTCGGAGATCGGCAGGACGAGCCGGGGACGCGGACCGGTGGCCGTCCTCATGATCGACGTCGACGACTTCAAGCGGGTGAACGACGTCTACGGCCATGCGACCGGCGACCAGGCGCTCGCACGCATGGCGGACGTTCTCGGCCACGAGGCGCGGGTCTCCGACGTCGTCTGCCGCCTCGGGGGCGAGGAGTTCGGGATCATCATGACCGACGCCCAACCCGCGCAGGCACTGTCCTTCGCGCGCCGCATCGACGACCGGCTGGCCGGGACGAGCTTCGACCCGGTCGGGAAGCTGACCGTGTCGATCGGCATCGCGCAGGCCCCTGAGCACGCGATGAACCCCCGCGAGCTGGCCGCCTGCGCCGAAAGCGCGATGATGACCGCCAAGTCGAAGGGCAAGAGCCAGATCGTCGTCTTCGGCGACGAGGCCGAGGTGCGACCGGACGGCGCCGAGACCGGCGAGCGGGACGCACGCTCGATCGCGCATCTGAAGATGCTGCAGAGCCTCGTCGGCAAGCTCAACCGCCTGACCGACGTCAATGCGATCGGCGAGACGATCGTGACCGAGCTGCGAACGCTGGTCGACTACCACAACGGGCGCGTCTACCTCACGGAGGGCGACCGCCTCGTCCCGCTCGCGTTCAGAGGCGAGCTCGGGGACTACGTCGGCGAGACGGCCGAGGTCCTCGAGTGCCGGATCGGGGAGGGCATCACGGGCCGGGTCGCGCTGACCGGCCGAAGCGTGCTCATCCCGAACGCGCTCGAGTGCGAGTACGCGGTCCAGATCCCCGGCACTCCGCCGATCGCCGAGTCGCTGGTCGCGGTTCCGCTCGGCTACGGCACGAGGGTGATCGGCGTCCTCGTCATCTCGAAGCTCGGGATCGACCAGTTCGACGAGGACGACGTCCGTCTGCTCGAGGTGCTGGCCGGCCACGCGTCGGTGGCGCTCGAGAACGCCCGTCTCTACGAGGCGGAGCGCTGCGAGGCCAAGCGGGCACGGGAGAGCGCAGAGATCGCGAGCTCACTGCTCGAGCTCGGCCGCGAGCTCGCGGCCGCCGAGACGGTCGACGACGTCCTCAAGCGCATCGTCGCGTCCGCCGCGCGAGTGCTCGGCTCGCCGAAGACCTCGATCTGGCTCCAGCAGACAGCCGGAAGCGGCCTGACGCTCGGCGCCGAGTGGGGTCACACGGACGAGGAACGGCGTGCCCACGCGCTGACGGTGCTTGACGCGGGCGCCGTCCGTGCGACCGTCCGTCCCGACCGCCCCGTCGTCGTCGACGCTGCAACGCTCGCCCGTCTCGGAGGCAGGGTCTGCCCCTCCACTCCGCGCTACGCCGTGGCCGCTCTTCGTCTCGACGCCGGCAGGGTCGGCTGTCTCGTGACGGCGATTCCGCCCGAGGAGATCGACGACTCGGAACGGAAGATGCGCCTGCTCACGGGCCTCGCGGATCAGGCCGTCCTCGCCATCGGGAACGCCGGCAACTACGAAAGCCTCGAGAAGACGTTCCTGTCGACCGTCGAAGCGCTGGCGAACGCGCTCGAGGCGAACGACGAGTACACGTCGTCCCATGCCCGCTCCCTCCGCGACATGGCGCTCGCGGTCGGCGCGGAGCTCGAGCTCGACGGCCGCGCTCTGAAGCGCCTCGAGCTCGGCGCGCTGTTCCACGACATCGGCAAGATCGGGATCCCGTCCGACATCCTCGCGAAGCCCGGCCCCCTGACCAGCGAGGAGCGCGAGGCGATGGAGCTCCACCCCACGCTCGGCGAACGGATCCTGGCTCCGATCGACCGCCTGGCCGACGTCCGGCCGATCGTGCGGCACTGCCACGAGCGCTACGACGGGACCGGCTACCCCGACGGCCTGTCCGGCGAGGCGATACCGCTCGAATCGCGCATCATCTTCGTCTGCGACACGTTCCATGCGATGACGACCGACCGTCCGTACCGCCGGCGGCTCCAGCGTGGCGAGGCCTGTCGCCGCTTGCAGGCGGCGGCGGGCACCCAGTTCGATGCGGGTGTCGTGGCCGCGTTCCTGCGCGTGGTCGACGAGGACGTCTCGATCGCCCAAGCATCCTGAGCGGTCAGCGAGAAGCGGCCGCCTCGAGCTCGGCGAGCACGCGCCAGTAGAGACCGTCCGCCGCCGGGATCGACGCGACCACGCGCCGTCCCAGCGCACGGCGCAACATCGCCCGGCGCTGGTAGGTGAGGAGCTTCGCGCGCAGGCGCCGCGCGGTGGCAGGGGTCGGCCTGACGAGCGCGTGCTCGAAGGCGAAGCGCCACGCGTCACCCTCGGCCTCGAGCTGGCGTAGCGCCCGATTCCCCGGCGAGAGCAGGTGCCCGAGCTCGTGAAGAGCCGTGAAGTACGTCACCTGGCCCCTGATCTCGGGAACGCGGATGCGCGCGGGCAGCCCGCGCGACGGCGAGCTGCGATAGGCGATCGCGCGGCGGCCGTTCGCGAACTCGACGCTCACGCCGCCCGTCGCCGCGAGCTCGAGCACATGCCGTCGCAGCAGTGCCAGCTGCGCCCGGGTCGACGGGCCGGTCACGCTGCGAAGAGCGTCAGGTCAGGCTCGCGCTCGCCGCGCAGCACCGCCAGATCGACCACGGCGTGGTCGATCCCGCGCGACGCGGCAAGCGTCGCCGCTTGCGGACGGACGCGTTGTGCGGCGAGAATCCCGCGGCAGCCGGCGAGCGCCGGATCGGCGCGCAGACGCTCGAGGTACCGGCTCAGCTGCTCGACCGCGTCGATCGTCGCGTCCCGCTTGATCTCGACCGCGACCCAGCCGCCCTCCGCGTCGCGGCACATGAGGTCGACCGGACCGATGTCGGTCGGCCACTCGCGCCGGACGAGGCGCAGGCCTTCCTCGAGGGTCCCGGGCCTGGCCGCGAGCTCCTCCTGCAGGTCACGCTCGACGCCGTCCTTCTCGAGCGCGGCCGCCTCGCCCATCTCGTGCGCCACGTCGCTCAACACCTCGTGGAGTCGGATCTCGAGCCGGTCCTCGGTCTTGCCCGCCCGCTTGCGGACGACGATCCGCTCGAGCGGCTCCCCCACCTCCTCGATCGCGGTCGGCGGGGTCATCCAGTTGAGAGGCTTATAGCCCCCGGCGTCCGCGTGAACGAGGACCGAGCCATCAGCCTTGATCATCACGAGCCGCGTCGACTCGGGGAGAACGGCCTCGAGCCGGCCCGTGTAGACGACCTCGCAGCGGGCGACGATGAGACGCACGGGACGACAACCGTACCGGCCGTTTCGGACGTGTCTGAATGGGCGGCGATTCAGGCTGACGTGGAGGCGCGCGCGCCGGCCTAGCGGATCCAGACCGGCGTGCCGTACGACGCGAAGCGGTAGATCCCCGGCGCCTCGACGGGCGGGAGCCGGACGCAGCCGTGGGAGGCGGCGTAGCTGGGCACGCTCGGATAGGAGTGCATCGCGAACCCGCCGACGAAGTAGCTCGCGTAGGGCATCCACGTGCTGAACGGCACCGACCAGCTGAGGACCTCCTTGCGATAGACGGCGAAGCGGCCGTGCGGCGTGCGCCCGTCGGCGCCGGTCGAGACGTGGATTGCCCGTACGGTCCGCCCCCCGTCGACGAGCAGCATCACCTGGCGCGCCGTGTCGATCAGGATGCCTCGCCGCAGGCGCGCCCAGGGAGCCGGGACTCCCGCCCGCGCGAGCGCTCTCCAGGTGCGGCGGTCGACGACTCCCGTGCGGCCCAGTCCGAGCCAGCCCTGGAGCGCGACGACCGCGTGCCACGTCCGCTCGTCGAACCTCGCGCCGCCCGACCCCGGCGGCAGGTAGCGCAGGCGCGCGAGCTCGGCGCGCAGACGTCTGACGTCGGCACCTCGCGCGCCGAGGCGAAGCGTCCGCAGCACCGGCACGCGAACGGTCACGCGGCGGCTGGTGACCTCGACGGGCGCGAGGGTCGCGGAGGCGCAGCCACCCGGGACGATCGGCTGCGGGCAACCGGCGGGATCCGCACTCGCCGGTACCTGCGCCCTCGCCTCGAACCTCATCGTCTGCCGGAGCGTTCGTCGGGTCGAATAGCGGCCCTGCGACCCGGTCGTGGCCGATCCTGCCCGGACGAGCGACGAGCCCCGACGGCCTGCGAACAGGACGATCTCCGCGCCGGCGACGGTGCTGCCGGCCGCCGTCAGGAGCCCGGAGAGCACCGCCCTGCCACGGGCGCGGTCGAAAGCGCCGTGCAGCGTCAGCCGCACCGGGAGGGTCTGCGTCGACCGGCTCTCGACGGCGAGCTCGGGCGCCGGCGCGCCTCCTTCCCCCGCCGGCACGCCAAGAGCCCGCCACGCGTACTCACCCGCCTGCCCGGGGTTTGTAAAGACGTGCTCGAGACGAAGGACGAGCGACGAGATGCGCACGCCGTCGGGCGTGCACGCCTCCAGGCGATACGACGCGTAGCCGGCGGCAGGATCGGGCGGTGCGACCGCGTCGACGGCCACGAGCAGCTCTCCGCCGCCGTCGAGCTCCAGCCGCCAGAGCGCCTCGTGGCCTTCGCTCCCGCACGCCGCGCCGTCCGTGGCGACGACGAGCGCCCCCTCCGTCGTGCCGCTCGTCTCGAGGACTGCCTCTGCGCTCCCGATCGTCGTGCCCGGCGGACGGCCCTAGCGCTGCGTCGAAGCCGGGAGGTGCGAGGAGAACCAGCCTGGCCATCGGGCCGCCCGGATCGATCTCGGCGACCGTCGTCCCCGTGCCGTCGAGCGCCGGGCTCGGCCCGGACACGACGAGCTCGGCCTGCGCCGCGGTCGGGAGGACGAGCGCCGCGACGCCGACGGCGAGAGCCAGGAGCCAGCGGCGCATCGCCAAATCGTCGCAGGCCCGCCCGACGTCACTCGTCCCCCTTCCGGGGGAGAGCACTACCCGGCTTAGTCGGGCGGCGTTGGAACGTCCGGGCCCGGCTCCGGCACGGGCGGGCCGGGGTCGGGCTCGGGCAGCGGCGGGCCGGGCGACGGCGGCGGCGCGGGAGGCGCCGGATCGGGAACCGGCGGTCCGCCGGGGTCCGGCGCCGGGGTGGGCGGGCTCGGATCCGGCGCCGGCACGGGTGTCGGGGTAGTGGACATCGTGTGGCGGTACCCGTCCCGCGTCGTTCCGAAACGGTCGGTTAGCCCGCTTCGATGTAGGCCGTGAGGGGAGGAACGACGCCGTGCTCCTCCATGAGGGCCAAGACCTCGGGCGGCGGTGCGGCCAGCAACGCCCGAATGGAATCGACGTCGTCGGTGTCGAACGTGATCGCGATGTTGTTGCTCCCGTCCTCCGCGACGAAGTCGGTCACGTTGCGGCCGGAGGCCGACTCGATGGCTGCAGCACGGCCTCCTTTGCCTTTGAGCCAGCGGTCGACGTCGACGACGCCGTGGGTGACGACGATCTTCGGCATGGTGACTTCCTTTCCATGGTGGGTGGCGCTGGACGATTCGAGCGGCGAGGGCTACACCCTAGACGACGTGCCGCGGATCCAGCACACGCCCCGCGGGTCGCCGTGTCGTGAATCAGGGCTCCGGGACGCGAGCATGCACGGCGGTGAACGCGATCTCGGCCCAGAGCGAGACGCCGTTGAAGACCGCGGTCTCGGCAACGCCATCGATCTCCTCGAGCCCGGGCGCCGACAATCGGGGCCAGGGAACGACCGATGTGGTAGTCGATCCCCTGCGTCCGCGACCAGTCGAGCCCGCCCTCCCGACATCCTCGCCGGCCTGTCGCACCGGGAAGCTTCGATCTCGTCACTGCCCGCGCCGTACTCCACCATGTCGGGGATCCATACAGACACTGCAGGCGGCGAAGACTCATCGGCCCCGTACTCATCGAGCGGTCGAACCTCCGCCGTTGTGCTTGAGGTCGGCCACGGCGACGGAGCCGCGTCAGACGAGAGAAAGGCTCGGAGCGGCATGATCTCCTCCCAACACCGAGCGAGACGGAGGAATCGGATGCGCCGCTTGAACTTCCTGGAAGACGAGTCCTGGGATGAAGTGCACGACCAAGAGCGGATACGCGTCCGTTGGTTTGGACACCCGCTAGGGACAGACATGCTCGGCGCGTCTCTGACAGAGCTTCTGCCTGGATCGCCGGGATATCAGCTGCACATGCATTACGGATGTGAGGAGATGTTCTTCATCCTCAACGGGACGCCGACCGTCCGCACTCCGAAGGGCGAGGAGCAGCTTTCGCCCGGAGACGTCGTCTACTTCCCCGAGGGGCCGGACGGGCTGCACACGTTCTCAAACCCGACGGACGAGCCGGTACGGCTGCTCGGCATCTCGACCAAGCGGTTTCCCGACATCGTGGCCTATCCGGAGCAGGGGGTTGCCTGGGTGGCTACGCGTCATCCCGAACGCCCAGTGCCAGAGGGCGGCGACGAAGGAGTGATCGCCCTCTTCGACTTGCCTCGCGGCGACTGATGCCCGCTCTGGCTCGCTCCCTCGCGCATGCAACCTCCATGAAGGACGGGTGGGACGCCGACGATGACATCCGAAGCGTTGCGCTACGTCGATGCGTGCCTATGGCGGCGTGAACGTTATCCCGGACGCGTGCTTGACCGCGCCGAACCCGGGTCGACCACGTTCTTACCGATGCTCTTGTACTCCTCCGGAATCGTCTCGACCGTGCCGAGGAGTGCATGCTTGGACATGTCCGCCGAGTAGCGGCTAGCGGGCGTAACACGGCCCAATGCCTCACTGAGCGCCCGCACGGTGTGCGGACCGGCTCCGCAGCAAAGGCCGAGGTAGTGAATACCAAGGCCGAGCGCTTCGCGTCCGAAGTCGGCGATCTCGCGGCGGTTGCAGAGGAGCGGATCGAGGTTGACGGGGAACGGCCGCTCCTCGTGTGAGGTCGGATAACCGTGATCCGTGAGGTTGAAGAAGGTGGGCTCCGCGTCCGTCGTTCGGTAGGGAACGGGTAGGGCGGCCACGTGACACGAGACTGCCTCCCGGATCCGTCGCAACAGCGGGAGCATCGTCCGAGGGCCGCGCAAGCAGTTCAGCCCGACCACATCCGCTCCGGCCTGCTCGAGGCGCATACACGCGTCCTCGGGCGACCAGCCCTCCATCGTTGCTCCATCACCGAAGAGTGCAAGCGTCACGACCGTCGGAAGGCCGGCCTGTTGAACGCGCTCGAGCGCTATCAGCGCCTCCTCGCCATACATGAAGGTCTCTGCGATGACAAAATCGACCCCGGCCTCGGCCGCCCACGTGATCTGCTCGTCGAACATCGAACGCACTGCGTCGTGCGTACGCAGGTCGTCCGGGACGTAGACGTTCGTGTTGCAGATGTCACCTGCGAGCAGCGACCCGGCTTCCACTGCGACCTGCTTGGCCAACTCCAGAGCCTGTCGGTTGAGAGCCTCGAGATCGTTCTCCCTGCCGATCACGCGAAGCTTCTCGCGATGCGCGTAGTACGTGAATGCCTCGACGACGTCCGAGCCCGCGTGGACGAAGTCGCGATGGAGCTGTTGGACGGCCTCAGGGTGCTCGAGGACGACTTCGGGAACAAACGCGCCCGCCTGGAGGTAGCCGCGCCTTTCGAGCTCGAAGAGATATCCCTCAGCGCAAACGATGCCACCGGCGCCGAGCCGGTCGAGAAGAGCGGACATCTCCGAGACGATACAGCGACTTGGCTGGAGGCGTCTCCCGGCGGCAGTTCCGAGCCGCACCGCTCGATGACACGTCAGACGGAGTACAGTGGGACTCTCGTGGTCGAACGGCGAGACGTCGTCATCGTCGGCGGAGGCATCGCCGGTCTAACGGCCGCTCTTCATCTTCGGGATCTCTCCCCGCTCCTCTTCGAGTCCGAGGGGCGAGTCGGCGGCCGAATTCTCTCGAGCCGGCGCGGCGATCTGGCACTCAGCGTCGGCGCCCACATGTTTCCTCCCCCGGACTCAGTGGTGGGCCGCATGGTCGCCGAGTTCGGCCTCGAAGTGATGCCCATCACCGGTTCGATGCTGAACGTCTACTACCGAGGAAAGCTGGTTCGCGATACCCGACCCGAACTCTTCCCGTTCGCCCTGCCGCTCTCGTTGCGAGGGCGGATCTCGTTCGCGCGGGCCGGGCTACGACTCAAGCGCGACGCGGACCGCTACATGAAGCTGATCGAGCCTCGG
Source organism: uncultured Thermoleophilia bacterium (assembly GCA_963819905.1). GTDB lineage: Bacteria > Actinomycetota > Thermoleophilia > Gaiellales > Gaiellaceae > CAWCQC01. Next base: position 280,502 of record CAWFXP010000005.1, read on the forward strand.
CCCGGCGACACGGACGCCGCTATACGGTTTCGCGCGCTCCGTCACCGCGGTGACGAGAGCTTCGCCCAGTTCCTCGGTCCCCTCAGCCCGGAGGCATCCGAGATCTACCGGGCGATCGCGAACCGTTCTGTCGCAGAGCCCGGCGAGATCTCGCAGTCGGCGATGGCTGCCCTTTTCGGGCATGTCTGGGATACGGGCGACCTCGGCCGCAACATGCGTGGAGGCTCCGGCAGGCTGCCGGAGGCGCTGGGCGCGTCTCTCGGAGAGTTCGTTCGCCTGCGGGCAGCGGTGCAGGACGTCCGGCTACACGACAGCGGAATCTCGGTGCGGTACGAGGGAGACGGCGGCGCCGGCGAGGTACGCGCGCGGGCCGCGATCCTCGCGATTCCGGCGCCTTTGATCCCGTCGATCGCCCCTGACCTCCCGAGCGAGACCCTCGACGCCGTGACGTCCGTGACGTTCGGCCCGATGGTGGTTCTCAGCATCCTGACCGGCGAGTCCGAGCCGATGCCCTGGGACGACCTCTATTCGATCCTTACGCCGGACAGGAGCTTCAACATGTTCTTCAACCACGCGAACTTCCTGCGCTCGGCATCAGCTCCGAAGCAGGGAAGCGTGCTGATGGTCTACGCCGGCGGCGGCAGAGGTCGAGCCCTGCTTGATCTCGACGAGGACGCCATCCGCGACCGTTTCCTCCAGGATCTCGACGACCTCTTTCCCCAGGTGCGAGGGCTGATCGTCGAGACAATGGTGCGGAAATGGACGCACGCTGGACCATTCGCCGCCCCGGGGCGCTGGCGCGCCCAGCAGGCACTCGAACGCGGGGTCGGTGGGCGGCTCTTCTTCGCCGGCGATTGGGTCAGCGAGTTCGTCTCGATGGAGACCGCAGCCCGCACCGGGATCGACGCCGCGGTTGCCGTGCGGAACACGCTGAACGGTTAGCCCTGCGCCTCGATCTCGGCACGGCGGTGCGCGACGAACGTCGCTCCGAGAGCGCGCGCGCGGAGTCGGCTCGATACTCGACGCCGATCTCGGAGATCGAGCCGCCGCCAGCCTCGCTCGAGCACATCCATTGCCTCCTCCGAAAGAACCTCGTACCGGGGCCTGCGATTGGCGAACATCGGCGGGCGTCTACCGTATCAACGCATGCGAGCCGGTCTGTCGCGGGAGCACCTCGTTCCAACCACCGACGGCCGAGAGCTCTGGGTGCTCGACCGGGGAGATCCGGATGGCCATCCCGTGGTCGCGCAGCACGGGACGCCGAGCTGCCGGCTGTCCTCGATCGGGACCGACGAGGATCGCCGGAAGCTCGGGATCCGCCTCGTCACCTACGACCGACCCGGGTGCGGCCGGTCCAGCCCACGCCCCGGGCGATCTGTCGCCGATGCAGCCGAGGACGTCAGCACCATCGCCGATGCCCTCGGGCTCGGACGCTTCCCCATCTGCGGCTGGTCGGGCGGCGGACCGCACGCGCTGGCGTGTGCGGCGCTGCTCTCCGACCGGGTGACGCGAGTTCTCACCATAGGCAGCGTCGCTCCCGGAGACGATCCTGCGTTCGATTTCGTCCTCGGCATGCCCGAGGCGAGCGTGATCGAGTTTCGCGCCGCCATGGCCGGCCGGAATGCGCTGGCGGCCGTGGTCGAGCCGCATCTCGACGACGACGACGTGCTCGGCGACTGGCTGGATGCCCTGCCGCTCTCTGACCGGACCGTCCTCGGCCGTCCAGGAACTGCAGCGCTCGAAGAGCAGATCTGGCACGAGAGCTGCCGGAACGGCTCCGGGGGCTGGCTCGACGACGACCTCGCGTTCGTCACTCCCTGGGGCTTCTCGCTCGACTCGATCTCCCTTCCCGTCTGGCTCTGGCACGGCGTCGACGACGTCATCGTTCCCACGGCCCATGCTCGCTACCTGGTCGAGCACATCCCGCAGGCCCGCCTCGAACTCGTGCCCGGCGCCGGCCACTGGCTCGACGACCACCACCGCAGGATGCTCGTCTATCTCGCCGGCTCGGACTGAGCCGTAGCTCGCTCGACCACCGCCCTGGCGGCGCGGCCGGCCTCTTCGCCGGTCGCCGCGGCGGACTCCGTGTACCACGTGCCCAGGTAGTCACCTGCGAGGAAGACGTTGCCGCGTCCAAGCGGCCGCTCGAGCGCGGCCTGCAGTACCTGACGGCCAGGCCGTGGGTACGGAAGCGCGCACACCCAGCGCTGGATGACGGTTTCCTCGACGATCCCCCGGGTCTCGGGGTAGAGATCGTGCAGGTCGGCGAGAAACGTGGCCGTGATCTCGGCGTCGGTTCGCTCGAGCAGGCGCCTGGCGCCGTCTGCGGTCGCGTAGACCATCAGGCTCCCCCCGGGCCGGCGAGGCGAACCGGGCTCCCGGAGGACGTTCGCGATGTTGAAGAGCATGTTGAACGACCGCCTCGGGGTCGCAAGAGCATAGATCGGGTCCCAGGGCATGGCGCCGCCCTCGCCGGTGCGGATCGCCATGACGAGGTACGGACCGTACGGAATCGACGCGAGCGCCTCGGCGGTGTTCGCCGGGAGATCGGCGACGATCCGCCCCGCCTCGTGGGCCGGCGTCGCCACGATACACGCGTGCGCCCGGACCTCCTCTTCGCGCCCCTGACGCACGTAGCGGATCAGGACCCCGCCCGCGTCCGCGACGACCTCCTCGACCACCGCCCCGGTCACCAGACGCCCGGCCAAAAGCCGCGCGACCGCCGCCGGCAGCTCGCCCGAGCCGCCGACGATGTTCCGCGATAGCCCCTTTCCCTTGCTCCAGACGAGAGCGAAGAACCCCACGCCGCACCCGGCCGAGAGATCGTCCGGCTCCGCCGCCGATCGGTTGACGGTGGCGCGAAACGAGTCCGCGACCTCGGGTTCGACTTTGCCGAGAAACGAGCCGAAGGTGCGGTCGTCGCGGTAGCCGAGGACCCGGGACCGGACGTCCTTTACGGTCTCCCCGGGCCGCGTCTCCGATAGGCGGTGGTATTCGGCTACCGCCCGCCTCAGCTTGAGCCCGGCGGTTATGAACGATAGTCGGGCTGCCGTCGAAATCGGAAGCCGGAATGGATACGTTTCAACCGCGCCGCTCGCCAAGATCCGCCCGTTCAGCGCAATTGCGGCGAGGCGACCCGGGACCGGCCGGGCGTCCACGCCCGCCGCGGTGATCAGCCGCCCGACGGCGGAGTCGGGGCCGCTGAAGACGTGCGCGCCGAAGTTCAGCCAGTAGCCGTCGCGGGGCTCCGACTTGATCCTCCCACCCACCCGGTCGGCTGCCTCGAGCACAAGGATGTCGCGCTCGCGGATCTCCCAGGCAGCGGAGAGGCCGGCGATCCCCGCGCCGACGACAACCACGTCGTGGGTTCGTGGCGTCGCAGACATGGCGCAGTCTAGTCCGCTATCCCTGGCACCACCCCGCCGCCCGCGTAGTCGATCCTGATTCGGCCATCGGCGGCCGGTGTCTTGCTCATCTCGTCTCCTCACTCCAACGGAACGTTCTAAGGTGCTGCCCATATCGGACTTCGGTCGAGACGGCGGAGGTGAGGGGCGTGAGACGAGCCGACGAAGTGAAGGTCGACAAGAACGTGCTGATCCCGATGCGGGACGGCATCCGGCTGGCGGCGGACCTCTATCTGCCCGATCCCAGTCCGGACGAGCCGCTGCCCGTGGTGATGGAGTACATCCCCTACCGCAAGGACGAGGTACCGCCGGGAAGCCGCTTCTACGAGTACCTCCCGCGGCAGGGCTACATCGTGGCCCGGGTCGACATCCGGGGCACCGGGGGCTCGGAGGGCATCAACACGGACGAATACGTCGAGCAGGAACAGCTGGACGGCTACGACGCGATCGAGTGGCTCGCCGCTCAGCCGTTCTGCGACGGCCACGTCAACCAGATGGGGATCTCGTACGGCGGCTTCACCTCGCTCCAGGTCGCGACCCATCAGCCGCCGCATCTGACCAGCATCGTCCCCATGTACTTCACGGACGACCGCTACACGGACGACTGCCACTACCGCGGCGGCCACCTGAGGAAGTACTACGACATCGGCCACTACGGCAACTTCATGATCGCCTACAACGCGCTACCGCCCTACCCAGAGTGGTCAGGCGCCGACTGGGCGACCATCTGGGAAGAGCACATCGCCCGAAACGAGCCATACCTGCTCAACTGGCTGAAGCATCAGACCAACGGGCCCTACTGGCGGCACGGCTCCGTCCGTGACGTCGCCGATCGCATCACGTGTCCCGTCTTCATGATCGGGGGCTGGAGAGACGGCTACCCGAATCCGCCGCTCCGTCTCTACCAGGCCCTGACGGCGCCGAAGAAGGTACTGATCGGGCCCTGGAACCACGCCGTCCCCGACGTTGCGATCCCAGGACCCCGGATCGACTATCTCCACGAGGTGGTCCGCTGGCTCGACCACTGGTGCAAAGGCAGGGAGACCGGGGTCATGGACGAGCCGCCGGTCGTCTTCTACATGCAACATCCGGAGCCGCCGATCGTCGACCGTCTCGAGGCAGCGGGCGAGTGGAGGGCTGAGACGGGCTGGCCCCCTCCGGGGTCCGGCGAGCGCACGCTGCACTTGGCGGCCGGCGGACTACTCGCCGACGAGCCCGCGGACGACGGAGCCGACACGTTCGAGTACGTCCCCACCGTCGGCGTCACCGGCGGTCTCTGGTCAGGGGGTCTCCAGTTCGGGCTCCCGGCCGATCAGCGTCCCGACGAGGCGTTCTCCCTCGTCTACACGTCGGCACCCCTCGAAGAAGACCTACACGTCGCAGGCCGTCCCATGGCGATCCTCCACGTGGCCACAACGGCGTCCGTGATCGGCTTCGCCGCGAGCCTCTCCGACGTCGCGCCGGACGGCGCCTCGCACCTCGTTGCAAAGGGCATGCTCAATGCGACGAGACGGAACTCGCTCACGGACCCGGAGCCGCTGACACCTGGAGAGGTGTATGAGCTCGAAATCGAGATCGACACGACCGCCTGGCGGTTTTCCCGAAGCCACAGGATCAGGCTCGCCGTCGCCAGCGCCGACTGGCCGAACGTGTGGCCGACACCTGAGCAGGCTACGAACACCGCTCACCGCGGGGGAGCGACGCCGTCGCGGCTCGTGCTGCCAACGGTTCCGGCCGATGGGAGCGCCTCGCCGCCGGAGTTCCTCCCGTCCCCCGTGAGCATGCAACGCCATTCGGAGCGGGTCACGCCTCCTGTGTGGGAGGCTGTCCAGGACGTGCTGCGCGGGCGCGCTCAGGTTCGGATCCGCGAGGCTCACGACGACCGGATCAACGACACGACGACCGTCCGACGAGAGTACTCGCTCGTGGCCGATTGCGATCCACGTGACCCCGCATCGGCGAGTGCCCACGGGCGTCACCTGAGTCGGATCACGCGACCGACGACGATCACCGAGGGCAGCTCCGACGTGCACGTCCAGGCGACCGCCACTCACTTCCACGTCACGATCGACCTCGAGCTCCGCGTGAACGGGACGCCCCATCACGCCAAGCGGTGGCTCGAATCGGTGCCGCGGGTGATGCTCTAGACTCGTGCGGCCTTTGAAGGGGGAGAGAAGCGACTTTCCGCGCGCCGTTCGCGTGATCGACAACGGCTGGATCCCGATGCCAGATGGATGCCGGCTGGCGGCGAAGATCTGGCTGCCCGACGACGCCGACGAGCGTCCGGTTCCTGCTCTGCTCGAGTACATCCCCTACCGCAAGGGCGACTGGACCGCGATCAGCGATTCGACCAGACATGCCTATTTCGCCGGCCACGGCTACGCCTCGGTCCGCGTGGACATACGCGGTAGCGGGAACTCCGACGGCGTGCTGCTCGACGAGTACCTCCCGCAGGAGCAGGAGGACGCGGTCGAGGTGCTGGCGTGGCTCGCCGCCCAGCCCTGGTGCACCGGCGCGACAGGCATGTTCGGCATCTCGTGGGGAGGCTTCAACTCACTCCAGGTCGCCGCCCGGCGCCCGCCCTCGCTGAAGGCCGTCATCACGCTCTGCTCGACCGACGACCGCTACGCCGACGACGTCCACTACATGGGAGGCTGTCTCCTTTCCTGCCTAATGCTCTCGTGGGCCTCGACGATGGCCGCGTTCAACGCCCGGCCGCCCGACCCGGCGGTGGTGGGCGAGCGCTGGCGGGAGCTGTGGCTGCAACGCCTCGAGGAAACCCCGCCGTTCGCCGAGGCCTGGGTGTCGCACCAGCGCCGGGACGAGTACTGGAAGCAGGGCTCGGTCTGCGAGGACTACTCGGCGATCGAGTGCGCCGTCTACGCCGTCGGCGGCTGGGCCGACGCCTATCGCAACGCGATCTTCCGCCTGCTCGCGGGGCTGCCCGGTCCGAGAAAGGGTCTCGTCGGACCGTGGGGTCACCAGTATCCAGAGGACGGCGTTCCCGGGCCGGCGATCGGCTTCCTGCAGGAAGCGCTTCGCTGGTGGGACCACTGGCTGAAGGAGATCGACACCGGGATCATGGAGGAGCCCACGCTCCGCTCATGGATGCAGGAGTGGAACCGGCCAACGGCGTTCGCGCCCGCGTCGCCTGGTCGCTGGATCGGCGATCCTTCCTGGCCCTCTCCGAATGTCACGGCCCGCGAGCTGCCCGTGACATTCGCGCAGCCGTCCGTCGGAACGGCTGCCGCCGAAGGGACGGGAGCGGGGTCGTGGTGCGGTTTCGGCGCGCCCGGCGACCCCGCCCTCGATCAGCGGGCGGAGGACGGGCTGGCTCTCTGCACGACCTTCGAGCCGCTCGCCGAGCGGCTCGAGATCCTCGGCTGCCCCGAGATGGTGCTGACGATCGTGAGCGACCGCCCGGAGGCGCTCGTCTGCGTGCGGCTCTGCGACGTCGCTCCCGACGGTTCGTCCCTTCTGGTCACGCGCGGCTTGCTCAATCTCACCCACCGCGACGGCCACGAGCAGCCCGAGCCGCTCGTCCCGGGCGAGCCCTACACGGTCTCGGTCCGGCTGAACGCGATCGCACACGCGTTCGGCCAGGGCCACAGCCTCCGTATCGCCCTCTCCCCGGGCTACTGGCCCTGGGTGTGGCCGTCACCCGAGCCGGTGACGCTGACGGTCGCGGCCGGGCTCCTGCGCCTGCCCGAGCGTGCGCCCCAGCCGGCCGACCAGACCCTGACCCCGTTCGAGCCCCCTGAGGGGGCGGCGCCAATCGCGTACGAGATGGTTCCTTCGTCGAGTCACGGCCGACGGGTCAAGCACGACGTGGCGAGCGGGAGCCACCAGCTGACGTGGGGGCAAGACTTCCGCAGCGGGCTCAGCCGGCTCGTCGAGAGCAGGCTCGAGTTCGAGACGCGGGGGGTCGACCACTTCTCGATCGTCGAAGGCAAGTCGCTTTCGGCGAGCACGCGATCGGAGTGGGTCGAAACACTCGCGCGTGGCGACTGGCGGATTCGCATCGAGGTCGCGAGCACGCTCTCCGCCGACTCCGAGGCCTTTCACCTGACGAACGCGCTCGACGCGTACGAAGGCGAGACCCGCGTCTTCGCGCGCTCTCGCTCGCTGAAGGTGCCCCGGGAGCATGTCTGAGGCCTCGCTGGCGGGCGTGCAGGCCGTCCGCGTGATCGACCCCGTCTGGATCCCGATGCCAGACGGATGCCGGCTGGCGGCAAAGATATGGCTGCCGGAGGGCGCCGGCGCGGCGCCGGTGCCGGCGCTTCTCGAGTACATCCCCTACCGCCGCGGCGACGGAACCGCGATCGGCGACTCGACCCGCCACGACTACTTCGCACGCCACGGCTACGCGAGTGTCCGCGTCGACCTGCGAGGGAGCGGGGACTCGGAGGGAGTTCTGCTCGACGAGTACCTCCCGCAGGAGCAGGAGGACGCGGTCGAGGTGCTGGCGTGGCTCGCCGCGCAGCCCTGGTGCACCGGCGCGACAGGCATGTTCGGCATCTCGTGGGGAGGCTTCAACTCACTCCAGGTCGCCGCCCGGCGCCCGCCCTCGCTGAAGGCCGTCATCACGCTCTGCTCGACCGACGACCGCTACGCCGACGACGTCCACTACATGGGAGGCTGCCTGCTCGCCGTGGAGGCGCTCTCGTGGGCCTCGACGATGCTTGCGTTCAACGCCCGGCCGCCCGACCCGGCGGTGGTGGGCGAGCGCTGGCGGGAGCTGTGGCTGCAACGCCTCGAGGAAACCCCGCCGTTCGCCGAGGCCTGGGTGTCGCACCAGCGCCGGGACGAGTACTGGAAGCAGGGCTCGGTCTGCGAGGACTACTCGGCGATCGAGTGCGCCGTCTACGCCGTCGGCGGCTGGGCCGACCCGTACCGCAACACGGTGCTGCGCCTGCTGGAGGGGCTCGAGGCTCCCAGGAAGGGCCTGATCGGCCCATGGTCGCACACCTATCCCGAGCAGGGAGTGCCCGGACCGGCGATCGGCTTCCTGCAGGAAGCGCTCCGTTGGTGGGACCACTGGCTCAGAGGGGTCGACACCGGGGTCATGGACGAGCCGATGCTTCGCGCCTGGATGCAGGGCTCGGTGGAGCCAAAGCCTTTCTACGACGTGCGTTCGGGCCGCTGGGTCGCGGAGCCCAGCTGGCCAGCGGCGGCCCTCGACGAGCAGACCTTCCCGCTCGAGTTTCCCGCCCGCTCGGTGACGGGTTCCGAGACGCACGGACTGCTCGGAGGCGACTGGTGTCCCTACGGCGGGCCCGAGGAGCTCCCTCCCGATCAGCGCGTCGAAGACGGCCTCTCGCTGTGCTTCACGTCGGAACCCCTCGACGAGCAGCTCGAGATCCTCGGCTTCCCGGACGTCGAGCTGACGCTCGCAAGCGACCGGCCACTGGCGCACGTCTGCGTCCGGTTGTGCGACGTCGCTCCGGATGGCTCCTCGCTGCTCGTCACCCGGGGCCTGCTCAACCTCGCCCACCGCAACGGCCACGAGGCGCCCTCGCCTCTCGTCTCCGGGCGAGCCCTACACGGTCACGGTGCGGCTCAATTCGATCGCGCACGCGTTCGCGCCAGGCCGCCGATTGAGAGTGGCCATCGCTCCCACGTACTGGCCGTGGGCGTGGCCCTCGCCGGCAGCGGTCACGCTGACCGTCGAGCAGGGCCTCTTACGCCTCCCCCGCCGAGCGCCGCGGCCCGAAGACGATGAGCTGAGTCCCTTCCAGCCGCCCGAGTCCTCCGAGCCGCTCGGGGCGGAGACGATCCGCGCCAAGGAGAGTGGATGCCTGGTCACACGCGACATGGAGACGGGCGTGGCGACGCTCACGTTCGTGCAGGACTACGGCGGTCGTAAGCGGCTTCCGAGCGGTATCGAGTTCGAAACCGCCGGTGCGGATACGTTCACGATCGCCGCGGGAGACCCCCTGTCTGCCGTCGCGCGCTCCGACCGGATCGCGGCCCTGTCCCGACCACCGGGATGGACCGTCCGGGTCGAGACGAGCAGCGTACTCACCGCCGACGCGGAACGCTTCCTGCTCACGAACGCCCTGGATGCTTACGAGCACGACACCCGGCTCTTCAGCAGGAGCTGGAGCAGGGAGATCCCGAGAGACTTCGTCTAGGAGGACGCGATGCCCGAGCTTCAACTGCCCGACGTAACGCTCGCGTACGACCGGCGCGGCGAAGGGCCGGACTTCGTCTGGCTGGCCGGAGGGGACCAGCCCGGAAGCGATTGGCACCTGTTCCAGACTCCCGCCTTTCCGGATTTCCGGAACACGACCTACGACGCCCGCGGCGTCGGGGCAACCGTCTGCCACACGCGGCCGCCGTGGTCGATGGCCGAGTACGGCGCCGACTGCGCAGCGCTGATCGAGGCGGTCTGCGAGCCCCCCGTCGTCCTCGCCGGCCTCTCTATGGGGTCGCTGATCGGGCAGCAGGTCGCGCTCGACCGGCCCGACCTCGTCCGCTGCGCGATCCTCATGGGCACGTATGCCCGTGCGACGGGCTACGTCCGCGAGTGGGAGGAGGCGGAGGTCGAGTTCCGGCGCTCGGGCGGGCGGCTCAGCCGCCCATTCGCCACGACCCACTACGGCGTCTACATGTTCCCGAACGAGGTTCTCGGCGACGACGAGCTCTGGGCGAAGGTCCGCCCGCTTGTCGACCGCGACTACGGCGCGCGCGACGGCGAACTGCTGGCGGCGCAGTGGGAAGCCTGCGTCGAGTTCGACTCGCTCGACCGGCTGCCCGGTTGCCAGGTGCCGCTCCATGTGGTCGCCTTCTCACACGATGTGCAGACACCGCCCGCGCGCGGCAGGCTCGTCGCAGAGACGGCGCCGGGCGGCCACTTCCACCTGCTGGAAGGGCTCGGCCACTGCTCTGCCTTCGGTCACCGCCCCGACGCGGTGAACGAGTGTATCCGAGAGATCGTCTCAGCCTACGCCTGACGGCGAGCGCCCTCAGTCGACGAAGACCGAGAGCGGCATCGCCATCGACACGTTCCACACGCCGGCGTCGACGATCTCCAGGATCTTGAGGTCGCCGGCGACACTACAGAGGACGTAGGCGTCTTCCCGGGAGAGACCGTGCGAATCGTGCAGCCACTCGATCATCGCACGGGTCGCTGTCTTCGCTCCATCCATCAGGTCGGGAGAGATGCCCATCGTCGCGAAGTAGCCGTTTCCCTCCGAGCGCGCCGCAAGGCGGCCGGGGACCTGGAACCTCGGGGTGGAGACGCTCCACTTGCGGAGGTGGAAGCGGAGCGTCGCGCGCATTGCGCACTCGATCGCGCTCACGCAGACCTCGCCGTCGCCCTGCGCGGCGTGCGGGTCGCCGCAGGAGAAGAGGCCGCCCACGCAGAGGACCGGCAGCCAGAGCGTCGAGCCCTCCGTCAGGTGACGGTTGTCCATGTTGCCGCCGCCCTCGTGGGGCGGGAAGGGCAGGTGCCGGCCCGGCTCGTCGATGCAGGTGCCCATCGTCCCGAGGAACGGGTGAATCGGCACCTCGACGCCGGGGACGAGCATCGCCTGTTCGCGGCCGCGCAGATCCCACGTCTTCACGTATCCGTCGGGGAAGTCGTCGGCAAGAAGTCCTACACCGGGGAGGAAGGCCGTCCAGCCCCACGCTCCCGGCTCGAGTGAGAGGATCTCGATCTCGAGCGTGTCGCCCGGCTTCGCGCCGTTCACGTACACCGGCCCCGAGAGGTTGTAGATCGTATCGAAGTCGAAAGCGGCATTGGCATAGCTCGCGCCCTCGAACAGCTGGCCGTCCCCGGCCATCAGGAGGTCGAAGTGGACGGTGTCGCCGGAGTCGACCACCAGGGCCGGCTCGAGGCTCCGGTCCCACATGTGGTGGATGAGCGCCGGGTCGATGACGTGCTCGCTCGCCACGACCGCGGAGCCTACCCGGGGGCCTGCGTGCGGGTCCCGGCCACAGGGTCGCCCGCCTGGAGGACGAGCCAGAGGCGCCGGCGATCGAGGAGGATGCGCGGCTCTTCGAGCGGATCACCGTCGACGACGAGGAGGTCCGCCACCTTCCCCGGCTCGACGGTCCCCAGCTCGCCCTCGAGACCGCACGCCAGGGCGGCGGTGCTCGTTGCCGCCACGATCGCCTCCATCGGGGAAAGACCGGCTTCCACCATGCGGACGAGCTCGCGCGCGTTCTCGCCGTGCGGCCCGGCGTCCGCGCCCATCGCCATTCTCACGCCCTCGCTCCGCGCCGCCGCGACCGTCTGCTCGGCCGACTCGCGGAGGAACTTCGCCCGCTCACGCATCCACTCTGGGAACGCGTCGCCCGCCGCGACGTAGTCGAAGACGCGCAGCGTTGGCACGAGAATGATCCCGCGCTCGGCCATCGCTGCGAGAACCGAAGGGTCCTCGAAGGCCATCTCGCCGTGCTCCAGGGTGTCGACCCCTGCGTGCACCGAGAGCCGGATGCCGGCGAGACCCTCGGCGTGCGAGGCCACCCTGAACCCCATCCGGTGGGACTCGTCGACGACCGCATCGAGCTCCTCCGGGGTGAGCTGGGCAGGGTTTACGTCCTCGGCAGCGACCGTGAGCGCTCCGGTGGACATCACCTTGACGAAATCGACGCCCTGCCGAAGCTGCTCGCGCACCGCCCGTCTCATGCCGTCCGGCCCGTCCGCCTCGCAGTACATCCCCGGGAACGCCCGCCCACCCGGCGAGGTCGCGGCCACGATCTGGCCGCAGAGCACGAGCCGCGGGCCGCGACAGAGGCCGAGCGAGATCGCCTCCCGCAGCCGGAACAGCGAGCGACCGTAGCTGCCGAGATCGCGCACCGTCGTAATGCCCCCCTCGAGCATCTGGCTCGCTGCATGGGCGAGCGCGTACTCCTCGACGTCCCGTACGTCGCCGTCGAGCGACGAAAGGTGCACATGGGCGTCGATGAGGCCGGGAAGCAGTGTGCGCCCCTCGAGGTCGATAACCCGCGCGTCGGCGGGCGGAGGGCCGCTCGCGACGTGAACGACACGCCCCTCGGCGATCGTCACCGTGGCGGCCTCCCGCAGCGGGGCGCCGGTCCCGTCGATCACACGGGCGCCCTGGAGCGCGAGCAGGCTACCCACCTCGCTTGGCGATCCAGCCCGCGTCCACCGGGAGCGCGACGCCCGTGACGAGCCGGGAGCGGTCGGAGGCGAGCCAGAGCGCCCCTTCGGCCACCTCACGGAAGTCTGGCTGCCCGCCCCGTTCGAAGAGGTTCTCCCGGCCCGAGGCCTCGTCGAACTCCTCGTACGTCGCATTGCTCCTGCCGACGGCCTGATCCCAGTAGGGGTGCGTCGCGGCCTGCGGCGGCGCGCTCTTGTCCGCCATCTGCGTCGGGCAGACCGCGTTGACGTTGATCTCGTACGGCCCGAGCTCGATCGCGAGCGACTTCATGTAGCCGATCACGCCGAACTTCGAGGCGTTGTAGTGCGCGTAGTTTGCCTCCGCCCGGAGACCGTCTCGCGAGGACGTGATCACGATCTTCCCTGAGCGCCGCTCGATCATGTGGGGCACGACTGCTTTCGTCGTCAGCCAGACACCCTTGAGGTTGACGCCGAGAACCGTGTCCCACTCGTCCTCGGTGACCTCCCAGGCCGGGGCGAGCGAGAAGACGCCGGCGTTCGCGCAGAGGATGTCGATCCGGCCGAGCGCCTCGACTGCCCCTTCGGCCATCCGCTCGCAGTCGTCCGCCTTCGTCACATCGGCGCGGATACCGACTGCCCGCCGCCCAATCGCCTCGATCTCCCCGCAGGTCCGCTCCAGGTCGCCCTGAGTCGCCATGCCTGCGATCCGCTTCGACCCGAGCTCGCCTGCGATGTCCGCGATCGCGACGTCCGCTCCCTCCCGGGCGAAGAGCAGCGCCATCGCCCGGCCGAACCCTCGGGCTCCCCCCGTGATCAGCGCCGTCTTGCCGTCGAGCTCGCCCATCAGCCGCCGTCCTTCACGGTCGTCATCTCGCCGGGCCGGTTGCAGGCAACGTCTCCGGGGAAGGAAGGCTCGAGTCACTGTCCCGAATCTGCCGCCAGAAGTGACAGGCGACGAAGTGGCCGCGCTCGATCTCCTCGAGTACGGGCACCTCTTCCCGCGAGCGCGCCTGCGCGTAGGGACAGCGCGTGTGGAAGCGGCATCCGGAGGGAGGGTTGCGCGGGCTCGGGATCTCGCCGGGGAGGAACAGCCGGCGACCCTCCCGGCGCTCGCGCGGGTCGGGCTCCGAGATCGAGGCGAGCAGGGCCTGCGTGTACGGGTGCGCGGGCGCGTCGAAGATCCGGTCGGTCGGCCCCACCTCGACCAGCTGCCCGAGGTACATGACGGCGATCCGGTCGGCGACGTAGCCGACGAGGTTGAGGTTGTGCGTGATGATGAGGTAGGTGAGCCCAAGCCGGCTGCCGAGCCCCTTCATCAGGTTGAGCACGCTCGCCGCCGCCGACACGTCGAGGCCGGCGGTCGGCTCGTCGGCGACGAGGAAGTCGGGCTGGAGCGCGAGCGCGCGGGCGATCCCGACCCGGCGCGCTTGCCCGCCGGAGAGCTCGTGCGGGTACTTCGTCGCCTGCTCGATCGAGAGCTCGACCATCTCGAGCATCTCCGAGACCGAATAGCGCTGAGCCGGCGGGACCTCGTTGATCCTGTACGGCTCCGTGAGCTGGTACGAGACCCGGAGCCGCGGGCTGAGGCTCGAGTACGGGTCCTGGAAGATCATCTGCATCCTGCGCCGGAGCCGGCGCAGGTCGCGGCGCCCCAGTCGCGTGACGTCGAGCCCGTCGAAGAGCACTTGCCCGCTCGTTGCCCTCGTAAGGCCGAGCATCGTGCGCCCCAGCGTCGTCTTGCCGGATCCGGACTCCCCGACGAGGCCGAGGACCTCGCCGCGACGGATGTCGAGGTCGACTCCGTCGACCGCCTGCACGACTCCCTTCTGCTTGCGCCGCAGCCGTCTGAACAGCCCCTGCGACGCGTCGAAGTAGGTACGTAGATCCGTCACCTGAACGAGCGGGTCGTCGCTGGCCACGCTGCTCATGCGACCGCCTCGGGCCTCGTGGCGGATCGCTCCGACGGACGCGAGTCGTCGTACCCCGAGGCCGGGTCGTAGATGAAGCAGCGGACCCGACCGCCGTCGGCGCGCTTCAGCTCGGGCTCGTGCTCGTTGCACATGGTGCGGGCGTGCGGGCAGCGCTCGACGAACTTGCAGCCCGGCGGAAGCGCCGAGAGGCTCGGGACGCGGCCCGGAATGGTGGCGAGTGGATCGCCGCGGCGACGGTGCGACGGGATCGCCGCGAGTAGCGCCTGCGTGTACGGGTGCCGGGGGTGTTCGAAGAGCGAGACGACATCGGCCTCCTCGACCGCGCGACCCGCATACATGACGACCACGCGGTCGCAGATCTGCGAAACCACACCGAGGTCGTGGGAGATGAAGATGATCGCAGTTCCGTGCGTCTCCCGGAGGCGCTTCAGGAGCTCGACGATCTGAGCCTCGAGCGTCACGTCGAGGGCGGAGGTCGGCTCGTCGGCGATGAGGAGCGCAGGCTCGAGCATCAGCGCGGTGGCGATCATGATCCGCTGCCTCATGCCGCCGGAGAACTGGTGCGGGTAGTCGGCGAGGCGCTCCCGAGCGTCGGGGATGCCGACCTGCTCGAGCATCTCCATCGCCCGTCGCCGCAACGCCTCCCCGCCTGCTCCGCCCCTACTTCGATGCGCCTTCTGAACGTCGATCATCTGCGTCCCGATCGTGAATGTCGGGTTGAGGCTCGTCAGCGGATCCTGGAAGATCATCACGAGCTCCGACCCTCGCAGCTGCCGCATCTCCTCGGCGCTCACCTGGAGCAGGTCCTGTCCTCTGAGGCTCACCCGACCTGCGGTGATCTCGCCGTTCGCCGGCAGGAGGCGCAGCAGCGCCGCGGAGAGCGTCGACTTGCCGCAGCCGGACTCGCCGACGATGCCGAGGATCTCGCCCGGCCGCACCTCGAAGCTGACGTCGGAAAGTGCCTTGAGAGTCCCGTCCTGGACGTGGTAGCAGACCTCGAGGCCCTCGACCTCCAGCAAGGCCCCTGTCACGATCTGCGCCATCTCCGCACTCCGGCGAGCCTCGGGTCGGCGACGTCGCGGAGCGTCTCGCCGAGAAACGTGCACCCGAGCGTCACGATCATCAGCGTAAGGCCTGCCCAGATGATCGCCCATGGGTGCTCGCGGACGCGCTCGAAGCCGTCCTGGAGGATGACTCCCCAGGAGGGCGTCGGCGGCGGCACCCCGAGACCGAGGAAGGAGAGCCCGGCCTCGATCGTGATCACCGACGGGAGGTCCATCGCGAGCAGGATGAAGAGAGGCGCGATCACGTTCGGGAGGATGTGAATCCCCACGATCCGTCCGTTGCGCGCCCCCAGCGACCGTGCAGCCTCGACGAACTGGTTCTGTTTCGTCGTCAGCACGAGCGCGCGCGTCACCCGGGCGTAGTTCGGAGCGAACGCGACGGCGATGACGATGATCACGCTCGTGCGCGACGCACCGATCAGCGCGAGCAAGAGCAACGCGAGGATGACCGCCGGAAACGACTGCAGGGTGTCCATGACGACGATCATCGAATTGTCCGTTCTGCCGCCCAGGTAGCCGGCGATCAGCCCGAGCATGAGACCGATCACGAGTGCGGCCGTGAGACCGGGTATGGCGACACTGAGCGCGACGCGGACGCCGTAGATGAGGCGCGAGAGCAGATCGCGGCCCAGCTGGTCCGTGCCCAGCAGATGGTCCCACGAAGGGCCCTGCAAGCGGTTCTGGATGTCCTGCTCGGCCGGGTCGTACGGCGCGATCAGCGGCGCGAAGATCGCCAGCACGATGAGCCCGCCGACGACGACGAGGCCGAAGAGGCCGGCCGGCCGGCGGGCGACCTCCTTGAGAAGCCCGAGGGGGCCGGCCATGCGGCCGAAGGGCGCGAGACGGGGCCGCGGGGTGGGTGCTGCGACCGCCATCTGTCAGGCGGCGCTGCGCTCGGCCCGGACGCGGGGATCGAGCAGGCGGTAGGAGAGGTCGGCGAGCAGGTTGGCGAAGACGAAGAGGGCGGCGATCACGAGCACGGCCCCGCGCACGATCGGGTAGTTCCGATTCTCGATCGAATCGAGAATGAGCGTGCCGAGGCCCGCGCGCGTGAAGATGATCTCGACGAACACCGCCCCGCCCATGAGCGTGCCGAGCCCGACGCCGAGCACGGCGACGACCGGGATGATCGCGTTCTTGAGCGCGTACCTGTAGTAGATGCGCCGGTCCTGCAAGCCGAACGCCTGAGCGGTGCGGATGTAGTTCTGGTTCAGGACTTCGAACATGCTCGTCCGGGTCAGCCGCGCGAGGTAGCCGATCCACGTGAGCGCGAGCGCGATCGCCGGCAGGGCAAGATGTTTCAGATAGTCGACCGGATCGGAGAAGTCACCTGTGCCGATCGCGGGAAACCAGTCGAGCTGGACGGCGAAGAGGAGCAGCAGGAAGAGCCCGGCCACGTAGGCCGGCACCGTGATCAGAGAGATCGAGACGATGCCGGCCATCCGGTCGCCGATCGAGTTCGGCCGCGTCGAGGCGAAGACGCCGAGGGGGATCCCGATCAGCGCGGCGAGGCCGAGCCCCGCCGCGGCCAGGATGAGCGTGTGCGGAAGCGCCTCGCCGATCAGCGACACCACTGAGAGGTGGCTCACGAAGTCCTCGCCGAGATCACCCTGCACGGCGTTCTTGACGAAGTCGTACACCTGCTGCGGGACGGGGTCGTCGAGTCCCATCTCGTCGCGAACGGTCTGAGAGAGCTCCTCGCTCGCTCGCGGCCCGAGGATCGTCCTGACCGGGTCCCCCGGAATCAGGTGCACGAGGATGCTCAGAAAGACCATGAGCAGGAGGACGACGAGAAGGGCCATCCCGAGTCGCTTGACGAGGTAGGCGATCATGCTGCGGCCTCCCGCTCCACGAATGCCGGTTGGTGTGCCCCGAGGCTACACGGCGCGGAACCCGGTCGGCTGGACCCGGCCGTCCGGCCTGATCGCCGGCTCGATGCCCTGCCGCCGCCGCGAAGTAGAACGTGGGCCAGGCGGTCCAGACCGTATGGACGGCGGCGTCCCAGAGCTGCTGCATCTCGATGTACATGTCGTTGCGAACAGCGGGATCGCTCTCCTGGAGCGCCGCGTAGTGCAGCCGGTCGTACTCCTCGTCGCACCAGTACATCCAGTTCCAGACGTCGATCTGGTCACAGACGAACCACACGGTCGACCACGACGGATCCGGCTGGGTGATGAAGCCGACGTAGAAGAGCTCGCGGCTCTGAAGCTCCTGCACGTCGAGCGCGTAGAACGCCGAGGTGTCGACCTTCTTCGGTGTGACGGTGATGCCGATCTCGGCGAGATTCGCCTGCACGATCTCGGCGATCTCCGTCGAGCCGGTCTCCTCGGTGAACTTGATCTCGAGCTCGGACGGCGGGTTCGTCGCTTGGGACAAGAACTGATTCGCCTGGTCGAGGTCGCGCTCGTAGACTGGCGCGTCCTCCCAGTAGCCGATCGGCATACCCGGCGGGATGATCGCCGTCGCCCGCTCGTAGCGACCCTCGTAGGCGGCCTCGATGATGCCGGGAACGTCGATCGCGTAGCGGATCGCCTGACGGACGTTGATGTCCTGCAGCTTCGGGTTGCGGGTGTTCATCCCGATCCAGTCGTAGTTGAGGGTCACGCGGTCGTGGACCGTGAAGTCGCTGTTCTCCTCGAACTGGCCGACCGCGCCGAGCCCGAGCCTGCCGAAGTCGATGTCGCCCGTCTCGAGCGCGATGTCGGCCGCGTTGTCCTCGTCGATGGGGATGTACACGATCTCGTCCCAGAGCGTCCCGAGGAAGTCCGACGACGCGCCGCCGTAGTCCGCGAACCGCTGCACGCGCACCTCCTGCTTCGGCTTCCACTCGACGAACTCGTACGGGCCCGTGCTGATCGGATGGGTCGCGTACTCCTCGCCCTTCTCCTCGATTGCCTTCTTCGAGTGAACGACGCCGCTGAACACGGGCAGCGTGGTCGTCATCAGCGCTGAGAACGGCTCCTTGAGGATGATCGTGCCCGAGTACGTGTCGGTCACCTGAACTTCCTTCAAGGCGGCCCAGTCACCCTGGTACGGGGAGTCGAGCTTCGGCTTCGTCAGCCCGGCGATGCGCTCGAAGGAGTACTTCACGTCCTCGGCGGTGACCTCGCCGTAGCCGCCGTGGAAGGGGATCCCCTCCTTCAGCTTGAAGGCAAACTGGAGGCCGTCGGCCGACGGCTCGAACGTCTCCGCGAGCACGTTGACGACCTCCCACGTGCCCGGCTTGTAGGTGATGAGGCCCTCGTAGATCCCCTGGCTGGCAAGCTCGTCTGCCTCGGCGGGGTAGAAGGCCGGGTCGAGGTTGATGATGTCGTTCAGCAGCCGGATCCGAAGCGCCCCGCTCGCCTCGGCAGCGCCGGTCGCAGCGGGCTCCGTCGCCCCCGTCTCCGTCACGGGAGGTGCGGACTCGGTGGGCGGGGCCGCCTCCTCCCCCCGCCGCACGCCGCCAACAGCGTGCTCGCTGCGCCCAGCGAGATGCCAGCCGCGGCCGCTCGCTGGAGGAACTGACGACGATCGATTCGGCGAGCGACGTAGTCGTTGACGAGATCCTTGGCCCGATCATCCTGCACGCTCATGCTTCCTCCTCTAGATCTCGACGGCGAGCGCTGTTCACGAGCTCAGCAGGGCTCGCACTATACGACCGGGTGGTCGGCAAGACAATCCCTGTTGCGGCCTTCAGGGCGCTCCTCTACTAAGACGGCGACGGCGCCTTCGGGGTTAGCGATGGGGGGCTCTTGGATGAACTCTGGTAGGGATCATCGACGCCGGTCATACTGCGAGCCCTCACAGCCTCCCATGAGAATCACGAACGACTTCCCGCGACGAGTCCGCCGTCTCGACCATCTCTGGATCCCGATGTCGGACGGCGTTCGCCTCTCCGCCAGAATCTGGCTCCCGGAGGACGCGGGCGGGGATCCCGTCCCGGCGATCCTCGAGTACATCCCCTACCGCAAGGACGACGCGACCGCCGTCCGCGACGCCGGTATCCATCCCTACTTCGCGGGTCACGGCTACGCATCGGCGCGCGTCGACCTGAGGGGCTCGGGCGATTCCGAAGGCGTTCTCCGGGACGAGTACCTCCCGCAGGAGCAAGAAGACGGGCTCGAGGTGATCCGCTGGCTTGCTCGGCAGCCCTGGTCGACGGGCGTGGTCGGCATGATCGGCAAGTCCTGGGGCGGCTTCAACGGGCTCCAGATCGCGGCGCACGCCCCGGCGGAGCTGAAGGCGGTGGTCAGCGTCTGCTCGACGGACGACCGGTACGCCGACGACGTCCACTACATCGGCGGCTGCATGTTCGGCATGTACATGCTCTCGTGGGCCTCGACGATGCTCGCCTTCAACGTGCGGCCGCCGGACCCCGCGGTCGTGGGCGAACGCTGGCGCGCGATGTGGCTCGAGCGACTCGAGCAGACACCGCCCTTCGTCGAGGAGTGGCTCAGGCACCAGCGCCGCGACGCCTACTGGAAGCAGGGGTCCGTCTGCGAGGACTTCACGGCCATCCGCTGCCCCGTCTACATGGTCGGAGGCTGGGCAGACGGCTACCCGAGCGCCATCCTCCGCTTCCTTGCCGGCTATCCCGGTCCCCGCAAGGGCCTGGTCGGCCCCTGGGGTCACCTCTATCCTCACGACGGCATCCCTGGGCCTGCGATCGGGTTCTTGCAGGAATGCCTTCGCTGGTTCGACCACTGGCTGAAGGGCAGTGACACCGGGATCATGGACGAGCCGATGCTTCGGGCCTGGATGCAGGACGCCGTTCCACCGGCGTCCGCCTACGACGAACGGCCGGGGCGGTGGGTGGCGGAGCCGAGCTGGCCCTCCCCGAACGTCAACGCGAGGCGGTACGCGCTCGAGCCCGGAGCGCTGACCCAGGGTGAAGCCTCGCCTGCGGAGCTCCTGGTGCGCGGCCTGCAAGCGCACGGATTGGAGACCGGCCCATGGGTCGCCTGGGGAACGCCGATCGACTTCGCCGGAGATCAACGCGCAGAGGACGGCCGGTCGCTCTGCTTTACCTCCCAGCCCCTCGACGATCGCTTGGAGCTGCTCGGAGTCACCGAGTTCACCGTCGTGATCACCTCGGATCGGCCGAACGCGATCCTTGCCGTCCGGCTCTGCGACGTCGCACCCGACGGCTCCTCGACGCTCGTAAGCCTCGGTGTCCTGAACCTCACGCACCGGGAGTCGCACGAGCATCCCGTTCCGCTCGTGCCGGGCGAGCCGGCGCGGGCCACGGTGCGGCTCAAGGCCACCGCCTACGCGTTTCCGGCCGGCCACCGGATTCGGATCGGCCTCTCGCCGACGCTCTGGCCGTGGGCCTGGCCGTCGCCCGAGCCGGTGACGTTGACCGTGCTGACGGAGCAGTCAGAACTGATCTTGCCGATCCGTTCCGCGACCGAGGAGCCGGAGCATCTCCGTCCGTTCGAGGCGCCGGAAGGGCCCCCTCCGCTCCAGGTCGAGAGGCTCGAGCCAGGCGCGGTCGAGCGCACGCTCCGCTACGAGGCGTCGACCGACTGCTTCGACCTCGGCCTCGATCTGTGCTACTTCGGATCGTTCCGGATCGAGGAGACCGGGCTCGAGTACAGCGAGCGAGGGAAGGACGTGTTCGTGATCGTCGAAGGCGACCCCCTCTCGGCCGAGGCTCGCTCGGACTGGTCGATCGAGGTCGGCCGCAACGATTGGCGTACGCGCGTCGAGACGAGAAGCATCATGACATCGGACGCAACTGTCTTCCGTGTGAGAAACGTCCTCGACGCCTACGAGGGAAGCGCCCGGATCTTCACGAAGACGTGGAACTTCTCCGTCCCGCGCGATCTCGTGTGAAGGCGCTCCCTCAGTCGACGCTGGCGTCGACGAGGCTCCGCAGGATCTCGTCACCGTGGCGCAGTGAGATCATGTGCCCTTCGTCCGGGAAGAAGCGGGCCCGACAGCCGGGAATCACCCGGGCCAGGTAGCGCGCTCCCTCGACGGGGGCGAGCGTGTCGCGTTCACCGTGCCAGATGGAGGCCGGCACGGTGATCTCCGCCGGGCGGAACCCCCAGGATCGAACGGTGAGGATGAGCTCGTCTTGGACGTAACCTTCGATGCCGCCGCGGAGGGCCTCGCGAAGCGACTGCATCATGCCGAGACGATGCTCGGGGCGAATGGCCAGCTCGCGATCCGCACTCGGCATCGCATCGCCCTCGAACCAGTAGCGAACCCAATCCGCCGGATCTGCTTGGGCCATCTCGGCGTCACGCTCGCACTCGTCCCGGGCGTGCGCGACCGCGTCGGCGGGATCGATTCGGGCGAGGTCGATGAGCTCGCGAATCCAGGCGCCGCTTTCGGCGGTCACGTGGGCGTCGATCTCGGGTACGTCCCAGAACGGCCCGACGCCGCAAACAAGACCGACGGCCGCCACGCGATCAGGAAGGACGTGAGCGCAAGCTGCTGCGTAGGGCCCACCGCCCGAAGTCCCCACGACGGCAAAGCGCTCGAGCCCGAGGGCGTCCGCGAGCTCGGCGACGTCGGCGGCCCAAGTGAGCAGGGTCTGCTCAGGATTGAAGTCGGAGAGACCGTAGCCCGGCCGGTCGGGTTGCACGAAGCGCATGCCAACCGCGTCGGCCGCTGCCCCCCACGATCCGGGAAGGCGGCACGACGGCGTTCCATGGCTACTGATCACCGGGAAGCCGTTCGGGGCGCCGGCCTCCGCGTAGGCAAGCGTTCGGCCGTCTCGCAGCCGGAGGGTCCCCTCAGTGAAGTCGGTCGAGCTAGCCATGGCCTCGCTTCGCGCTGGTGAATCCAGCCAGAACTGTAGAAGCGGCTCAGCGGGCTTGCAATGATGCGCCGTTGAGCGGCTGCATACCGATACGGGTCGGGATCGCGGGTGCAGGCTTCGCTGCCCGATTCCACTACGACGGCTACCGCCGTGTGTCCGGCGTGCCAGTCGAGGTCGTGGGCGTGACCTCCCGGACGCGTGACCGGCGCGAGGCGTTCGCGGCCCAGCGCGGAATCCGGGCGTTCGACACGGTGACCGAGCTCATCGAGGCCGTGGACCTGCTCTCGATTTGCACGCCGCCGTACGCTCACGCAACGATTGCGGAGGCGGCTCTCGCGCGCGGCCGGCACGTCGCGGTCGAGAAGCCCTTCTCTGGCTACTTCGGGACCGGCAGGCCGTCGTTTCGAGGCAACCGGTACCCGAAGGAGCGGATGCTCAGCAAGGCGGTCGCGACATGCGATCGAGTGATCGCCGCTGGGCGTCGTGGAGAGGCGAAGATCCTCTATGCGGAGAACTGGGTCTATGCACCAGTTATCCAGAAGGAGCGCGAGATCCTGGTGAAGAGCGCCGCGCAGATTCTCTGGATGATCGGGGAGGAGTCCCACAGCGGCTCGCACAGCCCGAGCTATGGCGTCTGGGCTGAGGCAGGCGGCGGCTCTCTCGTCGGGAAGGGCTGCCATCCGCTGACAGCAGCCCTCTACCTGAAGCAGGAGGAGGGCAGGACGGGCGGTGGCGCTCCGATCAGGCCGGCTGCCGTGAGCGCACGGGTACACGAGATCACGCGCCACGCGCGCTACCGGAGCGCCGGGTTTCTCCGCACCGACTACCTCGACGTCGAGGATTACTCGCAGGTGCACGTCGTCTTCGAGGACGGCACCGTGGCCGACGTGTTCGCGGCGGAGCTCGTTCTCGGCGGGATCAGCTCATGGCTGGACGTGCGGACCAACAACCACCGGACGAAGTGCAACCTGAATCCGATCGACGCGCTGACGACCTACAACCCGCGTGACGAGCTGCTGCGGGACGTGTACCTGACGGAGAAGATCGGAACGAAGCAGGGGTGGAGCCACCCCGCTCCCGACGAGGACTGGATGAACGGTTACCCGCAGCAGTTTCAGGACTTCGCGGAAGCGGTGTCCGAGGACCGCGAGCCACAGAGCGGGGCCCTGCTCGCACGAGACACGGTCGCCGTCATGTACGGCGCCTATGTCTCGGCTGCGCGCAAGGGCGAAGAGGTTCGCATCCCGCGGCGAGGGCACCGAGTCGGCTCGCGCTGACACACTGCGCCCCACGACACCGAAGGAGGCGTTCATGGCCGCGATCGACCTGCCCTCCGGCAGCTTCCACTACGACGAATTCGGCGAGGGGCCCGAGGTGCTCTGGATCAGCGGTGGTGGTGTAGTGGGGGCCGTCTGGCACCCGTACCAGATGCCGTACTTCGAGCGCTTCTACCGGAACGTGACCTATGACAACCGCGGGATCGGCGAGACGGTCTGCCACGAGCCTCCCCCGTGGACGATCGCCGACCTGGCCCGAGACGCGGCTGCGCTGATCGAGGCGCTTCTCCACCCGCCCCTCGTCGTGGTCGGGAAGTCGATGGGCGGGTTCATCGTCCTCCAGCTCCTGCTCGACCGGCCGGATCTCTGCCGTGCCGGAGTTGCGATGGGAGTCGCCCCGTGCGGACACGAGGGCTGGCTCGGCGACTATATGCGGGCCGAAGTCGAACTGAGGCGGCAGGGCGGCCGGCTGGAAGGCATGTTCAGCGTCATCCACTACGCATCACAGCTCTACCCGGCGCGGGCGCTCGGCGACCCTGCCAGCTGGGCGGCGATACGCGGTTTTCTCGGCGAGGACTTCAATGAGCAGAACGAGCGCTCGCTGATCCCTCAGTGGCAAGCGTGCATCGACTTTGACGTGCGCGACCGCCTTCCCGCCTGTGTCGTGCCACTACACGTGATCGGCTTCGACCAAGACGTCCAGGCCCCGCCTCAGCTCGCCGAAGAAGTCGCCCGCCTGACGCCGACCGCCGAGTTTCATCTGCTCGAGGGAATGGGACACGCCTCGATCTGGGGCCACACCCACGAGCAGGCGAACCCATTCGTCAAGAGCCTCGTCGACCGCCACGTCGCGTAGTGCCCTCGCGTACTCTTCTTCCGACTACCGAGCACCGACAAAGGGGCAGAGAATGATCGCGACGTCCAGGTTCGCGCGCACCGGCCACCAGAGCTCTCGGACGATCTTCGGCGCCGCGGCGCTCTGGTCTGTGAGTCAGGCGCAGGCGGACCGCGTGCTCGAGGTCTTGCTCGAACACGGGGTCAACCACATCGACACCGCTCCGAGCTACGGGGACTCAGAGCTTCGCGTCGGCCGCTGGATGGCCGAGCACCGTGGCGACTTCTTCCTCGGGACAAAGGCAGATGAGCGAACCCGCGACGGTGCCCGCGAGCAGATCCGACGTTCTCTCGAACGCCTGCAGGTGGACGGCGTCGATCTGATCCAGCTCCATAACCTCGTAGATGCGGACGAGTGGGACACCGCAATGGGATCCAGGTGGCGCGCTCGAGGCCGTGATCGAGGCGCGAGACGAGGGACTCGTCCGATTCATCGGCGTCACCGGTCACGGGGTTACCGTCGCTGCGCAACACCTGCGCGCCCTGGAGCGATTCGATTTCGACTCGGTGCTGCTGCCGTACAGCTTCGTTCTCATGCAGAACCCCGCGTATGCAGCCGATTTCGATGCTCTCATGGCGGTCTGCGACGAGCGGGACGTCGCCGTGCAGACAATCAAGTCGCTCGCCCGCGCACCGTGGGACGACCGGGCGCAGACGCGGACGACCTGGTATGAGCCGCTCGAAGACCAGCCGGACATCGACCTCGCGGTGCACTGGGTGCTCGGGTGTTCCGGCGTTTTTCTCAACACCGCTGGAGACGTCGACGTGCTCCCGCGCGTCCTTGACGCAGCGGAGCGGTTCCAGACACGGCCCGACGACGTGGAGATGCAGCAGCTTTCGTCGTCGCGTGACATGGTGCCGCTCTTCACATAGTTCCGAATAGGACGCCGGT